>NZ_VCHQ01000026.1 GCF_005860775.1 Klebsiella indica
AACCTGTACTCGTCGCCATCAACGCTGTAGAGGTCGATTTGCGCCGGCAGGTTGGTGCCGGTATTGACCTCTTTATACATATCCAGCGGCGCGTTCTGCGAATAGCGCAGGTTGTCCTCGGTATAGGTGTTATAAACCCCCTGCGCCAGGGCGGCCTCATCGCCGCCGCCGGTCCATACGCGCTGGCCTTTCTTGCCCATAATAATCGCGGTGCCGGTATCCTGGCAGGTCGGCAGCACGCCTTTAGCGGCGATATCCGAGTTGCGCAGGAACTGCAGGGCCACGTATTTATCGTTTTCGCTGGCTTGCGGGTCGTTAAGGATATCGGCAACCTGCTGCTGATGAGCGGGGCGAAGCATAAAGGAGGCGTCGTGGAAAGCGTGTTGTGCCAGTAGCGTTAGCGCCTGAGGTTCAACTTTCAGAATCTCCTGGCCTGCAAATTCGGCGACGGAGACGTAATCACTGCTGAGAAGATAATACTCGGTATCGTCCTTTTCCAGTGGAAAAGGATCCTGATATACAAATGGTTTAGTTGACATTGCTATGCTCCCTAAGAGTAAAACCGCCGGGAGTTAGATCCCGGCGGTTATGAATCAGAACATCATGGACATCCACGGATAGCCAATCAGCAGCAGGGCGGCCAGGAAGATCGCGCCGAAGATAGTGCCAAGACGCCAGTAGTCTTTGGTCGGCAGATAGCCGCTGCCATAGTAGATTGGGCTGGGGCCGGTACCGTACGGCGTGATAATCCCCATCACGCCGAGCGAGGTCACCATCAGCAGAACGAATACCTGCATGTTCATGCCCGGAATCGTCGCGGCGATGGTCAGCATCGCGGGCAGCAGGGCGGTAGTGTGCGCGGTGGTGCTGGCAAACAAGTAGTGCAGCAGATAGAACGCCAGCAGCAGTACGACAGTCGCCACGCCGGGGGAGATACCGTTCATCAACGCGCCGCCTTCTTTACCCAGCCAGGCGATAAAGCCGGTGGAGGAGAGGCCGTCGGCCAGCGCCACAAGGGTGGCGAACCAGGCAAAGGTGTTCCATGCCGCTTTGTTGCTGGTGATATCGTTCCAGGAGAGCACGCCAGTCCACAGCATCAGCACGATAACCAGCAGGGCGGCCAGCGCCGGTTCAATCCACTGGGCGGCAAAGATCCACATCATCAGCGCACAGCAGACAAAGACCAGCAGCAGAATTTCATTACGCGACAGGCGACCGAGTTTTTCCAGCTCGCGGGCGGCCCACAGCGGCACTTCATCGTTGACCTTCACTTCCGGCGGATAGAACCAGTAGGCTAGCAGCGGCATGACCAGGATCAGCAGAATACCCAGCGGCAGGAAGGCGATAAACCAGGTGCCCCAGGAGATATTAATGCCGACGATGCTTTTTACCAGCGCCAGCGCCAGCAGGTTCGGCGCCAGCGCGGAGAGGAACATGGAACTGGTGATACAGGCGGCGGTGATCGCCACCCACATCAGGTAAGAGCCAATGCGGCGCGCGCTCGGGTCGTTGGGTTTAGAGCCGTACAGCGGCGGCAGGTTAGCGATAATCGGGTAGATGGTGCCGCCGCTGCGCGCGGTGTTGGACGGTGTAAACGGCGCCAGCAGCAGGTCGGCGAAAGTGATGGCGTAGCCCAGCGTCAGGCTGCGGCGGCCAAGATATTTCACCAGAATCAGCGCCAGGCGGCGACCGAACTGGGTTTTATCGTAGCCTGCGGCAAACATAAAAGCGCCGAAAATAAGCCATACGGTGGAGTTACCGAAGCCGCTCACCGCCCATTTAAAGGAGGCGCTGGCCAGTTTGAAGTTCGGCGCGGCCACCTGTTCCGGGCTGAACAGCAGCCACTGGCTGCACAGGGCAATCACCACCACCCCGGTGAGTCCAATAACCGCGCCAGGCAGCGGTTCGAAGATCAGGCCGACGATAACGCCGACAAAAATTGCAAAATAGTGCCAGGCATAAGGAGGCAGGCCATCAGGCACCGGGATAAACAGCAGGAGGACGGCGACGATAATGGGCATTGCCATCATCAGCAGACGTTTATAAGCAGCATTGGTGGCTGCACCGGCAGGCGGTATGGTTGTCTTTTTCTCTTTCATAATGCGTATCTGCAAGTAGTTAAAAATAGATTCTGGTTACCGGGAAAACGACCAATTTCTTTAGTTGCAAAACTTTCTTTAATTATTAATTGTTGGTTTTGGTCATTACGGTGATAGCTATTTAGCGCTGTTTAATTGAGCAATAAATTAAAATTCATGGTTATTTATATATTGCGCCTTCATGCTACATTGCAATTGATTGAGATCAAGAAAAACGGATTATTGGTTACTTTTTTATTATTTATAATAACCCTATATGATGATGTGGTTATTTTGTATAAAATATAGTTAGATGTTAAATAATAAAACAGATAAAAATTGAACTTCATTATAACACATTGATAATTATGTGTTTTATTGCTTATTTGTTTTTCTGATGCTATTAACAAAAGTTTCTGTTTTGTTATCATTCCTTGCAATCGTGTGAATGAATTATTTTTTATTAATAATACAATCGAGGTATTGGTGTTATTGCTGGTATTAAATAGTTTTTTAACTAATGTAATTGCTTTAGTAACTAAAAATGGCGCTATATTATGAGCATGACTTAAGGGGTTACCAAATAAAAATAAAAACGATTCCGTCACTCAATTTTGAATTTTTAATATTTAAATCTGGAGCGTCATTATGACCAGTAACCAACGAATTCTGCATCCTTTTACTTTACCGAACGGCACTGAACTTAAAAACCGCCTGTTAATGGCGCCGATGACGACCTGTACTGGTTATTTTGATGGTACCGTCACCAGCGAACTGGTGGAGTACTATCGTGCGCGTGCCGGAAGCATCGGCGCCATTATTGTTGAATGCTGCTTTGTTGATGATTTCGGTCTGGCATTTCCAGGCGCCATCGGTATTGATAATGATGAAAAGGTGGCCGGTCTGGCAAAAATCGCCGCTGCCATTAAAGCGGAAGGATCAAAAGCGATTCTGCAGATTTATCACGGTGGCCGGATGGTTGACCCGCAGCTTATCGGCGGACGCCAGCCCGTGGCGCCCAGCGCGATTGCCGCGCCGCGTGAGGGCGCAGCGACGCCGCGCGCGCTGAGCGCTGAAGAAGTGGAAGGCATGATCGCTAAGTTCGGCGAAGGCGTGCGCCGTGCGATCCAGGCCGGTTTCGACGGCGTAGAAATTCACGGCGCGAACACCTACCTGATCCAGCAGTTCTACTCGCCAAATTCCAACCAGCGCGACGATGAATGGGGCGGCAGCCGCGACAACCGCGCCAGATTCCCGCTGGCGGTGCTGGATATTACCCATAAAATGGTCCGCCAATACGCTGACGACGCCTTTATCATCGGCTATCGCTTCTCGCCGGAAGAGATGGAAGTCCCTGGCATTCGCTTCGACGACACCATGTATCTGCTGGAAAAGCTGGCTGCTCGCGGCGTGGATTATCTGCACTTTTCGGTTGGCGCAACTCTGCGTCCGTCGATTGTTGACACCAGCGATCCGACACCGCTGATTGAAAAGTATTGCGCCATGCGCTCGGAAACGCTGGCTCAGGTGCCGGTGATGGGGGTGGGCGGCGTGGTTAACGCCGCCGATGCGGAACAGGGGCTGGATCACGGCTACGATCTGATGGCGGTAGGGCGTGCCTGTATCGCTTATCCTGACTGGGCGGCGCGAATTGCCGCCGGCGAAGAGCTGGAGTTGTTTATCGACAGTACCCGGCGAGAAGCGCTGACCATTCCGGAACCGCTGTGGCGTTTTTCGCTGGTAGAGGCGATGATCCGCGATATGAGCATGGGCGACGCGAAATTCAAACCAGGGGTGTTCGTTGAAACCGTTCAGGACGATGTCAATGAACTGGTTATTAATGTCAGTCTGGAAAACGATCGCATTGCCGATATCGAACTGGCTGCCAGCCCGCGACAGACCGTCGAGTTCACCACCAGTTTTGAAGAAATCCGCGAGCGTATTCTGACCGCCAATACGCCGCACGTTGATGCCATTTCCGGCGCGACCAGCCAGAGCGAGGCGGTGAAAAAAGCCGTCTCCAAAGCGATGCTGAAATCGAGTAAAGCGTTGGCCGCTGAAGAGGGCGAAGGCGTGGTAACGCCGAAAAGCTACGATGTTGTGGTCGTCGGTAGCGGCGGGGCCGGACTGGCGGCGGCTATTCAGGCGCACGATGAAGGGGCCAGCGTGCTGATCGTCGAGAAAATGCCGACCATCGGCGGCAACACCATTAAGGCCTCAGCCGGGATGAACGCGGCGGAGACCCGCTTCCAGCGCGTGAAAGGTATTAAAGACAGCAAAGAACTGTTTTACCAGGAAACGCTGAAGGGCGGTAAAAACAAAAACAACCCGCAACTGCTGCGTTGCTTTGTGGAGAATGCGCCGGAAGCCATCGAATGGCTGGCACGGCGCGGCATTATGCTTAACGATATCACCACCACTGGCGGCATGAGCATTGACCGTACCCACCGTCCGCGCGACGGATCGGCGGTTGGCGGCTATCTGATCAGCGGCCTGCTGCGCAATATCACTAAACGCGGTATTGATGTTCTGCTGGACACTTCGGTGGAAGAGATCCTGATGACCGACGGTGCGGTGAACGGCGTGCGCCTGATCAACGATGAACAGGAAACGGTGTCGGTTCAGACGAAGAGTATTGTCGTCGCCACCGGTGGTTTCAGCGCCAACAGCGCGATGGTGGTGAAATACCGCCCGGATCTGGCGGGCTTTGTGACCACCAACCACAAAGGCGCCACTGGCGGTGGGATTGCGCTGTTAGAGCGCATCGGCGCGGGCACGGTGGATATGGGGGAAATCCAGATTCACCCGACGGTGGAGCAGCAAACCTCGTACCTGATTTCCGAATCAATTCGCGGCGGCGGGGCGATTCTGGTGAACCAGCAGGGCAACCGTTTCTTCAACGAGATGGAGACCCGCGATAAAGTTTCAGCGTCGATTATCGCGCTGCCGGAAAACTTTGCGTACATCGTGTTCGACGAGCACGTCAGGGCGAAAAACAGAGCCGCCGATGAATATATCGCCAAAGGCTTTGTTACCAGCGCCAGCTCGCCCCGCGAACTGGCAGAGAAACTGGGGATGGATTATCACGCTTTCCTTGCTACCCTGGAACGCTACAATGGCTTTGTTGAAAAACAGCATGATGATGATTTTGGTCGCACTACCGCACTGCGGGCGCCGATTAATGAAGGCCCGTACCACGCGATTCGCATCGCACCGGGGGTTCACCACACCATGGGCGGCGTGACCATCAACAGCGAAACTGCGGTGCTGAACGATGAGCATCAGCCGATCCCAGGGGCGTATGCGGCAGGCGAAGTGGTTGGCGGCATACACGGCGGTAACCGCATCGGCGGTAACGCGGTGGCGGATATTATTATCTTCGGCACTCTCGCGGGCCATCATGCGGCGAAATGTGCCAGAGGGTAATGTGTAAAGCGACACCGGCCGGGCAGGCAAATATGCGGCCCGGCTTATTACCTCTCTCAGGGAGTGTATTATGTCCGACAACCGCATCTACAGTTATTCCGCTGTTCTGATGGGATCTCCCATTCTGCTTAAGCTCTATGTTCATGATGAAGCCCTCGCGTCACGCGTCTTTCAGTTGATTAAAGGCTATGAAGATCTGCTTACCGTTAACCGCGCCCGGTCGCAGGTGATGGATATTAACCATGCCGCCGGGCGTCACCCCGTCACCGTAAGTCGGCCGGTCTATACGCTGATTAAATGCGCTAAAGCCGCCAGCATGGTGCGGGACAGTGCGTTCAATCTGGCGATAGGCCCGCTGGTGAAACTGTGGCGTATTGGTTTTCAGGGCCATCGTGTGCCTGCGGCGCAGGATATCGCCGCCCGACTGGCGTTAACGCGCCCGCAGGATGTGATCCTTGATGATGCTGCCGGCAGCGTCTATCTCGCACAGGCGGGAATGGAGATCGATCTTGGGGCCATCGCCAAAGGCTATATCGCCGATCGGGTGCGAGATTATTTGCAACAGCAGCGGGTGAGTGACGCGCTGATTAACCTCGGTGGTAACGTGCATACCCTTGGAAGATGGTCGATAGGGCTGAAAAAACCCTTCTCAACAACGGATGCGCTGATTGGCAGTATTGCGGTGACGGGGCAGTCGGTGGTGACATCAGGGATTTATGAGCGCTATTTTGAGCAGGATGGTCAACGCTGGCACCATATTCTCGACCCGCGTAGCGGCTATCCGCTGGATAACGAACTGGAAAGCGTGACGATTATTGCCACAAACTCTCTCGATGGCGATATCTGGACTACCCTGATTTACGGTCTTGGGGTGGAGAAAGGCTGCGCGGCCCTGCGTCAGCGTGAGGATATCGACGCGATTTTCGTCACTAAAAATCGCGACGTTATCCTCTCTTCACAGCGCGGTTTCCGCTTCCAGTTGCTGGATGATGGCTACCGGCTTATTGACTGTACTGCTTAAGCAGGCCGTACTGCTCGGCGATCAGATGATAGCGGTACACCGGGCGACCGGTGGCGCCATAGTGAATGTTGGTATACAGAATATTAATTTGTGCCAGCCAAATCAGGTATTTACGGCACGATACGCGGGAGATGTTCACCGCCGCCGCCAGTTCGTCGGTGGAAAATTCAACGTCCGGGTGAGCATCGATCCACTGGCACAGGGTGCGCAATGTCTGAGCGGTCAGGCCTTTTGGTAGTTTGCGCGCATCGGTGGCTTCCGCGACGCCGCCGTGCAGCAGTCGGTCAACATCCGCTTGCTCATAGTAAGGCTGGCCAATCATCAGTTTACGTTTTTCCCGCCAGGCGGTCAGCGCTTCTTCAAAGCGCGGAAACTGGAAAGGTTTGATCAGATAGTCGACCACACCATAGTGCATTGATGCCTGCACCGTTGCGGCGTCCGCGGCGGAAGTAATCATAATGACATCGATGGCGCGCCCGGAAGCGCGGATCGTGGGCAGCAGATCCAGACCGCTATCCTGCTGCATATAGACGTCGAGCAGCACCAGGTCTATCTCCAGCGTCTTGTCGTTAATCATCTCCCTGGCTTTACTCAGCGTAGATGCCGTGGCGATACAGCGAAAACCACTGACTCGCGCCACGTAGAGGCGGTTCAGTTCGGCGACCATGGCATCATCGTCAACAATTAATACATTTATCACGCACTGTTCCTTTTACTGTCCCAGGGAAGGTGAACAAAAAATTGAGTAAAAACGCCGGGTTCGGATTCGACAGCCAGCGATCCGCCCAGATCGTGAAGCTGCTGACTGGCAAGAAATAGCCCGACGCCGCGATTCTCGCCCTTGGTGGAGAAGCCTTTATTAAAGATATCTTCGATGAACGCTTCCGGGATCCCGGGGCCATCATCGCTGACCTCGCCGCTTAGCCAGCCATTCTGATAGTGCAGCAGCAGGCTGATTTCACCTTCGGCCTGGCCGTTCATGGCATCCAGCGCATTCTCGATCAAATTACCCAGTACGGTGACCAGCACGGTCACCTGTTTTTCATTCGGGCAGTCTGGTACCAGACTTTCGTCGGCGAGGGTCAGGGTAAACCCGCACTCTTTCGCGCGTTGAATTTTGCCAATTAAAAAACCGGCGACCACCGGTGATTTAATACGGTGCTGGATTTCACCAATATCCGCCTGATAAGTATGGGCGGTTTGCAGTACGTACTCTTCCAGCTTGTCGTAACGTTTCATATTCAGCAGGCCAAGAATCACGTGCAGTTTATTCATAAACTCATGTGAAGTGGTACGCAGCGCATCCACATAGTTTACCATCCCGTCCAGCCGTTGCAGTAGCTGGCTGACTTCGGTCTTATCACGGAAGGTGCTAATCGCGCCGACCACATCATTTTGGCTGCGGACGGGAACCGTGTTGCTGAGCAGTAAAAAGCCGTTACATCCCAGTTCCCGATCGTAAATAGGCTGTCCGGTTTGCAGAACTGCCTGCAGGTCCGCCAGCAGAGGCGTCTGAGAGATATCATTATCGGGGCCGCTAAACAGAATATTCCGTGCGGCAGGGTTAATCAGCGTCACCTGGCCGTCAGCATCCACCGCCACCACGCCCTCTTTTAGCGAATGCAGCATCGCCTGGCGCTGCTGGAACTGCGTTGAGATCTCTTGCGGCTCAAGCCCCAGCAGAACGCGTTTCAGGCCGCGGACCAGGCACCAGGTCCCCATCGCGCAAACCAGCGCGCTGAACAGCACGGTTAAAATCACATCCCAACGGCTGGCGGCGATTTGCTGGTCTACTTTGCTCAGTGAAATACCAATCGCCACCACGCCGATTTGCCGGTGGTTATCGTCAAAGACCGGCGTGAATACCCGCAACGCCGGGGCCAGGACACCGTGGTTGACGGCGACGTTTTCTCGGCCTTTCAGCGTTGGCAGGATATCATCGCCGATAAAGGGGTGACCGATCATCTGGCTATCGGGATGCGAATAGCGGATGCCGTCCATATTGGTGACCACGGCAAACAGCAGGCCATTGCGTCTGGCGGCGGCCAGCGCCAGTGGCTGAATGATGCCGCTGTCCGGCGACCGCGTAAGGCCGCGCTTTACTTCCGGCGTGTCAGCCAGCGTCCGCGCCACCGCAAGCGCCGTATCTTTTACACCGTCGCGGGTGGCATCGCCAATCTGCATAAACCACAGGATATAGACCAGGATCAGCACTGAACCGATCACGCTGCCAATCATTAAGGTGACGGCGGTACTCAGCTTCATACTCATTGAGCGTTTGCGTGCCGTCTGCTGTGCCAGTTCACTCATACCAACCCCATGGCAAAACGTATAGATGCGTATTATCGCTGAACGGGGGGCTTTCATAAAGCTGTGTAAAAAAACGAAATAAGATGGATGACAAAACTGTTTTACCTGTTGTCCTCGTTCTTTACCGGCCAGGCGGCGTCAAGGAAACCTGAGTTCGACAACCCGCGGATAATTCTCTCCGCTGCGTTTTTATCTCAGGTTCTCAGCAGAGAGTCGACAAATGCCCGCAGTGGTGTCGCCATGTGTTTTCGACTGGGGTAGTAGAGATAAAAGCCGGGGAAAGCAGGCGTCCATGTTTTGAGTAACTGAACCAGTTGACCTGTTTCCAGCCAGGGATCAACCTGATGGGCGAACTGATATGCGATGCCCACGCCCGCGAGCGCTAATGGCGTAAGCATGGCTGGTTCATCCACGATGATTGGCCCATTGACCGCAATCTCGCAGCGTTCGTCATGGCGCTGAAACTCCCATCGATAAACGCTGCCGTCGCTTGGTCGTCGATAAGTCAGGCAGGGGTGCTGCAACAAATCCTGTGGTTTGCGGGGAGGCGTCGCCTGCGCCAGATAGTGCGGCGATGCCACGACTTTCATCTCAAGATCGCCGCTTAGCCTGACGGCAATCATATCCTGATGAAGCTTCTCGCCCAGACGAATTCCCGCATCAAACCCTGACGATACGATATCAATCAGAGCATCATCGGTAATGATATCCAGCGTAATGTTAGGGTAGCGTTGCATAAAATCGCCCAGCATCGGGGCCAGATAATGAATAGCGGCGACGCGTGATACATTGAGCCGCAAACGCCCTGCGGGGGCGTGAGTCGTTTGTGCCTCGGTAACCGCGTCTTCCAGCGCAGTCAGTGCGGGGCCCAGCTGTTGCATCATACGTATCCCGGCCTCGCTGGGCGCGACGCTGCGCGTGGTGCGGTGCAGTAAACGCACGCCGATACGCGCTTCGAGCCGACGAATGGTTGCGCTTAATGTGGAGGTCGTAACACCAAGATGCGCGGCAGCACGGGTGAAACTGCCTTGCTCAACCACCATGGCAAAGGCGCGTAATTCAGCAAAATCACTTCCACGCATTATATCTATTTTCCCAAACAGTTCTGTTGATAATAGTAATATTATCAAATAGTCCTTCGCTGGTTACCATCTTGATGGATTTCATTAATTGACCACCAATGATCATCAGGGTAACGACAATGGCAAGATTTACTGCAAAAAACATTCTTATCACCGGCGCGACAAGCGGTATTGGGCTTGCCGGGGCAAAGATCATTGACCGCGAGGGCGGCGTCCGCGCTGGGCGCGAAAAATATTCGGGTTAACACGTTAGTTCCGGGACCGATTGATACCGATTTTCGCCATTTTATGCGTGAAGATGTTCGTCGCGAATTTGAAGCATCGGTGGTCAGTCGTCTGGCGCTTATCCGTCAGGGGACGGCGGTTGAAGCCGCGGAAGTGGCGCTTTTTCTTTTATCCGATGCCGCGTCATATGTCAGCGGAAGCCAGTACTTTGTTGATGGCGGCCTGACGCTGCGCTAATGATGCTATTGCATCTGAGGCTGATGACAAACCTGATTTAGATATTGTGCTCACATTTCTGCCGGGTGGCGGCTATCGCCTTACCTGGCATATAAAACGAATAATATCATTATGTTATGGGTTTTTCGTAGGCCCGCGCAAGCGAAGCGCCGCCGGGCAATTCCGGAAAAACGCACTTTGTCAGCAATCTGTGATGCTATTGCATCTTATCTCAATGCCATTGCCACTGGCTGGAAAACAGACAATCGACAGATGGAAAATTTCATCGGCGATAAAACTGTGACTACCGTGGAATTAAGCATGTCAGGAATGCTTTACACTTCCATTTATAACCATGGTTAATGAAAGGGTTTGCCCCAGGTTCTCACTTTCGCCCCTGTAAGTTGTTTCTGTGTTAAATGGAGGTTTTTATGAGCAGTAAGCCAACCGCTTCAATGATGGAACGACGCCACCCTGAAACCACCCATATTGATACGCTTGCCACACTCGATATGCTGGCGATGCTGGATAAGGATAATAAGCAGATTGTCGACGCTGTTGCGGCCTGTTTGCCGGAGATTGCCCGTCTGATTGATAACGCCACGGCGGCGTTGAGCCGGGGAGGGCGACTGGTTATTGTCGGGGCTGGCGCATCCGGGCGTGCCGCCGTGCAAACGGTAAATGAATTTGCGCCTGAGGGAAAACATGCTCTGGTTGCGCTGATCGCCGGAGGCGCGGCAGCCGCGCTCCAGGAGATGGAAACCGCCGCGAATGATTACGATCTTGGCGCCTTTGAGCTACAGGCCATACAGTTCAGCAACCAGGATATGTTGCTGGCGCTGACGGTAAGCGGCAAAACTCCGTGGGTGTGGGGAGCGATGCGTCACGCCTGGTCGCTCGGCGCGCCCATTGCGGTTGTGACGCAGGAAGCCGACAGTGAAGCCGCACAACTGGCGGATATCATTATTGCCCCGCAAACCGGGCCAGAGGCGGTAGCGGGTTTTGGTAATCCGAAAGCGCAAATCGCGCAGCGGCAGATCCTCAATATGCTGACCACCGGGCTGGCGATTCGCGAGGGGCGAGTCTACGAAAACCTGCGTGTCGATCTCCAGGCCAGTACACCGCGCTGGGCCGAGCGCCAGATTGCTATTGTGATGGCGGCAACGGCCTGTTCGCGCAGCGAAGCGAAAGCGGCGCTGACCAGTTGCAATCAGCACTGCCGGACGGCGATATTGATGATCATCAGCGGGCTTGATGCCTGGCAGGCGCGTGAACTGCTGGCAGAGAATAACGGTCATTTGCGCATTGCGCTGCGTGCGATGCAGCCGGTCGCGTAAACTCAGTCATCGGGCGTGTATTTTCGCGATACACGCCGAATGAATGAAAATAATCTTTTTCAGGGGGATATTATATCCACACGGTTGGTCTGTGCTTAGAGCCTATCCCATTAGGGCTATTTTGCTTGTCATTTTGAACCTGGGCAGTGCTCAGAATCCTCACGTACTAGGTGTACGCTCCGGTTCTTCCGCGCTGGCCGTGTTCAATCTGTCTGCGCCAATAACGCCTGGTGGGATAGGCTCTTATTCCGTTATTGTCTGGCCGCCCGCGAATTCCCCTGTCCCGTAATTTTTGTCATTATTTTACTTTTTTAAGTTAAAAAACCAGAATAATAATCATGACTGCGAGTGAATGTGTAAATGGCATTTTAAAATAAAGTAAAACTGCGTTAATATGCACATCCTTATTACACTTGTGCTATGTGATATTTTTATTATGCCTGCAATTAAAAAAACGATTATATCGATGACCGCATTAGCGATGCTGGTTAGCCCGATCGCTTTCGCCAATGACAATACCTCAAATAAAACCGATTTCCTGTTGATTGGCGGCGGCATTATGAGCGCGTCGCTGGGGACCTGGCTGCAAGAATTACAGCCGGAGTGGAAACAGGTGATGGTCGAAAAACTGGATGGCGTGGCGCTGGAGTCCTCGAACGGCTGGAATAATGCCGGTACCGGGCACTCCGCCAATATGGAACTGAACTATACGCCGCAACGCCCGGATGGGTCTATTGATATCAGCAAGGCGCTGAATATTAACGAACAGTTTATGATCTCCCGCCAGTTCTGGACGGCGCAGGTCAAACGCGGCATTTTGCACGATCCGCACTCGTTTATTAACTCCACCCCACATATGAGTTTTGTCTGGGGCGATAATGTGGATTATCTGCAAAAACGTTATGCCGCATTGCAACAAACCACTCTATTCCAGGGAATGAAATTTTCCACCGATCACGCGCAAATAAAACAGTGGGCGCCGCTGGTGATGGAAGGCCGCGATCCGCAGCAAAGCGTGGCGGCGACATGGACGCCGGTTGGTACCGACGTTAACTATGGGGAAATAACCCGTCAGTTAATCGGTAGTCTGAAAAAAAATAATAACTTCACGCTGCAAACTTCTTCCGAAGTCACCGATTTTAAACGTAATGCGGATAATTCCTGGCATGTGACGGTCAAAAACGTTAATAGCGGCGAAGAGCAGGCGATCGATGCAAAATACGTATTTATCGGCGCGGGCGGCGGGGCGCTGAAATTACTGCAAAAAACCGGCATCCCGGAAGCGGATAATTATGCCGGTTTCCCGGTTGGCGGCTCCTTCCTGATGACTGAAAACCCGGCAGTGACCAACGAGCACCGACAGAAAGTGTACGGTCAGGCCTCGGTTGGCGCGCCACCGATGTCGGTACCGCATCTTGATGCGCGTTTCATTGACGGTAAGCGGGTGGTGCTGTTTGGGCCATTTGCCACCTTCTCAACGAAGTTCCTTAAAAATGGCTCGTTCTTTGATCTGCTGAGCACAACCACCACCAGTAACGTGCTACCGATGACACAGGTTGGTCTGGATAACTTTGATCTGGTGAAATATCTTATTAGCCAGGTCATGCTGAGCGACGACGACCGTTTTGCGGCGCTGAAAGCGTATTATCCGGACGCGCGCAAAGAGGACTGGAAGTTGATTCAGGCCGGACAGCGTGTACAGATCATCAAAAAAGATGCGGAGAAGGGTGGCGTCCTGAAACTGGGCACCGAAGTGGTGGTCGATCAGCAGAAAACGCTCTCCGCACTGCTGGGGGCATCACCAGGGGCTTCCACCGCCGCGCCGATCACCCTGAATGTGCTTAAGCAAATGTTCCCGGAGCAGTTTAATTCACCGCAATGGCAAAGCCGCATTCGCGATATCGTGCCGAGCTACGGCCAGACGCTGAACGGCAATGTCGCGCTCACTCAGCAGGTCTGGGATGATACGGCGGCGGCGCTGCAGTTAACCAAACCGCCGGTGATTGAGATGAACGCGACCGCGCCGGTTATGACCGCCAAACCGGCAGCGCCGCAGGCGGAAACGTCACCGCAGCACGATATGGCGCTGTAAGTCCGTTTCGTTGAAATGCCCGGTGGCGTCTTACCGGGCCTACGGGATGGGTGTTGCAGGTCTGGCAAGGCGCCAGCCTCCGCCCGACAGCAATGCGAGCGTCATAGCCAAACGGTTGTTCGCCAGCCTCAGACCCCGCAAGTCGGGGTTTTTCTTTGCCCGCTTCGCTATGGATTAATTTGCGCTATCCGGCATCGGTCGTGAATGAATAAATCCTGCTCATTGCCGCAATCCTTTTACCCGGGATTATCTCCTCGCGACTGCCAGCCGGGCGAAACCGCTAAATTGCAATAAGTTATGTCTCTGCAGGCATATCCCGGTTCCGGCTAATTTTTTAATCGTCCATTGTGGTTATACTGTATTGAAATCACACATAAAAAAGATACTGAAGACGGAAACGTGGAGCGCAGGGCAATGAAAGACGATATTAACCAGGAGATCACTTTCCGCAAACTGTCGGTATTTATGGTGTTTATGGCGAAGGGCAATATCGCCAGAACCGCAGAGGCCATGCAACTGAGCGGCGTCAGCGTTCACCGGGCGTTGCATACCCTGGAAGAGGGCGTTGGCTGCCCGCTGTTTAGCCATAAAGGACGCAATCTGCTGCCGCTCCCGGCGGCATGGACGCTGCTGGAGTACTGCCAGGATGTGATAAATCTGATGAACCGCGGGCTGGAAGCGACACGTAAAGTCGCTGGTATCGGGCAGGGGCGACTGCGCATCGGCACGCTTTACTCACTGACTCTGGAAACCGTACCGCGCATTATCATGGGCATGAAGCTACGGCGTCCTGCGCTGGAATTAGATCTCACAATGGGGTCGAATCAGATGCTGCTGGATATGCTGGAAGATGACGCGCTGGATGCGATTCTGATTGCCACCAACGAAGGCGAGTACAGCCAGGCGGATTTTGATGTGGTCCCGCTGTTTGAGGATGATATTTTCCTCGCAGCCCCTGCGACGGAGCATCTGAATACCGCCGGGCCTGCTGAATTGCGCGATTATGCCGACCGTAAATTTGTTTCGCTGGCAGAAGGGTTCGCAACCTATGCGGGTTTTCAGGAGGCGTTTCAGGTAGCCGGATTTGAACCTGAAATCGTCACCCGGGTTAACGATATCTTTTCGATGATTAGCCTGGTGCAGGCGGGCGTGGGGTTTGCGCTGCTGCCAGGGCGAATGAAAAAAGTCTATGAAAATGACGTGCAGTTGTTAAAGCTGGCTGAGTGTTATCAGATGCGCCAGTCGATCTCGATTGTCTATTCACATCATCGCGAGCGTGACGCCGATCTGCTGGCGCTGGCGGCTGAAGGGAGAATGTATGCCCGCAGCCTCAGTCACTCAGCCGGGTAACCCGGTGACGCGCAACGCTGACGCCATTGTGCTCCAGCGAAATACACTCTCCTTGCCAGCCTGCCTGGCGGGTGAGGCCGGTCAGCACGCCGCCCGGCGGCATCTCGATCGCCAGACGCGCCTCCCGTTCATCAGCGGCAACCATCGCGTCCTGCCAGCGCACGGTTCGCGCCATATTTAGCGCCAGATCGTCAGCAATCTTTAACGGATCCCATAAAACGCGCGCCGTGGAGCCGCTTAAATACGCGCAGCGCGGTCGTCGGAGCGAGACGTCAGCGAAGGCCTTCGCCAGCGCTGACGCCGGTTTATCCAGTAGCGCGCAGTGTGAAGGGACGCTGACCGCCAGGCGCTGCGCTTTGGTTGCGCCCGCTTTCAGCGCCAGTTGGGCGACTCGCGCCATCTCTTCGTCACGTCCGGCAATCACAATCTGCGTTTCGGCATTCAGATTGGCGATATAGAGTTCGCTGGCGGCGATCAGTTTTTCTATGCGATCGACAGGCAGCCCCATAATAGCGGTGAGCCCGTAGCCGTGCGGCCAGGCCTGCTCCATTAAATCGCCGCGTAGCGCCACCAGCCGCAGGGCATCGGCGAAATCCAGCGCGTCGGCAATGACCGCCGCAGGGAAAGCGCCTATCGACAGGCCGCAGACTATATCCGGGTGCACACCTTCACGCTGAAGTTCTCGCGCCCAGGCGACGCCCGTAATCAGCAGGCAGAGCTGCACCGCGCGGGTGTGTTTTAATGCGGCGGCGCTATCCAGATGATCGACTTCCTCGCCGAGCACGGCCCGCGCGACGGTGAGAATATTCTGGCGATCGGGGATCGTGGCGAGCATACCCGGTCGCTGGCTTCCCTGACCGGGAAAGGTAAAGAGAATTTTCATACATCCTCCCTGGCCCATGGCGCAGTGGTCAGATATGCGCCGCGGGACGTTTTCAGCAGCGCTCGCCCCTCGCGCAGCCATTCATTGAGCGCGAAAGCCCCTTCAGGCGTTTCGACCTGAGTATCTACCCGGCAGGGGAGTTGCGCGACGCAGGATTGCCACGTGAGCAGTTCCGCGCGGGCGACGGGGAGCGGCGCGCGGATCAGCAGATCAAGATCGCTGGTCGCGTGTATAACGGGGATTTCGGTAGCCAGGGCATAGCCGGTACTGCCGGTAATGCCCCAGCACCATGGCCAGTGATGCCGAGTCAGGGTAACAGCCGCCTGTACCGGCGGCTGGGAGACAAATGGTGAACGCAGAAGCCGTTGCCGTTCGGCGAGCATTTCCGGACTGACAATGCGGATGATATTTTCTTCCTGTACCCAGCCGGCGGCACGCTGATCGCGTTTCATGCCCCTTACCCCCACAGGAATACGGGCGTTGGCGTCAACGTCGCGTCGCACCACCACCGGCAGGCTGATACGCCAGTGCTGTGCAACCCACAGTTCCTCAATTGCTTCCAGCGCGGCGGTATGATTCAACCAGACTAAATCGTGAGGACGCGGCGTTAATGACATTGTTAGATCCCTGACGTTAAAGTGATAAACAGCGGCAGTGACAGGATACACAGAACCGAGCTTAACAGCAGCACCGCTTCCGCATCCGGCGACTGTACGCCAAAACGGTTACCGAAGACCACGCCGAAGAAACCCGCCGCAAGGGCAATCATCAGAATGGCGGTAATGGCAATAGAACCCTGCAGACCCAGTATCATCACCAGACCCCAGGCGATAAAGGGTTGCACCAGCAGTTTAACGATGGTGGATGTGGCGATCAGCGTGTTGAGCTGCAGTTTACGTGCTGACAGAATCACCCCGGTCAGGAACAGCGCTGCGGCGGTGGCCGCCAGCCCCAGTGGTTTAATGGATGCCAGCAGGAGGTCCGGCATTTTGATTCCAATGGCGGAAAGCACCACGCCCAACAGCGGCCCCCAGACAATCGGTTTTTTCACCGAACGCCACATCAGCACCGGCAGCATCGCCAGCGTCGAACCGCTGTTTTCTCCTGCGGCGCATGCTTTTTCGCGTTCCAGGATCAGCAGGCAGAAGGGCGTCATCAGTACCGAACCGCAGGCGATGGAGACGGCGACCGAAAGCGATGTTGACGCGCCTTCGCCAAGTACGCTACCCAGAATGGGCAGACCAAGGGCAGCGTAGTTAGGCAACGCTACGGTAAGGGTCAGTACGGCAGCGTCCTGCGGCGTACGTTTAAAGACGCGGGTGGCAAGAAAATAGATAACCGCGTAGGTGATCCACATGGCCCCGGTGAGCACCAGGATCAGCGGCGATTGGGCGACAATACCGCGCCACGGCGTTTGAACTGTGGCGCTGAACAGTGCGGCGGGTAGGGCGAAATCCATCACGAAGATGTTGAGTAGCGAGACGTTTTTGTTGTCAACCATTTTGGCCTTACCGGCCCAGAAGCCCAGCAGCATGATGACAAAAATCGGCGCGAGGGCATGAATAATCACATAAGTCATAAATCACCTGTAGAGAGAATAAGGTACTGGCGCGATTGTTATATTTTCTAAAAGCAGCCTCTTTCTGAGGCACTCACCGAGTGCCTCAGACGACCGCTTCCGGCAGGTTTTTCTATTTATGAACTGACTACCAGCTGGCGCGCATACGATCGCGTACCTGTCGGGAACACCGGCGGTTCTCCGCGCCAAGTCGGCACTTCAGAGAGGCATCCTGACGCGCGTCAGCGATGGCGTCGCGCAGGGTGGCGGTGACCAGCGTCAGATCGCTGGCGGCCGGGGCATCCGGGTTACTGATGTCAAGCAGTGCGGAGAGCAGGCCAAGCGTCGCGTAGTTGCTGACGTCATAGGCCATTGGCGGGATGGTCGCCGCCAGTTTCTCCAGCGCGTCAACGGTACGCAGGGTGATGCGCGCAGCCGAGGCTTTGCCCATCGCGTGGACCTGTACGCCGCGATCGTTGAAGGCAATCAGACGGTTGGCCTGGTAACCGTGGGCCAGAAAAGCGCCGGACATGGCTTTGCCGACGATCAGGCCAATCACCGGATGCCCGGCAAGGCGTGCCTTTGCATACGCGCCTGCGGCACCGGCCAGCGCCTGATGAATTCCGAAGGCTTCTTCGCGGCGACCATAGGCCTGACTTGGCACATCAATAATTGCAATAATCGGGCGTTTCACCGCGTTATCCCCGTCAGCGTCAATGGTCTCATTGACCACTTTTGCCAGCGTCCAGCCTTCAAGCAGGCCGACTTCGCCTTTAGCGGCGCGCGGATAGTGGTTGTCAGCATCCGGCACCACGGCGATAAAACGCACGGTTTCGCCGTTCAAATCGGCGTCGGCAACCTGTACCGATGGGCACAGGCCGGCCATAAGCGGGGTATCCGACGCCAGCTGGTTTAGCCACAGCGCGGCACGGTTAGTGAACTGACGCATTATTTTTCCTCCCGGGCGAATAGCTGTTTGATCTGTGCGGCGTCTGCCTGCTGGCGGGTATCGAAGCGGGTCAGACGGCTCAGGAAATCATCATATTTGTCGCTGCGATGTTGGGCCGGTACGCCTTTGGCAATTGCCTCGTTCATGGCCGTTTTCACCGCATTGACGCCGTCAGCCACCAGGGCATCCACCAGGCCGCTGGCATAGCGAATTTCACCGCCGGTCATGCTCCAGATAAATGGCCGGTCGCGGGAGTCGTACTCTTCAATCCCGGCCTCCTGTTCGATAACCTGTGGCCCGTTGAGACCGAGGCGGGCTTCGCGGGTGACGATCAGGTAGCTGCACAGCGCCGCGGCGATGGACATGCCGCCGAAGCAGCCGACGGTGCCGGCGACAATACCGACCACCGGGGTATAGCGACGCAGGTCGACAATCGCGGCATGAATATCGGCGATGGCGGCAAGCCCCAGATTGGCTTCCTGCAGGCGCACGCCGCCGGTTTCCAGACACAGTACCGCCAGGGTGGGAATGCCGTTGCGGTTATCTTCCGCCGCCAGTTCAAGGGCGGCGGCCATTTTGGCGCCGGAAACTTCGCCCATGCTCCCGCCCTGAAAGGTTCCCTCGATGGCGACAACGACCGCCGGTCGGCCGTTAATGGTGCCTTTTGCCACCACCATGCCGTCGTCGGACTGCGGGACGATACCCTGCGCGCCAAGCCATGGCGACATAATGCCTTCGAACGGGTCCAGCAGTTCGCGATAGCTGCCGTCATCCAGCAGAGTACGGGCGCGTTCGCGGGCGCGCAGTTCAATGAAACTGCGATCGTTACGCATAAGTCACCTCCTCAAAAACCTGTTCAATACGGATCCGTGCGACGCCGGGGGTGGCGCCAAAGTCGTGGATGACCAGTTGTCCGCCGGGCAGGCCGTTAATCAGGTTCAGCCGTTCGAACAATGCGTGCCAGCGGGCCTGGCTGTTATCCACGGAGGTGGTGATCTCGATGTCGAGCGTATCGCTCTCTCCGGCGGTATAGAGCACTTCCATATCGCCAGAGCCTACAATGCCTGCCAGCGCTTTGCCGCTGAGGGCGCGGTTGGCAGGAAGTGAAAATTTAATCTGTTCCATAACATCCTCTGAATGCGTTAGGCGGAAACCCGATCGAGAAACAGGGTGGCGGCAAGGAGATCGGCCGCGCCACCCGGTGAGGCGTTCTGCGCCAGCATCTGCGCATCAAGACGCGCCAGCGCGGCCCGACCCGACGCCGTCGCACATCCTCCGGCGGCCAGCACTTCGCCCGCGCCGTACCGCATGGCTTCAAGGCCCGCCATTCCGGCGCGGGAGAGCACGCAGGTATCGCTAAGCGAAGTCATAATCGCCATCAGCGCGTCAAGCCGGGCCTGTGGCTCACTGGCCCCCTGAGCACGGCTGCGCAATAACTGCGGCAGCGCCAGGGTGGTGATGTGCGGAAACGCGCGCTGTGCTTCTTCCCGCGCGCCGGGTACCTGCCAGCGGCGGCTGGCGCGCAGACCCTTACTGAAGGTTTTTGGCGCGCAGACGTCCGGCAAACGGGCGAGGGCGGCGGCGGTTTCCGCTATCCTCTGTGCATGAGCGTCTCCCCCCAGCATGGCCGTGGCGCTGACCAGCAGACCGAGCGCCCAGATCGCGCCCCGATGGGTATTTACCCCCGACGTTACCTGCATCATTCGGGCTTCACCTTCGCGCCCCAGGCGACCAATCGTCTCGCGCAGGGCGACATCGGCCGGACGCAGCCAGCTTTGTTGGGCCAGGGCGTGAAACGTTGGTTTCAGACTACGGGCCGAGCGTTCCATCAGCGCCAGATTCAGATCCTGATGGGCACCGCTGCCGCGCCGATCGACCAGACCGGGTTTCGGACTCAGGCGGGCTTCGGCGACCAGACAGGCGCTGGCGGTATGCGCCAGCCAGCGGGTCCGCGATTCGGCGAATTGGGGAGAGAGTTTTTTCATTACCAGCTCCGGAATTTTGCCGGTGGGTTGTAAAGGCCGTCAGACCACTCCACCAGGTCGGCCACGCTACCGGCCGCGAGTAGCGAGCGGGTGGCATCACTGCGACGAATCGCGATATCTTCCGGATAGACGACTTTGCCGCTACGGCGCAGCCCGGCCACGCGTCTGGCGTCGACCCCGAGGCCGATATCGGTGATACCCGCGACGGCCGCAACCATTGCCCGGCGCTCTTCAAGGCTTTCCGCGCGATAGAGATAGGCAATGCCTTCCTCGGTCAGAACGTGGGTGACGTCATCGCCGTAAATCATTACCGGCGCCAGCGGCATTCCGGCGCTTCTGGCGACGTCAACGGCGTCGAGTTTTTCCACGAAGGTGGGTTTGACGCCCGCCTGGAAGGTTTCCACCATCTGTACGACCAGCTTTTTACCCCGCTGCATCGGGTCCGGTTCGGTGATCATGTTTAACCATGCCGGCGTGGCGTGGCGGCGGCCGTGCGGGTCGTGGCCCATATTCGGCGCGCCGCCGAAGCCGGAGAGGCGCCCGCGAGTCACGGTTGATGAATTGGCGTAGCCATCAATTTGCAGCGTGGAACCGATAAACATATCTACCGCGTACTGGCCCGCCAACTGGCAGAAGGCGCGGTTGGAGCGCATGGAGCCATCGGCGCCGGTGAAGAAGATATCCGGCCGCGCGCGAATATACTCTTCCATGCCCAGTTCGCCGCCGAAGCAGTGCACGCTTTCTACCCAACCGCTTTCGATGGCCGGGATAAGGGTGGGATGCGGATTCAGCGTCCAGTGTTTACAGATTTTACCCTTCAGACCGAGCTGTTCGCCGTAAGTAGGCAGCAGCAGTTCGATAGCGGCGGTGTTAAAGCCGATACCGTGGTTCAGCGACTGCACCTGATGTTCGGCATAGATGCCTTTAATCGCCATCATCGCCATCAGGATATGTTCTTGCTTGATCAGGCGCGGGTCGCGGGTAAACAACGGTTCGATAAAGAACGGTTTATCGGCGACAACGACGTAATCAATCCACGAGCCGGGAATGTCCACCCGCGGCAGGTCGCATTCGTCATCCACCAGTTCATTAACCTGCGCAATGACGATACCGTCATGGAAAGCGGCGGCTTCAACCAGCGCGGGGGTATCTTCGGTGCTCGGCCCGGTGTAAAGATTGCCTTTGCGATCGGCTTTATAACCGGCGATCAGCGCCACGTTTGGCGACAGGTCGACATACAGACGCGAGTAGAGTTCGATGTAGGTGTGGATCGCGCCGATTTCCAGTAAGCCATCTTCCAGCAGTTGTGAAATCCGCAGACTCTGGGTACCGGAGAAGGAGAAATCGAGCTTACGGGCGATACCTTTTTCAAAGAGATCCAGGTGCTCGCTGCGCCCGACGCTTGGCATAATCATATGCAGGTCATGGATTTTTTGCGGGTTGACTTCCGCCAGCATCCGGGAGAGGAAATCCGCTTGTTTCTGGTTGTTGCCTTCCAGCACCACCCGATCCCCGGGGGCCAGCAGATGTTCCAGTACGGCAACCAGCCGATCGCCGGGGATCACCTTGCCTGAGATCCCGGCCTCGGTCAGTCGCCGCTGTTTTTCCGTACGGCGGCGGTTCCAGACTCGCCCCGTCGTTTGTTCGGCATTCATTATTAACCTCCTGATTCGACAAATCGTTTTGATTGCCTGCTGTGGAAGTTAGTGTGCGTCCCGGCGCGGCACGCATCAATTAAGGCTCGCAGCAAATTATTAGCCTGAGAGTAATAATTAGCAGGCGAAAGATGTGAGGGAGATCAATAATGAGGGAGAAGCGTTGCTCTACGGGCCGGGCGGCCCGTAGAGAGAAAATGGAGAGGGAATTTTTGCGTAGCTCACGCAGGCCGGACAGCATTAGCCGTCATCCGGCGGAATATGCGCCAGGTGTTAACCATTTGTTTTCGAATTAATCTTTGCTCAAATCGCTTAGCAGGTAGGCGATGCCTTGCCCGGCTACCGTCTGTTCGAGGGCGATTTTGACGATAATCGTTAGCGGTACTGAGAGCAGCATACCAACAGGGCCTAACAGCCAGCCCCAGAAGATCAATGACAGGAAGACCACCAGCGTCGACAGTCCCAGCCCGCGTCCCATAATTCTCGGTTCGAGGATGTTGCCGAACACCAGGTTAATGACGAGGTAGCCCGCCAGCACCACCAGCGCGTCGTACAGGCCGCCAAACACCAGTACCTGTAAAATTGGCGGGATCGCCGCGAGAACGGAACCAATATTGGGAATATAGTTGAGCGCAAAAGCCAGCAGCCCCCACATAAAGGCGAAACGGACGTCCAGCAGCACCAGCATTCCCCAGACCACCAGACCGGTGACCAGGCTGATGGCCGTTTTTAATACCAGATAGTGGGAGACGCTATCCAGCGCGCGCTGAATCGCCCCCATACCTTCCACCGGTCGCGACATCAGCTGTTGCAGCTTGGCGGGAAGCTGTGGCACTTCCAGCAGCATAAACACCACCGTCAGCAGCAGCAGAAAGATAGAGGACATGGCATTGGAAAGCTGGGTAAGCAGACTGGTAACCAGCGTCATGACCGCATTCGGGTCAATATACTTATTAAGCTCAACCACAGAAACAGTAAAACCGAAACGCTGTAACCACGGCGCAACGGTCTGCATCGGTTCATAGAGATAATTGCGATATTGCGGCAGGGTACGCGCCAGTTCATTTAGCGACGTGCCGAGCGAAGCCAGCAGCACCACCGCCAGCAGGACAATCACGCCCACCAGCAGCGAAATAGCCAGCACCCGCGGCACCCGGCAGCGCACCATCAACTGGACCAGGGGATTAATCACCACCGCCAGAAAGAGCGCCAGGACGAAGGGCACGATGATATCCGCCGCGAAGCGAATGCCGGTGAGGATGATAACCAGCATGCCGAGCATGATGACTATTTTTAAGCCGTTAAGCGTGATGATGGGTTTCGCCATACCGTTCCCTGCGCGAGAAAAATGGAGTTTAATATGAGCCATTGTAGACGTTACTAAAGTCAGTGTCTCAATGCTTTTGCTGCCTAATTCGCCTGTGCTCCCTCAAAAAGCCGCCTGTAATAAATAATCGATGGGGTGCCATCATAATGGCAGGCGACAAGAGAAAAACTAATCAAAATCAAATATCCGCAGTAAAGAACTGCAAAGACTTTGAGTTAAATGTGACATTATGGTACAAATCTCCGGGTGTATAACGACTGAGGACAATTTCCATCCGCAAATGACGAGAAGCAATCCCGCGGATAATTGTAATTTTATGGACAATCAGTTCAGGATGTATATTTCCCATCACCCTGTAGTTTCCCTCTTTAACGCCTGTTTTTCTGGCGAACAGCACTGGCGCTCGGCGCTTTAGTCTTCTTCTTTCTGCCTGAGCTGGCGCTTCGCGCACGGCTAAAATAACGTCGATATTTTTCCGGTTTACGACGCCGTAAACCGCAACGAATTATATTCTCAAGCAGGAGAAGGGATCATGTTTTATTGGCTTTTATTAGCGCTTGCCATCGTTGCTGAAATTACCGGCACCTTGTCGATGAAATGGGCGGGTGTCAGCGGTGGTCATTCGGGATTTATTTTAATGCTGGTGATGATCACGCTTTCTTATATTTTTCTGGCTTTCGCGGTGAAAAAAATCGCCCTCGGCGTGGCTTATGCCTTATGGGAAGGGACAGGTATTTTACTGATCACTATTTTCAGCGTTCTGCTGTTTGATGAGGCACTGTCAACAATAAAAATCGCCGGTTTGATCACGCTGATTGCCGGAATTGTATTGATTAAATCCGGGACGCAGAAAGCCGTGAGTCCGTGTAAGGAGTGCCGTCATGCCACAACAGTTTGAGTGGGTTCACGCCGCCTGGCTGGCGCTGGCTGTTGTACTGGAAATTATTGCCAACGTGTTTCTGAAGTTTTCTGATGGCTTTCGCCGCAAATTGTACGGCATGATGTCGCTGGCGGCAGTCCTCGGTGCCTTTAGCGCACTTTCGCAGGCGGTCAAAGGGATTGATTTGTCGGTAGCCTACGCGCTGTGGGGCGGTTTTGGTATCGCAGTAACCATCGCCGCCGGGTGGATACTGTTTGGCCAGCGTCTGAACAGGAAAGGCTGGATCGGTTTAATCCTGCTGGTGGCGGGCATGGTCTTAATTAAACTTGCCTGACGAGCGGCTATAGAGAACCTGAAATGACAGGCCCGAGCCTGGTGGAAAACCGGACTCAGGCTCAGGCCGCACGGTTATGCGCTGATATCGCCGATGCGCCAACGGCGGGGCTGGCGACCTATCGGGCGGCCAGCGCTTCCAGTTTGTCGCGAAAACCGGTAACGGCGATGGCGCGGTTATCGGCTCGCCATCGATCTTTTGCGCCAGGCGCTGAGCTCTGTACCGCAATGACCTGCCAGCCGTTAGCCGTTTTTAGCAACAGCGGCGAGCCACTGTCCCCCGGCAGGGTATCGCATTGATGGGAGAGGACCGAACTCTGTGCCCAGCCGGTCACCACGCAATCCTCATGCGCGTAAAGGTTATCCAGATGATCTTCCGGATAGCCTGCCTGAGTCACTTTACGTTCTGCGGTTTTCAGCGCGGCGGTCAGCTCGGCTTTCGTGCCGCTAAAAATCGGCACCGGCGTAATCCCGGACGGCGCATAGCGGATCATGATAAGGCCGAAGTCCCAGGGCGCCGCTGTCGTTGGCACTATCCAGCCGTCGCCATCGGCTTTAAGCCGCTTTGCCAGTGATGGCGTAACGCGGCCTTCAATCCCGTGAATTTCGTAAACCCAGCGCCCCTTGTGAGAGATAAAGCGCAACGCGACAGGTTTATCCGGTTTACCTTTGGGTGGAGTAAGCAGGCAGTGTCCGGCGGTGAGGGCCAGATGAGGAGAGATAAGCGTGGCGGTGCAGAGATTGCCGCTGGCGGTTTCCAGTTGCCCAATGGCATCCCAGGGATCATCAGCCGGCGTGCTTACCGGTTTACGGTCATCGTGACCGAAAAATAACGTTTTAATATCTTTTGCACTCATGCCATCGTCGTCAGCCAGGACCCACGAAGGCAGCAGGCAAATTGAACACAGTAATAACAGTACGTCTCTACGCATATCACTCTCAGGGGAGATAATTCTGTATATTGAAAGTAGCAGCAGATTTAAGTTTATGAAAGTTAAGAATAATTCCAATCAAGCCGAACGGCAGGAAAAATCAGCAAAAGTCGCCGGTGACAATCAGGCGAATGGCGTGATTTCAATAGTTTAACGTCGATTTCCGTTAGCGCTATTTCCGCAGAAAAAGGAAGTGGAAGCAATATAAATCGTGTATCCGAACGTACGAGAGTCCGTGAGAAATAACGCAATATCAATATGCGCGTTCTCTGAGCGCCGGTTAGTGTAACCATTGCGAAAAAAGAGATAACTTTAGCGGAAAAGAGCATTTCTTTACGTGTTTATGAATGACGTTAAAAGCGAAACATTTTCTCACCGTAAACAGTGTGATTGCGACGACCTTGTTGAGCAAACAGTGATGTTAGCCCGGCGATGATACCGGCAATTTCTTATATCCGTTGTACGGGAGGATCGATGTCTAAACAAGGTATTCGCGCATTAGTCTATGTTTCGCTGGCGTCTGCGATGATCTGGGGCGCTACCGGTTATCTACTGGTTAAGGCCGTTCACGTTCTGTAATCAGGCTTTGATCCGCGAGGGAGGGGACGTTGAGGACATGTGACCGTTGCGGATGCAACCCGAACGTTTAACAGCGACCGGGGATTTTCTGGTTGCTTCTGGCAGGTATCAGTATTTAGTCGAGAAAAAAACGGCTGGCGACCAGCGCGCAGATAATCAGCAGGATCAGGATGAGCTCAAAACGATAGCGCTGCAGCATGGGTGCTCTCCAGAAAAAACGGCGCTGAAGGAGACAGCGCCGATCTGATGTCAACCAACCTAACAACCTAACCGTGGAGATTAAGCAGCCGGTTGTGTCGCCGGTTTAGCGGCGTGATGCTTGGTGATTTTTTTGTGTTTTTTAGCAGCCTGCGCTTTCTGGGTTGCAGCAGGTTTAGCTTTTACTTTTTTGTGTTTTTTAGCAGCCTGTGCTTTCTGCTCTGCTGCCGGTTTAACCGCTTTTTTGTGTTTCTTGTGGTGAACCACTTTAGCGGTGGTGCTGTGAGTTGCAGCAGCCGGAGCCGTGGTGGTGGTGGTGGTGGCCGCGTCGGCAGCGAAAGCAGCAGATGACAGACCCATAGCAGCGGCAACGACCAGAGCTAATACTTTATTCATTCTGATATCCTCGAAAAGGTTTCTTCATTTCAACCCCACTGCGGGGCCGTTGAAATAACTATATGCTTGTCTTTTCGGGGTTTCCGTGAGTGTTTGGTATCGGCGTGTAACGGTATGTACAATCTCGTGCGACAAAGAGAGACACGGCGTCAGGCTGAGCCCGACGCCGGAGAAATTAAAGATAGCGCGCGATGAGGTGCTGGCGGAAAAAGTCGCTGTTAAGGTCTTCCCCGGTAGCATGTTGAATCAACTGTGAGGTGCTGAAACGGCTACCGTGCTGCCAGATATTCTGCCGCAGCCAGTCGAAAAGGGCGCTAAGGTTGCCGCTGGCGATGTCGCTTTCTAACTTCGGCAGGGCGCGTTTGGCCGATGCCATCAGTTGAGCGGCGTACATTGCCCCTAAGGTATAAGACGGGAAGTAGCCAAAGCCGCCGTCAGTCCAGTGGATATCCTGCATACAACCATCGCGGTAGTTGCCGTTGGTGGACAGCCCGAGCCAGTGCTGCATTTTTTCATCCCATAAAGCCGGAATATCATCGACCTCGATTTCGCCATCAATCAATGGGCGTTCGATTTCGTAACGCAGAATAATATGTGCCGGGTAGCTCACTTCATCGGCATCGACGCGGATAAAGCCTGGTTTGACGCGCTGATTCCAGGCAATGAAGTTCTGCTGATTAAAGGCCGGTTGATCGCCGAAGTACTGGCGTACCGTAGGCAGCAGGCGCTGCAGGAAGGGGGTGCTGCGGCCAAGTTGCATTTCAAAAAACAGGCTTTGCGACTCGTGGATTGCCGTCGAACGGGCATGGGCGATGGGCTGACCGAGCCAGTTACGCGGCAGATTTTGTTCATAGCGCGCGTGGCCGGTTTCATGAATCACGCCAAACAGGGCGCTGAGCAGGTCATTTTCATTGTAACGGGTGGTGATGCGGACATCCTGCGGCACGCCGCCGCAGAACGGATGGGCGCTGATATCCAGGCGCCCGCTGTCAAAATCAAACCCCAGTACGCGCATCGTTTCCAGCCCCAGTTCACGCTGGTCGGCAATCGGGAACGGCCCCTCTGGCGCGATGAGCGGCGTATGCGCCTGCTTCTCCACAACCTGTGCCAGCAGCGAGGGAAGCCAGGATTTAAGATCGGCGAACAGGACGTCAAGCCGCGCGCTGGTCATATCTGGCTCAAAGATATCCAGCAGCGCATCATAGCGGGAACAGCCTTTTGCTGCGGCCCGGATTTGCGCCTCTTCGCGGCTGAGCCTGACCACTTCACGCAGGTTTTCGGCAAACCCTGACCAGTCATTGGCCGGGCGCTGGCTGCGCCAGGCGTGCTCGCAGCGGCTTCCCGCCAGCGATCTGGCTTCAACCAGACTTTCCGGCAGCAGCGCCGCCTGCTCATACTGGCGGGTCATTTCGCGCAGATTGGCCTGTTCGACATCGTTCAGATCTTCCTGAAGCGCGTTGTTCAGCCATTCCCCTACTTTTTTATCGGTCAGAATCTGATGCTGCAAAACGCCGAGTTCCGCTAACGCTTCGCTGCGGGCCGCGCTGCCGCCAGGCGGCATCATCGTGAACATATCCCAGCCGGCAATGGCGGAGAGGTGCGAAAAGCGTGAAAGGCGCTGGAAGGTGTGAGTAAGCAGATGATAGTTTTCGTTTTTTGTCATAGTTACACTCTGGGATGTTGCTAATGAAAAGTAAATGATTCGTTGGCTTCTACACTATCCTGATACCATCGTCAGGTCGAGGGATGCGAGAACTTCCTGCCTAAATCTTGCGGACAATCAGAGAAGAGTATGAGCAATAACGGGCCGGTGCTGCGGCAGCAGCCCATAACGAGGTGGGAGGCGCGTGGCTGATGGTTTACCCTCAGCGCTTTTACGCCGTAGAGCACTGAGGCGAGAGGTGAGTCACGTGACCAGTTCAGGCCACGTGAACAAATGCTATTTCAGACGATTGTGCAAACACCAGCCGGTCAGCAGGGCCACCATCAGCATCAGGGTGATAAACCCTCCCACGCCATTCCAGCCGTAGTTATGCCAGAAGATGCCGCCCAGCGTGCCCGCGACGCTGGAACCTACATAGTAGCTGAATAAATAGAGCGATGATGCCTGACCGCGGGCGCGGCGCGCACGCGGGCCAATCCAGCTACTGGCTACCGAGTGAGCAGCGAAAAAACCGGCCGAGAACAGCAGCATACCGATAAAAATCAGCCAGAGTGAAGAGAACAACGTGAGCAGCAGGCCGATGAGCATCACCGCGATAAAGAACAGCATCACCGGGCCGCGACCGTAGCGGACCGACATGGCGCCGGCTTTTGGCGAACTCCAGGTGCCGGTCAAATAGACCACTGATAACAGGCCAACAACGGCCTGGCTCAGCGACCACGGCGAGAGCATCAGTCGATAACCGATATAGTTAAACAGGGTGACAAACGACCCCATTAACAGAAAACCTTCGAGGAACAACAACGGCAATCCGCGATCGCGCCAGTGCAGGCGAAAGTTGATTAGCAACGATTTAGGCCGCAGCGAGGTCGGGCGGAAGTGACGCGACTCCGGCAGGATACGCCAGAACATAATTGCCGCCGCCAGGGCGAAACCGCTGATTACCGCCAGCGCAATGCGCCAGCCAAAGAAATCGGTAAACACCCCGGTCAACAGACGCCCGCTCATACCGCCAATAGAGTTACCGCTGATATAAAGCCCCATCGAGAAGGCGACGACGCTGGGGTGAATCTCTTCACTTAGATAGGTCATACCGACCGCCGCGACGCCGCTCAGCGACAGGCCAATTAGCGCGCGCATTATCAGGATCCCATGCCAGCCGGACATCATTGTGGACAGCAGGGAGCAGCAGGAGGCCAGCACCAGCGCGGTCACCATCACCTGCTTGCGGCCAATGGCGTCGGAAAGCGGGCCGGTAAACAGCAGCCCAATCGCCAGCATGGCGGTGGAAATCGACAGCGAGATACTGCTGCTGGCCGGTGAGATACCGAATTCGCGGGAGAGCACCGGCAGGATCGGCTGTACGCAATAGAGCAGCGCAAAGGTTGCCAGTCCGGCGGAAAAGAGAGCGAGGGTGACACGAATAAATTGGGGGGTACCGCGTTTAATAAACTGATTTGGCTGAGGAACGATAATGTCGCTGACATCGCTTGCCGGGACGGTGTCAACGGTAGTTGTACGACTCACGGAAAAATCCTTGGTGATAAACAGTGTGTTAAGTGCCAGACGCTGCACGTATTTAAGGGTATGAAAAGCAAAATATTCTGTCTAATATATTAATAATCTCAAATAAGACGTTTTAAATATGAATATCGAGCTGCGTCATTTGCGTTACTTTATCGCGGTGGCTGAAGAGCTGCATTTTGGCCATGCCGCCGCGCGGTTAAACATTTCCCAGCCGCCCCTTAGCCAGCAGATTCAAATTCTCGAACAGCAAATTGGCGCACGTCTTTTTGCCCGCACTAACCGTAGCGTGAGCCTGACGGAGGCCGGAAAACAGTTTCTGGCCGACAGCCGACAAATCCTCTCTCAGGTAGATGATGCCGCCGCGCGGGCCGCCCGTCTGCATCATGGCGAAACCGGCGAATTGCGCATTGGTTTTACCTCTTCAGCGCCGTTGATTAAGACGGTATCCGACACCCTGTCGACTTTCCGCCGCCGCTACCCTGATGTTCATATCCAGACCCGGGAAACCAATACCCGCGAACAAATTGTGCCGCTTAACGAAGGCGGGCTCGATCTCGGGCTGATGCGTAATACGCAACTGCCGGATACGCTGGTCTGGGAACGAATTTTGCGTGAACCGCTCCTGGCAATGGTCCCTTGCGATCATCCGCTGGCCAGCCAGCCCGGCGTGAGTTTGCGGGAGCTGGCGCGGGAACCGTTCGTGTTTTTCGATCCCCATGTAGGCACCGGGCTGTACGACGATATTCTGGGGTTAATGCGCCGCTATGGCCTGTCGCCGGTTATTACCCAGGAGGTGGGGGAGGCGATGACCATTATCGGACTGGTTGCCGCCGGGCTTGGGGTGTCCATTTTACCTGCTTCGTTTAAGCGAGTTCAGTTGCCGGAAATGCGCTGGTTGCCGATTAAAGAACAGGATGCGGTCTCGGAAATGTGGCTAGTCTGGTCGAAACATCACGAACAGGGGCTGGCGGCTCAGCGCTTACGCGAATCGCTTCTTGCCAGCGCCGAATGATTTTTTTAAGACAAAAATCGCTTAAAAATGTGCAGTAAATCACAAGGCTAAGCAAAAATTTGACGAGTGACGTTGAAGTGCTTCACCATAGCCCAGATTTTATTTCGAAGCGCGAAAATAAAGGGAGTCAACGGTGGTAGCGGACAGTCAGCCAGGGCATATCGATCAAATTAAGCAGACCAATGCGGGCGCTGTTTACCGCCTGATTGATCAGCTTGGCCCGGTTTCGCGTATCGATCTTTCGCGCTTTGCGCAACTGGCGCCTGCCAGTATCACGAAAATCGTGCGCGAAATGCTGGAAGCGCACCTGGTGCAGGAGACGGAAATCCAGGAGCCGGGAAGCCGGGGGCGCCCTGCGGTGGGGCTGATGGTGGAAACGGAGGCCTGGCACTATCTTTCCATCCGTATTAATCGCGGTGAAATCCACCTTGCGCTGCGGGATTTAAGCAGTGCGCTGGTGGTGGAAGAACAACTGGAACTGGCATTGCAACACGTGCAACCTTTTGCGACGCGATTACTTGATCATGTTGACCAGTTTTTTATACGCCATCAGAAAAAACTGGAGCGTTTAACCGCTATCGCCATCACCATGCCGGGAATTATTGACACCGAGAATGGCATCATCCACCGGATGCCTTTTTATGATGACGTTAAGGATATGCCGCTTGGGGAAATACTGGCTAATCATACCGGGGTGTCGGTCTACATTCAGCACGATATCAGCGCCTGGACGATGGCGGAATCGCTGTTTGGCGCATCGCGAGGGGCGCGGGATGTGATTCAGGTGGTTATCGATCATAATGTCGGCGCAGGCGTGATCACCGACGGTCGCCTGCTGCATGCCGGCAGCAGCAGCCTGGTGGAAATCGGTCATACCCAGGTCGATCCTTACGGTAAGCGCTGCTATTGCGGCAACCACGGCTGTCTGGAAACCATCGCCAGCGTGGAGAGCGTGCTGGAGTTAGCCCGGGTGAGAATGGCGAAATCGATGAGTTCGATGCTGCATCAGCAGCCGTTAAGCGTGGAGTGGCTATGTCAGGCGGCATTGCAGGGGGATCTACTGGCGCGGGACATTATCAGCGGCGTCGGGAACCATGTCGGACGGATCCTGGCGATTATGGTCAATCTCTTTAATCCGCAAAAAATCCTTATTGGTTCCCCCTTTAACCAGGCGTCAGATATCCTGTTTCCGGCGATATCTGATTGTATTCGGCAGCAGTCGTTACCGGCGTACAGTCGCCATATCGCGGTAGAAAGCACCCAGTTCTCTAACCGGGGTACGATGGCTGGCGCGGCGCTGGTCAAGGATGCCCTCTATAACGGATCGTTGTTGATACGACTGTTACAGGGTTAACATTTTTTCATATTCACACCAAAAATTGCGCTATCTCAAGCTGACCTCATATGGCATCGCGTAGACTTTTTCCACCGTTGATTATTTCTCTCCTGTATATTTCATCAAAATAACTGTGGGGTTAGTGATGTTTAAGCGTTTCTTCATAACAGGTACTGACACCGCTGTCGGGAAGACAGTGGTTTCCCGTGCGCTGTTACAGGCTCTGGCGGCCAGCGGCAAAAGCGTCGCCGGGTACAAGCCTGTGGCGAAGAGTAGCAAAGAGACGCCGGACGGATTGCGCAACAAAGACGCGCTGGTGTTACAGAGTGTGTCGTCGTTGACGTTACCGTATGATGCTGTCAATCCCATCGCATTAAGCGAAGATGAAAGCAGCGTGGCGCATAGTTTCCCGATCAACTACGGCCTGCTGTCGGATGGGCTGCAGCGTCTGAGCAGTCAGGTCGAGCACGTGGTCGTCGAAGGGACCGGCGGCTGGCGCAGCCTGATGAACGATCTGCGTCCGCTCTCGGAATGGGTAGTACAGGAGCAACTGCCGGTATTAATGGTGGTGGGGATTCAGGAAGGGTGTATTAATCATGCCTTACTGACTGCGCAGGCTATTGCCAATGACGGTTTGCCGCTGATTGGCTGGGTCGCTAACCGCATCAATCCCGGTCTGGCGCATTATGCCGAAATTATCGACGTGCTGAGCAAGAAACTGCCTGCGCCGCTGATCGGCGAACTGCCTTATTTGCCACGAGCCGAACAGCGCGAACTGGGCCGGTATATTGATCTATCGATGCTCGGCGAGGTGATGGCGATAGATAGAATCTCGGCATAGCGTCCGCGACAGCACTGATGCCAGTACGCTGGCAATCAATAAACCGGGCAGTAAAACGTATTGTCCGGTCATTTCGCATATCATCAGCGTTGACATAATCGGCGCGTGAGTAGTGGCCGCCAGGAACGCCGCCATGCCGGTTAAACCCATCATGATCGCCATTTCGGCGCCGCCCTGTAGCCAGATCCCTGTCAGGCTGGCAAACAACATACCAATGCCCAGGCCGACAAAGAGTGTCGGCGTAAAAATCCCGCCCGGCGCGCCGGAACCGCTGCTGGCCAGCACCGCAAACAGTTTGCAGACGAATACCATCAGCATCACGCCGAAGAGCGGTGGCGCCAGGAGATAGCGCTGCACCACACTGTAGCCGTTGCCCCAGACGGCGGGCGCGACCAGCGACAACAGGCCGACGATAATGCCGCCCAGCGCCAGTTGCCACGGCGGTGAAAGGCGTAGCCGGACGAAACAGTGATGGCTAAACCCCATCAGCCTGATGAACAGAGGGCCGCACAGTCCGGCCAGCAACCCGGTAGCCAGCATCAGTGCATATTGTGTCGCCCCCATGTTTTGATGGAATTCAACCTGATACAACGGCGCCGCGCTACCGTTCATCAGATTCGTCAGTAGCAGGGCGATCACGGCGGCAATCACCACCGGGCCCAGCGACGCCAGCATCAGCGTGCCAAATAAGATCTCAGCGATAAACAGGCTGCCAGCTAACGGCGCGTGATAAGCGCTGGCCATCCCGGCGGCGGCACCACAGGCGACCCACAGTTTCCATTCTTCTTTGGGGGTAAAACGGCGCGCGAACAGCGAGGCCGCCAGGGCCGCCAGCAGGATCATCGCCCCCTCGCGGCCAATGGCGCTGCCGGTGGTCACCACCAGCAGGGAGGCCAGCGACTTCACCAGGCTGGCTGGCGTATCAAACACGCCGTCACCTGTCTCAAGGGCTTCCATATAATCGGTCGGCGCATGCGGCCGATCGACCGTCCGGCGTTGCCAGAGCCAAAGCAGAATGCCTGCGCCCAGGCCGCCAAGCGCCGGAGTTAACATCCGACGCCACCAGGGAAGCGCCTTTGCGGCATTGACCAGGCTGCCGCTGTCATTGTCCAGAAACAGGTCTTCCAGTCCGACCATCGCATGGCGAAACAGGGCGACCGCCAGCGCGGCAAAGGCGCCGACTAACATGGCAAACAATAAGCGACGGAACATCACCTGAAGATCAGGATAGCTATGGAGACGTTGCATCAGTGGATACGATTAACAGGAAACAGAGGCTTATTGTGCTGGGAAATAAGAATATACGCAAAAGCTATAAGCATGGATAAACGTGTATAAATGTGAATACGTGACATTGTCACAAAAACATCATGCCTGCCTGACAGGCATGATGCACGGTTTAACGGTAGAGGGGTTTTTCAGCCACCGCGCAGGACAGTTGCGTCTGCCAGTGTGCCAGCGTTTCTTGCGCCAACATGCCCAGCGCCTGATAAAAAGCGTTTCCCGCGTCGGCGACAAATACGCTTAAAAAGCGGCCTGACCACGGAAGCAGGTGCCAGGCAAGAAGCTGGGAGAAGGTTTCATCCTGACCGGACTCGCAGAGCCAGGCGGCCAGCAGCAGCAGCGTCCCGAAGTGGTCTTCAGGTTCTGTGCGTTGCGCCGCCAGACTGATGCCGTTCGCCCGCATCCACTCACGCAACTCCAGCGTTGAGTCGCCGAACAACACGCTCTCTTTATCCAGCCAGACCGAGCCCCACGGCGGCGCGGGCAAAGCCCACGGGCCGATAAACAACCGTTGCCAGGCCTCGGGCAACGGTTCCTCGTCGACAACAGCGAACTGCGCCGCCAGAATGTCCGGGACCGACCAGGGCCACTGACTTCGCCAGCTGCCATCGCGCAGGGCGGCCACTAAGGGGGCCGCCTGCTCGCTATCCGGAGCAAAAGTAAACAACGCGCCCAGCGTACGGGCGCTTAAAGAGATTGCGTTACGGTCATCGGAATGCATGGTTCTATTGTTCCTTAGCAGGTGACTCAGTTGCTTAACCGGCAATGGCTGTGCCGACCGTCATATGCAGGCCATAAAACAGGCCGCGGCCGATAAACTCGCCGAGTAATACCAGTATCAGGCCGGACAGTAAGCTGACGATCTGTGGCGTTTTCCGCCTTGCCAGCGGGCAGATCCAGCAGCCAAGACCCAGCGTCAACAGGACGAAGCGTAATGTTTGCAGCCAGCCATAATCTGGCAACAGCTTGCTGGCCTGTTGCACGGAACTGTGAATGCTCGCCAGTTCGCTACTTTGCAAAATGACAACCGCGAGGCTTGCCAGCAGTGCAAAAGTGCTGATGGAGGCGAACGCTGTACCGTTGAACGTCACGTTGGCCATGCGCAACAGCAGGGCGGCAAACAGCGGCCCGCAGAGTAGCATCGTCAGGAAGAATGCGGCGGTGGTATAGCCATTATACCAGGTGGGAACGGTATCGATTTGGTACACCAGGGTCATTGCAAGGACGAACAGGCAGCCGAGCAGCATGGTGATCAGGAGCCAGGTTTTTGCCAACATCCGCGGCATTTTTCCGAGAAAGCTGAGTAGCCACCAGATTCCGCCTGCCGCGAAGAAGAGCGCCCCAGCGGCAATTTCATTACTTAATGCCGATGACCCGATGCGGTTAAGGGAATTAAATGCCCGGAACGGTGAACCGAGATGAAGGACTGACGCCAGAAAACCCACTCCCATCAACAGCCAGATAAAAAACATGCTGCGCACCAGGCGCTGGCGGGCGTCGGTGTTATTATTCAGCGATAGCCAGCCAGGCCCGGCCACGATCATTGCGCCGGCAACGCTTTGCCCCAGTACCGTAAAGAGCACCAGCGGCCATTCATGCCATCCATTTCCCATTTTAAACCTCCTCTGGATTGGCCAGATAGCCGGTGGTATCGCCGCAAGGGCGCGCATTAACGTTTGGCCTGATGACAATACTCGGCCTGGTGAAGTGCGCAGATGGCAGCGGCGCGACGGCGGAAAGCGGGCCGTATTTTTCACGTAGCGCATCGATCGGGCCAAAGTCGAGCGCCCGCAGCGGGCAGGACTCGACGCAAATCGGCTTTTTACCTTCGGCGACTCTGTCGTAGCAGCCGTCGCATTTTGTCATATGGCCTTTTGTCGCATTGTACTGCGGTGCGCCGTACGGACAGGCCATATGGCAGTAGCGGCAGCCGATACAGACCGCTTCATCCACCACCACAAAACCGTCATCGCGTTTATGCATTGCTCCGCTGGGACACACTTTCGTGCAGGCCGGGTCTTCGCAGTGGTTACAGGCGATGGAGAGGTAATAGGCGAAGACGTTTTGATTCCAGACGCCGTTATCTTCCAGCCAGTCGCCGCCGGCATACTCATAGATGCGGCGAAAGCTGACGTCAGGGGTTAAGTTTTTATAATCCTTACAGGCCAGCTCGCAGGTTTTACAACCGGTACAGCGGGCGGAATCGATAAAAAATCCATATTGAACGCTCATGGTTTACTCCTTAAACCTTCTCGATTTCGACCAGATTGGTGTGCTGCGGATTGCCTTTCGCCAGCGGTGAAGGACGCTGAGTGGTCAGCGTATTGATACAGGAGCCGTAATCGACGCGATCGCCGTTCATATTGGCGTCATGCCAGGCTCCCTGGCCCATTGCCGACACGCCGGGCATGATCCGCGGGGTGACTTTAGCCGGGATGCGTAACTCGCCGCGGGTGTTGAATACGCGCACCATATCGCCGTTTTTGATCCCGCGTTTTTCAGCATCCAGCGGGTTAATCCACACTTCCTGGCGGCAGGCGGCCTGGAGCACATCAACGTTGCCATAGCTGGAGTGGGTGCGTGCTTTATAGTGGAAGCCAAACAGTTGCAGCGGAAACTTATCGCGCAACGGGTCATCCCAGCCTTCGAAGGTGGCGGCGTAGATCGGCAGCGGGCTGATGGTCTCGTCCTTTTCCAGTTGCCATGTCGCGGCAATGTCCGCCAGGCGGCTGGCGTAAATTTCGATTTTACCCGAGGGGGTTTTTAACGGGTTGGCAATGGGGTCTGCGCGGAAATCACGATAGGCAACAAAATGACCGTTGGGATCTTTACGTTTGTAAATCCCCATTTTTTTCAGTTCGTCATAGCCCGGCAGCGCGGGATCTCTGGCCAGCATTTTTGTATACAGATAGCGTAGCCACTGCTCCTGGGTGCGGCCTTCGGTAAATTTCTGATAGATATCATCGCCAAGACGTTTCGCCACTTCGCTGAGGATCCAGTAGATTGGCTTGCGTTCGAATTTGGCAGAGGTGACCGGTTGACTGAAAATAAGATAACCCATGTTACCGGCATAATCGTTAGGGATGATATCTTCTTGCTCCACGGTCATCAGGTCCGGCAGCAGGATGTCGGCGTATTTTGCCGATGAGGTCATAAAGTTTTCGATAACCACGATCATCTCGCATTTGCTCTCATCCTGCAGGATCGTGTGAGTCTTATTAATATCGGAGTGCTGGTTGGTGATGGTGTTACCGGCGTAGTTCCAGAGGAATTTAATCGGCACATCCAGCTTATCCTTACCGCGCACGCCGTCGCGGGTGGCGGTCATTTCCGGGCCGCGCGCGATGGCGTCGGTCCAGCTAAAGCAGGAGATAGCGGTTTTCACCGGATTTTCCAGCACCGGTAGCCGTTCAATGGTGATGGTATACGTGGATTCGCGCGCGCCGCTGTTGCCGCCGCTAATGCCAACGTTGCCGGTGAGTATGGGTAACATGGCGATGGCGCGGGCGGTCAGCTCACCGTTAGCCTGGCGCTGAGGCCCCCATCCCTGGCAAATATAGGCAGGCTTAGCGCTGCCGATTTCCCGGGCCAGTTTGACAATGCGGTCGGCAGGGATGCCGGTGATGCGTGAGGCCCATTGCGGGGTTTTGGCAATGCCATCATCACCGTCGCCAAGGATATATGCCTTGTAATGCCCGTTCGCCGGGGCATCAGCCGGCAGTGTTTTTTCATCGTAACCGATGCAATAGTGGTCGAGGAACGGCTGATCAACCAGGTTTTCATTAATCAGAACCCAGGCGAGCCCCGCTACCAGCGCGGCGTCGGTGCCGGGACGGATTGGCAGCCACTCATCCTCCCGCCCGGCGGCGGTGTCGGTATAACGGGGATCGATAACAATCATTCGCGCGTTTGAACGCGCGCGCGCCTGTTCTAAGTAATAAGTGATACCACCGCCGCTCATGCGGGTTTCCGCCGGGTTATTGCCAAACATCACCACCAGTTTGCTGTTTTCAATATCGGAGGTGCTGTTGCCAAGGTTGCTGCCGTAAGTGTAGGGCATGGCGCAGGCAATTTGCGCGGTGCTATAGGTACCATACTGATTTAGCGAACCGCCATAGCAGTTCATCAGGCGCCTTACGGTGGAGGCCGATGGTGAGGAACGGGTTATATTGCCGCCAACGATCCCGGAGGTGTAGTTAATATAGACCGCTTCGTTACCGTAATCCTGAACGATTCTTTTGAGATTGTCGGCAATCGTATCCAGCGCCTCATCCCAACTGATACGCGCAAACTTGCCTTCGCCGCGTTTGCCAATGCGTTTCATTGGGTAATTGAGACGGTCCGGGTGGTTGATGCGTCGGCGAATAGAGCGGCCACGCAGACAGGCGCGCACCTGATGATCGCCATAAATATCCGTGCCGGTGTTATCCGTTTCGACCCAGATAACTTCGTCATCGCGCACATGCGAACGCAGGGCGCAGCGGCTACCGCAGTTGACCGAACAGGCGCCCCAGACAATGCGTTCCTCGCCGCGCGTGGCGTCCTGTACGGCAGCGGCGGCGTTGCGCAAACTGAAAGGCAACGACAGGCCGCCAGCCGCAAGGGCCAGGGAACCAAGAGCCGATGATTTAATTAGCGTTCGACGGCTAACCCCGCCGTGATTTTCATGATTAGACATTTCTCACTCCATGATCTTGTTATAATGCGCATGCAACGACACTGCTGCTGTTCAGCATGTAGAGTGAGAAATCATACTTAAAAGGGGTCAGGCAGATCTTATCCCCGGTCAACCGAGGGATAAGACCTTTATACCCGTCATACTTCAAGTTGCTTGTGCGTTGGCTACGTTCGTACACCCCAGTCACTTACTCCTGTAAGCTCCTGGGGATTCTCTCACTTGCCGCCTTCACGCAACTCAAATTATTTTGGGTATACAACAAAACGGCGGGGTTACTGCGCGTCGCTGTCGCGAGTGTAGATGATTTTAAAGGTATCATTGGCGCAATGGCCAACAACTTGCGCCCCGGGCTGATCGGGTTGATCGCTCGGCACAATCGTCAGGCTGAAGCCAGAGGCGGGAACGCCGTTATTGATGATTTTTTGCTGAATCTCGTTTTTAACCCGTTCGCATGAGTTCGGCGCAGCCAAAGCGGATGCCGAACCCAGCAGCAGTGCCGCGCATAGCCAGGGGGAACGTTTCATCACAAACTCCTGATTGATATTATCCAGATTTTAAGCATAGCAGAAGTCAGGTAAACAATTGTATTTGCTAATATGATTGTATGATGCAAAAAAGGAATCGCAGGTGAAAATACGATTTTTTCTGCTAATGGCAATATGGGCACTCAGCGGCTGTGATGAAAAAGCGCCGCCGCAGGCGTTTACGCCGGAAATGGCCAGCTTTTCCAATGAGTTTGAATTCGATCCGCTACGCGGGCCAGTGAAAGCGTTTAGCCAGAAACTGTATAATCAACACGATGAAGAAGTGAAGTGGGTGAAAGGGCGCCTGTCCCGTGAAGGCTGTTTCGATCTGCTGGCGTTTCAGGATCGGGAGAATCGCACCGGCGCGGTTTTAGTCCTTGACGCTAACTACTATCTTGATGCGCAAAGTCATGAAAAGCGCCTGCGTTTGCAGGGGAAATGCCAACTGGCGGAGATGCCATCGGCGGGCGTGTTGTGGGAAACCGATGATAACGGGTTCGTCGCCACCGCCCGTGCCGGGGCGAGCGTCACGACATACCGCTACGATAGCGAAGGCTATCCGTTAGGTAAAACGACGGTTGCTAACGATGATCGTTTGACGGTGAGCTCAACCCCATCCGCCGATCCGCGGAAAAAACTGGACTATACCGCAGTAAGCATATTCAACCATCGCACGTTGGGCCACGTGAGTCAGAGCTGTGATTACGATAGCCATGACAACCCGGTCAGTTGCGAGCTTCAGGTCATTGATGACAGCGTACAGCCGTCGGTAACACGCCGTTATACCATCAAAAATAGCATTGAGTATTACTGAGCCGTTGGCTTCAGCAGCGTCTGGCCCGGCGTTTTATGCTCTGCCAGGTACTGGTGCTGGAACAGGCACATGCGGATGGTGTTGCGGTATTCACCGTTAATAAAGAATTCGTGAATCAGTTCGCCTTCCACCATAAAACCGAGTTTGCGGTAGATATGGATCGCTTTTTCATTCTCTTTATCCACGATGAGGTACAGCTTATAGAGGTTGAGCACCATAAAACCGTAGTCCATCGCCAGTTTCGCCGCGCGGGTGGCCAGGCCTTTTCCCTGATAATCCGGGGAGATAATTATCTGGAATTCAGCGCGGCGGTGAACATGGTTTATTTCCACCAGTTCAACCAGACCAGCCTTCTGTTCGTCGCATTCAATAACAAAGCGGCGCTCACTTTGATCGTGGATATGTTTATCATACAGGTCAGAAAGCTCTACAAAGGCTTCATAGGGTTCTTCAAACCAGTAGCGCATGACGCTGGCGTTGTTGTCGAGCTGATGGACGAAACGCAGGTCTTCGCGTTCTAGCGGGCGGAGTTTGACGTGATAAGCGTCAGTCATGGGAATTCCTGTGCGTTTGTGCGGGGATGAATGATGGCGCCCGCAGGCGCCAGATATTACGGCGTGATAACGCGGCCAGTACGACGATCAAGGCAGCGCAGGGTATTAGGTTCCCAGTAGGCGTTAACGTTCGCGCTCTTCTGGCAATTGTCCTGGGCATCAAAAGCCACGTCGGCTTTGTCCCACTCTTTCTCTACGCGTTTGTTGACCTTCTGGCGTAACGAACGGGTATCGTTCCACTGCTCTTTTTCCATTGCGGCCTGCTGGCGGCTTTGGGCGCTATCGCCGGACTCAATCACCAGCGTGTCGGTTTTGGCAAATGACGATGCGGTAAAGACCATCGCGCTCATTGCCAGCAGGGCGGTCAGGCACCAGCGTTTGTTCAGTGTCATATTCATCACGATTTCCTTTAAGTGATCCCCTTCGACTCAGTTTACTATATCTCTTTTCGGCAGCATATCCGACAAAACAGAGTAACCTGCGGTTATTATTGCGTAGAATGTGTTAACGATTATTAAACTCATGAATCTTTGAATGTTAAAAACGACGCTGCTTTTCTTTGCTACTGCGCTGTGTGAAATCATTGGTTGTTATCTCCCCTGGTTATGGTTAAAACGCGGGGCGACCTCCTGGTTGCTGCTGCCGACCGGCGTGGCGCTGACGCTGTTTGTCTGGCTTCTCACGCTTCACCCGGAAGCCAGCGGCCGTGTATATGCTGCTTACGGCGGGGTTTATGTTTGCACCGCGCTGCTGTGGTTGCGTTTCGTCGATGGCGTAAAACTCAGCCATTATGACTGGGCTGGCGCGCTGATTGCGCTGTGCGGGATGCTGATCATTGTCGCGGGCTGGGGGCGCGCATAGTGCGTCTGGGGGCGCGCATAGTGCGTTTTCGCGGTTAAGACGAGGGGCAGAAGATACTGTCCCGGTTGCTTTTATTGTTATGTTTTTCCTCAACGGGCTGCTTGATTTTTTCTTTTTTCTTCTTTTTTTGCCTTACGAGATAACGTGATCGGCAGCATGTTTTTTGATCGTTATACTTGTATGGTAGTAGGTCTGATGATTTAATTTTCTCTACTAACCGCACAGAAGTAAGGAATAAGAAATGAAGATCGTTGCCGCTGAAGTTTTCGTCACCTGTCCGGGACGTAACTTTGTCACTCTTAAGATCACCACGGATGATGGCATCGTCGGCTTAGGTGACGCCACGCTGAACGGCCGCGAGCTGTCCGTTGCATCGTATTTACGGGATCACCTTTGTCCGCAACTGGTGGGGCGTGATGCGCACCGTATTGAAGATATCTGGCAGTTTTTCTACAAGGGCGCTTACTGGCGTCGTGGGCCGGTAACGGTGTCGGCGATTTCCGCCATCGATATGGCGCTGTGGGATATTAAGGCCAAAGCGGCGGGCATGCCGTTGTATCAATTGCTGGGGGGGGCATCGCGGGAAGGCGTGATGGTTTACTGCCATACCACCGGTCATTCGATTGATGAAGTGCTTGATGATTATGCGCGTCATAAAGAGATGGGGTTCAAGGCCATTCGCGTACAGTGCGGGGTGCCGGGTATGAAAACCACCTACGGGATGGCGAAAGGCAAAGGCCAGGCCTACGAACCTGCGACCAAAGGCCAGTGGCCGGAAGAACAGCTATGGTCAACAGAAAAATACCTTGATTTTACGCCGCAGCTGTTTGCCGCCGTGCGGGAAAAATTTGGCTTCAACGAGCACTTACTTCATGACATGCATCACCGCCTGACGCCGATTGAAGCGGCCCGTTTTGGTAAGAGCATCGAAGATTACCGTCTGTTCTGGATGGAAGATCCCACTCCGGCGGAGAATCAGGCATGTTTCCGCTTAATTCGTCAGCACACCGTCACGCCAATTGCGGTAGGGGAAGTGTTTAACAGCATCTGGGATTGTAAGCAGCTGATTGAAGAGCAACTGATTGACTACATTCGTACGACCATCACTCACGCGGGCGGGATCACGGGGATGCGCCGCATCGCCGATTTTGCGTCGCTTTATCAGGTGCGTACCGGTTCACATGGTCCGTCCGATCTGTCACCAATTTGCATGGCCGCCGCGCTGCATTTCGACTTGTCGGTGCCGAATTTTGGCGTTCAGGAGTATATGGGCTATTCGGCACAAATGCTGGAAGTCTTCCCACATAGCTGGACGTTTGATAACGGTTATATGCATCCGGGCGAAAAACCGGGCCTGGGTATTGAGTTCGATGAAAAGCTGGCGGCGAAATATCCCTATGAACCGGCTTATTTACCGGTCGCCCGCCTGGAAGATGGCACGCTGTGGAACTGGTAAGGGGAGAAGAAATGAAAAGTATTGTAATTCGTCAGCCTAATGAATTGGTGATTGAGGAGCGTCCTCTTGCGCAACCGGCTGCGGGGGAGGTGCGGGTAAAAGTGAAACTGGCAGGAATATGTGGTTCCGATAGCCATATATTTCGTGGGCATAATCCGTTTGCCAAATATCCGCGGGTGATTGGTCATGAGTTTTTTGGCGTGATTGACGCTGTGGGTGAGGGGGTAGAACCGTCACGTGTGGGGGAGCGCGTTTCTGTTGATCCGGTGATCAGTTGTGGGCATTGCTATCCGTGCTCAGTGGGAAAGCCGAATGTTTGTACCTCTTTGGTGGTGCTTGGCGTGCATCGGGACGGCGGATTTAGCGAATACGTGGCGGTTCCCGCGCACAATGCATGGAAAATTCCGGACGCTATAAATGATGAACATGCTGTAATGGTAGAACCGTTTACTATAGCGGCCAACGCTACCGGGCAGCTAAATCCACGTGAAGATGATATTGCGTTGATCTATGGTGCCGGTCCGATGGGACTAACCACCGTTCAGGCGCTTAAAGGAGTATATAAAGTAAGTCAGGTGATTGTTGCTGATCGTATTGATGAGCGTCTTGATATGGCTAAACGCAGCGGCGCCGATATTGTGCTCAACAATACTGACCGTAGTCTGAAAGAGATTCTCATGGAGAAAAGAATAAAGCCTACTTTGATTGTAGATGCCGCATGCCATCCGACTATTTTACAGGAGGCGATTGAACTGGCATCACCGGCTGCTCGAATTGTGATTATGGGGTTCTCCTCTACGCCCAGCCAAATCATTCAACAAGGAATTACTGGTAAGGAGATTTCAATTTTTTCTACACGATTGAATGCGAATAAATTCCCGGTTGTTATTGATTGGCTTGCTAAAGGGTTAATTGACCCAAATAAATTAGTTACACATAAGTTTGATTACCAGCACGTTGCAGATGCAATTGAGCTTTTTGAAAAGGATCAAAAGCATTGCTGCAAGGTGCTTTTGAAATTCAACGAGTAGTATCCGTTGTTAGGGCGAAAGTGTTACATCTTACCTCTAAAAAATACATTCATGAGGATGTAAAATGATTAATCGTGAAATGGATAAGCCAATAAAGCTAAAAAATATGCTGGCTTATGGTGGTGGTGATTTCTTTGGCGGTGGTAGTTTTGCAGTACTTGGCTTATGGTTAATGTTCTTTTATACAACCTATGCCGGTTTAAGCCCAGCTCAGGCTGGCGCGGTTATTGCTATTGCTCGTCTTCTTGACGCATTCTTTGACCCGTTAATGGGTTATGTTACTGATAATTTTTACAGAACAAAGGTTGGCCAGAAATTTGGACGAAGAGGTTTTTTCTTTTTGTTTGGCGGGCCACTGGTAATGTTTACCTACATTATCATGTGGATTGACGGGATGGGGTTCTTCTATTATCTTTCCACATATATTCTTTTTTATGCTGCTTATACTTTAGTGATTGTTCCTTATGAAACATTAGCCGCAGAGATGACTAATGATTTCAAAGAGCGCTCTAAGTTGACCGGGGTTAGGATGTTCTTTTCTACCGGTGCAGGGATTCTCGCTGCGTGGCTTCCTGGGCGGATCATCGGCTTTCTAGGGGATAGCAACCCATCCTCATTCCTGTATATGGGGGTTATCTTTGGCGTATTGTTCGCTGTAGTTATCATATGCTTGTACCTGTTTACATGGGAACGAGCTATAGCTTTTGACCCTGATTCTCCGAAAAAGAATTTCACTGAGGATATGAAGCAGTTGTTTCGCTCGCTGGTGTCTACATTCCACTTAAGAACATTCAGGCAGCATGTCGGTATGTACCTTGGCGCCTATGTGGCACTTGATGTCCTCGGAGCTATTCTAGCCTACTACATTATTTTTGTTCTTGGTGAGAACGCAGTTAATGCTTCAAATGCGTTAACGTTTATGACTATCGTTCAATTCTTGTGTGTAGCGTTGTTTATTACCCTTTGTATTAAGTTTGGTAACGGTAAGTCATATAAAATCGCTCAAGGTTTTATGTTGTTAAGCGTAGCCTTGTTTTTATGCATTCATTTGTTTTCTCTGCCATATAGTTCGTGGCTGGTATATGTCGCGGCATTACTGATGGGAGTGGGTCGCTCTGGAACCTATTATGTTTGCTGGAATATTTATAGTTTTATTCCTGATGTTGATGAAATGCTTACTGGAAAACGGCGGGAAGGTATTTTTGCTGGTGTAATGACATTTGTTCGTAAGGCTGTTCAGGCTCTGGCACTATTTCTGGTTGGTGTGATTCTACAAGAGTATGGGTTTGTCGCAAAGAGCGCTACACAAAGCCCTGAAACAATTCATGGTATTGTAATGGTCTTTGGTATCGGGTCTGTTGCATTCCTCATCTTCGGAATCCTTTGTTCATTGAAGTTCAAACTCACTCAGAAAAACCATTCTGTACTTGTTGCTGAAATCAGTCGACTAAAAAATAGTGGTAGTAAGAAAAATGTAACACCAGAAGCAAAAGAAGTGGCCGAATTATTGACCGGCTGGGACTACGAATACCTGTGGGGGAACAACAAAGTTTCTCGTGAGGGTAATGCTTTATCCAGAGCATCAGAAAGTTAATACTGAATATATAAAGGATATATTATGTCATTAGTAAAATTTGATGAGATGAAACAAACTGTTAAGCAAGCATTTCTGAATGCTGGTTTAAATGAAAAACAAGCAGATGTTTGTGCTCAGATTCATACTGAAGCGAGTTGTGATGGTATTTTTTCTCATGGTCTGAATCGTGTTGCTCGTTTCGTTGATTACGTTAAAAAAGGCTGGGTTGATGTAAAAGCCGAGCCTAAACAGGTAAAAGCCCTGGGCAGTATGGCTGTTTACGATGGTCAGAGAGGTATTGGTATTACCAACGCACTGTTTGCGATTGACAGAGCGATGGAGCTTGCCAGCGAATTTGGTATCGGTATCGTTGGTATGCGCAATACCACCCATTGGATGCGTGGTGGTACCTACGGGTGGAAAGCAGCCGAGAAAGGTTATGCTGCTATTTGCTGGACAAATACAGAATCCTGTATGCCAGCATGGGGTGCCAGAAATCCGCGCCTGGGTAATAACCCCTATGTCATGGCAGTGCCGATGAAAGAAGGCTCGCTTGTTCTTGATATGGCAATGTCCCAGTACGCTTATGGCAAGTTACAGGTGACTCGCCTTAAAGGTGAGAAATTACCGTTCCCTGGTGGATTTGATAAAGATGGCAACCTGACAGATGAACCGGGGCCAATCGAAGAATCTATGCGTATTCTGCCAACTGGATACTGGAAAGGTTCTGGCATGGCAGTTCTGCTGGATGCAATGGCTGCCTTCCTTACCGCAGGTGCTCCGACTAACGAGATCGACAAAATCCAGGAAGGTAGTTGTACCGGGGCCAGCCAGGTATTTATGGTGTTTGATCCTAAACACTTCGGCGGTAAAGAGTTCAGTGAAAATATGGCAACGAGCGTCGCTGAATATGTGAAGACTTCTACACCAGCTGAAGGTCAGCGAGATGTGTTCTACCCTGGCGAAATGGAACTGGCTAATCGTGCTAATTTTAGCGCAAATGGTATCCCGGCTGATGATGGTGTCTGGGCTGAAGTACAACAACTCGCGAAACGGTAATTATTATGATTACAGGTAATATTGAACAGATAAATAAATCTCAGGTCGAACTACCTTGTGTTATTTATGAGGTGCTCAGTGCAATTAAAGCACTGGATTTTTCAGTACATTTGAATGGCCAGAATGAAATAAACGGCGTTATTTTTAAGACGTTTACAGTTGATACCGATCTTCCTGAGAACCGTACTCCTGAAACTCATAAAAACTTTATTGATGTGCAGTTTGTTATTTCTGGTGACGAATGGATTGAATTCGGTTGTCTTGGCGATACGAAGCCCTGTGTGGAAAAACCAGAAGACGATAACTATTTCTATGACCGCGCAACGCTTAAGCTGAATGACGTAAAACTGACTGATGGTGATTTTATTATCTTCTTCCCATGGGATATACATTCACCTTTATGTCACAAAAATAGCAGTAGTAAAGTCAGAAAAATAGTCGCTAAAGTCCCTATCTCTGCGTTGTAAGAATTAGTCTCAGCCGGGCTTTGAGCCCGGCGTTTTTCTATCTCTGAATCCCTGTGTGCTGAAACTATCATCATTCACATCTTCTTGTATGGTAGTTGATGAAAATCAAAGTTGTTATACCAATTGCGTGAGATGGTTTTACATCACAAAGGCCTTCTCACTGAGAATGAAAAATCCTGAAATCATAATATGAGAGTCACCATGGAAAACATGCTTTTAACAGCTAACGCCACGCTGCCGTCTTACGACCGGAGCCGCCTGGTTCCGCGTATCGTTCATCTGGGCTTTGGGGCATTTCATCGCGCCCATCAGGCCGTCTATGCCGATATTCTCGCAACTGAGCACAACAGCGACTGGGGCTATACGGAGGTCAATCTGATTGGCGGCGAACAGCAGATCGCCGACCTGCAACAGCAGGATTTACTCTACACCGTCGCTGAAATGTCAGCAGATGCCTGGACCGCCCGAGTTGTTGGCGTCGTTAAACAGGCAATGCACGTCCAGGTTGATGGTCTGGAAAGCGTGCTGGCGAAAATGTGTGAGCCACAGGTTGCTATTGTCTCATTGACCATCACCGAAAAAGGTTACTGTCACTCGCCGGCCAGCGGAGAGCTACAGCTGGATCACCCGCTGATTGCCGCTGACTTACAACATCCTCATCAGCCAAAATCGGCGCCGGGGGTAGTGGTTGAAGCGCTGGCGCGACGCAAAGCGGCAGGGCTGGCGGGGTTCAGCGTGATGTCCTGCGACAATATGCCCGAGAATGGTCATGTGATGCGTAATGTGGTCTGCGCCTACGCCCGGGCGATTGACGCCGATCTGGCCGAGTGGATTGTGCATAACGTCACCTTTCCATCGACAATGGTTGACCGTATCGTCCCGGCGGTGACCGCAGAGACGCTGGATAAAATTGAGCAGCTTACCGGTGTTCGCGATCCGGCTGCCGTCGCCTGCGAGCCGTTCCGTCAGTGGGTCATTGAAGATAATTTTGTCGCGGGTCGTCCTGAATGGGAAAAAGCGGGTGCTGAGCTGGTTTCTGATGTCCTGCCGTTTGAAGAGATGAAACTGCGTATGTTAAACGGCAGCCACTCCTTCCTCGCTTATCTGGGGTATCTGGCCGGGTATCAGCACATCAATGACTGTATGCTTGACGATAACTATCGCCGGGCTGCCCATGCGCTGATGCTGGATGAACAGGCACCGACCCTGAAAGTGCAGGGCGTTGATCTGGCGCGTTATGCCGGGTTACTTATTGACCGCTATAGTAATCCCGCGCTGAAGCACCGTACCTGGCAGATCGCGATGGACGGCAGCCAGAAGCTACCGCAGCGTATGCTGGATTCGGTTCGCTGGCATCTGGAGCGGGGCAGTGACTTTAGACTGCTGGCGATGGGAGTTGCTGGCTGGATGCGCTATGTTAGCGGCGTTGACGACCAGGGACAGGCGATTGAGATTTCTGACCCACTCTTACCGGTCATTCAGCATGCGGTACAACACAGTACAGACGGTGAAGACCGGGTAAAGGCGCTGCTGGCGATAGACGCTATTTTTGGCCAACGCCTGAGCCAGTCGCCTCGCTTCGTTGACGAGGTCATCGGCGCCTATATGTCACTGCAAAAGTATGGCGCAAAAGCGACAGTGGCAGCCTGGGCGCAGGCTAACTAACTGTCGATCTGGTGCCGCCGGTTTCGGCGGCATTGTTATCATTTAGGCTCTCTTGCCGGTATTGCCGCCAGTATCAGTCAAGTCTGTTGTTATTAATGGTAAATATTGATCCAGATCGTTGAAAATACATAACTTTAGCTAACAATAACTAAATATAAATAATTGATATTTATTTTAATGGATTAAATATTTATTTTGCTGATTAATCGTTCTCTTACTGAAATAGATATGTCATGATGAGCTAACTCACTAAGTTTGTTCAGAAAAGGAGAACGGGCAATGTACAAAAAAATATTGTTACCCGTAGATGTTTTTGAAATGGATTTAAGCGATAAAGCCGTTCGTCATGCACAGTTTTTGGCCTCAGCGGATGACGGGGAGATAACCTTGCTTAACGTTCTGCCGAACAGCAGTCGTTCTATTCTGCGGGGCTTTGCGGCCGATATTCGTAAGTTTGAAGTTTATATGCGTGAAGAGTCAGAGAAAAAAATGCAGACGCTGGTCCGTCTGTTTTCCATTCCTGCGGAGCGAATTCACTCCCGGGTGGTGTTTGGCAACGTACGTGATGAAATTTTAGCGATGAGTAACGCCGGAGACTTTGACGTCATCGTGATTGGCTCGCGTAAACCCGGTATTTCTACCCATCTGTTGGGCTCTAACGCTGAGTCTGTTTTGCGTCACGCCAGCATTCCGGTGCTGGTGGTGAGATAATATCGGTACCATAAACCTGTGGCGGCAGAGATAAAATCTGCCGCTGTTTTTAGTCCTGGCTTTTAATCATCGCTGAACCAGTCGCTATTTTCCTGACGAATAAGTAAAACCGATTCGCTGATTTCCTGCAAATGCAAACTCATCGCTTTTTCCACCGCCTCCGCATCGTGGACCTGCAGCGGCTGGAAAATATCATAATGCTGGCGCAGCAACATTTCCGGGGAAGAAATATGATCGAGGCTCATATAACGAACCCGGTCAATCGTCGCTTTAATATTTTCAACAGTATCCCAGGCCAATTGACACTCAGCAATGACGGACAGCTTCTGGTGAAATTCGTCATCGAGGAGGAAAAAATCATTTAACTGTTGACGTTCGACTGCAGTACGTTGCTGATTAAGATTTTGTTCCAGTTGATACAGTTGTTTATCATTTATCATTCCGGCGGCGCGGCGAGCGACGGCACATTCAATGGCCTGGCGGACAAAGCAGCCGTTACGTACCTGGGCGAGGGAAATCTTATTCACATAACTGCCGCGCTGTGGCCGAATTTGAATCAGGCCGTTTTCCGCCAGTTTAATAAAGGCTTCACGTACCGGCTGACGAGAAACGTCAAAACGCACGGAGACTTCCTTTTCAGATAATGGGGTGCCTGGCGGAATCAGACAATGGACGATATCCCGACGAAGGATACGGTAAATTTGCTGGTTTACAGGCTGTGTCGGATTCAGTTGGGATTCTGCGGCCATTGATGATTACTTTTTTATGAGAAATATGCGCTATTTTACGCGTTTTTTGCTTTCCAGCCCAGACCCGGCCATGAGGCCGGGTAACAGGACTTAACCCTGACGGTATACGCTCAGCCCGCCGAAGCTTTGGCTGACCGGCATCATCTCCAGGGTGTTGATGTTAACGTGTTCTGGCAGCGTGGCCACCCACCAGACCGCTTCGGTCACATCTTCCGGCGTCAGCGCCTGGGTATTTTCATAGGCTTTACTGGCTTTGGTATCATCGCCCTTAAAGCGTACGTTGGAAAACTCGGTTCCACCGACCAGTCCCGGTTCGATGTCAGTGACGCGCACGGCGGTGCCATGAAGGTCGGTACGCAGATTCAGAGTGAACTGGCGCACAAACGCTTTGGTCGCACCATAGACATTACCGCCAGCATAAGGCCAGTTACCGGCCGTTGAGCCGATATTTATAATATGGCCGCGATTGCGCTCAACCATACCCGGCAGAACGGCGCGCGTCATATAGACCAGTCCTTTATTGTTGGTATCGATCATGTCTTCCCAGTCTTCCACGCTGGCTTTGTGCGCTGGTTCGAGGCCCAGCGCCAGGCCGGCATTATTGACAAGAATGTCAATCGATTGCCATTCCGTAGGTAGCCCGGCGATCATCTCTTCGATAGCCGCACGATTACGCACATCCAGTTGCGCGGTATAAACGTTACCGCCCAACTCATCCTTCAGCGTTTTCAGGCGTTCTTCGCGACGCCCGGTGGCAATCACTTTGTGGCCGTTAGCGATAAAACGGCGAGTAATACTTTCACCAAAACCTGCAGTTGCACCGGTAACCAGGATAATCATCTTACTGTTCCTCAACGCTTTTTGTGTCTTCATACCATAGCACGCGATCCCGGCGACGGGTAATGGAAATCATCTGCTAAAACGGGATATTTGCGGCGGGGCGTGGCGTAATCATTGCTGTCAATCAACGAGTTGCCTAATCTTACAGAATAATCGTGTCCAGGAGATGATGATGTTGGAAAACAATCCTTTTTTAAACGTCAGCCTGCTGCCTTATCAGGCCCCGCCTTTCGATCTGATCGACGTGAGCCATTACCGTCCGGCCTTTGACGAAGGTGTGCGGCGTCAGCGGGAAGAGATTACCTCAATTGTTAATAATCCGGCAGCGGCGGATTTTTCTAATACGCTGGTGGCGCTTGAGCAGAGCGGTCAGATGCTGGCGAGGGTGACGAATGTCTTTTTCGCCATGGCAGGTGCGAACACCAACCCGACAATTCAGGCGCTGGATGAACAGTTCTCCGCTGAACTGGCTGAGCTGAGCAATGACATCTGGCTTAATGATGCGCTGTTTCAGCGAGTGAAAACAGTATGGGAAAGGCGAGAGACGCTCTCTCTGGATGCCGAGTCCCGCCGTCTGCTGGAGGTAACCTGGCAGCGTTTTACTCTCGCGGGCGCGATGCTGGACGACGCGCAAAAAACGATGCTGCGGGGGCTGAATACCGAAGCGGCCGGGCTGCAAAGTCAGTTTCAGCAGCGTTTGCTGGCGGCGGCGAAGTCGGGCGGGCTGGTGGTCGAATATGCACACCAGCTTACGGGACTTCGTGAAGATGAGATTCTCGCCGCGGCAGAAGCGGCACAGGAAAAAGGGCTAAGCGGGGGCTGGTTTCTTTCTTTACTCAATACCACGCAACAGCCTGCGCTGCTCGCATTACAGGACAGGCAGACGCGGGAAAATCTGTTTGCAACGGGCTGGACGCGAAATCAGAAAGGCGATGCCAATGATACGCGGGAACTGGTTCTGCGACTGGCGGGGCTCCGTGCGCGTAAAGCGCAATTGCTGGGCGCTGACGATTTTGCCAGTTGGTCGATGGCGGATCAGATGGCGGGCACGCCGGCAGCGGCCTTTGCTTTTATGCGGCGAATCGCGCCGGCGGCGCGAGCCAGAGCAGAGAGGGAACTGGCCGATATTCAGCAGGTGATTGATGATGAAGGCGGTGATTTCCGCGCGGCGGCCTGGGACTGGCTCTATTATGCAGAGCAGGTGCGTCGGGCGAGATTTACTATCGACGAGGCGCAGCTAAAACCCTATTTTGCTCTTGACCGTGTCCTGCGCGATGGCGTGTTCTGGGCTGCAACCCAGCTCTTCGGCATTCGCTTCGTTGAGCGCTTTGATATTCCGGTTTATCACCCGGACGTACGGGTTTGGGAAATTTTTGACGCTAACGGGAAAGGAATTGCGCTGTTCTACGGTGACTATTTTTCGCGTGACAGCAAAAGTGGTGGGGCGTGGATGGGCGTTTTTGTCGAGCAATCCACGCTCCGTGCGCAGCGGCCGGTTATTTACAACGTCTGCAACTACCAGAAACCTAAAGCAGGTCACAGCGCATTGCTTTCCTGGGATGAGGTTATCACGTTATTCCATGAATTTGGCCATACGCTGCACGGCCTGTTTGCCAGCCAGCGGTACGCCAGTTTGTCAGGGACGAATACGCCGCGGGATTTTGTCGAGTTTCCTTCGCAGATTTATGAACACTGGGCCAGCGAGCCGCAGGTGTTTGCCCATTATGCGCGGCATCACCAGACTGGCGAGCCGATGCCTGAAGCGCTGCGCGACGGCATGTTCCGCGCGGCGAAGTTTAATAAAGGCTACGACATGAGTGAACTGCTGGCAGCCGCGCTGCTGGATATGCACTGGCACAGCGTGAAGGCAGACACGCTGCCTCTGGATGTTGATACTTTTGAAGCCGCATCCTTGCATGCGGAAAAGATGGATTTGCCTGCCGTCCCGCCACGTTATCGCAGCAGCTATTTCTCCCATATCTTCGGCGGCGGTTATGCGGCAGGCTATTACGCCTATCTGTGGACCCAGATGCTGGCGGATGACGGCTATCAGTGGTTTGTCGAACAGGGCGGTTTAACCCGTGAAAATGGCCAGCGTTTCCGTGAAGCAATTCTGTCACGCGGGAATAGCACTGATTTAGCGGAACTTTACCGCCAGTGGCGCGGGCACGATCCTGAAATTGGCCCGATGCTGGAAAATCGCGGGCTCAGCGAGTAGCGCGTTTTGTCGAGTCAAAGGAAACCGGACTTGATACCCAATGCCGGTCAGTTAAGCGAGCCATCGGCGTTTTATGCTGTTTTGTTTACTGCTCCGATGCAGTGCGAGGGCTGATGGATATCGCCTGTTTTTTCATGACATTCAGCCCCCGGCTGGCCGCTGACTGAGTGCGGCATCACCGATGGGGGTGGGGGCATCAAGGAGTGGCCGCCAGCACGGCGGCCCAGAGGGTGGAATCACTTCCCCAAATAAATTTTAAATTCTGAGAAAATCACAGGCTATCAGAGCCGTCTGGACGTGTGCGTTGGTATCGGTGCTACTGTTAGCAGTGACAGAAGGTGTGTCACTTTTAGTCGAAATTTTTCTTTTATGATGTTATTTATCATTTTGTTTTTAAAGGATTAACTCTGACGTTTTGACGTTAAAAAGCAAAGGTCAGACAAAATATAGCACGCCGCATAGACATTACTAACTGTATGGTTAATATTGATTGCAGCAGCATTGACCGTATTCTCCCTCCTACCGTCAATTATCCTGGTATTCCGGGATGACTGCGCTTGTTGCTTAGCTGCAATATCCTGTTCATTCGGCCAATGGAGTGAATAATCGTGAATAAAGTACTGCGGGACATGCCATTATTTATCGCCGTCGCCCGGCATAAAAGCTTCACCAGAGCCGCAGATACCCTCGGTATGCCTGTTTCCACGCTTTCGAGCAGAATAAGTTCTATGGAAAAACGGCTGGGAATCCCCTTGTTGGTGCGGAACTCACGGAATGTTGAGGTGACGGAAAGCGGGAAGATCTTTTTCAAGCGATGCGAGACGATCGTTGCCGAAGCCGACGATGCCTGTGAAAATCTCGCCCGCGAAGCTAACGTTGCTGCCGGGTGCGTGCGTTTCGCTGTCGCCGGGGATATCTACCACAGCTATCTTCAGGGCGTGGTGGGGAATTTCACCGCGCGATGGCCCGATATATGTTTGCATGTTACGTTTTCTTCTCGCTGGGTCGATTTGCTGTTAGAACCCTATGATTTGGACATCAGGGCTGGCATCCTGCCTGATTCCGGGCTGAGAGTGCATACACTGGCATCGCTGCAACCTTCGCTTTATTGTTCCCCTTCGTTACTGAAACGTTATCCCACCCCGCAACGCCCGGCGGATCTTGCCGGTTTACCCTGCATCGCCGTCTCCCAGCAGGGTAATGTATGGGTGATGAGTAACGGTGACAAAAAAGAAAGTACGCTCATCCACCCGGCTCACACCGTTAATAACCCCAATCTGGCACTGGAGATTGCGCTGGCGGGGAGCGGCATAACCTGGGCGGACCCGCCGATGGTCGCCGGATATTTAGCCGCAGGGCAGCTTGTTCCGGTGTTGGCGGGGTGGGTATTTCCCAGCGTGGATCTCAGCGTAGTCATGGCAAATAGCCAGTTACCGAAACGCGTCAGGCTGTTTGTCGACTTTCTGGTGGAGCACTGTAAAAAAATGAACCGCATGCTTTGACCCTCTCAGAACACGACAGGCGTCAAGGCCGATGCCATCCTTACTGATTCAGCCTGCTTATTGGTCCAGCACGTCGACACAGGGACGATCAACCCGTACATTGATGCATGGACAACCGTGTAGTATCAATGTGCAAAGCGTTTTTCGCCTCTTTCATTCCATTTTTTGAATGTAACTTTCCATTTTTCCTCTGTATCCATATTCAGAGTAGTGTTAAATTCAATTCATCCAGATAATGACCGATTGCGTTTTCATGGTTATTTATTCAGGGCTGACGGCGTCACGGCTAAGGGTAAGAAAAATAAATATATGTTGCGCATTATCTAAAAAATGTTGGGTAATTGCTGCCTCAACAGATAAGTATTCCTGTCGCTTGTTTTTAATTGTCATTTTTATTGGATTATACCCTAAATTATTCGAGTTGCAGGAAGGCGGCGACGCAGTGAATCCCCGGGAGCGTACTCCAGTACGTGACTGGGGTGAACGAGGAAAGCCAACGCACATGCAACTTGAAGTATGACGGGTATATATTAACTACACGTTTATACCCGTCATATTTCAGTAACGTCTGGGGATTGATGAGGGATACCCATGACCCTCACCAGAGATCAGCCTTTGGAGTCAGCGCTGTTCAAATCGGCTAACTGTTTGTCCTGCTGCTCGAATTAGTGTGAACACTGCCCAGGGACAAATAACAGGTGAAATAGCCCTAATGGGGCAGACGCTCAGCCAGTGAATATCGTGTCTTATTGTGGTCATATAAAGGGATAATTCTCCAGGCGCATCTTGTGTATTGAATTCAATACACAGCCTTACCTTATTCCCTTGTATTCAATCAAGGACGCATTTATATGAAAACCGAATCGATTTCCTTACATGTTAATGGACTGGAATATGACTTTTCAGTAGGAGATAAACTCGGGCAGATCCCTTGTGGAGAAACCTTATCGGAAACGTTACGCACGCGACTGGCCTTAACGGGCACAAAGGCGGCATGTGGGGAAGGCTCCTGCGGCTGCTGTACCGTCATCATGGACGGTCGGGCCGTCCTGTCCTGCATGTTGCTGACGGTCGAAGCGGACGGGAAAGACATTACCACCATTGAGGGACTGGCTGACCCCCGGACAGGGGTTCTTGACCCTGTGCAACAAGCATTTATCGACCATTACGCCTTCCAGTGCGGTTTCTGTACGCCGGGGATCATCATGTCCGCCAGGGCGTTGTTGAATAAGGAAGCGGCTCCTACGCCGGATCAGGTGAAAGACGCGCTTAGCGGTAATTTCTGCCGTTGTATCAGCCAGTACCACGTGCTTGAGGCCATGGACGCCTTCACCAGAAAAAGCGAGGAACAGTAAATGTATTCTGACGATTACAAGCCTGAAAATTACCGCTACATCGGCAAAGTCAATGTTCCTCGTAAAGATGCGCAGGGCATCGTCACCGGGAAGACGACCTTCCTCGACGATTTCAGCCTGCCGAGAATGCTGACAGGAAAATCCCTGAAGTCTCCCTATGCGCACGCCCGCATTATTTCTATTAATACGGAAAAGGCCAAAGCGTTGAAAGGCGTTGCGGCGGTATTGACATATAAAGAGGCCGATCCGACCTGGCTGCTGGGATACCCGCCGTCAAAACCTATTCTCGGGCAAGAAATGCAGTATATCGGCGATACGGTGGCCCTGGTCGCTGCGGAAAGCGCAGAAATAGCGATGGAAGCGATCGACCTGATCGAGGTTGAGTACGAGCAACTCCCGGTTATCACCAACGGCATTGATGCGGTGAAAGAGGGGGTTACGCAGTTATACAAAGAGTTTAAAAATAACATTGTGACGCCCGGCTATCCTCCCTTCCAGAAGGACGGGCCGTTCTGGCATCTCATCCGTGGGGATGTGGAAAAAGGGTTTGACGAGTGCGCGATTTGCGCTGAAGACACCGTCGAGTTTGCGAAAATGGCCGCGCCGCTCGCACCGGAACCGCCCGGCGCAATCGTCAGTTGGGATGGGGGCAACGATTACAGCATTTGGGCCACCACGCAAAGTTGCCGCATTCTGGAGGTATTCGGCGTCAGCGTCATCCCGGACTGTAATCTTCATGTCCGCAGCTTCAACGTCGGCGGCAGCTATGGCAACAAGCAAAGTATGGTGGTCCCGGTGATTTCGGCGGCCCTTCTTTCCCGGCACACGGGGCGTCCGGTCAAATTCTACCAGACGAAGGCAGAACAGTTGATCTGCTCTGAAACCCGTCTTGGCAGCCAGGTTAAAGCGAAAATCGGTATGGACAAAGAGGGCGTTGTGCGGGCTGTCAAAGCCCAGTGGTTTGTCGATACCGGCGCCTTTTGCAATACGACGCAAGGCCAGATCAGCGTGGGCATTGGCGAGGCGCAGTTAGTGATGGCTAAATGCGCCAACTGGGATCTGGACACCTATTGCATTGTTACCAATAAACAGCCGGCCGGTATTGTGCGCGGATATGGCGGCCAGGAGCTGAACAGTTGTCTCTCGCTCCTGATGGCCAGAGCCATGCAGGCGGGCAATTTTGATCCTGTCGAGTGCTATAAGAAAAACTACGTTTCAGACGGCGACCCCTATATCTGGCGCGATGGCAGATTGTGGATCGCCCATTCCATTAATTATGTTCCGGCCATTGAAGCGGCCGCCGCGAAATTTGGCTGGAAAGACAAGTGGAAAGGATGGGGCGTGCCGACCTGGACCAGCGAAGACGGGACTCGGGTGCGGGGCGTAGGATGCAGCATTATCGGTAATGCCGACGTTGGCGAAGATAACACCGAAGCTTATGTACGCATCGTGCCCGATATGGTTGGCGATAAGGCTCGGGTCATTCTGCAAACGGACATCACCGAGTCCGGCATGGGGCAGCGCAGCAATATAGCGAAAATGGTGGCCGAAATACTTAACGTCCCCTATGAGCGCGTTGAGCTGACGCCGCCGTCCACGAAAATCAACCCGACCGGTTTCGGCCTTTGCGGTAGCCGCGGCACCATTACATATGGCCATGCCGTCAGTAATGCCGCGGAAAACGCGAAAAAGAAATTGTGCGAATTGGCTGTCCACCATCTTGATATATCGATGGACGCTATGGAATTACGCGATTTTGGCGTGAGCAGTAAAGCGCGGCCTGACCAGTTTGTTAGCTGGAAGAAACTGATTCCGCCGGATCTGACCCTGACAGGCTACGGCCAGCATCTGGAAAACTTTTCCACCCCCAACTTTTTTATGGTGCTTATCGAAGTTGAGGTAAACAAAGAAACCGGAAAAGTGGATGTCGTTCGCATGGTGGGCGGGACGGACTCCGGCCAGACAATCGACCCGTCGATGCTGGAAATGCAGTGCCAGGGAGGTATCGGGGCCGCATCTCTTGATACCGCCATTTACGAAGAACACATTATCGATCCCATCACTCACCGGACGCTGACATTTAACATGCTTGAATACAAATGGCGTCCGTTCAATGAGTTCCCGGTATACGAAACATCAATATTGCAGTCGCAATTCGATACCTTCCAGTTTAAGGCCGTCGGGGTAGGGGAAATCGCAGGCGCTTCGGCGGCCAGCGCGACCATGCAAGCCATTTCCAACGCCATCGGCATTCAGGTTGCTCAGTATCCCGCAACCCCGGACGTTATTTTGCAGGCCCTTGGTAAAGTCGCATAGGAGAGGTCACCATGAAAAATTTTTACTATTATCGCGCCGAAAGTTTTGCCGACGCTGCCGATTACGTAAAACATGGCTCACGTCCTCTTGCCGGGGGAACCGATCTCCTGGGCGGCATGAAAACAGCCATTTTACCGGAATACCCGGATTCGCTGGTCAGCCTGTTGTGGATCCCGGGGGCCGATGGCATCTACATCAACGGGAATAGTCTGTATATCGGCGCAACAGCGAAACTAAGCGATATCGCGGAAGACAAGACGATTCTTGACGCGGTCCCGATACTCGCCGAAGCGGCCCATTCCGTCGCGTCTCCCAACATTCGAAACCGGGGCACTATTGGGGGAAATCTCTGCCAGGACGTGCGCTGTTGGTTTTATCGTTACCCACATGAGGGCGGCGGGCGGATGGTATGCGCCAGAAAAGGGGGCGACACCTGCTACGCTATCCAGGGAGACAACCGGTATCATTCCATCTTTGGCGGCATGAAAACCCACGCCACGCCCTGTAGCCAGCACTGTCCCGCCAGCACGGATATCCCTGCCTATATGGAGCAGTTGCGTAAAGGGAATAAAAAAGCCGCCGCGCGCATCCTTATGCAGGCTAACCCCATGCCGATGCTGACCAGCAGGGTCTGCGCGCATTTTTGCCAGTCTGGCTGTAACCGCGGGCATACCGATGACAGCGTGGCGATACGCGAGGTGGAGCGCAGCGTTGGCGACTATATTCTGGAAAATGGCCGTGAATTTTATGCCCCTCCGCAGTGGGATACCGGTAAGGCAATTGCCATTGTCGGGGCCGGTCCTTCGGGCCTCGCCGCCGCTTTTTACCTCCGTAAAGCCGGGCATCGCGTAACGGTTTACGATGCCAGACCGAAAGCGGGCGGAATGCTGATGTATGCCATTCCCAATTACCGCTTGCCCAAACAACTTGTCAGAACATTCACTGAACTGCTGCAACATATGGGGATTTCTTTTGTCCTCGACACCACAATTGGCCAGGGTGTCACTCCCGCCGACCTGGAAAAACAGTACGACAGCGTCTATTACGCGCCGGGAACCTGGAAACGTCCCACCCTCGGTATTCCCGGCGAAGAACTGACTATGTACGGGCTGGATTTTCTGGTGGATATCAATACCCGGATGGAAGGCAAGATCGGCAACCGCGTTCTCGTGGCCGGGGGAGGCAACGTCGCGATGGACGTTGCGATCACCGCCCGACGCCTGGGCGCGCAGACGGTGATTCTCGCCTGTCTTGAATCCGAAGAAGAGATGCCTGCGGGCCGCGACGAGGTGGCCCGTGCCAGAGAAGAAGGCATCATCATTATGCCGCAATGGGGGCTCGATAAAGTCCTGGCTGATAACGGAGTCGTCACGGGCATGCGGCTCAAACGCTGTGTTGCGGTTCGCGATGCGAAAGGCGCTTTCAACCCGCACTATGATGACAGCGAGAAAAAGGACATTGCAGCCGACAATATCCTGATGGCCGTCGGACAGGCGGGCGACCTCTCTTTCCTTGACGAGAAGTATGACATGCAACTGACGCGCAGAGGCCTGATAGGCGTGGATGCTGGTTCGCAGATGACCAGCCGTCGCGGCGTATTCGCGGGAGGCGACATCGTTACCGGGCCATCCACGGTCATCAATGCGGTTGCAACGGGGCATAGCGCGAGCCGCAGCATAAACAGGTATCTGGGCTGCCCGGAAAACTATGAGGGAAATGTCGATAAAGCGAACGAGGCCACAGGCATTCAGTTCCTCTCTCTTGAGCCTTCAGGCATCAAAAAATACCAGCAAGCCAGACTCACAGAGTTGCCCGTGGCTGCGCGTAATATCAAAAAAGAGGACGCCTTCAGCCTGCCGATGGAACAGGCGCTCGCGGAAGCGGCGCGCTGTCTGAATTGCGGCTGCTATGCGGTCAACCCTTCTGATTTGGCACCGGTATTAATGGTCCTGGACGCGCGTATCCACACGACGCAGCGCATTGTCCCGGCAGATGAATTTTGCGGATCGACGCTGAAAGTAACGGATTGTCTTGCGCCCGGAGAGCTTGTCGAAAGTATCGAGATCCCTTTGCCGAAGGAAAGTATCGGCCATTATGACAAGTTTCGTCTGCGCGACGCCATAGACTTCGCCATTGTCAGCCTGGCCAGCCTTTTTACCGTTCAGGACGGCAAAATTACCAAAGCCCGGTTAGTCATGGGGGGCGTTGCGCCGGTTCCGTTACGCTGTCACGCGGGGGAGCGCTATCTGCTGAACAAAAAGCCTGATGCGCAGATTGCGGAAGCCGTCGCGGAACTGGCTGTAAATGGCGCGATTCCGCTTGATAAAAACAGATATAAAATCAATGAGATAAAGGGTCTTATCAAAACTGCGGTACTGCGGCTGCAGAACGCGCGCGAGTAGGTCTACGTGTAAACGCGGAGGTTGACATGTTCGCCGGAAAGTATGCCTCGCTCATCCTGGCGGCAGGATTTTCTACACGCATGCGTCAGGGCTTTAAACCGCTGCTGCCCATTCCTTTTATGGATGGCAGCCGCAGCGCGCTCGAAAACCTGGCCTGGATATATTCGGCGGCGGACGTTTCTCCCGTTCTGCTGGTTGGCGGGCAGGTCAATCAGGCGGCGCTGGCTGCCGAAGCGCAACGTCTCGGGCTGAATTACGTGCAAAATCCCGATGCGCGGCGGGGCATGTTTTCCACGGTCCGTATCGGCCTGCAGCATCTTATCGCGCTTGCGCCAGCCTGTTCGGGATGTTTCGTACATCCCGTGGATATTCCCCTGGTACAGCGGGATACGGTGCGTCTTCTGCTTGCAGCCGCGCGGCATCATCCGGGGGACGTACTCATTCCTGAGTTTGAAAATAGGCAGGGACACCCGCCGGTGATCCCGGCAGCTTACTTTGCTGGTATATGTGCGATGGCGGGGCGGGATGGCCTGCGGGGCGCCCTGATGACGTTGCCGCGCAGGCCGGTGGCTGTCGGGGACAGCGCGATCCTTCTGGATATGGATACGGATGACGACTTCACTATCGTATGTGATCGCGCCGCCCGGCTATATGCCCAGGACGCGCCAGGTATGAACCAGACGGGAAGGGGATTATGAAAACCGTGGTATTGCTGGGCGCGGGACAGATGGGCAGAAATGCTGCGTTGTTGCTTAATGAACAGGCGTTGCAACTCCTGGCCTTTGGCGACAACGCGGCGACGCGGCAGTCAACGGCGCATTATCCGCCTGTACTGTCGGTTGCTGCAGCGCTTGCGCTCCGGCCTGATGTTGTTTTTGTCAGCGTTGCGGCAAAAGAACGCGGGCTGGAACTGGAACAACAGGCCAGAGCGGCAGGCTACCACGGGCCAATCTTCCGGCTGGATACTTTACAACCGGCGATCGATATACGCGGCGCGATGACCAGGAGGATTGCCGGGCGGCTCAATGAGCTTCACACCGAAGGCGCAGTAGCCGAACTTGGCGTCTACCAGGGCAATTTCGCCCGTCTTCTGAACGCGGTTTTCCCGGACAAATCGCTGTACCTGTTTGATACGTTCCGTGGGTTTGCTGAATCAGACATAGATACAGAAAAGGCGCACGGTTTTCCGCCGGTGCGCCGGGATGAGTTCTGTGCCACCAGCGTGGAGGCGGTGATGGCGAGGATGCCCCATCAGGCGCGGGTGATCATTCGGGAAGGTCATTTCCCGGGCACGGCCACCGGTATTGAAGAACGCTTCGCCTTTGTGAGTCTGGACGCTGACCTATACGCGCCGACGCTGAGCGGCCTTGAATGGTTCTATCCCCGGCTTGTCCCAAATGGCTGCATCCTGCTGCATGATTACCACAACGCGCGTTTTCCGGGGGTGAAACAGGCCATGTCTGATTTTGAAAACCAGGCCGGTCGGCTTTGTCTGGTCCCACTTTGCGATCTGCACGGTAGCGTGTTGATCGTCAGGAATTGAGGCGATTTTTATGCCCGGCATTTTTCTCGTCCGTCACGGCCGTCCGCAAACGCCGGACAACAGGCGTTATTGTCTGGGAAACGGGAGTGATTTTCCCCTGGCGCCTGAAGGCCTCACGCAATCCTCGGCGTTGATCCCGTGTTTCTCCGGGATGGAATACGCGCTGTATTGCAGCCGTCTCAGGCGCAGTCGCGAAACGGCTGAGCGGCTTGCTACAGGGAAACGGAAAATATCCGTATCGTCGGGCCTGGATGAAATTGCCGTCGGCGAGTGGGAAGGGATGCGTTTTGAGGCGATACGCGCCAGATATCCTGAGCTGTATGCCAGGCGGGGGCGGAACTGGGCGCTGATGCCTCCCGGCGGCGAAAGCCTGGATAGCGGGGCGACGCGTATGGAAACGACGCTCAGGGAGATCGCGGAAAGAGAGGGCTCCGATATTGTGGCGATAACCCACGAGGGCGCTATTCGCGCACTGTTGTGGAAGCTTATGCATCTCGACCCCCGACATGATGCGCTAATACGTCTGCCCTACGGCAGTATTACGGTTTTGCGCTATGCCAACGGCGCATTTGCCGTGACGGCCACAGGTAAAAGTCCTGACGATATCCCGTCAGATGAAGAGATTCGGGAACTCTGGCGTTTATGCGCAACGCCGGAACCCGTGCGCGCGCACAGCCTGGCCGTCTGCGAAGAGGCGCTCAGGATTAGCACGAGTTTGCAGCGTGACGGGATAATTTTATCCCCCGGGCGGTTACGGGCCGCCGCGCTTCTTCATGATATGGCCCGGCGAGAAGGGAAAAGCCATCCGCACAAAGCCGCAGCAATACTGAGGGCGAGGGGGTATTTGCAGGTTGCCCGTATTGTTGAACTGCACCACGACATAACTTTGAGCGAGCCCATTAGCGAAGCGCATGTGCTTTTTCTCGCTGATAAAAGGATGTACGGCACGAAAAAGGTCACTCTTCAGGAACGCTTTACCGCCAGTATGGGGAAATGTCTGACGAAAGACGCGGTGTTGGCCCATGACGACAGATGGCAACAGGCTTTGGCTATCGAAAAGGCAATCACTAACAGAGTTAAGTGAGCATTGTATCTTTGCTGAAGGAGCGGACGATGAAAACACTTTTCGCACTCTTGCTGGAACGCTGCAAGAGGGGGCAAGCGACCCAGCTTGTCACGGTGGTAGCGGAAATGGGCAGCGCCCCGCGCCACGCAGGCGCCAGCATGGTTGTTGGCGAAGATGGCCGACTGGGCGGTACTATTGGCGGCGGTGTGCTGGAGTATAGCGCAGTTCAGTCGGCGCAAAGCCTTCTGGCTACCGGGCAGGGAGGGTTAAGAAAGTATCAGCTGACCCGGATCGGCATGGTTTGCGGGGGCAACGTGGATCTGCTTTTCACGTATATTTACCCCTCCGAGGTGAATCAATCGACCCTGACGGTCGCCTGTGACCATTCGGAAAAGCATAAAACAGGATGGCTTATGCTTCCTTATACCGGTGTTGAATTTGGGTTTTACAGTCGCGAAGAGGGACTTTTCGGCCTCTCCCCGGCATTCGTTCCTGAACGGAGGGGCGAGCAAGACTACCCGGCGGGCAAGACAGAAACGCCAGCAGGAACGTGCTATATACAAAAGCTGATGAATTCGGGCCGTATTTATGTCTTTGGCGGCGGGCATATCGCTCAGGCGCTTATTCCTTTACTCGAACAGTTGAATTTTCGTTGCACCGTGACCGACGACAGAGCGGAATACTCCACCCGTGAGCTTTTTCCCTGCGCCGAAGAGGTGCATACATTGGATTATGTTAACCTTGCCGACGAGATTACGATCCAGCCGCAGGATTGTATCGTTATCATTACGCGCGGACACAAGTGTGATTACGAAGTTTTGCAGTTCGCATTAAGAACATCGGCTTACTATATCGGCGTTGCCGGTAGCCGGACAAAAATTGCGACGCTCACCGCCGCCATAAAAGCCGATGGGTTTAATGAGCATGATATCGCGCGGATTACCGCGCCAATCGGGATTAAGATCAAAAGCGAAACTCCGGCCGAAATTGCCGTCAGCATCGCGGCGCAGTTGATTGAGCAACGGGCCCTGTACACAAGCAGGAGTAAAATATACTGACGAATCTGTTTAGATATGGGGCAGGATTTCTGGCTGATGACGGCCGCGCCTTATTTTGCCTTAATTTTCTACAATATCAACAGGTTATACATCACCTGTAGGCCCGTGCAAGCGGATGCGCCGCCGGGCAATTGTTTTGTGTTATGCAGAGTAAGTTATTGTGCCGCTATTTCCGCCGGATGGCGTAATGCCATCCGGCAATCCATTAACCGATATCCACCTGTGGCTTATTGTTGCGTTTGCGAATAAGGCGCAGCAGCGGCGGGATGACAATTACCGCTATCGCCATCGTCAGCAGCGCTTTCGTCACGCCGCTCTCCCACAGAATCGCCATATTGCCGTTGCTGATAGAGAGCGCCCGGCGCAGGTTTTGCTCCAGCATCTCGCCCAGCACAAAGCCGAGGATCAGCGGCGACATGGGGAAATGCATTTTACGCAGAATGTAGCCCAGTATGCCGAGCGCCACCATCAGCACCAGATCGAACGTGGTGCTGTGTACCGCGTACACGCCGACCGCGGACACGGCGGCAATCGCCGGGACAAGGAACCACAGCGGGATGGTCAGCATGCGGGTGAACAGGCCAATCAGCGGGATGTTCATCACCAGCAGCATCACGTTGGCGATCAGCAGCGCGGCGATCAGCCCCCAGACGATATCCGGTTGTTCGGTGAACATCGCCGGTCCTGGCGTGATGTTATACAGCGTCAGCGCGCCCATCATTACCGCCGTGGTGCCGGAACCTGGCACGCCAAGGGTCAGCATCGGGATAAACGAGCCGCAGGCTGAGGCGTTGTTGGCGGCTTCCGGTGCCGCCACGCCACGGATATCGCCTTTGCCGAAGCTGTCGCTGTTGCCGCTGAGCTTTTTCTCGGTCATGTAGGTGATGGCGCTGGCGATGGTGGCGCCTGCGCCCGGCAGCACGCCGACGAAGAAGCCGATCACCGATGAGCGTAACGTCGCGCCCACGCACTGCGCCCCTTCTCTGGCGTTAAACAACATACGCCCGGTTTTGCGTACCAGCTTCTGGCCGCTGCTGGTATGTTCGAGCATTAAGAGTATTTCTGAGACCGAGAACAAGCCGATCACCACCACGATGAACTGCACACCGTCGGAGAGATGAACGCTGTCAAAGGTAAAGCGATAAACCCCGGTGTTGGCGTCCACGCCGACGGTCGCCAGACCCAGACCGATCAGCGCGGCCAGAAATGATTTCAGCGGGTTTTGCGCCATCATGCTGCCGAGGCAGGCGATGGCAAAGACCATTAGCGCAAAGTATTCCGCCGGACCAAACGCCAGCGACCATTGCGCCAGCAGCGGTGCGAACAGGATGATCCCGCCGATGGCAATGATCGAACCAAAAAACGAGCTGACCGCTGAGATGGAGAGGGCGATACCGCCTCGACCCTGTTGCGCCATCGGATACCCGTCGAGCGCGGTCATGATCGCCGCCGCATCGCCGGGCACGTTGAGCAGAATCGACGAAATACGCCCACCATATTCACAGCCGATATAAACCGTCGCCAGCAGGATCAGCGCGGATTCCGCAGGCAGATGCAGGGCGAAAGCCAGCGGCAGTAAAATCGCCACGCCGTTAATCGGCCCAAGCCCCGGCAGCAGGCCGACAATGGTGCCGACGAAGCAGCCGATCAGGGCAATTATCAGATTCTCCGGCGTCATGGCCACCGCAAAACCCTGAGAAAGATATATCCAGGTATCCATCATTTCTCCGTTAACTCAGCCAGGCGCCGAGAGGTAAGGTGACATCAAGCAGGCGGTCGAAGGCATACCACAGCAGGGTGCCGAGAACCGCGCCGGAAATACCCGCTGCCGGGACCGTTGCGCCGAACAGAATGCCGACGACCAGGGTGAGAATGGCGGTGGCAATCGGAAAGCCCAGCCATTCAAAACCCCAGGCATACATCAGCAGGACGATGACCATCGTCAGCAGCTTTTGCAACACATGGCGGTGAGGCCAGTTAACGGTATCGGGATGGCGCAATAACAGCGCCAGCGCGCAGAACGCCATCAGACCGAGAATACCCAGCGGAAACGGGCGAGGGCCCACCGGTTCGTAGCTGTATTCACTGTGAATCTGCCAGGCGATAAACAGCCCGGCAATGCAGAGCAACAGCCAGATCCCGGCAAAAATACGATCGCTCATGAGTGCCTCCTGAGCTATTTCGCGAGGCCGAAGGCTTTCGCCTGTTCGCGGTAATCGGTGACCTGTTTTTTGACGTAGTCGTCAAGCTGTTTGCCGGTCATATCGAATGCAAACAGACCGCGCAGATCGCGCTGCTTTTTAAACTCGTCGGTCTGCTGGAGTTTTTTGAAGGTCTCCACCCACCACTGGTAGTCGGCATCGCTGACTTTCGGCCCCACGTAAAAGCCACGAATGATCGGCCAGACCAGGTCGTATCCTTGCTCTTTGGCGGTCGGGACGTTGGCTAACTGACCCGGCAGGCGTTGTTCAGCAAATACCGCCAGCACGCGAATTTTATCGCCGCTCAGGTAAGGCACCATTTCACTGAGGTCGCCGGAAACCACCTGCACATGGTTGCCCATCAGCGCCGTAACCGGTTCGCCGCCGCCTTCAAACGCCACGTAGCGCATCTTGTGCGGATCAACATTGGCCTTCTGCGCCAGTAGCGCCGCCTTCATCCAGTCCTGGCTGCCGATTGACGCGCCTGCGCCAATGACCACGCTCTCAGGTTTTTTTTCCATGGCGCTCAGCAGATCCTTCAGCGACTTCCACGGGGAGTCGGCGCGCACGGCGATCATCCCGTAGTCGGTCCCCACACTCGCCAGCCAGCGCACATCATCCACACCGTAACGACCAAATTTCCCCTGCGACAAATTGAGCAGCGATCCACCGGAGAAGGCGACCAGCGTTCCCGGTTCGCCAGGACGCTGGGCGACAATCGCGTTATAGGCCACCGCGCCGACGCCGCCCGGCATATAAGTGACGCGCATCGGTTTATCGATTGCGCCGGTTTCCATCATGCTCACCTGAATCAGCTTACAGGTAAGGTCGAATCCGCCGCCGGGTTTGGCCGGGGCGATGCATTCGGTGCGCGACGGTGCGTCCTGCGCCAGTACAGCGGTACTCATCAGTAAAATGCTTGCAGTAAGGGTGCGAAGTAATTGTTTTTTCATTGTTTATCCTCACGCGGATGTCCGAATTTTCAGGTACGGAAGAAGATTTTTGTGATTATGTGAACCGACATGTAGCAGTACGGTTGCGTGATTGTTAAAACAATAACCTTTCAATTCCCTTTCAATGGGGCAGAAACTTTACAGGATGTGATATGCGTCTCTTATTAGCGGAAGATAACCGTGAGTTGGCTCACTGGCTGGAGAAAGCGCTGGCGCAAAACGGTTTTGCCGTGGACTGCGTATTCGATGGCCTGGCGGCCGATCATCTTCTGCACAGTGAAAGCTACGCGCTGGCGGTGCTGGACATCAATATGCCTGGACTGGACGGGCTGGATGTGGTGCAACGCCTGCGCAAGCGTGGACAAACGCTGCCGGTGCTGCTGCTGACGGCGCGCAGCGCGGTGGCGGATCGGGTGAAAGGGCTGAATGTCGGGGCGGATGACTATCTGCCAAAACCGTTTGAAATCGAAGAGCTGGATGCGCGATTACGGGCATTACTGCGGCGCAGCGCGGGCCAGGTGCAGGAGTTACAGCAGCTTGGCGATCTGGCGTTTCACGATGAAGGTTACTTTTTGCTTCAGGCGCAGCCGCTGGCGCTGACCCCGCGTGAGCAGGCGTTGCTGACGGTATTGATGTACCGCAGAACGCGACCGGTGTCGCGCCAGCAGCTGTTTGAACAGGTCTTCAGCCTGAGCGATGAGGTCAGCCCGGAGAGCATCGAACTCTATATCCATCGTCTGCGCAAAAAATTACAGGGCAGTAACGTGCGGATCACCACCCTGCGTGGGCTGGGTTACGTGCTGGAGTGCGGCGATGAGGTGGGCTAAACCCCAGTCGCTGTATCTGCAACTGCTGCTATTCCTCGGATTGCCGCTGGTGCTGCTATGGGCGCTTTCCGCCTTTAACAGCTACGTTAGCGCGCTACAGGCTGCAACCCAGGCCTACGACAGGACGCTGCTCTCTTCTGCCAGAACGGTGGCGGAGCGGCTGGTGGTGCGCGACGATAAACTGGAAGTGAATGTGCCCTGGGTGGTGCTCGACAGCTTCGAACTGAACATGAACGATCGGCTCTATTACAAAGTGGTGGATCCGGATGGAAAGGTTATTTCCGGGTATGACGATCTGCCTGCGATGCCGCCAGCGACCTCGCGAACCCGGCTCTATCCGGCGCTGGCATGGTTTTATCATACTCAGTATCGCGGGGAAGCGATCCGCGTGGCGCGGCTATTACAGCCGGTAAACGAAGGGGCGATTTTCGGCATGGCGGAGATTTACGTTGCCGAAACGTTGCAATCCCGGCGCTATCTGGCCGGGCATTTGTTGTTTTCATCCTGGGTATCGCAAGGTCTGCTGGTGCTGCTGACGTTAGTGCTTGTGGGCTGGTTGCTGCGGCGGATATTAAGACCGATACGTCAGCTCTCTTCGCTGATGGTGCGGCGCGAACCGGGCCTGCTGACCCCCTTGCCGGAACTGCTGCCCTGGTCAGAGACCCGGCTGCTGATCGTCGCCTTTAACCGCTACATCGATCGCCTGCGCGCGCTGATCTCCCGTCAGGAGCGCTTTAGCGCCGATGCGTCCCATCAGTTAAAAACGCCGCTGGCGGTACTGAAAACCCAGGCGGCGGTGGCGTTAGCCAGTCAACAGCCGCAGCAGTGGCACGAAAGTTTGCGGGCGATGAGCGCCACGCTGGATAATACCATTCAGTTGACGGAGAGATTGCTACAGCTTTCGGCGGTGAAACGTAAAGAGCAGGGGGAGCGACAGTTCTTGCCGGTTAATCTGTATGATGTGGTGCAGATGAGCTGTTTTAGCCGTCTGGCGCAGGCCCGTAGCAAAGCGATCGATCTGGGATATGAAGGCGAGCAGACGGCGCAGTGGATCGAAGGCGATGAGGTTTTACTTGGCGAACTGTGTGCGAATCTGCTGGATAATGCGTTGAAATATACCCCATCACCGGGCACCGTCACCGCGAGGCTTCTGCGTGATGACGATGCGGTCATTCTGGAGGTAGAGGATAGCGGTCCGGGCATTGAGGATGAGCAGATCTATCAGGCGTTGCAGCCGTTTCAGCGACTTGACAACGCGGGGACCGAGGCGGGGGCGGGGATCGGGCTGGCGCTGGTTAACGATATTGCGCGTTTGCACCACACACATCCCCGGCTTTTACGCAGCGAAACGTCAGGTGGATTAATGGTGCGGGTGCGGTTCCTGGCTATTCGTTCCCCCGGGGAAACGCGATATGATGAAAACAAGCGGGCTGAGCAGCATTTCAGCAAGATATAATCTGACAGATATCGGTATAAATAATCGCTGGCTGCCAGATCGGGCCGGAATGATTACACCTTCAGCATTTTCACTGTGGCTTCTATATCTATCTCATCTTCCGAGAAGATAAGCGTCGTTCCCTGGAAGGTGGTGATCGCCAGTTTTTTCAGTGAACGCATTTCGCCGGGCTTAGCGGCTGATTTTGGCTTGATATTGCCCATCAGCAAACCGACAGACAGCACCGCATTTTCTTTATCGATGCGGGTATCGGCAGGAACCTCTTCACTGTATACCAGCCACGATTTGATTGAGGTAAGTTTAAGACGCTCGCCTGCGATGTAGATGTATTTGCTTTCAGGGATGACCTTCACGGCATACGATGACAAGCCCTTGTTATTTGTCGTGGGCTCGAACGTTACCGCCGCGTTTTTTTTAAGCAAATCAGGGTTGGCAACCTTAATCACGTGAAAATAGCGATTATCACCGTTTTCATCTTTGATAAATCCAAAGCCTTTATCTTTAAACCATGTCGTGATCGTTCCGTTCATTGCCATTACCGCCTGATTAATCATTCATTACCTAATTTTTGCCGCGCGCAGTGTAAAGCATAATGCCCGCGCAGACTACGCCTTTAGTGTGACCGATGGATCTCTGCTCCGCGAGCGCTGCTTACCACATTAAATCATCGGGCACTTTAAAATCAGCATAAGGATCGTCTTCATCCTGTGTCTGCTCACTCAGCGCGCTGTTTAAGACAATGCAGCTTGCGTCCCGCTGGGCGATTTTATCGGCTACGCTCCCGGGGATGATTGCGTATTTATTCTCGCCGTTATGATCAACAGCCAGGCGGACAATAGCCAGACGACCGCTAATCAACTGGGCCTGCGTCAGCTTGTCTACGGTCATTTTCTTAATAAAATTATTATCCGTAAAGTTAAAATCAATATCGCCTTTTGCAATGTCGATTTTGTTCATTTCAATAAGCTGCTTGATCTGAGCTTGATATTCTTTGGCCAGCGCCGCTTGTTTTTGCTGCTCGCTTAGCTGCTTATCCCGCTCAAGTTGCGCTCTCTTATTCTCTTCCACGGCTTCTCTGGCTTCGCGAGCCTGAACGCGCGACTTTTTAGCGGTTCTCTGGACCTTGGCCATTTTTTTGCTGGTTACTAATCCGGCTTTGAGCATCTGCTCTTGTAAGGTGAGTTTTGTCATACGGGTGTCTGAATCTGCTGAATATTGTGGGGCATTATAGCGGTAAATTTAGCGAATGTACCAGGCGGCGTGTTGCGACCTGTAGGGCCTTGAGGCTGATGACAACTCTGTTTGAGATATTGTGTCCGCATTTTCGCCGGGTGGTGATTACCGCCTTTTCTGGCTTGAAAAAACAATAATATCATTATGTTATCTGCTTTTTATCGGCCCGCGATCGGTGGTTCTGGCGAACATGACGCATTTTTCATTTTCACCCATTCAGATTCCGTGGTCTGTTCCGTTCACGGGTAATTCGCGGATATTCGTTATATCCACAGCGTGTGAACGGGCAGGGGGACGTTTCGCCCGTCCCCCTGCACCCCCGGCATGGCGCTGAAAACCTGCCGCTGCGCGGTCCGCTCCACTCCGGCTTCATCTGGCGGACCGGCTGAGACGCGGCATCCTTGCCGCGACTCAGCCTCTGGCCGCCGTCCTGGCGGCCAGTCCTGGATGTGCGCCTGCGTTCCCGCCAGGTTTCCTTGATGCGCCCAACCCCCATGCGGTGAGTCCGTTATTCGTCAGGGGCTTTTCAGAGGCTGAAAGTCATAAAAAAAGTTATATCCTTTATATTTCAGCCTGTATCAGCTCAGTTAGTGAATCAACCGAATCAGATTTTCGTTTAAACCACCGATAATGCGATTGCCACAGGCAAATAAAACAAAAGACAACACCGATGATTTGCTTAAGTGAACGGCATTGGCCCGGTGGCCTGAGATTATTTCCGACCGACCAGTAAACCAATCACCAGTCCGATGGCACCGGCTGCCAGTAGCCCGGTCAGCGGATTTTCCTTTACGCGTTCTGAGACTTCTGAAACCGCATCCGAAGCCTGGGCGGCGTATTTACGGGCCGCGCCTTTGAGCTGATGCCTGGGCGAATCTACGACATGACCAAATTGTTGTTGGGCTTCCCCGGCAAATTCATTGACTTTATTGTCGACTTTGTCCACCAGATCTTGCGCGTCGTTTTCATAATCTTGCGATGACATAGGACTCTCCTTTTGGTTGACTTGTTTAAGTCTAGTGGCTGACAAGAGAAGTTCAAATGTGTGAGACACTCCAGGATTAATCCAGAGGGGGCAGGCGGCTCGTTTATGCGGCCAGACCCCCGCGACCAGAGTGATGCCATGCGTCTGGTGAATAGCCTGTATTTGTTATTGCGAATATCAGCGATGTGTTTGCTGATGATGTCGCGCGGGTTGATGGTTTATCCAGAGGACTGTCGTGGCGCGGTGATTTCAATTGATTAAGATAATTCCGGGTTATAGAATTCTGCGCCTGTGTGCGGATTAACGGCCATAACAGGTAAATAAGGGGTAATGAGATTCACAATTTCTCATTTTTCCTTCATCATTTGCCAGATTTTATGCCTAATAATCAACGTGTCGCTCAGCATAAGAATTAAATTTTTTTACTCAAGGCCGGTATGAACTATAAGAATGTACTGAAGACTGCGTTTCTGTTTGCTCCCGTGGCGCTCCTGATTCTGCAAACCTCAGCCAGGGCCGCAGAGGTAACGAAAACGTCGACCTGTCAGAAAGCGTCGCCTGTAGTGGATAAAGACGGTGTTCCACTACCGCCGATAGTGGAAGGCGAAAGCACCCATCGGCTCCCTGCGCATGACACGTCCGGCTACGGTGGCGCAACAGTCAACTGCCAGCCTGCGGCCATCAAAAATTAATCATTGACCTCAACCCGGGAGGGACATGGTGCACTCGCTAATTAAGGTGATGCTGGTAGGTGGAAAAGGCGACGGTCTGATGGTCAGCGTTGCCGATAACGCGACAGAGGTTTCCGTTACCCCCGCGCAATACGGCGCGAAGTCCGGTCAGCCGCTAAACTACAGGATCGTGTCGCAAACCATTGACAATGAACGCTATTTCTTTGGCGTTTTCAACGAGAGTCATGAGAACACGGATAAGCTTAAAAGAGTGGCATTGACTCGTGGCATGAAAAAATTCTTCTGTTAAGCCGTATTGGCGAAATATCTGGCAGAAAAGATCATAAAAAAACAGATGGCCCGATATTCTTCAGGCTGGATCGGCGCTGCATGCCTGCACACCTTATCATCTTTGTCAGCCTGCAAATGTGAAAAGCCGCAGGCAACTGCCCGCGGCGGTATTATTTTACGCTGTTGCCGTAAGCAGCGTTTTGCTCCCTTTTAGGGTAAACAGTGAAATAATGGTAAAGCTCAGCGTAATACAGCCCAGAATCAGATAAGCCTGATGGAAACCGACGGTATCATACATCCGTCCAACCCATGCCGAGAGCACAACCCCCGAAAGCTGTTTCGACAAATTAAAACCAATCAGGAATAGCGTTGCCGAAAGCTTTGGATTAAACGCAGAGGCGATATACTTAAAGGTGCCGACCAGCAGGAACGGTACTTCAAACATATGCAGCATTTTCAGGATAACCACTTCCACCGCCGAGCTGGCAAAAGACGACCCCAGAATACGCACGGACATAATTAATCCTGCGGTCAGCAGGGCGTTCTTGGCGCCGATTCGGTTAACGATAGCCGGGGCGCAGAACATAATCAGCGCATTGAGCAATTCTCCGCCAGTGGTGACGAAGCCAAAAACTTCGGTTCCACGTTGCGGGCTGGAAAAGAATCCTTTGAAAAAATTAGCGAACTGCTGGTCGAAAACGTCATACACGCTGGCAACGCCGACCACGTAAATGATAAAGCCCCAGAAACGCGGCATGCGCAGCAGTTCAGCGGCGGTGCGCATCGAAAAAGCCTTGCGGTTAGCGCCAAGCGCATCGATAACTTCAGCGCTATTGCTGCTCTCCGGCTTCGATACCCACAGCAGTACGCCGAGGATCAGGGCAAAACCGGAGGCGATCCAGAAGGTGATATTGGGGTCAATCCCAAACAGAATACCGGTGATCGAGGCGCACAGGGCCCAGCCGACACAGCCGGAGACACGGACTTTGCCATATTCAAAGCGGTTAGCGCGACTGACGCGTTCGATATAGGCTTCTACAGCCCCGGAACCGCTGGAGAAGACAATTCCCAGATAGATCCCGCCCACCAGGGCACCTGCAATAATATTGATCTGCAATAGCGGCGAGAAGACAAAAATAAAGAAAGGGGCAAACAGCATTAATAAAATGGCGATAGTCCACAACAGATGCTTGCGCAGCCCAAGCTTATCGGAAACCAGACCAAAAATAGGCTGGAAGATGATAGCGAATAACGAAATAGAGGAAAAAACAATCCCCGTTTCAGTTTTGGTTAAGTGGTTCACTTCCGCCAGCCACACCGGAAAGAAGGGGAAGTAGGCCGACATAATGAAATAGTAGAAGAAAAAGAACAGCATAAAATAGATAAAGTTATGCCGTTCCCGTGGTGCGAGTTCAGAGAGTTTCATTGTGAATAGTCCATATTATGATACGTTGTCATTCAGGTTGTCTCTTCATTGGCTACGCCAATTACCGGCCCATCCCTGGACCTTAGCCCTACGGCACCGTTGTAAACGGCGTCTTTTGATTCGCCTGCGGCCGCGATGAGAGCCGAGTGACATTATGTATCTGTTTATTATAGGGATTTATAGCCTATCCCATTAAGGCTATTTTGCTTGTCATTTTGAACCTGGGCAGTGTTCAGAATCCTCACGTACTGCGTGTACGCTCCGGTTCATCCGCGCTGGCCGTGTTCAAACTGTCTGCGCCAATAACGCCTGGTGGGATAGGCTCTTATATTCCCCGCTTATTATTGGAAATAAATCGTTAGCTGATAGTGCCAGTGCGTCTCCAGCAGCAGCCATTGCGGGAGTACGCTGGGAGTCCAGGAGTCATCGCCGCCGATACCCATATGCTGGCCATCAAGAGTGATCCAGACGCCGTTTTCCGGTTTCATCCAGTGCCAGTGGTCAGTGTCCATTAGCTGCCGGGTGCTGTAGGGTTGTACAGAGAAGTGGAAATTACCCGCCACGTGCCAGTGTCCCCAGTCCAGCGCTTTGTTGTCACAGCGCAGGCCATTTTCCGTCGGGAAAATATAGGGCGTGGTCATCTCCTCCAGCGGCAACTCCCAGCGGGAGAAACAGGCGCTGCTGCGGCGGTCCGGGTAGTTTTCGTGCGGGCCGTAGCCAAGCCAGGAGACCGGTTTACGCTGATCAGGAACCTGGAAATTGAGTCCGATGCGCGGCAGCGGCGGCAGGGTTCCGGCGCGTTCGCCCTCGATCGCCAGGTGCAGCTTACCCGCGGCATCGAACGTCATCCGCCAGTGGCTGACGATCGCCACCTCGTCGCCGCGTAGATAGTGCCAGCGGCAATCAATCACCACCTCATGGTTCAGGCGCTGAGCCTCACACTGCACGCAGCGCGGGCTAAGGTTGTAGAGATCCGCGCTTTTCCAGCGTTCCACCCAGGCATCAGGATCGATACGTTCCACTTCGCTGACGCCAATATCATTATCCAGCGGCGCGCGCACAAACTGGTCGCGCAATGGCGTCAGCAGTTGTTGCACACCGTCCACCCGCCAGTGGGTTAACAAACCGCTTTGTTTGTCGATAACCCAGTGCTGCGCGCCGCAGCGTACGGTCCAGGCGTTATCGCTACATTCCAGCGCGGGCGCAGTACCGGCGGGAGCCGGTGCGTGAACAACTAACGGAGCGGCGAGCGGAAATTGCTGCCAGGCGACGCGATGCCCGGCAGCGGACCAGGCGGTGGCCTGCGGCTGGATAACTTCCAGCGTCAGCCACACCTGTTCAGCACCGGCGGGTAGCGGCAAATTCTCGCACAGCGTCAGTTCGTTGCGTCCTTCCGGCGCAAGCGCAAGCCTGACGCTCCCCTGCGCAAAGGTTTCGCCCGCTGCTTGCACCTGCCAGCGCAGCAGTTCGTTATCGGTGGCGCGGAACAGATATTCGCTGCAGATGCTGATACGCAGTGGACTTTGCGCCAGCAGGGAGAACTGGAAAAACTGCTGTGCGTGTTTGGCTTCAATTAATGATGGGTGCGGGCGGCGATCGGGGAAAACCAGCCCGTTCATGCAGAACTGGCGATCGTTGGGTTTATCGCCAAAATCACCGCCGTAGGCCCAGCCAACTCGGCCGTCATCAAACGTTTTACTGATGGCCTGATCGGCCCAGTCCCAGATAAAACCGCCCTGCAGGCGCGGATAGTCGCGAAACGCCTGCCAGTAATCTGCAAAGTTGCCCAGGCTGTTCCCCATCGCATGGGCATATTCGCAGAGGATCAGCGGGCGCTGCTCGCCTGGCAAACCGATCCACTTCTTGATCCCCCATTTCGGCACTTCGGGAATGCGCTGGTCGCGTTCGACGCGGGCGTACATTGGGCAGATAATATCGGTTGTCGTGCTGTCGGCGCCGCCGCCTTCATACTGCACCGGACGGGAGGGATCGTTGCGCTTCAGCCAGTGATACATCGCTTCATGGTTGCCGCCGCCACCGGACTCATTTCCCAGCGACCAGATAATAATCGACGGATGGTTGCGGTTGCTTTGCAGCATCCGGCTGACGCGCGCGCTGAAGGCCGGTAGCCAGGCTGGATCGTCGGAAAGACGATTCATTGGCACCATGCCGTGGGTTTCAATATTGGCCTCGTCAACGACATACAGCCCGTAATGGTCGCACAGTTCGTACCAGCGCGAGGCGTTAGGGTAGTGGGAGCAGCGCACCGCATTGAAGTTGTTCTGCTTCATCAGCAGAATGTCCTGCACCATATCCTCTTCATTCACCACCTGCCCGCGCTGGTGGTGATGTTCGTGGCGGTTGACGCCGCGGATCAGCAGCGGTTTACCGTTCAGCAGCAGCAGGCCGTCTTTGATTTCCACCCGGCGAAAACCGATATCCCAGGCTTCGGCTTCAAGCAGATGATCTCCACGCCACAGGGACACAACCGCGCGGTAGCAGTTCGGCGTTTCCGCGCTCCACAGCGCCGGGCGTTCTACCGGCAGGTGAATCGTCGCGCGTTCAGCATAGTTTCCACGCTCATCAATTATCGGCGATCCTGGTGTCTGCTGGTGACTGGCGACACGGTGCGCGTTATCCCAGAGCTCTACTTTCACCGTCAGTTCGTCCAGTTGCGATGCCGGTGCGGCGACGCTTACATTCACCAGCAGATCGGCATCGCGATAGAGTGCATCCAGGCGTGGCGTGAGCTGCACATCGCTGAGATGTAACGACGGTTTATTCAACAGCCAGACCGACCGGAAGATCCCGCTCATACGCCACATATCCTGATCTTCCAGCCAGCTTCCCGCGCTCCAGCGCATCACCATCACACAAAGGCGGTTATCGCCTGCCTGAAGGTATGGCGTGAGATCGAAGGCCGCAGGCAGACGACTGTCCTGCGAGTAACCGACCCATTCGCCGTTACACCACAGGTGGAACGCGGAGTTGACGCCGTCGAAGATAATTTGCGTCTGGCCGTCGGTCCGCCAGCCTTCGTCGACGCGAAATATCAGCGAATAGCAGCCGGTCGGGTTCTCCTCTGGCACGCGCGGCGGCGTTGTGTCGATAGGGTAACGGACATTGGTATAGATAGGGGCGTCATAGCCTTCCATTTGCCAGTTAGACGGGACCGGCGTACTGCGGCTGTCCGGCAAATCCCTTTCCAGCCAGCAGGCATCGACGTCAAACGGGCTGCGGGCGTAAGAAAACTGCCACTGACCATCAAGCTGGCGGCGATTGAGCGAAGGCTGGTTTTCCCGTGCCGCGCCGGTATCGCGCCAGCTGGAAAAGGTCGGGTGGGCCGGCAGGCGATTAAGATGAGTGATAGTCTGGTTTTGCCAGTCTTCCCGGGCGAGCACTTGATGAAACTTTGCGCTCGTAGCGGAGATGGAATCGAGTTGTTGCATACGTATACCTGACGAATTTTTGATAAAAATGTCGTTCGCTAGACAATGATGATCCGGTTATCAGGTATTTTCCTTTTTCCCGCAATATTGGTGAAAATGAAACCCACTTTCGATCACGAAACGTGAGTAAAATGGCGGATTTTTGTCGTTTTCTAAACATAAAATGTTAGCGTAAGACATTGAGGTTTTCTGACAGAAGGAGCGTATGATGCCGCGGCGTTTGGCAAGGTTAGAAGATGTGGCCCGCGAGGCGGGTGTTTCTCAGCAGACGGTTTCCCGGGTACTGAATAATCCGGACGTGGTTTCCGAGCGTACTCGCGATAAAGTGATGCGCGCCATGCAGGCGCTGCACTATGTGCCGAACCGTTCAGCACAATTACTGGCTGGCAAATCCGCGTCATCAATTGGGCTGATTACTGCCTCGCTAACGCTGCATGCGCCTTCACAAATTGCGGCGGCGGTAAAAAGTCATGCCGGTGCGCACCAACTGGAGGTCTCTATCGCGATGCCAGCGCAGGTCAACGCTCCCTCCCTGCAGGCCAGGCTAAATGAGTTTCGCGCCCAGAATATTCGCGGGGCGATTATCAGTTTGCCATTAGAAAGTACGCTTGCGGAGCAACTTGTGGAGGAGAATCCCGACATTGCCTGCCTGTTTCTGGATGTGTCGCCGGAGACCGATGTGTGCTGTGTACGTTTCGATCACCGCGACGGTTGCGGCGCCTGCGTGCGCCATCTTTGGGACGCGGGGCACCGTGAGTTCGGCCTGCTTGCAGGGCCGGAGAGTTCCGTCTCCGCGCGCATGCGGTTAAGCAGCTGGCGCGAGGCGCTGCACCGGCTGGGAGTCAGCAATGCGGTGACGGTATTTGGCGACTGGAGCGCCGCCAGCGGCTGGAATAAGACCTTTGAGCTGCTGCATCGGCACCCGCGGATTACGGCGATCGTAGTGGCTAATGACCAGATGGCGCTCGGTGTACTTAGTGCCCTGGCGCAGCTTAATCGCACCGGAAGCCAGGCGATTTCAGTCACTGGCTATGACGATACGGCCGACAGCCTGTACTTCCAGCCGCCGTTAACCACCGTCGCTCAGGATTTTAACCTGTTGGGTAAACGGGCGGTTGAGTTACTGATTCAGCTAATGGCCGCGCCGCAGATGAAAATTCGTGAATTGCTGCCCGCGCGCTTGATTATCCGCCAGTCAACCTGGCCTCATACGTCAGGCGACGACGGGGAAAAAAAAGCGTTAATTGCGCAGCTTAAAGCGCTGGCAGAGAAACTTTGAGCACCAGCGCTGTTTAGCTTTCATTGAAGTCGTTTGTGGTAGCGTGACGAAGAGACGTAAGCAGGGTGCCTTACACCCTGACTATAAAAATGCATAATACGATCTATACCCTAAATTATTCGAGTTGCAGGAAGGCGGCGACGCAGTGAATCCCCGGGAGCGTACTCCAGTACGTGACTGGGGTAAACGAGGAAAGCCTACGCACATGCAACTTGAAGTATGACGGGTATATCCATGCAAGCATTCATTTACCGCCAGATATATGGCGGTTTTTTTTGCCCGTTTCCCGGTAGTGCGCATGTAACGTAATCATGATATTCCTGTCCTCTTCCGGACAGACCCGCAGCAGATCCGGGGATTTCGCCCAGTTCCGGATGAACAAGAGGGGAGACAATAGCGCATGACCCGGCCGTCTCTTCGATCATGAATATGGCTCATGTTGTAATGAAATTAACTCGCTTTCACTCAGCCGCTGGTTCTGGCATAAAATATGCAATATTAACTTACTGGCAACATGAAAGCTGCGGTATGCGTAACCAGTTAGTGCTGGGAAATCAACAAAAAACGCAGTTTTCATAACAGAACTCAGGATGCAAGTTCGCGATGAATCAAGATTTTACATTTACTGTTAAGCGCACACTTTTCGATGAAAACTATAACCCTTCGGCGAATACGCGTATTACGACCAACTTTGCGAATTTGGCCAGAGGTGACAATCGTCAACAGAACCTGCGCAACACATTAGTGATGATGAACAATCGCTTCAATACGCTGGCGTACTGGGATAACCCCAAAGCCGACCGTTATTCCATCGCGCTGGAAATCATTTCTGTTGATATGCAGATTGCAGCTAACGGTGATACCTTTCCAGTAATTGAAATACTGGAAACCGCTATTGTTGACCACAAGACCGATAAACGTATTGCAGGCATTGTCGGGAATAACTTCTCTTCATATGTCCGGGATTACGATTTTAGCGTATTATTATTGCAGCATAATAAAAACCAATCCAGCTTTAGCATCCCGGATAACTTTGGCGACGTACACGGAAATATCTTCAAGCATTTTGTTAACTCGAAAGAGTACAAAGATAATTTCCAAAAACAGCCGGTGATTTGCCTTAGCGTATCAAGCAAAGATGTTTATCAACGGACGGGGAATGAGCATCCTGTGCTCGGTATTGAATATCAGCCAGATGGTTCGTCTTTGACCGAACAGTACTTCAATAAAATGGGTCTGCGGGTGCGTTATTTTATGCCCAAAAACAGCGTTGCGCCCCTGGCATTTTATTTTGCCGCTGATGCCGATTTACTGACTGATTACACTGATCTTGAACTTATCAGTACTATCAGCACTATGGAGACATTCCAGAAAATCTACCGGCCTGAAATTTATAATGCGAATTCTGCCGCGGGACAATGCTATCAACCTGATCTGAATCATCAGGATCACTCATTAACAAAAATTGTTTATGACCGGGAAGAGCGTACTCAGTTAGCTATTGAACAGGGTAAGTTTACTGAAGAGCACTTTATCAAGCCGTATAAAAATATGTTTGAGCAATGGTTTGCTCACTATGCTCTTTAATTAACCGAACAAATAAGGCGATTTACGATGAAAACGTTGTTACCCACTTCGACTGCCGGTAGTTTACCGAAGCCTTCCTGGCTTGCACAACCTGAGACGCTCTGGTCCCCCTGGAAATTACAAAACGAAGAGTTAGTTGAGGGGAAAAAAGATGCGCTGAGTCTGGCCCTGTACGATCAACTCCGTGCCGGTATTGATATCGTCAGCGACGGCGAACAAACGCGTCAGCACTTTGTCACAACCTTTATTGAGCACCTCAGCGGTGTCGATTTTGAGAAACGTCAGGTGGTTAAAATTCGCGATCGCTATGATGCGAGCGTACCGACGGTGGTGGGGGCCGTTGAGCGCCAGAAACCTGTTTTTGTTGAAGATGCCAGGTTTCTACGGCAGCTCACTAAAAAGCCGATTAAGTGGGCGCTGCCGGGACCAATGACGATGGTCGATACGCTCTATGATAGCCACTATAAAAGCCGTGAAAAACTGGCCTGGGAATTCGCAAAAATTCTCAACCAGGAAGCGAAAGAACTGGAAGCTGCCGGCGTCGATATTATTCAGTTTGATGAGCCTGCCTTTAATGTTTTTTTTGATGAAGTGAATGAGTGGGGAATCGCCGCGTTAGAAAAAGCCATCGAAGGGCTTAAATGCGAAACCGCCGTTCATATCTGTTATGGCTATGGCATTAAGGCCAATACCGACTGGAAAAAAACGTTGGGATCGGAGTGGCGACAATATGAAGAAGCGTTTCCTAAACTGCAAACCTCCGCGATCGATATCATTTCACTGGAGTGCCATAACTCGCATGTGCCAATGGACCTGCTTGAACTGATTCGTGGCAAAAAAGTGATGGTTGGGGCCATTGACGTGGCAACCAATACCATAGAAACAGCGGAAGAGGTCGCCGCGACGTTACGTAAAGCACTTCAGTTTGTTGATGCCGATAAGCTCTATCCTTCAACTAACTGCGGAATGGCTCCGTTATCTCGTCGGGTAGCCAGAGGTAAGCTCGATGCGTTAACGGCCGGCGCAGAAATTATCCGCAGAGAATTGCAGGCTAAATAATCGGGCCAACTGGCTGAAATTGACCCGTTTTTGCGCATTATTCTCCTGTTCGTTACAGGAGAGCGCCTTCCCGGCGCCGTTTGCCGAACCTCTGATTTTCCAGAGTGTTGTCAGTCGGCGCCGCAGCAATATTCACGTTCTTAGTGGAACCCCAGGCGGATCAGTTCGACAGGTTCGAACTTGCCTTCATTGCCTTCGACTTCAACAGTTTTGTTGCGACGTAATTGGGCTGGAGTTAACCCATTGGAATGTATGGCAATAATTCTACCTGTCTTACCTGTCCCATTAATCATCACCTGGCTTCCGTTGGTAATGGGATTGCGGTTACGATCGTAAGTGACCATGGTTACTTCTCCTCTTAATGCTTTGGTATCGAAAAATCCGCGCAATAACACTCAGGGCATACCCCGGTAACGGACGTAATACAAATACTCCTCTGCGTCGGTTATTTTTTTGTGTTTGATCAACATCACACTTTTTTGTCGTATGTAAAGGACGATTTACCTGCGAGTGGTCGGACGGTTAATTGCCTTCGCCGATAACGCCAGTACGCCCCGGCAGAGGTGTCTATGGGGTATTGTTTTTTATAAGTACGTAAACGTTAATGATTTTTTAATAAAAGGTGGCTATGTTGACGGCATCACAGCGTCTTTAAAGGGTTTTTCCATGCGCGATAAATACTCCGGCATACAGATTGGTATCCACTGGCTGGTCTTTCTATTCGTGATCGTTGCTTATGCCGCGATGGAACTGCGGGGCTTTTTTCCACGTAGCGCACGGCCAGCCATTAATATGCTTCATGTCTCATGCGGGATCGCTATCTTTGTTCTGATGGTGGCGCGCTTGTTAGTGCGACTGAAATTTCCGGCACCGCCGATTGTACCCAAACCGTCACCAATGATGACGGGCTTTGCTCACCTCGGTCATCTGATTATCTATCTGCTGTTCATTGGGCTGCCGGTGATTGGCATGGTGATGATGTATTATCGCGGTCATCCCTGGTTTGCTTTTGGTCTGACTATGCCGCATGCGGCGGAAAGCGACTTTGAGCTGGTGGATACGCTGAAAGGGTGGCATGAGCTGCTGGCCAATACAGGTTACTTTATTATTGGCCTGCATGCGCTGGCAGCGCTGATGCACCACTATTTATGGAAAGACAACACGCTGCTGCGGATGATGCCCCGCAAACGCTAATTGCGCTGAAAACCTGCCGCTGCGCAGTCCGCTCAACTCCCGCGTCATCTGGCGGAGCGGGCGCGACTCGTGATGAGGGACTCGCCCTTCCAGGGCCAGCACAAGCGCTGTTCAAAATTGCTCCGGGACATTTTGTTTCGTCTGGCTGAGCAGATTTACGCGGCGAATCGATGATCCTTCACCTCAGTTAAACGCAAATTCTCATCGCTATGCTACGGTTAAAACGGCGAGTTAATTTGCCTCTTTATACGAATCAATATAGTATACCCCCCTATATAATATGGAGGGCGTAATCATGCCACATTCACCTGAAGATAAAAAGCGCGCCCTCAGCCGGGTACGGCGCATCCGCGGCCAGGTCGAAGCGCTCGAACGGGCGCTGGCGTCCGGAGAACCCTGCATGACCATTCTGCAACAGATTGCCTCTATTCGCGGCGCGGCTAACGGTCTGATGGGAGAAATGGTTGAAATTCACCTGAAAGATGAACTGGTCAGCGGTGAAACAACGCCCGATCAGCGGGCCGCCAGAATGGCGGAAGTCGGCCATCTGCTACGATCCTATTTAAAATAAAATCACCATGAGGAAGAGAGATATGAAATCACGTGCAGCCGTCGCGTTTGGCCCGGGCCAGCCGCTGAAAATTGTTGAGATTGACGTCGCGCCGCCGAAAAAAGGCGAAGTGCTGGTCAAAATCACCCACACTGGCGTTTGTCATACCGATGCCTTCACCCTTTCAGGCGACGATCCCGAAGGCGTTTTCCCGGCGGTTCTCGGCCATGAAGGCGGCGGTATTGTGGTTGAAGTCGGTGAGGGCGTGACCAGCCTGAAAGCAGGCGACCACGTTATTCCTTTGTATACCGCCGAATGTCGCGAGTGCAAGTTCTGCAAATCAGGTAAAACCAACCTCTGTCAGGCGGTTCGCGCCACTCAGGGTAAAGGCCTGATGCCGGACGGCACCACCCGTTTCTCTTATAACGGCGAGCCGATTTATCACTATATGGGCACCAGCACCTTTAGTGAATATACCGTCTGTGCGGAAATTTCCCTGGCGAAAGTGAACCCGCAGGCGCCGCTGGATAAAGTGTGTCTGCTGGGCTGCGGCGTGACCACCGGTATCGGCGCGGTACACAATACGGCGAAAGTGAAAGAGGGCGACACCGTGGCGGTCTTCGGTCTCGGCGGGATCGGCCTCGCGGTGATCCAGGGCGCGGTGCAGGCGAAAGCCGGACGTATTCTGGCGATCGATACCAACCCGGAAAAATTCACTCTCGCTAAAGAGATGGGGGCGACCGACTTTATCAACCCCAACGACTACGATAAGCCGGTTCAGGACGTGATTGTTGAACTGACCGATGGCGGCGTGGACTTCAGCTTTGAATGCATTGGCAACGTTAACGTGATGCGCGCGGCGCTTGAGTGCTGCCATAAAGGTTGGGGGGAAAGTGTGATTATCGGTGTGGCTGGCGCCGGGCAGGAGATCAAAACCCGTCCGTTTCAGCTGGTTACCGGGCGCGTCTGGCGTGGTTCGGCGTTCGGCGGCGTTAAAGGGCGTACCCAGTTACCGGGGATGGTGGAAGAGGCAATGGCGGGCAAAATTCGTCTTGATCCGTTTATTACCCACCGCATGCCGCTGGACCAAATCAATGAGGCTTTCGACCTGATGTATCAGGGGAAATCAATTCGTACCGTTATTCATTTCGGCGAGAATTGATCTTTCTGACGCTAACAATAACCCGGGCATGCCCGGGTTATTCAACCGTATCACTTCCGATCCGGCAGCGCGTAGGCGATGATGTAATCGCCACGATCCGGTGACTGGCGAGCGCCGCCGGCGTTGATGACGATATACTGCTTGCCGGTTTTTGGCGACACATAGGTCATCGGCCCGGACTGGCTTCCCACCGGCAGACGAGCTTTCCAGATCTCTTTCCCGTTAGCGGTATCAAATGCCCGCAGATAGAAATCCTGAGTGCCAGCAAAGAACAGCAGGCCGGACTGGGTTGCCAATGACGCGCCCAGGGTCGGCATACCGATAGGGATGGGCATATGCATGCGGATCCCCAGCGGGCCAGTGTCTTCGACGGTGCCCACCGGAACCTGCCATACCAGTTTGCCGGTTTTCAGATCGACAGCCGACAGGGTGCCGAAGGGCGGTTTCTGGCAAGGAATACCCAACGGCGACAGGAAACGCTGGCGCATCGCGCCGAACGGTGTACCGTCCATTGGCACAATACCCATCTCAATACCGCTGGCGTTTTTCGCTACTTTTGCGCGTGGCACCATATAGTTGGCGAGACCGAGGCGCATATCGTTAACGAACATCAGGCTGTTATTCGGGTCAACGGACACGCTTCCCCAGTTCATGCCGCCTAAAGAGCCCGGATACTGCAAAGAACGATCTTCGCCCGGCGGCGTAAAGATACCCTGGTGGCGCATCTCTTTAAACTCAATACGGCACAGCAACAGATCGACTGGCGTTGCGCCCCACATATCCGATTCTGTCAGCGTTTCGTTACCGATCATTGGCATTCCGACGGAGTAGGGCTGGGTCGGGGAGTAGCGTTCGCCTTTGATGTTGCCAGCCGGAACCGGGCGTTCTTCCACTTTCGCGACGGGCTGACCGGTTACCCGGTTGAGCATAAAGATCATGCCCTGCTTGCTGGTTTGAACCAGCACCGGCGTCGTGCCGCCTTTACCGTCAGGCAGATCGTACAGCAAAGGTTGAGACGGCAGGTCGAAGTCCCACAGATCGTGATGAGTGGTTTGGTAATGCCAGCGTACCTGACCAGTGGTCGCATCAACGGCAACGATAGATGAACTGTATTTATCGTCGAGCGGGGTACGTTCGCCGCCAAAGAAATCCGGTGTAGCGTTACCAGTTGGTAGATAAATCAGATTCAGTTTCGCGTCATAAGACATCGCCGACCAGACGTTAGGTGTCCCGCGAGTATATGTCTGGCCTGCTGGCGGTTCGCCAGTCAGATTCGGGTTACCCGGATCCCATGCCCACGCCAGCTTACCGGTATGTACATCATAAGCGCGAACGACGCCCGGAGGCTCGCCGGTGGAGAAGTTATCCGCCACGCGACCGCCCACCACCACTAAGTGGCCTGCAACCAGCGGTGTTGAGGTTTGCTGATAGTAACCCGGTTTGATTTCTCCCATACCGACGCTGAGATCGACAGTACCGTGGTTGCCAAAGTCGTCGCATAGTTGGCCATTGTCGGCATTAATGGCGATCAGACGGGCATCAATGGTTGGCAGAAACAGACGACGGGTACAGGCGGCAGGTTGCGCGTCGGTGACTGGCGTCGTCCGGGCCTGGCTATCTTCGTAATAACCTAAACCACGGCAGCGCTGCCAGTTAGGAGAACTGGCTTTTGAATCGTAGCGCCATTTCTCTTTACCGCTATCCACGTCCAGCGCCAGTACTTTACTGTAAGGGGTGCAGACGTAAAGCGTATCGCCAATCTGTAGCGGTGTATTCTGATCCTCCGCCCCAGCGCCATTGCTCTGTGGAATATCGCCGGTATGGGCAATCCACGCGACCTTCAACTGGTTAACGTTCTGTTTGTTGATCTGGTCAAGCGCGGCGAAACGGTCACCGTGGGTGGTGTTGCCCCAGTTCTCCCAGTTTTTTTGTTCTTCGCCAGCGGCGACAGGTTTTACCGGTACCGCTTCAGTGGCGCTGATCAGCGGCTGGGATTTGAACATCCAGCCGAAGCTGGCCAACAGCACAATAGCGATCACCGCCGCGAGGCTAAATGCCGGACCTTTTTTCGCTGGCGTGGCTGAAAGGAAAGGCCAGAGCAGCGCTGAAAGACAGGCCAGTACGCCAAAGGTAAACAGGCGCGAGAACAGCGGCCAGTAGGTCCAGCCAGCGTCACCGATCGCCCAGATGATCGATGCAATAAACGCAATTGCATAGAGTATGAGACCGCTGCGGCGGTGACGGAAAATGAGTACCGAGGCGATAACCATCGCCAGGCCCATTATCGCGAAATAGAAAGTGCCGCCGACAGCGATGAGTTTTGCGCCGAGAATACCGATTGCCAGGCCAATGATGAGCATCAGCCCGGCAAGAATCCACTGCAGGATCCGAGGGAGCCCACGTGGCGCATTGTCAGTTGCCATTTTTTCTCCTTAACCATGCCGGAACAGGCATGAACCATATGGATCAATTTTTGAAGTAAGATCTTTGAATGAAGGCATAATAACCGTCATAAAAGCAGGTATTTTTGCTATTATTGATTTCAAATGAATCATTTGGTGAAATCGAGAATATGATAGATCTGTTAAATAAATTTACGCAATTGTTAATGAATTATTCCGCACTAATTGATTATCGAGGTAAATGGCATGGGCTGCGGCCATAAAAAAAGCGGCAAAACGTAAGGGGAGTCTGTTCGCTTTTGGGCGGGTTTTCGTGAAAATGGCGCATCATTTGTTTTCACCCCTGTGATTAAGCGGTCGTTCTGTTCACCGTCAGACGAGGGTATTTGTCATTTTTCTCGCCAGTGAACGGCCAGAGGACGGTTTCTCTGGCATTGCGCTGAAAACCTGGTGTGGTGTGCGCCGCGCCAGGTGTATCTGGCGCACCGGAAAAAGACGCATCAGACGGGCATTGATTTACGAATGGCGCTAAGTAAGGTTTGAGTGCCTGCGGTAAGGGTCGCGTCTACGCGGGTCAAAATACCGATAGGTTCACCCGTTCCCTGCGTGGGGATCGGCAGCGCAGCCAACAGGCCACGGCGAAGATCGTCCTTAACCGCACCAGAGGGGACAAACCACACGTAATCATAGTCGACCGTCAGCTGGCGCGACAGGGAGGCTGACAGTGTTTCGATACAGCCAGCAGGGATTTTACATCCCTGGCTTTGCAGTAGCGTTTCGGCGTTCTGGCGGGGCAATGTGCCTTTTGGCGACACCACTACCGGCCACTCCATGACCCGGCTTAATGTCACGGTTTCTTGCAGTAGTGGGTGTCCGGGGCGGACTACCAGTTTCAGTGATTCGAGAAACAGCAGCTCGTAGTTCAAACCACTCATTAATTCCGGATCGGACATCCGTCCGATACCAATATCGATTTCTCCCGATTTCAGCCCAGCCAGCAACATGGTGTTGTTCATGGTCGCGACCTGCAGCGTGATATCTTTTTGCTGCCGATGAAACTGGCCAATGACCGAGGGCAAAATACCCAGCGCGGCGGTGGGGAGCGCGCCGATGCGCACAATGTCGCTATTAAGGCCTTCTTTACGATTTAGCGCCTGCCCGGCGCTATTGAGGGCGTCAAGCACCTTAACGGCATGGGTGAGGAACTGTTCGCCAACCAGCGTGAGCTGTGCGCCCAGCCGCCCGCGCTCAAACAGACGCGTGCCGGTCAACTGCTCCAGTTCATTCAACGTCTTGGATAAAGCCGGTTGGCTAAGGTTTAAGGTTTCAGCCGCACGCCCAAGGGTTCCCTGTTGAGCGACGGCCACGAAAGTATGTAAATGGCGCAAGCGAATGCGCTGACTGAAAAGACCATTTTTTTGCATAATTCATGTTAAGAACAGAGGTGTGTCGGTGGCAAGTCCGAATGTTTGTAATTGTTAACTTAATAGCAAAGTATTATTAACATCTCATATTATTATTTTACAAGCTGAATTTTGCTGAGCGGGGTAAAATTGCCGCCCGGCCAGCAGGGGCGGCAAAGGAAGAGAAAACTCAGATATCGAAGAAAACGGTTTCGTTCTCCCCCTGTAAATGAATATCGAACCGATAAACGATTTCAGTGCCACGTACCTCACGCTGGGCGATTAACGTCTGACGGCGCACTTCCCATTCAATCAGATTCAGCACCGGATCGGCCCGGTTGGCATCGACCTCGTCGGAGAAGTACATCCGCGTGTTAAGACCAATATTAATCCCCCGTGCGACTATCCATAGATTGACGTGTGGGGCCATGAGACGACCATCGCGCCCGACAACGGAGCCCGGTTTAATGGTTTCAAAGCGCCAGATACCGCTGGTGAAGTCGGAACAACTGCGTCCCCAGCCGCGGAATTCGGTATCCAGTTTCTTGCTCTGCTGGCGATCGTCGGGATGGTTATAGCGCCCGGCGGCGTTGGCCTGCCAGATCTCCAGCAGCACATCGCGCACCGGCGTCCCGGAGCCATCAATCACCCGGCCTTCAAGGGTAATATGTTCGCCTTCGGTCCCCGGCGTGGTGAGGATCGGGCCGAAGTTCTTTTCAAAAATATGAAATCCGGCGGCCTCCGGTGCGAGACCGATGTGTACATAGGGTCCTGCGGTTTGCGAGGCGGTTTCAGGTAAAAAATTTTTCATCGGGCGGCCCCCTGAGTGCGGTTTTCAAACAGCGTCGCGCGATGACCGCGCAGCACGAGGTCAAAACGGTACGCCAGGCAATCCAGCGGTACGGCGGCATGGGTGTCCAGTGCGGCGATTAATGTCCGAATGGCATCATCATTATTGATGGTTTTGACAATGGGGCACTGTTTAATCAGCGGATCGCCTTCGAAATACATTTGGGTAATTAACCGCTGCGCCCAGGCGTCCCCGGAAAGCGAGAAGTGAATATGCGCCGGACGCCAGTCGCTCACCTGGTTACGCCAGGGATAAGGGCCTGGCTTGATGGTGCGAAAACAGTAGTAGCCGTTTTCATCGGTCAGCACCCGGCCACAGCCGCCAAAGTTAGGATCGATAGGCGCCAGATACTGATCTTTTTTATGCCGATAGCGTCCACCCGCGTTGGCCTGCCAGACTTCAACCAGCGTGTTCTTCAGTGGGCGGCCAAAACCATCCTGTACGTATCCGTGTACGATAATACGTTCGCCAATGGGCAGGCCATCTTTGGCGTAGTTAAGGATCAGGTCGTTATCCAGCGCGCCGAGATCGTCGCTGCTGAATACCGGCCCGGTGATTTCTGAGAGTGAGTTTTGTAGTGAGATCAGCGCATTGCGCGGTGAGCGCAGAACGCTGGTTTTGTAGCCCGGCGCGTAAGCCGGGGGATGGCTGCTATAGTCGCGATGTACAACCTCGCGCGGTGACCATTTCTCGTTCATAGGGTACTCCGTCTTATCGGTAGAGAGGCATGTTGTTGTCATATCGCCACACGCAGTGTGTGTAAATATATTGTTAATTTAAAGTGAAATTAATGGGTGTTTAACATAACCAGTGGTTATGAATTATTCCGATCAGCAGTGGCCGTCAGCTATCGACATCACAGTTTGTAAATTCTTCCCACTCATTGCGGGGACCTTTTCTACACTCCAGGGAGAATTCACTGGAGGTATAACATCATGGCGAACACCATCACGGCTGATGAGATTCGGGAGTGCTTTTCACGGGCGATGTCGGCGATGTATCAGCAGGAAGTTCCTCAGTACGGGACGTTAGTGGAGCTGGTTGCCGATGTGAATCTTGCGGTACTGGAAAATAACCCGAAGCTGCATGAACAACTGGCGAATGCCGATGAACTGGCGCGCCTTAATGTTGAACGTCATGGCGCGATCCGCGTCGGTACGGCAGCGGAACTGGCGACCTTGCGCCGTATGTTTGCCATTATGGGGATGTATCCCGTTAGCTATTACGATCTGTCACAGGCGGGAGTCCCGGTTCACGCCACCGCGTTCCGTCCGATAGACGATGAGGCGCTGGCGCGCAATCCGTTTCGCCTTTTTACCTCGCTTCTGCGGTTAGAGTTAATCGCGAACGTCTCCCTGCGCAACCGGGCGGCGCAAATCCTCGCAGGTCGGGATATTTTTACGCCTCGTTGTCGTGAGCTGATCGCGCTTCACGAGCAGAAGGGGGCGTTCAGCGTCGCGGAGGCGCATGAATTTGTTGAACAGGCGCTGGAAACCTTTCGCTGGCATCGCCATGCCACCGTTGATGAAGAGACCTATCGCGCCCTGCACGCCGAGCACCGTCTGATTGCCGATGTGGTCTGTTTCCCCGGTTGTCACATTAATCATCTGACGCCACGCACGCTGGACATTGACCGGGTGCAGGCGTTGATGCCTGAGTGGGGCATCGCCCCGAAAGCGCTGATTGAAGGACCGCCGCGCCGCGATGTACCGATTTTATTGCGCCAGACCAGTTTTAAAGCCCTTGATGAGCCGGTAATGTTTGCCGGAGAGCATAGCGGTACGCATACCGCCCGCTTTGGCGAAATTGAGCAGCGCGGTATTGCGCTGACGCCAAAAGGGCGCGCGCTGTATGACCGGCTGCTTAGCGAGGCGGGGGTGGGTAAAGATAATCTAAACCATCAGCGCCATCTGCAGGAAGCGTTCAGTCAATTCCCGGATAGTGAATTTCTGCTGCGCCAGCAAGGTCTGGCATGGTTCCGCTACCGCCTGACCCCGATCGGTGAAGCGCATCGTCAGGCGTTTCGTCCGGGCGATGATCCGCAGCCGTTGATCGAATGCGGCTGGGTTATTGCGCAACCGATTATTTATGAAGACTTTTTACCCGTGAGCGCAGCCGGTATTTTTCAGTCGAATCTCGGCAGCGACAGCCAGCCCCGCAGTCACGGTAACGCCAGTCGCGAGACTTTTGAGGCGGCGTTGGGTTGCCAGGTGTACGACGAGTTTGTTCTGTATCAACAGGCGGAAGAACGCAGCAAACGACGTTGCGGTCTGCTGTAAAATCAGTACTCTGCTGGCATGAGTTGTTAAAGGAAGCAAGCAGGTCATGCAAAATTCGTCCACTCCGCTGGTGAAAACCCGGCAGGGCATATTATCCGGTACCGCTGAAGATAACATGCATATCTGGCGCGGCATTCCCTATGCGGCGCCGCCGGTCGGCGATCTTCGCTGGCGCGCGCCGCAGCCTGCCGCACGCTGGCAGGGCGTGCGTCGGGCGGATACCTTTTCCCCCGCCAGCTGGCAGGATATTGAATATTGCCGTGAACTTGGCGGTGGCGATCCGGGGCGCTTTTCTGAGGATTGTCTTTATCTCAACGTCTGGTCGCCCGCGTCACGCGCGCAGCCGCTGCCGGTGATGGTCTGGCTGCATGGCGGCGGTTATACCATCGGCGCCGGGAGCCTGCCGCCGTATGATGGCAAAGCGCTGGCTTCCCGTGATGTCGTGCTGGTAACGGTCAACTACCGTCTCGGACACCTGGGCTTTTTTGCCCATCCGGCGCTGGAGGAGGAAGAGGGCGAGCGCATATATAATTTTGCGCTGCTTGACCAGATCGCCGCCCTGCAGTGGGTTCAGGAGAATATTCATGCGTTTGGCGGCGATGCCGCCAATGTAACGCTGTTTGGCGAGTCCGCAGGCGCCCGCAGCGTGCTGTCGTTAATGGTCTCGCCAAAATCCAGGGGGCTATTCCACAAGGCGATAATCCAGAGCGGCTATACCTTGCCGGATCTGCCGCGGGAAAAAGCGCTGGCAAAGGGGCAACTGATCGCAGAACACTTCGCCTTGCCGCAGGCCAGCGCCGAACAACTACGAGCAATTCCGGCGGAGGCGTTCTGGCCGTTAACCGCGCCGCTCACGCTCGGCCCGGCGCCAATCGTTGGCGACGTCGTCCTGCCGCAGCCGATGCTGGAGACTTTTTTTCGCGGGCGTCAACATCCGCTGCCGGTCATGATTGGCTCTAACAGTGATGAGGCCAGCGTTATGACGGTATTTGGCGTCGATATCGCCGGACAAATCGCGAAACTGCGCCGGGAACGCCGGTTCGGGCTTGGCTTAATTAAGCTGCTTTACCCTGGCGTGAAGGGTGATGAAGCGCTGGGGCGTGAAGTGTGCCGCGACATGGCCTTTACCACCCTGGGCTACGTCGTGATGCAGGCGCAGCAGCGGGTAGGGCAACCGTGCTGGCGCTACTGGTTTGACTATGTTGCTGAAGCGGAGCACCAGACCTATCCCCATGGGGCATGGCACGGTAATGAAGTGGCATATGTTTTTGATAATCTCGACCTTGCCGAGCCGGTACGCCATTATGCGAATGATAACGATCGGGCATTTGCCGCACAGGTCGCCGACTATTGGGCTAACTTCGCCCGTTTAGCCGGTAACGACTGTCATGAACTCGCCGGGCCGCTACGCTGGCCAGCCTGCGTGCGCGGGCGGGACCGGCTGTTACGCATGGGTTTGCGCAAGCAGGCCGGTTTCAAAGTGGAAAACCGTTTTATGCGCGCGCGTCTGGCGCTGTTTCGCCGGGTGATGAAACATCATGTCACGCTGGATTAACGTCTTCTGAGCGATTGCATGCGGATGCCTGGCGGGCAGATCCCTTTGTCGCTGTACACCAAAGGGATTCAGCGTCGCCTCGGCGATATTCGGTCTGGTCTGGTGGACATATTTTTTTCACAGGTTTTCTGTCGTCGACAATTGGATTATCAACCGTTTTTGTCTAGAGTGAGCGACATCCACGACGCATGGGTTTGTTACGTCGCGTCTCAATCCACATATGAAGAAGGATGCTTTCTCAGGCATGAACCGCAGACGTTTTCTCAAATCTTCCATGGCTGTTGCCGCTGTATGCGGAACGTCAGGAGTAGCCTCTCTATTTACGAAAGCCGCATTTGCCGAAGATTCGGCAATTGCCGACGGACAGACGCGTCGCTTTGACTACGCGGTGCTACAGTCGATGGCCCACGATCTTGCCCGTCAACCCTGGGGCGGCGCACCTCGCGCGCTGCCGCCGACGCTGGCAAACCTGACGCCGCAGGCCTACAACAGCATTCAGTATGACGCGGCGCACTCCCTGTGGAATAACATTGACGAACGCAAGCTGGACATCCAGTTTTTCCACGTGGGTATGGGCTTTCGCCGTCGGGTACGGATGTTCTCCCTGGATGCGCAAACGCAGCAGGCACGGGAAATCCACTTTCGTCCTGAATTGTTTAAATACAACGATGCCGGTGTTGATACCCGCCAACTGGAAGGCCAGAGCGATCTCGGTTTTGCCGGATTCCGCGTCTTTAAGGCGCCGGAGCTGGCGAGACGCGATATTGTCTCCTTTCTTGGCGCCAGCTACTTCCGCGCGGTGGACAGTACGTATCAATACGGGCTCTCTGCGCGCGGTCTGGCTATCGATACCTTCAGCGATACGCCGGAAGAGTTCCCGGACTTCACCTCCTTCTGGTTCGAGACCGTTAAGCCGGGCGCAACGGTATTTACCGTCTATGCGTTGCTCGACAGCCCAAGCGTGACCGGCGCCTATAAATTTGTCGTCAACTGCCAGGAAACACAGGTGATCATGGATGTGGAGAACCATATCTATGCGCGCAAAGATATCAAACAGCTGGGTATTGCGCCGATGACCAGTATGTTCAGCTGTGGCACCAACGAGCGGCGGGTGTGCGACACTATTCATCCACAGATCCACGATTCCGACCGGCTGTCGATGTGGCTGGGGAACGGCGAATGGATTTGCCGCCCGCTCAATAACCCACAAAAACTGCAGTTTAACGCTTTCCAGGACAAGAACCCGCGGGGTTTTGGGCTGTTGCAGATGGATCGCGACTTCTCTCACTATCAGGATGTTATGGGCTGGTATAACAAGCGTCCGAGCCTGTGGGTCGAACCGCGTAATCAGTGGGGGAAAGGGGCGGTCAGCCTGATGGAGATCCCGACGACCGGTGAAACGCTGGATAATATCGTCTGCTTCTGGCAGCCAGCGAAACCGGTAAAAGCCGGGGATGCGCTGGATTTCCGCTATCGCCTTTACTGGAGCGCGCAGCCGCCGGTCCGCTCACCGCTGGCGCGGGTCATGGCGACGCGTACCGGAATGGGCGGCTTCCCGGAAGGCTGGGCGCCGGGTGAACATTATCCGGATAAATGGGCGCGCCGTTTTGCCATCGATTTTATCGGCGGCGATCTGAAAGCTGCCGCGCCTAAAGGGATTGAACCGGTGATTACCTTGTCCAGCGGCGAAGCAAAACAAATAGAAATTCTCTATGTTGAACCATTCGATGGCTATCGCATCCAGTTTGACTGGTATCCAACCTCTGATTCGACCGACCCGGTTGAGATGCGTATGTTCCTGCGTTGCCAGGGGGATGCGATCAGCGAAACCTGGCTGTATCAGTATTTCCCGCCAGCGCCGGATAAACGCAACTATGTTGATGACCGGGTGATGAAGTAATTGCTGTTCTGCCCGCAGAGGTGACTTTGTGGGCGTTTCTTTTTTTGCCCGGAGTGTGCTATGCCTGATGAAAATACCCCTGCGATAGAACAAATTCCTGTCACTGAATCGCTTTTCCTGCGCGCGGTTGATGAGCGTTACGTGACGGAACTGCACCAACTGGTGATTAAAAACCGGGTTTGGCTTCAGCAGTCATTAAACTGGCCCGCGGATGTCAGTCACGAAGACGAAACCCGCCGCCATGTGCAGAGCAACATGATGCTGCACCAGCGTGGCTATGCCAAAATGTTTTTACTCTTTCTGGATGAGAAGATAATCGGCGTGCTGTCGTTTAACCAGATTGAACCGATCAATAAGGCCGCATATATCGGGTACTGGATTGATGAACGCCACCAGGGGCAGGGGCTGCTTTCTCAGGCGTTGCAGGCGTTTATGGACTATTTTGCCCGTAACGGTACGGTCCGGCGCTTTGTGATTAAATGCCGGGTATCGAACCTCAGGAGCAATCAGGTGGCGCTACGCAACGGTTTCAGCCTTGAAGGGTGTCTGAAGCAGGCTGAATTCCTTAATGGATCGTATGATGACCAGAACATCTACGGGCGAATTATTGATTTTTCGCGGCAATAACCTAAAGGGGCGCTCAGGCGCCCGCTGGACAGGCGCGTCAGTGGGCGCCGAGGCTACAGGAAACCCACTATGGGTGTGCGGGTAACATGCTCGTCGCCGTTAATCACTTTCGCGCCGCGAAGATGAATGGCAGCGCCGGGGGCCGCCGTTATCCGCACGTCATCGCAGATGGTCACCTGATGCTCAATCACCACATCGCCACAGATAACCGCATGGCCTTCGACCCGCACGTTGTCGTCAAGCAGAATCGGCCCGCCGCGTAGCTGCGCATGTCCACCGACCGTCACCCGATGCTTTAGCAGGCAGTTTCCTTCCACGATCGCGTGTTCTGCCACCTGCGAACTGTAGCGCAGGGTTGGAATGGCGTCCTCTTCGTGCCCGGCGATAATTCGCGCGTTACCGTATACTCTGGCGTTATCACAGACCCAGATAGTGTTTTCTGCATTGCCTTCCAGGCGTGCGTGGTCGAAGATTTCCGCCCGGTGCTCAATAAACGCGTATTCCACAAAGGCGTTACCGTATATCTGCGCCTGATGAACAATTTGCGATGCACTCACGATAGCCTGTTGATGGATACGCAGGATTTTATCATGATCCGCGGTTAACCCCTGGGCGGCGATAATCAGAGAATGGGGGAGGATCCGCGCATTGTCCGCCACCTGACATGCACCGCGGATCTGCGAACACGCAACAGTGACGTTGTCACTTATCTGCGCATGATGACTGACGCAGACATTATCCAGGTGAACGCTATCGCTGATAATCGCGCCATGGCTGATTATGCACTCGCCGGTTAAGCGCGCATCGCCTTTAATCCTCGCGCCGGCGAAAACGGCGCTATTGGTATCATAAACCCAGCACGCGCCGTTCTGGCTCAGCGCGGCTTCATCGTCCAGCCAGCCGCCTTCGCTCCCGCTTTTCACGTCGGCGAAATCACGCAAGGCGACAATTTGCCGTAAATTCACGCTATGTTTGATCCCGTCTATATGATAGTGAAACGGGCGAACGTTGTCGCTGAGACGATATTTACGCATCTGTCTATCTCACTACTTACGCATAACATAAACATAGCAAAAAACACCGTAGCGCGTTTTTTAAGGTTCTTTTAAAATGCAACTTAAGTTTAAAGCCAGAATCCGACGCGAGACGGGAGTGACCGCCAGGTTATTTGGCGCTGGTTCAGGGCGTGATTACGCTCACCGTTATGCCAGCGCCTTCTGCCCGCTGTGGGTTCATGTTGCACACAAAAATAAGGATTAATCATGACGCTTCGTGATGAAAATTACTTCACCGATAAATACGGGCTGACACGCACGCACTCAGAAGTGGTGTATGCCGCGACGCTGATTGCGCCAGGCAAGGCGCTGGATCTGGGCTGCGGTAACGGGCGCAATAGTCTGTATCTGGCGGCCAACGGTTTTGAGGTAACCGCGTGGGATAAAAACCCGGCGAGTATCGGGAATCTTGAAAGCATTCGTCAGGCGGAAGGACTGGAAAGGCTGGAAACGTCGATTAAGGACCTTAATACGCTGAGTTTTGACGGCCAGTATGACTTTATTCTCTCCACCGTGGTGATGATGTTCCTTGACGCGAAGACTATCCCTGGCCTTATTGCCAATATGCAGCGCTGCACCAGGCCTGGCGGCTATAACCTGATTGTAGCGGCGATGGATAGCGAGGATTATCCGTGTACCGTCGACTTTCCGTTCACTTTTAAACCGGAAGAACTGCGTCATTACTATGCGGACTGGGCACGACTCAAGTACAACGAAGACGTCGGTGAACTGCACCGCACCGACGCCAACGGTAACCGGATCAAACTGCGTTTTGCCACCATGCTGGCGCGCAAACCCGCTTAACGGGCCGCCAACAGGCAGAGCTGAAACGCGGTCTGATAAGAGGCTTCAAAGGCGCGCAGCGGCAAAAATTCAAATTTTGAGTGGAAATTGTGCGCGCCGGTAAAGAAGTTTGGCGTTAACACGCCCTTTGCCGAGAGTGCTGCGCCATCGGTGCCGCCGCGCATCGGCGTGGGTTTCGGCGTAATTCCCAGGCTTTCCATCGCCTCAAACATTAAATCAATGGCCCGCCGGTCCTCGCCGATTGCATTGCTGATATTGCTATAGGTATCGCTGACCTGAAATTCGACTTTACCGGTGGGATACTGCGCGGCGATTTTCTGCGCCACTTCGCCGATCTGCTGTTTACGGTTATTAAAGCTTTCGAGCTCGAAATCGCGAATGCTGGCCTGCAACAGCGCGCAGCTTTGGTCGCTTTTGATGCCGTTAAACCAGACGTAACCTTCGCGTCCGGCGGTATGCTCCGGCGTTTGCTGACGATCAAAATGACTTATGTAGTCAGCGGCCATCAGCAGCGGGTTGACCAGCACGCCTTTTGACGACATCGGGTGAGCGGTGACGCCGGTAAAGCGGATCTCTGCCGCTGCGGCGTTAAAGTTTTCATAGACGATTTCGCCCAGTTCGCAGCAGTCGATAGTCCAGGCGAAATCGACGGCAAAGCGCGAGAGATCCAGCGCTTTCGCGCCGCGCAGGCCAACTTCTTCATCCGGTACAAACGCGACGACGATATCGCCATGACGATGTTCCGCCGTCAGGTTTTCCAGTACCGTCATCACTACCGTCACCGCAGATTTGTTATCGGCGCCGAGCACGCTGGTGCCATCGCTAAAAATAATCTCTTCATCGCGATACGCGAGGATTTCCGGGTGTTCAGCCACCCGCAGCCAGATGTCTTTGTCAGCGTTCAGACAGAGATCGTCTCCTGTAAAACGCAGAATTTGTGGATGAATATCCGCTGACAGGCCGACGTCCACGGTATCGATATGGGTAATAAAGCCAATCCGCGGCGCGCCTGGAACGTTACCTCTTTTTACCGCTGTAACGGTCGCGTGTTCGTCAATTACGATCTCATCCAGCCCCAGTTGCCGCAACTCATCGGCAAGGGCCTGCGCCATTGCGTGCTGCCCGTCCGTGGTCGGGAGTGTGGTGGCGCGCGGATCGCTCTGACTGCTGATCGCCAGGTAGCGAAAGAAGCGTCGGGTTAATTGACTGGCTAACGCTGATGACATAGTGATTCCTTCTTTATTCGTGTTATTAGGTGTTTGCAATCATGCTTTAGTGTTATGTATGGAAGGGAAAACAACAAGCGATTCATTCGCTGACAAATTAAAAAGGAAAGCATATGCAACGCAAATTTATCAGGCTTGCTCTGGCATTCGCGGTTCTGACTGCCAGTTCTGCGGTTAGCGCAAAAACGCTGGTCTACTGTTCCGAAGGATCGCCGGAAAACTTTAACCCACAGCTCTACACCTCCGGGACCAGCGTAGACGCCAGCGCGGTGCCGGTTTATAACCGGCTGGTCGATTTTAAAGCCGGGACCACTGAATTGCAGCCAAGCCTGGCGGAAAGCTGGGAGGTCAGCGACGATGGCAAAGTCTATACTTTCCATTTGCGCAAAGGGGTGAAATTCCAGAGTAATAAATATTTTAAACCGACCCGTGATTTTAATGCTGATGATGTTATCTTCTCATTTATGCGGCAAAAAGATCCGCAAAATCCCTATCATAATGTTTCCAATGGGAACTATTCTAATTTCGAAAGTCTCGAATTTGGGCAGCTTATTACCCATATTGATAAACCGGATGAATATACGGTGCGGTTTACTTTAGCGCATCCGGAAGCGCCGTTTGTGGCGGACCTGGCCTGGTATTTCGCCTCTATTTTATCGGCGGAATATGCGGATGCGATGCTCAAAGCCGGGACGCCGGAACGCGTGGATATGGATCCGATTGGTACCGGACCTTTTAAACTCGCGCAATATCAAAAGGACTCCCGCATTCTTTTCACCGCGTTCCCGGAATACTGGCAGGGGAAAGCGCATATTGACCGTCTGATTTTCAGCATCACCCCGGATGCTTCAGTGCGCTATGCCAAACTGGAAAAAAATGAGTGTCAGGTGATGCCGTTCCCGAACCCGGCGGATTTGCCGCGAATGAAGGCGAATAAAGACATTAATCTGATGAGCAAAGCGGGCCTCAATACCGGTTTCCTGGCCTTCAATACCCAAAAAGCGCCGCTCGATAACGTTAAGGTCCGCCAGGCCTTAGCGATGGCCATTAATAAACCGGCCATTATCGACGCCATATTCCACGGTACGGGCACGGTGGCAAAAAATTTACTGCCCCCGGGAGTGTGGAGCGCGGACAGTACCCTGAAGGATTATGATTACGATCCGCAGAAGGCCAAAGCTTTGCTGCAGGAATCAGGCGTGACCGGCCCGATTACCATCGACCTGTGGGCGATGCCGGTGCAGCGACCCTATAACCCAAATGCCAAACGTATGGCTGAGATGATACAGGCCGACTGGGCGAAAATTGGCGTGCAGACCAAAATCACCACTTATGAGTGGGGGGAATACCTGAAGCGGGTAAAAGATGGCGAGCATCAGGCGGCGCTGATGGGCTGGACCACCGCCACCGGCGATCCGGATAACTTCTTCGGTCCGTTATTTACCTGTCAGTCGGCAAACGGGGGATCTAACTCGGCAAAATGGTGCTATCAGCCATTTGATAAGATCATCGCTGAGGCAAAATCGATAACCGATCGCCAAAAACGTGAAGCGCTATATATTCAGGCCCAGCAGATGATGCACGACCAGATGCCGGCGGTGATGATTGCCCATTCGACGATTTTTGAACCGGTACGTAAAAACGTTTCCGGCTACGAAATCGATCCTTTTGGCAAACATATTTTTTACCAGGTGGATATCAAATAATATATTGATATCACAGGATTTGCAGGCCGGGTCAGGCGTTAGCCGCCACCCGGCAGCAATGCCGAACACTCTCTCTGGTATGTTATCCAGCGAAAGTGAATCAGGCGGGTTTACGCCGCAAATGCCACTGTTCAGGACGGGCGAACATCACCAGATTTCCGACCAGTATCAGCACCAGCCCAATCACGGCATTGTGATGCCAGACATATCCTTCATAAATCGTGGAAATCGACAGCGCTACCAGCGGGAACAGCAGGGTACTGTAAGCGGCTTTGCTCGCACCGATTCTCCCCAGCAAGGTGAAGTAGGCGGCGAAAGCGATAACCGAACCGAACAACGCCAGATACAGCAGCGCGCCCATATAGCTCAGCGTCCACTGAGGCGAAAAATCATCGCCGCGCACCAGGGCAATCGCCCCCATCACCAGCGTGCCATAGAGCATCGCCCAGCTATTGGTACTTAATGTGTCCAGGCCACGGCGCTGGTGGCGAATACTGAGCATATTTCCCAAAGAAAACCCGTAGGTTCCTGCCGCGCTCAGGGCGATACCCAACAGGATCGATGCATTGAGGCCGCTGGCCCATAAATCATCCCAGAATAGCGTGACGATCCCCGCGAGGCCCAGTGCGGCCGCCAGCCAGAAGCGACCCGGAGGCGGCTGGCGGAAAAAAAGAAAGCTGTTAATCGCGTTAAACAGCACCGCCATGGAAAAGATCACCGATTCCAGACCGGTATTGATATACGCGGCCGCGGTATAGAAGCACCAGAAATTGAAGCAAAACACGCAACAACCCTGCAGCAGGCAGAAAAAATGGTCGCGTCTGCTCAACGATCCCAGACGACGGGTGACCCGCAGAATGGTCAACATTGCGGCGCTGGCGACGGCAAAACGCCAGAAAATGGACACCGGCGCGGCAACCGGGCCCTGCTGTAAAAAAATCGCGATCCAGGTCGTCCCCCAGATGACGACAACTAAGCCATAGAGTAAAGCGTTCACAATGTCTCTCCTGTGAGTGTGGTCGCGACTATTTTGCGCTGGCGGAGAGAGGGGCGCTGTCATCGGCTTGTTGCCGACTTGCAAAATCTTGCGCATATTTTGCTTTACCGGCAGTGAATACTGGTATCTGTCGGCGGCTCTTCATAGACTGGATATCTGCGAAATCGACAATGTGAAGGCTATGGTTTACGAGACTTTCGAAACATTGCGGCGAAAGAATGCCGTACTGCGGGAGACGGTGAAGCTTAACTCAGGTATTCAGCTGGCAGCCTGGTATAACAATCTCGATACCATAACGGTACAAAGCGGTCATCACACGCTGAGTTTGTATATTGCCGATGGCTATGAAAGCTATCAAAAAACACCTCACGGCTGGAAAAACGGCGGCGGGCCGGATCGTTTCTGTCTGATGCCGAAAGGCGATGAGAGCACCTGGGATATTCGCGGCGATCTGTCGTTTGTGCATTTGTACTGTACCGATGAACATTTGCGTCGAATTGGTGAACAGATCTGGGACCGTAGCCCGGCATCGTTGACATTGCAGGTGAAAACCTTTGCCAGCGATGACAGGATCACTGCTGTTTATCGCCAGTTTCTCCTGAGTAACGACTGGCAACAGAAAGCGAACCAGCTCACGCTCAGTTCTGCCAGCACGTTGTTGCTGACGCACCTGATCCAGCATTACGCGAACGTCCAGTGGCGTTTACCGACGGTCACCGGCGGGCTGGCGCCCCACGTATTGCGTAATATTGTGGCGTTGATTGAAGAGAATCTGGACCAGCCGCTAACGCTGGCCTCCCTCGCCCAGGAAGCGGCGCTGAGCGAGTACCATTTCGCGCGCATGTTTCGTCAATCGATGAAAATGGCCCCACATCAGTACGTGATGCAGCGCCGGATGGTTAAAGCGCAGGCGCTGATTTGTCATAGCTCGTTGCCGTTAACCGATATCGCCATCGCCTGTGGTTTTAGTTCCGCCAGCCACTTTAGCAACCGGGTCAAGAGCGCCATGGGTCTGACGCCATCACAGCTACGCGCGGCGCAGCGTTGACAGCAGAGTATAGCTGACGCCGCCCAGCACCAGCCCCCAGAATGCGGAACCAATACCTGCCAGCGTGACGCCGCTGGCGGTGATCAGAAACGTGATTACTGCCGCATCACGCTCATTCTCATGATTCAGCGCCTGAAACAGACTGCCGCCAATGGTACTGAGGAGCGCCAGCCCGGCAAGCATCTGTATCCAGTCGATGGGTAACGCCGACATCAGAGCGGTGATCGAACCGCCGAAAATTCCCGCCAGAAGATAAAAAACGCCAGCCGCCGCAGCCGCAAGCCAGCGCTTTTGTGGTTCCGGGTGGGCTTCCGGGCTTTGGCAAATGGCGGCGGTAATTGCCGCGATACAGATGGAGTAGACGCCAAACGGCGACAGCAGCAGCGCCAGCCCCCCGGTCGCAACGATTAACGGTGAGGCGGGAACGCGGTAGCCGGAGGCCTGAAGGGTGGCGAAGCCGGGAGCGTTTTGCGAAGCCATCGTGACAAGGAAAAAGGGCAAACCGACGCTGAGCAGCAGCGTCGGGGAAAAAACAGGGGCAATATACGCAGGCGCGACAAAATCAAAGTCTATTTGTGACGCCGTCACCTCTCCGTTTAATCCGGCAACCATGCCGCCGACCAGCAGGGCGGCCACTACGGCAAAGCGGGGAAACCAGGCTTTACACAGCAGCCATGCGGCTAACATACTGCCGCACAGCAGCAGATTGCTCTGCAGAGCGGCGAAAGCCTGCATACCGAAACGCAGCAGAATGCCTGCCAGCATAGCCGCCGCCAGCGAATGGGGAATGATTTTCATCAACCGCGCGAATATACCGGTGAGACCGCAAAGCACGATTAAGACGTTGGCAAAAATAAAGACACCTACCGCCTGTGCCAGGGTGACACCTTGCAGGCCGCTGACCAGTAGCGCAGCGCCTGGCGTTGACCAGGCGGTGAGAACAGGCGCCTTGCGCCATAACGTTAACGCCAGCGTGCTGACGCCCATCCCGAGACCTAACGCCGTCATCCAGCCGGCGATTTGCGTAGCATCCGCGCCCGCAGCGGCGGCGGCCTGCCAGATAATGGCGGCGGAACTGGCGTAGCCTACCAGTACGGCGACAAAGCCGGCGAGTAGCGTCGGGAAAGGAAGAGAGAAAGCGCGCATGATAACACCTTGTGCGTTATAACGGTCGTTGCACTTTAACATTGTGCGTTATAGCGCACAATAAACTTATTAACGCCGCCTGATGAAACGAGGCGGACCGAAGAGTAGGTGTAAGGGGGCGCTCTGAGCGAAAAGCGGACACATGAACCGCACACATCATTCAACCACAGTCATGATAAATATTATGCATTCTGTATGACTATTTTACTCGAAAACTCACCAAAATATGGTCTGAGAGCCTTTCTCATTGACTCTCCACTTTCATTGTGAACCATCCTAACTACTAATTCAGCAAGTTGGCCGTTAGCTAGCCCCAGATGCTTACTCACTTGGGATGAAAGGCTCTTCCTGTTATAAAGTTTTAATGCAAGAAGATAATCACGTTTCTCAACTGCATTTTTAAACAAAGATAAACTTTCATTATAAAGTTCTTTAACATTAATTTTTGACGTCAACAAGTTAAGAGCGTTACTAAGACCATCGATCCCTTTTGCTTTTTCATCGAAACAATTAAGCATGAATTTAATTTCGCCAGCCACACGCAGTGAAATCTGAGTATCTAGCTCTGAGGATATTGCACGGAACACAAAATCTTTAACTGATTGTAGATCTTCATCTGGATTTCTGACTAATCGTTCGCTAACTAAAGTTATAACTTCCGGAACGCAAAAGAGATTTTCGACTTCTGCTACGCTTAGAGTATAAATACCATATTCTAGAAGCGATTGAATTTCCCCTTCAACACGCCTATCCCTATCAATAATACCAAAAACTTCCATATAATGGAGTTCTTCACTGGTTCTTAGAGCTTTAACATTTTGTATTACTTGGCTACAAGAACCAGATGGTATCACTAGATAATTATTTAACACAGCACGGTAAAGGGATACATCATAGCTTCCATTTTCCCCCTCTACAAAAACAATTGGTTTTCTACTGCCCAATATTTCAATTAGTAAACTTTCTGGTAGGCCTTCTACATCGGGAACGTCTTCCCAATCCCAACAGGAACCATCATAACCTTTTAACCAGATTTTCTTTGCTTCATGCAGTGCTGCAGCAAAATCAGTATCATGAGTCATATATACAAACAGGCAATCAGGTCGGAGTTTTTCTATATCCTTCCATAATGGAACTTGCACAGATTTGTGAAGATGAATTTCTGGCTCGTCTATGATAATAATTCCATTTTCAGGTGCTGCAAGACATTGCCCAATTAGATAGAAAATAACTCGCTCGCCGTCGCTCATTTCTGAGGGGTTATAGACAAAATCGTTATTTCCTCTTACTCGTGTTTGAATTGTCAAACCACCTAAAACAAGCTCTCGGTGAGGTAAAGTTTTTTCCCAAACGTATTTAACCTTATCTAATTTAGTTGTCAGTGGTTCAATTCTTTCGTCTGAAAGTTTTACTAATTCAATATATTCCGAATTCACTTCAACTTTGTCTGAAAAGAGATACACCATTAATTTATCATAATCATTTAATGATGATATGGCAGGTTTATTTACCCAGCGCCTATGCTCTTTATACCAAAATGGTTCCGAATTTCCCAAATCCGCATTTCCATAGAGTAAATTGTTCTGTGCTTGTTTAAGCGAAGTTGGTGTTGTATGGTCAGGCATCGCTAAAGCCCGTTGAGCGGAAATACGATGAACCATATTTTTTTGAGGAGATTTAAGATCCATCCATGTCCCAAGGCGAGACTTTCCAGAACCATTCGCACCGATAATAAGCACACTCTGATTAGTCTCTATTTCCTCTAGGCTATTTTCTTTTTTAGGTAGTATAATTGAAAAGGAATTACTCATTTTTTTTGCTTGCCTTATTTGTATAGAGTTTGATAAAAACTTAACATCCTATTAGATACCACTATTTTTCTTATCAGGCCACAATTAATTGAAGATAACTTTTGTTTGCATTTTTAGCAATATACTAATATAAAATAATTTCATGATAATCAGATCCAATAGTGATAGCAAATTACGCAAAGTGTCCGCTCCTGGCACGGAGCTGCCCCTGGGGTGGCTACAAGCGAGAAACTGACCGAAATTTTATAGCCAACATAGTTTTGATGTGTCCACACTGCTTAAGACTTTATCAGATAAGGTTTTAGAAAATTCTCCACTTCTCGTCTTCCAACTCCTAGCGTAAAGCTGACTCCTGCATTTTTTAAAATTCTGAGGCCTTCACCTCTGTTTCTAGGATGCGGGTCTTCCATGGCAACATAGACATGGCGTGGTTTCAATTCAGCAAGTGTCAAGGCACAGGAGGGAGTTCTTCCTTGATATGAGCAGGGTTCAAGTGTGACAAAGATTTCACATTCACTAATTGGAACCGTTAGTTTTGAGATGGCGTCTATCTCTGCGTGATGATGGCCAGGATGTTGAGTGAAGCCTTCGGAAACTACCGCCCGTTTATGGACAATCACGCACCCTACAGGTGGATTTGGTCTGCAGCCAGGTAAGGCTTGACGTGATTTTTCAAGCGCTAACAACATGAATTCTAAATTTTCGCTCATCCGCATTTATGCCCGAATATGTAAATCATAGAATTACGATTTTCAAACCATCCGGCATGATGGTCCATTATTTAGATTAATTACTCAACAGCTATGACCAACCCGTCGTTAATTCACTCGCACTGACCCTTTGATACTTCTGCTTTTGGCACACAGCGGACAGTACAGTTGGCTGTCCGCTGTGTGCCAGGAACCGACATTTAGATAGCCATGGTGTGGTTAACCGCGCATGTCGAAGCCGGATTTTTGAAAATCTCGATAGACTTCCGGATTGTTGAAGGCCGGGAATTTAGCTTTCTGGGCTGCTGATTTAATCGCTTCGCAATAGGCTTTGTTGCCGTTGCTGGTTGATATTTTTAAAGCCGTACCATCCTGAGAAAATTCCATATGCAACCTGCATTTTTTCCCTTTCCAGTTTTGCGGTTCATCAAGTTTGGCATTTATTGCCGCCCTGATTGCCCGCGCTTGCGCACCCCATTCATCCTGATCATCCCAACGTCCTGAACTGCAATTCCCCGTTGCAGTGGTCTTATGGCAGCCGGAAGGATGTAACGGCGCGCATCCCGTGGCCAGGCTGACCGCAATGGTCAGCATAACGATTTTCTTTACTGTTTCAGACGATCCCACTTCTTGCCCCTCAATCCATTTAAACCTCAGCAATATTGGCATATTCTTCCGGCAGTCCATTTCAACCACCAATTATCTACATACTCTCTTTGTAGAATATGACCATGATAACTGTTGAGAAGTCAGACCTATATCCCATCAATTAATCGAAATGCTGTCATCTGAACTTACCACAATTACCGCTGATAACGGCAAAAGCCATTTTCAGACCGAAGTGTGCCAGGCATTGGTAGCGCTTTACTCATTTTTCTGGAAACATCTGCAAAAGAGAAGGGATATAGCGAAGCACGGTGCGCAATCGCGTTTACCGCTAAACGTTCTGTGGAATTCATTGAATATGCGTATAATTCCTTCAGATATAACGGGAGGTGGAATGAATATTGCGCAACATCTGTCGACAACGTTAAAAACACTACGTCAACAGCGTGGCTGGAGCCTGTCGCGACTGGCGGAAGAAACCAGCGTATCGAAAGCGATGCTTGGCCAGATTGAACGTAACGAATCCAGCCCGACGGTTGCCACGCTGTGGAAAATCGCCACCGGCCTCAACGTGCCGTTTTCTGCCTTTATCGTTGCCGATAACGCCGCCGGGCCGACGGTGTTTGATCCCCAGCAGCAGGCCATGGTGGTGACGCCCATTTTTCCCTGGGATCCGGTGCTGCGATTCGATCATTTATCCGTTACGCTGGCTCCCGGCGCGCTGAGCGAATCCGCACCCCATGAGAAAGGCGTTATCGAGCATGTGGTGGTGATTAGCGGTGAACTGGAACTCTGTTTGCAGGGGGAATGGCAGTCACTACGGCCCGGCGAAGGGCGACGTTTCGCCGGTGATGTCGCCCATGCCTATCGCAATAACGGCGTGCAGACAGCCCATTTCCATTCGCTGATTCATTATCCGAAAGAAAACAAAAGCCGCGGCCTGGCAAATGACTAAGATAATAATCACACCATGACGTGGAAAATCCGCAATACGTGATAACGGTATCCGCGGACATTTTTCCAGAGAAACACATTTTTCTTCAATGCGTTGCTGAAAAGTAAAAATTCCCGCTGCGGCGGTAGCGGAAAACATTTTGGTCTGCGTGGCGTTCTGACTACAATAGCCGCCATTTCGCCCCCTATAATGGATAACGACGAACGTATGCGCCTGCAAAACCATCATCTTGAACTACTGAGTCCTGCCCGCGATGCCGGGATTGCCCGTGAAGCGATTTTGCACGGCGCGGACGCGGTCTATATCGGCGGACCGGGATTTGGCGCGCGCCACAATGCCAGCAACAGCCTGAGCGATATCGCAAATCTGGTACCGTTTGCCCATCGCTACGGCGCCAAAGTGTTTGTGACCCTGAATACCATTCTGCATGATGATGAACTGGAACCCGCCCGGCGCCTGATTACTGACCTGTATGAAACCGGCGTGGATGCGCTGATTGTCCAGGATATGGGGGTCATGGAGCTGGACATTCCGCCAATTGAGCTGCATGCCAGCACCCAGTGCGACATTCGCAGCGTTGAGAAAGCAAAATTCCTCTCCGATGTCGGTTTCAGCCAGATCGTTCTGGCGCGTGAGCTGAATCTGCAGCAGATCAAAGCGATTTACGATAACACCGATGCGACCATTGAATTCTTTATTCATGGCGCTTTATGCGTGGCCTATTCCGGGCAGTGCAATATTTCTCACGCGCAGACCGGCCGCAGCGCCAATCGCGGCGACTGCTCCCAGGCTTGTCGTCTCCCTTATACCCTGAAAGACGATCAGGGGCGCGTGGTGGCCTACGAAAAACACCTGCTGTCGATGAAAGATAACGATCAGACCGCCAACCTGGCCGCGCTGATTGATGCGGGCGTACGCTCGTTTAAGATCGAAGGCCGGTATAAGGATATGAGCTACGTGAAGAATATCACCGCGCATTATCGCCAGATGCTCGACGCGATCATCGACGATCGCGGCGACCTTGCCCGTTCCTCTGCGGGCCGGACCGAACATTTCTTTGTCCCATCCACGGATAAAACTTTTCATCGCGGCAGCACCGACTATTTTGTTCATGCGCGCAAGGGCGACATTGGCGCGTTTGACTCGCCGAAGTTTATTGGCCTGCCGGTGGGGGAGGTTCTGAAAGTCGGCAAAGATTTTCTTGATGTTGAAGTGAGCGAAGCGCTGGCCAACGGTGACGGGCTTAACGTAATGATTAAACGTGAAATTGTCGGCTTTCGCGCCAACACGGTAGAAAAAACCGGCGAAAACCGTTATCGCGTCTGGCCAAACGAAATGCCTGCCGATTTATATAAAGCGCGACCGCATCAGCCGTTAAACCGTAACCTCGATCATAACTGGCAGCAGGCGCTGTTGAAAACGTCCAGCGAGCGTCGAATCGCAGTAGATATCGAACTAAGCGGATGGCAGGAACAACTGGTTCTGACCATGACCAGCGAAGAGGGGGTGAGCGTTACGCATACTCTGGACGGTGAGTTTGTCGAGGCGACCCAGGCGGAGAAAGCGAGGGCCAGCTTACGTGACGGCGTGGCCAGGTTAGGCCAGACAATTTACTACGCGCGTGATGTACAGATTACGCTCCCGGCGCTGTTCGTACCCAATAGCCTGTTAAACCAGTTGCGCCGTGAAACGGCTGAAATGCTGGATGATGCGCGTCTCAGGGCAGTAGTGCGTGGCCGCCGTAAACCGGTTTGTGTACCGCCGCCTGTTTATCCGGAAACCCATCTGTCGTTTCTGGCGAACGTTTATAACCATAAGGCGCGCGAGTTTTATCAGCGTTACGGCGTGCAGTTAATTGATGCCGCCTATGAAGCACATGAAGAGAAGGGAGACGTGCCGGTAATGATCACTAAGCACTGCCTGCGCTTTGCCTTTAATCTGTGTCCAAAACAGGCGAAAGGCTCTATTAAGAGCTGGAAAGCCACGCCAATGCAGCTGATTCATGGCGATGAAGTGCTCACGCTGAAATTTGATTGCCGTCCTTGCGAAATGCATGTGATCGGCAAGATAAAAAACCATATCCTGAAAATGCCGCTGCCTGGCAGTATCGTGGCTTCTGTCAGTCCGGATGATCTGTTGAAAACGCTGCCGAAACGTAAGGGCATCTGAGCGCCGAGAGTTGCTACCGGTCGTCATGCATTTTGGGTTTCCGTGCATTCTGCCAGTGATGATGTTCGCGCAGGTCGGATGCGGCTTCCTCGCTCCGACTGCGCAGTTCATCGCTGTCTGCTTCATGTCGCAATTGTTGTTCGAGACTTTGAATCGGGAAGAAATCGTGCCCTTGTTTGCGGGCCAGCACGTGCCCGGAAAACAGCGCACACATTAGCAGTAACGTCGCGATGTATCTCTTAAACATACTTTTTTCCGTTCTGTCGCTAACTGTGGCTCACTATGCCAGGGATTTGTTGAGCTTATTTCTGCGGTTATCAAAGAAGGGAAAATCCTTTGTCAGCGTCGCCTGACAGAGGGCGAAAAAAAGCCCGACAGGTTCGCTATCGGGCGGAGGGGCAATTTAGTTTTTCGGCGGTAACGGCTTATTGTTCTGCTTACCGTCTTTATGCTCACCTTTTGGCGGCTGTTTGCCATCCTTGCGCACACCTTTCGGCTGGTGTTTACCGTCATGCTTCTTGCCTTTCGCCGCTTGCCTGCCGTCGTGCTGATGCGCTTTCTGCTGGCGATCGTTATTGTGCTGCGTCGCGGAAGTTTTTTCTGGCGGCGGGGGCGGGTTATCTGCTGCAAAAACGAACGACGACAGCCCAAGCGTCATCACTGCGGATAACAAAAAAATCTTTTTCATCACGACATCCTTTATTTTTATGTGCTTAGCGATTTCAGCAAATAAAAATGGAGACAAGATGGAGATACGGCAATCAGTTTCATTGCCGCAGGGTGTCTTAGGCCTTTAGTCCTGCCGCGGTCATTAATAGCCTGAATCCCAGACTTATTGCCGCCAGCGCGAGTACGCTGGCTCCCCACAGGGCGAGCATCCATAATATTCTCTTGAGCCATAATTGTTGCATCAGTGGTATCCCTCTCCATGTTGAACTTTGCCGCGAAATACGTAGTAACTCCAGAAGGTGTAGCCGAGGATTACCGGCAAAATAAGCAACGCGCCGACCAGCATAAAACCCTGACTTTGCGGGGGCGCGGCAGCCTGCCAGAGAGTAATGCCCGGTGGAATAATATGCGGCCATATACTGATGCCCAGACCGCCAAAACCGAGAAAGATCAGTCCCAGCGTGAGGACAAAAGGCAGCAGGTGGCTGGTGCTGTTATGCAGCGTGCGCCATAACCAGGCGCTTAGGGACGCGACCAGCAACGGTACCGGTAGCAGGAAGAAGATGTCAGGCAAACTGAACCAGCGTTCGGCAATGGCCGGTTGGGTTAACGGAGTCCAGATGCTGATGCCGGCAATAACGATCAGCAGAGCCAGCAGCAAACCGCGTGCGATGACTCGCATATTTCTGTGCAGTGAATTTTCGCTTTTCATCACCAGCCAACTGGCACCTAGCAGTGCATAGGCAATACACAACCCCAAACCGCAGAACAGAGTAAACGGCGTGAGCCAGTCAAACATTTCGCCGCTAAAATGGCGGTCGCTTACCGCGAAGCCGTTGATTACCGCGCCAACCACCATTCCCTGGGTGAACGTCGCGAGAATCGAGCCCCCCATAAAGGCGATATCCCAAAACGGGCGGTGTGATGGGGTAGCGTTAAAACGAAATTCAAAAGCGACGCCGCGAAAAATAAGGCCGATCAGCATCAGAGTGAGTGGGATCGTGAGGGCATCAATAATCACCGCGTAGGCCAACGGAAACGCGCCAAACAGGCCAGCACCGCCAAGCACCAGCCAGGTTTCGTTGCCGTCCCAGACCGGGGCGACGCTATTCACCATGACGTCACGATCGGCGACATCCCGCGTGACGCTGAATAACATGCCAATGCCCAGATCGAAGCCATCCATCACGATATACATCAGGATGGCGAAAACGATAATGACAAACCAAATGACGGATAAGTCGATACCCATTTAACGAGACTCCTTAGATTTAAAATCGTCCATTGCGGCAGAGAGTGGGCGTGCTGGCGTGCCTGAGGTCGCTGGCTGCGCTTCCTGTGGTCCTTTACGAATCAGACGTAGCATGTAGCTATAGCCGATACCGAATACCGCGCTATAGACCACAATAAAGGTCAACAGACTGATCGACATATGCAGGGTACCGTGCGCGGAAACGGCATCAGCGGTACGCAGTACGCCGTAAACGACCCAGGGCTGACGACCCACTTCTGTCGTGACCCAGCCCGCAAGGATGGCAATCAGCCCCGAGGGGCCCATCCACAGCGCAAAGCGTAAAAAGGGGCGGCAATGATACAGTCGACCGCGATAACGCAGCCACAGGCCCAGCGCGCCGAGCAGGAGCATCAGCATGCCGAGCCCGGCCATCAGGCGGAAAGACCAGAAAACGATGGTGGAATCAGGACGATCTTGCGGGGCGAACGCCTTCAGCGCGGGAACCTGTTTATCCAGACTATGGGTGAGAATCAGGCTACCGAGGGCAGGAATTTCCAGACCATAGCGAGTACGTTCCCGTTGCATATCCGGCCAGCCGAATAGCAGCAGCGGGGTGGGTTCTCCGGGGATATTCTCCCAGTGGCCTTCAATGGCGGCGATCTTGGCGGGCTGGTACTTGAGCGTATTCAGCCCGTGCATATCGCCGATCGTTGCCTGAATAGGGGCGACAATCAGCGTCATCCATAGCGCCATGGAGAACATCGCGCGAACGGCGGGGGGATTGTTGCCGCGCAACAGGTGCCATGCCGCTGAGGCGCCGACGAATAGCGCGCTGCTGAGAAAGGCCGCCAGCGACATATGCAGCAGACGGTAAGGGAACGATGGATTAAAAATAACCGCGAACCAGTCCACCGGCACCACCTGGCCGTTGACGATCTCAAACCCCTGCGGCGTTTGCATCCAGCTATTGGAGGCGAGGATCCAGAACGTGGAGATAATCGTCCCCAGCGCCACCATACAGGTGGCAAAGAAGTGAAGGCCGGGGCCGACACGATTCCAGCCAAACAACATCACCCCGAGGAATCCGGCTTCAAGGAAGAAGGCGCTCAGGACTTCATAGGTCAGCAGAGGGCCGGTAATGCTCCCGGCGAACCCGGAGAATCCGCTCCAGTTTGTTCCGAACTGCCAGGCCATCACCAGTCCGGAAACCACGCCCATACCAAAGTTGACGGCGAAGATTTTCGACCAGAAGTGGTAAAGCGAGCGCCAGGTCGGATTTTGGGTTTTTAACCATAAGCCTTCCAGCACGGCCAGGTAGCTGGCTAACCCGATGGTGATGGCGGGGAAGATAATATGAAATGACACGGTGAAGGCGAACTGGATCCGCGCCAGGTGGAATGCATCGAGATCGAACATGCAGAACTCCGCAATAAAATTGATTCAGCGCAATTCTAAGCCGGGTTATAAATGCGTTGCAGGAACAGAAAAGGTGTTTTTTCCTATAACAGTTTTTATAACCGACTATTATTTTTCATCTGATATATTATTGTTCCTGAGAATGGCGAAGCGGAATGCGTAATGAAAAAGTATCAGCAGTTGGCGCAGCAGATTAGCGAACAGATTACGCTTGGGGTGTGGCTACCCGGGGATCGGCTACCCTCACTGCGTGAACAAGTGGTAAGCAGCGGGATGAGCTTTATGACCGTCAGCCACGCCTATCAACTGCTGGAAAGTCAGGGACGGGTTATCGCGCGTCCACAGTCGGGCTATTATGTCGCGCCGCAACCGAGCAAACAGCGCCAGGCTGAGCCGCCCGCGCAGGTGACCCGCGATGAATCGGTTGACATTAATACCTACATTTTTGAGGTGCTGCAGGCCAGTCGTCAGGCGTCGATGCTGCCGTTTGCCTCCGCCTTCCCCGATCCGCGTCTGTTTCCCTTACCGCAACTCAACCGCTCGCTGGCGCAGGTGAGCAAAACCGCGACGGCCATGAGCGTGATTGAAAACCTGCCGCCGGGCAGCGATAAATTGCGGCATGCGATTGCCCGACGCTATGCGCTTCAGGGGATGAATATCTCCCCGGACGATATCGTTATTACCGCCGGAGCGCTGGAAGCGCTCAACCTTAGCCTGCAGGCGGTCACTGAACCCGGCGACTGGGTCGTGGTGGAAAATCCCTGCTTCTACGGGGCGCTACAGGCGCTGGAAAGGCTGCGTCTCAAGGCCTTGTCGGTGGCGACGGATGTCAGAGAGGGGATCGACCTTGCCGCGCTGGAACAGGCGTTACAGAACTACCCGGTCAAAGCCTGCTGGCTGATGACCAACGGGCAAAATCCGCTCGGCTTTACCCTTAGCGCAGAGAAAAAATCCCGGCTGGTGGCGCTGCTGGCACGCTACAACGTGATGCTGATTGAAGATGATGTCTATAGCGAGCTCTATTTTGGCCGCGAAAAACCGTTACCAGCGAAGTTCTGGGATCGCGATGACATGACGCTACACTGTAGCTCTTTCTCCAAGTGTCTGGTGCCAGGGTTTCGCATCGGCTGGGTGGCGGCGGGCAGGCACGCCCGGCGAATCCAGCAGCTACAGTTGATGAGCACGCTTTCCACCAGTTCGCCAATGCAACTGGCGCTGGTGGACTATCTTGCCACCAAGCGTTACGACGCGCATTTGCGGCGTTTACGTCGTCAGCTCGCCGAACGCAAACAGCAGGCCTGGCAGGCATTGTTGCGCCATCTCCCTGCGGAGGTGAAAATTCATCATAGCGATAGCGGCTATTTCCTCTGGCTTGAGCTCCCGGCTGGCGTCGATGCTGGAGAACTTAGCGCCCGCGCACTGACTCATAACATCAGCATCGCGCCGGGTAAAATGTTTTCCACCACCGCAAGCTGGACCTCATTTTTCCGCTTTAATACCGCATGGGGCTGGGGCGAAAGAGAAGAGCAGGGAGTGAAACGATTGGGTGAATTGATCCGCGAGATGCTGGTGTAGCGTTGTCTTTTCCCGGACGTTTATCTGACGATAAACATAAAAATGGCGCTGTATCCGCAACAGCGCCATTTTCGTTAAAAACGCCTCTAATGGAACAATGCGGCCGTCTGTTGCAGCGTGACCCATACCCCCCATAGCAACGGTACGCCAACAATCAGCCATGCCAACGCTACAACAGGCTTACTGCCAGGAGACGCATTCCATTCGAGTACAGCATTGGGATTCACGTTATACATTGAGCGAGCAGCCGCCAGCTCTGCCTCTGTCATATAGTATTTATCTGCGACCGGGCGAATCATCAGGTTACACAATAGTCCCAGCCCCAGCATCGCGGCCAGAATATAGAGAGTTATGTTGTATACATCAGCCTGAGGTACACCGGCGTTTAGCTGATATTCGCGCAGGTAGTTCACCAGCACGGGCCCCAGTACACCCGCTGCGGCCCAGGCGGTTAACAGCCGGCCATGAATTGCGCCCACCATTTGCGTCCCGAACAGGTCGGCCAGATAGGCGGGGATCGTGGCGAAACCGCCGCCGTACATTGAGATGATGATGCAGAATGCAATCACAAACAGTACCACATTACCCATTTGCCCCAGCCAGGGGACGGAGGCGTACAGCGCAATACCGATGGAGAAGAACAGGGCAAAAGTCGTTTTGCGCCCAAACCAGTCAGAGCAGGACGCCCAGAAAAAACGACCGCCAATATTGAACAGGCTCAACAAACCGGTAAAGCCCGCTGCAATAGCGGCGATACTGGTCAGCTGCGAAGCATTAAGTTGATTGTAGGTGAGCGTATTGCCCAGCAGTTTGCCGGCAAAGACTTCCTGCAGCAGCGGCGAAGCCATGCCGATAATACCGATACCAGCGGAAACATTCAGGCAGAGTACGGCCCAGCACAGCCAGAACTGCGGTGTTTTACAGGCCACGCTGACGTGCACATGCCGTTCTGTTATTTTCATCTTGTTAGCCTTAGGTTCCGGAGGCGTCCAGCCAGCCGGTTTCCAGCCAATTGGCGGAATACGGTAAGCAATAGCGCCTGAAACCATAAAGAGGGTGTAGATAACCGACATGACCAGGAAGCTCTGCCACACCCCTAAACCATCCGCGCTGGCAAAATAGGTCATCAGCTTATTCGCCAGAGGCGCGCCAACCATCGCCCCCCCGCCAAACCCCATAATTGCCATGCCTGTTGCCATACCACGCTTGTCGGGGAACCAGCGAATCAGGGTTGAAACAGGCGAAATATATCCCAGTCCCAGACCTATCCCGCCGATAACGCCAGAGCCGAGCCATAGCATCCATATCTGATGCAGATAGACGCCAACGGTTGAGATGAGCAGGCCACCGCACCAGCATAGCGTGGATACCAATCCAACTTTGCGTGGCCCGGCCTTCTCCAGCCAGGTGCCCCAGATTGCGGCAGAACAACCAAGAAAAATAAAAAACAACGTATATGTCCAGCCGAGCATAGAGATTTTCCAGTCACAGGTGGTTGAAATCACCTGCTGAAAAAAACGCATGTTTGCTGGACAGGTTACAGGTGCCGTAATACCAATTGCTTTTGAAAGCGGTAACCAGAAAACAGAGAAGCCATAGGCCATACCAATACATAAATGGATTGCTAATGCTGCAGGCGGGACAAGCCAGCGGTTAAATCCCGGCCTGGCGATAATACGTGCTTTTGAAAAAAATGGCGGCGGTGCGTTATTAGCTGGCGTCGGTGGTGCGACATCCAGAGTGTCATTATCCATATATCCTCCATTCTGTCTGGGCCTTAAACTGCTATTTGAAGGCATCTATGCTCGGCTTGCAGGTCTTTATTAACAGACCTTTCTTTTAAAGCATTTTCCATACCAAAACTAATGGGGGTTATATCGACGATCTATTTCAGTCTGTCGGCGAATGGATTGCGGCATAACTCGCCTCATCCATAAGAACCGCCAGCAGGCTGCTGTATTGCGGGGTGGAAATCCGTGTCTGGCGTACTTTTTGCGTTATCTGCCCCCCCGGTTTTGCCGCTTCGCAACGAGGCCAGTACGATTCAAAACGGTTCATCTTTTTTCTGCTCATTCGAATGATTTTGGGGGTAAATATGACCGTTTAATTTTATGATAGAAGCTTATTGATAATCGCCAATATAGTAATTTCCCTGATGTTTAATCATATTGGGCAATTAATGGTGAATGTGTTTTTTACTAAATTGACATAAAGGGCTATCAAAGTGATATCAATATATCGGCTATCATTTTTGATATTATTGCTCCGCCATTAGTCATAGGAAATATGCATAGTCGTTTTCTCCGGCTAACTCCTTGTCTATAATCCATAAAGTTATCCAGAGTATCTCGTTTTTTGCGTAATGCGCCCCTTGTCACAACCTGAATAAATTTCTCCTGGGGCCATAACGTGCCGTCTACTGTTATTAAGGGAGATATTTTTACGGCACGGCTGCCGCTAATTTTCTTGTGACAGGAGTAAGACCCGATGAGCAAAAAAATTGCCCGTGGTAGCCTTTGTGTGCTGGGTATGGCTTTTCTGACGGCGCAGGCCGCGGAGCCGCCGGTGTCTCTCGATAAAGGCGAAGGCCGTCTCGATATTATCGCCTGGCCGGGATATATCGAACGGGGACAGACGGATAAAAGCTACGACTGGGTCACCCAGTTTGAAAAAGAGTCCGGCTGCCAGGTAAATGTTAAAACCGCCGCAACGTCTGACGAAATGGTCAGCCTGATGGCTAAAGGCGGCTACGATCTGGTGACCGCATCCGGCGATGCGTCTCTGCGCCTGATTATGGGTAAGCGCGTGCAGCCGATTAACACCGCGCTGATCGCCAACTGGAAGACCCTCGATCCGCGTGTCGCAAAAGGCGCATGGTTTAACGTCGGCGGTAAGGTTTACGGCACGCCGTATCAATGGGGGCCTAACCTGCTGATGTATAACAGCAAAACGTTCCCGACCCCGCCCGATAGCTGGAGCGTGGTCTTTGTGAAACAAACGCTGCCGGACGGCAAAACCAATCAGGGCCGCGTGCAGGCCTATGACGGGCCGATTTATATTGCCGACGCCGCGCTGTTTGTCAAAGCCACGCAGCCGCAACTGGGCATCACCGATCCCTACCAGCTTACCGAGACGCAGTACCAGGCGGTACTGAAAGTGCTGCGCGCTCAGCACCCGCTGATTCATCGCTATTGGCACGATACCACCGTACAGATGAGCGATTTTAAAAACGAAGGCGTGGTGGCATCCGGCGCCTGGCCGTATCAGGCCAACGCCCTGAAAGCAGAAGGTCAACCGATCGCCACCGTCTTCCCGAAAGAAGGGGTAACCGGCTGGGCGGACACCACCATGCTGCATAGCGACGCCAAACATCCGGTGTGCGCCTATAAATGGATGAACTGGTCGCTGACGCCGAAAGTTCAGGGCGATGTCGCCGCCTGGTTTGGTTCACTGCCGGTGGTCCCGCAGGGCTGTAAAGCCAGCACGTTGCTGGGCGATAAAGGCTGCGAGACCAATGGCTACAATGCGTTCTCGAAAATTGCGTTCTGGAAAACGCCGGTGTCTGAAGGCGGGAAATTTGTTCCCTACAGCCGCTGGACTCAGGATTACATCGCGATTATGGGCGGTCGTTGAGCAGCCAGGGGCGAAGAGAATGCACGCGGTTGAATTTGATAACGTTTCGCGGCAATACGGCGATGTGCGGGCCGTGGATGGCGTCAGTATCGCCATTCGCGACGGTGAATTTTTCTCGATGCTGGGGCCGTCAGGCTCCGGCAAAACGACCTGTCTGCGTCTGATTGCCGGGTTTGAGCAGCTTTCCGGTGGGACGATACGTATCTTTGGTCAATCGGCCAGCGAACTGTCCCCCTGGCAGCGCGATGTGAATACCGTTTTTCAGGATTACGCGCTGTTTCCGCATATGTCGGTGCTTGATAACGTCGCCTATGGGCTGATGGTCAAAGGGATCGGTAAAAAAGAACGCCATGCCCGCGCTCATGAAGCGCTGGAGAAGGTCGCGCTCGGTTTTGTCCACGCGCGCAAACCCGCGCACCTTTCCGGCGGTCAGCGTCAGCGGGTCGCGATAGCCAGGGCACTGGTCAATCAGCCGCGCGTTTTGCTGCTGGATGAACCGCTGGGTGCGCTGGATTTAAAACTGCGCGAGCAGATGCAGGTTGAACTGAAAAAACTGCAACAGGATCTGGGGATCACCTTTATTTTTGTTACCCACGATCAGGGCGAGGCGCTCTCGATGTCCGATCGCGTCGCGGTGTTTAATCATGGACGCATTGAACAGGTTGATGCGCCTCAGACACTCTACCTGCGGCCTAAAACGGCGTTCGTTGCCGGATTTGTCGGCACCGCCAATGTCTTTAACCCTGCGTTTTCACAAAAATTGTGCGCGATGCCGGGGATGTGGTCGCTGCGCCCGGAACACATTCGTTTGAATGTTGCCGGAGAGGTTCAGATTGAGGGGGTGGTGCAGGCGGTACAATATCAGGGCGCTGCGACACGCGTCGAACTGAAACTGGCGGGAGGCGAAAAGCTGCTGGTGAGTCAGGCGAATAGTGATGGCGGCTCGGCGTTGAACGCGCCGCCGGTAGGGCAAACGGTGCTGGCCTCATGGTCGCGGGAATCAATGGTGCCGTTAGAGAGTGGAGACTGAGATGACCCTGGCTATTCCGTCGACTTCCGGTGGACGTCTGTCCGGATTCTTCTGGCGCAGGCCTTCGCTGGCATTGTTTTTACTGCTGTTGGGGCCGCTAATGTGGTTTGGCATTGTCTATCTGGGCTCGCTCCTGACCCTTTTATGGCAAAGCTTTTACACCTTCGATGATTTTACCATGTCGGTCACCAGCGAACTGACGCTGGCCAATCTGTGGGCGTTATTTAGCCCGGCAAATTACGATATTATTGTGCGCACGCTGGTGATGGCGCTTGCCGTCACTCTCGCCAGCGCCATTCTGGCGTTGCCGATGGCCTGGTATATGGCGCGTTACACCCGCGGCAAAATGAAGGCGTTTTTTTATATCGCGGTGATGCTGCCGATGTGGGCGAGCTATATCGTTAAAGCCTATGCCTGGACATTGTTGCTGGCGAAAGATGGCGTGACGCAGTGGTTTTTGCGGCATCTCGGGCTGGAAAGCGTGCTGAGCATGGTGCTGACTATTCCGGCGGTGGGGGGCAGTACGCTGTCGACTTCCGGGTTGGGACGTTTTCTGGTGTTTGTCTATATCTGGCTGCCGTTTATGATCCTGCCGGTTCAGGCGGCGCTGGAACGATTGCCGCCATCGTTGCTCCAGGCCTCCGCCGATCTTGGCGCATATCCTCGCCAGACCTTCCGCTACGTGGTGCTGCCGCTGGCGATTCCCGGCATTGCCGCCGGGTCGATTTTTACCTTCTCCCTGACGCTGGGCGACTTTATCGTCCCGCAACTGGTGGGGCCGCCGGGTTTTTTCATTGGCAATATGGTTTATTCCCAGCAGGGGGCGATCGGCAATATGCCGATGGCGGCAGCGTTTACCCTGGTGCCCATTGTCCTGATTGCTCTCTATCTGGCGTTGGTGAAACGTCTGGGGGCATTCGATGCACTCTGAACGCGCACCGCTGTTACTCAAAGCCGCAACCTGGGGGGGCGTACTGTTTCTGCATTTCCCGCTGCTGATTATCGCGCTCTATGCGTTTAATACCGAAGATGCCGCTTTCAGCTTCCCACCCCAGGGCCTGACTTTGCGTTGGTTTCATGAAGCGGCGGGGCGCAGCGATATCATTGAATCTGTGACGTTGTCACTAAAAGTGGCCGCGCTGTCGACAGCCATTGCGCTGATACTTGGCACGCTGGCTGCAGGTGCTCTGTGGCGCAGCCGTTTTTTTGGCAAAAACACCGTGTCGCTGCTGCTGCTGTTGCCGATTGCGTTGCCGGGCATTATTACCGGCCTCGCGCTGCTGACGGCTTTTAAGGCAGTGAATCTGGAGCCTGGGCTGCTGACCATCGTTGTGGGTCATGCGACGTTTTGCGTGGTGGTGGTGTTTAACAATGTTATTGCCCGTTTTCGCCGGACGTCGTGGAGCCTGGTGGAAGCATCAATGGATTTAGGTGCAACGGCCTGGCAAACCTTCCGTTACGTGGTGCTCCCCAATTTAGGGTCGGCGTTGCTGGCGGGGGGAATGCTGGCGTTTGCCTTGTCGTTCGATGAAATTATCGTGACCACATTTACCGCTGGCCATGAACGTACGCTGCCGCTCTGGCTGCTTAACCAACTGGGGCGTCCGCGGGATGTGCCAGTCACCAACGTGGTCGCGTTGCTGGTGATGGTGGTGACGATGATACCAATTTTGGGGGCCTGGTGGCTCACCCGTGACGGCGACACCAGCGCTGAAAACGGAAAATAATATACCGATACAGGATGCATGCTATGCAAAATAACCTTTTGATTAACGGTAAGTTAGTGGCTGGAGAAGGCGAGAAGGTGCCGGTATTTAATCCTGCCACCGGTGAGGAGATTTTGTCGATCGCGGAAGCCAGTGCGGCACAGGTCGATGCGGCGGTTGAGGCCGCCGATCGGGCGTTTGCCAGCTGGAGCCAGACTACGCCGAAAACCCGCGCGGAGTGCCTGCTTAAGCTGGCGGAGGCGATTACCGAAAATGCGCAGGCGTTGGCCGAGCTGGAGTCCCTCAACTGCGGTAAACCGCTGCACTGTGTGGTCAATGATGAACTACCGGCGATAGCCGATGTGTTCCGTTTTTTTGCCGGGGCAGCACGCTGTCTGCCCGGTATGGCCGCAGGCGAGTATCTCGAAGGACATACATCCATGATCCGCCGTGACCCGGTTGGCGTTGTTGCCTCTATTGCGCCGTGGAACTATCCGCTGATGATGGCGGCCTGGAAGCTGGCCCCCGCACTGGCGGCGGGTAACTGTGTGGTGATCAAACCTTCAGAAATTACGCCATTAACCGCGCTGAAACTGGCTGAACTGGCAAAAGATATTTTTCCCGCTGGGGTGCTGAACGTGCTGTCTGGTCGAGGGGCCAGCGTGGGTGATCCCCTGACCGCACACGCAAAAGTCAGAATGGTGTCATTGACCGGTTCGATTGCCACCGGGGCGCATATTATCAGCCATACGGCGTCGTCGATTAAACGTACCCATATGGAACTGGGTGGCAAAGCGCCGGTGATTGTCTTTGACGATGCGGATATTGACGCAGTGGTTGAGGGCGTAAGAACCTTCGGTTTTTATAACGCCGGTCAGGATTGTACCGCCGCGTGCCGTATTTATGCCCAGGCCGGTATTTATCAACAGCTGGTGGAGAAACTCGGCGCAGCGGTCGCCAGTCTGAAAATGGGGTCACCGGACGATGAAACGACGGAACTGGGGCCGCTCAGTTCCCTTGCGCATCTGGAGAGAGTCAGTGCCGCTGTGGATGCCGCTCGCGCGTTGCCGCATATACAGGTCGTTACTGGGGGAAGCAAAACGCCAGGAGAAGGTTACTACTATCAGCCCACGCTGCTGGCGGGGGCAAGACAGGAGGACGCCATCGTACAGCGTGAGGTATTTGGCCCGGTAGTCAGCGTTACTTCATTTGCCGATGAAGAGCAGGTGCTCGACTGGGCTAATGATTCACAGTATGGCCTGGCATCGTCGGTATGGACCAGGGATGTTGGCCGGGCGCATCGCCTGAGCGCGCGTTTACAGTATGGCTGCACCTGGGTGAATACGCATTTTATGCTGGTCAGTGAAATGCCGCATGGCGGACAAAAAAGCTCCGGCTACGGCAAGGATATGTCGATGTACGGTCTGGAAGACTACACCACCATCAGGCATGTGATGATCAAGCACGGGTAGGATAATCAGGGGTATCGCCTGTTTCATGAGGACGCCAGGCCGCGTCATTACATGACGCGGTATAATGCGAAAGTCAAAGGCTGTGTTCAGGTGAAAGTCTGACTGCCTTTCAGGTATTCTTCAGTGAAACAGTGAGTCTGGTCCTCAACAGCGATGTCGTTCACAGGATGGCGAAGTCAGGGTACAGGAGGTTGAGACAAAAAAAGATGGCGGAATACCTGCAATTAATCGTTATGCAGCAACGGATTTATTATTGATTAAAATGATTAGCAGGCTAATGTTTTGTTTTTTTCCTCGGCAAACTTGTTTGTCGGCGATCGCGAAGATAAGAAATAAGATTATAAATCGCAGTCACCAGTAAAATTAACGCCACAATAAGCACGGCGATTTCGGTCATGTACCACCTCAAAATCAAATGAGCAAAAAATGATCTTTATATAATTTTCGCTTATGAATTTATAATTTTGTGCAAAACATTGCAAATGATATTTTTTGTCATTTAAACCTGTATCCGTTATACGCAGACAGAGTAATTTAATTATAATTAATTGATATTTATCGTTTTTTTATGGTGGTTGTGCGTTTTTCCGCATACGGCTATCGCCCGGTCCCTGCCAAAAATGGTGATCGTGATATCGCCATGGGAACGCAAATGTATAAAATTTAATGAATATTGCGGATGGTTCGCTTATTTTCAACTTATCATTCGCAATAAAAGTAACCTTCTTTATTCAGCGGCAGCTATCGATAGTGGAAATAAACCATAATGATAATGCTGTTATTATCCGTCGGCGCCAGCCCTATTCAGTGCATGGCCTAACAGAGGTATTGGTGCAGCTACGCTGGGCCTACCGTGCGCTGAATCAGCCAGATGATAATTTAACGGGGCGGGGCGTTTGACTTCCTGTCGCGGCTCATGCGAACATTCGGCGCAATATGTGACTTGGTCGTTGATATTATTTTGAATAAAATAGCGTGTATTCTTTTTGTCGCTTGTGCCACCGCGATTGTCTACGGAAATTTTCCAGCCAGGCGAATCATTGGATGTGAAAAGCAGGGTGTTACGGAATCTATCTGTGTTGCAGCGGAGTGGGATAGTGAGAAGGTCGATCTGTTACCGGCCTGGGATCCTGAAAACCTGAAGATGCTGGCCATACAAAAGAACGAGTCCGCTGCCGGTCCTTTCAAATCATAACATGCAGCTTTTGATGGCTATTTTTTGAGAGCGCATATACGAAATTAAAACTAACAATATCCGGCTGATAAGCACATGCGTTGCGCCAGCATACTCAGAATGATTTTTTGCTAAAGACGTTCGCAACATCATCCATATAAATATTCCTCGACAGGTATAATACCCGCTCACAGATTACACTGGCGGATAAAACCGCTTTTAGCGTGAAACCTGCCACCCGCTTTATCACGTGGCAGGCTCTGACCTATTCCGGGATGTGAAAGGGTATTGCGCAGCACGCTATGACTTGTCAGGGAAGGAAGAAAAAATGACTTTATACCAGAAAATGCTAATTTTTTATGCTGTTATGGGGTGTATTTGCGCCATAATCAGCTGGTTTTTAACTAAGGATAAACTCTGGGTTCGCCTGCTGGCGGCGTTGCTGATCGGCGCGACCTGGCCGTTTAGCTTTCCGATGGCGCTGCTGATCTCATTGTTCTGATGGAGACCGGCAGTTAATCTCAGGATAGTCGGGTAAAAAAGAGTCATGTTTAACGGCAGTTATTCGACGAAGGCTTTCTTTTCGCTTTCTTTATCCAGGGGAACGGTCACGGGCCACCGTGCATCCGTTCCCCCGACGCGCCTTCTGCAGAACGTCAACTTACCGATAGCGTTTTTAATCTCCTGTAAGAATTTAATTACCGCTGGCGGCCAGGAAACCTAAAACGGCAGTTCACGCGGGCGAGTTTGCAGCGTGATCCAACGTAACTCAGTAAATTCCGCAATTCCTGCGCGTCCGCCAAAGCGGCCATAGCCCGAGGCTTTACAGCCGCCGAACGGCATTTGTGCCTCATCATGCACGGTGGGGCCATTAATATGACAAATGCCGGTTTGCAGATTTTGCGCCAGATTCCAGGCCCGGGCGCTGTCTGCGCTGTAGATCGCTGACGAGAGGCCATATTCACTGTCGTTGGCGACGGCCAGTGCTTCCGATTCATTTTGTACGCGAATAATGGATTTCACGGGGCCAAACGACTCTTCACGCCAGATGCGCATTTCCCGGGTTACGCCATCCAGCAACGTGGCGGGCATCTGCGTCGAACTGGCCGTGCCCCCGGCTAACAGGCGTGCCCCTTTCGCCAGCGCATCTTCGATCAATGCGTTGCAGTGAGCCACGGTTTTCATATCAACGACCGGACCGAGAAGGCTGGCGGGCAGGGCGGCAGCCCGGTGGGCAAGCAGGGCTACAAACTCTTCTGCGACGGCCTCATCAACGATGATCCGTTCTGTCGACATACAAATTTGCCCGGCATTGGCGAATGCACCAAAAATTGCGCCTGCCGCAGCCTGTTCGAGGTCGGCGTCATCCAGTACCAGCAGCGGCGCTTTGCCACCCAGTTCGAGCACTGCGGGCTTCAGGTGTTCGCCACAGGTGCGGGCGATTATCCTGCCCACCGCAGTGGAACCGGTAAAAGTGACACGGCGCACGGCAGGATGGGCGATCAATGATGCCACCAGGTCTGGCGCGTCGTCGGGGGTGCAGGTCAGATAGTTGACCACGCCGCCGGGAAAACCCGCGGCCGCAAGGGCATCAATAATCAGCCCCTGGGTCGCAGGAGACAACTCTGCGCCTTTAAGAATAACCGCATTGCCGCAGGCCAGCGGTGTGGCAATGGCACGCGTCGCGAGGATCAACGGGGCATTCCAGGGCGCGATGCTGAGCACTACACCCGCCCCCTGACGGATGCCCATCGCCAGGTTGCCCGGCACATTTGAAGGGATGACCTGGCCCTCAATCTGGGTCGTCAGCGCGGCGGCTTCGCGCAGAATATCAGCCGACAGATGAACATTAAAGGCGGCCCAGTGTGCCGTTGCCCCGGTTTCCGCCGCCATGGCGGCAATAAAACGCGCCTCGCGTAACAGGATTTGCTCTGCGGCCTCCAGCAGAAGGCGGCGACGTTCAGCCGGCGGTGTGTCGCGCCATCGCAAAAATGCGCCGTCAGCGGTATCAGCGCAGCGACGGGCATCCTCCAGGCCAGCGGCGCTGGCAATAGAGGCAATCTCTGCCGTTAATGGGTTGTGACGGGTAAAGGTGGCGTGAGTGTCGGCATCGTGCCACTGGCCGTTGGTGTACAGATTGCAGGTTATTGTCATTGTTAGCCTCTCCTGAGGTGGCGATTTTGCCGAGTGTAGCGGGTTGCTACGCGGCATAGTGCTAACGGGGCGGTTATCGCCCCCTTTTTTAATAACCTTCTGCAAACATCACATTTATTAGTGAAGCAAAGGTAAAAAAACAGACGGATGTTGAATTAATCGGCAACCTGGCAGTTTTTAGCATAACCTGATACCGATTGATTATTTGCCGGTTGAATTCACTTGTGCTGTGATTAGAGCACTTATAATAAATTGATAAGGCTTATAACCATGTCTACAAGGAAAACCGTTCTTGCGCTGGCGTTGAGCGCACTATTGCCAACGGCCAGCGTGCTGGCGGCGGGGAATGACACGTTGGTCTATTGCTCCGAAGCGTCGCCGGAATCTTTTAACCCACAAATTGCCAGCTCAGGGCCTTCTTTTGTCGCCAGTTCACAGGTGCTGTATAACCGCCTGATTAACTTCGACCCGGTAAAGAATACGCCAATACCTTCGCTGGCAACCGCATGGACCGTCTCTCCGGACGGCAAAACCTGGACTTTCACTTTGCGTAAGGGCGTGAAATTCAACAGTAATAAATATTTTAAGCCGACCCGTGATTTCAACGCCGATGATGTCCTGTTCTCAGTTCTGCGCCAGAAAGATGATAAACACCCGTACCACAATGTTTCGCAAGGGCATTATGAGTATTTCCACGATGTCGGCCTGGATAAGCTGATTAAAGAGGTCAAAAAGATCGATGATTACCACGTACAGTTTGTCCTCAACGAGCCGAACGCGGCCTTTCTTGCCGACTGGGGGATGGATTTTGCCTCGATCCTTTCTGCCGAATATGCCGATGCGATGCTGAAAAAAGGCACGCCGGAATATGTTGATACCTGGCCTGTCGGCACAGGCCCTTACGCGCTGCAGCAATATAAAGCGGATTCACTGATTCGTTATATCGCCAACCCGCACTACTGGGAAGGCCCCGTCCCGACCAAACATCTGATTTTCTCGATCACACCAAACGTCGAGACGCGTCTGGCGAAGCTGCAAACCAACGAATGCCAGATTATTCCGGCACCGTCGCCGGTACAGTTCCCGCTAATTAAAGGCAATAAAGACCTGGCGCTCCATTCGGTGGAAGCGCTGAACGTTGGCTATCTGGCGTTTAACACCGAGAAAAAACCGTTTGATAATGTGCTGGTACGTCAGGCGCTTAACTACGCCACTGACAAACAGGCGATCGTAAAAGCGGTCTTTCTGGATTCCGGCAGGGTAGCGAAATCGCCGATCCCGGCCAATATGCTCGGTTATAAGCAGGATCTGCCGGATTACAGCTATGATCCGCAAAAAGCGAAAGCGCTGCTTAAGCAGGCCGGGCTGCAAAACGGCGCTGAAGTGACCCTGTGGTCCATGCCGGTGCAGCGCCCGTATAACCCAAATTCGCGGCGTATCGCGGAGATGATCCAGAGCGACTGGAGCAAGGTAGGGGTTAAAGCTAAAATCGTCACTTATGAATGGGGTGAATACCTTGCGGGGATGCGTAAAGGTGAGCACGACAGCGCGCTGTTTGGCTGGATGTCCGATAATGGCGATCCGGATAATTTCGCCGGTACGCTGTTAAGTTGCGACAATATTAAGACCGGCTCTAACGTCGCCCGCTGGTGCGATAAGTCATATGATGCGCTGGTGAAAAAGGCTATCCTGGTCAGTGACCCGCAGGAACGCGCCAGACTATATGGTCAGGCGCAGGACATTTTTTACCAGCAGGCCCCCTGGATCACGCTGGCAACTGGTAAAACCTTCTACGCCACGCGCAGTAACGTCAGTGGCTATAGCGTGAGCCTGATGGGCAGCGATTTTTCCAAAGTAAAACTTAATTAAGCTGCAAGGAGATATGCATGTCGCATCTGGATGAGGTCATCGCCCGCGTGGATGCCGCAATTGCGGAAGGCGTCATTAGCCATATGAATGAACTGCTGATTGCCCTGAGCGATGACGCCGGGCTGGGACGTGAAGAGCGGTATAGCCAACAGCAGCATTTACGTACGGCTATTGCTCAACATGGGCGCCAACAGCAAGAGGCGCAGGACGCGCGCCGGGAGCACCTGACCCGCGGCGGCGAGATTCACTAAATACGCCTCATTGCCTGTTTTAATCGCGAGATGATTACAGGCGTAAATTCCGCGCTAAAACTGGCGTCTGGCCACCAGCCAGGCGCCAGCCACCAGCATCACCGCGCCACAGAGCGGGCCGATGAGCGCGCGAATTGGGACGTTGTGCGCACGAAGCAGATCAATCACCAACCCGCCGACCAACTGGCTGGCAATCAACAGCGCAATCGTCGTCGTCGCCCCGACGTGCTGGTAGCCGTTGATGCTGGCAAAGACAAAAAACGATCCCAGCAGGCCAGGAATGAGCGTCCACCACTTTACGCTGTACGCCAGTTCCTGAAACCCGGCAACGCCATGACGTAGCGCCAGTATCGTTACGAATATCACAATTCCCACCAGCGAGTTGAGCAGCATCGCAATCAAAATCGTGGAAGCGGACTGGGTGATTCGCACCATCAGCGTATTCTGCAAGACCAGCCCGACGCCAGCGGCAATCAGGCAGGCCAGGGTCAGCGACTGATTCATGCGCTGCCGTCCGGATCGCGGCGATCGTCGAGCTGGAGTTGCATAAAGGTCAGATCCAGCCAGCGACCAAATTTTGTGCCTACCTGCGGCATTTGTCCGGTCGTGATAAAGCCGAGGGCCTTATGCAGATGCAAAGAAGCCTGATTCTGCGCTTCAATGCCCGCGACCATCACGTGTTTGTTCTGGCGCTTCGCTTCGCTAATTAAGGCAACCAGCAGGCTGCGGCCTGCGCCTTTTCCCTGGTGTTCCGGATGAACATAAACAGAGTGTTCAACGGTATGACGAAACCCGTCAAAGGCACGCCACTCCCCAAACGAGGCATATCCGGTAATAATGCCGTTTTGTTCGCTGACCAGTACCGGATAACCGGCCAGTTGTCGGGCCTCAAACCAGGCGATACGGTTATCGGTATCCACGGTTTTATCATTCCAGATAGCGGCGGTATGCATCACCGCATGGTTGTAGATTTCAGCGATTGCCGCGCAATCATCTCTGCTGGCATGGCGAATGGTCATGGCGAACCTCAATGGTTGTACACTATAGTAGTACGATATTATTACAATAATGGAATTAACGTTGTCATCCGTTTCGGCCATTTTATTTGATAATGTTCAGGAATAAGGGCTGAGATGCCTGTCGTTATCGGCTTGTTGCCGATAATTTCATACACTATATTGTCACAATATGACTATCTTAGAAGATAACCTTAACCAGCGCATCAGCGCACGAATCCGAATCGAGCGGGAGTCCCGGGGCTGGTCGCTGAGCGAGCTGGCGGAGCGGGCGGGGGCTTCGCGGGCGATGATCCACAAGATCGAACGCGGTGAAAGCAGCCCCACTGCGTCGATGCTTGGGCGACTTTCCGGCGCTTTCGGCATGAGCATGTCGACGCTAATTGCCAGGGCAGAGATGCCTGAAGGCAAACTCCTGCGTTTTGCTAACCAACCAGTGTGGCACGATCCCCAGAGCCACTATCTGCGCCGTCACGTTTCGCCGCGCAGCGATTTGCCGATTGATCTGGTGCAGGTGGCGCTACCGCCCGGCAGCGATATTCCGATGCCCGCGGCCTCTTATGCGCAGGCCCGGCAGCTAATCTGGTTACAGCAGGGTGAACTGGTCTTTATCGAAGGCAACACCCGCCACGAGATGCTGGCGGGAGATTGTCTGGAGTTGGGCCCGCCTGCTGATTGTCGCTTTATTAATGAATCCACGCAGCCCTGCACCTACCTGGTGGTTCGCCTGAACCAATCTGCCTCATAATGTCAATGCGCTTTGCCCGAAAAGAGGCTAGCCTCAGTACAGGCATGTCAAAAAAGGAGTTTGTTATGGCTTTCAATCCACAACGCCATCGCCGCTGGCTGCTGGCCTCTCGTCCGCATGGCGAACCAACCAGAGACAACTTCCATCTGGAAGAGGGAGATGTCGCTTCTCCGGGGCCCGGGCAACTGCTGCTGCGTAGCGTGTTTTTATCATTAGACCCCTATATGCGTGGCCGAATGAGCGACGCGCCGTCCTACTCGCCGCCGGTGGCGATTGGCGAGGTGATGGTGGGCGGCACCGTGAGTCGCGTGGTGGAATCAAATCACGCTGATTTTCACCCCGGTGACTGGGTTCTGGCCTATAGCGGCTGGCAGGATTATCAACTCTCCGATGGCAGCGGGCTGGTGAAGTTAGGCAAGAACCCTGAACATCCTTCCTGGGCGCTGGGTATTCTTGGAATGCCTGGTTTTACCGCTTATATGGGATTGCTGGATATTGGTCAGCCGAAGGCGGGCGAAACGCTGGTGGTCGCAGCCGCCACCGGCCCGGTTGGCGCCACCGTCGGGCAGATCGCGAAGCTGAAAGGTTGCCGCACAGTGGGAATTGCCGGTGGAAGTGAGAAGTGTCGCTATGCAGTAGAAACCCTTGGTTTTGACGTATGTATCGACCATCGTGCGCCTGATTTTGCGGTTAAATTGCTCGAAGCCTGCCCGCAGGGGATCGATATTTATTATGAAAACGTCGGCGGTAAAGTGTTCGACGAAGTGCTACCGCTGTTAAATACCTCGGCCCGGGTACCGGTGTGTGGTCTGATCAGCGGCTACAATGCCACCGCGCTGCCCGATGGGCCGGATCGTCTGCCGTTGCTGATGGCGACGATCCTGAAAAAACGCATTCGTATGCAAGGGTTTATTATTGGCCAGGACTACGGCCACCGCATTCAGGAATTCCAGCAGGAAATGGGGCGCTGGGTGCAGGAAGGGAAAATCAAATACCGCGAGCAGGTGGTCGAAGGGCTTGAGAACGCGCCGCAAACCCTGATTGGTCTGCTGAGAGGCGAGAATTTCGGTAAGGTGGTGATCCGCGTTTCTCCTGATGATTAACGCATTTCCCGGCGGCGCAGGCCGCCGGTGCGCCGGATAATCGCGAAATAACAACAGATTATGCATAAAACTTCAGCCGTTCGGCCAGCAGGTCAACAAACGCCTGGCGGTCAACATTCAGCATTACTGTGGTCTTCGGCTTCCTGCCGGTCAGGTTATAAAAATCGACTACCGTCATTCCCTGCGTGTCAGCCGCCCTCGCAGAGCTGGTAAACGCACAAGGGAAAAGACCACTGGCGGCATTCTGGGGAGACGGGACAACGTCATCATCAGATGGACAGAATTTCAGAACAGGCAGCTCAGGCCGCTACGGAGGGCAGGTTAACCCGAAATATGGGCAGGAGCCCGGACGACAGTTTTATACCCATATATCGGATCAATACAGCCCGTTTTACACCTGTATAATCAGTCGAGTCAGGGATTCAACCCATGTGCTGATGGCTTGCTGTACCGCGAAAGTGACCTGGAAATCAGGGAGCATTACACCGATACCGCGGGTTTCACCGATCATGTCTTTGCCCTGATGCATCTGCAGGGGTTTGCGTTCTGTCCGCGAATCAGGGATCTCCACGACAAGAAGCTGTTTATCAAAGGGAAAGCGGGCCAGTACCCGGCGCTTCAGTCACTTATATCAACGACCAGCCTGAATCTGAAAGAGATCGAAATTCACTGGCGTGAAGTGCTGCGTCTGGCGACCTCGATAAAGCAGGGAACCGTGACAGCATCTCTGATGCTGAAAAAGCTAGCCAGCTACCCCAAGCAAAACGGACTTGCCAAAGTACTGAGAGAAATTGGCCGCATTGAGCGAACGCTGTTTATGCTCGACTGGTTCCGCGATCCTGCACTGCGTCGGCGGGTACAGGCGGGGCTGAATAAAGGTGAGGCACGTAACGCACTGGCGCGGGCGGTATTTATGCACCGCCTGGGAGAAATCAGGGACAGGAAGCCGGAAAATCAGAGCTATCGCGCCAGTGGTCTGACGCTTCTGACGGCTGCGATCTCGCTGTGGAATACTGTGTATACCCAATAAACTTCAAGACGCGGGTTTGAGTACCTGAAAGTGATCGTTAATTCTGGACGTCAGAGAACCCGCTATTCCCGGTAGCGTATGATCGAAAAATTCAGATATTGTATCCCTGAACTCCCTGCTACTACCGAAGTAGCGATTATTCCGGGCATGTTCGTTCATTAATTTCCACATTCGTTCTATCGGATTCAGGTCTGGACTGTACGGCGGGAGATAGTGGAGTTTTATATTTACCACTTCCGCCCAGTCTTTCACTAAAAGTGAACGGTGATAACCCGCACCATCCAGAATAACATGAACTTTCTGGTGATAATCCGGATAAATTTTACGTATCTCATTGAAAAAACGAGATACGTTGTATTCATTAATCGTTTTATATTCGCAGATTATCGGGTGTCCCGGAGCCTTCAGATTCAGCGCCCCCATAATATTCAGCCGTGTACGACTGCCTGTTGTTTTTACCGCTTTTCTCTGGCCTTTGCGTATCCAGCCATAACTGATTTTAGTGGCCTGAGTCGGATGGACTGCATCAATAAAAAGAACCGGTTCATCACCCGCGGTGGCTTTGAGTTCTTCATAATATTCAATGAATTGCTTTTGTTTCTCTTCACTGAATTTATGCGGGACGCCTGACGGTTTTTTGTAAGTAAAGCCGTTACGATGCAGCCACTTGTTCATTCCCGGAACGCTGAAAACGATATTCCATGTCCGGGCAACAAACTCGATAACTTCATGGGTATGGTGAAACAGATTATCGGTCAACTGGCTGATTAAAAAGCTCGTTTGCTCGGCATTAAGTTTACTGTCTGAACCGCCATTTTCGGGTTTCAGTTTCCCTTTGTTCAGAAACTCGCTGATATGGTGGTCAACGGTTGTCTGATGCAGGCGCAAAGCCTGAGCGATCATAGCGGAACTCCAACCTTCGGAAGCCAGAAGAATGGCTTTAATACGATCTCTGACCCGCCCGTCACGACTGGAGTCATGAAGACGTTCAAGGTCATTTTTTTGTTGGTCGGTGATGAAGATTTTCATGGGGGACAGCATGCTCTCCTGTTACTGAAAAATCAAGCATCTTCAATGATCACGGGTATATATGGAAAGGGCGATCGAAGCCCTGAAGCGTAAGGGACTAAAGATCAGCGAACAACTGCTGTCGCATTTGTCGCCGTTAGGCTGGGAACACATCAATCTGACAGGCGATTATATCTCGGATACCGGCTTCCGGTAAGTTTCGTCGGCTGAGGCCCGCTAAAGTAGAAAGGTCAAAAAACAACCTTAACGTACAATAATTTTCGATATCCAAACTGACCCCTCTATGCGCCTTTGGCGCATTCCTGGAATGCCTGCGCGCTGCTCGGCATTCTTAGGGGTTTGACGCTCAATGGAACGATTTCACACGTTAAACCTATTTAATCCGATAAATCAAAACATTGTGGACAGTGAAAAATGCGCCTAAAACGGTGTCTTTTTAATCGATAAATGGCACTTAACGGACACCGCTGTCCATTAATCGATTTTTCAGACGACTTTTCTCGCCTAGCGTGAGTTTTATTTCCGTTGAGCGTCAGATCCCTGACTCTGCTGCGACACCCACTGTTCGGTGGCTTTGAAGCCACAAACGCTACAGACTTTTGACTTGCAGCTCTACCAAAAAACGGAATCGAATGTAATTTACAATTTCTTACATAAATTCACTTTATGCATACATTTTGGTTGTGTGATATTAAAAGAACACTTTATATTAAAGTTTATAATAAGGTTTTTTATGACAAATATCAGAGAGTTGAGTTTTGATGAAATAGCCATAGTCAGTGGTGGTGAAGGGCATGGATCGGAAGTTAATCGTGACAAGCGGGACGCAAGAAATGCTCGCAATTCTCTTATTCAGGCTCGTCCATACAACGGACCCACTTATATTTACAGTGATCCGAGTACAGTCAAATGCGCTGATGCTGTCTTTGGTGGGATGATCGGAGGCGCAATTAAAGGTGGTGTTGTTGGAATGGCCAGGGGAACTATTGGTGGAGCCATTACCGGTCAGTGTCTTTCCGGCGGGGGAAATGGTAACGGAAACGGAAGTAAAGCTGGTTCCAGTAATTGCTCAGGAAGTAACGTCGGTGGTACCTGTAGTCGATAAGTAAGTATCAATGGAGGATACTATGGTGGTTTTTAAAATATTGTCTTTTATATTAAGTTTATTACTGGGTTTTGCGCTGTTAAGTGGTTCCTCCATAATCAACCTATCCTGGTTTTCATTTCCTGAGAGCTTTTCAAAAATAGTAATTACATTGATCACCTTATTTTCCACCGCTAGATTTACAGATATAGTTTTAGCGAAAATGAGGAAAATCATAAAGTGATGCCTGGTAATGAATGATCGTATGAGCCAATTTATATATAGCAAACACAATACTATTATTTTTTTTATAGTAGTTGCTATATCTACGATTGTGACGCTATCGCCAGCCGTGACGCTACATTATGTTGAACTGGATACTGCTTTTTACATTGTGTTTGTTACAGAAATTTTGATTTCAACTTTTGTTTATTTGTTTTATCTAAGAAAACTTTTTGAATCCAGTATAGAAATACAGGCGAGCTTAGTTTCAGTTAAATACTCAGTCGCTTCGCTTCTTATAATCATTGTTATACAGTTTGCTGTTTACTGCTATAGAGACTATTTGTATAATTACGAACCGACGCAGATAAACTGGATGACATTTTTAGTAATGACACTGGTAGTACCTTACTATGAAGAAATTGTGTACAGAGGTTGTGCTTTCGGGGTTATATGTTCAATCTACAGGAAGAATCTGTTCATTCCTTGTGTGGTTACGTCTGTGTTTTTTTGTCTAATGCATGGGCAGTATTATAACTTATTAGATCAGATGATCCTTTTTATTATATCGATGCTATTATTTTTAGTTAGAATAAAAAGTAGATCACTTTTTTATCCTATGCTTGTACACTCAGGCATGAACTTATTTGTTATTTTGTTAAACATTCAAAATATATTATAATTATGAGTATATTCAGGGAGGAAGCATTAAAGCATCACAGTGATGCCGAATACGGAAAGATTATCTTACCTGTATCATTTGGAATGTCTGTGTGCGCCATTGCTACGATATTTCTGGCTCTGGGCGCTGCATTATTTATTTGGTATGGAAGTTATACCCGCAAGGCTCATCTTACCGGTATCGTTATGCCTTCATCAGGACTGGTGAAAATAACACCGAAATACGCCGGATATGTCACCCGACAGACTGTTTCAGAAGGCCATCATGTCGTCGCTGGTGAACCCGTTTACCATGTCAGCGGCGAACATTATAACGGACAGGGCACAGGTATGCTGGCTGCCATGAGTATGTCCCTGAGAACTCAGTATACTATGCTGACTTCTCAGCAGGCTCTGGAATTGCATGACAACAGTCAACAGCAGCAAGCCATGCATCAGCGAATAGCGTCCCTGAAACAACAGGTTAAAAGTGCAGAGCAGCGTCTGGCGCTTGCCGGGCACCAGGCTGTGCTGGCTGTGTCCATTATGGGGCGTTATAAAAAACTTTCTGGTACACATTACGTATCAGATATCGAATATCAGCAGAAGCAAATTGAAGTTTCTGCGGCACAGCAAAACATTGAGGATCAGCGCCAGGGGCTTCTGCAACTACGTACTGCAATGGCGGCTGCTGAAGATGACCTTAACCATCTTATCGTTCAGGGAGAAAGCCGTAAGGCTGAGATAGACAGGCAGTTACAGGGGATCAGGCAACAGCAGGACGAAGTGGCCGGACAGGAGAACTTTACGTTGACGGCACCGGTATCCGGTACCGTTGCGGCGGTGCTGGTCAGGCAGGGACAATCCGTCAGAGCGTCGGAGCCAGTGATGACAGTAGTGCCGGATGACGCCAGCCTGCAGATAGAGCTCTATGCCACCAGTCAGAATGCAGGGTTCATCCAGCCGGGGCAGCGTGTAGCACTTCGGTTCGCCGCCTTCCCTTATCAAAAGTTTGGCGTTCAGTACGGGACTATCCGTGAGATAAGCCGTACAACGTTGACTCCTTCAGATTTACTCTCTGTATCCCCCGTAACCTGGAAAGAGAACGAAGGGCACTATCGCGTCATCGTCGAACCTGAGAATACCTTTATTCTGGCTTATGGAAAAAAAGAACCCCTGCGCCCCGGCATGGCCCTTGAGGGTGATGTCAGTCTGGATACCCGCCATTTGTGGGAGTGGCTGACAGAACCGCTCTGGAGTCTGAAAGGAAAACTGTAATGAATACACTTAAATGGGCAGCGAGAAAACAGCTTCCCCTCATCCGTCAGACAGAATCAGCGGAATGTGGTCTGGCATGTCTGGCAATGGTGGCCAGCTGGCATGGTCTGCAGACGGATCTACCCACACTCCGTGAACGTTTCAGTATTAGCACTCAGGGAATGACCCTGCAAAGACTGATTGAGTGTGCGGCCGGTATCCGGTTGTCTTCCCGCGCCGTAAGGCTGGAGCCGGAGGACCTGAAGTCCCTTTCTCTCCCCTGTATTCTCCACTGGAACATGAACCATTTCGTTGTGCTCTATAAAGTTCGTGGGAGCAGGCTGGTCATTCATGATCCGGACAAGGGAAAGGTAGCTCTATTTCTACAGGATGCAGGAAAACATTTCACCGGCGTCGCGCTGGAACTGACACCAGCCAGCGATTTTACCGCACGTGATGAAAGAAAAAAAATCCATTTGCGCCAACTGTCAGGTAAGACTTCGGGCCTGTTGCCATCAATGGTACGAATTATCGTTTTTGCTCTGGCGCTGGAAATCCTGGCACTCGCAAGTCCGCTTCTCAACCAGTTAGTAATTGACGAAGTACTGGTGGCTGCCGACAGGAGTCTGTTGACCGTCATTATTATTGCGTTGCTACTGCTGTCTCTGACACAGATGCTTCTCTCACTGGCACTTCAGTGGGCCAGTATTACCCTGTCCGTCAATTTCAACATGCAGTGGACAGCCCGGGTTTTCCATCATCTGGTGCGTCTTCCACTCGCCTGGTTTGATGCGCGCAGTAAGGGGAGTATCAATGCCCGTTTTGATGCAGTGAACACCATCCAGCAGGCGCTGACCACGCAGGTACTGGAAGGTATTTTGGATGTATTGCTCGTGATAACTGCGCTCTGCATGATGCTGCTATACAGTCCGGAAATGACGTTGATAGCCGCACTGGCCGCGATTCTCTACGGTTTGCTGAGAGCTCTATGGTATCCGTCCCTTCGACAGTCAGCAGAAGATGCCTGGGACGCAGGAGCCAGGGAGTCCGGGTATTTTCTTGAAACCCTCAATGGTATTCTGAGCCTGAGAATTAATGGTGTGACAGCGCATCGTGAGGCCGCCTGGCTGAATCTTAACGTCGTTCGCAGAAATACACAGCTGCGGCAGAGCCGTCTGCTGATGTGGTATGACATTGCGCATACCCTGACCGGTAGCATAGTATCGGCGGTAATTTTATGGAAAGGTGCCGGGGAAGTATTGAATGGTACGTTTACTGTCGGCATGTTGGTTGCTTATTTGTCCTATCAGATGCGTTTTTCATCCAGTATCAGCAGCCTGACCGATAAGTTTTTTTCCTGGCGGATGCTTGATGTCTACAACGAACGCCTAGCTGATATTGTGCTGACTCCGACAGAAGACCATCAGCGACAACCACCTCAGGAAGACAATTATACTTCTGTCTTCCCGTCCCCATTACGGGGATATGTGACAGATGATGCCCACCCCCCTTTATCCCTTGATCACATTACCTTCAGTCACAAGGGCGGGAATAAACCGTTACTCCGTGGGGTGTCGCTAACACTCCATCCAGGTGAAGTGGTCGCCATTACCGGTAAATCAGGATGCGGAAAATCGACGCTGGTGAAACTTATTCTTGGAATTCATGTCCCTGATGAAGGAACGGTCAGAACATTTGGCATACCGCAAACAAACCCCGATTATTTTCAGGTACGCCAGCGGATTGGTACCGTACTGCAGGATGATCACCTTTTCAGGGGATCTATTGCAGATAACATCATTTTCTTCAGTGAAGACCGCAATCAGGAAAGAATGGTCCATTGTGCCCGTCTGGCGCTCATTGACATCGACATCATGGCAATGCCGATGGGATATCAGACATTAATCGGTGAAACCGGTGGTGGGCTTTCCGGAGGGCAAAAGCAACGTATTTTGCTGGCAAGAGCGTTGTACAAAAAACCGGGTTTTTTGTTACTAGATGAAGCAACCAGCCACCTTGATGTTGAGAGTGAAATCCAGATAAGCCAGACGCTGCGCGAACTGGAACTACCTGTCCTACTGATTGCCCATCGTCCCGGAACCATTGCCTCTGCAGACAGGGTTCTGTCTCTGGCTGACGGATATTTTACTGAATTGAAACATCAGCGGGTAATGCCTCCAATTAGTAGAACATGTATTTCTCAATGAAGGAACCGATGAGTTTTTCATGCAGTTCAACAGAATGTGAGAAACAGATAGTCCGGCGAGCCAGACGCTTGATTGATAGGATTTAAAACCCCAAAATGGACAAAACTTAACCACAAAATGGCATGCTGAACTGACGCGGTTTTGTTGTTTTACCAATTAATCATTCAGCACTCATCGGTATTGTGTAAGCGTTAAGTAAGCGCCGTATTGACGGCTATCAACGTGGATTTGCGCTTTGTGGGTCACATCCAGTCCGGCCATTACCACAGGAATTCCTGACTGGAAAACGATCTCGGCGGCTTCCGGGTCGACATAGATATTAAATTCGACCGCAGGTTGCCAGTTACCCAGCACCATCGCGCCGCCCATAATCACAATGCGGGCGATTTTGGCATGCAGGTCAGGGTAGCTGTTGAGCAAGAGGGCGACGTTGGTTTGCGGCCCGGTGGCGACGATAGTTACCGGCTCAATGCTTTCACGCAGGGTTTTGGCCATTAACTCTACGGCGGTACAGGCGTGTGGGGCAAAGCCTGGCCGGCAGCGCCGGGCCATCAAGCCCGCTTTCGCCATGCACATTATCAGCGATAATCAATTCCCGCATCAACGGCTTGAGCGCGCCGCCAGCAACCGGAATATCCGGACGTTTAAGCAGGGTCAGCATCCGTAGCACATTGCGCAATGTTTTGTCCGGCGTCTGGTTTCCGGCAGATGACGTGACGGCTTTCACATCAAGTTCAGGCGACGCGAGGGCAAGAACGAGGGCAATCGCGTCATCATGACCGGGATCGCAATCAATAATAACGGGGAGTGTCATGGTGGTTCCTTATTGGCATTGTTTTGTGACAAGGATAACGCTTTGAAAGAAAGTGGACGAGAGGCGGAGTTGCGAAGCGTGATGGAGAGTGGATTAAGCATGAAGCGCGCAGCCCTGGAATAGGGCTGCGCTAAAGGCGTCTTACTCAAATCGCCATGCGAGATCCAAACCGATACCGTAGTTACGTCCCGGTGCTGGTTCAAAGTAGCGGCCGTTGGATTCATTAACGATAACCGAGCCCGCATAGCGGCGGTCGAACAGGTTATCGACGCGGCCAAACAGGTCGATATCCAGCTTGCTGTAGTGCCATTTATAGCCGGTCGTCAGGCCGACCACCGTCCATGAAGGCGCTTTCGCGGTATTTTTGTCATTGGCCATCATATCGCTCAAATAGCGAATATCACTGCCTGCGTACCAGCCGTGCTCGGGCTGATAGCCGAAGGAGGCATAGCCCATATTACGGGCGATCCCCGGAATACGATTGCCTTTGCAATTGGCATCGTTGCAGACATTTGTGCGATAGGTTGCATCCAGCCAGGTCCAGGCCGCTTTTAAACGCCAGCTGTCGCCGAACTGCTGATCCAGCCCCAGTTCCATACCTTGTCGACGGGTCTTACCTGCGTTCTTGTAGCTGGTGCGCCCGCCGCTGCTGGCGTCGACAACAATCTCATTATCGGTATCGGTCTGGAATAGCGCCGCCGTTAACAAACCATTGCCGATACGCGTCTTGCTGCCAATTTCCACGGTTTTATTGGTCGACGGTTTCAGGGCAAAATTAAGCCCGCTTTGGTTGCCGGAACGGTAAGAAAGTTCGTTAATCGTTGGGGTTTCAAAGCCGCGACCGGCGGACACATACAGATTCCACGCGTCGGTGACGGCATATTTCAGCGATCCTGCGGGTAGCCACTTATGATAACTGGCGTCGCCGCTGTCATCACCATTGCCGGAGGTAATATAGTCATCATTGGAATCGAACCATACCGAGCTGTAACGAACGCCCGCATCCAGCGAAAGTTTTTCGCTGAGCTGCCATCGGGTTTGCAGGTAGGGATCGAGATTCCACATCAGGTTACGTTCGTTACGGCGCAGATTGCCTTTTTCTCCGTACTGCACTGCACCGTTGCTGATCACGAAGTTTTCGAAACCTTTACGCCGCTCAGTCATGGTTTCGTAATCAAGGCCGGTGGTAAAGGTGACTGGTACCAGCAGTTCGCCACGGTGGGTCCAGCGGGTATCAATTCCCTGATAGTGTCGCGTCAGTTCAATCACGCCGCCAGCGTGGCTGGCATTGAGCTGTGGATCGCGGGGAATGGACTGATACTGCGTGGTTTCGCGCTCTCCGGCGTACATCATTACGCTCAGGTCATCCTGCTCGCTCAACTGGCGCGCGTAGCGCAGGCCTGCCTGGGTCTGCTTGATGGTTTTACGGGTGTTGTACTGATCGCCGCGAGGAGACTGGCGCGGATTGTTCTGCCATTCGTCATAGCTCAGGCCGCCTGCGTCATTAGCTTTGATATCCACGCTGTTAAACAGCAGCGTCAGTTTGCTGGCATCATCAATCCGCACGCCCAGTTTGGCGTTCGCGAGATTTTTACGCGCACCGCTATGGTCGCGGGAACCGTGGGTGGTGAAACGGTTGGTGGAAACGACATAGTCGACATCCCCCGCATGGCTTCCATCGCCGACCGCACCGGTCGCTTTCAGACCGTAATGCCAGGTGCCGAAGCTGCCATAATAGCTGCTGGCCTCAATGGTTGGCGGCTGACTGCCGGTCTGGCTGGTGGCATTAATCACCCCGCCGGAAGAGTTGCCATATAATGCTGAAAAAGGCCCGCGCAGGATTTCAATTGAATCAAGACTGGCAATATCAATATTTGACGTCTGTCCCTGACCATCAGGCATGGTAGCCGGAATGCCATCGACGTAAATACGCAGCCCGCGTACGCCGTAGGTCGAACGGGAACCAAAACCGCGAACAGAAAGCTGCAGATCCTGGGCATAGTTTTGTCGGTTTTGTATCTGTAACCCCGGAACCGCGCCCAGCGACTCAGAAAGGTTTACCCGTGGTGCGGCCTGGCGCATTTCATCGCCATTAACCACGCTAACGGCGGCGGGGGTATCGAGTTCAGAAACCGTGGACGGCGTGGCGGTGACCAGCAGGGTTTGTTCAGCGGCGCTGGCCGTTGGCTGCGTGGCAAAAAACGGTAAAAGCAGAGAGGGCAGCGCGGTGGCGCGCACGGAAAGGATTTTCATTAAAGTGACTCGCAAACGAACCAAACGGAACATAACGCTATATGTTAACTTGTTTGTAAATATTTTGAAAAGAACTAGCGGCATTTAAGTTAACGAATGACGAGGGGTTGGTGATATCCCGGGCATAAAACAGAATTAACGCTCCACATTAAGATAAATAATGATTACTATTCGCATTCCGAAGAGTAGCGCAAGGCAATGATTTTGCGCCACGGAAGCACCATCGACCCGGCATATATTTGTTTTATCAAAGGGAGTTCTCATGTCATTACGTCATCTGTCCGCGCCACGTCTGCGCCGTTCACTCTTGTTAACTTCGTTACTGCTGGCAGGAAGCTTCAGCGCCCATGCGGCGGAAGAAATGCTGCGTAAGGCCGTCGGCAAGGGGGCATACGAAATGGCCTATAGCCAGCAGGAGAACGCGTTGTGGGTCGCCACTTCGCAAAGCCGTTCGTTGGATAAAGGCGGAATTGTTTATCGTCTCGATCCAACGACGCTCGACGTGACGCAAATTATTCATAACGATCTGAAACCGTTTGGCGCGACCATCAACAACGCCACCCAGACGCTGTGGTTTGGCAATACCCTTGACAGCACGGTAACAGCTATCGATGCCAAAACCGGCAAAGTGAAAGGGCGTCTGGTGCTGGATCCGCGTGAGCGTAGCGAAACCGTGCGTCCGCTGGCTCCACGTGAACTGGCGGTTAATGAGAAAACGAACACGATCTATATCACCGGTCTGGGCAAAGAGAGCGTGATCTGGGTGGTTGATGGCGATAAGCTGACGCTAAAAGATACCATCGCCAATACCGGCGCGATGGCGACAGGCCTGGCGGTGGACCCGGAGGCGAACCGTATCTACACCACGAACGCCGATGGCGAACTGGTGACAATCGACAGCACAACCAACAAGATCCTGTCGCGTAAGAAGCTGCTGGATGATGGGAAAGAGCACTTCTACCTGAACCTGAGCCTGGATACTGCCGGGCATCGTGCCTTTATCACCGACAGTAAGCAGCCTGACGTGCTGGTGGTCGATACGCGCAATGGTAACGTGCTGGAGAAAATCGCCGCGCCAGAATCGCTGGCGGTGCTGTTTAACCCGGCCCGCAATGAGGCCTACGTGACCCATCGCAAAGCCGGTGAAGTGAGCGTGATTGATGGTAAGACTTACAAAGTGGTTAAAACCTTCAAAACCCCGACGCATCCGAACAGCCTGACGCTCTCACCTGATGGTAAAACGTTGTACGTCAGCGTGAAGCAGGAATCAACGCGCCAGAAAGAAGCCACCCAACCGGATGATGTTATCCGCATTGCACTGTGATCTGGACAGGAGGGAAAATTCCCTCCTGTGAGTTGTACTCGCATTTTTGCCGGATGACGGTTTTGCCTTATCCGGCCTGTAAAATCCATCATTTCCCGTCAGCGAAGCGCCGCCGGGTGACTGCTGCAAACAGCACTTGCGACTATGCTGCGCGAAGAGGTCATCCTTGCTTTTTTCCTGAATCACCTTCTGTTACAAACACTTATTAGCCGGGTAAATATAATGGTTATACACTTAAGACTTTCCTGCCTTCGCGGGAAAGGGATATTCATTCTGGAGAAAAGATGAAAAAATCATTAATGGTTGTCTGCGCTGGCACGCTGCTGGCTCTTCTGGCGGGCTGTAGCTCAAACTATGTGATGACGACGAAAAGCGGACAGACGATTGTAACGCAAGGCAAACCAAAGCTGGATAAAGATACCGGCATGACCAGCTATACCGATGAATCAGGCAATAAACGCCAGATTAACAGCAGCGACGTTGCGCAACTGGTGGAAGATAATTAAGTCCTGAAGTAGCGGTTTGCCCACCGGGGCAAACCGTAAACGTGATTGATTACTGCTTTTCAATACCTGGCGCGGTGCTGTGAATAGCATGCACGCGTTTACGCACGCCAAACCACCCGGCCACCAGCAATACGGCAATCAGCGGAATTGAGCCAATAGTATAAGTGCCATTCGGGTAATCGAACGCCATCAGCACCAGTACGCTAAGTAAAAACAACAGAGTCAGCCAGGAAGTAAAAGGCGCCCCTGGCATCCTGAAGCTGACATCCGCCGCTTTTCCTTCCTTTATGGCCTGACGCAGACGCATCTGGCAAATCACAATAAATCCCCACGACGCGATAATGCCCAACGAGGCGACGTTAAGGACAATTTCAAATACCTGTGAAGGCACCAGATAGTTGAGGAACACCCCGACCACATAGACCGCCAGCGTCGCCAGAATGCCGGCATAGGGGACGTGATGACGGCTCATTTTCGACATAAACTTCGGTGCGGATCCCCCCATCGACATGGATCGCAGGATACGCCCGGTGGAATAGAGGCCGGAGTTAAGGCTGGAGAGGGCGGCGGTTAACACCACGATATTCATGATGCTGCCAACATAGGGTACGCCGAGCTTTGAGAAGAAGGTGACAAACGGACTCTGTCCGGCCTGGTAGGCGTTCCACGGCAGGAGCAGCACCAGCAGCAGTACCGAACCAACGTAGAACAGACCGATACGCCAGATCACGCTATTAATGGCGCGCGGCACCATGGTCTGCGGATCTTTACACTCGCCTGCGGCGGTGCCCACCAGCTCAATGGAAGCGAAGGCGAAAACCACACCCTGTACCAGCACCAGCGCTGGCAGCAGGCCGTGCGGAAAGAGGCCGCCGTTATCGGTGATCAGGTGAAAACCGGTGGCATTGCCGTCCAGCGGCTTACCGCTGCCGAGAAAGACAGTCCCCACCACCAGAAAGATAACAATCGCCAGCACTTTCACCAGCGCAAACCAGAACTCCATCTCGGCGAACCATTTGACGCCAATCATATTCATGGTGCCGACAATCGCCAGCGCGCCGAGGGCGAAAACCCACTGGGGAACGTCGCCGAATGCGCCCCAATAGTGCATATACAATGCGACGGCGGTGATATCGACAATCCCGGTCATCGCCCAGTTAATAAAGTACATCCAGCCCGCGACGTAGGCCGCTTTCTCACCGAGAAACTCACGGGCGTAGGAGACGAAGCTACCGCTGGAAGGGCGATGAAGAACCAGTTCGCCCAATGCACGTAAAATAAAAAACGAAAAGATACCGCAAACCAGATAGACCAGCGCCAGGGCGGGACCTGCCATCTGTAAGCGTGCGCCCGCGCCGAGAAACAGGCCGGTACCGATAGCGCCGCCGATGGCGATCATCTGTACCTGACGGTTGCCCATCGCCTTGTGATAGCCGGAATCCTGCGCGTTTAGCCAGTGGCGTTTCGCGGCGTGCTGCTCCGCCACGCCAGAATGTTTTGTCTTCATTGGTGTCGCTATTTTCCTGTCAGTGTCGATGAAGTAGGTTGTGATGCCGGCTTTCTCATCATTCTGATGAATGAGATAAGCCAGCATGGCGGAGAATCCTACACGCATCGCAAAACAGACGCACGTAAAACATGACGAGACAGCACTTGCTTATAGATCAAGGAGATCGGATCGCTCAGCGCAGAAGGCGCGCCGGGAGGACGCCGGAAAAATTTTGCTCATCGTTTTGTGGTAATTACGCTATGATGCTCGGCCCGCATTTGCCCGAGAGACAACGATGAAAATCAATGTAGTAGGGACCAGCGGCGTCGGCAAATCTACTCTCGCGCGTCGGCTGGCTCAGGAACTGTCATTACCCTATATCGAAATGGATGTACTCTACTGGTTACCTCAGTGGCAAGGCACGCCAGATGATCTGTTTTTCGCTAAACTCGCCGCGGCTACCGCCGGACCTGGCTGGGTCCTTGACGGCAACTACAACCGCAGTCGTCCGGTAAAATGGCGCGATGTGGATCTCGTTGTGTGGGTGGATTACGGTTTCTGGCGCACCCTCCGCCAGGCGGTATCGCGAGCGGTTTCCCGTGCTTTTCACCAGCAAGAACTGTGGCCAGGTACCGGCAATCGCGAAACGTTCCGTCGTTCTTTCTTTAGTCGCGAATCCATTATTCTCTGGACGCTGAAAACCTGGCGTAAGAATCGCCAGCGCTATCAGGCGGATATGTTCGATCCGCAGTATCAACATATCCGCTTTGTGCGTTTACGCAACCAACAGCAGGCCGAGGCGTTGGTGCGCGAGCTGCAGCACCTGAGCTGAGCGCGGAACAGGCCCAACGCCCTCGTCTCCCGAGTCTTTGATACCGCTGCGGATTTCGCATATCTAATTTTTAGCAGAGCACATGTAAATAAATTGTTTCTCACAGACTCCGTGCGCTTCTCATAATGCAGGCATGTTAATTGATATGAGCCTGCAAAATGTCTTATCGAATCAGTATACTGGATAAAAGTCCGCTAGCGGCCGGGGAGACGGCTGCCCAGGCGCTGGCGCGTACATTAACGCTCGCGCAACAAGCGGAAGCCTGGGGATATCACCGTTTCTGGATTGCCGAACATCACAATACCGACCAGCTCGCGAGTCCGTCGCCGGAACTGGCAATCGCCTGGATACTCGGGCAGACTCGCAAAATTCGCGTCGGCTCCGGCGGAGTAATGCTGCAACACTACAGCCCGTACAAGGTTGCGGAAAACTTCAATATGCTCTCCACTCTGGCTCCGGGCCGTGTCGATCTTGGCGTCGGCAAAGCGCCAGGCGGCCTGCCGCTCTCCACCCGCGCGCTACAGCAGGGGCTCAACCCGCAGGAAAAGGGCACGTTCTCTGACCAACTGGCACAACTGGATAACTGGTTGTCACTAACCTATGCCGAGAGCGATGAGAGCGTGCGCGCAACGCCGATCCCGCCGTGTCGCGCCGAAGGTTTTCTTCTTGGATCCAGCATCGAGAGCGCAGAACTGGCGGCGCAGCTTGACTGGAACTTTGTCTTCGCAGCCCATCTCAACGGCGATAAAAAACTGCTGAACCAGGTGCTGACTCGCTGGCGCGAGCTTAGCCACCGCGCAGCGATTATTGCCGTTCAGGTGGTCGTGGCGGAAGATGCCGCTACGGCGACGGAGCTGGCGAAAGCCGTGGAGCTGTGGGGCGTTGAACTGGAAAATGGACAGCGTGTTACCGTCGGTAGCGAGGCCCAGGCCGCAGCGTTTGCTCGTCAGGCTGGCAGCAAGCCAACACGGATAGCCCGTCGCAAATCGGCCGTACTGTTCGGTACAGCTGAGGAGGTTAAGGCGCAGTTGGATGCATTACAGTCTGCCTTGCGTATTGACGAGTTTATTATCGACACGCCCATTACCGAAGGCACCGCGCGTCTGAATTCCTTACGTCTTCTGGCCCAGGCGCACCTCAATACGGAGGTGCGGCAATGAGCTTTGCTGAACAGTTAATTCGCTGGCGGCGCGAACTGCACCAGTACCCGGAACTCTCGTTGCAGGAAGTTGATACCACCGCGCGTATTCGCGACTGGCTACAGAGCGGGGGGCTGACCCTGTTGCCGTACGACCTGAAAACCGGCGTGGTCGCGGAAGTCGGCTCCGGCGATAAAGTGATTGCCCTGCGTGCCGATATTGACGCACTACCTATTGAAGAGGCGACCAGCGTGCCGTTCCGCTCGCAAAATACCGGGGTAATGCACGCCTGTGGGCATGATATTCATACCAGCGTGATTCTTGGTGCCGCCTTGCTGCTAAAGCAGCGCGAATCACAGCTTGCAGGACGAGTACGTGTTTTATTTCAACCTGCTGAAGAGAATTTTGGCGGTGCGAAAATCCTGATTCGTGCCGGGGTGCTGGAGGATGTTGCCGCTATTTTTGGCATGCATAATGAACCGGAGCTGGCGGTGGGCGAATTTGCCACCCGCGGCGGTCCTTTTTACGCGAACGTCGATCGCTTTATTTTCAAAGTGACGGGCAAAGGCTCGCATGCCGCGCGTCCACATGAGGGTAAAGATGCCATTCTGCTGGCAAGCCAACTGGTGACGCTGCTGCAAAGCGTCGCCAGCCGCGAAGTGAACACGCTTGATTCGGTGGTGCTTAGCGTAACGCGGTTCCAGGGGGGAAATACCTGGAACGTACTGCCAGAAAGCGTTGAGCTGGAAGGGACGCTACGTACCCACAATAGCGAAGTACAGCAACGAGTTAAGGCGCGGGTCAGCGAAATTGCCGCAGGATTCGCCAGCGCCTTCGGGGCGCAGATCAACGTGTTTTGGTATGCCGGCCCGACGGCGCTGGTTAATGACGAACGTTGGGCGACTTTCGCCAGAGAAGTGGCGGATAAGTCCGATTACCGCACGCGTCAGGCGGATTTACATCTCGGCGGCGAAGATTTCGCCGTTTATCTCCAGCACATTCCCGGGGCGTTCGTCAGTATCGGTAGCGCCAGCGAATTTGGTCTCCACCATCCGGCATTTAACCCGGATGAGCGTTTAATTGCACCCGCTGCGCATTATTTCGCTGAACTGGCGGAACAGGCGCTTCAACAATTATAATTTTAAATAAAGGCAGGAATAAGTATGTCTGAACAACGGCAACTGCGTCTTGGCACCATATTGCATGGCGCATCGGGAAATATGTCAGCCTGGCGTCATCCAGCCGCGCTGGTGGATGCCAGCATTAATTTTGATTTTGTTAAACAGACGGCGATAAAAGCGGAAGAGGGGAAGTTTGATTTTATTTTTGTTGCCGACGGTCTATATATTAATGAGAAATCAATTCCGCATTTCCTTAATCGCTTCGAACCATTAACCGTATTATCCGCGCTGGCGTCTGTAACCTCGCATTTAGGGCTGGTCGGCACCCTGTCGACCTCTTACAGCGAACCCTTTACAACCGCCCGACAGTTTGCCAGCCTCGACCATCTGAGCGCCGGTCGCGCTGGCTGGAACGTGGTAACATCGCCGCTGGAAGGTTCGGCGAAAAACTTTTCCCGCACACAGCATCCCGATCATGCGTTGCGCTATCGGATCGCCGATGAATATTTGCAGGTGGTGAAAGGGCTATGGGATTCATGGGAGCAGGATGCTTTTGTGCGTAATAAAGAGAGCGGGCAGTTTTTTGATAAAAATAAACTACACACGCTTAATCATCATGGCGATTTCTTTAAAGTCGCGGGTCCGCTAAATATTGCCCGCACACCGCAAGGACGGCCCATTATTTTTCAGGCTGGCGCTTCCAGCGATGGTAAAAAACTGGCAGCCAGTCACGCCGACGCTATTTTTACGCATCAGGCATCGCTGGCGGAAGCGCAGGATTTTTATCGTGATGTCAAAAGCCAGCTTGCAGCACATGGTCGTCGGGAAAATGAACTGCATATTTTCCAGGGCGTCAGCGTAATCGTTGGCGATAGCGCCGAGGATGTGGAGCAGCAATATCAGACAACCGCCGCACTGGTGTCAATTGACGACGCGCTGAATTATCTTGGCCGTTATTTTGAGCATCATGATTTTTCCCAATACCCGCTGGATGAAGCTTTCCCGGATATTGGCGATCTTGGACAAAACAGCTTCCGCAGCACCACCGACGAGATTAAACGCCATGCGCGCGAGCGTGGGCTCACGCTGCGCCAGGCGGCGCTGGAAGCCGCCAGCCCTCGCCCGCGCTTTGCCGGTACTGCCGAAGAGGTCGCTGACGGTTTACAGCTATGGTTTGAACAGCGCGCGGCGGACGGATTCATTATCCAGGGCGGGACACCGGATACTTTCCCGCGATTTGTGGATCAGGTGGTGCCGATTCTTCAGCAGCGAGGATTATTCCGCGAGGCGTATCCCGGCACTACGTTACGCGACAGTTTGGGGCTGGCTGAGCCCGTCAATCAATTCGAAAAACAATAACAGAGAACACTCGCTATGCAGAAAAAATCATTGTTACTGGCATTTGCGCTGGTCGCTAGCGCCTCATCATGGGCCCAGAGCGTCGATATCAACGGCACCAGCGTGAGTCTGGAAGCCAACAAAACACCGATTCATACGGCGAAAAACCCACAGGCTATTGCTCAATTGCCGAAAGGATTGCATCTCGCAGTGCCGGGTGAGTTGACCGTCGCGGTGGCTGCGCTTAATTCGCCGCCTCTGACCGTCTTTTCAGACGATAACAAAACCCTGCTTGGCAGCGAGGTGGATATCGCCCGCCTGGTGGCCGACAGCCTTGGGCTGAAGTTAAATGTCGTTCCCACCTCGTGGGAAGACTGGCCGCTCGGCGTGGCGTCCGGTAAATATGATGCAGCGATCAGCAATATTACCGTCACTAAAGCGCGCAAGGAGAAATTTGATTTTGCCACTTACCGCAAAGATTCACTGGGCTTTTACGTTAAGAGCAACAGCCCGTTGAACAAAATAGATAAAGCGGAGGATATCGCCGGGCTGCGGATCATCGTCGGCTCTGGCACTAATCAGGAAGCAATCCTGCTGGCGTGGAATAGCGAAAATATTAAGAAAGGACTGAAGCCTTTTACGCCGGTTTATACCAAAGATGACGCTGCGCAAACCCTGGCGTTGCAGTCCGGGCGGGCCGACGCCTATTTTGGCCCCAATGTGATTGGCGCGTGGAAAGCAGCGCTGACAGGGAAAACCAAACTGGTCGGCAGCGTTGATGGCGGCTGGCCTAAAGCGGCGCATATCGGTGTGGTGTTGAAAAAAGGCAACGGTCTGGTTAAGCCGGTGCAAACCGCACTGAATGGTGTGATCCAGAACGGAGACTACGCGAAAGTACTGCATCGCTGGGGGGAAAGCGTGGAAAGCATTCCGCACTCGGAAATTAACCCTGCCGGTCTTGGCGACTAACGGGAGGCGGTATGACAGATATTTTCCGCGATGTGTCTCCGGAAGCGCCGGAACTGCAGCCGATTATTGAGGGCCTGTTTGCCGAGTATGCATCACGCTACGGCGACTATTTCTCCCGTCATGCGGAAATCGAGCTAACCGAATGGTATCTGGCGCCGCAGGGGCTGTTTATTGTACTGGAGCGGGAGGGAGAAATTATCGCGACCGGCGCGTATAAGCCGAAAGACCACCATACGGCTGAAATCAAACGGATCTGGACTCATCGTCGCCTGCGCCAGCAGGGGCTGGCGGCGAAAGTCGTGCAGGAACTGGAGCGTCGGGCACAGCTTGCGGGCTACAGTCATATCTACCTGACAACCGGTTTTCGTCAGCCGGAAGCGGTACGGCTCTATCTGAGTCAGGGGTATAAGGCGCAGTTTGATCTCAGCCGGGACCCGGAAGAGTACAGCCAGCCGCCGTTCGATGGCCGACTACGCTTCACTAAAGCGCTGGCGGTCAGCGCACTGAGCCAAAGCGCTTAAGGAGCCAATATGTATACTCATGAAACAATTAAAGTTGTTCCCGCGCGCTATCCGTTGCGGGCAGTGGGAGCGGCGCTGGCTTTACTGGTGCTGGCGGTCGTGATTCAGTCCGTAGCCTTTAACTCTCGCTGGGAGTGGGGCGTCTTCGCCCACTGGTTCTTTGACCCGGTGATCCTTGAGGGGCTGGGGCAGACTCTACTGCTGACTCTTGTGGCTACGATACTCAGCGTAATTTTAGGCGGGCTGCTGGCGCTGGCCCGTCTCTCCAGTTCGTGGTTGTTAAGCAGCCTCGCCTGGGGCTATATCTGGCTGTTCCGTTCACTGCCACTGATTGTGGTGCTGATTATTCTCTACAACTTCTCTTATCTTTACGACAAGTTATCAATAGGCATCCCGTTTACCAGTATAAGCTGGGCCAGCTACGACACTATTAACGTGCTGGGGCAGTTTTCTACCGCCGTTGTTGGGCTAACGCTGGTGCAAAGCGCCTATACCGCTGAAATTATTCGCGGGGGCTTCCTTGGCGTCGATCACGGCCAGTATGAAGCCGCTGCGGCACTGGGGCTTTCGGCCAGCCGCCGCACTCTGCGCATCATCCTTCCGCAGGCGCTGCGCACCATTTTACCTGCGGGTTTTAATGAAATTATCAGCCTCGCCAAAGGGACGGCGATGGTCTACGTGCTGGCGATGCCGGAACTGTTTTATACCATCCAGATGATCTACAACCGCACGCAGGAAGTTATTCCGCTGCTGATGGTCGGTGCTGCCTGGTATCTGGCTATCACCAGTGTGCTGTCGCTAATTCAGTATCTGGTCGAACGCGGTCTGGCGCGCAGTGAGCGTCGTTCTGCTGTCAATAGCGCCCGTGGTAGCCGTCGTATTGAATCCATTCGTCGCTCACAACCGCAGGAGCCTGCTCATGTCCAACTCTCTTAATGGTCATATCTCCATTACCGGCGTCAGTAAATATTTTGGCCGCCATAAAGCGCTGGACGATGTGTCGTTGGAAATCAAACCCGGCACGGTTACGGTGATCCTTGGACCATCGGGTTCGGGAAAATCGACGTTGCTACGGACGATTAATCATCTGGAGCGCGTTGATGAAGGCTTTATCCAGATTGATGGCGACTATATCGGCTACCGACGTAAAGGCGACAAGCTATATGAGTTAAAGGAGAAAGATATTCTTCGGCAAAGGATCAACGTCGGCTATGTGTTTCAAAATTTCAATTTGTTTCCGCACCTGACGGTGCTGGAAAACCTGATTGAAGCGCCTGTCGCCCATAAAAAGGCGACCCGTAAAGAGGCGGTCGAGCAGGCGTATAAACTGCTGGATGTGGTGGGGTTGCGCGATAAAGCCGATGCCTGGTCGCGGCACCTTTCCGGCGGCCAGCAGCAGCGTATCGCAATTGCCAGAGCGCTGGCGCTCAACCCTCGGGTTATTCTGTTCGATGAACCGACTTCCGCGCTTGATCCAGAGCTGGTGGGCGAAGTGCTGGATGTTATTAAAAAGCTGGCGCGCTCCGGTACTACTCTTGTCGTGGTGACGCATGAAATTGGTTTTGCTAAAGAGGTGGCGGATCAGGTGGTGTTTATGGTTGACGGAAAAATTGTTGAGCAGGGCAGCAGCGATGAAGTGCTGAACCATCCTCAGCAGCAGCGTACACGGCAATTTTTATCGAGGGTGCTACCGGCATGAAAAAAGGACTTTTAGCGCTCGCGCTCTTCACCCTGTCTGCAGGCGTGCAGGCAGCCATCGATCTGCGCGCCAATGAACAGCCGCTACCGGTCATCCGCGATGAGCAGGCGATCGCGAAGATCCCGGCAAACTATAAATTTGTTGAGCCGGGTACGCTGACGGTGGCTATTTCGGCGCTTAATTCACCGCCGCTGGCGCTTCTGGCCAGCGATAATCGCACGCGTATTGGCAGCGATCCCGATATTGCCCGGCTGCTGGCCGGGAGCCTTGGACTCAAACTGAAACTGGTGCCCACCGCCTGGGAAGACTGGCCGCTGGGGATCGCTGCCGGGCGTTATGACGTGGCGTTAGTCAATATCGCCGTGACCGAGCAGCGCAAAGAGAAATTTGATTTTGCGACTTATCGCGTCGATTCATTGGCTTTTTCTGTTAAATCAACCAGCGATATTAGCCACATCAGCGGTCCGGCGGATCTCGCCGGTAAAAAAGTGATTGTCGGTTCAGGAACGAATCAGGAGCGGATTTTGCTTGGCTGGAATGCCGAAAACAAAGCCGCCGGGCGTCAACCTGCGCTACCGGTTTATTTAACCGATGATGCTTCAGGCAACCTCTATATTCAGTCCGGGCGGGCTGATGTTTTCTTTGGGCCTCAGTCGACGGCGGCTTATAAAACCGCGTTAAGCGGCAAAACGAAAGTCGTTGGGCTGGGACCGAAGAAAGCCTATGTTGCGACCACCACTAAAAAGGGAAACGGGCTGGTGTATGCCCTTCAGGCGGCGTTAAATGGCGCTATTGCTCGTGGAGAGTACCAGAAGATACTGGCCCGCTGGGGCGAGAAGGGCGAAGAGGTGACACAGTCGCAGGTCAATCCACCAGGGATCACCTACTAAAAGCTCACTGCTTCGCAGGCGCTGGATGCGAAGCAACGGATCTACCACGCAAAGCATATAATCAACGTCTCCGGCAGGGGCAACGAAATGCCGCACGGAACGAATTTAAAATATAAAAAGAGAATCAAACGTTGCCTGCTATGATAGTTTTATTATTCTGATAATAAGGAGCCTGCTATGCCGCATGTGGATATTAAATGTTTTCCCCGCGATCTGAATGATGAACAAAAAACGGCGCTGGCCGCCGAGATTACCGAGGTGTTGATTCGCCATCTGAACAGCAAAGAAAGTTCGGTGAGCGTGGCCCTGAAACAGATTGAACCGAGCGACTGGCAGCAGGTCTGGGACAGCGACATCGCCCCACAGATGGCGCAATTGATTAAGAAGCCCGGCTACAGCATGTAATCGCGGGCTTCCCGGTTATGGCGCTCAACATGGGCGTATTGTCTACCGCGTTCGTGTTAAAAACCGGCATTATTTTAAGGATACATGTTGTTCCTTTGCCCACTGACGCAATCGGGCGCAGGCGTTGGTATAAGGCGATGAGGTATTCAGTGAAATCATCCGCCCCAGCGTCCACTTGCCATACCAGGGATGCGCGTAGAGCGCGTCGTCGTTACGTGCTGCAATGTGGGCGATAATTTGCCGTTTCGCCTGATGCAGGGCGGTCAGCAGCGAAGGGTAGTCCAGCGAAGGGTAATCGAGGTAGAACTTTTGCGCCAGCAGCCCGAGCTGGTTCCATTTAAAGTCGGTCTCCGGGAAGTCGATGGGCTGTTGTGCAGCGTCGTGCGCCAGCCATTTGAGAACCAGTTCGTTCCATCCCAACAGGTAACAAACCAGATCGCGAACGCTCATCATGGTACCTTGCGCATGGCCGGGAAGGGTCTTTTCCTCCGTTTTATCTTCAGGGATATGCGCCAGATAACCGGCTAATTTAGCAAAGTTTTTCTCAATAGCTTCCAGTAGCTGAGCCTGAGTCTGCGGTATGCTCATCGCGAGTTCCTTTCTGAGTTGATGATTTGGCTATACAGCCGTTCCGCGGAGAGTGCCGCGCCTCTCTCCGGGTTAACGTTTGCCCTGTTTGCGGCTACGCTTCCGGGGTATTGGCCCGCACGTGGCGGCCGCTGGCGACAAAATTCCCGGTACCGAGATGATGCAATGTATTGATTTTATCATCGTCGAACTGCCAGCGTCCGGTGACAAAGGCGCGTTCATCGGCGGCGGCGGAAACCACTTCGCCAAACAATGTGTCGTACTGCTCCATGGCCGCCGTTGACGGCAATAGCCGACACTCCATCCACGCCAGACACTTCTCTTCAATCAGCGGTAATCCCAGTTCCGGGCCCTGCACGACCGGAATGCCGTAAGCGTTAAATTTATCTTCATCACGCCCGCTGATGCTACCGACGGCATACGTCCAACTGGCGGCCTCCACCCCAGGAACAACGATGCCGAAGGTGCCGTTGCGCTCAATAATCTCTCGCGTCCAGGCACTTTTATCCACCACAATCGCCAGTCTCGGAGGCGCAAACTCCACGGGCATCGACCACGCGGCGGCCATCACATTGCGGCGCTGGGAACGCGTGTCATAGCTGGTGATCAGAATGGTCGGACCATGGTTAAGCAGGCGGCTGGCGTACTGGAGTTCCACGTGGCGAAAACGGCTCATATGCGTTCCTTGATAAATTGGGCTGATGCCAGACAACACGTTAATCCGCAATGGAAATGTAATCAATACGTCATACAGTCGCCCTATAGTCGGCATCACAAAGTCCCAAAGAGGATAACAATATGTTAGCTCCCCTGTATTTGTCACAGGTGAGCGTGGGCCTGCGGGTGTTGACCGCGGGTAGAACATCATTTTTCCTGGGGGGAGGATGATTGTGCGCACGCTTACCACGATCAAACTTGACGGCATTTCTTTCGCCTTCGGCACCAATACCGTTCTTAATCAGCTCGATCTGCATATCAATGCGGGCAGCATTGTCGCGTTGCTGGGGCCATCTGGTTGCGGCAAAAGCACGCTGCTGCGACTGTTAGCCGGGCTCATCGTACCGGCCAGCGGCACGATTCACTTCGGGGATCGTCTGGTGGCGAAAAGCGGCTGGGGAATGCCGCCGGAGAAGCGCGATCTCGGCATGGTTTTTCAGGATTATGCCCTGTGGCCGCATATGACGGCCGCGCAGAATGTGGCTTTTCCGCTGCGTATGCGCGGCGTTGCGCGTCACCAACGACACAAGCGAGTCGATGAGGCGCTGGCAATGGTTGGGCTGAACGGGTTTGCGGATCGGAAACCGTCCGCGCTTTCCGGCGGTCAGCAGCAGCGGATCGCTCTGGCTCGCGCCATCGTTGCGGAACCGCGTGTACTGCTGTTCGATGAGCCGCTTTCCAATCTCGACAGCGAACTGCGCGAGTCGCTGTGCGTGGAAATGAGTCGCCTGCTGCGTCAGCTTGGCATCACTGCCGTTTACGTCACCCACGATCGCCGCGAAGCTGAACTGTTAGCCGACAAGATTATTCATCTCTCTGCGGGCAGCATTGCCGCCGTCCGTACCGTTACGTCATCCTCAGGGGAACTCGCATGAAAACCGTTATCACCGTTAAGAAAGGAGTTGCGTTCGCGATTATGTTATCGGCCACCATGATATCCAGCGCCCATGCGCTCACCGTATATACCGCCGGTCCGGGCTCCCTGGCGAAAAAACTTGCCAGCGGTTATGAGAAGAAAACCGGCGTGAAGGTGAATATTTTTCAGGCCACGACCGGCAAGGTGATGGCGCGACTTGAAGCCGAACAGGCTAACCCACAGGCGGATGTGCTGATCTCCGCCTCCTGGGATACCGCAGAGGATTTGCATAACCGCGGCTGGCTGCTGCCATATGAGAGCGCCAATGCCGATAAGGTTCCGGCAAACCTAAAAAGTAGCGATTATGTCGCACAAGGTATTGCTGCGCTGGGGATCGTCTGGAATACCAAAAGCGGCACCCCGGAGCCGAAGGAGTGGCGGGATCTCACCGAACCCGCCTTCAAAGACAACGTGACGACGCCCGATCCGGCACTCTCCGGCGCCTCGCTGGATCTGCTGATCGGCTTACAGAATGGCATGGGCGAAAAGGCCTGGACACTGTTTGCCGACCTGAAGAAGAACGGCATGGTGATCAGCGGGCCAAATGCCCAGGCGGTCACGCCGGTGATGCAGGGGGCAAAAGCGGCGGTGTTCGGCGCGGTGGACTATGTCTCTTATGGCAATATCCATCAGGGGGAATCATTGAAGGTGATTTTCCCGGCAAGCGGTACGGTGACGGCCCCGCGTCCGATGATGATCCTCAAAACCACACAGCATGCTGACGATGCCAAAGCCTTTGTCGATTATGTCCTGTCGCCGGAGGGGCAGACGATGGTTGCCGACGCCTGGCTGATGCCCGCCCGTAGTGATATTCAGGCGAAACGCCCACCGCTTGATGAACTGAAAATTCTGCCAACCGTCAGCGATGGCAACAGCGAACGCCGCGCTGTGCTTGCTCGCTTTAATACGCTTTTCGCACAATAAATTTTACGTCTTCGCTACCGAGAGCGGGATTTTTATCCGGGCCAGCGTTGCCGGAGGCGTCGCGTATTTTCAGGAATATACCGTGAAACAGAAACTGATTTCCGGCATCACGTTGACGGCGCTACTGGTGCTGGTAGCGTTACCGCTTTTCTTTATTCTTCTTCAGGCGATTTTTCCCCAGTTCAGCGCCGGTAGACTGACTGGGGCGTTGAGCGGCATATCAGCGCTGCTCGCCGACCCGCAACTGCCGACAATGCTTGGCGGTACGCTTTGGGTGGCCAGTGGCGTGGCGCTGATGAGCATGCTGATTGGCCTGCCGCTGGGCGTGCTGCGCGGATTATTCAATCTGCCACTCCCGCGTCTGTGGGATGTATTGTTTCTGATCCCGTTTCTTACGCCGCCCTATATTGCCGCGTTGTCATGGACGTTAATGCTGCAAAGCAATGGCTATCTGCAACAATTGACCGGCTGGGATCTCAACGATCTGCTTTTCAGCCGCTACGGGATCGTACTGGTGATGACCCTCAATATCTTCCCGGTGATCTATTTTGCGGTTTCCCGCAGTCTGCTGGCCAGCGGCCAACGACTGGCGATAGTGGCCAGAGTCCACGGAGCCAGCGCATGGCGGGCGTTCTGGCACATTACGTTGCCGATGCTTTCCCCCGCGCTGGCGGCGGGGATGCTGCTGGCCTTTACCCTGGCGATTGAAGAATACGGCGTTCCGGCGGCACTTGGGTCACGGGCGGGGCTGGTGATGCTTACTGTCGGGATAGAGAAAAAGCTCGCCGACTGGCCCATCGATCTGCCCGGCGCCTCGCTGCTGTCGTTATTGCTGATTGCGGTGGCGCTGCTGGCATGGTGGCTGCAAAAGCGGCTGGTTGGCGATACAGAGGTGACCAGCGTGATTGGCAAACCCGGAGAAAATAGCGGCGCGGATCTGGGCTGGCTGGTCACGCCGGCAGTGCTGCTGATGGCCTGCGTTGGCGGCCTTGCGGTCGCGCTGCCCGAGGCCTCCATGCTGCTGACCAGCCTGACGGGAACGTTATCTGGCGGTCTGCACCGTGACAACTTTACCTTTCGCCATTTCGACGCGTTGTTTGCTCAGCAGGGCGACGCGCTGTCAGCGCTGGGAACCAGTCTCTCTCTGGCGCTGGCCTCAGCATTGATCGTCGGCCTTATTGGCTTACTGGCCGCCTGGCTGGTGCAGGTACAAAAAATGAAAGGGAGCGCGATTATCGATGCATTATCACTATTGCCCGCGGCGCTGCCCGGAGTGGTGGTGGGCGTCGGGCTTATTCTGCTGTGGAATCAGCCATTCTGGCCGGTTTCACCTTATAACACCGGGTTTATGTTGCTGCTTTCCTATTGTTGCCTGTTGCTGCCCTGGCCCGTGCGTTATGTCGGCAGTGCGCTGCGCCAGTTGGGCAATAATCTTGAACCTGCGGCACGGGTGCACGGCGCTTCGCCGTTGCAGGCACTGCGTTTGATCGTGCTGCCGTTGGTATTTCCGGCACTACTGGCGGCGATGTTGATGGTGTTTGCCATCGCCTCCCGCGAGCTGGTGACCTCCCTGCTGCTGGCGCCGGCCGGAACGCAAACTGTGGCGGTATTTATCTGGCGTCAGTTTGAACAGGGGTCGGTAGGGCAAGGAATGGCGATGGCCTCGCTGACGCTGTTTACCGGTCTTGGGTTAATGCTCAGCGCGCTGGCATTGATGCAGCGAGGCGCCCGGGGGTAGAATCCGTTGAACAAAAAACACGGTCGGGTGGAAAAATAAGCTATAAATATCGGACACCGATTGCTGGAGAGATTGATGAGTCCATTTTTAAGCGCGTATTTTTCCCGGCTGGGCTGGACGGCGAGGCCGGATGTGTCCATTCACACTCTGCGTGAATTGCATCTCCACCATAATTGCGCCATCCCCTTTGAGAATCTGGATGTTTTACTGCCCAGAGAGATGCATCTCGACGATCGGACGCTGGAAGAGAAACTGATTCATGCCCGACGTGGCGGATACTGCTTTGAGCAAAACGGCCTATTCGAGAGAGCGCTGCGAGAGATGGGTTTTCATGTTCGCAGTTTGTTGGGGCGGGTGGTACTGGCCAGTCCACCGCATATGCCGCCGCGCACCCATCGCCTGCTGCTGGTGGAGGTTGACGGCGAACGCTGGATTGCCGATGTCGGTTTTGGTGGTCAGACCCTGACCGCGCCGATTAAACTGCTGGCTGATATTGAACAAGCCACGCCGCACGGCGAATATCGCCTGATTTATGAAGCGGATGAGTGGACGTTGCAGTTTTGTCATCATGGTCACTGGCAGTCGATGTACCATTTTGATTTGGGTCGCCAGTATGCGTCTGACTATGTGATGGGCAATTTCTGGTCGGCGCACTGGCCGCAATCGCACTTCCGCCACCATCTGCTGATGTGCCGCCATTTGCCGGACGGTGGCAAAATGACGTTAACCAATTTCCACTTTACCCGCTGGGACAAAAACCATGTGGTTGAGAAGATGGATTTCCCGGATGTCCCGGCGCTGTATGACGCCCTGCACAGTCACTTTGATCTCGGCGTGAATGACGCTAAATATGGTTTTAGCGAAGCAGAACTGGCGGCGGTGATGGCGGCGTTTGATACCCATCCCGAAGCGGGAAAGTAATGGCGGTGCGCATTTTGCGCGGCAATTCAGCGGACGCATGGGGAGAAACGCTGACGTTGAATTTTCCCCTTCAGAGCTGAAGAGAGAGCTCCATCGCTGCCCGTCGCAGCGGTGCAAGGGCCTTTTCTTTCAGTGCGCTGGCGTTGGTACATCCCGCCGGAACACCCACGTTAAGCGCCGCCATGACCTGACCGCTACGGGAGAGCAGCGGTACCGCCAGGGAACATAGCCCCACCTCGATTTGTCGGTCAGCGAGGGCATAGCCCTGCATGCGCACTCTGGCGATCTCTTCGCGTAATCCTGAGGCGTCGCAAAGCGTATGCGGAGTATAGCGAATCAGGTTCGCACGTGACAGCGTCACCTCAAGCTGCGCTTCCGGCAGGGCACTCAGCAGGACGCGCCCCATTGAAGTGGCCCACGCCGGTAAACGACTCCCCCGCCCAATATCCACGCTCAGCAGATTATTAACCGCCGCGCGGGCAATATACAACACGTTATCGCCATCTAAAGTGGCGGCAGAGCAGGTTTCCCCGAGGGTTTTACCAAGATTATCCAGCGTACTCTGCGCCGCTTTTGCCAGCGGCGTACCGGCAAGGTAGGCGTGGCCAACCGCCAGTACGCGCGGCAGCAGTTCATAGCTGCGTCCATCCGGGCTATGCACCATACCGAGTGCGGCGAGGGTATAAAGACAGCGACGCACCGCGGCCCGGGAGATCTGCGTTTTCTGGCTGAGCTGGGAGATGGTCAGGCGCTGACGCTGAGGGGTGAAAGCGCTCAGGACTTCAAGCCCTCGCGCCAGCGATAACATAAAATTAGGGTTGTGCTCCAACTGACAGGCGATGAGAGCATCTGGATTTTTTTCTCGCATATAACCCCTCTTTAATAATGGAAGACACCGCGCATGGAACATCACTATATCGCGGGTAAAAAACGCGGCGATTCCTTGTGCTGGTTTTACCACAACGATCACACTATTAACCTCGATTTAACATATGCGTCGATAATCGCACAACATTTCGATTATCGCCGTTGACCGTCTCCATCATGCAGACCTATTGTCAAAAGCACCGTTACCCCACGTTATGTTCAGGGGCATGAAAAGTTATGTATTTTATGAGCAGGTAAACAAGATGACCGCGACCATTGAACGAATTGAACACTGGCTGGTAGATGTTCCGACGATTCGCCCGCATAAACTCTCCATGGCCACAATGGGCTGTCAGACGCTGGTGATAATCCGCATGACGCGCTCGGATGGCATTTGCGGGATTGGCGAAGCCACCACCATCGGCGGTCTGAGCTACGGCGCTGAAAGCCCGGAAGGGATCGCGTCGGCGATTAACGATTATCTGACGCCGTTGCTGAAGGGCCAGCCAGCCGATAATCTCAATGCCCTGACCGAGCGGATGAACCGCGCCATTAAAGGCAACACGTTCGCCAAATCAGCCATCGAAACCGCGGTACTGGATGCGCAGGGTAAGGCGCTGAATATGCCGGTTTCGGCTCTGCTGGGCGGGGCGCTGACAACCACGCTACCGGTACTGTGGACGCTGGCAAGCGGCGATACAGAGAAAGATATTGCGGAAGGCGAAAGAATGCTGGCGGAAGGTCGCCATCAGGCATTTAAGTTAAAAATTGGCGCTCGCGAGCTGACGACCGATCTGCGACATACCCGGGCAATTGTTGAGGCGCTGGGCGATCGGGCCAGTATTCGCGTTGACGTCAATCAGGCATGGGATGCCACCGTGGCGGCAAAGGGGTGTCGCGAACTGGCGGCGATGGGGGTAGACCTGATTGAACAGCCGGTCAGCGCCCAGGATAGCGCCGCGCTGGTGCGGCTCAGTCAGCACATCGACACCGCCATGTTGGCCGATGAAGCCGTCGCGACTCACTACGATGGCTATCGGTTGGCTCAGCAAGGGTTCTGCGGAGCATATGCGCTGAAGATTGCTAAAGCGGGCGGGCCAAACAGCATACTGGCGTTAGCCAGAGTGGCGCAGGCGGCGGGGATCGGGTTGTATGGCGGTACCATGCTCGAAGGGACCGTCGGCACCGTGGCGTCGCTCCATGCCTGGTCAACACTGCCGCTTCAGTGGGGTACCGAGATGTTTGGCCCTCTGTTGCTCAAGGATGACGTGGTCAGCGTCCCGCTAACGTTTGCCGAAGGGCAGGTCGTTCTGCCGCAAACGCCGGGGCTCGGTGTTGAGCTGGATGAAGAAAAATTGCGCTTTTATAGCCGCAAAGTGTAATGGAGGATCATCATGTTATTTAAAGTCGAGATGACCGTGAATATTCCGCCGGGATTACCAGCCGATGAAATAGAGGAGATTAAACTGCGGGAAAAAAACTATTCACAGCAATTACAGCGGGAAGGCAAGTGGCGACATATCTGGCGTGTCGCCGGTCTGTACGCCAACGTCAGTATTTTTGACGTCCAGGATGTGGATGAACTGCATCAAATTTTAATGGCTTTACCATTATATTCCTTTATGCAAATTCGCGTCGAGGCGCTTTGCCGTCACCCCTCATCAATTCGCCAGGACGATCGCTAAAATAAACACTATCTGACCTCGTGCCAGGGAAACCTGGCGCATACCCTACAATTAAAAGTGAGCATGATTATGAATAATATATTTGTCCAACAAGACGCCGTGCAAAAATTATTACGTGACAGTGCGGGTTTAAATACTACTGGCGGCGATGAGCGTTTTAAATCCATTATTCACCAACTGCTGGAAAATATTTGTACGCTGATTGATGAGTATAACGTGACAGAGGAAGAGTTCTGGCACGCGGTAAATTATCTGCATGAATTAGGAGGCCGCCAGGAAGCGGCACTGCTGGCCGCGGGTCTTGGCCTGGAGCATTTCCTCGATCTGCGGCAGGATGCCATTGATGCCGCAGCGCAGCGTGAAGCCGGGACGCCACGGACGATTGAAGGGCCCCTGTATGTAGCTAACGCGCCGCTGGCGGAGGGATATACTCGCATGGATGATGGCAAAGATGCCGGGGAAGTGATGTGGCTGTACGGTCAGGTGAAAGATACCCAGGGCCAGCCGGTCGCCAATGCCATTGTCGATATCTGGCACGCCAATACCCTCGGCAACTATTCTTTCTTCGATCAAAGCCAGAGCGAATACAACCTGCGACGCCGTATTCGTACCACGGCTGATGGTCGTTATAGCGTACGTAGCATCCTGCCATCCGGCTATGGCTGCCCGCCGGATGGGCCGACCCAAACGTTGCTGGATCGGTTAGGTCGCCACGGTAATCGTCCGGCGCATATCCACTTCTTCGTTTCCGCGCCGGGCTATAAGCATCTGACCAGTCAGATAAATCTCAATGGCGATAAATACCTGTGGGATGACTTCGCTTTCGCCACCCGTGATGGTCTGATTGCCGATCCGGTTAAGGTGACTGATCGTGCGCTTATTCAGCAACGCGGACTGGAGGGGGAACATACCGAAGTACGCTTTGATTTTACCCTGTGCAAAGCGCTTAGCCCCGATGAAGAGCGGCGCGGAACGCGCCAGCGTGCGCAAGAGTAAGGCGCGGCGCTAATTATTTTCTCCGATCCTGTCGCGATCGGAGAAATCTCTGAAATTACCGGTTCACAACAGTTTTATTCCTGGATTACGCAGGAGGATTCGCTCATGAAAAATTTCTTCACAACATTAAAAGATAAAATCAGCAATGCACTAATGGTTGACCGTGAAAAGCATATATATCGTTGCCATCGTTCAATATTTACCGATCGGCAGTTATTTGATCTGGAAATGAAGTATATTTTCGAAGGGAATTGGGTATTTCTCGCCCATGAGAGTCAAATTGCAGAGCCGGGTGATTATTATACCCTGACGCTTGGCCGTCAGCCGGTTATTATCACCCGCGACAAAAAACATCAACTTCATGCATTAATTAATAGCTGCGCCCATCGCGGAGCGATGTTATGTCGACGCAAAACCGGTAATAAAAACTCATTTACCTGCCCGTTCCACGGCTGGACATTCAGCAATAATGGCAAACTATTAAAAGCCAAAGATGAAAGCACCGGCGGCTATCCGAATACCTTCAAACATGAAGGTTCCCACGATTTAAAGCAACTGCCGCGGTTTCAATCCTATCGTGGATTCCTGTTCGGCAGCCTGAATGCAGAAGTACAGCCGCTCGAAGAGTACCTTGGCGAAACGTGCAAGATTATCGACCTCATTGTCGATCAGGCAGCGGAAGGGCTGGAGGTACTTAACGGGTCGTCCAGCTATATCTATGAGGGCAACTGGAAACTGGGGGCCGAAAACGGTGCTGATGGCTATCACGTGAGCGTGGTGCACTGGAACTACGCCTCAACCATGTCGCGCCGTAACTACGCCGCAGAAGGAACGCATGCCGTTGATGCTAACGGTTGGTCGAAGAGCGTCGGCGGCGGTTACGGTTTTGATAACGGTCATATGTTGCTGTGGACCCGGCTGCTGAATCCGGAAGTCCGTCCGATTTATCCGCAGCGCGACCGTTTGCAGGCTGAATTCGGTGAGTCCCGCGCCGACCAGATGGTCAACGAAACGCGCAATTTATGCCTCTATCCCAACGTTTATCTGATGGATCAATTCTCGACGCAGATACGCGTGATCCGCCCGATCGCAGTGGATAAAACCGAGGTAACTATCTGGTGCTTTGCGCCGAAAGGTGAGTCAGACCAGGCACGGGCGCTGCGTATCCGTCAGTATGAAGACTTTTTTAACGTCAGCGGCATGGGAACGCCGGACGATCTTGAAGAGTTCAGCGCCTGCCAGCGCGGCTACCTTGGTGAAAACCTGGCGTGGAGCGACCTCAGTCGCGGCGCACTGCACTGGGTCGACGGACCGGACGACCATGCGCGGCAGGCGGGATTCAGTCCGCTGCTCAGCGGCGTAAAATCGGAAGATGAGGCGCTGTATATCGCGCACCACCATCACTGGCAAAACGTGATGCTCAGGGCGGTGGAAAAGGAGCAACAGCGTTACGAGCAGTCGATCACTCAACGCGTGGAGGTGGCCTGATGTTGACGATCGAACAGGTTCGCCAGTTTCTTTATTACGAAGCCCGACTGCTGGATGACCGGCAGTGGGATGAATGGCTGAATTGCTACAGCCCCAAAGTGGTTTACTGGATGCCCGCCTGGGGCGATGACGACAAGCTGACTGACGATCCGCAGCGCGAAATTTCGTTGATTTATTACCCCAGCCGCGAGGGGCTTGAAGATCGGGTTTACCGGATTAAAACCGAGCGTTCCGGAGCCAGTACTCCCGAGCCGCGCACCACCCATATGATCAGCAACATTGAACTGCTTGGCCACAGCGGGCAGGGCGTTGAGGTGCGCTACAACTGGGTAACCTATTGTCACCGATACCAGCATACCGATGCGTGGTTTGGTTCCACCTGGTGCACGCTGGCTGAAAGCGACGGCAAACCGTTAATTACCCGTAAAACCGTGCGTCTGAATAACGATTACATTCGTCAGGTGATTGATGTTTACCATATTTAAGAGGTGCCTATGACCTTCAATATTGCGCTCAATTTTGAGGACGGTATTACCCGTTTTATTCAGTGTCACGCGGGAGAGAAAGTACTGGACGCCGCCTATCGCCAGAAGGTGAATCTACCGATGGATTGTTCGGATGGCGTTTGCGGCACCTGTAAATGCCATTGTGCCAGCGGTGAATATGGCATGGGTGAGGATTACCTTGAAGACGCGCTCAGTGCGGAGGAGGCGGCGGCGCGTCAGGTTCTGACTTGTCAGATGGTGCCGACCAGTGATTGCGTCATTGATGTTCCGGTGGCGGCGGCACAGTGCAAAACCATGCTGACCACCGTTGGCGCTGAAGTCCGGCAGATTCGTTTACTCTCTGATACGACAATTGAGCTGGTGGTTAAACTGGACGAAGCCCTGGCTTTTCTGCCCGGACAGTACGTTCATATTCAGGTTCCGGAGACCTCGCAGGTTCGCGCCTATTCATTCAGCTCACGCCCGGGCGAAGTGGAAGGCCGCTTTCTGATCCGCAACGTGCCAGGCGGGCTTATGAGCCAGTGGCTGACGCAGCGCGCGCGCCCTGGCGATCGTCTGACCCTGAGCGGCCCGATGGGCAGTTTTTATTTGCGCGGCGGCGATCGTCCGCTGCTTATGCTGGCGGGCGGAACCGGCTTAGCTCCACTGTTATCAATGCTGCAAACGCTGGTTGCGCAGGGAAGCACCCGGCCTGTGACGTTGCTGTATGGCGTGAATCGTGATTGCGACCTGGTGAAAACCGACGTTCTGGAGGCCTGTATCGGCCAGCTACCAGGCTGTCGCTGGCTGCCCGTGGTTGCCGACGCGCAGAGCGCATGTCCACGGCGTGGTTTTGTCACTGCGCATCTTGATGATGCCATGCTTAATAATGGCGACGTCGATATCTATCTGTGCGGGCCGCCGCAGATGGTCAATGCGGTATCTACGGCGTTGCGCGAGCGGGGGATCGCGCCTCGCGGGTTCTGGTATGAAAGGTTTATCGCCAGTCAGCGTGTCGTGGCATAAGGAGTAAATATGCGATTTATCGATAAAGTCGTGGCTATCACGGGCGCTGCGCAGGGTATTGGCCGACAGACGGCAGAGCAGGCAGCCCGCGAAGGGGCCCGTTTGTTGTTAATTGATCGTTCAAGCCATGTGCATGCGCTGGCGACGGCACTGACAGATTCCGGCAGCGAAGTACTGGCGCTGGAAGCCGATCTTGGGCAATGGGAAAGCACCGAGCGGGTGTTTGCGGAAGGCGTGGCCCATTTTGGCCGCCTTGATGTGTTGATTAACAACGTCGGCGGCACAATCTGGGCACGGCCATTCGTCGAATATCAGCCCGCGCAGATTGAAAAAGAGATTCGCCGTTCACTGTTTCCTGCGCTGTGGGGCTGTCGTGCCGCGCTGCCGTGGATGCTGGCGCAGCATAAGGGCTGTATCGTCAATATCTCGTCGGTGGCGACGGCAGGCGTGAACCGGATACCCTATTCAGCCGCAAAAGGCGGCGTCAACGCGTTGACCCGTTGCCTTGCGCTTGAATATAGCGAGAGCGGCATCCGTATCAACGCCGTGGCGCCGGGGGGAACCGAAGCGCCTGCGCGTCTGACGCCGCGTAATGATGAGCAGCCATCGGTGCAGGAGCAGCAGTGGTATCAACAGGTCGTGACGCAAACGGTGGCCAGCAGTCTGATGCACCGCTATGGCACCCTGGTGGAACAGGCCAATGCTATTTTGTTTCTCGCCAGCGATGAAGCCAGCTATATCACCGGGGTCACGTTGCCGGTAGCCGGGGGCGACCTCGGTTAGCGCCGGGTCGCCTGCCAACAGAGCAGGGAGCCGATACACACCATCCCGGCGCCCTGCCAGAATGACCACGAAAGCGCGGCGCTCAATAAAACCGCCGCCAGCGCGGAAGAGAGCACCGGGGTAAAATAAGAGACGGCAGCCAGCAGGCTGACGTTGCCATACAGGATCCCAACGTTCCACGCAGCGTACCCGAATCCCAGGGCAACCGACACGGCGATCAGTTTGATCATCACCGGCCAGCTAAAAACCATCGGCGGCTGCTGGCTGAAGAGGAATTTTAACCATAAAGTCAGGGCAGTGAGCAGAACAAACAGGGTAATCGCGTTTTTGCCTTTGGCGTATTTAGCGGTAACCGTACAGTAAGCAGCCCAGATAAAAGCGCCGACAAAAGCCAGGATATAGCTCAACGGACTGGAGAACACATTGCTGATTATTTCATGGGTATTCAGGCCGTGCTCGCCGCCTAATACCCATGCGACGCCAAATAAAGCCAGTAATAAACCCGGAATGGTCAGCCAACTGCTTTTTTGCCCGTTAAATAGAATGGCGAACAGCACCGTCAGGCTTGGCCACAGATAATTCACCATTCCCACTTCTATTGCCTGTTGACGGGTCGCGGCGAATCCCAGCGAGAGCGCCAGGCAAATTTCGTAGCTGACGAACAGCAGGCTGCCCGTCAGCAAATAGGGTCGGGGGATCTGGCGTATTTGCGGGAACCCGACGGTAAAAATCAGCAAAACAGCGCTCAGGGTGTAGATCATCGCCGCGCCGCCCACCGGGCCCATTCCCTCGCTGACGCCACGAATCAGCCCGACCATCGAACTCCACAGGATGATAGCGGCGAATCCAATCAGTGTGGCTCTTTTCTTCTCCATAATTAACCCGATACGGTTCAAATGCAGTCGGTTTTTATAACACTTTTCTTGCCTGCAGGGGATATTTCCCGGCTGCTGAAGGTGCTGGCTACGCTCACGGAGCGTATTGAGGAGATGAATTTGACGCAAAGAAATCAGGCGTTTTCTACGAGGCGCGCTGAGTGGGTGTGACGGGTGCAGGGGGCATGGCCATTAATATGCCTTGTCATTCTTCATGAAGGCGATCACCCGCTGACGCATCCGGGGATCGGTTGTGTTAAATCTCCGTCGAATGTTATATTATAACATATCAAATAAAACAGTGTAAAATGTGTGCCTTTTGCCTTTCTTTTGAAATGATAGTGATTATCATATTTTCGGTATGCGGCAGAAAGATGAGAAAAAAAGGGGCGTTGCAGCCCGTCTGAAAGAGGCGAAAGTCTGCGAATGGAGGTAAGTTTGACAACGTGTTGTACGTCCATTGAACCGGTTCTCAGCGTCAATATTGCTTCATTGCTGCGTCCTGGCGGCGGCGAAGTGCTCGCCGATATTCATTTTAATGCCGCCGAGGGAGAGTGTCTGGCGGTGATTGGGCCCAATGGCAGCGGTAAAACCTCGTTATTGCGGGCGATCGATCAGGAACTGACCTCGCTGGATGGCGATATTCGCTTGTTCGGTCGTTCCGTTTGCACCTTGACGCGGCAGCAACGCGCGCAGCAGATTGCGGTACTCGCACAGAACGACACCCCCGATATGCGGCTAGCGCTCGAAGACTATGTCGCCCTCGGGCGTATTCCCCATGCGAGAGAGGTGTCGCGCCACGAACATGAAGCCATTGTCACCCGGGCGATTAATGATACGGGATTGCAAAAATTGCGCAAACGTTCGCTCGCTGCCTTATCCGGCGGTGAGCGGCAGCGGGCCGCCCTGGCGCGAGTGCTGGCCCAGTCGCCAAAACTGGTATTACTGGATGAACCTACAAACCATCTTGATCCCCATGGCCGGGTTGAACTGCTTTCATTAGTGAAACGTCAGGGCATTACGGTTGTGGCGGTATTGCACGATCTTTCGCTGATTGAGTCCTTTGCCGATCGCGTTTTGCTTTTATCGCATGGGCGTGCTGTGACCTGGGATGTACCGGAACGGGTGCTTGTCTCCGAGTGGCTTTATCCAGTCTTTGGATTGACCAGTTTTACTGTACCGCATCCCGGGACGGGGAAGGCGGTGCGGATTTTTGAGGTTCCAGGTTATGCGCAATAACGATATGAGGGTAAATAATAATGAATAAATGGTTTGCAGGCATGGTAGCTGTTCTGGCCGTTTCAGCGGTGAATGCGGCTGAGTATCCCGTTACCATTGAAAGCTGCGGGACGCCAGTCACGTTCACCCAGGCGCCGAAAAGGGCGGTGATTCACGACCTTAACATGTCGGAAATGGCTTTTGCACTCGGGTTACAGGATCGTATCGTGGGATTAACCGGTATCACGGGCTGGTACAAAATGACGCCGGAATTTAAAAAGGAGATGGGGTCGATCCCTGAGCTGGCGCCGAAATATCCCTCGCTTGAAACACTGCTGGCAGCGAATCCTGATTTCTTTTTCGCGGGCTGGAATTACGGGATGAAAGTTGGGGGAGAAGTCACGCCTTCCGTACTTGCAAAATATGGTATCAAGACGTTTGTTTTGAGCGAAAGTTGCGTGTTTACCACGGATAAGAAACATAAAGCGACAATGAACCTGTTGTATAACGATGAGCTGACGCTGGGCAAGATTTTCGGCAAGCAGCATGAAGCCCAGGCGCTGGTCGATAGCTGGAAAAAAGCGTTGAATGCGCTGCCTAAGCCGCCGAAAGGCGTTAAACCCCTGAAAGTGTTCGTCTACGATTCCGGTGAAGATAAACCCTTTACCAGCGGTCGATACGCCATGCCGACAGCCATTATTGAAGCGGCTGGAGGGAAAAACGTGATGGACAATCTGGACATCAGTTGGGGAACCACTTCCTGGGAAAGCGTCGCAACGGCGGAGCCTGACTTTATTATTCTTCTCGATTACCAGACCGGCAGCGGTGCGGATGCGTTGCGCCGTTTCCTCGAAAATCACCCCTTAATGAAAGAGACGCCGGCAGTGAAGCATCATCGTTATCTGAAGCTACAATACGCGGAATTAACGCCGGGTCCGGCCAATATTAACGCAGTCGAAAAACTGGCTCACGCCATGTATCCGACAACAACCCAATGAGTTGTACTAAATATCGCTATTACTGGGCAATATGGGGCGCGTTGCCCGTGTTAGCCGGATTGATGCTGCTCAGCGTTGCCAAAGGCAGCGTGCCGTTATCGTTAGTGCAGGTGTTGGGGGCCTTGAGGCTTGTTGATGTGCCGGTGCCGGAGATGGTCAGCCGTATCGTTATTGATTTGCGCGTGCCCAGAACGCTACTGTCAGTACTGGCCGGAGCGATACTGGCCATCGTCGGTGGGCTTTTGCAGACAACGACGCGAAACGATCTGGCCGATCCGTTTTTATTCGGGCTTTCCTCCGGTGCATCTGCGGGGGCTGTACTGGTGATGACCCGCTTCGGTGAACGACTCGGGGCGTTGACGCTACCGGCTTCGGTATTTGTCGGCGGTATCTGCTCGGCGGTGGCGGTGATGCTGCTGTTTCATTTTAAGAAGCAGCGCAGTGCCGAACATTTAGTTATTTGCGGGCTGGCAATCTCCTTTTTATTTGGCGCGCTGACCAGCTATCTGATTTTTTCCGGCGACCAGCGGGCTGCCAGTTCTGTGTTGTTCTGGTCGCTGGGAGGGCTCGGTCTGGCGCGTTGGGATAATTTACCCTATGCCGTGTTGAGTCTGCTATTTCTCTGCACGTTCATATTATTACGCTGGCGTTCGCTGGATGGTTTACTGGCCGGTGAACAGACGGCGCAGTCATTGGGCATTAACGTTGGTCGTCTGCGGATGGAGGTTTTTTTCTGCTGCGCGCTGGCAACCTCGCTTCTGGTGGCTTTAACCGGGGTGATTGGCTTTGTCGGACTGATGATTCCGCATATGTGCCGGTACTTTTCCGGCGTTAAGCATCTGCTGTTACTTCCGCTATGCGGCCTGTGGGGCGCGGTGCTTTTGTGCGGTGGTGATATTGTCAGCAGAACATTGCTGGCTCCGCAGGAACTGCCTATCGGCATCATTACGGCGGCAATCGGCGGTTTGTTTATTATTATTCTGCTTGCCAGAAACCGGACGTAAACCTATCTCCAGGCATTGTTAATAGCAAGAGAACATCGGGTTATGAAGGGGGTAAAAAGGCCGCCGTCTGGCGGCCTTCAGATTGCTGACAAAGTGCGTTTTTCCGGAATTGCCCGACGGCGCTTCGCTTGCGCGGGCCTACGAAAAACCCATAACATGATGATATTATTGGTTTTACATGCCAGGTAAGGCGATAGCCGCCACCCGGCAGAAATGCGAGCACAATATCTAAATCAGGTTTGTCATCAGCCTCAAGGCCGGCGTCTGGCGACCTTAAACAACGAGTCAGCCCTGATTCTGGCTCTCTTGCTGAAGGATTTTGAGCATTTCATCTTTCAACAACAGTTTTTCTTTCTTCATATGTACGAGTTCGAGACTATATCCTTTGCCATCGACGCCTTCTATACGGGAAATGTCGTGGTCGAGTGCGTTATGCTTTGCGAAGAGTGACTGAAAGCGTGGGTGCGTGGTTTTCAATCGAGAAATCAACTCTCTGTATTCTGGAAACATGTACCTTCCTTGTGTATGGAGAAAAGTGTGTACGCAGACACACACGGTTAGGTTACCGATATGAATAAAATAGTAATGCGAACACAGTCGCGTTTATGTTATCTATCAATGAAATTTCAGGAACCGTAAGCGATCCGGAGGCGTAGATGACAGTTGAGAAACCCACCATTGCACTGATTGGTCCTGGCGCAATCGGCACCACCATCGCAGCGGCGCTGCACGAGGTTGGCCGTACGCCACTGGTTTGCGGACGCCGAGCGTACCCGCAGCTGTCGCTGCGTTTCGATGGCGGAAAGATTGTCGTGCCTGGTCCGGTTGTGACTGATCCTGCATCCGTCACGGCACCTTACGATCTGGTTTTCGTGGCGGTAAAGGCGACGCAAATTGCGGCCATTGCCGCGTGGTTAAAAGCGCTGTGTAACGAGAAAACTGTCGTTTGCGTTCTACAGAACGGCGTTGAACAAAAAGCGCTATTCGCGCCTTATGCGCCGGAAGCAAACGTGTTGCCTTCGGTCGTCTGGTTCCCGGCACAACGTGAGCCTGAAGCTTCAGTCTGGCTGCGCGCGAAAGCGCGCCTGACGCTACCCGACGGTCAGGGGGCCGAGTTGGTGCAGCGCGTGCTTCAGGGCACCCGCTGCGAAGTGGATATTCGCGCCGATTTTACCTCTGTCGCATGGCGTAAATTGTTGCAAAATGCAGTCGCGGGTCTGATGGTGCTGTCCGGGAGGCGGGCAGGGATGTTTGCGCGCGAAGATATCACCGCGCTTGCTTTAGCATATCTTCAGGAGTGTCTGACGGTTGCGCGTGCCGCCGGGGCCAGCCTGGAGGATAGCGTTCCGCAGGAGATTATCGCCGGTTTCCATCGCGCGCCCCCGGATTTAAGCACCTCCATACTTACGGATCGTGAGGCGGGAATGCCGCTTGAATGGGATATTCGCAACGGGGTCATTCAGCGATATGGCCTGGAGTACGAGATTCCAACACCGTTGAGCGATGTGATTGTGCCACTGCTGGCCGCCGCCAGTGAAGGGCCCGGCTGACACAGCGCCGGGCAGGGCGCAACGTTACCGCTGAATTTATCGGCAGCAATAGCGCGTGTTTGGTATCAGAGTTCCGGGCCGCGATGATAATAATATTTAACCCGTCGATGTTATCTTTTCTGCGGTATTCAGATGAATTCAGCCAGACGGTCGACGACCACGTTACCATTATTATCAAATTGCGTGATGCGGTAATTCACACAATATGAACGGCGGGTGGTAAATTGATTCAATAACGCCACTCGCCCTTTTTTATCGCCGTTTTTATTAACAATAATCCATTCAGTGACATCCGGTGAATTAACCTTATCACTGCCGGCGCATTGTTGTTCAACCAGACGATCTTCTTTTTCTACCACCAAAAAGTCACGCAACATTTTCTTATCTCCGCTCATCAATATTTTTAACAATACTCCTTTTATCGATTAATTCAATTAAACATTTTAATTGATAAAGTCAATTATTAGCATGGTTTTGTTTAGTAAGTATGAGGATTATTGTATTGTTTTATAACAAAAAATATGCATTTTTCGCCGTTCGGAATTGTTTTTCCATCAGTGACGGCATTCATGTCGATTTGGTGTATGTGACAATGTCACATAATTTACAAAAATAACCACAGTAGTGATAATGTTAAAAAGAAGAGGGACAGGTCGACAGGCAAAAATCGCTGAACAGTATTTTCCTTTTCATCCCGCGATTACATGCTGGCGAGGTTGTTGCGATCGCTTTTCACCTTTGAGTTTGCTGGAATTTGAAATCTGCGCCGTGTACTTAATTTTCACTTAGCCTGTCAGTGAACCAGGATGACGTTGTAAAAATCAATCAGTCCCGCTTGGCTATGCTCGATATTTTGTTCCAGGATTGTTATTCACTATTAACTTTCAGGAAAAGGAAGGTATTTATGTCAGAAGCATATCATTCTTGTATTGAATCATGTTATCTCTGCGCCGCAACCTGTGATTACTGTGCAACATCGTGCCTGAAAGAGGCGGATGTTGGAATGATGCGTGAATGTATCCGTCTGGATGCGCAGTGCGCGGCCGTCTGTCGTCTGGCTGCTCAGTTCATGTCCCTTGAGAGTGAATTTTGTGGCGCACTCTGTCAACTCTGTGCCGAAATCTGTCAGAAATGCGGAGATGAATGTTCAAAACATAATCATGAACATTGTAAAAAGTGTGCTGACACCTGTCATCGGTGTGCAGAAGAGTGTCGAAAAATGTCCGCCTGATAAGCGCCTGACCAGAAGCAAACCCCGCTCACCGTTTTTCGCCAGGGAGGGAGAAAAAATTCCTCAGACTCGTCAGACACATAAGAAAACCGGGCAGGGAGGCCTGGCCGAAATAATTAAACGCAACAGATCAACATGGTGAGAACTGCTTTGTTTATGTATTTCAGCTGTTTTCCTGTATGAAGGCACAAATACTGTCGATAAGCCCCTCAGCTAATGGTAAGTCAGGATCGACATATGCCCTGATGTTTTCTTCAGCAGAGTCAGATTCAATATGTTTCAGAACATGATTCATACCGGAGATTATCTGCGGAACCACCAGTGGATTAGCCCTGGTCAGTAATGCGGCATCCTCAATACTTGTCTGTAAATCCCGGGTTCCCTGTACTACCAGTACCGGCTTGTCATAACCGGCAATCAGTCCGACTGGATCGACTTTCATTAAGTCGATCAGGTAATCCTGTACGCTGGCGCGAAACAGCGGTAATAGTGCCGGATGTAATTGGCTGTCATCCACATATCTGCCTGCATCTAACGCCTGAAGAGCCTTCAGCGCCTGTGCCAGCACAGGATTATTGGCCGGATTAGCGAGCAACTGCTCCCGTAATACCTCGCTTATTTTCCTTCCCGGCGTTGAGACCAGCACCAGTCCACAAATATCGTCACATGACAGGGCCGCTGTCAGCGCCACCAGCCCACCTTCGCTGTGTCCTAAAATCCAGACACGGGAATCATCTGACCGGCGCTTAAGCGTCTCCACCCAGGAACGCGCATCAACGGCATAATCGTCAACAGTAACTTTGTCGCCATGTTCGGCCGCACCTGCACTTTCATACATTCCGCGTTTGTCTATGCGAATCGATGAGATGTTTTTAGCCGCCAAACCCTCGGCTACAAGCCGGAGAGGGGATGCGCCTAAATCCGGTTGGGCGTTACCATCCCGATCAATCGGCCCTGAACCGGGGATAATAAGTACGACCGGCGCACTTTCGCTTTCTACTGATAGTAAGGTTCCATGCAGCGTACCCTGTAAGGATGCGGCCTTAATTTTATGTTCGGTGATGAGCGGCTTTACGGTGCCTCGAGATAAGCGATGATCCATTCACGATCCTTCTCTAGTCGTCGTCTTTCAAACGGCAGCGACGTTAACTGCGGAATGACTCACTCGCACTTGCGGACCGTCGCGTCATGGAAAGATTCGCCGTTTTCCTGCCACTTGCATTATATCGGTAATTAACGATACGGCCATCTATACCCGTCACCCTTCGAGATGCAATTGATAAGGTGATTCATCAACATCCGTGACCTGCATGGAGAGAAACCGTGCCGTTCTTTTGTTTCCATTATGAAAGTTTTCTGACCGCCGACGTTGTCTGCCTGACGGCTGAGGCGTAATATACGATTTATATATAAATCATAACGGTATGTATAAATGGGAATTGTAAAAATTTCAGACCTGCTGCACGACGATATCCGTGATGCCAGCAAGGCGATGTCGCGTTCGGTTAACGCGCAGGCGGAGTACTGGATCCGCCTGGGAATGATGAGCGAGCTGTATCCTGAGCTTAATCATCAGCAAATCAAGCTCATGATGCTGAAGTCCGGCTCCGATCGTTTACTGGAGGTGATCAATGCTATCCATTCCCATTAAAACCGCGGACGAGCTTGCCAGACAGCGTCACGCAGGCGAACTGCTGGCCTCTGTTTTCGATATGCTGGATACCTTTATTCAGCCAGGGGTCTCCACCATGGCCATCAACAATCGGGTCGAGGATTATATCGTCAACACGCTGCATTCACGCCCGGCCAGCAAAGGTCAGTACGATTTTCCCTATGTGCTGAATACGTCAATCAATGATGTGGTGTGTCATGGCATGCCAAAAGAAACTGAACATCTGAAATCCGGCATGATCGTCAATGTCGATATTACGCTGGAAAAAGAGGGGCTCATTGCCGATTCCAGCAAGATGTATCTGATCGGGGATGTGTCGCCGCTGGCCCGTCGACTGGTGAAGAAAACCTATGAGGCGATGTGGAAGGGCATTAAGGCTGTCAGACCAGGCGCTACCCTGGGCGATATCGGTCATGCGATTCAATCTTACGTTGAAAGCAATGGTTACAGCGTGGTCAGAGAGTACTGCGGGCATGGTATTGGTAGCGAAATGCATGAAGATCCGCAGGTGCTGCACTACGGGAAACCGGGCACAGGCGCTGTCCTCAAGGAAGGAATGGTGTTTACGATTGAACCAATGGTTAATCAGGGCGATAGCCGGATAAAAACCAAAAAAGACGGCTGGACAGTGGTCACTCGCGATAAAAAATTATCCGCGCAGTGGGAGCATACTATAGCCGTCACCGCGCAAGGATATGAGGTACTGACGCTGCGTCAGAGTGAAGTTATCCCGGTCTGACCCGCGCGCAGGTATCATTCCTGCGTGCGGACTGATACCTGTTTGCGCCGGTCTGCCATTGATATCCTGTTTCCTGGCGCTGGTTTTGCTGTGGTCATACTATAGCCGCTCAATCTTCGCGGGTAACCCCTGACGCACCGCCGCGCCGGAGACCCAGTCCAGCCAGGTATTGCTTATCTGACGCGTCGGATCGGCAAACCCGAGATCGTTAAGGTTGATACCCGATTTAATCTGCGCATTAAACGGCATCGGCTCCCCATCAAGCGTGTGCGGCACGGCCCCCATTTCCCGATGTCCATAGCCGTGTTCAATGGCTATAACGCCTGGCATCACGCCGTTTAGCAGGCTGATTTCGGCTTCGAGCTGACCGCCGGGCGTTGCAATACGCACTCTGTCCCCATGCGCCAGGCCATAACGATTGCCATCCTGCGGATTCAGCGCCACCAGGTTTGCTGGTTTAAGATGACGCAAACGCGGGATCACCGTCGAGGCGCTGGCCATGGTGTTGGACTTAAAAGAGATCAGCTTAAACGGCCACTGCTGAGCCGGGAAAAGTTCTTCGACAGCGCGCCCGTCCGATAATCTGGCCGGGTACCACGCCGGGCAGCCGCTATACCGCTCGCCGGTGACGGCGTGGCGATGGGCGGCAACCTCAGCATTCCAGATCTGCAGCGGTTTTGGCCATAAATTACCGACGTGGTTATCTTCACGCCCGCTTTTGTCCGGGGCGAATCGCCCGCCGCGAGAATAAATAAACGCCACACGACTGACCTCATCCGCTTTCAGCGTCTGGTTGATCGCGGGCAGAATACGTTTTACACCAGTGAGCGTAAGATCCTCCGCAATCGCTTCAGCGACCGGCGCTTTGCCCATAAACGCGATATTGGCGGCAATACGCAAGTAATAGTCTTCCACCCGGTTTAACGGATAATGATTACCCTGTGTATCCGTAATGGCATTTTCACCAAATCCCGGTAAATTCAGGCGTTTCGCCACCGCGATACAGAATGATTCCATTGATACCGGCTGACCATCAGCGGTTTTGGCTGTGGCTGGCGGTACTATTGGCCAGCGGGCAGTGGTGGCCTTACTGGCGACGCCTGCCCAGGGCGCGCTAAATCCCCAGCTCTCGAAATTATGGGTGTCAGGAACGATGTAATCGGCCAGCGCGGTCGTTTCATTCATAAAGGCGTCAATGGCGATAAACAGCGGCAGCCGCTGCGGATCCTTCAGTTTCGTTTCCGCCACGGCGCGTAATCCCGGCACCCCGTACAACGGGTTACTCATGTTGGAAATCCAGGCCTTCAGCGGATAGGGGTAGCCGTCCAGCGCGGAGGCGAGCAGCTCGGTTAACTGCCCGGCGACGAACGGGTACCACGGCGCTTTGGCCGGGTAGGGGGATAACCCTGCCGCGATTTTACTGCGATACTCTGCGGAAGACTCATACGCCGTTTTACTGCGGGCGATACTCAGTCCTTTTGGTTTCACTTTGCCCGGGAAACCGTCCATGTTGTAACGCGGGCCGTCGCTCACACCGTTAAACTTGCCGCCGCCAACAAACACGCCGCCCTCCAGACTCAAATTACCGGTCAGCGCGTTGAGCATCATCACGGCCCAGGCGTTATTATGTATCTACACGTTCCCACGGCAATAGGATCTATGGGGATTTATCTGGCGATGGCTATCGCCGCGTTTACCGGGGCTGTCTGGCAGGTAAAAATGGCGGATTTGTCAGTCGCGGCGCTGGCGCCGGTTGGTGCGGTTTGTACGTTTGTCGCGCTGGTGAGCGGCTCCGCATGGGGTAAACCCATGTGGGGAACCTGGTGGGTCTGGGATGCGCGACTGACGTCAGAACTGGTGCTTTTGTTTCTCTATGCCGGGATTATCGCCCTGTGGCACGCATTCGATGACCGCCGTCTGGCGGGCAGAGCTGCCGGAATACTGGTGCTGGTTGGGGTGGTAAACCTGCCGATTATCCATTATTCGGTGTACTGGTGGAATACTTTGCACCAGGGATCAACCAATATGCAGCAGACGATCGCGCCGGCCATGCGTATGCCGCTGCGGATTTGTATTTTCGCTTTTTTCAGCCTGGCGGCAACGTTGACGTTGATGCGCCTGCGTAACCTGATTTTACAACAAGAGCGCCGCCGTCCGTGGGTTGTCGCGCTGGTGACTAAAGGAGCCGTGAAATGACGCCCGCTTTTTCTTCTGTCACCGCCTTTCTGGCGATGGGGGGATATGCGTTTTACGTGTGGCTGGCGGTGGCGGCAACGCTGGCCGCTTTTGCTTTTCTGACGCTACACACGGTGTTACAGCGTCGGGCTCTATTCCGTGAAGTCCGTCGCCAGTTGGCCCGCGAACGGCGTATGCGTGCCGCGCGGAGTAGTGAAGCGGAGGGCGCAGATGCAAACGCGTCGTAAGACCCGACTCTATATGATACTGGCCCTGCTGGCCGGACTGGGGCTGACTGTTAGCCTGACGCTGTATGCCCTGGGAGCGAACATCGATCTGTTCTATACCCCCGGGGAAATTATTTACGGCAAAACAGAAAATCACGAGAAACCCCATATCGGCCAGCGCCTGCGTGTCGGCGGTTATGTGCAGCCCGGCAGTGTGAAACGCGATGCGCAGACGCTGGCTGTCACATTCAAACTGTATGATGCTCGCGGCGTGGTTGACGTTAGCTACAAGGGAATCCTGCCAGACTTGTTCCGTGAAGGGCAGGGCGTGGTCGCTCAGGGCGTCCTTGATGCCAGCCGACATATCACCGCGCAGCAGGTGTTAGCCAAACATGATGAAAATTACACGCCACCGGAAGTGAAAGACGCAATGAAACCTGTTGATAAAGGAACGCAGCCATGATGCCGGAACTGGGTAATTATCTGCTTTGCCTGGCTACAGGGATTGCGCTTTTGCTGAGTATTTATCCGCTGTGGGGAGCCGCGCGGCAGGACTCGCGCCTGATGGCGCTGGCCCGCCCGCTGGCTTGCGCGTTATTTTTCTGCATTGCCGGCGCTTTTCTGCTGCTGGTTCATGCCTTTGTGGTAAATGATTTTACCGTGCGCTATGTGGCGGAAAACTCTAACAGCATGCTGCCGGTCTTGGGGCGCCCATGAAGGCTCTCTGCTGCTGTGGATACTTCTGCTGAGTCTCTGGACCTTCGCCGTCGCGCTGTTCAGTCGCCAGATGCCGCTGGATGCGGTAGCCAGAGTGCTGGCCGTGATGGGGATGATAGCTTTTGGCTTTCTGCTTTTTATCCTGTTTACGTCAAATCCCTTCACGCGGACGTTACCTCTTTATCCTGTTGACGGACGGGATCTCAATCCGCTGCTGCAGGACACCGGCATGATTTTTCATCCCCCGATTCTCTATATGGGGTATGTCGGTTTTTCGGTTGCGTTTGCCTTCGCTATTGCCTCGTTGCTTGCCGGGAGGCTGGATACGGCCTGGGCGCGCTGGTCGCGTCCCTGGACCCAGGCGGCGTGGGTTTTTCTTACTCTCGGCATCGTACTGGGATCGGCATGGTCCTATTACGTGCTGGGCTGGGGCGGTTGGTGGTTCTGGGACCCGGTGGAAAACGCCTCTTTTATGCCGTGGCTGGTCGGCACCGCATTGCTGCATTCGCTGGCGGTGACAGAAAAACGCGGCAGCTTCCGTGCCTGGACGGTACTGCTGGCGATTACCGCGTTTTCTCTTTGCCTGCTAGGCACCTTTCTGGTGCGTTCCGGGGTGCTGGTTTCGGTCCACTCATTTGCTTCGGATCCCTCACGCGGGATGTTTATCCTCGCGCTACTGGTGATCCTTATCGGGGGGTCATTGCTGCTCTACGCGATAAAAGGTGGCGGCGTGCGGGCGCGCGTCGACTATGCATTATGGTCACGGGAATCATTTTTGCTTGGCAATAACATTTTACTGGTCGCCGCCATGTTGGTGGTGCTGCTTGGTACGTTGTTGCCGCTGGTACATAAAGAACTGGGACTCGGCAGTATTTCTGTCGGCGAGCCGTTTTTCAACACTATGTTTAGCGCGTTGATGGCACCGTTTGCTTTGCTCCTGGGGATTGGGCCTCTGATACGCTGGCGGCGTGATAAGGCAGGGACGCAACTTAAACGGCTCGTCACTTCACTATTGGTGACACTGTCACTTTCTCTGGCATTACCGTGGCTGCTGCAGGATAGCATTGAGGCGATGGCCGTTATCGGCCTGATGATGGCGATCTGGGTTCTTATTTTCGCCCTTATTGAGGTCCATGAACGGGCGACGCATCGGCAGAGTTTCTGGCGCGGGTTGCGGACCTTATCGCGTAGCCAGTGGGGAATGGTGCTGGGTCATGTCGGGGTGGCGGTGACCATCATCGGTATTGCTTTTAGCCAGAATTACAGCATTGAACGCGATGTGCGCATGAAAGCTGGCGACAGTATTGATATCCATCACTATCACTTTGTGTTCCGCGGCGTGCGCGACATCGCTGGTCCCAACTGGCGCGGGGGCGCGGGGGTTATCGAGGTCTCCCGTAACGGGCAGCCGGAAGCCACATTGTATGCGGAAAAACGGTTCTATAACGTCAGCCGGGTCATGATGACCGAAGCGGCGATTAGCGGCGGACTGACTCGCGATTTGTATGCCGCGCTGGGCGAGCAACTGAGCGATGGCAGTTGGGCGGTGCGCCTGTACTACAAACCGTTTGTTCGCTGGATTTGGTACGGTGGCGTACTGATGGCGTTGGGCGGCCTCTGTTGCATGCTCGACCCGCGTTACAGAATGCGTAAGAAGTTGCAGGAGACGTGATGAACCGCAGATTACTTTTTATTCCGCTGGCGCTGTTTCTCGCCCTGGCGGTGGCATTGTTCTGGCAACTCATGCGCAATGCCGACGGCGACGATCCGACGACGCTTGACAGTTGGCGGCAAATGATCCCTCGGTCACCTTTGACTATGCCAACGCGCTGGTGAGGGCAGGCGATAAGGGACAGGCTCAAATGGCGGCGTTTTTATTACGCGATTTACTCCAGCGTCAGCCAAAGAACCTGTCCATTCTGGAACTGCTGGCTCTATGCGCGCTGCGCAATGAAGACTATCCGCAGGTCGTGGAAACATTGCAACGTATGCTGGTATTGTTGCCGCCGGATGATCCGCGGCGTGAAGCGATAAGCCGGCAATTGTCTGAAGCACAGAAGAAGTGAATCTGACGAAAACATTTATCTTCTAAAAGGAAATGGTTGATGCATGAAATTTCTTCTTCAACGCTTGATTATCGTTGCCTTGAACCCACGGACTGGCCATTTTTCCTGGCATTAAACCAGGACCGTGATGTGATGCAGTTTATTAGCGATTCACGGACGGAAGACGAAATCAGAGTTCAGTCTTTCGAGCAACGCCTGCAAGCCTGGCATAAAGGTAGCGAACACTGGCTATGCATGATTATCAGTCAAAAGGGCTCAGAGGTACCCATTGGTGTCACTGGTTTTATTGAGCGTGGTGATGGCATAGCAGAAGTCGGTTTCATCCTCGCCGCTGAATTTCATGGTAAGGGTTTTGGCAGTGAATCGCTGAGAGATATTGCCCGATTCGCCTTTGATACTCATCAGTATCGCAAGTTAACCGCCACGGTGACTTCAGGAAACGAGGCCTCGCGTAGAACCTTGCTAAAAATCGGCTTTCAACAAGAAGGCACGCTGAGACAAAACTATTTCCTGCATGATTGTTGGCAAGATGATTGGGTTTTTGGCTTACTTAGAGAAGAGTTTAAATATTGTTCGAAGTAGCATAACTGCGGTTTGTTTTTATATATTTACCAGCTGCAACGGGATGAGCAGGCCTGATTGGTCAGGTCAGGCCGTTCACTTACTGCTGACAGACATTTGATTCTGATTCGTTTGGAGAAACGGATGATTTTGAATCATTGTCGATAGTAGCCAGTTGACGCCGCCCCAGTGTCAACGATTCCAGCCAGATTCTGCCATCCTTACCATTGGTGCGCATAATGTATATTATGTTAAATTAACCATTTTAGTGTTTATCTCATACATCAGATAAGATCATCAGATTGCCCCTTCCCTTGGCCTTATGTGGAAACCTGAGAAACAGTGTCCGTTCATGGGTCTGCGATGCTTGAAAGCCATGACGAATATAGAAAGCGTTGGCTTCCTCAGCGAGTGCGTGAACCATGAACGCCCGGACACCGATTTCTCTGGCTACCTGATAACAGCGCAATGCCGTTTGCGTAAATCACGCTTCTGCTTTCAGGGTCGCATGTCGATTTAACAAATCACTGATAAACTCTCGTACTTCCACCGTCTGCGTAATAAAACCGTTCAGCATATGACTGAAGACAGATTCGTCCAATTGACGTAACGGCTGCTGATAACAGAGCCGTATCGCATTATGTTCATCCAACGCCAGCCAGCAGCCGCGCATCGCGCCCATCTCAAAATTCAATTGCAGCAGCAACGGATAAATCTGCTCGTCTGCCTCAAACAGATGACAATGCAGCAACAGACTATCGCTGTGTTCCGGCACCTCCAGCACCGCCGCCTCTTGCCCCTGTTCATGACACAAGGCGCAGACGCCCTCTTTCAGATGCAGCGGCTCCGTGCTGCCGGCTGCAAAATGTTGCAGCAGTTTTTCCACCTGCAGTTGTGATTCGGTCATTATCTCGTTCCTTTACCTGTAATGATGTGACAGAAGCGTCAGCCCGCCTTAGCTCTTCATCTCCATACCTTCTTTTTTCAACTCATACAAAGCCGACGCAATGTCAGGGTTGGCTTTGGCGATTTCCCCTTCCAGCGAGAAACGGCGTGGAATAGTCTGATCCTGACCATACTTAAAATTAATGGTGCCAATATTCCGCTCCATGCTAACGCCAGCGCTGTTATTGGCGCCCAACAGCAGGCTCGGCATAGAAAAACCTTCACTTTTGCTGACGCTCTGGCTGACGCTGACGGACTGAATACGCAGGTTGTTGCGGTCCTGAAACAAGATCCCCACTTCTTCGCGTCCCACCTTGCCATCATGCATTGCCCGTTCGGTCTGCTCGCGCAAATCGTCCTTCAGTTCTAGCGACACCCTGGCGCTGCTGAACGGCGTGGCCTGCAGTTGTTTGATTAACCCCTTCAGTACCGGGTCGCTCTCCATAAAACTGCTCAACCGCTGGGCGTTGCTCGGTGGCAAAGCGGCATTAAAATGCTGGCGCAGCAAATGCAAGATGCCGTCGCTATCCAGTTTACTCAGATTGTTATAGGCAGTGGTATGGCTGGCAGAGCTCAGCTCCATGCCGTTGCCTTCCGCTATCTGTTGGCGCAGTACCATTTTGTTCAGGCTGCGCAGCGCTTCATAACGTTCATCGCCGCTTACTGTCTGCCCAGAGAAATGGCGATGCAAAATGCCCAATTGTTCCGGCAGATTGTCATCCCCTTGCTCTTTGAGCGCCGCCAGCAACTGACTGCTGGCAGTATCAGTGAAATGTTTTCCCAGCGTTGACATCAGTTCGCTGATATCGTTACCCGTTACCGGCTCTGCTCTCTTCAGCTCCACGCTGATACTCTGTGAAGTCCGGTTATCCAGTGCCAGCGCGACCGAGACGTTGGTGGAAGCAAATGCCGGGAAAGTACCGATCGATTTCCCATCATTTGTGGACGCATGCGCCACCCCCATGGTGGCAGTCAGGTTAGCCCCGACGCTGGCAGAATTAAGGAAGGTCGGACGGTTGTCGCTGGAGGAGTGCGCGTTGCCAAACTGGCTGGCTGTGGTGCTGCGCTCACGCGTCGCCGACAGCAGGTTCATTGATGCGCTCAGCCCGGTGGAAACGCGCGCTGTCACGGTATTGGGCTTGCTGCCGTCTTCCGTCAGGTTAATACCGGCACGCAGATCCAGCGCTGCGCTGGTATCGACGTTAAATACCAGTTTGCTTCCCTGCTTCGTCTGATGTTCGATCCCTTTTCTGATCAGTTCGACCGGCGTCAGCGTCCCCTGCATCAGTCCACGCAGAAAGTCGGGCAGTTCATCCTCGGTCAGTTTGAATTTCAGACTGTTTTGCAGCGTGCCCTGCACGCTGCCGCTAACGCCGCCGCCAATGCGAAAATCCGGGCTGATTTTGTGTTTTTTGCTCAACCAGTCGCTGGCATTATCGGCGGTGGCTTTTTTACCGGTCATATACGGCATCAGATCGTAGCCGGTGGACACCGAGATGTTTCCGCTCATTCCGCCGTCGCGGCCAAAACTGACGTTCAGCCCCCGCGACGCACGACTAAAGCTGAGGTTATAGGCGCGATCCAGAGTCACCCCGGCTCCCGGCACAATCGGTACCGGCACTTTCTTCAGCGTCGGAACAAAAGCGGTGCTGACCCCGCCGCTATAGGAGCGACTGAAACTGATGCTTTCGCCGTTATCAAGCGATAACAGCGTCTGTTTCAACTTCTGTTCCAGCTCCGCGTTGCCATGCGTTTCCAGTACGGTACGAGCGGCCAGATTAACGCCGTGGTGCTCTTTCTTAAAGGCATTGATAAAAGCCTTCACCGCATCATAATCCGCCTCCAGCGCACTGTGATGGCTAAAGCCCATATCGCTATATTCTTTGACTGGGTTAGCGCCATACTGTTTTTCGCGCAGCGTATCGAACTGCTGGCGTAATTGCTGCAGCTGTTCGGCATCAGGCTTATGGCCTGAAAGCAGTGACGCCTTATCAACCAGTTGATGCAGTTCACCCAGCGTCACGGTATCCAGAATCAGCCGCGATTTGGTGATGGCGGTCTTATCATTCGGGTCCCGTTGCCGCCCTAGCGGAACATCCCCCTTCTGGTGGCTCATATTGACCCCGGCACTAATAAAATGCGCCAGCAGTTTTTCCAGCTTGCTGTCCGCCGACGGCGGCGCTGCGCGCACTGCAGTCAACAGCGACGCGCTGAGATCGCGCCCGGAGCGGTTTATATTGAAGCTCTGCACCAATGCTTTGCTGCGCGAAGGCTGGTATTTCGGGTTAATTTCACCATTGCTCTTCACCACCCCTTGATGCTGCCCAAGCTGGGTCGCCGCACGAGTCGCACTGCGTTCCAGTTCATCGCAAAAACGCTGTAAATCTTCATGTAGCGTTTTGCCGTGTTCACCCAGATCCAGCACCGCCAGTTTACTGCCGAGGTTTGGTTGCGTGTCCTTATGGCGAACATTATGCGCTTCCAGTTGTTTAATCAGCGCTCCCTGCATCTCGTACAGCGGTTTCAGCCCCTGTCGCCCCTGCCATTGATGCTGAGTCGCATAGGCGGCGTTTTTCAGCGGACGCGGCGTCGCCATCGTCGGATTGAAAATATAGGCCCGCACCCGATCGGCAAATTTGCTGCTGACTTTGCGGTTTTCCATACCGCTCTGTCCCGCCACCTGCGCCGTCATTTTCACCGTGACGCCGGTGCCGGGAAGCACGCGCCCCTTTACGCCCTGATTCAGTCGGTTGAACACGGTTTGCGCCTCGCGTCCGGCCTGATGCAACGGCGAGATCTCAGAGGTCTGATGCGCCTGCCAGCCACGGGCAGTCAGCAGGTGCTGGCTACCGTCCTCTAAAGTGGCCACCGGCTGATGCGTCGCATTCATATCCAGCCGTTTCAGCGCGCATTCTCCCTGCGGCGCCGACACTTTCTGCCAACCGCTTCCAGCGCCATTGTTTTGCCAGTCGGCTCGGGGTTGATAAAACAGCTCGCCACGGTGATTTAACGCATACAGATTCTGCTGATGGTCGACGTGAATATCTTTCAGCGTGCCTTCAATCCCTTCATGACTCAGCGTCTGCGGTAAACGCGCCAGTTGCTGCGTCCCAGGGACCAGCTGGAAGGCGCGAATGTCGCCTTTTTCCGTCAGCGCCAGATAATGATTCATACCGATCACCGCCATCGCCTGCGCTTTATCCGCTTTATCCAGCCCCGGCAGCGCACTGCCCGGTTCCGGCTTGTTACGGACATGCGGCAGGGTAAACAGGTTATCCGCTCCTTGCTTGATCGACGCGCTGCTCTGGTTAATATCCAGTCGTTTAACTTCACCGTCTTTCAGTATATAGGCCGCGCCGTCCAGCCCTTTCTTCAACTGCTGACAGTCCGCCTCTGCTCCGGTCCATGATTTGGTTAATTGATCGAAATAATGAACTTTGCCTTCCTGTAACGTCAGGCTACCCTGGTGCCGCATATCCAGTATCTCGTGCGGCTCAGGGTTGAGCTGATGTAACCCCAGTTGATTATCAATCACCAGGGAATCGCTCAGATTCCAGCCAGGATGGAACTGATGATCGTTCGCCAGTGGGCAGGCATGCTGCTGTTTAAAATTATCCTTTACCACGGCGTTAAGCTGTCCGTGATCGTCGGTAAAGAAACTGGCTATTTTATGATCCTCGCCAAAATGGCGCGTAAGCGCTTCCTGCGGCATCGCTTTCATCGCCAGTTCCGTTTCACCCTGTTGCGGCAAGGGGCCAGTGAACAATTTCCCTTCGCTGTCAGCGACAAATAGCCGTCCGTGGCTGATGGCGACGGATTGCGCCTCCAGATGGGCCTGCCCGTGCTGTAACGCCAGTTTGCTGTCAGCAAACTGCAGCCTGACCGAAATACGGCTCTCTGGCGCGGCATTCAGCGCAGGCAGCAAACTCATTTGATGACGACTGGGGGTATCGGTCAGGATCGCTACCTGCCCCTTCTCGCTGACGGCAAAGGATTTAATCTTGTCGACAAATTTTTCTGAACCAACGTTGTCGGAGAGATTACGCAGCGTGCGGCTGTCCTGCAGGGTATACAGCTTGCCGTCTGCCTGGCGCGATAGTTGACTATGTGGCGTGTTATCCGCCGCCTGCCAAACATCCAGTTCTGGATGCAGAAGATGAAGCTTGCCATCGTGCAAACGGAACTGTTCCGTTTGCGGGCGATCGGCGGTCGGTGGCCGGGAGTAGATACCAGTCATCAGCGCACGGTGCATTTCCCCCGGCTGTCGTAGCAATGCGTGACGCTCCGTACCGATATTGAGCGTCACTCTTCCGCTGCCTTTCTCCATCGCCAGCGCGATTTCCTGCGTTCCCGCCTGTGCCAGGCGAGCTTTCAGATCAACAGGCTGACTGTTGTGCAGTACGCTGTAGCTGGTGCCGTTGCTATTGATATCAAACAGCCGTCCCTTATTATCAAGTAGCAGATGCTGGTTGCCGTCACTGCTGGCATGGTGCGCCAGATAGCGTTGTTCTTCTTTGCCCAGCGTTTGCTGCAACAGGGTATTGATCGCAGGGGGATTACTGGCGGCCAGATGCAGCTTACCGTTGTCCAGCGTCATCGCCAGCGGTACGGTAGCCCTCCCCTGGGTCTGCAATGCCGGCTGTCCGCGCAGCGGAAGCGGCAGCGAACTTTCACCTTCCAGCGGGCTTTCCGTGATGGTCGCCAGCTTAGGCTGGAATTTCGCGGTTAGCGGGGTTTCTACACCCAGCGCCGGGGCTTTATACGGATTAGCCCGTTCACGCGCCAGCATCTGCTGATGCAATTGCTGAAACTCGCTATCATCATCGTCGCTCTCCACCGCCGCGCTCTCGTCATGGCTGGCCGCGGCACGCCCGACGGTTGAAGAAGACTCCGTATCTTCTTTAATTTCATGGTGGCTGCCGGGAATATTTACCGTGTTCACCGCCTGAAACGGGCTGGATGACGTTGACGCCAGTTTGTTCAGTGTCGCCAGACGCATCTGGCTGAAATTATTCAGTTGCTGTTGCCGCTGATGGCCGCTGACCGGGGCTTCCTGCTGGTCGTCATCGACTTTCGTCATCGGCCGACCCGCCATATCGCCAAGACTTTCGCGTCTCACCGCGCCGGAGCGGGTCAGACGGGCTGACTCTTTCACCGTCGGTGATGATGATTCGGCACTTTCCTGTGCCAGTAAATCACGTAACGAAACCTTGGGGCTGGACGCCTTCGTCGTCCGGTTCGAGGCAGACATGGCAGGGGTTGGGGGGGCTGATTTCTTCAGCCCAAGCAGGCTTTTCAGACTGAATGATTTTTTTTGCTGACGGGCTGGCGTCCCCCCATCCGTCGCCGTCGATTGTTGGCGTATCTGCGGCTTAGCGCCGCTACGCTTGCCTTCCTCCGCCAGCGACAACGCCATATTTTGCGGGCTGCTGCTATTGCTGCCCTGTTGCAGGGTCATCCCGGACGCGGCATGGCTGGTCGACGCGACGTGCTGTATTGCCGCCTTCTGTTCTGTTCCATGGATCCTGAGCATGGTGCTTCTCCCGTCTCGGCTATAAATCGTGAGTTGCTGTTATGTGTCCATTGCGACGTTCAGGTTCCATCCGGCCGAAAATATTATCGTCCTCGCCGTTGTCGGCAGGGAACCGCCCGTGCACAAAACACACTCACTTCAGGTAACACCCCCCCACTTCCGGGACAATTCAACTATGCGAGGGCTCAGCCATGTCAGCACTGACATTTACCATCTCCCTTCCTCCTCTGTCAGAAGGGGTAGCGCAAACGGGCAATATGCCCGAGCAATCCCAATCCACTGCGGGACAATCGAACCCAGAAACCATTGAACAACTGGCGCAAATGCTGGGGCAACTGCTACAGCCGTTAGCCGGGTCACAGGCAAACAATGGCTCATCTGCGCCATTCGGCAACAACAGCGATCCGCTGGGCGGCATTGGCTCGCAGGGGCAAAACGGCGTCTCGCCGCAAAATGCCAGCAGTAATCAGCTTGGCACGATGGGCAGCAACGGTCTGGATCAAAGCCTGATGTCCGACGACCAGGGCGGTGGTCACATCAGCGATAATCAGTTGTTGAAGGCCTTGCTGAAACTGATCGCACAAATGATGGATGGGCAAAACGGGCAGTTCGGCCAGCCGAATACCGCCAGCCAGAACGCTGGCGGAGGAAGCAATAATTCGACGACAGACGGTGGCTCACCAACGAATGCCCTGTCGTCACCCTCCTCCACCGGATTACCTGCCTCCGGATCAGTTCTTCCCTCTTCTCCTGTCGGGGGGACAGCTGAACCTTCACTGATGAGCAATCTGTCCGATCCGCTGGGTAGCAGCGGCACAGGCGCCTCGTCGGCCGTGGGCTTTCCTGACGCCAGCGACAATCCAACGGTGCTGAATAACACCATTATCGTAAAGGCAGGCCAGGAGTTTGATGGTAAAGGGCAAACCTTCACAGCCGGACCTGCCCTGGGCGATGGCGGTCAGTCGGAAAGCCAGAAACCACTGTTCAAACTGGAGGATGGCGCCAGCCTGAAAAACGTCATCATTGGCAATAATGGCGCAGATGGCATCCATCTTTACGGTGACGCTAAGATAGATAACGTGCATTTCACCGATGTAGGAGAAGATGCCATCACCGTGAAGCCGAACAGCGATGGCAAGAAATCTAACGTTGAAATCACCAACAGTAGTTTCGCCAACGCCACCGATAAAATCCTGCAACTGAACGCAGATACCAGCCTGACCGTTGACAACGTGAAGGCCAAAGATTTCGGTACCTTTCTCCGCACCAATGGCGGTCAACAGGGCGACTGGGATCTGAACCTGAATAATATCAGCGCACAAAACGGCAAGTACTCATTTGTCAAAAGCGACAGTGAAGGATTGAACGTCAATGCCAGCAATATCTCGCTGGATAACGTCAACAATCACTATAAGGTGCCGGATTCAGCCAGGCTACAGGTAGCTGAATCATGATCGGTTCACCCGTTACTCTGGTATCAGAAAGTTGGGTGGATGTCGTCGAGCGAGGAGAACGCCTTTCACCACAGCAGTATCAGGCATTTCAGTTGGCGATCGCTCAGGTCAAGCAGCATTTACAACAGGTGCTGTGCAACCCGATGTCGCAACGGCAGGGTCAGTTTGAGCTGGATGGTTTTGTCGATAGCCTGCATGAGGATTTTCTGGCTGTAGACGCCGCGACAGGGAGTCGCGCAGGCCAGACGGCTTTTCTGATCACCCGCCTGCTGGCCGATAATCTATTGGAATTGCAGCGGTTGCAGAAGCGCTCCGTCTAAAAAGCAACAGGCATCGGGAAGGATACCGATGCCTGCACTGTCAGCAATCTGAAAAATATATTCATCCGCCTGGTTTTTTATAAGACAGTACGATATCCGGGTTCAGTTGACCATCGGCGTAACCTTTTACATTGATATCAATATATGGTCGTGATTTGCGGCCATGATCATCGATAATCATCGAACGCACGCCTTTTAGTTCGGCCAGTCCGGGAACGCCATTATAAGTGCTGGCATGAGCCGAGCCCACAAAGACCAGCCACTTACCCGGCGGTTCGCTAAGACGTATTTTTTCTGCGGCATAATAATTCATCAATTTGATACGGCTGTTATCCGGTGATTTTGAGGCCGAGTAAGTTTCGGCAGTGTCTATCGGGATGACAGCGATCCCGGCTTCTTTCGCTGCGCGGATGATCTGCTTAAAATTGTATTTTGGCGAGGGTCCACTAAGACCTGATTGCCCTCGATCCTGCATATCCAGGTAGGCTGACAGACGGGTCGGCATCGCGCTGTTTTTTGGTGCGCTTAAATATTCGGCCAGTGCCTTACCGTGCGAATCTGCGCACAAGTGCTCCATAAACAACGTGCTGACCCCCGCTGCCTTCAGCCCTGCCATGTTCTTGATCAGCTCACGCTTGCTGCTCACCGTATGATGCGCCTCACCAATTACCAGACCGGGGGAATCATGTAAGAGTTCGCGCATCACGCTGATACTGTCCTTGCCGCGCGGCGCAGTCAGAGGTGCCAGAGGGCGATTACCCTGGGCGTGGAAGTGGGCGAAATAATTGTCAGCCTTTTTCACCAGCTCATTTGCCATATGCCCGCCGCTATTATCTCCCCACACCCCTTTTGACGTGAGAAATGATTTTATTTCCAGGTAATTGAGATTGATCCCCAACGATTTTTTGCCCTGATGCGTCAAAACCGCCTCCAGTGGAATGCCGGCTCTGACCATATCTTTCGCCAGCATCGCCAGCTCACGCTTCAGCATCTCTTCAACCAGGTTGGGGGCGATTCCGCTCATGCCAAACATATGTTGCGGTGCCAATGACGCCGTCGCCTTTTTCTCGCTCCACTGGGCCAGTTCCTGCAGGCTGTCAGCAAAACCATGTGCGTCGCGGTGACGTGTAAAAACAGTACGCGACGTTGAGGATGATGCCTCAGCGCTGGATGATGCCGTATGGGCAGCAGAGCGCCCCCCGTCGCCGCTGACTTTTTCACCGAGCGCCTGGTCGATTTTCATCCTGGCGACAATATCCCCAAGATGTTCATAATGCCCGGCTGGAAGCGGTTTAAGTTTACTCGAATCCTGAGACGCATTTGATTCTGCGGGATGAGGCTGCGCAACATCGTCGTACTGGTATCTTTTCGCCAGTGAACGCTCAAGACGTTTTGTCGGCGCAGCGCGGGAAGAAGACTCCGGCTGTGCGGCCTCGTCGTCTGTTGTCGGAGGATGAGAGGAATGAAAAGACAAGCCGACGGGGCGCATAGTGACTCCTTAGAACAAGAGATGCTTACCGGATTGCAAAAAGGCGGGCAAGTCTGGCTTACCCGCCACACAACGCCTTAGGCCGCCAGTTTGCCGAGCGCCATATTGCTGATAGCGTCGCCTGTCAGGGCGGCGTCAATGCCCAATGATGAACCGCCCGCACCGTGAGCCTGGAGATTGCTGTTACTGAAATCGCCAGCCATAGCGCTTTTGATCATCCCTTTGGCCTTGTTGAACTGATCCATGCTGCCCGGCGTCATGCCGTCATCATCTGGATCGCTCAACGCAGTTGCCCATGACTTGTCATCGGTTTTCGCCGTTGTCCAGTCATCTTTCTGATATTGGGGTTTACCGAACACTTCCGGATATTGATCCATAAACTGACCAATCTCTTTCGCCATCGGCCGATCTTCCTTGTTGATAAACGAACGCGTCGCACTGTCGCTGTGAGTACCGATGGCGTTCAACGCCTCAATCCCGGCCTTCTGTCCAATACCCAGACCAACCGCATTACCCAGTTGACCGAAATCCCCTGCGCCGCTCAGACCTTGCAGACCGCCATTACCCAATTGCAACGGCGCCCCGCCCAGTCCGCCTTTGCCAAGACTCTGGCTCAGGCCATTGCTCAACAGGGCGCTCAGCGCATCGCTGACACCCTGAGTGTAGGCCTGCTGCTCGCCTGCCGTCGGTTGTCTCCCTGTACCGCTGTTGCCCTGTGCACCGCTATCCTGTCCGCCGCCCAGAATATCTTTCAACACCTCGCTGAACAGCATGGACAATTGCTGTAGAGGATCGCTGGCCGCGGAGTCTGTACCGCCACCAGAGCCAGAGTTGGGCAGATAGCTGGAAGTCGGTTTGGAACCCAGGGCCTGATCCAGCGATGAACCTACGCCAGATCCCATGGCATCACCCAGGCTGGAGCCCAGTGAGTTGCCCAGCGCCGCACCTAACGGACCACCCAGCGCACCGCCTAATGCGCCACCCGCTCCGCCTCCCAGCGAACTCCCCAGCCCGCTGCCAAAGCCCCCCAGGCCGCCTCCACCGAACAAGTTGCCCAAACCACCGCCGCCCAGCAATCCGCCTCCGAGCAAACCGCCGCCCATCATGCTCATCATCATCATGCTAGTAAGCATACCAGCCAGTTTATTGATGGCATCCGTGCCTCCCTGAGCACCGAGGCCATTATATTGATTGCCTGCGCCAAATCCCCCTGCACCGCGCGAGCCAGCGGTGATTGTAATATTGAGTGTTGTCGGCTGCGTTGCCGACCCGATGATTGATCCCAGACTCATAGGCTGTTCCTTAATAGTGGAAGTAAGAATGTAAGCTTGGGCCACCCGCACTGAACGCTGTCCGATGAATACGCCAAGCCTTTATTGAGTGCCCGGGAAAAGGTTCCGGTTCCACCACATGGGGAAAAAACCGCGCCGCCCGGCACCACTAACTCAGAGACCGGGATAAGTGATGCCAGCCAGGGAGAGCAGACGCGCGATCTGCTGCGCGTCATCTTCGTGTTCATCTGGCAACTGGCACCAGATCGACAGACGGCGCGCACCGTCGAGAAAAAGGTAACAACCGTCATAGCGATCCAGTTGTTGCGCGCGCTTGCGCAATATATGACGGTAAAAACCGGTCGGCAGGCTGTCGGGCTGCAAATTGATCATCAACTCTCGCCCGCGCTCGCCGCTCAAGGCCAGCAGTTCCACGCCCGGTTGTACTGACCAGCGACAACGCTGCCGCGCTTGCAGCAGATGCAACAGCGCCTCCAGAGAAGTTACCTGCGGACAAGACTTATTCATTTACCGTCACCCGGGTATAATCCGCCGGGCCATTGCGCAGCTCGGGCTGCCACCAGATCACTAACTGATGAGGCGCAGACTGCGGGCGGCACGCCGCCGAAGTGCACTCCAGGCTGTTATCATGCTGACCGGCACAGGCCGTGAGCAGCATGGATGCGCCCAGCAACCACCCTAATTGCCCCCTTTTCATCTTTTCTCCTCGCCTGTTACGGGTTTAATAACGATACGCGGGATGCCTGTAGTGCCCGATTTGAATCCAGCGCCAGATACACCTCGGCCGACTCACCCGGCGCCAGCATGGCATGCGGCCAGGCGGCCACCGCCAGCGTGCGTTTGCTTGCACAACTGGCTTCATCAAAACGCAGCGGTTTAGTGCCGGTATTGCGTACCACGCCAATGCTCAATTGCACACTGCCATTGCTGTACCACTGTCCCCGGTTGCCGTCGAAACGCAGCCACGGCGTATTTCGGCATACTTCACTCAGACGTGAACCTGATGTCTGCATTCGGAAACCAGCGGGCAGTTCTCCTTCAGCCAGATCTCGCAGCGCGTTTTCCACCACATCATGCTGGTTGACATTGCTGTGCCGTCGGTTCACCCGTCCCATCGCATCATTCAGTTGCTGGCGGTTGTCTGCCGCAACGTAGCGGGTTGGGTCGGTTTGATCGCCAATCAAACGAGGTGTGAGGATAAACAGTCGTTGCCGCTGCGAAATCTCATGACGCGTTGAGGTGAACAGTTTGCCAATCCACGGAATATCGCCCAGCAAAGGGATACGTCGATCGCGATCGCCGCTCTCTTCCACATGGAAACCTCCCAGCACCAACGCCCTGTTTTCGCCGATCAACGCCTGGGTACTGACCGTGCCACGTTTGACGCCAGTCGCCTGACCGTCGCTGTCCGTCTGGACATGACCATCTTCAATATCAATGGTTAACTGAATACTGGTATGGCCTTGATAGCCTACTGCGCGCGGCGTTACCTGCAGGCTGGTACCTGCGGTTATCGGTTGAATATCCGCAACGCGTTCGCCGGTCGCGGTAATAAAGGCTGTCTGGCTAAAGTCGATCACCGCTGGCTGATTCTCCAGCGTCAACACCGAGGGGTTGGCAATAATCGAGGCGGTCCCCTCGCCTTCCAGCGCCTGAATATCAGCGAAAAAGCGTTTGAAATCACTAACAAACAACGTGCCACTACCGGACATCAGCGAACTGCCGCCGCTGACTCCGCCCAGCGTCGCCTGCCAGTTGGCCTCCAGACGACTGAGTGCCGTACGATCGATATCAAGGATCACCGCATCGATCTCCACCAGGTTCTGCGGTACATCAATTTTGGCAATCAACTGGCGGTACTCTTCCCGTCGTTTTTCGTCATCGCGGATCAGTAGCGCATTGTTGCGCACATCAGCGGAGATACGTCCCCCTGGCTCGCCCATATCGTCGTTGTTGCCACCACCGTGAGCAGCGGTTTTATCGCGATGACTCAACCGTGCCAGCAGCGTCTCGGTATTCTGTTGCATCGCGGTCATGTCAGGGCCGCCCACTGTGTCGGTGCCACCGTTGGCGCTCAGCGGCGCCGGACGTTTACCGTTCAACAGCTCGTTGAGCATCGTTGCTACGCCGGGGATAACCAGTGTCTGATCGCGATAATGGATGGTACGATCGGCCACCGAGGCATAGCGTAGCGGAAAAATCATTACTTTGCGCCGATCGTCTTTTTCCTCTCGTTGCTGGCTGAAGCGCTTGATCAGCGCGACGTACTCCGGCGGCCCGGTCACCAGTACCACGCCGTCATCCGGCAGTTCGCCCCAGCCAAAACGCGGGTCCAGCAAACCGATACCGCTCAGCGCCTGTTTAATGTCCGGCGCAGCATCAGGCGAGATCTCCAGCCGTTCGGAAGTTTGCTCATCCTGTGGGCTGACATACAGCGTGTTGTTGTAAACAAACCACTGAAAATGGTGCTCCAGCGCCAGCCGATCCAGAAACGCGCTGGCGCTGTCTGCGCGTATCTTCGCGTTCACCTCTCCGTCCTCAATGTTGCCCAGTCGGAGTTCGACCCCGTGACCGTCGGCAAAATCCTGCAGCACGGTAGACAACGGCGTATGATCCGCGGAATAGGCGTATGACTGCTCTTTCCAGTCGGATGGCGTCTGCCCCAACACCGCAGGCGCGGCACACAACATCAATAACGCGCAGAGTAAACGACCGCAGGAATAACGTTTCTCAGCCATGATTTCCCCCTGGTAAAAATGCCAGGCTGTGTAAAGGCATTGCGGACTGAGCGCCCGCTTTTTTGATCGGCTGCTGTAACAAGGATTGCCAGACGTCACGCTGATTGAGCAAGGAGGTCAATTGGTCGCAAATGGCGTCCACGTCCTCCTGATGCAAACGCAGCGCCAAACGCAGGGTATCGCCTTCCAGCAACAACGCGCCGGTATCGCGCCCAAAATGACGCAAAGCCGGCGCGCTTAGCTGTAATGCCCGACCTAATAACTGTTCGTCTGGTACGACAGCGAGCGTCAGCGACGCCAGCGCAAAAAACTGTCCGCCACGGCGTTGTAAAGAGAGCGCGCCGCCATCCACCAGCAATTGCAGGTCTTCGGCGCTGTTGTCCAGCCAGCGCGCTACCCAGGTCTGCAATTCAGTTGATCGCATTAATAATGGCTTTCGCCAGCCCATGCTTTACCGTCAGTTCCTGGTTGGCGGCCCAACTGGCGCTAGATAACCCCATGCTGGCCTCAAAAAACGCGAAGCTGTCGGCCTGGCTGTAACCTTCACTGGCATTTAATGTGGCATCGTCCAACTGTTCTTGTGCACGGTTGAATTGCGTGTCGAGGCGACGCTGGAGCGCGCTGAGTGATGACATAATCAAGTCCTCTGCTGAATGGAATACTATGAAGTAAGTGGTTATCTGCCGGACACAGTTCCGCCGCGAGTGGAATTTTACGTCGGTGGATCGGCGGTTTCATCGCCACAGACTGGCAACAGCCGTTGCACCGCCTGCCGCCAGTCAAGATGCAATTCGCCCTGAGTAGTGGTGAGCTTTAGTTTGTCGATCGGCAGCGCGTTATCCGTCTGTAATCGCCAGCACAAATGCGGCTGACTGGCTAACCAGTCAGCAACCACCTGTCTCTGATCGGGGTGACAATACAGTTCCCCCTGTGCGTCAACGGTTTGCGCCCGTAATAATTGGCGTAACAGCGCCGTCATGCGCGCATGCTCCGGAACCTGCTCCAGCAACTGGCCGATCGCCTGAGAGACCACCACCTCCATTACTACCAATGCCTGACTTTCCAGTTGCTGATACTGTTGTTGCAAAGCATGCAGCATCGCATCTGCCTGCTGCCAGAAATCCCGTTCGACCTGTTGACGTACCGCCTCCCGCTGCTGTTCGCGTTCCTGTTCAGCCGTCATCAGTAACGCCTGAGCCTGCTGCTGCGCCTGCACCAGAAGCGTCTGCCCTTGTTGCTGTAGCCGTAACTGCGCCCTGGTTATGATCGGCGCCAGATCGGTGTCGCCATTGAGTAACGTAATACGTTTTTGCGTCAACATAACGGCTCCTGCGCAGCCTGCCAGATCGCCGCTTGCCAAAGAGGCAGCAAGCGTGAGGGAAAATCACTCAGCGGGGGTAGCCGCTCCACTGCCTGGACCCGGTCAGGAGAGAAATGTAGCCGGACGCGCGGCCAACATAATGGCCCACAGCGCAGGTTTAACAGCCATAACCCGTCGATTGCGCCATCACCCGTTGGTATTCCCGGTGGCGGCGTTAGCCATAATCCCGGACGCATCGCCTGAGCGATACGTCGGCACCAGCGTTGCTGATCTGCCGTCAGAGTGTGTCTGCTGCTGTCACGCCAGCACACTTCCGCCACCAACCGTAATACCCGTAACCGCAAAGGAGATGACAACTGCATCAGTTGCAACAGGGTATCGTCAACCGCCGCGATCGACGCGGGTAACTGAAGCCGGGCGCATAACTGCTGATGATGCGTACGCGCCAGTTGTCGTAATGTCGCCTCGTCAAGCTGGTAGAAGTCGGCCTGCCGCCAGGCGGGCTCCGCCGTCAACCAGCAGTCGATACACCACCAGCGAAGCCAGCTTAGCGCCAAATCCACCTGCGCGTCGGCCGTTAACTCATTCACTCTTCTGCTCCGCCACGGGTACTGCCTGACGATGATAGCGCTGCCAGTACATCCAACTTATCGCGCCGCCCACCACCAGCAGAATCAGCAAACCGATTAGCCCGCACCACCAGTTCAACTGCTGCGCGCGCTGCTGTGTCACCACCCAGGGGCCGAAATTAACCATCGTCGGTTTGTCCTGGTAGCTTTCCGCCGGAACGAACACAATCGCCAGATCCTTGTCTGAACGACCTGCCAGCCCAGGCAGGCTACTGGCCACCATGCGGCGAATACGCGGTTCAATGGCGTCCGGATCCAGATCGGGGCGATATTTGATAAAGACCGCCGCGCTGGCAGGTTGGACCGGCTCCCCGGGCGCAACCCGTTCAGGCAGTACAACATGGACCCGAGCGACGATAACCCCGTCTATCTGGCTCAGCGTGGATTCTACTTCCTGGGAGAGGGCATAAATGTAGCGCGCCCGCTCCTCCAGCGGCGTTGAGATCACACCGTTCTTCTGAAACACTTCTCCCAGATTGGTGCGGGCCGGGCGTGGCAAACCCGCCGCATCGAGAATATGTACGGCCCGATTCAGGTTCGGAGCATCAATCAGTACGGTGATCCCTTCTTTGTCATAACGTTTTTCCGTTTGGATATGATAGCGTCCCAGCTCCGCCGACACTTCATTGGCATCGTTTTCCGACAGGCCATGATTGAGCTCTATCTGATCATTACAGCCAGCGAGTAGCATGATGATCAATGCCAACAGCGCCTTTAACGATAATTTATCCATAGTGGGCTACTGCAAGTTAGTGAGTTTTTCCAGACTTTGTACGCCTTTCGCCACCAGTTTGGCGTTGAGCAGACTTTCCAGATAATACGAGGATAGCGTGCGGTTGGCGTCCATAACGCTTTGCGGATCGAGGCTACGCGATGCTTTCACCAGGGCTCTGTCCGCCTGGTTTGACTGGCTGCTGCCCGCAGCGGACAGGCTGGATAATTTGTCAATCCATGACTGATTGTCGATACTGGCCGTTCTGGTCTGGGAACGCAGCGCGGCGCTGAACCAGGCCGCATCACCGCTGCTGGATGCGATACTTCCGGTATCAGTAATGTCCATACTGGTCAGCGAGGGAGCATTTGCAGCATTGATTTTCATGATTGCCCCTTACAGCAAGGTAAAATCCGGGCGCCGAACGGCCGCACGCCCGGTCATCACTTAGAACTGAATCGCTTTCGCCGCGTTGTGGCCGGAGTTCAGCGCTTTGGAAGCTGAATCCATTTTTCCATCGAGGATGGAGTTCTGCGTGTCCAGCTTTATTTTATCTGCCTGCGCACCGGCAGACATCGTCAATGCATCCCCCATTGCTGATTCCAGGGTTTTGGACGCAGTTTGGCTCGCGCCTGAAAGACTTGACATAAAACCGCTCATAGTTATCTCTCCAGTGGTTGAGGTTGTGTTTTCTGAACATCACATAATGTTCGTAGATTAAGTGGCTGGCTCTCCGCCCCGGTTCCCGGCTACAGCAACTTTTTTATTGCACTAACAAACGGCGCTCTCGCCTTTGCTCAACACTTTTATGCGGTGATACAGCGTACGAGCGGGAATGCCCAGCTCCCGTGCCGCGTTATCAATTTTGTGTCCATGGCGTCTCAGACAGTCGTGGATCAGGATATTTTCAATACGTCGCATTCGCTCCTTTAACTGCGACGGCTCTTGTTCGCAACGAAAAGGAATGCTTAACGGTGGCAGACCTAACGCAAAACGTTCGGCTGCGGTCTTGAGTTCGCGAATATTTCCCGGCCAATTGTAGCTCAGCAGACATTCACAGTGTTCCTGGGTAAGTTCGGGCGCGGTACGCTGTAAACGCAACGTGGCTTGCTGGGTAAAATAGTGGAATAGCGGGATGATCATCTCCAGCCGGGCGCGTAAGGGCTGAAGCTGAAGGCTGATGGTATTCAGGCGAAAATAGAGATCTCGCCTGAAGCTACCGCGTTCAACCAGTGTCAACAATGGCGTTTGCGTTGCCACAATCACGCGCATATCTACCGGCGTAAAGCGGGTGCTACCCAGTCGTTTCACCCCACGATTTTCCAGCACACGCAGCATTTTTGCCTGTAATGTTAAAGGCATACTGTCAATTTCATCCAGGAACAGTATGCCTTTATGTGCTTCTTCCACATAGCCAGCGCGCGACTCACTCGCCCCGGTATACGCGCCACGATTAATGCCGAATAACTCGCTTTCAGCCAGCGTTTCCGGGATCGCCGCACAGTTAACCGCTACCAGCTTCCCCTGGCATCCAGAAAGCTGATGAATGCGTCGCGCCAGCGTGTCTTTGCCTGTGCCCGTTTCACCTTCCAGAACCAAATCGATATTTAAGGGTGCGACGGTATTGATCATATCCACCAATGTGTCGTGGAAATCCAGGCACACAGATGCCATATTGGCCGTCGAAATCGTATTACTGTATTGATATAGCTTGATATTATTTTCCCCAGCAATCATAAAACCCCCCTCTTACTGTCTGTTATTATGAAGCTGCTATTTGCTATACACGGCAATGTTATTGCTGCGCCAAAAGACACAATTGGTTACACTTATTCAATAAAACTCCCGTTTATCTCCATTTTTCTAACAAATACACATATTTATATGAATAAACTATCGTCATCTGCTGAATATTCAGTCAGGAAAAGCAGGGGGTGAGGGGTAAGGAAAGGCTTACAACAAACGCGTGAATTGTAAGCGGTTACATCAAAACCGTTTATATATCCACTTCTTGTATCAAAAGAATTAACAGATTGCGGTAAGGAAAGGTGCAAGGCAGCCGGTCAGCTGCCTTCAGATATAAGAATATTCTTAGGTTATCAGTTGGTGGCCGATGGCGTATTTCACGATATCGGCATTCGTGGAGAACATCATTTTTTCCATTAAACGGGATTTATGGGTGCTCACGGTTTTGTTGCTGATGGCCAGCGCCTGCGCAATGTTGTTGATGCCATCGCCACGCGCCAGCATCAGCATAATTTGCATTTCCCTTGCGCTGAGTCGCTCATGCAACAATTCGCCATCAGTGCCGCATTCGGAAAATACAATTTTCTCTGCCAGCGCATGGTCAATAAAACGTTGCCCCTGAGCAACACGATGAATCGCCGCCAGCAACGCCTCAGGCTCATTGTCTTTAGTAATATAGCCCAGCGCGCCGCACTTCAGCGCCCGTCTCGCAATCTGTGGTTCACTGAACATGGTAAGAATCAGAATCGGTAGTTTGGGGTACTGCAGCCTGATACGCATGATCAGATCTTCGCCACTGACCCCCGGCATACACATGTCCAGCAACAGCAGATCGATATCTTCCACCCGAAGACCTTCCATGACCTGGGCACCATTGCCCGCCTCCGCCACAACAACCAACCGCTCATCCAGCGAAAAAATCTGCTTTAAGCCTTCACGCATAATCACATGATCGTCTGCAATCATCAGGCGAATATTCTTTTCCATGTGTTTATTTATTCTCCTCAATATTTTCCAATGGAATGGTTAGTGACACACAGGTGCCAATAGTCGGTTTACTTTCTATTTCTACGCTCCCGCCCAGCATGCGACCGCGCTCGCGCATCCCCATCAGACCAAACGCATTGTCGCTACGCTGTCGACTATCAAAACCCTTGCCATTGTCTTTCACACTTAGTACCACCACCCCAGGACGACGCTGAAGAGTGATGATGACCTCCGTGGCATCAGCATGTCGTGTGACATTGGTTAATGATTCCTGCACGACACGAAACGCCGCCGTGGACTGTTCATCATCCAGAAGAATCTCATTCACAGGCGTTATCAGCTGGCAGCAACAATCGGGATGACGGCTGGTAAACTCATCGCGCAGCCATTCCAGCGCGGTACTCAGCCCCATATCCAGTACATTGGGGCGCAGGCGGGTCGCGACATTACGTACCACCTGTATGGTTTTGTCAGCCAGGCTCATCAGGTTCAGGACGCGTTCATGCAATTGCGGGTTATCCTTGCTAAATTGCAATCGCAACAATGAAATGCCCATCCGCAGAGACGTCAGATGCTGCCCCAGTTCATCATGCACCTCACGCGCAATTCGCTTGCTCTCTGCTTCGCGTGACGCCTCCCGTTGACGCGCCAGCAGCCGCAAGCGCATATGGGAATCTTCCAGTTTTTTTTCCGCATACCGAATGGCGGTAATATCACGGCCTATTGTCAGTACCGAAACCAGCGCGCCATAGCGGTCAAACTCCGGCACACAACGGAGATGGTGAATAATGATTCCCTGTGAAGAGAGATTGTCCGACTCGACCAGTTCGCCTTCAGCCTCACGCAGATGGGCAATCACCTCACTTACCCGTTGCTCCACGTAACTCACACAGGTCAGATTCCCCAGCAAATCCCGCAACCGTCGTCCACGCAATTGTTCCGCAGAGACGTTCAGGTGGCGTAAGGCAGCCTGGTTCGCATACAGACACTGCAGTCGGATATTAAAACGCACCACAACATCCGGAGAATTTCCTGCTAACGCCTGAAATTCCTGTTCACGGGCGTAAGCAAGCTGTTCCAGAGACTGGCGTTCTCTCAGATCTCTGACCACACACATACTGTAGTTTTCCCCTTTATAGACAAACGGGTTTGAGCTGACCTCAACCGGGATCATCAGGCCATACTTACTTTTATGTTGCGTTTCAAACGATGAAGAACCGCTCAGTTTTTCCTTGATAAGGCGGTTCCAGTGCACATTGATATTTTCCTTGCTCCAGTCGGGATCGATATCCGACACGCACATCGTGAGAAATTCTTCGTTACTGTAGTCCAACATGCGGCAAGCCTCATTGTTGACATAAAAGAAACGCGTCTCGTAGTCGATCAGATAGACTGCATCTTTCATGTTACTCAAGGCAAATTCGACCAGCCGTAGCGGTTCGCTATCGGCGGCATTCTGTGGACTGGAAAAATGCATTTCTTCTCCTCGGTAAACATCCTTTGCTTGCCTGATACCAACCATCCTCTGTTCTGACCTATTCCCGGAAATAAAAATCAGGCCGACTATCCCCTCTTCCCACAGTAAGAAAAAAAGTAGTCCTCCATGGTTTTTATTACATAACAATGTATTAGAATTTTTAAAACAAAATAATTTCCTGAATGTTCCTCAGTGGCATCTCTGCCGACGCCCCAACCTGCTCCGGGGCGCCGCAATTTACAGACATTGCGTCGTGGAGCGCTAAAACACCGACTGTTTTAACGCTCCACGGGCCCGAGACAAACGCGAGCGCACCGTACCGATGGGAATGTTCAAATGCAGCGCAATGGCCTGATAGCTGCCATCCTGCTCTATCAAAATACGCAACAGATGGCGCGTCTCTTCTGGCAGGGAGGCAATAGAACTCAGCGTCGACGTCAACAAACGCTGATGTTCAATAATATGGCTGGGGTCGTCGCCGGTCAGCGCGATATCCTCCTCCAGTTCATCGCAGCGAGGCCGGCCAGATTGCAGGCGAAAATGATTACGAACCAGATTCAGGGCAATGCCGAATACCCAGGTTTCTGGGCGCGAAGCGCCGGAAAACTTGTCACGATTACGCAACACTTCAACCCAGGTCATCTGCTCCAGATCTTCTGCATCCTCCCGGTTACTGACACGCTTGCGGATAAAATGGTGTAACCGACGCCCATGCTCACGGAAAATGCGTTCCCAATCGACATTGCGGTGTATTGCTTCCGGCATTGCGGAAGATGCGGTGGTCTGCAACTGCGTTATTGTCATGATTCCCTCTTTGCTCAACACATAAATGCCCCATCGGCATTCAGGCGTATAGCAAAGGAGGTGCCAGCCAGTTACAATAAGTTAACTAATTGATAAATAATTAGTTATTTTATTTTTTCATTAATGTCAGCGCAAATTATTGCCAGACGAAACACGCGAATTTGCAATAAGCTGCAAAGCGTTCCCCGCCGCTGGCGGGGTAAAGCAAATCATCAGGGAACCATTGCGCTTACCACGCCACACAGTGACAACAGCGCGTATGAATAAAGGTTCTTCGACGATGAAAATTACCCCGGTTATACCCTCAATTCCGTCCTCGCATTTGTCCGGCACGCCCGCTGACGAAGAGACATTGCCGCCGCTCAGCCTGACGCCCGCTGCTGTCGGCGCCGCCTCCAGACATATGCCCGCTTCACCGCTTGAAGACTCAATGGAAGAAGTTTCTATGACTTTTGCCGAGCAGGTGGAACGCAAGAGTAAATCGCTCAACCAGCGCCGGGTGACCGCCCAGCCAGATCATCACGCACAGCAGCAGGTCGAGCGTATTGAAAAACTCAATGAGCTGCTGCAACTGCTGGAGCACCCCCAGCATGCGCGACTGGAAACACAAACCCGGCAGATGCAAACGCTGCTGCTCAATAACGCGTCTCCACATCTGGCCGACCTGCTCCATGCCGCCGGGGACGATCCAGCACGCTGCGATGTGCTGCTGCGCCATACTCTGCAGCATGCGCAACAGACACAGGACAGCGCGCTGGCCGGCAACGCGCTGAGCAGCCTTGAGCGGCTACATCAGGCCAAAGGCGCGGAAGTACATGCCGGGCTGAATACTGCCAGCGCGATCGCCAGTTTCAGTACCGATCCCGGACAGAAGCAGGCAATGCGCCAGCTTTATTACCGGACTATTGTGCATCTGCAATCGGGCAACGCCATGCTGGACGCTATGCTGGGCCAGTTTGGTAGTGCGCATATTACCCAGGGGTTACGCACGCTGCAGCGCGCGCTGGCCGATGATATCGCCGCACGCAATTCATCTATTCCCAGGCGCGCCCTGCAAACGATTCGCAACAGCCTGCAGGATGCTGGCAACATTAGTCAGACTCTGAGCGCCAGCAAACAACTGCTTGAACGGCTGTCTGGCAAACTGCCGACCGTTAATATCAGCGCACTGGATCTGACCCGCCGCCTGTTGAACCTGAGCGGTAACGGCACCTATTTACGCGATCTGCAAAATCTCGCCCACGATACCGCCGGTTCTGAGCCCCAGCATCAGGTGCTGTTTCTCAGCGGGCTGGTGCCGCTGGTTTATCACCTGCCGCAGGGATTGTGGCGCGATGACAAAACCAAGAATCGGCAGATGGCCCTGAACCTGCTGCGTTCCATTATCGGCGACTATTCCGGACAGGAACCGCGTGCCTCGCTGACACCACCACGGACCGCCCGATAAATGGCTGCGCTGTTCTCCTGGCTGAATCGTATCGCCCTCAGCGCCATGCAGCGCTCGGAGGTGGTAGGGGCCGTCATCGTAATGTCGATCGTCTTTATGATGATCATTCCGCTGCCCACCGGGCTGATCGATGTGTTGATTGCGCTCAATATCTGTATTTCATCGTTATTGATCGTACTGGCGATGTATTTGCCGAAACCGTTGGCCTTTTCAACCTTTCCGTCGGTGCTGCTGCTGACTACCATGTTCCGACTGGCGCTGTCGATCTCCACCACCCGACAGATTCTGCTACAACAGGATGCCGGACATATCGTTGAGGCCTTCGGCAACTTTGTCGTCGGCGGTAATCTGGCCGTCGGGCTGGTCATCTTTTTGATCCTCACCGTGGTCAACTTCCTGGTAATCACCAAAGGTTCGGAACGTGTGGCTGAAGTGGCCGCCCGCTTCACCCTCGACGCCATGCCGGGCAAGCAGATGTCAATCGACAGCGATCTGCGAGCCGGCCTGATCGAAACCCATCAGGCGCGCCAACGGCGGGAAAATCTGGCTAAGGAGAGCCAGTTGTTCGGCGCAATGGACGGGGCGATGAAGTTCGTGAAGGGGGATGCCATCGCCGGGCTGGTAATCGTCTTTATCAATATGATCGGTGGTTTCGCCATCGGCGTTCTGCAACATGACATGGAGGCCAGCGCCGCCATGCATATTTATTCGGTGCTAACTATCGGCGATGGCCTGATCGCGCAGATCCCGGCGCTGCTGATCTCGTTAACGGCCGGCATGATCATCACTCGTGTCTCCGCCGACGGCCAGCAGGTGGATGCCAACATTGGCCGCGAAATCGCCGAACAGCTCACCAGCCAGCCCAAAGCATGGATCATATCCGCCGTCGGTATGGTGGGATTCGCTCTGCTGCCCGGTATGCCGACAGCGGTGTTTATCATCATCAGCGTTATCACACTTGGTAGCGGCCTTCTTCAGCTCTGGCGCGTTAAAAAGCAGGGCCAGTTGCAGGACAGTGAACGACAAGCGGAACAACTGCCGCCGGAACAGAATGGCTATCAGGATCTGCGTCGTTTCAACCCGACCCGCGCCTACCTGCTGCAATTCAGCCTTGCGCATCAAAACAGCGACGCAGCCGCCTCGCTGATCCAGCATATCCGTCGCTTGCGCAACCGTCTGGTCTATCACTTCGGCTTTACCCTACCGTCATTCGATATTGAATACTCGCCTGCGCTCGCCAGCGATGAATTCCGCTTCTGCGTCTACGAAATCCCACAGGTCACCGCCACGTTTGGCGTCGACTATCTGGCGGTAAGGAAAAGCAGCCTTGGCGACCATGACAGTGAACCTCCTGTTCTGCCGGGTCCGGCAGAGCGTGATGAAACGCACTGGTGCTGGCTGCCACCCCAACACCCTTTGCTGCAACAGCCGGAACTGGCGAGCTGGAGCCCGGAACAGCTAATCGTGCTACGTATGGAGCAGGCAATCCACCGAAGCGGCGCACAGTTTATTGGCCTGCAGGAAAGCAAATCAATCCTCAACTGGCTGGAAAGCGAACAGCCAGAACTGGCGCAGGAACTGCAGCGCATCATGCCGCTGTCGCGCTTTGCCGCCGTGCTGCAGCGGCTGGCCTCCGAACGCATTCCGCTGCGTTCGGTGCGCAGCATCGCTGAAACGCTGATCGAGTACGGTCAGCACGAACGAGACAGCTCCGCACTGGCCGACTTTGTACGCATCACGCTGAAGGATCATATCTGTCATCAGTATCAGCAGCCGGACGGACTCCATGTCTGGCTGCTGACGCCGGAAAGTGAAGAGCTGCTGCGCGACTCATTGCGCCAGGCGCAGAGCGAAACGTTCTTTGCGCTGACTCAGGAGTACGGCATCAATCTTCTGACGCAGATGCGCCAGGCCTTTCCCCCCTTTGCCGATGCAAAAGCGGTGATCCTGGTGGCGCAGGATTTACGCAGTCCGTTGCGTAGCTTACTGAAAGACGAATTCCACGCCGTACCGGTACTCTCCTTTGCCGAGTTGAACAGCAATGTCGCCATTAACGTACTGGGGCGGCTGGATCTCCAGCAATATCAGCCCGAACCGCAGGAAATTGACTCATGTACGAATTACGCGTTTTGACCGGGCTGCATCGCGGTGCGGCGCTGCCCTTGAGCGGACAACAATGGTGCATTGGCGCCGCGCAGGATGCCGATCTGGCGCTTTACGATCCCGGTGTGAAAGATCGCCATTGTCAGCTAAGTAAGACCGAACAAGGCTGGCAGGCGCTCGCGCTGGAAGGGACGCTGAACGACAACGAAGGACAGCACTGCGAAGCGCTCGACTTGCAGCCCGGAACACCGTTTGCTCTGGGTCATATCTGGCTGTGCATTGTCAGCGCCTCAATGCCGTGGCCAGGCGAACAGGAGGCCGACGTGGAACATGTTGAGGCTGAAGAGAAGGCTCTGCCGACACCAGCGATCGGTGAACCGCTGGAAGTCGCCCCGTCAGTCGTGATGGGCAAACGTCGCCTGCCGGGCTGGGCTAAGGTGCTCTATCTGCTGCTCGGCCTGCTGCTGACCATGATGCTCGGCAGTTGGCTGTTGCAGGACAGTATTGCCTCTCCTTCAGCGCCGCTGCCGCCAGAAAAACCACGCCTGGCCAGCGAGGCCAACGCGCGCCAGGTTATCGCCTCCATGCTGAGCGACCGGGGTCTGGGAAAAAGCGTGACGCTGTCCGTCGGCAACAACAGCCTGACCCTCTCCGGGAAACTCGACAACGATGACAGCCAGCGGCTGGATCGCATGTTGCGCACGTTTTATCAGCGCTTTAACGTCACCCTGCAAATCCATAACCGTACCAGCACCGTCAGCAATCGGTTGCCATTCAATATTGTGCAGATCAGCACCGGCCCACGCGCCAATATCGTCACCGCCGACGGACAACGAATTTTTATCGGCGATGAAGTGGATCGGCTAAGGCTGGTGGCGATCAACCATGACAGCATCGAGTTCGCCGGACGTGAAAACATCAAGGTGAAATGGTAATGGATACTTTGCAACAGCGTATGCACCACTGGGCGCAGCGGCAACAACGCCATCTGGAACGCTATTCGCCGGTGACAATCTATGGCCGGGTGACCGGCATCAGCGGTATTCTGATCGCGTGCGCATTGCCCGGCGCTCGCATCGGGGATTTATGCCGCATTATGCGCAGTGACGGCGACGACGGCGTACTGGCGGAGATTGTAGGGTTTAGCCCGGAAAAAATCCTGCTGTCGGCGCTGGGTGCGCTGGATGGCATTTCGCAAGGCGCGCTAATCATACCGCTGTATTTACCGCACTGTATTTGCATCAGCGAGCGATTACTGGGGAGTGTGCTTGATGGTTTTGGCCGCGCACTGGAACCGGGTGGCCACAGCGCATTTGCCGAACCTGGCAGTGAGCATCAGGCGGTGCCGGTGCTCAATGACGCCCCGGCCCCCACCGAGCGGCCGCGTATAGATACTCCCTTACCCACCGGCCTACGGGCGATTGACGGCCTGCTCACCATCGGCAACGGACAACGTGTCGGCGTGTTTGCCGGCGCTGGCTGCGGCAAAACGACGCTGCTGGCGGAGCTGGCGCGTAACACCCCTTGCGATGTCATTGTGTTTGGCCTGATTGGTGAACGTGGTCGTGAACTGCGCGAGTTTCTCGATCATGAACTGGACGATAAGCTGCGCAGCCGGACGGTGCTACTGTGTGCCACTTCCGATCGCAGCAGCATGGAGCGCGCCCGCGCCGCTTTTACCGCCACCGCCATCGCCGAAGCGTTTCGCGCAGACGGTAAAAAGGTGTTGCTGATCGTCGATTCCCTGACCCGTTTCGCCCGCGCCCAGCGTGAGATCGGTCTGGCGCTGGGAGAACCGCCGGGGCGCGGAGGCCTGCCGCCCTCAGTCTATACCCTGCTGCCCCGGCTGGTTGAACGCGCGGGGCAAACCCAGCAGGGCGCAATCACCGCACTGTACTCGGTGCTGATCGAACAGGATTCGATGAACGATCCGGTCGCCGACGAAGTGCGCTCACTGATCGATGGCCATATCGTGCTCAGCCGCCGACTGGCCGAACGCAATCACTACCCCGCCATCGATATTCTCGCCAGTCTTAGCCGCACCATGAGCAACGTCGTCGAACGCGCGCACATTATGCAGGCCGGAAAATTACGCAGCCTGATGGCGGCGTATCAGCAGGTAGAAATGCTGATTCGGCTGGGAGAATACCAGCCTGGCAACGATCCGCTGACCGACGCCGCAGTCAACGCCAACAATTTGATTAACCAGTTCCTGCGCCAGCCAATGCGCGCGCCCGATTCTTTTGAACATATCCAATATCAACTCGCGGAGGTTAGCAGCCATGCCCCTGAATGACAGTGAATTCGAACGGCAGCCCGACCCGCATCGGCAGACGCTGCAACAAACGCTAACCACGCTACTGCCGATCCGCCGTCAGCGCCTGAATCGCGCGCAGCGCCAGTTGCGTCACCAGCAAACACAGTTGGAGGAAACCCTTCAGCATATGAGCGCCCAGCAACAACGGCTGTTGCAGCAGCAACAGCACTATCAGCAACAGTGCGCCGCTTTCCAATACCGGCATCAACAACTGGAGACGCTGAACCGCCTCCTTGCCAGTGAACAGGCGGCTTTACAGGCCGTGGAACAGCAACAACAACAGTGTCAGCAGGCCCGGCAACTGCACCAGGCCGCCACGGAGCAACTGGAGCAGGCGGCCAGCGCGGCGCGAGAACAGCAAAAGGCGCTGGAAAAACTGGAATATTTGTCCGGGCACTTACAGGAGGCCCTATGAACGCCGCAGGATCTGCCACCAACCGGCCGCCGGTTTCCCCGCGTCAGCCCGACGCGGAGCCGCAGCCTCATAGCAAGCCCCCCTCAACGCCGCCGCAGCGGCGGTGGGATGCGCGCGAAAATGCGCCGGATGTGCTGGGCGCACTGTTTTTTGCCGTCGGCGGCGTATTTATCCCCGACGAAGAACCGCTCCAGCAATCCCCGCCCTCCCCCGACTGGCAACCATTGCAGCAGGAATTATGCCGTCGCGCCGCAGACAGCGCGGGGGAGACATGCGCTTTTACGTTTCTGTTGCCGGAATCCGGCGAAGTGGATGTCACCCTGGCGACGCGTCAGCCGACTGGCTGGGAGGTCTCGCTACGCTTTTCCCCTGCCGCCTACCGTCGCTGGCAACGGCAGGCCAGCCTGTGCCAGCGACTGTTACGCCAGGCGCTCGATGGCCCGGTGCACCTGTCAATTGAGCAAGAGGTCGCAGTATGAGCAGTACGCTACCGTTACGTCTGCGTACTCTCAGCCGGGATCAGGCGCAAACGCAAAATCAACTGGCGGCCGGTTACCATTATCCGTTTACCCTGGGCGATACGTCCGGCGAACTGTGGTTGCTGCCGTGTACGCCGCAGCCAACGCAGGAAATCAGCCACTGGCGCTGCGAGCTGGGCGACTTCTCGCTGTCGGCGGCCACACCGCTACTGAATCTGCTGTCGCTCAGCCCCTGCCCGCCGCCAGCCAACGTCCTGGATACGGATAGCTGGCAGTGGTCGCTATTTAATCAGTACATTAGTCCGGAGCTGGCCCGCCTGTTTGGCGAACTGCGCCCTGGCACGCCCCCTGCCGCCGCCGATGCGGTCGCCCGTTTACACCTGACGCTGGGCGATCGCCACGCCGACGCCCGGTTATATCTTGATCATGCGCAACTGCGACGCTGGCTATGCCAGTCCGGCTGGCGTACCGCCGTTGCTCCGCTGCCCGCCACGCTGGCGATCGCCCGGCCTTTACGGCTGGCGCGCATCACGTTACTGCCGACGCAACTGGCAGCCCTGGCCATTGGCGATCTGCTGATCCCACCACTGTACGACTTCACCCCCGATGGCCAGGGTAGCCTGCTCCTCGCTGGCCTGCGTCTGAGCGGCGTCTTGCAATCCTGTCGCCATTTTTTGATCAACGCTCTGGAGACTACCCCGTTGAATACCGCTGCTGAAGAGCCATTACCCTACAATATGCCGATGGAACAGACCGCTGTCGAAACCGGCGTTGCGCTGACCGCGTTGCCCCTGACGCTGGAAATCCGCTGCGGCCGGACACTGCTCACGCTCGGCGAACTACAACAGTTGCAGGTAGGCAGCGTGTTGACGCTTGATAACGTCACCCCCGGCGAGGCCGGTCTGTACCACGGCGATATGCCAGTCGCCCACGGCGAGCTGGTAGAGGTCGAAGGTCGGCTGGGTCTGCAACTCACACGGCTGCTGCTGACGTCGGCCCAGGAGGCGTCATGAATCCCGATCGTTTCGATCCGATGACCTTCGCCCTGTTCCTCGGGGCATTGTCATTGATCCCGATGCTGATGATCGTCTGCACCTGCTTTTTGAAAATTTCTATGGTGCTGTTAATCACCCGCAACGCCATCGGCGTACAGCAGGTTCCGCCAAATATGGCGCTCTACGGTATCGCGCTGGCGGTAACGCTGTTTGTGATGGCTCCCGTGTTTAACCAGATGCAACAGCAGTTTCAACAGCAGCAGCCCGATCTGTCCAGCATTGATAGCCTGAAGAGCAGCATCAGTAACGGCATTGCGCCGCTACAAACGTTTATGACCCGCAACACCGACCCGGACATTCTGGTTCACCTGCAGGAAAACAGCGTGCGTATGTGGCCCAGGGAAATGTCGGACAGCGTCAGCAAAGATAACCTGCTGCTGGTGATCCCGGCCTTTGTGCTATCAGAGCTGCAGGGTGGCTTCAAGATCGGTTTTTTAATCTATATCCCGTTTATCGTTATCGATCTGATCGTCTCCAACGTCCTGCTGGCGCTGGGTATGCAGATGGTGGCGCCGATGACGCTGTCATTGCCGCTGAAGATGCTGCTGTTTGTACTGGTGAGCGGCTGGACCCGGCTGCTCGATGGCTTATTTTACAGTTACCTGTGAGGCGAGAATGGACATACTGAACCTGTTCAGGCAGGCGATGATGCTGGTGGTGCTGCTTTCCGCGCCGCCGTTGCTGGTCGCGGTAATCGTTGGCGTGCTGGTGTCGTTACTGCAGGCGGTGATGCAGTTGCAGGATCAAACCCTGCCCTTTGCCATCAAACTGGTAGCGGTCGGCATCGCCCTGGCGCTCAGCGGTCGCTGGATAGGTATTGAGCTTATCGAACTGACCCAACAAGCCTTTACCCTGATCCAGCAGACCCGGGCCTGATATGATTAACGACAACATCCATTCCCTGTATCAGTTTTTGTTCGCCCTGACACTGGGCGCTGCGCGTATCTACCCGTGTCTGATTCTGGTGCCGGTGTTTTCATTCAATATCCTCAAAGGCATGCTGCGTACCGGAGTCGTTCTGGCGCTGGCGCTCGTACCCGCCCTCGGCCTGCAAGCGCAATTTACGCAACACATGCCCGATTGGCCGCAGCTCACCGGCCTGATCCTCAAAGAAGTCATCATCGGCATCTTGCTGGGACTGGTGCTGGCGATGCCATTCTGGCTGTATCAGTCAGTCGGGGCGTTATTTGACAACCAGCGAGGCGCGCTGATTGGCGGGCAGCTCAACCCGGCTCTTGGCGTCGATGTCACCCCTCTCGGTCTGCTGCTGCAACAAACATTGATTCTGCTGTTAGTACTCGGCATTGGCCTGAGCGGCATTATGCAAATTCTGTGGGACAGTTACCGCATCTGGCCAGTGTTGCAGTGGCTACCGTTGCCGCACCAGCAAGGGTTCCGGCAGTATTTGACGCTGCTGGCGGATACCTTCACCCATATCATTATTTACGCAGGTCCACTGGTCGCTCTGCTGCTGTTGCTGGATTTCAGTATTGCTATTCTCAGCCTCTACAGCCCGCAGTTGCAGGTATTTGTATTATCAGTGCCAGCCAAGTGTCTCGCCGGACTGGCTTTTTTCCTTATTTATCTGCCGACTCTGAACGCGCTGGGCGAAGATCGCCTGCTACAGCTACGCGACCTCAGCAAACTGCTGCCGCTGATATTGGGAGGAAGGTAACCGTGGCGGAGAAAACCGAAAAACCCAGCGCCAAAAAACTGCAGGACGCACGGCGCAAAGGCCAGGTCAGCCAGAGCCAGGACGTTCCCAAGCTACTGATTTGTGCCGGGATAGTGGAGACAGTGCTGGCGCTGGACGATACCGGTATGCAGAAACTTCAGGCGCTGATGCGGCTGCCGCTGGCGCGTATCAATCTGCCATTCGAACTGGCGTTAAGCGAAGTGGTCAGTAGCGCACTGGTGATGGTGGTCTCATTCTGCGGCCTCACCGTGGCGCTGGCGATCCTGTTGCGTATTGTTGGCGGCTGGGTCCAGTACGGCCCGTTATTTGCCACGGAAGCCCTAAAGCTGGATTTCAACCGCTTAAACCCGCTTCCCCAGTTCCAGCAGATGTTTTCCGCCAGAAAACTCAGCGAACTACTCAACAACGTGCTGAAAGCCCTGGCCATCAGCATCATTTTTTATCTGGTACTGACGCCGGATCTCGACTCCCTCGCCCGGCTGGCGTATGGCGATCTGGACAGTTTCTGGCCCGCAGTGGAACTGCTGCTGACCCATATATCCCGCCAGACGCTGCTGACATTGCTGGTGCTGACGTTGCTGGATTTCGGGCTGCAAAAATACTTTTTCCTCAAGCAGCAACGAATGAGTCACCAGGATATTCGTGACGAACACAAACAATCCGAAGGCGACCCTCATATGAAAGGTCACCGAAAAGCGATGGCGCATGAGCTGCTCAACAAACCGGCCGTACCGGTACAGAAAAAGCCGCTGGAAGAGGCCGATCTGCTGCTGGTCAATCCGACGCACTATGCGGTGGCGCTGTTTTATCGCCCGGAGCTAACGCCGTTACCGCGGATTATTTGCAAAGGACAAGATAGCGAGGCACGGGAGCTAATTGCCCGAGCACAGCGGGCCAACATTCCGGTGATCCGTTTTATCTGGCTGGCCCGCACGCTGTACCGTTCTCAGGAAGGGCAGTTGATCCCCCGTCACACTCTCCAGGCGGTCGCGCAGGTTTACCGGGTATTGCGCCAGCTGGAAGGGCAGCCAGTCGATGAGATGATCGAACTGGAAGCGGAGTAGCGGGAACCTTTGGTAGCCAGATAACCACCTATAAATAATTACACCAGCACAGGGAGAACAAGAGATGAACATGATATTGACTGCGTCGCCGCATCCGGACGATGTCAACCATATCCGCCAGCAATTAACGGCGTTTAACCAGACGCATGTCGATCTTGATGCCATTAAAACATTGGCAGTGTTTATTCATGATGAACGCGGGCATAAAACAGCCCGACTTCTGGCCATCACCTGGGGTAACTGGATGCAGATCCAGTTTCTCTGGGTGAACGAATCCCTGCGCGGCACCGGTCTCGGCGCGAGGATGTTGCAGGCCGCCGAAGCGGAAGCCCGCAGCCGAGGGTGCCACAGCGCCCTCGTCGATACTTTCAGCTTTCAGGCCCGGGGCTTTTATGAAAGGCAGGGCTACCTGCTGCAAATGACCCTGGAACAGATGCCCTATCACCATCGGCAACATTATTTGGTTAAGGCTCTCATCCCTGAATAATTCAAAGCGATCTCTTTATCCGGTTGCGGGTGCATCAGTCTGGTACTGTCACCCGGAATAAACAGTTCTCTCTCTCCGACGCGTCCTTCATATTCGAGCCGGGTTAGCGGACTGGCGCTGTAGCATAGCGCTATAATGAAAACATCGCGCGTTTCGTCAATACGGCTCTCCCTGGACCTGCTTCGCAATGACAGCGCATTATCCCAGACGCGCTATACGCGATCGGGCCTCGTCAAGGTGGTTACGTAACGCCGCAAGGCATGGGTCAAAATGGGTGGAAAAGCGACGGCAACCACTGGCTAAAGCAAAAAAGTCTTCCGCCAGCGCCAGCGCTTCCTGCCAGATTTCCTCGCCGATCGTCTCAAGGAGTGTCGCTGGCCGAAGCACATTCACTATTTCGCCGCCGGACTTAGGGGCAAACCCCATTGGCAGAATGTCATAAGCTGGCGCAAGGTGGTATGGACGACCATGACTACTAATAAACGACAGATTACCGTGGTGCATATCGGTATTGCCGATCAGCATCCCAAACGCCCACAGCCGCGCCGTGCCGCTGGCGGCATCAGGATGAACATGCCCCTGTCTGATCAGTTCATTAACCAGAATGGGCCACGGGGCCCTGGCCCGACCGACAAACTCCGCCTCCAGCGCCCGTAGAGAAAAAAGACCTATCCGGCCTAGCGGGCCTACGCGGTCGAATCGGGGGATCTCAAGGAAACGCTGCCCGGCAAAATCAAACACCTCGGTCTCGACGCCAAGTACCTTTAATGCAAGATGTTCAGCCTGTAACAGATCGCGCCAACGTTCACTGACAGGGTTATCATCCAGTGCCGTAAATTTCACCAGCACATGGCCACGTTCGGTATAAGTACAAAATTTGGGTTGCTCACCGCCAGCAGAGGAACCCGGCACTGCCCCGGCGCTGACTGCTAACGCTAGCGCGGGGAATGTTGTCGCGCGATCAACGGCAGTGGGCAACGGCATCTCCAGGAATTGGTTTCGTGCCTGTTCCCCTATTAAGAGATTCCCCACCGCGTCATGACCGTGTGCTAACAACGCCCGGATAACATCAGTGTCTGTCCAGTCTTCGGGATCAGGAGACAGGCCAAGCCTGGTTGAATATGTTGATGCGTAGGCGCGCCCCAGATATCCCTGTGGTCGCATGTCAAATAACCACCATGGCAGCCCGTCACTATGGAGGCACACGTCATCCGTCTGCTCAATGACAAAACCGTCTGGATGAACGGGGATAAGTTTACCCAGTGGTTTTACTTTCCCCTCTTCGGTTATGCGGTAAATGGGGGCGGAATGAAACCCGCGAAAAGTATCGCGCAAAGCATATTGAATAGATGGCCCAGAGCCAATCCTGACAACCTCATCACCAAGCGCCTTTAAAGTTCTGGAAATGGTTGGCTGGCTAATATCCATTATATCAATAAGTTGCCTTACTGTTGTTGGCCCATGACGTAGCGTCTGGCGTATCGTGTCAAACCTGTTTTTCATAGGGTGAATCACTTAATGAATAGATAGATGAATAGCTTTATGAATAGATAATTTATCAGTTTTTTGCTCACCCGTCATCCTGGCGAGAGGCTCTTCTCCGTGACCGCGCCAGAATGTGCCCCGCGGTTACGGCACGTTGTTCTGCCGAATCAGTCAGATTAACAGCGCCGGTAGCCAGTAAGTAAAAACTGACGATTTATATCCTGACAAGGAGTGATGATTTTTGATTTTTCAATATCGGACGTTTTCAATGCTATAATTTCCGCAAATAGCACTATTCCTGAAAAAGACAGATGACTTTCACCGAATTTAAACGACCCAAACTTGAACTCCCTGACGGCGCAGATAAATTACTGCTGCACTCCTGCTGTGCGCCCTGCTCCGGTGAAGTAATGGAAGCCATACAGGCATCGGGTATCAATTACACGATTTTTTTCTACAATCCGAATATTCATCCACAAAAAGAGTATCTCATCCGCAAAGAGGAAAATATTCGTTTCGCGGAAAAACATGGCGTGCCGTTTGTCGATGCCGATTATGACACGGACAACTGGTTTGAGCGTGCAAAAGGCATGGAATGGGAGCCTGAGCGCGGTATTCGCTGCACAATGTGCTTCGATATGCGCTTCGAGCGAACGGCTCTGTATGCGGCTGAGCATGGCTTCAGCGTAATAAGCAGCTCACTGGGTATTTCCCGCTGGAAAAATATGCAGCAGATTAATGATTGCGGCCAGCGCGCAGCCGCATCTTACCCCGGCATCGTTTACTGGGACTATAACTGGCGTAAACAGGGCGGTTCTGCGCGCATGATTGAAATTAGTAAACGGGAACAATTTTACCAACAGGAATACTGTGGTTGCGTATACTCATTACGCGATACGAACATGCATCGAAAATCAAAGGGAAGACCGCTCATTAAGATCGGTAAGCTTTTTTACGGCAAAGAAGACAGCAAAGATTAAGCGGCAGGGGCTCACGCCCCCACAGCTTACACCAGCCGATCTGACGCCATATGCGCGCTAGCCTGCCTGGGCGCTATCATTTACCTGTTCGTTCCATGGCAAGCAAGGCAATAGCCGTATCCTGAACCCCGAGTCCCGTCAGATCGGCGATGGTGATATCCTCTGCGCTTACCCGTCCTTGCTGACGCCCGGTAATGACATCGCCAAGCTCAACGACCGTATAGTCTTCCGTTACCACGCCCGCGCGCAGCGCCATGTGTAATTCCGAGAGTGCGCGGCACTGCCGGGCGCTGTCGGCAACATAGCGGGTCGCGCGCAGCAGAACGTCGGGATGGAGCTCTGATTTACCCGGCGCATCAGCGCCCATAGCGGTGATATGCTGGCCCGGGCTTAACCATTCCGCGCGAATAATGGGCGTCCGGGCCGGTGTTGCGGTCACAATAATGTCTGCACCATACACGGCCTGTTCAGGAGCGCTGACCGGCTGTACATCAATGTGTAGCTGTTGTGACATTTTCTGGCAAAAGGCTGTCGTTTGCTGCAGGTCCGGAGACCATACCCGCGCGTTGTCGATAGGCCGTACGGCCAGCAATGCCGCGAGCTGTAATCCGGCCTGCCGGCCCGCGCCAATAATTGCCGCACGGCGACTCTCTGGCCGTGAAAGCGTTCGCGCCGCCACCGCGCCAGCCGCCTGTGTCCGTAAGGCTGTCAGATACCCGTTATCCAGCAGTATGGCATCGACAAATCCCGTCTCACTGCGGCATACCAGCATCAAGCCGCTGCTGTTCGGCAAACCAGACAAATGATTGTCGTGCCATGTACTGGCCAGCTTTACCACAAAGTAAGCTGAACCAGCCACATAGGCTGATTTGACGCAGGTCTGCCCATGAAACTCATCGACGTTAATTTGCATAACCGGCGGCATAACCACAGCGCTGGCGCCGGAAAGCGACGCAAACGCGTGCGCAATCGCGTCGATAGCGCTGTCATCAAAGCTGACGGCATCGATAATCTGTTGGGTGGGAATCACCGTAGGTTGCATAACTTTTTTCTCCGGTCGCGGAATTTAACGGATAAAACTACTCAGCCGACTGACGCAGAAAGCCCGTAATTCGCGGATTGGTGTTATTGAACAGCGTTTCAGGCGGCGCATCGGCGACAATGCTGCCCTCCTCCATAAAAATAATCCGGTCAGAAATTCGGCGAGCAAAACGCATTTCGTGCGTGACGATGATCATTGTCATCCCTTCTCCCGCCAGCTCTTCAATGGTGCGCAGCACCTCGTTAACCATCTCAGGATCGAGCGCTGAAGTTGGCTCATCAAACAGCATGACCCGGGGTTCCATGACGACCGCCCGGGCAATGGCCACCCGCTGCTGTTGTCCACCTGAAAGCTGATGGGGATATTTATGCGCGTGCTGCTGCATCCCGACTTTTTGCAATGCCTTCATTGCCCGCGCCTTTGCCTGTTTACCGCTGGCTTTACCGTGATAGCTCAGGGCAAGGGTGACGTTTTTCAGCACGCTCATATGGGGAAACAGGTTAAAACTCTGGAATACCATGCCGATATCCGTAATTCTTTTCTCAAAATCCGGCGCCAGACGATAATGGTTATTATGTGCGCCAATCCATTCCCGGTTATCAAAAAGAATGACGCCATCATCAATATCCTGTAGTGCATTAATGGTCCGAATTAAGGTTGTTTTACCTGAACCGGACGGGCCAATAATTGACAGCACCTCCCCCTGACGAATACGAAAGCTTACCGCTTTTAATACCGTCTTCCCGGTAAAGCTTTTACTTATTTTTTCAATCGCGATAACCACCGGATTTTTATCCGAAGGCGGCTGGCGAGTTCGCCCAGAAATAGCGGGGAGGCTGTCTCCATCGGCCACGCTATGCTCGCTGGAAACGGAACGGGTTCTGGTCACATCCAGCCAGCGTTCCAGTTGATTAACTAAGAGCGTAAAAACACTGACAATCATGACATAGAAAACCGCCACCACGATCAGGGTATCGATGACTTTAAAATTCTGGGTATAAAGTCGTTGTCCCACGAGCAGAATTTCATTCAGGGAAATAACTGACACCAGAGATGTTAATTTTACAATGGTAATAAACTCATTGGATAAACTGGGTAAAGCGATGCGAAATGCCTGCGGCACCACGATCAGGCGAAGACGCCCCCAAAAGCTGAAACCCAGCGCCTTACCTGCTTCATGCTGACCGCGCGGCACGCCGAGTAAGCCTCCGCGATGGATCTCGGCAATATAGGCAGACTCACTGGCAATAAGCGCCACCAGCCCGGCAATAAAGGGATTAGATAAAAAGCTGTTTGTCGAGGGAAATAACTGCGGCAAGTTATAAACAAAAATAAGTAACACCAGCAGCGGCAAACTGCGAAATAACCAGATATATCCAACCGCCGTATGGCGCAGATAACCTTTAGACGATTCTTTGCACAGGGCTATCCCTAGCCCTAAAACCAGGCCCGTCACCCAGGTCAGAACAGAGAGCACCACAACCGTGACGCTGGCCTTCCAGAAATCGGCATCAGCAAACAAATTAATTACATAATGCCAGTCAAAATCAGTCATTACCTTTTCTCATACCAGTGAGTGGGAAAATAAGTGCATGCCATGCCCGGTTTCGCATACACTTTTTAATGCAGAAACCACCAGAGGTTATTCGCCAGTCGCTATCCGGAATTGTTCCGGCGTTGGGCTTACAAGGTTATATTTATTCAGCAGAGACTGATACACGCCGTTATTTTTAATAATGGTAAAGGCCGACTCCAGTTCCTTCTTAATTTCCGGATGATTTTTCGCCACACCGATCCCGAGCACCACCGGAAATAAAACCTCTTTCGAACTGATAGCCAGTTTTCCTTGCGTTTTATCGACCGCCACCTTCAGCACGGCCACATCATCAGCCTGAGCGTCTACATTACCGGATATCACTGCCTGACTGGCCTCAGCGGATGTTGGATACTCTCTTATATCAATCGTTTTCCCGGCGTCGGCGCAGACTTTATTAAGGGTAGAAATGTAAGCCGCACCTTTAATAATCCCGACTCGTTTACCGCACAGTTCAAGCGGTTGCTGCGGTTTAAACGCGCTGGTGCTTTTCACCAGAAAACCGAGCCCGGCATTGGCGTAAGGAATAAAATCAATGACCTTTGCCCGCTCTGGTTTGATAAACATTGATGAGGCAATCACGTCAAATTTACCGGCGTTGAGGCCGAGGATCAGGTTTTCGAAACGCGTATCATTAAACTGCAGCTTAAATTTACCGGCAGTCGCCAGCGCCTGCATAAATTCGGCATCAAATCCCGCCGGTTTTTTATTGGCATCATAGTAAATATAGGGCGGTGAAGTGATATCGCTGCCAACCCTTAATGTATGTTCATCCTGAGCCTGAGCGATGCAACCGATAAATAACAGAGAAGTTACTGCACTTTTCAAAAACGTCTTCATTGCTGCGTTACCTCATTTTTGTTCTGCATTTTGCTTACTCTCCCGCTAAGGACAGCCAACAGTTCAGAGATTAATGACGGCGCTCCTTGCGATGCGTGATGAGGCCGATATACCTGAACGCCCCTCTCCCCTCTTCCTTCCACACTTACTATTGATGACTGTTTAGCCGGAAACAAACCATAAATTCTCGCAAACACGTTAATAAATCTAACATGTTTTTGTTATACTTATTTAAAAAACAATAAAATCAATGAATTAATAAAAATCACAATTTCTGGTGTTAAAAAAACTAATAATTCACATAGAAAAAGCTGCTGGAAGAGAAAGGCGGAGGCTCATTACACTTTGCCCGCACAGAGCCACATATTCAGTGGTCAAAGGAGCCAGTCATGAAACCTTTTCCCGACCCGATGGCATGCGATCGGCAGCAACTCGCGAAAAATCTCGCGGCACTGGGGGACGAATCCCCGGGCCTTATCCACAAAGGCGTCCCGGTGGATCACCAGGGCAACTTTGCCGAGATTGGCAATCGGGGCTATGCGCTGGGCGATCCTCGCCTGCCGCTTCCCGTCGCCTTTTTACGCGATGCCGTGATGCAGCAAAATCGTCGCTGGATGACGGAATATCTTGCAAAAAGCGGTGTCAGCCTTGCGCCTCATGGCAAAACGACCCTCGCACCAGAACTGTTTCACATGCAGCTGGAAGACGGCGTCTGGGGAATTACCGCCGCCACCGCCCAACAGGTCGCCTTCTTCGCCCGACTGGGATTAAGACGAGTTATTCTGGCCAATCAACTGGTAGGGAACGGCAATATCCATACCCTCCTCAACACGCTGCATCGTTATCCGACGCTACAGCTCTGGCTGATTGCCGATAGCCGACAAAATATCGATCAGCTCGTCCAGGCGGCAACGGAGTATGGCCAGCCGGTGACTTTCCGCGTGCTGGTCGAAATGGGTGTACAGGGGGGGCGCACCGGCGTACGGACGCTGGCGGACGCGATGACGCTGGCCCGCTATATTCGCCAGCAGCCGCATATGCAACTGGCAGGGATTGAGGGATATGAAGGTATTGTCGGCGGAGCGGACCAAAAGGCCCGCGAAGACGTCGTGCGACAAATGGTTGCGGCGATGAGTGAATGCGCCCGGCGCTGCGACGACGAAGCGTTATGGGAAAGTGATGAGATCCTGCTCACCGCCGGTGGAACCGAGTTTTTTGATTTATGCAGCCCGTTGCAACAGTTTAGCGGCCGCCTTCCTCACCGGGTGGTTATCCGTTCAGGCTGCTATATCACCAGCGACAGCATCGCCTATAAACGTGCATTTCAGCGTATTACGCAACGTACCCCGCTGACCCGGGAGATCGACGCCCCGCCTCCGGAGGGGGCGCTGGAAGTCTGGGCCGCGCTGCAGTCCATGCCTGAACCTGGTCTGGGCTTCGCCACGCTTGGTAAACGGGACATCTCCCATGACTGGGAGCTGCCCGTGCCCTGCTTGTGGTACAGACCCGGCGTTATGGCGCGCCCGCAACCGCTGCCTGCGGGCCACACGGTAACAAAATTAAACGATCAGCACGCCTACCTTCATCTGCCGGAAAACACGCCGCTGCAGATAGGCGATCTTATCGGATTTGGTATTTCTCACGCCTGCACCACCTTCGACAAATGGCGTTGCCTGCTCAGGGTTGATGAGCAGTATCGCGTCACCGGTGCGGTGAGAACATTTTTCTGAGATCAGGAACGCAGTCATGATAACGCAGACATCTTCGGTTATCCCCGTTGTCCACCCGACCACCGCCGGTCTGGAAGAACCTTACGGGCACACGGCCAGAATTGGCCTTATTGTACTCTCCACCGATCCTGTGATTGAGCGGGATTTTCATCACATGGTGCCAGACGACAGCCTGGGCGTCTTTTCCACGCGTATTTATCTGGAAACGCCGAACAGCGACAAAACCTTTCTGGCGCTGAAAGAGGAACTGGCCCCGGCGGCGGCATTATTGTTGCCGGATTCCCGGCTGGACGCGGTTGTTTTTGGCTGTACCTCCGCATCCACGCTCATTGGCCCGGAGACGATCCAGGCGAATATTCAGCAGGGACGTCCGGGCGTGGCGGTGACCAACCCGGCGACCGCCGCGCTGGCGGCGTTGCGCTATTTTAACGCCCGCCGCATTGCCCTCGTCACCCCCTATACGCCGCAGATGACGGAAAATGTGATGGCATTTTTGCAACAGGAAGGCATCACATTCAGCTCTGTCCGCGTCGCGGGTTACGATACCGATCACGCTATCGGCAGTATTCCGGCCGATTTTTTTGTTGATGCGGTGCTGGCTTCTGACCTGTCCGACGTCGACGCCATCTTTATTTCCTGCACCGGCACCAAAGCGCTCAACGTTATTGAGCGGATTGAAGAAAAAACCGGCTTACCGGTCGTGGTCAGTAACCAGGCGGCATTCTGGCATGCGCTGAAACTGTCCGGCTGGCGACAAAACATTCCGGGTTACGGACGGTTACTGAACTCCCTGGGGGACGAAAATGAGTGAAACTCTCGCACTGACGCAGGCATTAATTGCCCAGAATACCATCGATCCGCCAGGTAATGAGCGGCTGGCGGCAATGGTTATCGCCCAGACATTGCGTAAAGAAGGCATTGAGCCGCTGGTCTATGAGATCGCCCCCGGACGGACGAATCTGGTGGCGCGCATCAAAGGCAGCGGGGAGCGCCCCGCCCTCGCTTTTTCCGCGCATTTTGACACGATCGGCGTTGAGCCAGAAAAGTGGCAGGTGGATCCCTTTGCCGGAGAGGTTCGTGAGGGTCGCTTGTACGGACGCGGCGCGACAGATATGAAAGGGGGGATGGCGGCGATGACCGTTGCCGCAATTAATCTTGTACGGTCGGGTACGCCCCTGAAGGGCGACCTGTTGTTGACTTTTTCCGCCGCCGAAAATTCAAACTGTCTGGGCGCGCGTCGACTGCTTGAAGACGGACACTTTGACGGTGTCGGCGCTCTGCTGGTTTCGGAGCCAACCGGTAATCGCGCGTTTGTCGCAGAGAAAGGCGCCCTCTGGCTACGCGCCACCGCCAGCGGTGAATATGGCCATAACGCATTTTCAGAAAGCCGTAAAGGCGATCGCGGCAACGCTATCGTACGGCTTGCCCGATATCTGGACAAAGCCCACGACCTGCAACTGGATGCCCCAGCGCATCGCCACATTCGCCCTCCGACAATCAATATCGGCATGATCCGCGGCGGACTTTCGTTCCCACTGATCCCGGATACCGCCTCTGCCGACATTGACGTCAGGCTGGTTCCGGGCCAGAGCGCTGAGTCGGTAATGGACGCGTTTCAGGCCATCGCCGGGCCGCACATTACGCTTGAACTGCTGGATCTCAAATTGCCGGTGGATACGCCTGACGACCACCCCTTTGTCACACACTGCCTCAACGCCTGCCAGGCCGAAGGCGTGGACGATCCGGGGCCTGCTGGGGTTGCCTATTATTCGGATGCCGCAATTATCGCACCGCCTCTGAATCTGCCTATGGTCATTATCGGCCCGGGAGAAGTGGGAATGAGCGGCGCGATAGATGAGTATGTCCAGGTGGCGAAACTTGAGTGCGCGACGCGAATTTTCGAGCGCGTCGCCCGGTCATATCTGGGGGCCGAATAAACGCGACGGTGGCTCCGCCGCTGGAGCCGCCTCATTCTCAGGACCTGGACTTTACGCATTTAAAAACGCTATGCTGCCACTTTCAGTTGATGACAGTGGTATTTCTATGATGCTCCCCCCGCTCAATGCGGCCCGTGCGTTCGAGGCTACCGCCAGGCTGCTCAGTATCTCTAAAGCCGGTGAAGAGCTGTGCGTAACGCATGCGGCGGTCAGTGGGCAGATCAAGAAGCTTGAGTCCTGGCTCGGCAGACGCCTGTTTGAGCGCTCGGGACGCGGCGTAGTGCTGACGCCCGCCGGGCAACAGTATTATCAGTCCATACAGCAGGCGCTGAGCATTATCTCGGTGGCTTCCCAGTCGTTGCGGATCCGCAAAGACCGCAATGCGATCTCCGTCGCCTGCATTCCCTCTATCGCCACCCGGTGGTTAATTCCAGCGTTGCCTGAGTTCACTGAACTCCACCCGCAGATCACCATCGAGGTCGCCTATTCGCGGGCCCATGAAGCCTTTGATCCGGAGAAGCATGATGTCCTGATCACCCATAAAAACAGCAATGCAGAGGGGATTGCCTCCCATAAGCTGTTTTCCCGGATAAATAAACCCGTCGCCAGCCCCCGCTATCTGGAGACCAGCCGTTGTGATGCCCGATTAAATAACGCCATGTTGCTGCATGATGAAGTGATCTCCGCGTGGGAAGAGTGGTTCATCAGAGCGGGATACCGCCCAGAAAACCTGACGCATGGCCCGGTCTATCAGGACTTTAATCTGCTTGCCACGGCGGTGATTGCCGGACACGGCGTCGCGCTGTGCCCTACGGAGGTCTTTCGCCGGGAACTGGCAAGCGGCGACCTGGTGATACTGTCCGATATCTCGACGCTGGACGATGAAGGTTATTACCTGCTCTCAGATCAGGAGTGTAACCATTCCACCCTGGCCTTTTGCCAGTGGTTCGCCGGCGTCTGTAGCAACGTAAAAGCGCCACGGAGTTAATGCCTGCGCCTGTCCTGACTCATGTCGCTGAGGACGGCGCGACGCGGCAGGTTTTCGGCGTAATGGCGGGGAATGCGGCGCATTCTCGTGGTGTCAAGTGAACGGAACAGGCCGCGAACTCAGCACGGGAAAAAAATGCGCCATTCCGTACAACCCGCTGAAAAACGCGATTCTTGCGGGCACGCAAAACAGCATAAAAAGCCGCTGACGATCTTAACTGAATCGCACCGGATACTGGACAGTCAGCCAATGCGATCTTATTAATATATCCATATTTTTTCCATTATTTACAGGTAACGTGTTCACAAAATTTCATGCTACTTCGCTTTCCCTTCACTGAATTGTGCATATAAGTGGTTGCTATTTATTCATCTGACATTTGAAGACCGTAATGAAAAAGAACATTCCGCTGTTCCGAAGCCGCCATTGGTTTAGATGGTTATTGATATTGTGTGTGCTGTTAATTATCGCCGGTGTGATATGGCGCTTATTGCCCATGGGGAAAAAAATGGGCGGCGGCGACTTTCCGCCTGGCGGGCCGATGGGCAAAATGGGCGGCGGTACGACGCTGGTCCATAGCGCGACGGCAACAACGGCAGATGTTCCGGTTTACCTCAATGCACTTGGCACGGTCATTCCCAATGCCACGGTGACCGTCACCAGCCGGGTCGATGGTCAACTGGAAAAGGTCTACTTTACTGAGGGGCAAAAGGTCCAGGCGGGCCAGCTACTGGCGCAAATCGACCCGCGTTCCTACCAGGCAACGCTGAAGCAGTATCAGGGCGAACTGAGCGAAAACAAAGCGCTGCTGCAAAGCGCCGAACTGACGCTGGCGCGCTATAGAAAATTGTATGCCCAGGACTCACTGGCCCGCCAGGATCTGGATTCACAAATTGCCACGGTCGGCCAGTATCGCGGCGCCGTCGCAGCCGATGAGGCGCAGATCGCCAGCGCGCAGTTAAATATCGAATACTCCCGCATCACCGCGCCGGTCAGCGGACGCGTCGGTCTGCGGTTGGTCGATCCCGGCAATATGATATTCAGTTCCAGCTCCACTGGGCTGGTCACCATCACCCAAATGCAGCCTGCAGCGGTTACCTTTAGCGTCCCGCAAAGCTATATTCCCACGCTGGCCAACGTGTTGCACCGTGGTCAGACGTTACCCGCCGCCGCCTTAGATCAGGACGGCAACCGCGTGCTGGCCGAAGGCGCAGTGAAATTTATCAGCAACCAGATCGATACCAGTACCGGCACCGTGACCCTTAAAGCGGAATTTCCTAACGATGATGAAGCGTTATACGCTAACCAGTTCGTTAATCTGCGTTTACAGACCCGTATGTTGCCAAAGGCGACGGTCGTCTCCACTCAGGCACTACAGCTCAGTAGTGATGGCAATTTTGTCTATGTGATTAACAAAGACAATACCGTCACCCGCCGGACCGTCACCCTGGGCCCGACGTGGCAGAATAATCAGCAGGTGATCCTGACGGGGATCGCGCCCGGCGAGCGCGTGGTGACGGAAGGTATTGACCGACTGAGCAACGGCAGTAAAGTCTCAATTGTGGGCGACACTCAGCAACCCACATCTGCGACGGCTGGCGCCAAATGAACCCATCTCGTCTCTTTATTCAACGTCCGGTCGCCACTATCCTGCTGATGCTGGGGGTGCTGATTAGCGGAATTTTCGCCTACCGCTTTCTGTCAACCTCGGCCCTGCCGCAGGTTGACTATCCAACCATCCAGGTTACCACCCTTTACCCCGGCGCCAGCCCTGATGTAATGGCGTCAGCGGTAACATCACCGCTGGAGCGCCAGTTAGGGCAGATGTCCGGTCTGAGCCAGATGACCTCCACCAGTTCCAGCGGTTCATCGATCATCACCCTGAAATTCTCGCTCGATCTGTCGCTGGATGTCGCCGAGCAGGAAGTGCAGGCAGCCATTAACGCCGCCAATAACCTGTTGCCGGATGACCTGCCAAATCCGCCGACCTATAAAAAAGTGAATCCGGCGGATAACGCGGTGATCACCCTGGCGGCAAGTTCCGATACCCTCTCCTTGCTCCGTATTCAGGATCTGGTCAATACCCGGGTTGCGCTGAAGTTGTCACAAATTTCCGGCGTCGGGATGGTGACGCTGGCGGGGGGTCATCAACCGGCAATTCGCGTACAAATGGACCCCAACGCGCTGGCGGCCCACGGGCTGACGCTGGAAGACGTCAACACCCTGATCAACAACAGCAACGTTAATGGTTCGAAAGGCGGTTTTGATGGCCAGTACCATTCGGTCACTATTGATGCCAACGATCAGCTTCACACCGCGCAGGAATATGGCAACCTGATCCTGACTTACCAGAACGGCGCGGCGTTGCGCCTGAAGGATATCGCCCATATTGAACAGGGGCCGGAAAACAGCTTCCAGTCAGCCTGGGCCAATAACAGTCCGGCGATTATCATTAGCGTTCAGCGCCAGCCCGGCGCCAACGTGATTCAGGTTGTGGATGATATTAAAGCGAAACTGCCGCAATTGCAGGCGGCGCTGCCGGACGGCGTTAAGATGACCATTCTTTCCGATCGTACCCAGACAATCCGCGACTCGATCCATGATGTACAGTTTGAACTGATGCTCTCTATCGCCCTCGTGGTGATGGTGACGTTCCTGTTTCTGCGCAACGTGGCGGCAACGCTGATCCCCAGCATTGCCGTACCGCTGTCGCTGGTCGGCACGTTTGGCGTCATGTATCTTGCTGGTTTCAGCCTCAATAACCTGTCGCTGATGGCGCTGACTATCGCCACCGGTTTTGTCATCGATGATGCCATCGTGGTGGTGGAGAATATTTCCCGCCGTCTGGAAGAAGGCGCCCCTCCGATGCAAGCGGCGCTGGAGGGGTCGCGACAGATCGGCTTTACCATTATCTCATTGACCTTTTCGCTAATTGCGGTCCTGATCCCGCTACTGTTTATGGGCGATGTGGTTGGACGCCTGTTTCGCGAGTTCGCCATTACCCTCGCGGTATCGATTCTGGTGTCGATGGTGGTCTCGCTGACGCTGACGCCCATGCTGTGCGCGTATCTGCTGCGCTATATTCCACCAGAAAAACAGTCGCGCTTTGCGCGCAAAGGCGGCGCAGTATTCGACGCGGTGATCCACTATTACGATCGGCTGCTTACCGTGGTGCTTAACCATCGTAAACTGACGCTGCTGGCGGCACTGGCGACCTTTGCCATAACGGCCCTGCTCTATATCATTATCCCCAAAAGCTTCTTCCCGGTGCAGGATACCGGCCTGATTCAGGGAGTGACGATCGCTTCTCAGGATGTCTCATTTAACGAGATGGCCAGACGGCAGCAGGCGCTGGCGAAAGTCATTCTTCAGAATCCGGCTGTGCAGAGCGTCTCCTCGACCATTGGTATCGACGGCAGCAATACCAGCCTCAACAGCGGTCGAATTCAGATCAATCTGCGCGCTTTTGATCAGCGTGATGAAAAAGCCGCAGCGATTATCCGCCAACTGGAGCAGGCGGCGCAATCGGTGGTCGGGATCCGTTTGTACATGCAGCCAGCGCAGGATTTAACCGTCAATGACCAGGTGACGCCAAGTCAGTACCAGTTCACCCTGGATGATACTGACAGCGAGAATCTCATCACCTGGACGCCGCAACTGGTCGCCGCACTGCAAAAACGCCCCGAATTCAACAACGTGGTGAGTAATCTGCAGTCCCAGGGCCAGGTGGCCTATGTCACTCTGGATCGCGATAAAGCCGCCCGCTTCGGCATTACCGCATCCGATGTCGACACCGCGCTGTATAACGCCTTCGGCCAGCGGCTGGTGTCCACCATCTTTACTCAGTCCAATCAGTACCGCGTCGTGCTGGAAGTCGCGCCGAAGTATCAGCAGTCTCCGGCTTCTTTTGACGATATCTGGCTACAGCCGTCATCAACCAGTAGCAGCGACAGCAGTAGCGACAGTGATAGCACATCGACATCATCAACATCGTCAACCACATCATCATCCGACGCCCCTACAGAGAGCAGCAGCACCGGGTTGGTCAGACTGACCTCGATCGCCACCATCCACCAGCGTACCGGTTCGCTGATGCATATGCGTCTGAATCAGTTCCCGGCGGTGATGATCTCCTTTAACCTCAATCATGGCTACTCCCTGGGGGACGGGCAAAAAGCGATCGCTGAGACGGTCGAACAACTGCGCTTACCCTCCAGTATCACCCTGCGCTACCAGGGCGAAACCGCGGCGTTCCAGAGCGCTACCGCCAACACCTTGTGGCTGATCCTCGCCGCGTTGCTCACCATGTATGTGGTACTGGGTATTTTGTATGAGAGCTTTATTCATCCGGTAACGATCCTGTCCACGCTGCCATCGGCGGCCGTCGGCGGGCTGCTGTCGCTGATGCTTGCAGGTTCCGATTTCAGCCTGATAGCCCTGATTGGCGTCATTTTGCTGATTGGCATTGTGAAAAAAAACGCCATCATGATGATCGACTTTGCGCTGGAGGCGGAATACAAGCAGCACCTCAGTCCGCGGGAAGCCATACATCAGGCCTGTCTGCTGCGCTTTCGCCCGATCATGATGACCACCATGGCGGCACTGCTGGGCGCGTTACCGCTGATGCTGGCCTCCGGCTCTGGCGCCGAGCTGCGCCAGCCGTTGGGCCTGGTGATTGTCGGCGGCCTGGTGGTCAGCCAGATACTCACCCTGTTTACCACGCCGGTTATTTACCTGTGGTTTGATGGTCTCGCCGCACACGGCAGACGCTGGGTAAAACGTAAACAGCAGGCGCAAGAGAAACAATGAATCTGACCCGGTTATTTATTTTTCGCCCGGTTGCCACACTGCTGATCACGCTGGGGATCCTGCTGTTAGGGGGATTAGGTTATCGGCTGTTGCCGGTCGCGCCTCTGCCGCAGGTGGATTTCCCGACCATTATGGTCAGCGCCAGCCTCTCTGGCGCCAGCCCGGAAACCATGGCGGCGACCGTTGCCACACCGCTGGAACGCGCCCTTGGACAAATTGCCGGAATCAGCGAAATGACTTCGACCAGTTCGCAGGGCTCGTCGAGCATTATTTTACAGTTTGATCTCGACCGCGACATTAACGGCGCGGCGCGCGACGTCCAGGCGGCGATCAATGCCGCCCGCAGCCTGCTGCCCAGCAGTATGGAGTCACTGCCGACCTACCGTAAAGCCAACCCGTCCGATGCCCCTATTGTGATGCTGGCGCTGACCTCTTCCTCACGCTCCCCAGGGGAGTTGTACGATCTGGCGGAAAGCCAAATAGAGCAAGCCGTTGGACAGGTAAAAGGCGTCGGCGAAGTCTCATTAATGGGCAGCGCGCTGCCTGCGGTGCGTATCGATCTGCAGCCGAATAAACTCAGCCAATACGGTATTTCACTGGATACCGTACGCAGCGCCATTGCCGACAGCACAACCAATCTGCCGAAAGGAATGTTACAGGGTAACAATCAGTCCTGGGTGGTGGACAGCAATGGTCAGCTCGATAAAGCGGCGCAATACCGCGATCTGGTTATTGCTTATCGCAACGGCAAAACATTACGCCTGAGCGATGTCGCCCGCGTGTACGACTCCGTCGAAGATAAATATCAGGCCGGTTTTCTTAACGGCAGTCCGGCGGTCATGATCGGCATTATGCGCCAGGCCGGCGCAAATATGCTGCAGACGATTGATGCGATTAAGGCGCAGCTGCCCGCGCTGGAAAAAAACCTGCCTGCCGATACCCGACTAAAAGTGGTGGTCGATCGCTCCACCACCGTGCGTGAGTCGCTGTATGAGACAGAGGAAACATTGCTGATCGCCGTGCTGCTGGTTATCGCGGTGGTGTTCGTTTTTCTGCGCAATCTACAGGCGGTGGTGATCCCGGCGCTGGCGCTGCCGGTGTCGCTGATCGGCACCTGCGCGGTCATGTATTTGCTCGGTTACAGTCTCGATAATCTGTCCCTGATGGCGCTGATCATCTCCACCGGTTTTGTGGTCGATGACGCGATTGTGGTGCTGGAGAATATCGCCCGCCATATTGAAGAGGGCCTCAGTCCGCTGCGCGCGGCGCTGCGTGGTTCCCGTGAAGTCAGTTTCACCGTTTTGTCGATGACCGTCTCGCTGCTGGCGGTATTTATCCCGATTCTGCTGATGGGCAGTATTGTCGGACGACTGTTTCGCGAATTCGCGGTCACGCTTAGCGTCGCGCTGCTGATCTCGATGTTTGTCTCCCTCAGCCTGACCCCGATGCTCTGTTCACGGCTTCTGAAAGCAAAACCGGCGGTCACCCGACGGCCTCACCCACTTTATCAATGGATCGAGAATCAACTTAACCGCCTGCTGGCTGCCTACTCACGGGGATTGCACTGGGTAATGGCGCACCAGAAGCTGGTGATGTTTAGCCTGCTGCTGACGGTGATGCTGAATATTTTTCTTTATAGCGTGGTACAGAAAGGCTTCTTTCCCAACCAGGACACCGGCCTGCTGATGGGGGCGGTACGCGCCGATCAGAATATCTCCTTCCAGGCGATGGAGCCGAAAGTGCAGATGTTCACCAAAATGATTGAGGCCGATCCGGCCGTTGACAGCGTGATGTCATCAATGGGCAGCGGCATGTTCGGCTCGCGCAATACCGCTAACTTCTTTGTCCGGCTGAAGGATTTTAATCAGCGCGACGCAACGGCCACCGAAGTAGCCAACCGCCTGAGTATGAAAACCAATCATGTTCCCGGCGCGCAAATGTTCCTGATGGCCGCTCAGGATTTACACATCGGCGGGCGCAGCGCCAACGCCAGCTATCAATACAGCCTGCAGGCCGACGATCTCGATCTGCTACGCGAATGGACGCCGAAGGTACAGGCGGCGCTGGCGGCTATTCCGCAGTTCAACAGCGTGGATTCGGACTCTGAAACCGGGGGGCAGGAGATGGTTATCCAGATCGATCGCGACCGCGCCACACGGCTCGGCGTTAACGTCAAAATGCTTGATGAGATGTTGAATAACGCCTTCAGCCAGCGACAAATCGCCACCCTGTATCACACTCTGAACCAGTACCATGTGGTCATGACGTTGTCCGATAAGTACACACGCGATCCTGCGATACTGAGCGAGTTATATGTGATCAATGATGACGGCGACCGGATACCGATTTCCGCCTTTGCCCGGTTTGTCGGCAGCAATGCCCCGCTGTCGGTTGCGCACCAGTCCCAGTCCGCAACCAGCACTATCGCCTTTAACCTTAACGACGGCGTTTCGCTGGAGCAGGCGCAGGTTCTGATCAATAACGCGATGGCGAAAATCGGCCTGCCCTCAAGCGTGCAGGCCGGCTTTCAGGGCACCGCTAAAGCCTATGCCGACCTGGTGACAACCATGCCGTGGCTCATTGTCGCGGCGCTGATCGCCATCTATATCGTGCTGGGCGTGTTGTACGAAAGCTACATCCATCCGCTGACCATTCTCTCCACTCTGCCATCGGCGGGGGTCGGGGCTCTGCTGCTGTTGCTGTTAACCAATACTCAACTGACGGTTATCGCGCTCATTGGCATTATTTTGCTAATCGGGATTGTGAAAAAGAACGCCATTATGATGATCGACTTCGCCCTTGATGCCGAAAGGCGGCTGGGCATGTCGCCGCAGCAGGCGATTGTTCAGGCCTGCCTGATGCGCTTCCGCCCGATTATGATGACCACTCTTGCCGCCTTCTTCGGCGCCCTGCCTTTGGCGTTAGGCAGCGGTGGCGATGCTGATTTACGCAGTCCTTTGGGCCTGGCGATTGCCGGTGGACTGGCTCTGAGCCAGCTACTGACCCTTTTCACCACGCCGGTAGTGTATCTCTGGCTAGATAAGCTTAGTCGCGCGGTCCGACATCACTGGCATCGCGTTCGTCATGCAGGATCCTGATTAATGAAAATGTCATTATCGATGACTTCCGTCATCTGCGTATTACTCCTCACTGGCTGTACCGTCGGCCCGGACTATCAGCGGCCGAAAATGCCCCTGCCTTTACACTATAAAGAAGCCAAAGGATGGCAGCAGGCGGTGCCGCAGGATGATGTCAAAAAGGGAGAGTGGTGGGCCGTCTACCACGATCCGCAGCTTGACAGCCTGTTGCGTCAGGTGAGTCTTTCTAACCAGAATATCGCCAGCTATGCCGCGCAGTACAGAGAAGCGCAGGCCCTGGTGGCCCAGTCGCGGGCCGAACTCTTCCCGTCCCTCAGTTATGACGCCAGTTCGACGCGCAGCAGTAGCCACAGTAGCGGGCAACGCACCACCGGCAATTCGCACACCGCCGAGCTTAGCGCCAGTTGGGAACTGGATCTGTGGGGCAAACTACGCCGCACGGTCGAGGAAAACCGCGCCAGCGCCGAAGCCAGTGCCGCGGAACTGGCCAATATCACCCTCAGCGCGCAATCCGAGCTGGCGCAGGACTATTTCCAGTTGCGAGTAATGGACGAAAAAATCGCTCTGTATCAGCGCAGTATCGACGCTTATGAACGCTATCTGACGGTGATAAACAACAAATATCAGGTGGGCAGCGAATCGCGGGCCACCCTGGCGCAGGCGCAGATGCAGTTAGAGAGCGCTCGCGCTTCCGCCCAGGATTATCAGTGGCAGCGCGCGCAGCTGGAACACGCCATTGCCCTGCTGATCGGGAAAGCGCCGGCGGATTTCAGCCTGCCGGTCAGTAACATGCAGGCCACGCTTCCGGCCATTCCGCAAACGCTGCCCGCGCAATTACTACAGCGCCGTCCGGACATTGCCGAAGCAGAGCGTGATGTGGCGGCGGCGAACGCGGCGGTGGGCGTCGCCATCGCCGGTTATTACCCGGACCTGACCTTAAGCGCCAGCGGCGGCGTCAGTTCCTCAGCGATACACAATCTGCTATCGCTGCCAAACCGTATCTGGTCGCTCGGCCCGGCATTAAGCGGTACGCTGCTGGACTTCGGCGCGACATCGGCGGAAGTCGCTCAGGCCCGCGCCAACTATGACGCGAAAGTCGCCAGCTACCGGCAAACGGTTCTGCAAGCGCTGCAGGAGGTGGAGGACTATCTGGTTGAGCTACGCGTTCTGCAAGGCGAGATCCTTTCCCGGCAGCGGGCCACCGTGGCGGCGCAGGAATCAGCGAGAGTCACCCGTAATCAGTATGAGGCGGGAATGATTGACTATCTTGACGTTGCCACAACCGAAAACAGCAGTCTGAGCGAACAGCAAAGTCTGCTGTCACTGCAAAGCACGCAGTGGGTCGCCAGCGTTGAGCTGATTGCCGCGCTTGGCGGCGGCTGGCAGCAAAAAGCGGAACAGTAAAAAAATCGGGCCGGGGAAGCCGCGTTCCCGGCCCAGATAACCAGGCTGACCCGGGAACGCGGCAAGATCCATGGACTGCCGGGCTGACGGGGTTAAGGCTTCACGGCGTAAACTGCCGCGCCGGTCATCTAAGCGGTTGACTTAACGCCGCATAATACGAAAATAGCCCCCTACGTCACGACCAGAAAAAGTCGGCATATATGATGATCCGCGGTCATAGCTTTCTGTTGAATAAAATAAATATATCCGTCATTGCAATTGCTGCGGGGCTGTTACTGGCCAGTTGCCGCAGTAACCCCCCCGCATCCCTTGTCACCCCGCTCCCGCCAGCCAGCAAACCGTCCATTTTGCCGAAAAGCCATGAGCCGGTACGCGGCGTCTGGTTGACGACCGTATCGCGGCTCGACTGGCCACCGCTGGCATCGGTTAATGGCAATATCGATGCCAGCCGCCGTATCGCCATGCAGCAGCAATCCCTGATCGCCAAGCTGGATAAATTAAAAAGTCTCGGTATTAATACCGTGTTCTTTCAGGTAAAACCCGACGCGACCGCCCTCTGGCCGTCGAAAATTCTGCCGTGGTCCGATATGCTGACCGGGAAAATTGGTCAGGATCCGGGCTACGATCCGCTGCGTTTTATGCTGGACGAAGCGCACAAACGCGGGATACGCGTTCATGCGTGGTTTAACCCCTATCGCGTTTCGACCAATACTCGCCCGAAAACCGTAGAAGCGCTGAAAGCGACGCTGGCACAGGTTCCCGCCAGCGTCTATGTCCTGCATCCGGAATGGATCCGCACCGCCGGGGATCGCTTCGTTCTCGACCCCGGTATTCCGCAGGTGCGTGACTGGATCACCAGCATTGTGGCGGAAGTGGTACAGCACTATCCGGTGGATGGCGTCCAGTTCGATGACTATTTCTATAGCGAAACGCCGGGATCGCCCCTGAACGACAACCGGACATTTCAGCAATATGGTCAGGGTTTTGCCACAAAAGCGGACTGGCGGCGACACAACACGCAGCTGCTGATTGAGCAGGTTTCGCGCACCATCAAGCAAATCAATCCCGATGTCGAATTCGGCGTCAGCCCGGCGGGTGTCTGGCGCAATCGCTCGCACGACTCCGCCGGTTCCGACACTCGCGGCGCGGCGGCCTACGACGAGTCTTATGCCGACACCCGCCGCTGGGTGCAACTGGGATTGCTGGACTATATCGCGCCGCAGTTGTACTGGCCTTTTTCCCGCAGCGCCGCCCGTTACGATGTGCTGGCAAAGTGGTGGGCGGATGTGGTGAAACCAACGCATACCCGCCTCTATATTGGCGTGGCGCTGTATAAAGTTGGCGAACCGTCGAAAAATGAGCCGGACTGGATGGTGAACGGCGGCGTGCCGGAACTGAAAAAGCAGCTTGATTTAAACGCGTCGATACCGCAAATTCAGGGCACTATTTTGTTCAGAGAAAATTATCTTAATCAGCCACAAACCCAGCAGGCCGTTAACTATCTGAAGTCCCGCTGGGGAGAGTAATTCACGCCCCTGAGCCCCGTTGCCTGATAAACATTGCCGCAACCCGATTCTGGCGATCGTGACGTACAATATAGTGTCGTAACAGAACACGAGTCAGCCGGGCCGCGTACAATCATCGAACACTGAACACGGTTAGGTTCATGCCGTGTTAAAAAATTTTCACCCGCGCGCAACTTTTCTCCCTGCTCCTGCGAACTGAATAACTGAGTCTACCCGAACCAGAGCGTTCATACCTCGCAGGAGCTGATAATGAAATCGTTACACACTCTCGTTTCCACCCTGACCCTCGCCGCTGTTATCGCGCTACCTGCGTTCAGCGCCCACGCTGCGTTACCGGTGGGGGCCAAAGCCCCTGACTTCGAGCTACAGGGCGCCCTTGCCGGTAAACCCCTGACCTTCTCGCTCAAAAAGGCACTGCAAAAAGGGCCGGTCGTGCTTTACTTCTTCCCGGCCGCCTTCAGCGCGGGTTGTACCATTGAGGCGCATGACTTTGCCGAAGCCACCGATGATTTCAATAAAATGGGTGCCACGGTGGTGGGCGTCACCGCAGGCAACACCGCGCAGGTGAGTGATTTCTCCAGACTGGAGTGCCGCGACAAATTCGCCGTGGCGGCAGATCCAGGCGCCAAAGTCGCAGCCCGGTATCAGACACTGATAGAAATGAAAGGCAAAACGCTTTCTGACCGTACCTCTTATGTTATTGCGCCTGATGGCGACATCCTGCTGAGCTACACTGACAGAAATCCGGAAACGCACATTGAAAAAACGCTCGCGGCGGTTAAGCAGTACGACGCGTCTCATCCGCAATCCCACTAAACAAAGAGGCCAGCGATGTTAACTGCCATGCTGGCCGCCTTTATCGGCGGCATCATCCTTAACTTTATGCCCTGCGTTTTTCCGGTGATTTCACTGAAAGCGCTTGGTCTGCTACGCCATTCGGATAACGCCGCCCATGCCCGCCGCGAGGGATTGGGATTTTTGTTGGGCGTCGTAATCACTATGGTGGCGCTGGCCGCCATTTTGCTGGCGGTACGCGCAGGGGGCACGGCGGTTGGCTGGGGCTTTCAGCTACAGTCGCCGCTGGTGATCAGCCTGCTTGCGTTGATTATTCTCGCCGCGGCGCTTAACCTGCTGGGCGTGTTTGAAGTCGGGTTAGCAGCGCAGCGTGTCGGCGCGCTGGAGATAGGCCGCGGGGCATTTACTCGCTCCGCGCTAACCGGGGCGCTGACGATTGTGGTCGCCACGCCGTGCGCCGCCCCGTTTATGGCCAGCGCGATAGGTTATGCTTTGGTACAGCCGCCAGAGGTGGCGCTGATCGTCTTCATTTTCCTGGCGCTGGGCTTTGCGGCTCCTTTTACACTGATCTCCCTGTTCCCGCCGCTGACAAAGCTGCTGCCGCGGCCCGGCGCCTGGATGGATATTCTTAAACGTATTCTGGCGTTTCCAATGTTCGGCGCTTATGCCTGGCTGGTGTGGGTGCTGGCGCAACAGGCCGGAACCACCGCGCTGGGCGCATTGCTCGCCGCCTCCGTGGTGCTAAGTTTTGCCGCCTGGCTGTATGGCATAGCCCAGCAGCGCCGTTTTCAAGGCAAAGGGCATAAAGCGCTTTTCGTTGTGACGGCGGCGCTGGTGGCCGCCGTTATCGCACCGCTGCCGGGGGTGATGAAATCCTCCGGTGATAGGCAAGTCGCTGAAGTGACGGCGCAGAAGTGGACGCCGCAGTCCGTTGCCGAACAGCGCGGGCATGGCAAAGCGATTTTTGTCAACTTCACGGCCTCCTGGTGCATCACCTGCCAGGTCAACGAGAAAACCTCGCTTTCCACTCAGGCGGTAAAAGCGGCGCTGGCGAAAACCGGTACGCTGTATATGGTCGCCGACTCCACAAAATTTAACCCGGATGTCGATGATGCGCTTAATCACTTCGGCCAGGGCGGTCTGCCGCTGTACGTGGTTTATCCCGCCGATGGCGGCCAACCGCAGGTCCTGCCGCAGGTGCTGACGCCCGGCATCGTGATCAACGCGCTGCACCAGGCCGCGCGTAAAAAAGCGTCATAGCACAAGGCGGATTATGCAAACAAACGACAACGCACGCGAAAACTGGCCTGTGCTCATGGCGCAGGCACAGGCTGGCGATCGCCTCGCCTATACCCGTTTATTAAAAGCGCTGGTATCCGTGATCCGCGCGCAGGTACGTAAACACATCAGCGATGAAGCATTAGTTGAAGATGTCATTCAGGATGTGCTGCTGACGGTACATCGGGTTCGCCATACCTACGATCCGGCATTTCCATTTCTGCCCTGGCTGATGGCCATTATCTCGGCGCGCACCATCGATACCCTGCGTCGGCGCGGTCGTCGTCAGCGCTGGGAAACCAACGACGAAATACTGCCTGACGTCCCTTCTTCTGCGCACGCAGCCCAGCATCTGGACCGCGAGGAAGAGCTGGCAGGCTATTTACGTCAACTCCCGGCACGCCAGCGTGAGATCGTGGAGCATGTTCACCTGCATGAAATGAGCCTGACCGAGGCCGCCGCGCATAACAATCTGAGCGTTGCGGCGGTAAAGTCGCTATTGCATCGGGCGCTGAAGAATCTGCGCCGTTCTGGAGCCCATCATGACCGATCATAATCTGTTGATTGAAAAACTTAGCCGCGACATACAGCCGGTCAGACGCCCGCAGCCGACCGGCTGGCGGGTAGTGAGCTGGATGGGCGTTGCCCTTCCCTGCGCTATCGTCGTAAGTTGCCTGCTGCCGCGCGATCTGACCGACTGGTCACAACCCGGTGCCGCCTGGGCCATCGCCCAGCTCCTGCTGGCATTTTTGCTTGGCACGCTGGCGATTCGCAACGCCTTCGCGATGAGCATTGCCGGGCGGCGAACGCTCAGCGGGAAAGCGCTGCTCCCCATCGGGCTGATGTGGTTTGGATTAAGCCTGCGCGCGATGCACGGCGACGCATCGCCAATCCATGATGACGATAGCATCCACTGCTTTACCTTTCTGTTGGCCGTCAGCACGCCGATGATGGCGCTGATGATTGCCAGTCTGCGACGTACCCGCACGCTGCACCCGGTTCGCAACCTGGCGATGGCCGGGCTGGGGATTGCCAGCCTGGCGGTAAGCCTGCTGGCCTTTTGTCATCCGGTACATCTGGATTCGCTGGACTTTGTTACCCATCTGGCTGCCGTGGTTGCAATAATCGCGCTGACGGTCCTTGTCGGTAAACGTTGGGTTAGCGTCGATTCGTTTTTCCGCTGACGAGGATAAAGCCGATAACATCCGGTCCTCCGCGTACAGGACCGGAAAACACACAGATGCCTTCATCCGCAAATTAAATTGTTTTTTCGTATAAGCGGTAGCGTTTATACGGGACCGCGCCGATTCGCTCTAAAATGGTTCGCATGCCGGTATTGGACTCTAATATCCACGACATTTCCAGCGCATCAATATGATGCCTGGCAAAGGGATCGCGCAGCCTCTCAATCAGCAACAGCGCGATCACCGGCCCGATCCGACTGAACTGATATTCCTGACGAACGCCCATCAAAGGCACTCTTGCCGTGCGCACGCCGCTGACTTTCAGACGCCACAATAATTTAGCCCAGCCAAACGGCATTAAACGTCCCTGCAGATCGGCGATGGCTTCATTAATATTCGGCAGCCCCACGATGAAAGCGCAGGGCTCCCCCTCCACTTCGGCGATGTGGATCATATCTTCAGAAACCAGATACTTAAGTTGATCGCCCATCGTGGCAAATTCGTGCTCAGTAAACGGGACAAACCCCCAGTTATGCTGCCAGCCGGAATTAAATATCTCCCGTAGCACCTGCATCTCCTCGCGAAAGCGCTTGCGATTAAGATGACGAATGGTCACTTTTTTGCGTACCTGCTCCATCATCCGGGTTAACGAAGGTGAAAAATGCAGGTCGGTTCGCTTCATCCAATAGGCCAGTAAATCGATTCCTTTCGTATACCCCTGCTGCGCTATCCTGTCGGCATAATAGGGTTTAGCGTAGGTCATCAGGGCCGATGGCGGAGTATCAAACCCCTCAACCAGCAGGCCGCTCTCCTGATTGATATTAAGGCTGAATGGGCCGGTGATGTTATGCGCGCCTTTCGATCTCAGCCACGCTTCCGCCGCCGTAAAGAGCGAACTAAAAACGGCGGCATCATCAACGGCGTCAATCATGCCAAAGTGGCCAGTATCGTTTCCGTGAATCGCGCGGTGCAGCGTATCAATTTGTGCGGTAATGCGACCGACCACGTTCCCCTGTTTTTTAGCGACCCACGCCTGCCATTCTATATGTTCGGTGCCGGGATTCTTTGTGGACAAATGCTCTTCACGCTCCAGATACAGCGGTGCGATCCAGTTTGGATCATCACGGAACAGTAACGAAGGGAAAGCAATAAATTCTTTAAGATTGCGCTTATGCGAAATTTTCTCAACACGGATCATAAATAGCCTTAGATTTTTAACAACATAATTAAATAATGGCCCGACAGCACCGTTAGCATTTTTACGCACTCTTTATTTATTTGATGATGTATGACCTCCCGAACAAAATGACGGCCCGATTGCGTTGGCGCATTCAAAACCGCTTGCAATGAAGGTGATGGTTTATTATTTAGCGCTATTTTTGTTATTTAGTGCCTTTTTTACCATTTTGAGCTTTTTTTATTATTTCGTGCTTTTTTATAAAAAAATTACCTTTTCTGGTTATCGACTTTAATAACGAGCAGCATTGTATTTTTTACCACTTAATGCTTTTTTTAATGCTCAGGTTAAATGAGCCATTCACTTTTGAATTTCTAACGGCATACTGTTTATGGTTTGTTTACGTTTTTTTACCCTATATTATTCACGCTACAAGGCAAGACGGTTAACCGTTTCGCGCTGCGCCAGCTCCACGAAGACGTACACCGGTGCATCTGCAGCCTGAAAAATGCCGGGTACAGATTGTTATGCACGAGGTCAGACTATATGAGTTAGTCGTTATTTCCTGCCCTACAGATACAGACCTAAGGAACGGCGATATTCGGTTATTACAATGCGCTCTGCATATTTTAAGGCGCCACCTAAGGTTAATAACGCGGTTGTCGCCGGTTTTCTCCGGAGAATAACCGGCGGGCGAATTATGCACGCCAATATACGTTGTTTGTGGAATGAAGATGGTTGAATAACAAACTTATTCAATACCTGTTCATAGTAAAAATATCAAATCCCTCGCCAGGCGTCGTGTTGGCTCTTTTGGCGATCTTACTCTATGGCGATGTTTGTCTATGTCTGAAACAAGTTCCGTTCATTCTCTTCCCATGCGTTATGCGGATTTTCCTACTTTAGTGGATGCGTTAGATTATGCGGCGCGCGGCAAAACGGGAATGAATTTTTATGACCGTCGTAATCAACTGGTGGCCGTTCTTGAATACAGTACGTTGAAACAACGCGCAATATCGGGCGCGCGGCGTTTACTCTCGCTGAACCTTAAGAAAGGCGATCGCATTGCGCTGCTCGCGGAAACCAGCGCGGGATTCGTAGAAGCCTTCTTTGCATGCCAGTATGCGGGGTTCGTGGCGGTACCGCTGGCGATCCCCATGGGGCTTGGTCAGCGCGATTCCTACACCGCCAGGCTGCAGGAACTGATCGCCAGCTGCAACCCCTCTGCGATTATCAGCAGCGAGGAGTGGAAGCCGCTGATCGCCTCCGCCGCGGCGGAAAGCTCCTCTGCGCATATTCTCAGCTACGCCGATTTCAATACGCTGCCCGAACCGGCCATCGCACTACCGGCAGCCTCGCCTGACGATATCGCTTATCTGCAGTACACCTCAGGCAGCACCCGCTTTCCGCGCGGCGTCATCATTACCCAGCGGGCGGTGATGGCGAATCTGGGGGCGATCAGCCGCCACGGCATCAAGCTGCGTGCGGGGGATCGCTGTGTTTCCTGGCTCCCTTTCTATCACGATATGGGGCTGGTGGGTTTCCTGCTGACGCCGGTTGCGACTCAGTTGTCCGTCGACTATCTGCGCACGCAAGATTTTGCTATGCGCCCGATGCAATGGTTAAAACTGATCGCCAAAAATCGCGGCACCGTGAGTGTCGCGCCGCCGTTCGGCTACGATTTGTGCTTGCGCCGCAGCAACGCCAAAGAACTTGCCGATCTGGATCTTTCCAGCTGGCGCGTCGCGGGCGTAGGCGCCGAGCCGATTCCGGCCGAATTGCTGAGCCAGTTTGGCGAGCACTTCCGTCACTTTCGCTTCGACAGCAAGGCATTCATGCCCTGCTATGGTCTGGCGGAGAATACGCTCGCGGTCAGCTTTTCCGACAAATCGGCCGGCCCGCAAACCAATACCGTCGACCGCGATATTCTGGAATATGAGGGCAAAGCGCTCGCGCCCGGTAAAAAAACGCGCGCAATCTCAACGTTCGTCAACTGCGGCAAAGCGCTGCCCGGTCATCGTATTGAGATCCGCAGTGAAAGCGGGCAACTGTTGCCTGAACGCCATGTCGGCCATATCTACATTTCCGGTCCCAGCCTGATGAACGGCTATTTCTGCGATGATGAATCCCAGCAGCAGATTCAGGTCACCGGCTGGATGGATACCGGCGACCTCGGTTACTTGCTGGATGGTTATCTGTATGTCACCGGGCGCAAAAAAGATCTGATCATCATTCGCGGGCGAAATATCTGGCCGCAGGACATTGAATACGTTGCGGAGTCGGAACCGGAAATCCGTCCCGGAGACGCGATCGCCTTCGTCACTGAAGAGCACGGTGAAGCGGCACGGGTGATTTTGCAAATCCAGTGCCGAATCAGCGAGGAAACGCGCCGGGCGCAAATCATCCACTCACTGAGCGCGCGTATTCAGAGCGAGTTCGGTATTACGGTAAATATCGAGTTGCTGCCGCCGCACAGTATTCCGCGCACCTCATCGGGAAAACCGGCCCGTGCCGAAGCGAAAAAACGCTGGCTAAGCGCTTCGCTCTATCCGCAACGGCAGCACCTGGCGGGTTTCGCCCAATGACAGGAACCGTCGCCGTCACGGGGGCGACCGGTTTTATCGGCCGCCATATCGTCCACGCACTGCTGGCGCAAGGGTTTACCGTGCGCGCCCTGACCCGGCGCGCAGGAAACGTTGCCGTCAACAATCTGACCTGGGTGCCCGGCGCGCTGGAAGATCAACCATCCCTTGCCGAACTGGTTTACGGCGCGGATGCCGTGGTTCACTGTGCCGGTCAGGTACGCGGACACGCAGAAGCGGTATTCACACGCTGCAACGTCACCGGCAGCCTGTGCCTGATGCAGGCTGTCCGGCAAAGCAGCCGTTGCAGACGTTTCTTGTTCATCTCCTCTCTGGCCGCCCGCTACCCGGCGCTCTCCTGGTACGCGCATTCCAAATATATTGCCGAACAGCAATTAACGGCCGCCGCGTCAGGGGTGACGTTGGGAATTTTCCGCCCGACCGCGGTTTACGGGCCGGGCGATAAAGAGCTTAAACCGCTGTTCAACGCGCTTTTGCGCGGCGTACTTCCTCGTCTGGGGGCGCCGGAGGCGAAACTCTCCTTTCTGCACGTCAGCGATTTAGCGACAGCGGTCAGTCAATGGTTGTTGGTCAGTCCGGCGCAGCCGAATATTTACGAACTGTGTGACGGCGCTGCCGAAGGCTATACCTGGCGGCGTCTGCGGGATATTGGCGCCGCGGTGCGTCAGGGCCCAGTGCATCTGCTGCCCATTCCGCTGCCGCTGCTGACGTGCATAGCGGAAATCAGTCTGCTGTGGTGCCGGATGACAAAACAGGAGCCGATGCTGACGCACAGCAAAATACATGAATTAACCCATCGCGACTGGTCCGCCAGCAACCAACGTCTGTCACAACATATTAGCTGGTACCCACAGGTGAGCCTGGCGCGCGCGCTGCGCGAAGGACTGTTTTAATGATTCCCAACAGAGGTGTGTCAACATTCTTATGCTAAATCGCGATGCTGTGATGGATTATATCCTGACGTGTTTACAAAGTATCGTCGAAGGCGGATTGGAAATAAAACCTGATAGCGATCTCGTCAATGATCTTGGACTGGAATCCATCAGAGTATTGAATCTGCTGATGATGCTGGAAGATAAATTAGATATCTCCATTCCTATCAATATATTGCTTGATGTCAGAACGCCAGAGCAATTGCTTGACGCGCTGCGCCCTTATCTGGAGAAAAGCCATGGGACTTTATGACAAATTTTCACGACTCGCCAACGATCGTGTACAGTTTCAAACTTCCGGCCTCAATCCGTTCGGCACCTGCATTGATGAAGTCTATTCGGCGACCCGCGGACGCATCGGCGATCGTCAGATTATCCTCGCAGGCACCAATAACTACCTCGGCCTGACCTTCGACGCCCAGGCCATCGCCGAAGGCCAGGCGGCAATGGCCGCACTGGGCACCGGCACCACCGGCTCCCGCATGGCGAACGGCAGCTACGGTTCGCACCTGATGTTAGAGCAGGAACTGGCTGATTTCTTCGATCGCCCCTGCGCGATCGTCTTTTCCACCGGCTATACCGCAAATCTCGGCGTCATCAGCACGCTGGCGGGACCGGGTTCGGTGGTGCTGATCGATGCGGACAGCCACGCCAGCATTTACGACGCCTGCGCACTCGGGGGCGCGGAGATTATTCGCTTCCGCCACAATGACGCCGAGGATCTGGGCCGCCGCATGCTGCGCCTGGGCGAACGCGCCCGCGAGGCGCTCATTATTGTTGAAGGCATCTACAGTATGCTGGGCGATGTCGCGCCGCTGGTAGAAATTGTCGAAATTAAGCGACGCTTAGGCGGTTATCTGCTGGTAGATGAGGCGCACTCATTTGGCGTGATGGGGGCTAACGGCCGCGGCCTGGCTGAAGCGCTGGGCGTTGAACAGGATGTTGACATTATTGTCGGGACGTTCAGCAAAAGCCTGGCTTCTATCGGCGGTTTCGCCGTCGGCGGCAAGGAGATGGAGGTGTTGCGCTACAGCAGTCGCCCGTATATTTTTACCGCCTCGCCGTCGCCCTCCAGCATCGCATCGGTACGTTCGACGCTGCGAAAAATTGCGCATCATCCCGAATTGCGGGAAAAACTGTGGAGCAACGCGCAGCGCCTGTACCGGGGGCTCGTCGCGCTGGGATATACGCTGGGGCCGCGCATCAGCCCGGTCGTTCCGGTGATAATCGGTTCTAAAGAAGAGGGTCTGCGCTTCTGGCGCGATCTGATTGACAGGGGCGTGTATGTCAATCTGGTTTTACCGCCTGCTGCCCCGGCGGAGATGACCCTGCTGCGCTGCAGCGTCAATGCCGCACACAGCGATGAAGATATCGACGCGATCATCCATGCCTTTGCGGTACTGAAACAGTAATCCCCTCCGCTACCCCGGCGGCGATGCCTGAAATGCCATCGCCGCCCTTGAGTAAAACCATTAATGCATAACGGCAGATGTCTCATCAGCCGAATAACCATACCCTTGCGTCGCCATAAATTCGGCGATGGCTTTTTCCGTCATCGCGATCACCTGTTCAATCGGCTGATTAGCATCGATATTTACGATATCTGCACCGTCAAAAGTCAACAGCGGCGTGACGGAGATTTTTTTCTCCAGCGACGCTTTACGATGATCGGGCTTACGTGCGCAGGCCACTTCCAGGTCAACATTCAGCTTAATGACTAAATCCGGATGATGCCCCGCCATCCACTGAAACGCCGCCCGTTCGCGGTCTGCCAGCCATCTGATAAGGCGGCTCCCTTCAACGTTTAACGGGAATACCGTGCCGTCGTAGGCGCCGGGGATCTGCGCCTGCGGAAAACGGTCGGTCAACACAATAAATCCTTGCCGACGAAACGCCAGCATCCGACGAAAGCGCAGCAACCGGCGCACCACGAAAATGCTAATCACCAGCGACGGCAGCAAACCAGGATTCGATTTTGCCATTTTGACTTTTTTACTATTGCGCGCGATCTCCTTGCCAACCAGACTTCCCAACAGAGGAAGCCGGGATGCAGCACGCCCGACATTCCCCGCCTGTTTTCCCAGATGAACCCTGACCGCCGGCCCATATCTTCTCATATAGCCGATCACATGTTCACACACGGTGGACTTACCCGAACCGTCACAGCCAATTACCGCGATCAGCGGCGGAAATTTTGTACTCATAATATGATCCTATGCCAAATAAACGAAAACGGTGTGCCACTGTTGATGCGAAACAACGCTTACGTCGCCAGAGATTTGGTTCGCGGGGCAACATTACGACGTCGCACCAAATAGCACAAAAAATTAAACTATTATTGAAAATATCTGCTTTCGTCACCCATCTGGTACGCCGATAATTAACATAAAAAGCGAAATCCCCCTCTTCGCAAATAATTAGCACAAAATAACAAGAAAGCTTACTCCAGATATCAACCGGGAATAACGAGAGGAAATAAAAGGCGTATTGTTATCGTGGCAGACAACAATAAATATCTTGAACCCAATGTGGATTGGAATACAATGGTTTTTTTCGCATTGGATCAATTATTGTGAGTCAGCAAATAAGATCGGGATCTCATCATACGCCCTTGCGCGTAATTGCGATAACGGGCTGTGACGGCTCAGGAAAATCAACCTTAGCCGCCAGTCTGGCCCGCGCTTTATCGGCACAAAGACCGACGGAACAACTTTATCTTGGTCAGTCGTCCGGGCGTATTGGCGAATGGATCGCTTCCCTGCACATTATTGGTGCGCCGTTCTCCCGTTATTTGTTGGCGAAATCCAGACGCGTGCATGAATGTCCTTCCACACCGCCGGACAACGCAACGGCGCTGGTGATTTTTTTACTCTCATATTGGCGCGTTTATAAATTTCGCCGCATGTTAACAAAAAGTCGCCGGGGTATATTGCTGATCACCGACCGTTATCCGCAGGCGGAAGTTGCCGGGTTTCGGTTCGATGGCCCGCAACTGGCAAAAACGGTCGGCGGTAACCGCTGGGTTAGCTGGTTAAGAAAGCGCGAGCGACGCCTGTACCAGTGGATGGCCTCTCACTTGCCTTTATTATTAATTCGTCTGGATATCGATGAACAAACGGCGTATTCACGCAAACCCGACCATCCACTGTCAGCCTTGCGTGAAAAGATCGCCGTTATCCCGCACCTGACTTTTAATGGCGCAAAAATACTGGATTTAGACGGTCGTGAACCAGCGAATAAAATTTTTAATGAAGCACTGCGTGCAATTCAAATTTCATTGATAGCCGCCAGTGTGTAGCTGACAAATAACTTTTTCGTACTGAAACAGATGAAAAAAAATAAACGCCCCTTTCCCCCGGACTCGTCTTCCGCCTGTATCACCGGGCTTATTGCCGTGGTGGGCAGCGATGGTACAGGAAAGTCCACGCTGACCGCCGATCTGGTCAATAGCCTGCGACAATATTGCACAACAGAGCGGCGTTATTTAGGGCTGATATCCGGCGAGGATGGCGACAAAATCAAGCGTCTGCCTTTCATCGGCGTCTGGCTGGAGCGGCGCCTGGCGGCTAAATCCGATAAAACCCAACGGATGAGTAATAAGCCGCCCGCGCTCTGGGCTGCGTTGATCATGTACGGATTTTCACTGTGGCGCGCATCTAATCTGCGGAAAGTATGCCGGCTGGCGCAGAGCGGCGTGCTGGTGATCAGCGATCGCTACCCGCAAGCAGAGATTTCCGGCTTTTATTACGATGGGCCCGGCATTGGCGTGGAGCGTGCAAAAGGCTGGCTGCTGACGCGGCTGGCGGCACGCGAACGCCGTTTATATCAACGTATGGCCCAGTACCGGCCAGAACTGATCATTCGTCTTAATATTGACGTCGATACGGCTTTTGCACGCAAGCCGGATCACAGTTATGAAGAGCTGAAAGACAAAATTGCCACCATGGTGCGCCTGCAATACAACGGTTCACGCATTATCGAACTGGACGCCAGAGCACCCTACGATGACGTGCTGAACAACGCGCTCAATGCCATATCCGCTATCGCATTTCCCACCCCGCGAATGAGCCGCGCTTATCAGTAGCGATGTCGTGCAACGGTAGAAAAGTCGATGGCCGGGGAAACGCCGATTCTGGTGGTTAAACAGATGCAGAGAAATATTATGATCAGGCAGCGCAAGAGACGAGAAAATAACCCTAACGGCTGGTTTTTGTCATGAAACGGTGGTTTTCCGACGGCGCTTTTCGCTCCATTCTACGTAACGCCGCATATTTAGGTTCCGGTAGTGTGGCCAGCGCGCTGCTCGGGTTACTGGCGCTGTCGTGTGCCGGTAAAGGCATGTCGCCCGACATGTTCGGCGTGCTGGTCGTGATTCAGGCTTATACAAAAGCGGTGAGTGACTTTATCAAATTTCAGACATGGCAATTTGTCGTTCAATTCGGCACGCCGGCTCTGGAGCAGCAAAACACCCGACGCTTCCGCGACGTCATCGCCTTTTCATTCGGTCTGGATATTGCGAGCGGCGCCGTCGCCATACTGGGCGGGATGCTGCTGCTGCCTTTTTTGGCCCACTCCCTCGGGCTGAATACGCAAAGTTTCTGGCTCGCCATGCTGTACTGTACCCTCATTCCCTCAATGACATCATCGACCCCAACAGGAGTGCTGCGCGCCTTTAATCGCTTCGATTTAATCGCCGTGCAGCAGGCCATTAAGCCTTTCCTGCAGGCCGTTGGGAGCGTCATCTCATATTACCTGGATCTGGGGTTTCCTGGGTTCATCATCACCTGGTACGCCTCTAATCTCGTCGGCGGCACGTTATTCTGGTGGTTCACCGCGCGTGAGCTGCGCCGTCGGCAGATCCACGGCGCGCTGAAACCACGCCTGTTCAATACCGCGCGTCGCATTCATGGCGCGTGGAATTTTGTCTGGACGACCAATATTGCCCATACCATTTGGGCTGCGCGGAACTCATGTACCACCGTGCTGGTTGGTGTGGTGCTGGGGCCCGCCGCCGCCGGGCTGTTTAAAATTGCGATGACCTTCTTCGATGCGACAGGTACTCCGGCGAAACTTCTGGAGAAAAGTTTCTACCCGGAAATCATGCGCCTTGATCCCCGTACAACGAAGCCGTGGCTGCTGGGACTGCGCTCCGCGCTGCTGGCTGGCGGTATTGGCATCGCCGTCGCGCTGCTGGTCATCCTGGTGGGTCAGCCGCTAATCGCCGCGGTTTTCGGTCATCAGTATCTGGAAGCCTATGATCTCATTCAAATCATGTTGGGGGCGATCATCGTTTCAATGATCGGCTTCCCGCAAGAATCTTTACTGTTCATGGCAGGCAAGCAGCGCGCTTTCCTCATCGTGCAGGCTATTTCCGCGGCGTCCTACATTACGCTACTCCTGACAATGTCGTACGCCTTCGGCGTGCAGGGCTCCGCCTTCGCTTATTTACTAGGGCAATGTTTAGACGTTCTGTTATCCCTGATACCGACGATCAGTGCCTATCGCAATCGCTATATGTTAGGGCTGAATGTGCCCAGAGAGTAAAGTCATGACCGCGAATAATACCTGGAAAAAATTCTCCGCTGAAACCACGCAGGCGCTATTTGTCGCAGTGGAAGAAGACGATCTGGTTGAGGCTCAAATCAGCCTGCCGCAACATATTGAGCTGCAATGTTCCCCTGAGAGCATTCGTGACAACTACGCGCTGTGCCTGCAGTTCTGGGAGGACGGGTTTTCCCGTCAGGAACTGTTGCAACTGGTGAATAGCTTCCTGAAAGCTCCGCAATCGGAGGCAACCCGTATGCGCTACAAATATATTCGCGCACGCTATAAGCATTTACGTTTTGCCCTGCAGCTTTACAGTGTACAGCATCGTGCCAACCGTCTGTTTCACAGCACGACGGTGGTGCTCGGCCATTTTCAGGATGCGTTTCGTAACGGCAACCGGAAAAACATGCGGTTTTATGGCAATCAGTTGCGGCTGCTTCTCAGCAAACCGGTCTGGTCGTGCGTGCGTTACAGACTGCGCCATACGCGGCTGGAAACCGAGAATGGGTTTATCGCCTACCGTCTGCAACAGATGCGGCTGCTACGGTTGTTAATCGCCAGCCAGAAACTCACTGGCAAGCAGTTTCATGACGTGCGAAAAATCATCAGTCGACAAGTCTCTTTTTACGACACGCTGCGTTCAATCGACCCGGATAATCGGGAGGCCCGACAGATCTCGCGTTTTCTGGCCGCAATTAACGGGTTAATGGGCGATCGCCATGATGTGATGGTGGCGGATAAGCTGGCCGGCGGGAATGGTTACGACCAACCCGCGCTGTTGGATATCGATATCCGCCAGCGGCTGGAACAACTTCTTGACCGGTTTCCCCTGTCACTTTCGGCGCCCGCGATAATCGCGGACAGATAACAATGGCTATTCCCCGGAGGCATGATGACGTTACGTAGAGTGCTGACCATTGTTCTGCTACTGTCTCCGCTGATGGCATCAGCGCATAATTTCATTCATGGCGAACCGGTCGCGCCGATCGCGATTGACGATCGCGGTGAGCTTCTGCTGAGTCAGGGCCATTTCAGCTACAGGCCGTGGCGAAGCGCGCAATTGGCGGGCAAGGTGCGCGTCATCCAGTACATCGCGGGCCGCACGTCCGCCAAAAAGAAAAATTCGCTGCTGATCGCCGCCATCAAGGAAGCGAATCTTCCCGACGACCGCTTCCAGCCTACCACTATCGTCAACACCGACGATGCCATACCGGGTTCCGGCTTTTTTGTTCGAGGAAAAATCGAGAAAAATAAACGGCATTACCCGTGGGCACAATTTATCGTCGATAGCGATGGTCTTGGGCGCAAGGCCTGGCAACTCCCGGAGGAGAGCTCCACCATCATCGTCCTGGATAAGGCCGGTCGCGTGCAGTGGGCGAAAGACGGCGCGCTGACGCCGGATGAAGTTGATCAGGTCATCGCCCTGCTGCGCAGGCTGATTGACCGTGATAAGCCACATGAGACAATCGCCGGGAGCCCGTGACGCATGTCGCTGATTGAACGTTACATCATGGTTGAGATTCGTCGACTGGTGATAATGATCGCCGGTTTTCTCATCTTCATGTTTGCCAGTTACTCCGCCCAGCGCTATCTTACCGATGCCGCCAATGGTACCCTGGCGCTGCGGGTCGTCGCCGATGTGGTTTTTTATAAGGCATTGATTGCATTAGAGATGATACTGCCCGTGGCCCTGTACGTCTCCGTGGCGGTCGCGCTGAGCCAGCTCTACAGCGATGCGGAAATTACCGCCATGCAGGCATCAGGCGCCAGTCCGCTACGGCTGTACAAAGCGATTCTGATACTTGCCATTCCGCTGGCGACAGGGGTCACGCTGCTCTCAATGTATGGTCGCCCCTGGGCTTACGCCAATATTTATCAGCTGCAGCAAGAGTCACAATCGATGCTGGATGTCAGCCATTTGCAGGCTAACAAATTCAACGTTAGCGGCAATGGCCGCATGATCCTCGCCAGCGAGATTGACAAAACAGCCAGCCGTCTGACTGAAGCCCTGATATACCTGCGCTCCGCCAGTCATACGCACCTGTACCGTGCGCACTCGGTTGAGGTGATCGACGCCTCCCCCGGTAACCCCGTCGTTCGGCTGAAAACGGGCTCCGCCTATGTACTGGATCGCCAGGGGCGCGATGACAATGCGCAGAATTACGTCAGCTACGATATTGCGCTGAAGCCGCTCATCCCCGATCCTGAGTTCAGGCATAAATCGGCCTCCCTGACCGCATTGGCGCACTCCGTCGATCCGGCCGACACAGCGGAACTGCAATGGCGGGAGAGCCGCGGGCTGATAACAGTGCTGATGGTACTGCTGGCGATCCCTTTGAGCCGCACCAGACCACGACAAGGCCGCTACGCCACGCTGCTTCCCCTCACCCTCATGTTTACCGTGATTTTCTACGGCGGGAACATTTGTCGCACACTGGTGGCTAACGGTAGCCTGCCGGTGGTCCCCGGCATCTGGCTGGTTCCGCTGGTGATGGCGCTCGGTATGGGCGCGCTGCTCGCGCGCGATGTATCCCTGCCGAGGAAAATATCCCGATGACGATTTTTAGCCGCTATCTGATCCGTAACGTGTTCATCGGGTTCGCCGCCGCCGCTGGCCTGCTTCTGCCGCTGTTTACCACCTTTACGCTGATCAATGAACTTGAGGACGTCACGCCTGACGGTTATCGCTGGACCCAGGCGCTGTATGTGACCGTCATGACGCTGCCCCGCACTCTTGTGGATTTGGGGCCCTTTATCGCGCTGCTCGGGGGGATCGTCGGGCTGGGGCAGCTTGCCAAAAGTCTGGAATTGACGGCGATCCGCGCTGCCGGTATGTCGATCTTCAACATTGCGCTGGTGATGCTCTCCGCCGGGCTGTTGATAAATGTCTCGTTAGGCGCTGTCGATGAATGGGTGGCATCGCCGCTACAACAACGAGCCCTGCAGATGAAAAACAGCACTCTGGCACAATCGAATGATGACGACGCTTCCGTCAACGCGCTATGGGCACGACGCGGTAACGAATTTGTGACCGTGAAGTCCCTTGATAAAAATGGCCAACCGGTGGGTATTGAAATCTTTCATTATCAAGCCGATCGCTCGCTTGAGTCCTATATTTACGCGGAAAAGGCCAGCACCGCGGCCAATGGCATCTGGCTGCTGCACAACGTGATGCAAAAAAACTGGCAAGATAACAGAGAGACCGTTCAAAGGCGCGACAGCCTGCTCTGGCATTCACTCTTTTCCGGCGCTCGTCTGAATGAGCTCATTCTGCCGCCCGGCAGTTTTTCCATCCGGCAACTGGATCACTATATTGATTATCTGCACGATTCAGGGCAGCCGAGCACCGAATATCGTCTCGCGCTATGGAAAAAACTGGGGCAGCCCATTTTGGTTCTGTCCATGATTCTGTTGGCCATTCCGTTTACTTTTACCATTCCGCGCGCGCCCGGACTGGGCAGTCGATTAGCTATTGGCGCGATCGTGGGCCTGCTCACCTATATTACCTATCAGATCGTGCTCAACCTGGGGCTGCTTTTTTCCCTTAATGTCCCTGCAGTGGTTCTCGCGCCTCCCATATTTATCTTGTTACTCGCTTTAGCCCTCGTTTACCGTTTTGATCAAAAACATTAATGGTCACATACAGGCAGACTGCGCAATGCCATCTGTAGCGAAAATGCGGCCCCGTATGGAGCCGAATTGTTGTTGACGTACATTGGAACCGGGTATGACGGGTACAGCGGGCAGATTGCCATCCTCAGACATCGTCTTTAAGATAGCTGGCCTGACGCTATACTTTGAGCCTGTTCAACCTGGGTCATATCACTTGCCATTTAGCCCCCCGAAGGGACAAGCAATTAAATAAGGCAATCAAAACAGATGAAAGCGAATGTGAAATACGAGTTTCACCACTTCGGCATTCCCGTGCAGGATGGTAAGGAAGAGGGTATTTTCAGCGAAAAAGCAGGCATGTACACCACGGATAATCCCGGGCGCTTCCGGGTGCAATGGCACCGTTTTACGGACGACTCTCCGTTACATCCTTTAATCAAAACGGTCCCACACGTTGCATTTAAAGTAGATTGTCTTGCCGATGCCCTAAAAGATGAGGAGATACTGCTTGGGCCTTATGAACCCATCGATGATTATTTTGTCGCAATAATTAATGATGCCGGCGTGCCCATTGAACTGATTCAGACATCGTTGACTGATGAAGAGCTATGGTTGCGAGCCAGAACCGGGAAAGGCCATCTGTACCGACAAGATATCGAACCGTGAAATCACGATGACAGACATGGCGAAATATGCCCGTACAGATGAAAAGTCAGGAACAACGCCGCAACCACTGGTGGTTTACCTTTTGTTCTCAGCGGTTACAAACAACGTTGCCGGATAAATGACGCCCCTAATATGCATAGTCTGATGTACTGTCCGATGGCGTTGTTTAAACCCAGGACTGCGGGCTTTTTTACCGAAAGAAATAATGATAGATTTTTATCATTATTTTCTGAGGGGAATATCAATGTCAGCGAAAAAAGTCACCATGACAGATATAGCCAGGGATGCCAAAGTCGGCATTGCCACCGTTGACCGGGTGCTCAATAAACGTACCCCCGTCAAAGCAAGTACCGAACGTAAAGTGCTTGAAGCCGCCCGTCGGCTAGGATTCGCGCTGGAACAATCGCGCTATCGGCAGGCTGGCGGTCAGTCAGCGGTAACGCTGCGAATGGGGTTTATTCTGCTTCAGCAATCACACTCATTTTATCATCAACTGGCGCAGATGCTTGAGCAGGCGGCCATGCCCTGGCATAACCCGACGCAGCCTCCCGTTTTTCTGCATTACGATATTAACGCCATCGATGACATGGTGGCCGCCATCGACCGTCTGAGCGATGAAGTGGATGTGATCGGCATTGTCGCGCTGGACAACCCGCTGATCCGCCACGCGATTACCCAGGCCATTGATAAAGGCGTTCGCGTTTTTACCCTGCTCTCTGACATGGCTGTGGCGCAACGCACTGGCTATATCGGTCTGGATAATCAAAAAGCGGGCCGCACCGCCGGTTGGGCGATCGACAGGCTTTGTCGCCATGAAGGAGAAATTGGCATCATCATCGGTGATAATCGGTTTATCTGTCAGGAGAGTTGCGAAATTAGCTTTCGTTCATATCTGCGCGAACACGGAAAAGGCGAGCGGGTGCTGGAACCGGTACGCAGCTATGAACGTGCGGATATAGCCCGGCAGGTAACGGATGCCATGTTGCGAGATTACCCTTCCCTGACGGCGATTTACGCCCCTTGCGGCGGCGTTGAGGGGATTATTGACGCGCTACAGGCGCATCAGCGCCAGCATCAGGTGATGCTGATTTGTCACGGCCCGGTGGAAAATGGCGAACTGGCGTTAATTGATGGCACTATCGATCTGATGATCACGCACCGCCTGCCCGCACTCGCAGACGCAACCATAAACGCATTTCTCCAGGCCAGCGGTCAGTCACAGGCAACCTTTATCAACGCCCTGCAGCCGTTCGACCTCCTCACCAAAGAAAATCTCTGATCGCCATGGCGCGGGCATTTCCTCGGCGCGCCTTCTCCTGCCTCATTTTGATAAAAAACCATCAAATAGAACATCAAAATAAACCTTGAATAACATCAAAAAAATAAAAATTCGATGTTGTTGAATTTGAAATATTCATTCAATACTGATGCCGCTTTCATCGCACACTGAAAAGGAATCCGTCATGACCATACATATTGCCAACGCGCCGTGTAGCTGGGGCGTCGATGATCCCAAAAATCCTTATCTGCCGCCTTTCAAGAAAGTGCTGCAGGAAGCCGCCACCGCGGGCTATAAAAGTATTGAATTAGGGCCCTGGAGCTATCTGCCAACCCAGGCCAGTGAACTCAGCGCAGCGCTGAATAAACAAGGGTTATCTCTGGTTGCCGGGACGATCTTTGATGATCTGGTCAGCGAAGAGAACTTCCCGAATATCGTCGAACTGACGCATAACATTTGCCGTAATTTATCGCAGGTCCCCGTTGCGGAAAAAACAGCGGGTAATCCTTTCCAGCCTCCTTACCTGGTGATCATTGATTTCGGTAATCCCCAGCGAGCGCAATATGCCGGGCGTAGCGAGCTGGCGCCGCGACTGTCTCCTGCCGACTGGCAGCAGATGATTAACCATATTGTCATCATCAGCAAACTGGCATGGCAGGAGTACGGCGTCCGTCCGGTCATTCATCCCCATGCGGGCGGCTGTATCGAATTTGCCGATGAGATTGACCTGCTGGCGACGCAAATCCCCCACGACATCGCCGGTCTGTGTCTCGATACCGGCCATCTTTATTACTCTGGAATGGATCCCGTCAGCTGGCTGGATCGTCATTTTGACCGCCTTGACTACCTGCACTTCAAAGATGTTGATCCGAACGTGTTTGAAAGCGTGATTTCCCGTGGCATCGACTTCTTCTCCGCCTGCGCTGAAGGGGTGATGTGTCCGCTTGGCAGCGGCGCAATTGATTATCCGGCGGTACGGGCGTTTCTGGAAAAACGCGGCTATCAGGGCTGGATAACCATTGAGCAAGAGCGCGATCCGCGCAATGTTGAAGGCAGCTTACAGGCCGTCACGGAAAGCCTGCGCTACCTGCGTTCCGTTGGCTTTTAATCTGGAGAGAAGAGAATGATTAATGGAACAAAACCCGTAGGCAGATCGTTACTCTGGGGCATGGTTGGCGGCGGTGGAAGCAGCCAGATCGGCTATATTCACCGTTCTGCGGCGCTGCGCGACGGCGCTTTTACTCTGTTAGCGGGCGCATTTGATATTGATGCCGAGCGTGGGCGTGAATTCGGTCAGCAACTGGGCGTGGAAGCCGGACGCTGCTATGCCGATTACGAAACCCTGTTTCGTGAAGAAGCGACGCGGGAAGACGGTATCGAAGCGGTCTCCATCGCCACGCCGAACAACACCCACTACGCCATTTGCCGTGCGGCGCTGGAGGCCGGATTGCATGTGGTTTGTGAAAAACCGCTGTGCTTTACCGCCGAAGAAGCGGATGCGCTGGTAGCGCTTAGCGAAAAACAACGCAAAATCATTGGCGTGACTTACGGCTACGCCGGTCATCAGATGATTTTGCAGGCGCGACAAATGATTGAGCAGGGATTGCTGGGCGAGATCCGCATCATCAATATGCAGTTCGCACATGGTTTCCACGCGCAGCCGGTAGAGCTGGAAAACCCGAGCACGCGCTGGCGGGTGGATCCGAAATTTGTCGGGCCCAGCTATGTATTAGGTGACTTAGCCACTCACCCGCTGTTTCTGGCGGAAACCATGGCGCCAAAACTCGCCATCACGCGTCTGATGTGCTCTCGCCAGAGCTTTGTCAAAACCCGTGCGCCGCTGGAGGATAACGCCTATGTGCTGATGGAGTACGACAACGGCGCTATCGGTTCAATGTGGTGTTCAGCGGTAAACTGCGGCTCGATGCACGGCCAGAAAGTGCGTATCGTCGGTGAGAAAGCGAGCCTGGAGTGGTGGGATGAGCAACCCAATCAGCTGCGTTATGAAATTCAGGGCGAGCCGGTGCGTATTCTCGAACGCGGGATGTCCTATCTCGACCCGTTGGCTTTACAGGACGATCGCATTGGCGGCGGTCACCCCGAAGGCTTATTTGAAGCATGGTCGAATTTGTACCGCCGTTTCGCCATCGCGATGGACGCCACCGATCGTAATGACCGCGCCCTGTTGGATAATTTCTGGTATCCGGACGCCAAAGCCGGTGCGCTCGGCGTGCATTGGGTGGAAAACTGCGTACGTTCAGCGGATGACGGCGCCCGCTGGGTTGAATTTCGCTAATGATCCCCCTGTGCGTGCTCGCCCGGCAGCACTGTGCTGACCGGGCCTGGCGCAGCCGGTTCATTCACGGGCTTTACCGGGCCTGAAAAAAGGTGACAACGTCACCTAATCTTGTCACATCACAGGATTGTAATCAAAAAGCGAATATCGTATAACAAGGGCCAACCGAGGGGTGTCCTGTAAGGACTGAGATGGCGCGAGCCGAACCCTTTGAACCTGATCTGGGTCATGCCAGCGAAGGGACGGGTCGGCATTTTCGCCAGTTTTGCGCCACTGCCTGTTCACACTTCTGACAGCACGCCCGGATCTCCCCGTTATCAGGAGGTCCAGTGATTCTTCCCGCGTTCACCCAGGGTATTTATGGTCGTCTGCGTCAGCAGGCCAACGCTGACTGGCAGCACTATGTCGCTCACCCCTTTCTCCGGCAACTCGCTGCAGGCACCCTGCCCGAAATCGCTTTTCGCCGTTACCTGACTCAGGATTATCTGTTTCTGATCCACTTTGCCCGGAGCTATGCGCTGCTGGTGAGTAAACTGCAGACGTTGCCAGAAATGCGCGCCGCCGCCGCGTCGATGAACGCCATTCTTGACGAGCTCCCGCTACATGTAGACTACTGCACAGGATGGGGTCTGGATGAGGCGACAATGGCGGCCACACCTGAAGCCGTGGAAACCGTCAACTACACCCGTTACGTACTGGATATCGGTCACGCCGGCGATACGCTGGATCTGTTGACGGCGCTGATGCCTTGCGTTGCCGGATACGCCGAAATCGGCCTCGGCTTACTGCACGATCCCGCCACTAACCTCACCACCAACCCCTATGCGTCCTGGATCCGTAACTATGGCGATGAGGGCTATCTGCGCGGGGTTAATTCGGCTATTAATCTGCTGGAAACCGTGTGGCAACAACGTGGCGGCGAAGCCCGATTTGCTGAACTCAGCCGCATCTTCACCACCGCCACGCGGCTGGAGGCCAGCTTCTGGCAAATGGGACTCAATGCCGTCACGGAGTGCGCAACGTGATAGCGCCGGGTATCGAGGTGCGCAACCTCAGCTTACGTTTTCACGCCCGGCAGATCTTCGACAACCTCTCATTTGATATTCCTGGCGGTCAGTGGGTGTCTCTGCTGGGGGCCAGCGGCGTGGGGAAAACCAGCCTGCTGCGCATTATCGCCGGACTGGAGCAGGCGACGGCGGGTCATGTTCGCGCCAGCGATGGCCAGCCGATGGCAAAACGTCTGGCCTGGATGGGGCAAAAGGATCTGCTCTATCCCTGGCTAAGCGTGCGTGACAATGTCTCCCTCGGCGCGCGTCTTCGCGGCGAACCCATTAATGACACGCGCGTCACCACGCTGTTAAGGCGGGTGGGTCTCGAACACTGCGCCAGCGACCGGCCATCCTCTCTGTCGGGGGGAATGCGCCAGCGGGCGGCCCTGGCGCGCACCCTTTATGAAGATCGCCCCATTGTATTGATGGACGAGCCCTTTTCAGCGCTCGATACCCTTACCCGCACGCGAATTCAAACCCTGGCCGCCGAATTGTTAGTGAACCGTACCGTGATGCTTATCACCCACGATCCGATGGAAGCCTGCCGACTCAGCCATCGCCTGCTGGTACTCTCGCCCGCTGCCGGAGGAATTGACGATACGCACCGCTTATCCGGCATGCCGCCCCGAGCCTGTGACGATCCGCAGGTATTAACCAGCCAGGCGGAGCTGCTGCAACAGCTAATAAGGGCCAACGGATGAACGCTAAACTGTTGCGCGGCGGCGTGGTATTCTGCGGCCTGCTGCTGCTCTGGTGGCTGGCGAGCCGTAGCGGAATTCCGGCCTTTTTGCTTCCTTCACCATCAGCGGTGGCCAGCGCGTTGTGGTTCAACCGGGGTTACCTGGGCTGGCATACGCTGATCACCCTGAGCGAGATCCTCTGCGGCCTCACGGCTGGCGTGCTGCTCGGCGTCGCGCTGGCGCTATGTATGATCGTCTCGCCGCGTATTCAACGCTGGCTAATGCCGCTGGTGCTGACCAGTCAAGCGATCCCGGTCTTTGCCCTCGCCCCGCTACTCGTACTGTGGTTTGGCTTCGGCATAAGCGCCAAAGTGATGATGGCGGTGCTGGTGATTTTCTTCCCCGTGACCTCGGCATTTTTTGACGGGCTGCGGCGGGTCAACCACGACTATCTCGATCTGGCGCGCACCATGGGGGCATCTTCTGGCGCGCAGTTGCGCCATGTGCGCATGATGGCGGCCCTTCCGGCTCTTGCCTCCGGCCTGAGAATGGCCGCGGCCGTCGCCCCCATCGGGGCGATTATCGGCGAATGGGTCGGCTCAGCCGAAGGCCTGGGCTACGTGATGCTCAATGCCAACGCGCGTCTGCAGACGGATATCTGTTTTGCGGCGCTGTTTATTTTAGTGCTGCTGACGGTCCTGTTATGGCTGACAGTGGATGCTTTTCTACACCGGCTGATTAACTGGGCGCCGGAATAATGACGCTTTTATATAAGGAGTAACCATGCGTAAATCTGTACCCGCCGCAATAGCCCTCACCGCGCTGCTCTGCGGCCAGGCGCTGGCCAACGAGAAACTCACCCTGGTGCTGGACTGGTATATCAACCCGGATCACGCGCCGATCATGGTGGCCGAACAGATTGGCGCCTTTAAAGAAGCCGGACTGGACGTCACCATTGTGCCGCCATCGGACCCGGCGTTACCGCCGCGACTGGTGGCCGCTCATCAGGCCGATCTGGCGATCACCTATCAGCCGCAGGTGCATTTTTTTGCTGATGAAGGGCTGCCTCTGGTGCGCGTCGGTACGCTGATTAATTCACCGTTAAACACGGTAATTACCCTGGATAAAGACATCAAAACCCCGGCCGACCTGCAAGGCAAGAAAGTTGGCTATTCGGTTAGCGGTATTGAACAGGCGACGCTGGCAACCATGGCGCAGTATGCGCATATCGACCCCAAAAGTATCAAACTGGTCAATGTTAACTTCCAGTTAACCAGCGCCCTGCTAGCCGGCCAGGTCGATGCGGTCATTGGCGGCTATCGTAATATAGAAGCGCTGGAGCTGAAGCTGCAGGGGAAAGATCCCGTTGTGATGAACGTCGAGGATTATGGCGTACCGGCCTACGATGAACTGGTGATCGTCGCCAACCGTGACGAGGTCAACGCCCCGAAAATCAAGAAATTCCTTGCCGCATTGCAAAAAGGGGTCACTTATCTGCGCGCCCATCCTCAGCAGACCTGGCTGGCCTTTGCCGACGCGCATCCTGAACTTAACACCGAACTGAACAAGCAGGCCTGGCTGAAAACCCTCCCCCTGTTTGCCGTCAATCCGGCGGCGCTGAATAAACCGCGCTATGAAGCCTATGAACAGTTTTTATACACCAACAAGTTAGTTAAAAAAATTACCCCGCTGACAAATTATGCGGTTGAACTGCATTGAGTCATGGCCTTGCTGGCGGAATCGTTCCACCGGCAAGGGCAGCATCGCGGTAATAAAAGTACGTTATTTTTAACTAAAAATGACAATTTAAAAGGCCTTGGGCTATTTAATAATTAATAACAATATCAATAAATTAAAGGTCTATCCGTTAAAGTAAGAATAATGAAAAAATACCTTAATAAATAAAACGTTGAATGCAAATTTAAAAAGCCATATATTGTGCGCGCCTTATGCATGGCAATTCAATTTTTTACACCATTTTATTCAACCCGCGTTCAAGCGAAACACGGGTTGTGGGAGTGATATGATGACGGATAAAGTCCGTATTGATACTTTAGGCGCAGATTTATTAGATGCAAACAACGATACCTTTTTGGCCCGTCAGGCTGAATTCGAGTCGAATGTCAGGAGCTACCCGCGCAAACTGCCGTTGGCGATTACTAAAGCGGAAGGCGTCTGGCTGACCGATGCGGATAACAAGCAGTATCTGGATTGCCTTGCCGGCGCCGGTACTCTGGCTCTCGGCCACAACCATCCTGATGTGTTACAAAGCATCCAAAGTGTCATTACCAGCGGCTTGCCGTTACATACCCTCGATCTGACAACACCGTTAAAAGATCGCTTCTCTGAATACCTGCTCTCTCTGTTACCGGGCGAAGGCAAAGAATACTGCCTGCAGTTCACTGGCCCGTCCGGCGCTGACGCCGTGGAAGCGGCGCTGAAACTGGCGAAAAAATACACCGGTCGTTCTTCCGTAATCAGCTTCTCCGGCGGCTACCATGGGATGACCCACGGCGCGCTGTCCGTCACCGGTAATCTGTCGCCGAAAGCGGCGGTGAACGGCATGATGCCGGAAGTGCAGTTTATGCCTTATCCGCATCAGTATCGCTGCCCGCTGGGTATCGGCGGCGATGCGGGCGTAAAAGCACTGGCCTACTACTTCGAAAACCTGATCAACGACGTGGAAAGCGGCGTGCGTAAACCGGCGGCGGTGATCCTGGAAGCCGTTCAGGGGGAAGGCGGCGTGAACCCGGCGCCGGTCGAGTGGCTGCAGCGCATCCGTAAAGTGACTCAGGAACACGGCATTCTGTTGATCATCGATGAAGTTCAGGCAGGCTTTGCCCGTACCGGTAAATTCTTCGCCTTTGAACATGCAGGCATTGAGCCGGACATCATCGTGATGTCAAAAGCCGTTGGCGGCGGTCTGCCGCTGGCCGTTCTCGGTATTAAAAAGCCGTTCGATGCCTGGGAACCGGGTCACCACACTGGGACTTTCCGCGGCAACCAGCTGGCGATGGCGACCGGCCTGACCACCCTGCGCTATCTGAAAGACAACCATATCGCCGATAAAGTCGCCGCCCAGGGCGAGTGGCTGAAAGGCAAACTGGCTGAGATGCAGAAACGTTACCCGGTTATCGGTCACGTGCGCGGTCTGGGTCTGATGATCGGTATTGAAATCGTTAAACCGAACGAAGCGCCGGACCATCTGGGTAGCTACCCGGCGGATGGCGAACTCTCTGCGCTGCTGCAGAAGAAGTGCTTTGAAGCGGGTCTGATCCTTGAGCGCGGCGGTCGTAACGGCTGCGTACTGCGTCTGCTGCCATCCCTGCTGATCAGTAACGCGGAGCTGGAGATCTTCTTCGATAAATTTGAACAGGCCCTGCTGGGCGCCGGCGTAAAACCGGTCTGAGTGGAGCGAATGACCGCAATGTCAAAATTGAATCCAGTTCTTGCCGGTACCACGCAGAGCATTGACGCCTACCAGCAGGCGATCGCCCAGAGCAGCCAGGCGGTAGCGCAGTGGCTGCAGCAGCCTGAGATGTATCAGGGGAAAAGCGTTGACGAATTACGTCAGCGCATCCACCTTGATTTCAATGAACAAGGGCTCGGCAACCAGGCGGCAATTGACCGGGCGATCGAGTTTTTCCTCAAAGACAGCCTGTCGGTACATCACCCGCATTGCGTCGCGCATCTTCACTGCCCGAGCCTGGTGATTAGCCAGGCGGCGGAAGTGCTGATTAACGCCACCAACCAGAGCATGGACTCCTGGGATCAAAGTCCGTCAGCGACCCTTATCGAAATTAAGCTGATTGAGTGGCTACGCGCCCAGGTCGGCTACGGCGCTGGCGATGCGGGCGTGTTCACCAGCGGCGGCACTCAGAGCAATATGATGGGGCTGATGCTGGCGCGTGATGCCTTCTTCGCCCGCCAGGGTCATTCGATCCAGCAGGAGGGGCTGCCGGGCGATATCCGTCAGTACAAAGTGCTGTGTTCAGAAAACGCCCACTTCTCGGTGCAGAAAAATATGGCGTTGATGGGCCTCGGCTACCGTTCCGTGACGCTGGTGAAAACCGATGAGTTCGCCCGGATGGACATAGCGGACCTGCAAGCGAAGATCGCGCAGGCGCAGGCCAACGGCGAACAGATCATGGCGATTGTCGCCACCGCAGGCACCACCGATGCGGGGGCAATTGACCCGCTGCGGGCCATTGCTGCAATCGCCGCCGAACACCAGATCTGGCTGCACGTTGATGCTGCCTGGGGCGGCGCGCTGCTGATGTCTGAAAAGTATCGCGACCGCCTGGACGGTATTGAGTTAGTGGATTCCATCACCCTGGATTTCCACAAACAGTTCTTCCAGACCATCAGCTGTGGCGCGTTTCTGTTAAAAGAAGCCCGTCACTACGAGCTGATGCGCTATCAGGCCGCGTATCTGAACTCCGAATTCGATGAAGAGCACGGCGTACCGAACCTGGTGTCTAAATCGCTGCAAACCACCCGTCGCTTCGATGCGCTGAAGCTATGGATGGGCCTGGAAGCACTGGGCCGGAAGCAGTACGCGGAGATCATCGATCACGGCGTGACCATGGCGCTGAACGTGGCGGAATATGTCGAAACTCAGCCGTCGCTGGAACTGGTGATGCAGCCGCAGCTGGCGAGCGTGCTGTTCCGTTCTCGCCCTCACCAGATGGCGGGCAGCGATGATATGACCATCGGCCTGCTCAACCAGCGTGTTGGCGATGCGCTGCTGGCGACTGGTCGCGCCAACGTTGGCGTGACCGAGCACAAAGGCGTGACCTGCCTGAAACTGACACTGCTGAACCCCCTCGTCACGTTAGATGACATAAAGGTTCTGCTAAGCCTAGTGGAACGTACCACTGAGGAATTGCTGGCGCAATAACCTTATTTTCCGGACACTGCTATACACCTTTCTGCCGGGTGGCGGCTGACGCCTTACCCGGCCTACAACACCAATAGTATCATTGTGGTACGTATTTCCCACAGGCCCGTGCAAGCGAAGCGCCGCCGGGCGGTTGCGGAAAAATGCGCGATGTCAGCAATCGTATGCCGATAACTCACCTTATCGGCTTTTTATTCCCCTGCTTCCCTCCGACGCCCCTCGTTAAGCCGTTTTCAGATCCGGCGTCAGATAGTGAGCGATAAAACGGGTCAAAACAGCAGATGCCTCAGGGCTCTCCACCACTTCGCGACTCAGCTTTTCTGGATCAATCCCCTCATTGCGCAGCGCCGTCTGGCGCCAGGCAATCAGCGAGCGGGCAATCGCCGGGGTAATTTCCGGGTGGAACTGAGTGGACACGGCATGTTCGCCATAACGGACAATCTGGTGCGGATCGTGCCGGGAAGAAGCCAGCACCGTCGCCCCTTGCGGTAGCCTGATCACCGTCTGCATATGGGTAAGATGTGCGCTGAAAGAGGCCGGTTGCTTCGCCAGCAGGCTATCCTTAATCCCACGCTCAGACAGTGAAATAGTTTTGCTTCCCGCCTCGCGCCCTGCCGGGTGATAATCCACCTCACCGCCCAGCGCGTGTGCCATGAGTTGATGCCCATAGCAAACGCCAAACAGCGGCATCGCCATCGTCATCGCTTCACGGATCCATTCGGCGGTCATTTCACTCCACGGCAGACGCTCAGTTACCATGTCCCAGGAGCCGGTGATCACCGCCACCGTATCCTTATCGGGCGCGGGAAGCGGTTCCCCGGCAAACACCCGCGCGACGCGGATTTTATTGCGCCAGGGCGCAAGTAAATGGCTAAACCAGACAGGAAGATCGCCATGGTCGGAAATGATTTCAACCGGCGGAGTACCAGTTTGCACAAGAAGCAATGTTTTTCGGCTTAACGACATCAGAGCGCCTTTTTCAGAATCATCCAGAACCCTACTATGAGCAAAAGCGCAGACGGCGGCAAATAACCAATCCGTCATCGCTTATGACCAGAGTGAATAACGGCCTACCGCGCATCGGCGCTCTCCACCTGCGGCACGTTCGCTCCCGCGCCACCGTCCTGTGATGCACTGGCCGGATCAAAGATATGGTCGAGAATCTTACGTGCAGTCGGCCCGGCCACCACACCATCGCCGCCGCCGTTTTCCAGAATCAACGCCATCGCCACCTTCGGATGCTGATACGGCGCAAACAACGTATAGAAAATATGGTCGCGCAGACGCACCGGGATCATTTTCGCGTTATAGGTCTGGTTCTCCTTGAGGCTGAAGACCTGGGAAGTACCGGATTTTGCCGCAATCTGGTACGGCGCAGTGTGAAACAGCTTATATCCGGTACCGTTCGGCAGATTCGCCATGCCGTACATTCCGTTACGCACAATCCCCCAGTAAGGTGAATGCGGATCGCCAATCTGTGGAAGATTCTGCGGTTGCTGGTAGCGTTCAATCATATTGCCTTGCTTCATGGAATAGAGCAGATGCGGGTTTTTCACCTTACCGTTGTTAATCAGGGTAGTCAGGGCCTTCACCATCTGAATTGGCGTCGCAATCCAGTAGCCCTGGCCGATGCCGACGGAGATCGTGTCTCCCTGATACCACGGTTTTTTATGTACCCTCAGCTTCCACTCCCGGCTCGGCAGCACCCCGGTATACTCTTCATTCAGATCGATCCCCGTTGACTGTCCGTAGCCAAACTTACTTAACCACTCATGGATACGGTCGATCCCCATTTCATACGCCACCTGATAGAAAAACGTATCCGCCGACTCTTCAATCGCTTTGGTAACATTTAGAATACCGTGACCGCTCTTCAGCCAGTCGCGATAGCGGCGCTGCGTGCCCGGCAGTGTCCAGGTCGGCCCGCCAAAAAACGTCGTGGTAGGGGTGATGACGCCCGCGGACAACGCCGACAGCGCCATATAGGGTTTCACCGTTGATGCGGGTGGATATAGCCCCTGGGTCACGCGATTAATCAGCGGGCGATCCGGATTATCCAGTAGCGCGCGATAAGCCTGATAGCCAATCCCCCTGACGAACGGGTTTGGATCATAGCTGGGGCTGGAAACCATCGCCAGCACCCCGCCATCGCGCGGATCGACGACGACGACCGCCGCACGCTGCCCCTTCAGCACCGATTCGATATACTGCTGTAAATGCAGATCCAGCGTCAGGTAGATGTTCTTTCCGGCCACCGGCGGGACCTCTTTCAGCAGGCGTACCACCCGACCATGGTTATCCACCTCAACTTCCTGATAGCCGGTGGTGCCGTGCAGCGCTTTCTCGTAGTAGCCTTCAATGCCCTGCTTGCCGATATTGTGGTCGGCGGCATAGTTCTCCGCTTCGCCCGCTTTCGCCAGCTTTTGCAGATCGCTGTCGTTGATTTTCGATACATAGCCGACCACGTGCGCCAGTTCCGCGCCATAGGGATACCGGCGCTGCTGGTAACTTTCAATGGTCACGCCGGGGAAACGAAACTCATTGACGGCAAAACGCGCCACTTCAACATCGCTGAGATCGGATTTTAAGGTCACCTCTTTATAGCGGCTGTTGTGCTGCATGTCGTCGCGGAAATCGGCGATATCTTGTGGGGTGAGATCGATAATCGGCGTTAACTGCCGCAGGAGCGCCTTCATATCGGCGATTTTGCTCGGGATCACCTGTAAACGGTACAATGTAACATTTTGCACCAGCGGAATACCGTTACGATCGAAAATCAGCCCCCGGCTTGGCGCGATGGGCAGCATCTTGATGTCATTCTGGTTTGAGCGGGTCTGGTAAAAGTCGTACTGATCTATCTGGAGGTGATAGAGATTGACAATCAGAATAACAAAGCAGACCACCACCACCAGAAAAGCAATTACGGCACGGCGGATAAATAGCATCTTTTCCGCTGAGTGGTCGCGAATTTCATCTCTCATTAGGGACATTAGCGGTCGTTTACCTGGGTTACAAAGGGCCTGAAAATGGAAAAGCGGGGAAGAATAACGTTCTCAGGGCGCGAGCCCTACCGAAAGGTTGCTAATGACCTGGCAGAAATGTATCAGTATGTTAGAAAAATAAGTGACACCGTCACATAAAAGACCTTTGCCGCACGCGACAAAGGTCCAGACCGACTAGCGTGACAGCCAGGCGCGCCAGCCGCCGTACGCGGTGATTTCCGTGGCCCCCTGTAACCCTTCAGCCTCGCAGATAAACCCCGTTAATCTGCGTCCGTCGGCGAGTTCGACTTGCCCTAAACCCAGCGGCGCAGCGATACCGGCTAACAATGAACCGACCTCTGCGGAAGGTAATTCCCACACTTCGACCGCAATCGCTCTCCCGCCGCAATTATCACGCACCATCGCCGGACGTTTACCATCAGCAAGCGCGTATAAACGATAATAAGGCGCGCTTTGGGTCGCCTGTAGCAATCGCCCGCCTCGCGCCCGTAGCTGGCCGTTAAGCGGCAGGCCATCAAGATGCGCGCCGCAAACAACCAGCGCCATTCGGTCATGGCTGGCGGCATGTGCAGGTGGCGTTCTGTCCGGCAACGTCCCGCCAGGCAGCGCCAGCGGTTCACAACGCTGAAACGCATCGGCGAGGCTCAGCAGATATTGATCGGTAAAGACCCGGCCAAACAGGGTCACGCCGGATGGCAGCCCGTCAGGCATAAATCCAGCCGGCACGCTGACGGCGGCATAATCCAGCAGGTTCATAAAGTTGGTGTAATACCCCAAATCGGCATTACGCTTGATCGGCTCGGCGTCCAGTTCGTCAAGCGTAACCGGACGCGGATAGGTTGGCGTCAGAACGCAGTCCAGCGTTGCCAGAATCGCGTCGCACTGCGCCTTGTAATGCTGCAGTTGATACATCGCTTTAAAGGTCGTCGTCGCATCCGTCCCCGGCGCTTTCGCCAGCACGTCGCGAATCACCGGCAGCACCGCATCCGGGTTTTGTTCAATCAACGGGCCAACCACCGCATAGCGTTCAGCAACCCACGGCCCTTCATACAACAAACGGGCCGCCGCGAGAAACGGGGTGAAGTCTATTTCGACGGGGATGCCGCCAAGTGCCGTCATTCGCTCGCAGGCGCGGGTAAACAGATGTGCGCTCGCTTCGCAGCCGAGAAAATTAAGCTCGCGCGGTATGCCAAAACGAAAACCCGCCGACAGCGTACCGAACGCCTGACGACGGTTCCACTGCGGATTGTGGCGACTGTATGCGTCCCGCGGATCGTCGCGCGCGACAAGATCCAGCAACTGACTGGCCTCATCGGCGGTAGCGCTGAAAAAGGTTACGCAGTCCAGCGTACGGCAGGCGGGCACCACCCCTGCGGTGGAGATCAGCCCTTTGCTCGCTTTCAGTCCCACCAGATTATTCAGCCCGGCGGGCACCCGTCCGCTACCGGCGGTGTCGGTCCCCAGCGAAAAGCTGGCGACGCCTAACGCCACCGCCAGCGCGGAACCGGCGCTGGACCCGCCGGCGGGGTAATCCGGGTGATAGCTGTTGCGACAGCGGCCATATGGCGATCGGGTCCCATTGAGGCCTGTGGCAAACTGATCGAGATTGGTTTTACCTACCGGCACCGCCCCCAGCGCAATTAACTGTTCGACAACGGTGGCGCTCTGCTCCGCCCGGTAGGCAAAGGCCGGACAGGCTGCGGTCGTCACACTCTCCGCCAGGTCAATATTGTCTTTAATGGCGAACGGCACGCCGTATAACGGCAACGATTCTGGCGTACATGCGTCCAGCCGCGCCAGAAAAGGCGCCTGTTCCTCTTCGCTCAGTATATGAATAAAAAGCCGAAACTCCGGATTCAACGCCTGCGCCCGCTGGCGTATTTTCGCCAGCAACGCACGTGGGGTGATGCTACCGCTGCGATAATCCGCCGCCAGGGTTGCCAGGCGTAAATCAAACGTTTGCTGCATTTACACATTCTCCTCAATAATCACCGCCACCCGTTGCCCGGCATGAACCGCGCTACCCGGCTGAACGCTAATCTGCTGAATAATGCCGTCACACGGCGCCAGTAATGGGATCTCCATCTTCATGGATTCGAGCACAACCAGCACCTCTCCCTCGCGCACCCGACTCCCCACTGCGACCTGCACCTGCCATAAGTTACCGGAAATTGGACTTTCCACCCCCTGCTCACCCTGCTGCAACGGCATATCGCCGCCCTCTTCGGTTACGTTCTCCTGAGTGGTAAAATCCGCCTGGCCGTTGGCAATCCAGCGCTCACGTTCGGCATTAAACGCCTGCTGCTGATGGTCGCGAAACGCGGCGATACTCTGCGCTTCACGCGCGAGAAACTGCTGATATTCCGCCAGCCGCAGCGTGCTATGTTCAATACGCAGGGGATAGCGCCCAAGTGGAAAATCGCGACGGATCCGCAGCAGTTCCTCAGCCGAAACCGGGTAAAACCGCAACTGGTCAAAAAAGCGCAGCAGCCAGGGTTTACCAGCAAAATCAGCGACATTATGATAGCGGTTCCACATTTGCAGCGTGCGGCCGACAAACTGATAGCCGCCAGGTCCTTCCATGCCATAGACGCACAGATAGGCGCCGCCGATACCGACGGAGTTTTCCGCCGTCCAGGTTCGCGCCGGGTTGTACTTGGTCGTCACCAGTCGGTGACGGGGATCGAGCGGGGTCGCAACCGGCGCGCCGAGATAAACATCGCCCAGCCCCATCACCAAATAGCGGGCGTCAAACACCGTATTCCACACCGCCTGTTCATCAGGCAGGTTATTAATCCGACGGATAAATTCCAGGTTACTCGGGCACCAGGGGGCGTCATGGCGCACGGTGGTCATATATTTGTCGATCGCTTTACGACAGGCCGGATCATCCCAGGAGAGCGGCAGGTGCACCACCCGCGTGGGGACCTGCAGATCATCGCTGACGCAGACCGTCGCCCATTCAGCGCGTACCCACGCCAGCAGTTGTTCCAGGAGCAGGGTTTCTGGCTGGAAATGGATTTGCAGCGAACGGATCCCCGGCGTGATATCAATCACCCCTTGTCGGGATTGCGCTTCCAGCGCCTGCATCAGCGCGTGAATGCGAAAACGCAGCACCAGATCCAGTTCCGCCTCTCCCGCTTCCAGCAGCAGATGCGTATCGCCGGAGAGACGCGCCACCAGACGTTTATCCCCCTCGCCGCAGGTCATGACCATCGGCGAAGTCAGCGGCGCAGGTTGCCAGACCGTCTCCTGTGGCTGGAGCGTCGCCAGTTCGGCGCGTCGCCCGGCGGCCAGCCGTCTGGCGGTGAGAAGATCCACCGGCACAAAACGCACTTTATCCCCGGCTTTAAGCTGTCCTGTTTGCCAGAGATCGGCTTCAATCACCGTCACCGGACAAACAAAACCGCCGAGGCTCGGGCCATCAGGCCCCAGGATCACCGGCATATCGCCGGTAAAATCCACTGCGCCAACGGCGTAAGGGTTGTCATGAATGTTCGAGGGATGCAGCCCCGCCTCGCCCCCGCTATCCCGGCTCCAGAGCGGTTTCGGCCCAATCAGACGCACGCCGGTACGGCTGGAGTTAAAATGCACTTCCCATTCGGTTGCAAAGAATGTCTCAATGTAGTCAGGCGTAAAGAACTCCGGCGCGCCGTGAGGGCCATAAATGACCCGCAGCGTACGCACATCCGCCAGCCCCGTGCGCAGGGCGTCGGGCAGTTTACTGTCATGCGCGGCAGTGGGCCGCGGCGCCAGATGCAATACGTCGCCGCCACGTAAAGCCCGCCCGCCGTGGCCGCCAAATTGGCCGAGAGTAAAGGTACTTTTACTCCCTAAATAGTCCGGCACCTGAATGCCACCGCTGAGGCAGAGATAGCTTCTGACGCCCGCGCCGCTGATGGCGCCCAGTTTCAGCGTCGCCCCTGCAGGGACAGTAAAAACGCGGTCCATTGGCAGGGGGACGCCATCCAGCGTGGCGGGCAGCGATGCGCCGCAAATCACCGCCTGAACAGCGGTATTAAATTTCAACGCTGGCCCGTTAAGGGTGATCTCCAGCGCGGCATCGTCTTCAGCGTTGCCCAACAGGCGGTTACCAAAACGCAGGGCGCGGTCATCCATCGGCCCCGATGGCGGTACCCCCACCGCCCAATACCCCAGGCGCCCCGGATAATCCTGAATCGTCGTCTGGGTACCGGCGCTCAAAACCTCAACCGTTGCCGCCTGATAGCGCAATTGCTCCAGGCAACGGGTCCAGGGGTGGCCCTCGGTAAACGGCGCAAAAGCAAGAATGTGCTGCAGATACAAAAGATTGGTTTCCACGCCGTACAGACGGGTCTCCGTCAGCGCCTGGAGCAGACCGGCGATCGCGTCCTCACGGCCAGGGCGCCATACGATGATTTTCGCCAGCATGGGATCGAAAAATGGCGGCACGTCGCAGCCTGCTTCCACCCAGCGATCAATACGCAGACTTCTGCCATCCGCCGCCGGAAACGCCGCTTCCGTCAACAACCCCGGAGAAGGCTGAAACTGCTGCCCCGGATCTTCCGCGTAAATGCGCGCCTGAATAGCATGCCCCTGTGGCCGTAGCCCGGCAGCCAGTTGACTCAGCGGCGGAAGATCGCCTGCCGCTAATTCAATCATCCAGCGCACCAGATCCACGCCCCAGACCTGCTCCGTCACGCCGTGTTCCACCTGAAGCCGGGTATTCACTTCGAGAAAGTAAAACTGCCGCGCCGCGCTGTCATACACAAATTCAACGGTACCGGCGCTGCGGTAATTCACCGCCTTACCAAGGGCGATGGCTGCCGAACACAGGGCCTGGGCCATCCCTTCGGGCAGGTTTGGCGCTGGCGTCTCTTCAATCACCTTTTGATTACGTCGCTGTACCGAGCAGTCCCGTACGCCGAGGGCGATGACATCTCCGCATCCATCGCCGAAGATCTGCACCTCCAGGTGACGGGCGCGTTCAATATATTTTTCGAGAAATACCCCAGCGTCACTGAAGTTGTTTTGCCCCAGTCGCTGTACGGCCTCGAATGCCGCTGACAGCTCACTGGCATCGCGGCAGACGCGCATACCGATTCCACCGCCGCCAGCGGTACTTTTGAGCATCACCGGATAGCCAACCGTCTCTGCCGCACGCTGTGCTTCAGCGCTATCGGCCAGCAGCTCACTGCCTTCCAGCAGCGGTACTCCCTCGGCTTTGGCTAAGGCGCGAGCGGTATGCTTCAGACCAAAAATGCGCAACTGCTGCGGCGTCGGGCCAACGAAAACCAGCCCCGCCGCTTCGCACGCCTCGGCGAACGCGGCATTTTCCGAGAGGAAACCGTAGCCGGGGTGAATCGCTTTGGCGCCGCTCTGCCGCGCAGCGGCAATAATTTTTTCACTCGCCAGATAAGTTTGCGCCGCCGGGCCGTCGCCGAGGCTTAACGCTTCATCTGCGTCACGTATATGTAAACTGCTCAAATCGGCTTCAGAGTACACGGCCACGCCCTTGACTTGCATGGCGCGCAGTGTACGCAGGATGCGACAAGCGATAGCACCCCGATTGGCAATCAGTAAGGTATCAAACATAAGCGGAACTCACAGGAACGCGGGTCGTCCCGCAAAAATCGCGTTTCCCCTGGGGTCGTCCCCGGGGCCAACCGGCGCTTAAGATTTGTGCGTCGGTAGACTATTCAGCCGATAGGCATAACCCGGTCAATTCCACACCAGAACTTCAGCAGGCGTTGGGTTCCAGCCGTTGCAGGGGTTGTTCAACTGCGGACAGTTGGAAATCAGCACCACGGCGTTGCATTCGGCGCGCAGCTCAACGTATTTTCCCGCCGCCGAAATACCGTCTTCAAAGGTCAGGCCGCCTTCAGGGGTCACCGGGACATTCATAAAGAAATTAATATTGGCGCCGATATCGCGCTTGCGCAGACGACCATCGTGCAGGCAGGCGCAGAGAAAGTTATCCCGGCAGCTGTGCATATAGCGTTTATCCATGGCGTAGCGCACGGTATTACTCTCCTGAGCGCAGGCGCCGCCGAGGGTATCGTGGCGGCCACAGGTATCGGCGACGATGGTGAGCAGCGGGTTACCAAGATTGGAATACAGTACGCTGCCGGTGGTCAGATAAGCCTTGCCCTGACGGCGCAGCGTACGCTGGGGATCGTAACGCTCGCGGGGGTTATCGGCATTGTAGAACAGCGTATCAATCGCCTGATTGCCTTCGAGGTCGAGCAGCCGCAGGGTTTGCCCTTTTTTCACCTCAAAAAGCCAGGGTTCTCCCGCCGGGATCACATGGCGGTATACGGCATCTTCGGGACGAAAGTTACTGGTAATAAGCGTCATCGCAGCCTCCTTACAGGGCAAAAAGTTGGGTATTGAGGAACGCGCGCCGGTTTTCGTCGCGTGTCAATAGCGCGTCTACGGCGGCGTGCTCATCGTCGGCCCGATACCAGCTCAGTTGTACCGGACGCGGGGCGTATTCAACGGCAGGGTCCTGCGGATGCGGCAATGCGGTCAGTACCAGCAACACATCCATCGGCGCAAACAGTTCAACGTAATCGCCGGGGCGGCTGTGGCCGGTGATAAACCGGAAGCTGCCGTCGTCATCGACGGTGACCTTGCTGAAGAAGTTGACTACCATCAGCAAATCTTCAAGGCCAAGCCCCCATTTCCCCATCTCCACCAACAGGTTATCGACGCCGTTGCGATAAAAGCCGTTGCGCAGTTCCTGGTAGCGTCCTGCGCCGTATTTGTCGCGCGTTTCATCCGCATTGAGTACGCCGCCGAACGGATCGTGCCAGCCGCAGCTATCTGCCACGATCCCGGCGAGCACCCGGCCCATATCGGAGTAGAAACAGTGACCGGCGGTCAGGCGGGCGGTGTGCTGCCCCTTCAGGGTATCCGGCAGGTTCAGACGTTCACTTTTCTCGTGAGGATTGAGCATCATCATGCTGACGTTAGCCCCGCCTTCGATATCGGTCAGGCGCAGGATCTGTCCCTTACGCAAAATCAGCGAGGTATGCGCCCCGCCGGGAAGTCGCTCTTCGCGCAGGCTGGGGGATGAGTGAAAAAGTACGGTCATCAGACTATCTCCTTAATGCGTAAACGTTATTGTCGCTATCGGTTGTCAACTGCGACATCCGCGTTTCATTAAGCGGTATATCGTAGGTAATGCGCGCGCCCCAGGCTTCTGGCGCCTGTGGGTCGATGCGCACTTTGTCAAAAACCAGCAACCGGGTGCCAAGGTTGAAGCCTTCCGCGAGGTCGTGCGTAACCATAAACACCGTCATACCGGTTTCGCGCCATAGCTGGAGCAACAGGGTATGCATATCCTTGCGAATACCGGGGTCCAGCGCGCCGAAGGGTTCATCAAGCAGCAGCACGCGCGGCTGCATCACAAACGCCTGAGCAATCGCCAGCCGCTGCTGCATGCCGCCCGACAGTTGCGCCGGATATTTTTCCAGCGCATGGCCCAGCCCGACTCGCTCCAGCATCTGCTGCGCCTGCTGGCGAGCATCGCGTTTCCGGCGACCGTACAAGCGACCAAACAGCGGCGAAACCGGCAGTTCGAGCCCGATAACGACGTTATCCAGCACGTTGAGATGCGGGAATACGGAATAGCGCTGGAATACCACGCCGCGGCTGCGATCCGGTTCCGCCACCAGCGGCTGACCTTCAAGCGTGATGGTTCCTCGCGTGGGTTGCTCCTGGCCGAGCAACAGACGTAAAAACGTCGACTTCCCACAGCCGGATGCACCAACCATCGAGCAGAACTCTCCCTGTTTAACCTGCAAGTTGATGCGTTCCAGCACGACATGGTCGCCGTACTCCTGCCAGATATTGTTGATGTTGATAAAACTCATATCCGGCCTCCTTCCGCCCACGGAAAACAAACGTTATGCAGCCGACGCAGCGCCAGATCCATCAGCCATGCCAGCAACGTTATCCAGAGGACATAAGGAATAATCACATCCATCGCCATATAACGACGGACCAGGAAGATGCGATACCCCAGCCCGGCGGTAGCGGAAATGGCCTCGGCAGAGATCAAAAATAACCATGCCGATCCAAGCAGCAGTCGCAGTGAGGTAATCAGCCGTGATAAAAGCTGGGGTAGCACCACCCGCAGCACCACCGTCCAGCTATTGGCGCCGAGGGTTTGGGCTTTAATAAACAGCTCCGTCGGGATCTCCTGCGCCCGTTGTTCAAGGTCACGGGCCAGCATCGGCGTGATGCCGATAACAATGAGCATCACTTTTGATAGCTCATCCAGCCCGAAGACGATAAACAGTATCGGCAGAATCGCCAGCGGCGGGATCATGGACACCACGGTCATCAACGGCGATAGCGCGGCGCGACACATCGGGAATACGCCTGCGGCAATACCGATGCACAGGCCGATCAGCGAAGAGAGCGCCAGTCCCGTCAACAGACGGCTCAGGCTAACCAGCGTGTCGACCCACAGCAGATACTCGCCGCTGCGCTTATCCGGGGTGAATGCCATCCGGTCAATGGCCGCGAGCATCTGCGACAGGCCGGGCAACAGCTTGTCCTGCGGATTGGCTTCCAGACGCACCGCTGACCCGATAAACCAGGCGGCAATCAGCAGCACGAAAGGCAATAGCATCAGCGTCAGGCGCATACCCTGTCGAGGATGGCGGTTAATGTGGCGCATGGCGTGGACTCCCAGGATCAGTAATTACAGCTGGCCGGCAATGGCCATCTTCAGGTAGCGATCGTCAAAGCGCAGTTTGCTGTTTGCGCTATCACCGACGGTGACGTTGCCGGGAAACGTCATACCGATAAAGTCAGCACTTTGTGCGCCTTCTCCGAGCAGCCCCTTGTCAAAGGAGAACTTAGCCACCCGCTGCATCGTTTTTGCCAGTTCAGGGGAAGAGATGAATGCCAGCGTGTCGGCGGGCGTCCAGAACAGATGGGTTGTTTTAAGCTGCGCCTGGTAACCCGCCAGGTCGGTCCCGGAATCGGCGGCCATCGCTTTCAGCGCCTGCGTATCGCCAGCCTTCATTTTGGCCATCATTTCAAACCAGGCGCCGGTCAGGGCTTTGCCCAGTGCCGGGTTATCTTTCAGGGTTTGGGTATTCACCACCATCATGTCGATTAGCTCACCGGGCACCTGCGAGGAGCTAAACACTTCAGTGGTTTGCGGCGTTTTTTTGATCGCGGAGAGTTGCGGATTCCAGGCCACCGCCGCGCGCACGCTGCTCGTGCCAAAGGCGGAGACAATATCAGCATCCGAGGTATTGACGATTTTGACATCTTTTTCCTGCAGTCCGGCCTTTTCCAGACCGCGCACCAGCAGATAGTGTGAGACCGAGAGTTCCGGGAGGTAGACCGACATCCCTTTCAGGTCGCTGAGTTTTTTCCCTGTGCCTTTCAGTACCACGCCATCGTTACCGTCGGAATAGCTACCGGTAATCAGCGCCGTGGTATCAACGCCACCTGCCGCCGGAATGGTCAGCGCATCCATATTCGTCATGGTGCAGCCGTCAAACTGGCCCGCGGTGTACTGGTTGATGGATTCGATATAGTCGTTGAGCTGAACGATATTGATTTTGATGCCGTATTTACTGGCCCATTTATCAATAATTTTTTCGTTACTGATGGCGCCCCAGGGCATCCATCCGGCGTAAATAGTCCAACAGATATTGAACTCTTTTTTTACGGCGGCAAAGGATGGCACGCTGACCAGTAACGCCATTGACAAAACGAAAGAGCGGAATATTGATGATGTCTTCATGATAAACCTCTGGTTGGCACGAGAAACGGGGGCAGCGCGACACCCAACGGTGCTGCTGTCTCCCGGGCTTTTATCCCGCCGTGTAACCTCGCAGAGGTCGCCAGCTCTCGGACCAGACGTTCACCTGCGTGAACCGGAACCCTAGCCAGCTATTATGTTATCCAGATTGTCTGTTGCGCTGCCTTCTTATGGTGACAAGCAATCCTTGTGCCAGAAATTAAGGGCAAATAAAATCAACATGATAGAGATAAGCCGCGTCCTTTCTCCCTAAAATGGGGTGTAATAATGGAGCATTGCATGGATTTGGTGCGTGGATCGGTGATTGTGGCGGAACTGACGCGAAAGGCGAAAAAACCAGCAATCAGCCCCCCAACCGAGAACGTATAAAAAGCCACGATGGCAAAACCTTTCTGCAGGCGATGACGAACGGAAACTTGTCATAACTCAAACAATTAGCATTCGGTAGCAGTGAAAGCACTTTAGCGTTTCCGTTACTCCCCTGTTACGACTATGGTTATTAAGATGGTTTCGATAGCCAGCTTTATATACCCGTCATAGTTCACGCTGCCGCTTTATTGGCCGCCTGCGCTTACTTCGGCGATGTACGGGATGCGCCCGTCCGGGGATCGGTTTCGTTTGTCCCTCACTGCGGCGCGAATTATGTCGGGTATACAACAATCAATACGCGTTTCTCATCCCGACAATTGAACGGAAATAACTATTAAATCCGTAGACTTATTCAAGTATCACTTATTGGAAGCAGTGTATATCGTTATGGCATTCACAAAAGCAAACGGAGCCTGATATGAGCACGTCAAACGACCCTTCAAATAACGCCGCAGCAGGAAAATGCCCTTTCCACACTGAAGCGCCGACGCAGAGCGCCGGGAGTGGCACCACTAACCGCGACTGGTGGCCAAATCAACTACGCGTGGATCTGCTGAATCAGCACTCTCATCGTTCAAACCCGCTGGGTGAAAACTTTAATTATCGGGAAGAGTTTAAGAAGCTCGACTATTCGGCGCTGAAAGCCGATCTGCGCGCCCTGCTCACCGACTCGCAGGAGTGGTGGCCAGCGGACTGGGGGAGCTATATCGGGCTGTTTATTCGTATGGCCTGGCACGGTGCCGGTACCTATCGTACCGTGGATGGCCGCGGCGGCGCAGGACGCGGTCAGCAGCGCTTCGCCCCGCTGAACTCCTGGCCGGATAACGTCAGCCTCGACAAAGCCCGCCGCCTGCTGTGGCCGGTGAAACAAAAATATGGTCAGAAAATCTCCTGGGCCGACCTTTATATGCTGGCAGGCAACGTCGCGCTGGAAAACGCCGGTTTCCGCACCTTTGGTTTTGGCGCCGGTCGTGAGGACGTGTGGGAACCGGATCTGGACGTAGACTGGGGTAATGAAACGGAATGGCTGGCGCATCGCCATCCGGAAAGCCTGAATAAGCAGGCCATCGGCGCAACCGAGATGGGGCTGATCTACGTTAACCCGGAAGGGCCCGGCGCCAGCGGCGACCCGCTTTCCGCCGCCGCCGCGATTCGCGCGACCTTTGGCAATATGGCGATGAACGATGAAGAGATCGTCGCGCTGATCGCCGGGGGACACACGCTGGGTAAAACGCACGGTGCCGCCGTCGCCAGCCATGTTGGCGCAGAACCGGAAGCCGCGCCGATTGAAGCCCAGGGTCTGGGCTGGGCTAACAGCTATGGCAGCGGCGCGGGTGCGGATGCGATAACATCCGGTCTGGAAGTGGTCTGGACGCAAACCCCTACCCAGTGGAGCAACTACTTCTTCGAAAACCTGTATAAATATGAATGGGTACAAACGCGCAGCCCGGCTGGCGCAATTCAGTTCGAAGCGAAAGACGCGCCGGAAATTATTCCTGATCCATTCAATCCGGAGAAAAAACGCAAGCCGACGATGCTGGTCACTGACCTGACGCTGCGTTTCGATCCGGAATTCGATAAAATTTCACGCCGTTTTCTCAACGACCCGCAGGCCTTTAACGAAGCCTTTGCCCGCGCGTGGTTCAAGCTGATCCACCGTGATATGGGGCCAAAATCCCGCTACATGGGGCCGGAAGTCCCGAAAGAAGATCTGATCTGGCAGGACCCGTTACCGGCAGCCATTCACGCCCCGACCGCAGACGATATCGCGGCCCTGAAAACCGCTATTGCCGATGCGGGGCTCTCGGTAAGCGAACTGGTTTCCGTTGCCTGGGCTTCGGCATCCACCTTCCGCGGCGGCGATAAACGCGGCGGTGCCAACGGCGCGCGTCTGGCGCTGGAGCCGCAAAAATCCTGGCCGGTCAACGCAATTGCCGCCCGCGTATTACCGACGCTGCAGGCGATCCACAACGCGTCAGGTAAGGCATCGCTGGCCGATATTATCGTCCTGGCGGGTGTCGTTGGCATTGAACAGGCGGCCGCCGCGGCGGGTGTTCCGGTCAGCGTTCCCTTTGCGCCGGGCCGCGTCGATGCGCGACAGGATCAGACCGATGTCGACGCGATGGATCTGCTGCAACCGCTGGCTGATGGTTTCCGCAACTATCGTCGCGTGGGAGGCGGCGTGTCCACCGAAACGCTGCTGATCGATAAAGCCCAGCAGTTAACGCTGACGGCACCGGAAATGACGGTACTGGTCGGCGGTCTTCGCGTACTGGGCGCCAACTTCGACGGCAGCCAGCATGGTGTATTTACCGACCGGCCAGGCGTGTTGAGCAATGATTTCTTCGTCAATCTGCTTGATATGGGTACCGTCTGGAAAGCCGCTGACGAGCAGTCTGAGCTGTTTATCGGCCGCGATCGTAAGAGCGGTGAAGAGAAATACACCGCTACCCGTGTTGATCTGGTGTTTGGTTCCAACTCTGTACTTCGCGCCCTGGCAGAAGTCTATGCCTGCAGCGACGCGCGGCAGAAGTTCGTTACCGATTTTGTGGCGGCATGGACCAAAGTAATGAATCTGGACCGCTTCGATCTGTAATAACTTTCCCCGGCAGGCTTTACGCCCGCCGGGGCTTCTCTTACCTTATCCAGATGGTCAGCAGAATAATAATGACTACGATAATCACCACCTGAATAAAGACTTTATCCAGCGATCCTTTGCGCATTGGCCCCGCCTTATTATCAGAACAGGATTTGCCAGATAGCCAGCAGCAGTACCAGCAGACCCATGAGGAAAAATATCAGCGCGATAATCGTCTCCGGAGAACGATGCATCCCGGTGCCTCCTTAATATCAGAACCACTGACCGAACCGTTTGATATACAACCGCTTCATGCCCTGCGCCACCAGACAGTAGCTGAGCAACGTGGCGACCAGCCACGGGAAGTAGCTCATTGGCAGCGGCTCCAGGCCGACCATCGTCCCCAACGGCGAGAACGGGATATAGATCCCAATCACCATAATCAGGGCAGTGGTGAGCAAAACCGGCAGCGTCGCACGGCTCTGGATAAACGGGATTTTCTGCGTTCTCAGCATATGCACCACCAGCGTCTGCGACAGCAGGCCCTCTATAAACCAGCCGGACTGGAATAACGCCTGCGCTTCAACGTTATTGGCCGCGAACACATACCACATCAGCGCGAAAGTGGAGATGTCAAAAATAGACGATGTCGGACCAATCCATAGCATAAAGCGGCCAATGTTCTTTGCATCCCACTTGCGCGGCTTGCGCAGAAACTCTTTGTCCATCTTGTCCCACGGCAGCGACAGCTGGGAAATATCGTACATCAGGTTCTGGATCAGCAGATGAATCGCCAGCATCGGCAGGAACGGGATAAACGCGCTGGCCACCAGTACCGAAAACACGTTGCCGAAATTAGAACTGGCGGTCATGTTCAGGTACTTAATGATATTGCCGAAGGTCTCACGTCCTTTGATCACGCCTTCTTCCAGTACCATCAGATCTTTTTCCAGCAAGATGATATCGGACGCTTCTTTCGCAATATCCATGGCGCTGTCAACCGAAATTCCCACATCCGCATCGCGCAGCGCCGGGGCATCATTAATACCGTCACCAAGAAAACCGACGGTATGGCCGTTTTGCTGTAATGTTTTGAGAATGCGTGACTTCTGTAGCGGCGTCAGCTTCGCAAACACCGAACGCGTTTCCACTTCCCGCGCCAGTTCGTTATCTGACATCGCGTCAATCTGCGCACCGGTGAGGATGTCATCCGCATCAATCCCCACTTCCCGGCAAATACGCGCCGTAACGACCGGGTTATCGCCAGTCAGCACTTTCACCCCCACGCCGTTATCGCGCAGCGCGGTAATCGCTTTTCCCGCGCTATCTTTCGGCGGATCGAGAAACGTCAGCATTCCTTCAACCGTTAATCCCTGCTCATCTGCCGTGCTTAGCGGCGTTGTCAGCGCGGAGTCATCCAGTTTGCGAGTTGCCACCAGCAGTACGCGGAAGCCCTGAGCGTTGTAATCTTCGGTTTTTGCTAACAGCTGCGCACGGCGGGCATCATCCAGCGCGACCACGCTGTCACCTTCCCGCAGATGTGTAGCGACCATCAGCATCTCTTCGACGGCGCCTTTGCAGATCAGACTTTTGTCGCCGTGGCGCACATCGTCCACGGAGACCGACACGCGGCGGCGGACAAAATCGAACGGCAGTTCATCAAGCTTCACAAAACGCTCTTTTGTCGATGGCGTAATCCGTTCTTCTCCGAAGCGCAATACCGCCCGATCCATCAGGTTACGCGCCCCGCTCTGGCTGCTGCTGTTGAGCCATGCCAGCGTGAGTACCCGGTCACTCTCTGCGCCGCTGGCATCAAGATGATGTTCAAGAATGATGTTGTCCTGGGTCAGCGTACCGGTTTTATCGGTGCACAACACGTCCATCGCGCCAAAATTCTGAATGGCGTTGAGCCGCTTAACGATCACTTTACGCCGCGACATGGCGATAGCGCCCTTCGCCAGGTTAGAGCTGACGATCATCGGCAGCATTTCCGGCGTCAGGCCGACCGCTACCGCAAGAGCAAACAGCGATGCCTCCACCCAATCACCTTTGCTGAAACCGTTAATCAACAGCACGATCGGCACCATCACCAGCATAAAGCGGATCAGCAGCCAGCTCACGCTGTTCACCCCGCGATCGAACGCCGTCTGAGTGCGCGTACCGACGATGGACTTCGCCAGCGAGCCAAACCAGGTGCGATTTCCGGTGGCCACCACCACCGCCTGCGCTCTGCCGCTGGTGACATTGGTGCCCATCAGGCAGATATTGCCCATTTCAAGCAAACTTTTGCCCTTGTTCGATCCGGACAGCTGTTCACTGCCTTTACCGGAAACGCTGCCCATCACATCATACTTTTCAACCGGCAGCGACTCGCCGCTGAGAATCGACTGGCTGACAAACAGATCCCGTGACTCCAGCAGACGAACATCTGCCGGGACAAGGTCTCCGGCGGCGAGGAAGATCACATCTCCCGGCACCAGCTCTGCAATCGCAACCTCTTCCTGCACCGGGCCGATATTGCCCGGTCCGCGACGCAGCACCGTCGCCGTGGTGCGAACCATTGATTTCAGCGCCTGCGCCGCTTTGTTAGTACGAAACTCCTGCCAGAAACGCAATAAACCGCTCAGGCTGACCATCGTCACAATGATAATGATCCCGGTCAGATCGGTCTCTTCACCGTGAAGCCTCGGCAGCCAATAATCGGTGACGAAGCTTACGGCAGCCAGCGCCATCAGCACGTAAATAAACGGGTTATTGAATGCCTGCAGAAGTTGGATCAGCGCAGGCGGTGCCTGCTCATGGGCCACTTCGTTACGGCCATATTCATCCAGTCGTTCGCGCGCGTCCTCCGTTGTCAGCCCCAGACGGCTGCTGTTAAGCCGTGCCAGGGTATGGTCCGGGCTGTTAAATGCCTCGGTTTCAATGGCAAAGCTTTTTTTATGCTGCTTATCATTTGCTGACGCATTCCGGTTTATTTTCCGGCGTTCTATTTTCATGTCAGTCATGATTAACCCTCAAATTTAAGACGTCGTTAACTCTGCATAAAATGTTTATGCATAATTTATTTTTTACGCGCTTACGCGCCTATGACTTTAATTGCCAGGGAACATCCATCATTCCCTCCTTAGGTGAACCACCGTCATTGTGGAATATCAGAGAGATTAACTCCCCTCGACGCACCAGCGGACAGAGGTAATATTTTCATGCCCGCCAATTCTTGACATAATAATATCCCCTGCCTTGCGATAATCGGTATGGCCGACCAGTTCAAGGCGGATTTCTTTATGCCCCTGTTCTTGCGCTGAAATTGAAACCATTCCCTGCAGGCTGAGCGCTATCTCTTTACTGAGATTGAGTAATAGCTGGCGAATCGCCTTTTCATGTTCGCTATTACAGATAATATTCAGGACGTAGCATTTTTCTTCCTCTGTCGCCCCGGGGAAGCGATTAATACGCTGGGCCGCTTCACGTAATAAAATATTGGCACAGAGGATTATCAGCGTCGCCGCCGCCGCTTGCCAGAACTGCCCCAGCCCGCACAGCACGCCAATCGCCGCAGAACACCACAGCGTCGCGGCAGTATTCAGCCCCCGCACGTTCATGCCTTCACGCATGATGACGCCAGCGCCGAGGAAGCCAATTCCGGAAACCACCTGCGCCGCAATACGTCCCGGACTATCCGGCGATGTTGAAATTGAACTAAGAATAAAAACCGCCGCGCCGGTAGCCACCAGCGCATTCGTACGCAGGCCTGCCATTCGCTGCCGCCATTGTCTTTCAGCGCCAATTAGCGCGCCTAATAGCATCGCTGCGAGTAAATTTGCGATATAAGGAAACATCAACACAGCTTCCTCCATTTTTTCTGGAAGAATTAATTACGCGCTTTATTAAGCGCACGACAAATTTTCGCCGGGGAGGCGATTAGCGTCGTGCTGACGGTGGAGGAAATAATGTATTTTTAAACATGAACATGACGATTATCCTCGCAGCTATGCTGCGTTTGTTTTTATGGGATGCAATCGTCTGGATGAGGAGAAGATTGCTGCCCGCCGGTCTGGCAAGCAGCGCAGGGAAAATAGCGTCAGCTTGCCTTTTTGTTTTTGTTAGGGTGACTGTCCAACATATTTCTCCTGTTTGAATTTGCGCCTATTATAGTCATCCGTTTATATGAGTAAAGTTAAAATCTTCCGTTAGTGACGATTTGTTTAGGATTATCTGATGCTACAAATCCGGACTGCTGACTGCATAACTGGATAATATGGCTGATCCGCCAGGCCCGGTAAGGCGTTAACCCCACTCTGACGAACAGCCCAGCACGCACTTCCCCTATGGGGGGGTTATCAGTCGCAGGGAAAGATTCATGTTGTATCGCCATTCAACGCCGATAACCGGCAATCTTTATCCCATCTGGTGGTTAACTTCAAATATCACCGTCGGGGTGAACAGAAAGCAGTTTAATTACCAATTATATAGCATTTTATCAGCATTTTTTGCTGCTCATCGTCCATATGGCGCATGATTAAAAATTTAAAACCACTAACAATCAATTAACATTAGCAGGCAAACATTTTACCTTAAGGAAATAATAATATGTCTACCCCCCAGGTTCTGGGCGACGTACCGTTCAGCGCCCCAGGAGAGCCCCACTCCAGCTTAACCGCGCGCATTGATGCGCTCCCCGCATCAGTTGGCCTGTGGACATTTATCACGCTACTGGCGCTGGGCGGTTTCTTCGAGCTATACGATCTTTTTCAGACCGGTTATATCAGTACAGGACTACTGGCAGAAAATATCTTTCATACCGGTGAAAACGGCATTTTCGGCATCTCCGACCAGGCGGCATTTGCCTCGTCAACCTTTATGGGACTGTTCATCGGCGCCAGCCTGCTGGCGCCTCTGGCGGATAAACTGGGACGTCGCCTGACATTTATGTTCGCCCTCGCATGGTACGGCGTTTTCTCCCTGATTATGGCGCTGCAGAACAGCGCCGAAGGGGTGATCTTCTGCCGTTTCCTGGTTGGAGTCGGCCTCGGCATTGAGCTCGTTACCATTGATACTTACTTAAGTGAATGGGTGCCTACGCATCTGCGCAACAAAGCCTTCGCTTTCGCTTTCTTTATTCAGTTCCTGTCGGTTCCCGCCGTGGCGCTGATGTCCTGGTTACTGGTGCCCACCACCCTTTTCGGTCTCACCGGCTGGCGCTGGGTCATTATTTTCGGCGCACTCTGTTCGCTGGTAATTTGGATTATTCGCAAGAATTTGCCGGAGTCGGCACGCTGGCTGGATGAAAAAGGCCGTCACGAGGACGCCCACAAGGTAATGTGCGAAATGGAACAACGCTGCGGCGTTTCTCCATCGCCGCGTCATTATATTGAGAAGCAAAATAACCCGCTGAAACTGGGCGCGTTTAAAGAGATCTGGACGCCGCAGTACCGCAAACGCACGATCATGCTGATGGTAATGAATTTCTTCCAGTCCATCGGCTTTTTTGGTTTTGGTAACTGGCTGCCAGCGCTGCTTTCCGGCCAGGGAGCCAGCATCACCCACAGCCTGTTATATGCATTTTTTATTACCCTTGCCTATCCGCTTGGCTGTCTGTTTTGCACCCGCTTTGTCCATCACTTTGAAAACAAATGGCAAATTGTTCTCTCTGCATTGATGACGGTGATTTTCGGCACCCTGTTTGCGCTGGAGAACAGCCCACTATTGCTGGTGGTGTGCGGATTTATGATCACCTGGTCGAACGCCTGGCTGACCATCAGCTATCACGCCTATCAGGCGGAAGTCTTTCCAACGCACATTCGCGCCCGGGCAGTGGGCTTCTGCTACTCCTTTAGTCGGCTCTCAACGGCAATTACCAGTATTCTGATTGGCATTATCCTGCAATATGCCGGTGCGCCAGGGGTGATTAGTTTTATCGTCGCCAGCATGCTGATGGTGATGTTGTCTGTGGGTATCTTCGGGCCGAAAACCCGGGGAATCAGCCTGGAGAATATCTGATGGCAAGCGCCGCCAGGATTCGCGGGCGGCGCTTGCCTGCAATCGTTTGTCATCGCTAAGTCGGTCGGCGAACCTTAAGGCCGACCTATAAAGCCGATCTCAGGCCGTCAAACATCGCTAACCTACTGGCGTTCGGTAAAAATCACCTGCGCATCGGCAAAACATTTTTCCGCCAGCGACGACACCGGCTCCTTGTTGCGCATGATCAACGCCAGCGTTGAGTCGACCTCCGTTTCCGCAATGGGGCAGATTTCCAGATTATCGCTTAACGCTTCGAGGCCATTATTCAGCGGCATAATCGCGCAGCAGATCCCGGCCTGTACCGCCTGGATAATTTGAAAAGTGGAGTCACTTTCAAAAACGTACTTCGGCGTCAGCCCCTTTGACTTGAAGCTCATTTCAATCGATTCACGGTAATACATGCCCTTAGTCAGAAAGCCAAGAGGCAGCGCGGCCAGCGCGTCCCACTCAGGGATCGCATCGCCAAACTGAAAATAACGCTTATCATGTAACAACCCCATCCGGGTCCTGGGCAACCAGACCGCGTGAAATAATGGACTATCAACGTGGTGCAGATAGCAGATCCCAAGATCCAACTGATTACGGCTGACACCATCAATAATCTGCTCTGACGTCATTGATAACAGACTGAACTGCAGTTCCGGGTATTTATCGGCCAGCGGCTTAATCAGTTGCATCGGATTCAGGCTGGCTAACGGCACCATTCCCACTCTTAGCTGGCCGACCATATGCCCACGACAAATCGCCGCTTCCGCTTCCAGTCCATCGTGGGCCGCTAAAAGCGCGCGCGCCCAGGCCAGAATACGCTCGCCTTCCGGCGTAAATCCTTCAAAGCGTTGTCCTCGCTGAATCAGCGTCAGGTTCAACTCGTCTTCCAGATTACGGATGCGCATGGAGAGCGTGGGCTGGGTGATGTGACAGGCCGCCGCGGCCTGGCCAAAATGACGCGTTCTGTCGAGCGCAATCAGATATTTAAGCTGTTTAATATCCATCAATAATCCAGTTATTGCGCATTGCGCCGGCGCTTTCCGCCGCTGCTGTCAGCACAACAGGAAAAATGTTAGCTAAATGTTATGTTCAGCCTTGATGAAATTCAAGCGCCATCAACGGTGGCGCGTGTATCGGCCTACAGCTACAGGGGGCGGATTTTGTTGGGCGGGCTCTGACACAGAGCCCGCAATGGCAGGCGACATACGCGGAATAACGGCTTAACGAAGCCCCGCCAGCGCGCGGATCTCTTTCGAGCGCAGAGTCAGACGGACAGGGGCCGATTTATAGGAGGGCGTGCCGCTCTCTTTATCAAGATAATCCAGCGGCACCAGCACGTTCGCTTCGGGGTAATAGGCGGCAACAGTGCCCGGTGCGATGCTATAAGCCACCACGGTGATATCCTCCAGCCGCTGGTGATGACCCGGCAGCGCGGAGCTAATATCCACCCGATCGCCATGCTCTAACCCCTGCTCTGCCATATCCTGCTCATTCATAAACAGCACATCACGACGACCAAAAACGCCACGGTAGCGGTCATCCATAGCGTAGATGGTGGTGTTATATTGATCGTGACTGCGCAGTGTCACCAGGCGCATCACATTTTCCCCCTCAACCTGCTGGTTTTCATGGATGCCGTGGAAAACCGAAAACATCGCCTTACCGGTCGGCGTCGGCCAGATACGTTCAGTCGGCGGCAGCGGCATACGAAAGCCCCCGGGATGGCGTATACGCTGGTTGTAATTGTCAAAGCCGGGAATCGTTTGCTCGATCAAATCGCGGATCCTGTCGTAATCCGCGACCAGCGCCAGCCAGTCAATTTTACTCTCAGGCAGCGTCGCCATTGCCATTCCGGCGACAATCGCGGGCTCCGAGCGCAGATGCGGGGAAGCGGGTTTCAGTTTGCCTGATGAAGCGTGAACCATCGACATCGAATCCTCGACGGTAATCGACTGACGCCCCGTCTCCTGGATATCCAGCTCGGTGCGGCCCAGACAGGGCAAAATAAAGGTCTCTTTGGCGACCAGCAAATGCGAACGGTTAAGCTTGGTGCCAATATGTACGCTCAGATCCAGCCCCCGCATTGCCGGAAAGGCCCGTTGGTGATCCGGCATCGCCACCGCAAAGTTACCACCAAGACACAGCAGGGCTTTGGATTCGCCGTCGATCATCGCCTGTAGCGCTTTCACCGCATCGTGACCGTGCGCCTGCGGCGGTTCAAAACCGAACACCCGGCGAAGGTTGGCCAGAAACGGGGCGCCCGGTTTTTCAGTGATGCCCACGGTACGGTTACCCTGCACGTTGGAGTGGCCGCGCAACGGGCAGATCCCGGCGCCGGGCTTACCAATATTTCCGCGCATCAGCAGCAGATCGGCAATCAGGCGCACGTTTGACGTGCCTTTGTTGTGCTGGGTGATACCCATACCGTAGGTAATAATGGTGGCATTCGATTTGGCGTATGCCGCCGCCACCCGCTCAAGATCGTCGCGCGTCAGGCCAGACTCACGTTCAATATCGTGCCAGTGGGTAATTGCAAGATCCTGGGCGAAATCAGCAAAGCCCAGCGTATGTTCGTCGATAAACGCCCGATCCAGCACCCCGCCCTGCTCTTTTTCCATCCGCAGCAACGCTTTCGCGATCCCCTTTAATGCCGCCGCGTCGCCGCCGGCTTTCACCTGAAAATAGGTGGAGGCAATGTTGGTTGAACGGTATGTCGCCATCTCGATGACATTCTGCGGGTCGGCGAAACGCTCCAGCGCACGCTCTTTTAGCGGATTGAAAACGATGATCGGTACGCCGCGGCGCGCCAGCTCATGCAGCGTCCCCATCATTCGCGGGTGGTTGGTGCCAGGGTTGTGCCCGATGGAAATCACCAGTTCGGTCTTGTCAAAGTCATCCAGCGAGACCGTGCCTTTGCCGATACCGATGGACTGCGGCAGGCCGACGCTGGTCGACTCATGGCACATGTTGGAGCAGTCCGGGAAGTTGTTGGTACCCAGTTCACGGGCAAAAAGCTGAAATAAGTAAGCCACTTCATTGGAGGCCCGCCCGGAGGTGTAAAACTCAACCTCATCGGGCTGCAGAGAACGGAGGATTTCGCCGATACGGGTGAATGCCTCTTCCCAGGCAACCGGACGCAGGGTATCGCTCTTTTTATCGTAGGCTAAAGGCCGGGTTAAACGACCGTAACCTTCCAGTTCGAAGTCGCTCTTTTCCAGCAGTGAGGTGACCGTATTGGCAGCCAGAAATTCCGCGGTGACGCGTTTACTGGTGGCTTCCCAGGTCACGGCTTTGGCGCCGTTTTCACAGAACTGAAACGTCGATTTATGCTCTTTATCCGGCCAGGCGCAACCGGGGCAGTCAAATCCATCCGGCTGGTTAGTACGAAGTAGCGTGGACGGTGCATCGAGTACATCCATTTGCGTACGCACGGCAATAGCGGTGGCTTTTAATGCGCCCCAGCCCCCTGCCGGACCATCATAAGGATGGACCCCTGGAACGACGCGTTTTTTACTACTCATGTTAACTCCTGATGTGCTTTCAGCAGCGAATTGCAGGCGATCCGCCGTACTCTCTCTTATCGCCCGCGATCGGCATATCATCCCGTCATACTTCAGGTTGCATGGGCGTGGGCAATAATCTGGACTCACCACTTCCGGGCAACGCAAGTGCTGTTTAAAAACAGCCGCAGCGTTTTGTCCTGCAACTTAAATGATTCAGGGGCGATAACGGGCTTTTTATTAACGAAAGCATAACAATCATGGCCGTCTCTGTATAATCAATGTTGTCTATCATGCATTAGATTTAACTTATTTAACGAATAATAAACATACACAATGGCTAATGACATCAGGTCAGATTGAAGTAGCGATCCGGCTTAAGTTGCTCCGGTAAGGGGGACTGGTCTGTCATATCCAGCAGATTGCGCTCAATAGTATTGCACCGGCGCGCCGACCAGTCGCTTGCACCCACCGAGCGCATGACCGAGTTCAACGACAATGCATCCCCTGAATAATTCACATTACAGGATGGCTAACCGGCACTCATCCGGCGCATTGCACAGTGATACGCGCCGTTACGTACCGACGCGCGCAATATGCGCGCAATGCCATGTACCGCAATCCGCGCGCCATGCCGCCGCGCCGGGCGCATCGGCAAATGAAGCATCTCCTGCGCCCAGGACGGTAACAGGTCAATACCGGCACACATCATGATCCGTCCAACCGGCTGGCTTAACCGGCCTGGCAAGCGCGTCGACAGCAGCAGGTCAGCCACTTCGCGGGTTCGTTCATCACAGCGTAACTGCGGGCGCATATCCTGCAGGTAGTCGGAAACCTGACGGGGAGTGACCGGGATATCACGCGCCCCAAGACGGCGGGCGATCTCCGCGGCTTCCTGATAATACTGCTGCTGACGGGCGGTGCTGACCACAGTGCGTTTATAGCGCAGATGCGAGGCCATAAAGCTGCTGCACTCGGCAACATGGACCCAGGTGAGCAAATCCGGATCGCTGGCCCGATACGGCGTGCCATCTTTGTCCTCGCCGCTCACCCGCAGATGGATCGCCTTCACTTTTGCGATCAGCCGTTCGGCATCAACGACGGTGCCAAAAGTCGTGGCGGAAATAAACTGGCTGGTGCGCCGCAGACGGCCAAAAATATCGTCCCGGAAACGGGAGTGATCCCAGACGCCCGCCAGCGCCAGCGGATGGAGCATCTGTAACAGCAGCGCGCTGACGCCGCCGCACAGCATGGCGGTAAAATCCCCGTGAACCTGCCAGATAGCCGACTGCGGGCCAAACAGCCCCGGTTCGCCTTTGGGATGTTCAAAATCTATCTCTTTCAGCGCCATGCCGGTTAAGCCCAGAACCTGGGATTCGATCATTCCGCGTATGCCGATCATGACTTTACCTGCTCGTTTCGTTGAGCGGCAAAGATAGCATTATTCGCTGCGGGAGGCATTCGCCAACGGTGGCGTTAACCCAGGAAATGCCCGCCGGTAGCGGGCACCAGAGAGGTTAAGGGTTAAGCTGATAGTCGAGGCTTATCTCAGCATTCAGCACCTGTGATACCGGGCAGCCAGCCTTCGCTTTCTGAATAATGCCGTCAAAGACGTCGGCATCAACGCCCGGCAGAACGATTTTGCTCTGTAGCGCAATGTTGGTGATCGCAAAGCCGCCGCCGGATTTATCCAGCGTCACCACCGCCACGGTATCAATAGAAGTGGCGGTATAGCCCTCTTCGCTGAGCATCAGCGAGAGCGCCATAGAGAAACAGGCGGCATGGGCGGCGCCGATAAGCTCTTCCGGATTGGTCCCCTTTACGCCTTCAAAGCGCGTGTTGAAACCATAAGGCTGTTGATTGAGCGCGCCGCTCTCGGTAGAGACGGTTCCCTTACCACTTTTCAGATCCCCTTCCCAATGCGCCTGACCTTTCTTATGAATTGCCATTATTCGCTCCTTTTTGACATTAGAAGGTTAAGTATAGAAGCCCTTTGCCCCTTTGGACGGCGCACGCTTTTTTCATCAGCTCAATCCGCTGAGATATTTTTGCACATATTCACGCCGGTGACGCGGAATCCGGTGGCTTCATAGAGATGACGAGCGCGTTGATTATCCCCGGCAACCCGCAATTTAATTTGCCTGATACCTCTGTTTTTCAGTTCATTCTCAAAGGCAACCATAGTCTGTTTACCCAACCCCTGGCCCTGAACGGTCGGAAAAATATAAAAATCGCAGATAAACGCAGAGCGCGTTGGCTCATCTGGCTTGTACCAGAGATAGCCAATCGGCGTTTCTCTCCCCTCAACATCATTGAGTAAACAGAGAAGAACCTGGCCGCGGGTATTGACGCCAGCGGGTAAAGCCTCCGCGATTTCCTGTTGCGCCTGAGCCAGCGCGGCCGACGATGAAAGGCCATAGTTGGCCGCAATTTCTGCGGCATAATCGGGGAGAAAATAGTCGAGATAAGCCGGGTACTCGTCATTACGCATCGGGCGAAACAAAATCATTGGCGGTTCCTTGTCTTCCGGTAGTTTGAATCAGCGTCTGCTGAATCGCTTCGAGAAATAGCGGCAATGCGCTCGGGGGATAATCACGTGAGAGATAAACGCCATACACGCCCAGCGCTTTCGGCTGCCAGGCCGGTAACACCCGCTTCAGCGCGCCGCTGTTCAGCGCCCTTTGCGCCTCCAGTTCCGGCAGCATGGCGATGCCGCAACCGGCAACCGCAGCCTCCAGCAGCAGCGAAGAGATCCCGGCGCTAAGATTACCGGACACCGCCACCGCGATCTTGTCGCCAGCAGGATCGGTAAACTGCCAGCTCTGGCTGGCAAAATGGCTATAGTGCAGGCAATTGTGATGCGCCAAATCCTCCGGCGTTCGCAGCGGTCCGTGGTGCTGTAACCAGCGCGGCGAGGCGCACAGCACGGAACGGCAGACGCCAAGGCGGCGGGCGATAGCGCCCGGCTCCGGGTTATCGGTAATACGAATCGCTACGTCGATCCGCTCGCCAATCAGGCTCACCGGATGGTTGTTGATATCCAGTTCAAGACGCAATTGCGGATAGCGGGCAAGAAAATCCGGTAAGAGCGGTGAGATAAGCTGCATGGCGGTGAAATGGGCGCAGGCAACCCGCAGCGTACCGCTGGGGATCGCCCGTTCGGATTGCCCGGCGATTTCATCCGCGAGTTGCGTCAGCGTTCGCGTCTTTTGCAGCACCTTTTCCCCGGCGGGCGTTAAGGTCAGCTTACGGGTTGAACGATGGATCAGCCGGGTTCCTGCCCACTGCTCCATCTGTTCCAGATAGCGGCTAACCATCGGTCGCGACATCCCCAGCGCGCGCGCGGCGGCGCTTAAACTCCCCAGTTCACAAATACGCATATACACCTGCGCGGCGATCACCCGATCCATTTTCCGTTTCCATCTGCACGTTTTATGAAACTCAGCATCTCTTTTTTCAGGAATTTTCGCAAATCCAGAAATCCGTACAATAGCGTCTATTCATCTGACGGAGAGAAACCAATATGAAATTATCTGCCCTTGCTATCGCCACCACGCTGTTCAGCACCACACTACTGGCCGCCCCTTTAACGCTGCAAACCTACAATCCGCAGGAGAACGGTATTTTCGCCGTCAACTCCACTCTCGTCTCCGGCCCCCATGAAGCCGTGTTATTTAATGCCCAGTTCAGCAGTAAAGATGGTGACAAACTGGTTGATATGATTAAAAAAAGCGGTAAAAAGCTCACCCGCATCGTCATCACGTCCGGCGATCCTGATTTCTACTTTGGCCTGCAGCCGCTGGTTAAAGCCTTCCCGGATGCAAACGTGGTAGCCACCGCTGAGGTCGTGAAACATATCAATGCCACCAAAGCGGCCAAACTGGCGTACTGGGGCCCGCAGATGAAAGACGGCGCGCCGCAACAGATTTACGTTCCACAGGTGATTGCCGCTAACAGCTTCACTATCGATGGCGAAAAAGTCGAGATCCGCCAGCCACAGAATTATGCCGCCTTTGTCTGGATACCGGGGAACAAAGCGATTCTTGGCGGTACCGGCGTCGCGTGGGGGATGCACGTCTGGACAGCGGATACCCAAAGCGTCGCCAGCCGTCAGCAGTGGATCAATACCCTTGACGAGATGGCTGCTCTGCATCCGCAACGGGTGATCCCCGGTCATTATCTCGGCACGCTGCCAGCAGGCGATCGCGCGATTGTCTTTACCCGCGATTATCTGATCCAATTTGAGCAGACGCTCAAAGAGCATAAAGATTCCGCAGACGTCATTAAGGCGATGAAACAGCGCTGGCCGGGGCTCGCGGAAGAGAGTTCGCTGGCGCTGAGCGCAAAAGTGAATACCGGCGAAATGAAGTGGTAATCCCCCGTTAACCAGCAACAATGGATAACCACGGGCTCACGATTCCTGCCGGACGGCGGCTAACGCCAGATCCAGCCTGGCCCGAATTTATCCCGCAGCCCCGTAAGGCGTCAGCCTTCCGGGCAATACGGACGGTTCGTCCGTTACTCCCGTCGAGCGGGCGTTGTTAATCTGTGCTTTCAGCATTGCCAATCCAGGCAAACTGGACCACGATAATTATCACTGCCCCAAAACGGGCGGTGTACTTAGGGTTAAATTTCGTCCGGCGCAGGTCGGGCTTGTCCTTGAAACCGCAACAGGATAAAGGAGTAAGAATGAAATCGAACCATCAGGCACGTCATCTTCTCGGTCTGAACTACAAACTTTCCCGGCAGAAAAAAGTGCTGCTGGAGGGCGATGAAGAAACTACGGTTAACCACGTCCACGCCACCGGGCGCAAACGCCGCGGTGGATAAATTTTCAGCTGAATGATGATAAAAACACCGTCCCTTCCTGCGGATGGTGTTTTTTAATACTATCGCCCGGATATTTACCCTTCTTTGATGTCATCTGCTCTATACTCTGGCCGCTGCAATTTCCTGCCAGCCCCTCGCCTGTCGCCGCGCATGGGCTGAAGCGATCATCAAGGAGTTAGTGCGATGCAATTTACTCATAAGAAAAACCGCTCTCTTTATATCCCATATGCAGGTCCCGTTCTGCTTGAGTTTCCTCTTCTCAACAAAGGCAGCGCCTTCAGTATGGAAGAGCGTAGCAGTTTTAATCTGCTGGGCCTGCTGCCGGAAGTGGTGGAAACCATCGAAGAACAGGCTGAGCGCGCCTGGATCCAGTATCAGGGCTTTAAGACCGAGATCGATAAACACATTTACCTGCGCAACATCCAGGATACCAACGAAACCCTGTTTTATCGCCTGGTCGGCAATCATCTCGACGAAATGATGCCGGTGATTTACACACCCACCGTCGGTGCCGCCTGCGAACGCTTCTCTGAGATCTATCGTCGCGCCCGTGGCGTATTTATCTCCTGGCAGAACCGTAACAACCTCGACGATATCCTGCAAAACGTGCCAAACCATAACGTCAAGGTGATCGTGATGACCGACGGCGAACGCATTCTTGGCCTCGGCGATCAGGGTATTGGCGGGATGGGCATTCCTATCGGTAAATTGTCGCTCTATACCACCTGCGGCGGCATCAGCCCGGCCTACACGTTGCCGATTGTGCTGGATGTCGGCACCAATAATCAGCAACTGCTGGATGACCCTCTGTATATGGGCTGGCGTCATCCGCGCATCACCGACGACGAGTATTACCAGTTTGTTGATGACGTTATCCAGGCGATTAAGGCTCGCTGGCCGGACGTTCTGCTGCAGTTCGAAGACTTCGCGCAAAAAAACGCCATGCCGCTGCTTAACCGCTATCGCCATGAAATTTGCTCATTTAACGATGATATTCAGGGCACCGCTTCAGTAACCGTCGGTACGCTGATTGCCGCCAGCCGCGGCGCGGGCAGCCAGCTAAGCGAGCAGAAAATTGTCTTCCTCGGCGCCGGTTCCGCGGGCTGCGGGATCGCCGAGCAAATCATCGCCCAGATCCAGCGTGAAGGTTTAAGCGAAGAAGAGGCCCGCAAACGCGTGTTTATGGTTGACCGCTTTGGTCTGCTGACCGATGCGATGCCGAACCTGCTGTCGTTCCAGAGCAAACTGGTGCAAAAACGGGAACATCTGCAAGACTGGGACACCACCAATGATGTCCTGTCGTTACTCGATGTCGTGCGTAATGTGAAACCGAATATTCTCATCGGCGTTTCCGGTCAGCCGGGCCTGTTTACCGAAGAGATTATCCGCGAAATGCATAAACACTGCCCGCGTCCGATTGTGATGCCCCTGTCCAACCCGACCTCCCGCGTGGAAGCGACGCCGCAGAATATTCTCAGTTGGACCGACGGCGAAGCGCTGGTCGCCACTGGCAGCCCGTTCGCGCCGGTCACGCTTAAAGGCAAACAGTATCGCATTGCTCAGTGCAATAACTCCTATATCTTCCCGGGGATTGGGCTCGGCGTTATCGCCTCCGGCGCATCCCGCGTGACCGACGAGATGCTGATGGTCGCCAGCGAAACCCTGGCAAAACATTCGCCGCTGGTTAATAACGGTGAAGGGCCGGTCCTGCCTGAGCTCAAGGATATACAGACCGTTTCCCGCGCTATTGCGTTTGCTGTCGGCAAAGTTGCGCAGGAACAAGGCGTGGCGGTGAAAACCTCCGCCGAAGCGCTGTTGCAGGCAATTGCGGATAACTTCTGGCAGCCGGAGTATCGAAACTACCGCCGGACATCAATTTAAGCGGCAGCACGGCCGGGCCTGAGGTTCAGGTCCGGCTTGTTACTTTTCCTCAGTTGTCTCCGTTTCGTTCAGCGCTAGCCAAAACGCCTTTTGCCCTCTACACTGCAGACACCCATCAACCAACTGAATAGAAAAGGAGGATCCCATGCCGTACTGTGAAATGTTTAATTTTTCACATACATTTGGCGATCGCACCTGCTCAAGCGTTATCGGTATCGTGCTGCGATAACTTCGGCTTGAGCGAAGAAACCAACGTCTGAATCCCTTCCCTCTGGCTTACCGGGTTATCGTCAGCGATGTTTGACGAGGCGTTTTTACGCCTGTAACTCTTGAGTAAGTTCACAATGAGCACATTACTAACTGCGCAATCTCTCCATGCTGATACGGCGTTTGGCCCGCTGTTCACCGATCTCTCTTTTACCCTGAAAAAAGGCGACCGCATTGGCCTTATCGGCTATAACGGCTGCGGCAAAAGTACGCTATTACAGGTGCTGGACGGCACTATCGTTCCCACTTCCGGCTGCGTGTCGCTGGCAAACCACTGCCTGATGGCGCGGGTTGAGCAGCATCTGCCGGATACGCTGTTAGCGCAGCCTCTGCTTCAGGCGGTGCTGGCAAAACTTCCCGCCATTGACCGAGAGCACCAGCGCTGGCAGGCAGAGAGATTACTGGCGGAGACGGGGTTTAGGTCAGCGGAGATTGTGCAGCAAGCGTCAACCCTGAGCGGTGGTCAGCATACCCGACTGTTGCTTGCCAGAGCGCTGATCCAGCAACCGGATCTCCTGCTGCTCGATGAACCGGGAAATCACCTCGACCTGCCGACCCTGTTGTGGCTGGAGAGCTTCCTGCAAACCTGGCAGGGGAGTTTCGTTCTGGTATCGCATGATAATACATTACTGGATGCGGTAACTAACTGCAGTTGGATCCTGCGTGACAGAACCCTGCACGCCTTCTCCCTGCCCTGCAGCGCCGCCCGCCGGGCGCTGGAAGTACAGGACGCCAGCGACGCGCTGCGCCATAAAGCGGAGCAAAAAGAGATCGACCGTGTTACCGCCAGCGCCAAACGGCTGGCTATCTGGGGGCGGACGTATGATAACGAAGATCTCTCGCGCAAGGCCCGGCAAATGGAAAAGCAGGTACAACGCCTGAAGGAGAGCCAGACCGATCTCACCGTCGGAACGCCGTGGCGGCTGGCGCTGCACGGCGACGTGCTGCGGGCGGACCGCTTGCTGGAGATGGAGCAGCTCGCCGTGCCACCGGCGCCGGGTCTGCCCGCCCTGTTCACCGCGGGTCTGATGCGCCTGAAAAGCGGCGATCGGGTGGCGGTTATGGGCCGTAACGGTTGCGGTAAATCCTCGCTACTGCGTTTGCTGTGGCGGCAAATGCAACAGGAGAAGGCGGATAACGGGTTGCGTCTGCACCCGCGACTGAAGGCGGGTTATTACGACCAGACCCTGCGCCAACTGGCGGATGGCGACACACTTCTCGACGCGCTGGAATCCTTTGAACCGGCAGCGGAAACGCGCAAGCGGGCGCTGATCGCCGCCGGGTTTACCTGGTCGCGTCACGGGCAAAAAGTCGGCACCTTAAGCGGCGGCGAACGTTCGCGTCTGCTATTCGTCGGTCTGTCGCTGGCCCGCTATAGCCTGCTGCTACTGGATGAGCCAACCAACCATTTGGATATGGATGGCAAAGCGGCGCTGGCGGCCACGCTGCGTGATTACCCCGGCGGCCTGCTGCTGGTGAGTCACGATCGCGAACTGATCGACATGAGCTGCAATCGCTTCTGGTTGATTGATGAGCACGGGCTGAACGAATGGCATAGCGCCGAGGAGGTCTATGATGTTTTGCGAAACCGCAATTCTCTTCCGGCGAGGCAACCCTGGCCGGTAATCACCAGTGAGCCGGTCGTGGATCATGATGCGCTGCTGGAGCGGTTGCTGACGCTTGAGCAACTGCTGGCCGACGATCTCGCCCGCAAGCTAAAGCATCAAAAACCGCAGCGACAGGCGCAGTGGCGTGAAGAGATTGCAGCCATCAACGCGCTGTTAAGTTAAATGTCGTTCCCGGCGGGGATATCCGCGCCGGGAACGCATTCGCCCCGGTCGTGGGCCTGTTTTTTTAATCTATTGCGGATTTTTCTCTTTCCAGGCATCCCATGCCGCTTTAATTTCCTGCTTCGCCGTGGCGGCATCGTTGAAACCGTCCAGCTCAACTTTTTTACGGCCATCCGGCAGCTGTTTATAAACGCGGAAGAAGGCCTGCAGACGCTCCTGCTCAATCTTCGGCAGATCGCTGATATTTTTGATGTCGTCGTAGGTCGGGTCAATTTTACTTGCCGGAACGGCAATGATTTTGTCGTCCTTCTCGCCGCCGTCAATCATCTTTAGTACGCCAATGGCGCGCAGTTTGATTAGCGTCCCTGGGGCCATTGGCGCACGGGTATAAAACACCACATCCAGCGGATCGCCATCGCCAGCCAGAGATTGAGTCAGTGAACCGTAGTTAGCCGGATAGGCCACCGGCATCGACTGAAAGCGATCGGCAATCAGAAAGCCGGTTTTGGCGTCGGTTTCATATTTGATAATGCCGTCCGCCGGGATTTCAGTCACGGCGTAAAACTCTTCCGGATTGTTTTTCGGCTGCGGGAAGTCCAGTACGTTCTGTGCCTGGGCGGCTGCGGAAAGCAGAAGCCCTGCGGTAAGGATAGTTTTTACCAGATGCATTGTATTATCGCTCTATTGTTATAAGAAATTGAAAACCAAAACGATAAAGGGAACGGATGAATTAAATATGACGATAATATTTCACTAAGGTGATGGTGAAATCCGGGCACTTACCTCCGTCGCGCTTCTGTTCCGCTACGCGATGAGTCCGGTGTATAACAATCATTTTCTGCCTGCATATTTTATTCAAATTTTATGAACAATATCCGCAAATTGTTTCGATTTTAATCAGCGCATGGTCGGCATATTATTTATCACATCGGGGCAACAACGCTCCTCTACACACAAAATGCTTAAGGAATACGACCATGAAATCCATCAAAACTTTCGTTGCAGTTGCCGCTCTCTCAATGATCTCCTTCGGTTCTTTTGCCCAAAGCATCAGCGCCAGCGCTGCAACACTGGACCGCGCAGAAGCGAAAATTGCCGCCCAGGCAGCCAAACAAGATTCGTCCTACAAAATTACCAGCGCTCAGTTCAATAACCGCGTGCATATGACCGCTGAACTGACTAAATAAAATTAACACATCGCCGGGCCGCCAAAAGAGACAGTCGACAACGACAGCACGATGAGAGAAGGAACAAAACATGAAAAATATCAGCGTGATGATCACCGCACTGCTTTTGGCTGCTTCGCTTTCGTCCGGTGTGGTGGCCGCAGAACATAGTTTTACTCAACCAGAAGCGGGGGCAAATATTGATACCTCGGTGCATCAAAATCATATTGATGTCAGCCATGCTTTTGATAAAGAGAGTCTGACGGCAAATAATCTTCAGTAAGACAGTACATGGCGCGAGCGGAAATATCCGTTGGCGCCTGTTTTTCCTGCCCTTTCCCCACCCATTATCCGCCGGTGATTCCCTTATTCAAAATTCGCAAAAAGCAGTCGTTCAAGGCTATAAAAGAAAAGAACGTCACGTTACTCTATAAACCCGCATTCTTTAATCAAAGTTCGTATCAGCTCAGCCGCAGGAAGCTCGCGAATAAGATTAACTCCCTGTCCTGCCCAGTGAGCGCCATACTGGTAATCCCCCTGAATGCTTGCCGCGCTGGCCTGCGTCGCCTCCGGTGGCTACGCCTGCCTGCTGCCTCAAAGCGTACTCGACACTCTGTATCTGCCTCCGGGAAACCAGGTGCAGCCGGTTGGACAGGCGATCACGCAACTTATCTGGCGTAAAGACTATTCCTCTCCGGCTCTGAATCAAATGCGCCAGCTCCTTGAATCAGCGTCCGATCTTGATGCGCTACCGGGTGCCAGAACCAGCAGCATGATCGACACCACGATTAACGCGGGATTGAACGATACCAGATGCTTAGCTGAACAGTGAATATGACGCGGGGTACTGCTGAGTCCTGGACATTCATGTCCGGGATATTTTATCGGTGGCTGAAAGCCAGTCTGGCGGCAAACAGCATAAAGAGACCGCCGGTCGCGCGATCCATCCATTGAACGAAGGTCGGTGTTTTCAATAACCGAGCGGCATAGCGACTGACCAGAATGAGCGTTAACGACCAGAGCGTACCGATCAAAACATGAATGGCGACCAGCAGAAATGTCCAGACCATTGGAGAATGGCCTGCCGGGATAAACTGCAGCAGGAAAGAGACATAAAAGATGCCCATCTTCGGATTCAGCACATTTCCCAGCATCCCTTTTAAAAACCCGTTGCCGGCAGGCGCCGCCGCTATTTTCTGACGATTAAAATGACGACGGGGTCTGTAATGCTTGTCAGTTAAGGGCTGTCAGTTGCGTTTATGGCTGGCTGAGCGGTTCTGTCAATCGGTGGTTTAAACGAAAATCTGATTCGGTTGATTCACTAACTGAGCTGATACGGGCTGAAATATAAAGGATATAACTTTTTTTATGACTTTCAGCCTCTGAAAAGCCCCTGACGAATAACGGACTCACCGCATGGGGGTTGGGCGCATCAAGGAAACCTGGCGGGAACGCAGGCGCGCATCCAGGACTGGCCGCCAGGACGGCGGCCAGAGGGCGGGTCGAGACAGGGACGTCGAGTCCCGCCCGGTCCGCCAGATGAAGCCGGAGTGGAGCGGACCGCGCAGCGGCAGGTTTTCAGCGCCATGCCGGGGGTGCAGGGGGACGGGCGAAACGTCCCCCTGCCCGTTCACACGCTGTGGATATAACGAATATCCGCGAATTTATAGTGAACGGAACAGACC
>NZ_VCHQ01000027.1 GCF_005860775.1 Klebsiella indica
ACGCTACTCGTCCCATCCCTGGGACTCGCCCTTCCAGGGCCAGCGCAAGCGCTGTTCAAAATTGCTCCCGGCAATTTTGTCCCTGTCTCGACCCGCCCTCTGGCCGCCGTCCTGGCGGCCAGTCCTGGATGCGCGCCTGCGTTCTCGCCAGGTTTCCTTGATGCGCCCAACCCCCATGCGGTGAGTCCGTTATTCGTCAGTGGCTTTTCAGAGGCTGAAAGTCATAAAAAAGTTATATCCTTTATATTTCATTCAGCCCGTATCAGCTCAGTAAGCGAATAAACCGAATCAGATTTTCGTTTAAACCACCGATAATGCGATTGCCGTTGGCCAATGAAACGGACGACAACGCCGATGACTCAATTTAAATGACAGTCTCTGACTGACGATTCAGTAATATGTTTCACACACGGTTCGTCTGTTAGCGGTCTTCTTCCTTATGCCGTGTATTCAATTAAGCTTTGGTAATTATCTTTACCAATCTGATATAAATCATCCTCCCAGTGCGTGGGACTCAATTGCTCTGGCGCCCATACGCCGTTGTAGCCGGTAGCTTTAACAGCCTTAATCCATGCGGCAATATCCACATCGCCTTCGCCTGGCTGGTAGTCGCGTTGCACCCACTCGTCCCAGGCTTCACCTGGCTTCGCGGCGCGTCCGTCGCAGAAATGAACGCCATAAATAAGATTTACGTCCATGTTGGCCACTTCATCTGGGGTCGTACCGCCGCCGGCATGCAGGTGCCAGAAGTCAATGACCAGGCCAATATTGTCGCGGCCAACACGTTTAATAATCTCCAGCGCCTGGCGCAGCGTATTGAAACGAGTGAAAGCAACAATCTCAATCTGGTATTTGACACCGTATTGTTTACCAATATCCGCAATATCACGAATGTTCCTGACCAGGATATCGTTACGTTCATCCTCGCTGAGATGATCCAGTTCGGTCAGCGCCATAATCTGCACTACCGGGCATTTCAGTTCCTGAGCGGCATGGCTAATTTTTTCGGCCTCCCTCAGCATCTCTTCCCGTTCACCGGGCTGATACCGCCCGATGCGTTTCAGGGCATTAATGCAACTGACTTCAATGTCATAGTGCTGCATCAAATGTCGGTATGCCTCGAATGTCCCGCCATTATCGAGGTAACGAAAAAGATGTTCCGGCAGGATCTCCAGCGCATCGAATCCGCTCTCTTTTGCAATGCTTAGCTGGGTGACGGCATTGCTGTACCATACTGAGACACCATGTAGTGCTGTTTTCATTTTTTTTCCTAAAATTCAGTTTGTTAATTTTAAACTCTCTAGTGAGATTTAACCGATCTAATGCTCAGGAACCACGAACAGCGAGGACAAAATCTTGCATTGATTTTGAAATATTTAATTCATTATATATATTAATGAAATTTAAATTCCTTTAGATTGATCACATCGTCAATAAACGATGGGCTGCACATGTTGTCTGTGATGACTATGTGTAAAAATTACTTTTAATTCAAATGTTTATGTTTGTTTGATCTGCGTTGAGGCGGGGAGAGGAAGGTCAGGTAATCGCGTTGAGTGGTAATCGGCAAAATCGCTCATGCAATCTGTTTTTGCCGTAAAAGAAAACCCTCACGTTTTTACGCGAGGGTCACAATCCGCGGTCGCTTACGCGGCCTGCGATTTATTCGGAGCGTTATTTGTCTTTGTTTTCCAGATTTTCCACCTGAGGTAAACCCGTGGCGGAAGAGGCGGTCAACAGGCCAGACTGCGCGTAGCCAAACAGCTTCTCGCGGGTATCGGTAATATCCAGATTACGCATGGTCAGTTGACCGATACGGTCTTCCGCGGAGAACATCGAATCACCTTTCTCCATTGTCAGACGCTCTGCTTTGTAGGTCAGATTGTCAGAGACGGTATTCAGGATGGAGTAGTCGTTGCCGCGACGCAGTTCAAGCGTGACCTCACCGGTGATTTGGCTGGCGACCCAGCGCTGCAGGCTGTCACGCAGCATTAATGCCTGGGAGTCGAACCAGCGGCCCTGATACAACAGACGCCCAAGCTGGCGGCCATGCGCATGGTATTGCTCGATAGTATCTTCGTTGTGAATACCGGTCAGCAGACGTTCGTAAGCGATATGCAGCAGCGCCATCCCCGGGGCTTCATAAATACCGCGGCTTTTCGCTTCGATAATACGGTTTTCAATCTGGTCGCTCATCCCCAGACCGTGACGACCGCCGATGCGGTTAGCTTCCATCATCAGCTCAACGTCGTCGCTGAAGGTTTGTCCGTTCAGCGCAACCGGGTGACCCTGTTCAAAACGCACGGTGACTTCCTCAGCAGGGATTTTGACGTTCTCATCCCAGAATTTGACGCCCATGATCGGGTTCACAATCTTGACGCTGGAGTTCAGGAATTCCAGATCTTTTGCTTCATGGGTCGCGCCGAGCATATTGGAATCGGTGGAGTAGGCTTTTTCTACGGACATTTTGTAATCAAATCCGCAGGAAATCATAAACTCGGACATTTCCTGACGGCCGCCTAACTCGTTAATAAAGTCGCTATCCAGCCAGGGTTTGTAAATTTTCAGTTCGGCGTTAGTCAGCAAGCCGTAACGATAGAAACGTTCAATATCGTTACCTTTATAGGTACTGCCATCACCCCAGATATTGACACCATCTTCTTTCATGGCGGCGACCAGCATGGTACCGGTCACGGCGCGGCCCAGCGGAGTGGTGTTAAAGTAGGTCAAGCCGCCGGTGGTGTTATGAAACGCGCCGCATTGGATGGCGGCAATACCTTCCGCAACCAGTTGCTTACGGCAGTCGATGAGACGAGCTCCTTCGGCACCATACTCTTTGGCGCGACGAGGAATGGCGTCGTAATCGTCTTCGTCCGGCTGGCCCAGATTAGCGGTATATGCATAAGGAACTGCGCCTTTTTTACGCATCCACAACAGGGCGGCGCTGGTATCCAGTCCACCAGAAAAAGCGATACCAATACGTTGGCCAACCGGGAGATGTTTGAGAATCGTCGTCATAAAATAAAACCCTGCTAGATAGACTGTGGTGAGTTCGACTCAACAATCTTTATTGCATTTTTATGCATTAATTGTGAGTTTTCATTTAATCATTTTTTGCTGGCAACAGGAAGAGGAGGATGATCTTTTTGCTAAAAATCCCCTGAGATACCCGCGTGACTGAAACCTGCGCTGTGAAATTCATGTTGACAAAATATATGCTGTATCAATACAATACACCACGATTTTATGTCCCGTCTCTCGGTACCAAATCCCAGCAGTATTTGCGTTTTTTGCTCAAAACGAGTAGAATGCGCCACGTTTGTTTCAGGCGCGGGGTGGAGCAGCCTGGTAGCTCGTCGGGCTCATAACCCGAAGGTCGTCGGTTCAAATCCGGCCCCCGCAACCACTTTCCCATTAAGTACTTTTTCAAATATACTGTGAGGACCGGGTCCTTCGTAGCCGAATTTGAAAGAATTCTTCTGGAAAGTGTTCCAGATCGCGACTGCGATCTCAGGGTTCAGTTATCTAAAGCCCCGATTTATCGGGGTTTTTTGTTATCTGACTGCAGAATAACTGGGCTATACGCCCTTTTTTTATGTCTTGGGGGTGGGTTTGTCCACATTAGAGCAAAAATTGACAGAGATGCTCACTGCGCCAGTTGAAGCGCTTGGCTTTGAGCTGGTCGGCATCGAATTTATTCGCGGTCGCACATCCACACTGCGCATCTATATTGATAGTGAAGATGGCATCAATGTTGATGATTGTGCTGATGTGAGCCACCAGGTCAGTGCTGTCATGGATGTCGAAGATCCGATTACCGTCGCTTATAACCTGGAGGTGTCTTCGCCTGGTCTTGACCGTCCTATGTTTACCGCAGAGCACTATACGCGTTTTATCGGTGAGGAAGTGTCGCTGGTTCTGCGTATGGCGGTACAAAATCGACGCAAATGGCAGGGCATTATCAAAGCGGTAGACGGTGAGATGATCACGGTAACCGTCGAAGACAAAGATGAAGTGTTCGCGCTGAGTAACATCCAGAAGGCGAACCTGGTTCCCCACTTTTAACAGTCTGGATTGAGGTGAAAGGCCCCGATGAACAAAGAAATTTTGGCTGTTGTTGAAGCCGTTTCCAACGAAAAGGCGCTGCCGCGTGAGAAGATTTTCGAAGCGTTGGAAAGTGCGCTGGCAACGGCTACCAAGAAAAAATACGAGCAAGAAATCGACGTTCGCGTAGAGATCGATCGTAAGAGCGGTGATTTTGACACCTTCCGTCGCTGGCTGGTCGTTGAAGAAGTCACTCAACCGACGCGTGAAATCACGCTGGAAGCTGCGCGCTTCGAAGACGAAAGCATGAATCCTGGCGATTACGTTGAAGACCAGATTGAATCTGTCACCTTTGACCGTATCACGACCCAGACGGCGAAACAGGTTATCGTACAAAAAGTACGTGAAGCCGAGCGCGCCATGGTCGTTGATCAATTCCGCGAGCACGAAGGCGAAATTATCACTGGCGTGGTGAAGAAAGTGAACCGCGACAACATTACCCTGGATCTTGGTAACAATGCGGAAGCCGTTATTCTGCGCGAAGATATGCTGCCGCGTGAAAACTTCCGTCCTGGCGATCGCATTCGTGGTGTACTGTATGCCGTTCGTCCGGAAGCGCGTGGTGCTCAACTGTTCGTGACGCGCTCTAAACCGGAAATGCTGGTTGAACTGTTCCGTATTGAAGTACCGGAAATTGGCGAAGAAGTTATCGAAATTAAAGCGGCGGCTCGCGATCCGGGCTCCCGTGCCAAAATCGCCGTGAAAACCAATGACAAGCGCATTGACCCGGTTGGCGCATGCGTCGGTATGCGCGGCGCGCGCGTGCAGGCCGTCTCTACTGAACTGGGCGGCGAGCGTATTGATATCGTTCTTTGGGATGATAACCCGGCGCAGTTCGTGATTAACGCCATGGCGCCGGCTGATGTCGCGTCTATCGTAGTGGATGAAGACAAACACACGATGGATATTGCGGTAGAAGCGGGCAACCTGGCGCAGGCGATTGGTCGTAACGGTCAGAACGTGCGTCTGGCTTCGCAACTGAGCGGCTGGGAACTCAACGTCATGACCGTGGACGATCTACAGGCTAAGCATCAGGCTGAAGCCCATGCTGCTATCGATACGTTTACTAAGTATCTTGATATTGATGAAGATTTCGCCACACTGCTGGTTGAGGAAGGTTTCGCGACGCTGGAAGAACTGGCCTATGTGCCAATGAAAGAGCTGCTGGAAATTGACGGTCTGGATGAAGCCACCGTTGAAGCACTTCGTGAGCGTGCGAAAAACGCGCTGACCACGCTGGCGCTGGCCAAAGAAGAAAGCCTGGGGGACAGCAAACCTGCTGATGATCTGTTGAATCTGCAGGGTATGGATCGCACTCTGGCATTCGCTCTGGCTGCCCGTGGTGTTTGTACGCTGGAAGATCTCGCCGAGCAGGGCATTGATGAGCTGGCTGATATCGAAGGCTTGACCGACGAGAAAGCCGGAGAACTGATCATGGCCGCGCGAAATATTTGTTGGTTCGGCGACGAAGCGTAATAAACTGTAGCAGGAAGGAACAGCATGACAGATGTGACTATTAAAGCGCTGGCCTCGGAGATTCAGACCTCTGTGGATCGCCTGATACAGCAATTTGCTGATGCAGGGATCCGCAAATCGGCTGATGATTCTGTGACCGCGCAAGAGAAGCAAACCTTGTTGACGCATCTGAACCGTGAACACGGCTCAGGGCCCGACAAGTTGACGCTGCAGCGTAAAACACGCAGCACGTTAAATATTCCAGGTACCGGTGGGAAGAGTAAATCGGTACAAATCGAAGTCCGCAAGAAACGCACTTTTGTGAAACGCGATCCGCAAGAGGCCGAACGCCTCGCTGCGGAAGAGCAGGCGCAGCGTGAAGCGGCAGAGCAGGCGCAACGTGAGGCAGAAGAAGCAGCCAAACGCGAAGCGCAATTAAAAGCTGAACGTGAGGCCGCAGAACAAGCTAAACGTGAACTCGCTGAAAAAGCGAAACGTGAAGCCGCGGAAAAAAACAAAGTGAGCAATCAACAAACTGACGATATGACCAAAACCGCCCAGGCTGAAAAGCTCCGCCGCGAGAAAGAAGCAGCAGAACTGAAGCGTAAAGCGGAAGAAGAAGCGCGCCGTAAACTTGAAGAAGAAGCGCGTCGCGTCGCGGAAGAAGCACGCCGTATGGCTCAAGAAAATGAAAAAAACTGGACTGAATCATCAGAAGCTCCAGAAGAAACCGCCGATTATCATGTAACGACCTCTCAGCATGCGCGCCAGGCAGAGGATGATAACGATCGTGAAGTTGAAGGTGGGCGTGGTCGTGGGCGTAACGCCAAAGCCGCCCGTCCGGCGAAGAAAGGCAATAAACACGCTGAATCAAAAGCCGATCGTGAAGAAGCCCGCGCGGCGATTCGCGGCGGTAAAGGCGGCAAACACCGTAAAGGTTCAGCCCTGCAGCAAGGCTTCCAGAAGCCTGCTCAGGTCGTTAACCGCGATGTCATCATCGGTGAGACCATCACCGTGGGCGATCTGGCGAACAAGATGGCGGTCAAAGGCTCTCAGGTCATCAAAGCGATGATGAAGATGGGCGCGATGGCGACCATCAACCAGGTTATCGATCAGGAAACCGCACAGCTGGTGGCCGAAGAGATGGGCCACAAAGTCATCCTGCGTCGTGAGAACGAACTGGAAGAAGCGGTAATGAGCGACCGTGATACGGGCGCTGCGGCTGAACCGCGTGCGCCGGTTGTGACCATCATGGGCCACGTTGACCACGGTAAAACCTCTCTGCTGGACTACATTCGTTCCACAAAAGTCGCTTCCGGCGAAGCAGGCGGTATTACTCAGCATATCGGTGCGTACCACGTTGAAACCGACAACGGTATGATCACCTTCCTGGATACCCCAGGCCACGCGGCATTTACCTCCATGCGTGCCCGTGGCGCGCAGGCAACGGATATCGTTGTTCTGGTTGTTGCTGCTGACGACGGCGTGATGCCGCAGACCATTGAAGCTATCCAGCACGCGAAAGCGGCCGGTGTGCCGGTAGTGGTTGCAGTGAACAAAATCGATAAGCCGGAAGCCGATCCGGATCGCGTTAAGAACGAACTGTCCCAGTACGGCATCCTGCCGGAAGAGTGGGGCGGCGAGAGCCAGTTCGTCCACGTATCGGCGAAAGCGGGTACCGGTATTGATGACCTGCTGGACGCCATTCTGTTGCAGGCTGAAGTCCTGGAGCTGAAAGCGGTGCGTAAAGGTATGGCGAGCGGCGCGGTTATCGAATCCTTCCTCGACAAAGGTCGCGGTCCGGTTGCGACTGTTCTGGTTCGCGAAGGTACTCTGCATAAGGGCGATATCGTTCTGTGTGGCTTCGAATATGGTCGCGTTCGTGCGATGCGTAACGAGCTGGGTCAGGAAGTGCTGGAAGCGGGTCCGTCCATTCCGGTGGAAATCCTTGGCCTGTCCGGTGTGCCGGCTGCCGGTGATGAAGTGACCGTCGTTCGCGACGAGAAAAAAGCCCGTGAAGTTGCGCTGTATCGTCAGGGCAAATTCCGTGAAGTCAAACTGGCGCGTCAGCAGAAATCTAAACTTGAGAACATGTTCGCTAATATGACCGAAGGCGAAGTTCATGAAGTGAACATCGTACTCAAAGCGGACGTTCAGGGGTCTGTGGAAGCGATCTCCGACTCCTTACTGAAACTCTCTACCGACGAAGTGAAAGTAAAGATCATCGGTTCCGGCGTAGGTGGTATCACCGAAACCGACGCAACCCTGGCTGCGGCATCCAACGCGATCCTGGTTGGCTTCAACGTGCGTGCCGATGCCTCTGCGCGTAAAGTGATTGAAGCGGAAAGTCTGGATCTGCGCTATTACTCCGTCATTTATAACCTGATCGACGAAGTGAAGGCGGCAATGAGCGGCATGCTGTCTCCGGAACTGAAACAGCAGATCATCGGCCTGGCTGAAGTTCGTGATGTCTTCAAATCGCCGAAATTTGGTGCTATCGCAGGCTGCATGGTTACCGAAGGTGTGGTTAAACGCCATAACCCGATCCGCGTTCTGCGTGACAACGTTGTGATTTATGAAGGTGAGCTGGAGTCCCTGCGCCGCTTCAAAGATGACGTTAACGAAGTCCGTAACGGCATGGAGTGTGGTATCGGCGTTAAGAACTACAACGATGTCCGCGCTGGCGATATGATCGAAGTCTTCGAAATTATCGAGATCCAACGTACCATCGATTAATTGCCTGGTAGACTGGGGAAGCGCAGCGCCACCCGGTAATACAAAATTAAAGGGGGCCGCGTGGCCCCCTTATTTGTCTGGAGAATTTATTATGGCGAAAGAATTTGGTCGCCCGCAGCGCGTGGCTCAGGAGATGCAAAAAGAGATCGCCATCATCCTGCAGCGCGAAATTAAAGACCCGCGTCTGGGAATGATGACCACCGTTTCCGGTGTTGAAATGTCGCGCGACCTGGCCTATGCCAAAGTGTATGTGACTTTTCTGAACGATAACGATGAAGCCGCGGTGAAAGCGGGCATCAAGGCATTACAGGAAGCATCTGGTTTTATCCGTTCGCTGTTGGGCAAAGCGATGCGCCTGCGCATCGTACCGGAACTGACGTTCTTCTACGATAACTCACTGGTTGAAGGGATGCGTATGTCGAACCTGGTGACCAGCGTGGTGAAACATGATGATGAGCGTCGCGTGAATCCGGACGACAGCAAGGAGGAGTGATGAGCCGTCCTCGTCGTCGCGGTCGCGATGTTCACGGCGTTCTGTTGCTGGATAAACCCCAAGATGCATCCAGCAACGACGTGCTACAGAAAGTTAAACGTATCTATAACGCTAACCGGGCAGGGCACACCGGTGCGCTGGATCCGCTGGCGACGGGCATGTTGCCGATTTGCCTGGGAGAAGCGACGAAGTTTTCTCAGTATCTGCTGGATTCAGACAAGCGCTACCGGGTGATCGCCAAACTTGGCCAGCGTACCGATACTTCTGATGCCGACGGGCACGTGGTGGAGGAGCGTCCTCTGGCCTTTAGCGCGGAGCAACTGGCCGCGGCGTTAGATAGCTTTCGCGGGGAAACCCAACAGGTGCCGTCGATGTATTCGGCACTGAAATACCAGGGGAAAAAGCTGTACGAATATGCCCGTCAGGGGATTGAAGTGCCGCGGGAAGCCCGGCCGATTACGGTCTACGAGTTGTTGTTTATCCGCCATGAAGGCGATGAGCTTGAACTGGAAATTCACTGTTCTAAGGGCACCTATATTCGTACGATTATCGATGACTTAGGTGAGAAACTGGGATGTGGAGCGCATGTTATTTTCCTGCGCCGTCTGGCGGTCAGTAAGTATCCCGTTGAACGGATGGTGACGCTGGAACAACTGCAGGCGCTGGTTGAGCAAGCCAGTGTGCTGGATATCCCGGCTGCGCAGTTGCTGGATCCATTACTGATGCCTATGGATAGTCCGGCGGCGGATTATCCACTGATTAATATTCCGCAAACCTCGGCTGTTTACTTTAAGAATGGTAACCCGGTTCGCACCTCGGGGGCGCCGCTACAGGGGCTGGTTCGTGTCACTGAGGGGGAAGAAGGTAAGTTTCTGGGTATGGGGGAAATTGATGACGAAGGCCGTGTGGCCCCTCGTCGTCTGGTGGTTGAATACCCGCTATGAGTGCTTTTCTTGCGATAAAAGGCCGCTGCGAGTAGAATATTGCCGCTTAATGCCCGCTAAAGTGTTGCAACATTTTCGGGTGTTATATCAGGGGTTGCTGAATTAGAGATCGGCACCCTTTCTTTCTTTTAATTTTGGAGTTCTAAAATGTCTCTAAGCGTTGAAGCTAAAGCAAAAATCGTTTCTGAGTTTGGTCGTGGCGAAAACGACAGCGGTTCAACTGAAGTTCAGGTCGCACTGCTGACTGCGCAGATCAACCACCTGCAGGGCCACTTTGCAGAGCACAAAAAAGATCACCACAGCCGTCGTGGTCTGCTGCGCATGGTTTCTCAGCGTCGTAAACTGCTCGACTACCTGAAACGTAAAGATGTTGCACGTTACTCTTCGCTGATCGAGCGTCTGGGTCTGCGTCGCTAATTCTGCGAGTTTCAGAAGAAGGGGCCTCACGGCCCCTTTTTTCGACCGGGCGGCAGCAATTCACTAAAAACTCATGTATTGTTGCTATTAATGATCTTCGTGCAGAGGTTCGCGCGGCTAATGAGAGGCTTGATTCGCAGGGGCGGGTTAGGGTTGTCATTAGTCGCGAGGATGCAGAAGATCGGGTCATCAGATGTCATATCATGGATATGACATCATCTATAGATATAAGGACAGAATTTTGCTTAATCCGATCGTTCGTAAATTCCAGTACGGCCAACATACCGTAACGCTGGAAACCGGCATGATGGCGCGCCAGGCAACGGCCGCCGTTATGGTTAGCATGGATGACACTGCGGTATTCGTTACCGTTGTTGGTCAGAAAAAAGCGAAGCCAGGCCAGGATTTCTTCCCACTGACTGTTAACTATCAAGAACGTACTTACGCGGCAGGTAAAATCCCGGGGGGATTCTTCCGTCGTGAAGGCCGTCCGAGCGAAGGCGAAACCCTGATTGCGCGTCTGATTGACCGTCCGGTTCGCCCGCTGTTCCCGGAAGGTTTCGTTAACGAAGTTCAGGTTATTGCCACCGTGGTTTCCGTTAACCCGCAGGTTAACCCGGATATCGTGTCTATGATTGGCGCTTCCGCCGCGTTGTCTCTGTCCGGTATTCCGTTTAACGGCCCAATCGGCGCCGCGCGTGTAGGTTACATCAATGACCAGTACGTGCTGAACCCAACCCAGGAAGAGCTGAAATCCAGCAAGCTGGACCTGGTTGTCGCAGGTACCGAGGCTGCTGTGTTGATGGTGGAATCTGAAGCCGCACTGCTGAGTGAAGACCAGATGCTGGGCGCAGTCGTGTTCGGCCACGAACAGCAGCAGGTGGTTATCCAGGCGATCAACGACCTGGTCAAAGAAGCCGGTAAACCGCGTTGGGACTGGCATCCGGAAGCCGTCAACGAAGCGCTGAACGCGCGCGTTGCTCAACTTGCCGAAGCGCGCCTGAGCGATGCTTACCGCATCACTGACAAACAGGAGCGTTATGCTCAGGTTGATGTGATCAAATCTGAAACCATTGCCACGCTGGTTGCTGAAGACGAAGCCCTGGACGCTAACGAACTGGGTGAAATCCTGCACGCGATCGAGAAAAACGTGGTGCGTAGCCGCGTGCTGGCTGGTGAACCGCGTATTGATGGCCGCGAAAAAGACATGATTCGTGGGCTGGACGTCCGTACCGGCGTGCTGCCGCGTACCCACGGTTCCGCGCTATTTACCCGTGGCGAAACGCAGGCGCTGGTTACCGCGACGCTGGGAACCGCCCGCGATGCGCAGAACATCGATGAACTGATGGGCGAGCGTACTGATTCCTTCCTGTTCCACTACAACTTCCCTCCGTACTCCGTTGGTGAAACGGGAATGGTGGGTTCGCCGAAACGTCGTGAAATTGGTCACGGTCGCCTGGCTAAGCGTGGCGTACTGGCCGTTATGCCGACTATCGAAGAATTTCCGTACACCGTGCGCGTGGTTTCGGAGATTACCGAATCTAACGGTTCTTCCTCTATGGCTTCCGTCTGTGGCGCTTCTCTGGCGCTGATGGACGCGGGTGTGCCGATCAAAGCTGCTGTCGCGGGTATCGCGATGGGCCTGGTGAAAGAAGGCGACAACTTTGTCGTACTGTCTGACATTCTGGGCGATGAAGATCACCTTGGCGATATGGACTTTAAAGTCGCGGGTTCCCGTGAAGGTATCTCTGCGCTGCAGATGGATATCAAAATTGAAGGTATCACCAAAGAGATCATGCAGGTTGCGCTGAATCAGGCGAAAGGCGCGCGTCTGCATATCCTGGGTGTGATGGAACAGGCGATCAACGCGCCGCGCGGCGATATCTCTGAATTCGCGCCGCGTATCCATACCATCAAGATCAGCCCGGACAAGATTAAAGACGTTATCGGTAAAGGCGGTTCCGTTATTCGTGCGCTGACCGAAGAAACCGGCACCACCATCGAAATCGAAGATGACGGCACCGTGAAGATTGCAGCAACCGATGGCGACAAAGCGCAGCACGCGATTCGTCGTATCGAAGAGATCACCGCTGAGATTGAAGTGGGTCGTATCTATAATGGTAAAGTGACCCGTATCGTTGACTTTGGTGCGTTTGTTGCCATTGGTGGCGGTAAAGAAGGTCTGGTTCATATTTCTCAAATTGCCGATAAGCGCGTTGAGAAGGTGACTGACTATCTGCAGATGGGCCAGGAAGTGCCGGTTAAAGTGCTGGAAGTTGACCGTCAGGGCCGCGTTCGTCTGAGCATCAAAGAAGCAACTGAACAGACTCAGCCTGCGGCTGCGCCGGAAGCGCCGGCCGCTGAGCAGCAGGGCGAGTAAGGTTGCCGTTTGCCCTCCGCATCGCGGAGGGCGTATTGCGGGCAGGATGCCGTGTTTGCAACCGGGGAACTGGACGTTCATCCAATCGTTGTCTTCGGGAGTGGGAAATGAAGCCTTTTCTGCGCTGGTGTTTCGTGGCGACAGCTCTCACGCTGGCAGGATGCAGCAACTCTGCCTGGCGTAAGGAGGCAGTCCTCGCGGTGCCATTGCAACCGACTTTGCAGCAGGAAGTCATTCTGGCGCGCATGGAACAAATTCTTGCCAGTCGGGCTTTAACCGATGACGAACGCGCACAGCTTTTATATGAGCGCGGAGTGTTGTATGATAGTCTCGGTCTGAGGGCATTAGCGCGAAATGATTTTTCACAGGCGCTGGCAATCCGACCGGATATGCCTGAAGTATTCAATTACTTAGGCATTTATTTAACGCAGGCAGGCAATTATGATGCTGCCTATGAAGCGTTTGATTCTGTACTTGAGCTTGATCCAACTTACAACTACGCGTACTTAAATCGCGGCATCGCGCTGTATTACGGTGGCCGTGCTAAGTTAGCGCAAGATGATCTGCTGGCGTTTTATCAAGACGACCCCAACGATCCTTTCCGCAGTCTGTGGCTATATCTTGCTGAGCGTAAGCTCAATGAGAAACAGGCGCTTGAAGCACTGAGACAGCGCTTCAACAAGTCGGACAAAGAGCAATGGGGATGGAACATTGTCGAGTTCTACCTTGGGGACATTAGCGAAAATGAGCTGATGGACCGTCTCAAGGCAGACGCAACGGATAACACCTCGCTCGCTGAGCATCTCAGTGAAACCAACTTCTATTTAGGTAAGTATTACCTAAGTCTGGGGGACAAGGACAGCGCTACGGCACTGTTCAAACTGGCGGTCGCAAACAACGTTCATAACTACGTTGAGCACCGATATGCATTGTTGGAATTATCGCTCCTGGGCCAGGAGCAAGATGACCTGGCAGAATCGGACCAGCAATAGCTGACGAACACATCAGCCCTTTTTTGTTTGCTATCACCTTTGCGGGTGAGGGCGTTGTTGTTCGTTAATACACCTACTTTGAGCCGGTTCACACTTTTCAATGAAAATTACCGTAAATTTTCACGATGAGTTATGTAGACTGGCCGCCATTAATTTTGAGGCACACGTACTACATGGCTGAATTCGAAACCACTTTTGCAGATCTGGGCCTGAAGGCTCCCATCCTTGAAGCGCTTAACGATCTGGGTTACGAAAAACCATCTCCGATCCAGGCTGAGTGCATTCCGCATCTACTGGGCGGCCGCGACGTTCTGGGTATGGCCCAGACCGGTAGCGGTAAAACCGCAGCGTTCTCTTTACCGCTGCTCAACAATATCGATCCTGAGCTGAGAGCACCGCAGATTCTGGTGCTGGCGCCGACCCGCGAACTGGCGGTACAGGTTGCTGAAGCGATGACCGATTTTTCCAAACATATGCGTGGCGTAAACGTCGTCGCCCTGTATGGCGGCCAGCGTTATGACGTGCAGTTGCGCGCGCTGCGTCAGGGGCCGCAAATCGTTGTCGGTACTCCGGGTCGTCTGCTGGACCACCTGAAACGCGGCACCCTGGATCTCTCTAAACTGAGCGGTCTGGTTCTTGATGAAGCTGATGAAATGCTGCGCATGGGCTTTATCGAAGACGTAGAAACCATTATGGCGCAGATCCCGGAAGGTCATCAGACCGCTCTGTTTTCTGCCACTATGCCGGAAGCGATTCGTCGCATTACCCGTCGCTTTATGAAAGAGCCGCAGGAAGTCCGCATCCAGTCAAGCGTAACCACGCGTCCGGACATCAGCCAGAGCTACTGGACTGCTTACGGTATGCGTAAAAACGAAGCGCTGGTGCGTTTCCTTGAAGCAGAAGATTTTGATGCGGCGATTATCTTCGTTCGTACCAAAAACGCGACTCTGGAAGTTGCTGAAGCGCTGGAGCGTAACGGTTATAACAGTGCGGCCCTGAACGGCGACATGAACCAGTCTCTGCGTGAGCAGACTCTGGAACGTCTGAAAGACGGCCGTCTGGATATCCTGATCGCTACCGACGTCGCCGCCCGCGGTCTGGACGTTGAGCGTATCAGCCTGGTGGTTAACTATGACATCCCGATGGATTCAGAGTCCTACGTTCACCGTATCGGTCGTACTGGTCGTGCAGGTCGCGCTGGCCGCGCGCTGCTGTTCGTTGAGAACCGCGAGCGTCGTCTGCTGCGTAACATCGAACGCACCATGAAACTGACCATTCCGGAAGTGGAACTGCCGAACGCAGAATTACTGGGCAAACGTCGCCTGGAGAAATTTGCCGCGAAAGTTCAGCAGCAGCTGGAAAGCAGCGATCTGGATCAGTACCGCGCGCTGTTGGCGAAAATCCAGCCGTCCGCCGAAGGCAAAGAGCTGGATGTGGAAACTCTGGCCGCGGCACTGCTGAAAATGGCCCAGGGCGAACGTCCGCTGATCGTACCGCCGGATGCGCCGATGCGCCCGCGTCGTGAGTTCCGCGATCGTGATGATCGTGGTCCGCGCGATCGCAACGATCGTGGCCCGCGTGAAGATCGTCCGCGTCGTGAGCGTCGTGACGTTGGCGATATGGAACTGTATCGCATTGAAGTGGGTCGTGACGATGGCGTTGAAGTGCGTCATATCGTTGGCGCGATTGCTAACGAAGGCGATATCAGCAGCCGTTATATCGGTAACATCAAACTGTTCGCTTCTCACTCAACCATCGAACTGCCGAAAGGTATGCCGGGCGAAGTGCTGCAGCACTTTACTCGTACCCGTATCCTGAACAAGCCGATGAACATGCAACTGTTGGGTGATGCTCAGCCGCGTCCAGAACGTCGTGGCGAGCGTCGTGAAGGTGGTCGTGGTTTTGGTGGTGAGCGCCGTGAAGGCGGCCGTGGTTTTGGCGGTGAGCGCCGCGAAGCTGGCCGTAGCGATGGTCGTCGTTTCAGCGGTGAACGTCGTGAAGGTGGCCGCGCGCCGCGCCGTGACGATGCGTCTGCGCCGCGTCGCGATGATTCTGCAGGCCGTCGTCGTTTCGGTGGCGATGCGTAATTAATATTTACCGCTAACGTAAAGTAAATGATACAGCCCCGGTCTGAATGACTGGGGCTTTTTTTATTTTCTTTGTACTCGCGCACTGGTACAGTGCGCCGCGTTAATAACGAGAAAAGTCTTTTCGACTGGAGATTTCGGCAAATGGCGACACTTACCACTACGGCAACCCGACCGTCCTTATTTGGCGGCGTAGTGATTATCGGCGGAACAATCATTGGCGCGGGTATGTTTTCGTTGCCGGTGGTGATGTCCGGCGCGTGGTTTTTTTGGTCGCTGGCGGCGCTGGTCTTCACCTGGTTTTGCATGTTGCATTCCGGGTTAATGATCCTTGAAGCGAACCTCAATTACCGGATTGGCGCCAGCTTTGACACTATCACGAAAGATCTGCTTGGCAGGGGCTGGAATCTGATTAATGGCGTGTCTATTGCTTTTGTCCTTTATATTCTTACCTACGCTTATATCTCCGCCAGCGGCTCAATCCTGCACCATACCTTCGGTGAAATGTCGCTGCATGTTCCGGCACGGGCAGCAGGATGTGCTTTTGCGCTGCTGGTGGCATTTATCGTCTGGCTGAGTACGAAAGCGGTTAGTCGTATGACGGCTATTGTGCTCGGGGCGAAGGTGATTACCTTTTTCCTGACCTTTGGCAGCTTGCTGGGGCATGTTCAGCCGACGACCCTGTTTAACGTCGCCGAACACAATGCGTCGTATATGCCGTATCTGTTGATGACGCTACCGTTCTGCCTGGCATCCTTTGGTTACCACGGTAATGTGCCGAGCCTGATGAAATATTACGGCAAGGACCCGCGTACTATCGTTAAATGCCTGATCTATGGCACGCTGCTGGCGCTGGGGTTGTATGGGGTTTGGCTGCTGGTAACGATGGGGAATATCCCGCGGCCAGCGTTTATCGGTATTGCGCAAAAAGGCGGTAATATCGATGTGCTGGTACAGGCGCTGAGCGGCGTCCTGAACAGTCGCAGTCTCGATCTGCTGCTGGTTGTGTTCTCTAACTTTGCGGTTGCCAGTTCGTTCCTCGGCGTGACGCTCGGCCTGTTTGACTATCTGGCGGATCTGTTTGGTTTTGATGATTCAGCGCTGGGGCGCTTCAAAACGGCGCTGCTAACTTTCCTGCCGCCGATGATTGGCGGTTTGCTGTGGCCGAACGGTTTCTTGTATGCCATCGGCTATGCCGGCCTGGCGGCAACTATCTGGGCAGCCATTGTACCGGCGCTGCTGGCTCGGGCATCACGTAAACGCTTCGGCAGCCCAAAATTCCGCGTCTGGGGCGGAAAGCCGATGATTGCGCTGATCCTGGTATTCGGTATCGGCAACGCGCTGGTGCATATTCTGTCGAGCGTGAACTTGTTACCTGTATACCAGTAACTTTTTAGCGCCGGATGGCGGCTACGCCTTATCCGGCCTGAACGATCTCGTAGGCCCGGTAAACGCCACCGGGCAAAACAACGCACTAGCCCGCCAACTCTTCTTTCACCTGCATCGCCAGGTCAAACGAATGCAGCCGCGCCTGATGATCGAAAATCTGCCCGTTGACCATAATCTCATCCGCCTGCGTTTCGCGCAGAATAGACTCCAGCCCGTGACGCACTTTGGCTTTATCGCCGACCAGCGACATGCGCAGCGCCTGCTGGACGCCATATTGTTCAGAGGCGGACCATAGTGAGTCTATATTTTGCACCGGTGGCGGCAGTTGCCCGGCTTCGCCGCGACGCAGTTTGACAAACGCTTGCTGCATCGAGGTAAACAGGAACTCGGCATCCCGGTTGCTGTCGGCGGCGATGATATTAATGCATACCATGGCATATGGCGTTGCCAGCCGTTCTGATGGTTTGAAATGGGTGCGGTAGAGATGCAGGGCCTGGAATAGCATATCCGGCGCGAAATGGGAGGCGAAAGCGAACGGTAACCCAAGCTGCGCCGCCAGTTGGGCGCTGTACAGGCTGGAACCCAGCAACCAGATCGGGATTCTTTCGCCATAGCCGGGAACCGGGCGTACGTGCGGCTCAGGATCGCGCGCGTCAAACCAGTCCACCAGTTCCGCCACATCTCGCGGGAAGTTATCGACGTCGCCGCTCATATGGCGGCGCAGGGCGCGCATAGTGGGCTGATCGCTGCCCGGCGCTCGGCCAAGTCCGAGATCGATTCGTCCAGGATAAAGCGTATTAAGCGTACCGAACTGCTCGGCAATCACCAGTGGAGAATGGTTTGGCAGCATCACGCCGCCGGAACCCAGATGCAGGGTGGTGGTATTGGCGGCAAGATAGCCAATCAGCACCGAGGTTGCGGCGCTGGCGATGCCGACCATATTATGGTGCTCCGCCAGCCAGTAGCGGTGATAGCCCCGCTTTTCGGCCAGCCGCGCCAGATCTAAAGAGTGGGAGAAGGCTTCCTTTGCGGAGGAACCTTGCGGGATCGGTGCCAGATCGAGCACTGAAAATGGAATGGTTTTGTCTGTCATAACGGCTCACTTTGTCGACGGTGAATCATTTAATACTGCATGAAAATATGATTACCGTGGTTAACAAAGTGAGCGGTATAAGGCGGGGCGCAAACACAACTGCCTGATGGCGCCTCGCTTATCCGGCCTACAAATGCATCGTAGATCGGATAAGGTATTTATGCCGCCATCCGGCAGGGTTCAGTTACACCTGTAGTTCCAGACCCGCCAGGCGTTTCCAGTAACCGTTGCAGTCGCTGTGCGCCGCCAGCGGCAATGGCGCGCTGCCGTTTTCATTGGCGCGGAAGGCGTCGAGCATGGTGAATGTCTCCGTACCCAGCGGGGAAAGGCGCACAATGTCGACCAGTCCCTGCATGGAGGTCAGCTCATTCCCGAGGTTATAGACGTAGCCGCTCATGGTCTGAATGCCATTGAGAACGAACACCTGCTGACTTTCCTGCGAGAGCACGTCCCGCCCATTGGGGTATTTGATGCAGCAGGTTTCACACTCGTCTTTTGGCCGATCTTCCGAGCGGGCGGTAAAGCAGCGGGCGGAGTACGCCAGCGGCAGATGGCCGTAGCTCAGCACTTCCACTTCAAACTGATTGCGGATGCCGAGCTCATCGCACTGGTTCAGCAGATTCACCAACCAGTCGCGGGAAAGCTCGACCGGCATGCACCAGCGCACCATGCCTTGTTTAAGCAGCAGACGCAGCGTTACCGCGTTATAGCAGTTAAGCGCATGACCGGCGACAAACGGCAGTTTACGCTCTGCGCACATATTGACGACGCCGAAATCGCTGGCTTCAATCAGAAACTCGCCGTTCTCAACATAGCGCTTCAGCTCGCCCAGTTCCGAAGAAGCCTGTACCAGCGCGAGAGTGGAAAGCACCACCTGTTTGCCGCTGCTGGCCAGCGCTTTCGCCATCTCGATCCAGTCGCCGACTTTGGTGGCGCGGCGTTTGCTGCACACCGCTTCGCCAAGATAAATCGTATCCGCGCTACAGCCCGCCGCCTGCTGGTAAAATGCTTCCAGCGTCTCTTTTGGCCAGTAGTAAAGCACCGGCCCTAAGGAATATTTCATTGCTTTTCTCACTGCCATTTACGGTGATACGCGCCAAGCGTGGTTTGTGTTCCCTCGGACATGGAACCGAGGGTGTCCATCCACGCGGATTGCGGCACGAAGTTGTGCGGGTCGGCTTTGCAGCGATCGATTGCCTGACGCCAGACTTTCGCCACCTGGGTGACGTACGCCGGGCTGCGTTGACGGCCTTCAATTTTCACCGATGCAATGTTTGCCGCCATCAGTTCCGGCAATAGCTCCAGGGTGTTCAGACTGGTAGGCTCTTCCAGCGCGTGATAGCGCTCGCCATTGACCAGATAACGGCCTTTACATAGCGTCGGATAACCGGCGTTTTCCCCTTCCTGATAGCGATCGATCAGCACCTCATTGAGGCGTGACTCCAGCCCCTGCGGCGTTTGCTGCCAGCGAACGAAACGCGCAGGTGAGCAGGCGCCAACGGTATTTGGCGATTCACCGGTCAAATAAGAGGAGAGATAGCAGCGGCCTTCTGCCATGATGCAGAGGCTGCCGAAGGCGAAGACCTCCAGCGGTACCGGCGTGGCGCGCGCCAGTTGTTTGACCTGATGAATCGACAGGACGCGCGGCAGGACCACGCGGGCAACGTCAAAATTGCGCTGATAAAAACGGATCGCCTCTTCATTGGTGGCTGAAGCCTGGACGGAAACATGGCGTTCAATATGCGGATAGCGCTCGGCGGCGTATTCCAGCATCGCGATATCGGCAAGGATCAGCGCATCGGCGCCCAGTTGGGCAGCCATGTCGACCGCCCGCTGCCAGCGGGCATAACCCTCAGGATGAGCAAAGGTATTGATGGCGATATGCAGTTTGCGGTGATGCTGGTGCACATAGCTGACGGCTTCCTGTAGTTTCTTCTCGGTGAAGTTAAGACCGGCGAAGTGACGGGCATTCGTGTCATCTTTTAGCCCGATATAGACAGCATCGGCGCCGTTTTCGATGGCCGCCTTAAGCGCCGGAAGGTTACCGGCTGGGCAGAGCAGCTCCATAATTTTTCCTGAACAACGCGACCTGTCAGGGACGCTGGATAGTTAATGAGTTGGGATTTTAGTTAACCTTCTGGTGACAATTTTTGATTTAAGGCAGTTAAACGCGTATTGACTGGCGCAATACCCCGTATTCGTCGTTGTGATTTTGTTGATTTACGCCGCTATGTCGTTTATTTGATATGGCACAATAGATGAACGATTGCATTCATGGAGTAAAGCTTGTGTTGGATAAACTGCGTTCCCAACTGGTGCATTTTGGCCCGTCAATCATCAGCGTGCCGGTTAAGCTGGCGCCTTTTGCTCTCAAGCGTCAGGTGCTGGAACAAGTATTAAGCTGGCAGTTTCGCCAGGCACTGGCGGAGGGGGAACTGGATTTTCTGGAAGGGCGCTGGTTAAGTATTAATGTGCGTGATATTGGCCTGCTGTGGTATACCTCGGTTGTTGATGGCCGTCTGGTGGTTAGCGCAACGGCCGACGCAGACGTCAGCTTTAGCGCCGATGCCAGCGATCTGTTGATGATTGCGGCGCGTAAACAGGATCCGGACACGCTGTTCTTCCAGCGCCGTCTGATTATTGAGGGTGATACCGAACTGGGACTGTATGTAAAAAACCTGATGGATGCTATTGAGCTGGAGCAGATGCCCAGCGCGCTGCGTATCATGCTTTTGCAACTGGCGGATTTTGTTGAAGCAGGTCTGAAAGGCCCGCAGAAACCTGAACAGACATCGGTAGGTGAGGCATGCTGATTCGAGTAGAAATTGGGATTGATGCGCCGGGAATTGATGCGTTACTGCGTCGAACTTTCAGCAGCGATGCGGAAGCGCAACTGGTGCATGGTCTGCGTGAGGATGGGATGATCACGCTGGGCCTCGTGGCGACGGATGACGAAGGTCAGGTCGTTGGCTATGTTGCCTTTAGTCCGGTCTCCATCGAAGGCGAAGACCTGCAGTGGGTCGGACTGGCCCCGCTGGCGGTGGACGAAAGCTATCGCGGTCAGGGAATCGGGCGTCAGCTGGTTTATGAAGGTCTGGATTCGCTGAATGAGTTTGGCTATGCCGCTGTCGTCACGCTTGGCGATCCGGCTTTCTACGGCCATCTGGGATTTGAACCGGCGTCGCGTTTTGACCTGCGCTGCCGTTGGCCGGATAGCGATAAGACGTTCCAGCTTCATCGCCTGGCCGATGATGCGCTGGAAGGCGTGCATGGCCTGGTCGAGTATAGCGACCACTTTAATCGTTTTTGAGGCTTTCCAGCAGAATTTCAAACGAACCGTCTCCGGCAACGAGGCGCTCTTTCTGGCGCTTCGTGAGTTGCTTAATACGATACTCCAGTCGTAGGGCAAGTGAGCGTTCACCAACTTCATGGCTAAAGGCCAACTGAAGCTCTCCTTTGCCGCGCAGTGCCTTTGCCCCATTCCCCGCCTGATGCTGGCAAAAGCGGCGTGGAACATCGGTGGTAATTCCCGTATAAAGGCGATTATCAGCGGTACGAATCAGATAGAGAAACCAGCACACGGTATAAAGGTCGCTATGTTAAGGTGTGAGCACCATAACATACTGGAGAGTAAAGATGGAGACGCTCGCTGCTATCAGCCGCTGGCTGAGCAAACAGCATGTCGTGACCTGGTGCGTTGCCCGCGATGGTGAGCTGTGGTGCGCTAATGCTTTTTACGTTTATGACCCGGAGGCGGTTGCGTTCTATCTGCTCAGCGATGAAAAAACGCGCCATGGTCAAATGACCGGGGAACGCGCTAAGGTTGCCGGGACGATCAATGGCCAGCCGAAAAGCGTGGCGCTGATCCGTGGCGTACAGTTTAAAGGCGAAATTCGCCGCTTAGCCGGAGAAGAGGAAGCAGCGATGCGCAAACGCTACGTTCGCCGCTTCCCGGTTGCCCGTATGCTCTCGGCATCCGTCTGGGAAATTCGCCCCGACGAGCTTAAGTTCACAGATAACACGCTGGGTTTTGGCAAAAAACTGCACTGGCTGCGTGAATCAGGCGCCGAGCAGGCGTAAGGCTTCGCGGTTGAACGCCGGAAGATCGTCCGGCGTCCTGCTGGTCACCAGTTGCTCGTTGTCGATAACCACTTCCTGGTCATAGAATTCGCCGCCTGCGTTTTTAACATCGACAATAATGGGCTTTACCGCCGTGAGTTTACGTCCGCGGATCGCATCGGCGCTAATTAACAACTGCGGGCCGTGACAGATGGCAAATACCGGTTTACCGCTACTGATAAAGTCGCGAGTAAAAGTGACGAAACGCTCATCTCCCCGCAGAGAATCGGGTGAATAGCCACCCGGAAGCAGTAAGGCGTCGAAGTCGGCAGGATTGACGTCATCAATGGCTTTATCAATAACGATTTCGGCTGTCCCTTTTTTGCCTTTTACCTTTTTCCCCGCCTGTTTTTCAATCGTCACCACGTTGTGTCCGGCCAGACGGTAGGCGTCAGCAGGGGAAGTGAATTCTGAATCTTCAAAGTCGTCGGTAATTAAAACGGCTATCTTCTTACTCATTCTTCCTCCCGTGTTTTGGTATGGAATGAGGCATTACTTTGCTGATGATGGATAATTACCTCGTCGAGTATCAAGTCTGGAACATGATGCCGGAAGCGCAAGGTAGAAAATTCTGTAAAGGAGCGTTGATGAGTCAGGTATTGTTAACAGGCGCCACCGGGTTAGTTGGTGGTCACTTACTTCGAATGCTGATTAATGAGCCGGGAATTAAATCCATTACGGCTCCTACCCGTCGGCCTCTGGCCGATATCTCCGGCGTATTTAATCCGCACGATCCGCAACTGACAGATGCTCTGGCACAGGTGATTGAGCCGGTAGATATCGTGTTTTGCTGTCTGGGAACCACCCGGCGGCAAGCGGGAAGCAAAGAGGCGTTCGTGCACGCCGATTATACGCTGGTCGTCGATACCGCCCTGACGGGAAAAAGACTGGGTGCCCGGCATATGCTGGTAGTGAGTGCGATGGGGGCGGATCCCCGTTCCCCCTTTTTCTATCATCGTGTGAAAGGTGAGATGGAACAGGCGCTTATTGCGCAGCAATGGCCACGTTTGACGATCGCGCGTCCATCTATGCTGACAGGGAAACGGGAGCAACAGCGTATGAGCGAAATACTCTTTGGGCCGTTTTTCCGCCTGCTGCCGGGGCGCTGGAAAGCTATTGATGCGCGGGATGTGGCAAGTGCGTTGCTGGCGGAAGCACTATCACCGATGCATCAGGGAGTACATATTCTCAGCTCGTCGCAGCTACGCGAAAAGGCGGGGCGGCTGGCGGATTAACAATTTCCAAAATTTCCCCGAAGGCGTACTATTCATGTGCTCAATTTAACATGACACTCTCCGGGGAATGCTATGGCTGGTCAGTCTTCATCTCAGGTGGCATCACCATTTCAATGGTGGAAGCCCGCACTCTTTTTTCTCGTGGTTATCATCGGCCTGTGGTTTGTCAAATGGCAGCCTTATTATGGCAAAGCGTTTACCGCCGCTGAGACGCACGGTATCGGCAAATCTATTCTTGCCGATAGTGATACTCATCCTTTGCAGGCAGCATGGGACTATGCGCTGGTCTACTTTCTGGCGGTCTGGAAAGCGGCGGTATTAGGCGTGCTGCTCGGATCGCTCATTCAGGTTTTGATCCCGCGCGACTGGCTGCTGCGTACGCTGGGGGAATCGCGTTTTCGCGGTACGCTGCTTGGTACTATTTTCTCATTGCCAGGCATGATGTGTACCTGCTGCGCCGCGCCGGTGGCGGTGGGGATGCGTAAGCAACAGGTATCGATGGGCGGCGCGCTGGCATTCTGGATGGGGAATCCGTTGCTGAATCCGGCAACCCTGGTATTTATGGGCTTTGTGCTGGGCTGGCAGTTCGCGTTGATTCGTCTGCTTGCCGGGCTGGTAACCGTTCTGCTGGTCGCCACGCTGGTGCAGAAATGGGTGAAGGACGCGGCTGTGCAGTCTACGGCGATCCCTGAATTTACCCCGGAGACGACGGGGGACGGTTTCTTGCGCCGCTGGCTGCGTGTGCTGTGGACGCTGTTCTGGAATACCATCCCGGTTTATATCCTGGCCGTGCTGGTGTTGGGGGCTGCGCGTGTCTGGCTATTCCCGCATGCCGATGGCATCGTGGAGAATACGCTGTTCTGGGTGATTGCTATGGCCATTGCGGGCTGTCTGTTCGTGATTCCGACAGCGGCGGAGATCCCGATTGTTCAGACCATGATGCTGGCGGGGATGGGCATAGGACCGGCGTTGGCGCTGTTGATTACGCTTCCGGCGGTCAGTGTACCGTCACTGGTTATGATGCGAAAAGCGTTTCCAGCGAAAGCGCTGTGGCTGACTGGCGCGCTGGTTGCGCTGTGCGGCGCGGTGGTTGGTGGGCTGGCGTTAATCTGATTACCTCCTGCAAACGGCGCAGTGCGTCTGTTGGGGGCGAGACATTCAGAGGAACTGAATGTCTCGCCTGGCCGACGAAGCGCCGCCGCAGAAAGTTATTTACTTGATATAGGTAAAGGCGGTCGTCACGCGAGACACGCCGCTGACCCGACTGGCGATATCCGCCGCCGCGCGTCCTTCACGTTCAGTTACCAGCCCCATCAGGAACACCTCACCGTTTTCGGTTGTCACCTTCACATTGGATGATTTCACCAAATCGGAAGCCAACAGTTGGGAACGGACCTTCGTGGTAATCCAGGTATCAGAAGAGGCGGTACCTAAGCTGATTGGCTGGCCCTGACGCACTTCGTTATACACCTCCGCCGCTCCCTCTACGCCCAAAGCGATTTGCTTCGCGCGCGCGGAAAGCGCTGACGTTGGGGACTGCCCGGTCAGCAGAACTTTCCCCTGATAAGCGGTAACATTGATACGGGCCTGTTTCTTAATCTGTTCGTCTTTCGACAGGGCGTTGTTGACGCGCAGCTCCAGCGTGCCGTCATCAACCTGGGTTCCCACGGTACGCGGATCTGTCGCGGCTTTTGTGCCGACAGCTGCTGCGCCGACTACCGCTGCGGCGACGCATCCCTGAAGCAGTAGCGCAGACAGCAGAATAGCGAGGGGCGAGAGAGCCTTCATGTGTTCTCCTTAGTCGTCCTGGTGTGGAAAAAGCGTGTTATCGATTAAATCACACAAACAATTGACAGTGAGCATGTGCATCTCCTGAATTCGCGCGCTGCGATGCGAAGGAATGCGGATTTCAACATCCTGCTGGCCTAAAAGGCCCGCCAGTTCACCGCCGTCATAACCGGTTAACGCCACGATAGTCATATCACGGGTGACCGCCGCTTCCACGGCTTTCACGATATCCCGGCTGTTGCCGCGCGTAGAAATTGCCAGCAGCACATCGCCTGCGTGTCCTAATGCGCGCACCTGCTTGGCGTAAATTTCGTCGTGCAGGCGATCGTTGGCAATTGCGGTTAAGACCACATTATCGGTATTTAGTGCAATGGCGGGTAAACCAGGACGCTCGGTTTCAAAACGATTAATCATGCTGGCAGCAAAATGCTGTGCGTTGGCGGCAGAAGTGCCATTACCACAACAGAGGATTTTGTTGCCATTCAACAGCGATTGCACGATCGTCATCGCGGCACGGGAGATGGCGTCAGGGAGCGCTTCTGCTGCTGCAATTTGGGTTTGGATGCTTTCAGTGAAGCAGGCTTTAATTCTGTCGAGCACGGGATCCCTTAATTCATTTATACCCGTCATACTTCAAGTTGCTTGTGCGTTGGCTACGCTCGTTCGCCCGAATCACGTATTTGAGTAAGCTCATCGGGACTTTCTCGCTTGCCGCGTTACCCGGCCAGCGCCAGCGCTGTTCAAAGCACAAGTGCCTTGTCCTGCAACTCGAATTATTTTGGGGATACGCTATTCGCCAAAGGCGTTTTTTAGCCATTGTATGTCGTCTCCGGTGAAGGCTACCACATCGAAACGGCAATCCACAGTCTCAAAACTCCCATTATGTCGGGAAAGCCACCCACGAGCGGCTTTGAGCAGTCTTTGTTGCTTTTGTTGCGTGACGCTGGAGGCGGCATCGCCGTAGTTTGCGCTGCGACGATAGCGCACTTCCACAAATACAGTGACGCTCCCGTCGCGCATGATGAGGTCAATTTCACCGCCATGCTCGTGGACGTTAGCGGCGATAAAACGCAGACTCTGACTCTCCAGCCAGCGGCGAGCCTGGATTTCCCGGGCATTACCGGTCTGCTTACTTAGTTGGCTGCGACAATTTGCCCGCCCTGGTATTTGAGCCATGACAGTTTCCTGTTGATCACGCACTCCGGCGTGGCCGTAAGATCGCCGGTATTACCATGGAGCTCAAAACCTGGAACCTGACGCATTTGCGAGAAATGGTTGGCCAGCGACCAGGCATCGGCGCCCATAGCATACAGCCGCGCCAGCGAATAGTCGTTATGTACGGCGGCCAGCGCCTGCTGTTGCAGCGTCGGATTACTGCCTGCCAGCATCGGGATCTCGCTGTATTGCAGGCCTTCCATCTCCAGACGGAAATCCGGCCCTAAGGTTCCCTGGGCACTACGGGAACTGGCGTACAGCGTCACGCCGTTCTGGCTGCCGTTACGCAGGGCGATCATTGGCTTGATGTATCCGATTTGTTCCGGCGTCGCCAGGATATACGCGGCGTCGACGCTGCCTGTGCTGCTGACAGGCACATCGCCTGGGCCTGGCTGCACGCTATCCTGCGCTGATGGCAGGGTGGAGACCGGGGTACCGCTTAACGAGATACCGCTGTTGACGCTAGCGCGCAGCTCGGCGGTTGAGCCCAGACGCTGTTGCAGCACGGTACCGCCACCTAGCTTGAGCCACTCGTTGGCAAAGGCGTTAACCACGCGATCGCCAAGCGCGCCGCGTGGGACCAGGAGCAGCGGCGTCTGTTTGCCCTGATCGTGAATGTGATGCGCCGCATCGCGGGCTTCATCTTCCGGGGAGAGGGCGAAATAGCAGAGATTGGCGCGGCTTTCGACTTTTTCCGGCTGATTGAGCGCCAGCACGTTCAGCGAGGTATTGCTCTTGATAACCTCTTCGACGTTATTTTTCAATAGCGGCCCCACCACGATCGTTGCGCCGTCCTGCTGCACCTGAGCCAGCAGCTGACTCATGGGCTGGGTTGTGGTGTCGTAAATTTTCAGTTCAGCGGAAGGGTTGGCCGGGGCTGCGGCCAGCGCCTGAGTCTGTGGAACCGCGGCCGACGGGGTGGTGGTTTCCACGTCAGTGCTGGTGGTTTCTGGCGTTGCAGCCTGCACTGTTGTTGGCGCGGTCACTGGCGCGGATGTTTGCGCCGTGGCCGGGGCATTGTTGGTAGCGGTGAGATCGGTGACTTCCGCCTGCGACGGACTTACCACTGCGCTATCAGCCACATTCGTCGCCTGGGCGACCTGGACGGGGACAGCGCTTCCCGCGACGGCAGGCACGCCGTTTTTCGCCGCTTCAAAGCCCTGCTGGATAGTCCGGCCAAAAATCGCCGCCTGACCGTTGAGCGGCAGCAGCAGCGCGATTTTATTGGTCGATGCGGCCTGGTAATTTTCCATATGAACCAGTGCTGTCGGTAGCATTTTCGCGCCCGGGTTCTGCGGGTAACGGATCTGCCAGTCTTTAATACCCGCTTTGAGCATTGTTGGATCGTTACGGTGGTCAAACCATACATGCTGCAGATCCAGCCAGCCCTGCAGAACGTTCTCGTCGGCGTTGATCACCAGCGCGTTGGCCTGCTCCTGAGTCATGGCGGTGAGCGCCTTCCAGGTCTCGTCGATATTTTTCTGTTTTTGTTGGACCTGGCCCAGCAACGGTTGCTGGGCAATCAAAGCCCGCAGCAGATTCAGCGATGGCTTCCCCTGGCTGGCGTCAATTTGCGCCTGCCAGTAGCGCGGTTGCTGATTTTGCTCAAGGCTCGCAGGGGAGAGTTTATTCAGCAGCGCCTGCGCGCCCTGGAAATCGTTCTGCGCCAGCTTCACTTCAACTGCCAGCAGCGATTGTTCGCGGCTTTGGATCGTGTTGAGGCTGGAAGGTAATTGATTGAAGAGGTCTATAGCCTGCGCCTTCTTCCCTTCCTGAAGCAGTGCACGAATGGCGAGTAATTGCCAGTTGGTCTTGCTATCATTCGAGCTTTGCTGCATCTGTTCCAGGTAGTAACTGGAGTCTGCCTGTGTCGTACCCTGCAAATACGCCGTGCTTTGGTCCGGGGTATGGGTGCCGCAGCCGGCAAAGATCAGAGCGGCCAGCAATACGGGCAGACAACGCACGGGTTTAGAACGAAGAAATGTTGACGGTACCATATGTGTCCAGTGATATTTTTTTTGCTCAATGCTCAATATTAATTCGGCAATACGGACGAAACAATGAAACAACACGAATCAGCGGATAATTCTCAGGGGCAACTCTATATTGTGCCCACTCCGATAGGAAATCTGTCTGATATCACGCAACGTGCGCTGGAAGTGTTGCAATCCGTTGATTTAGTTGCAGCGGAAGACACTCGCCATACCGGTATGCTGTTGCAGCATTTTGCGATTAACGCCCGTTTATTTGCGCTTCATGACCATAATGAGCAGCAAAAGGCTGAAACGCTGGTAGCAAAGTTAAAAGAAGGGCAAAACATCGCGCTGGTTTCCGATGCCGGAACGCCGCTGATTAACGATCCCGGTTATCATCTGGTACGTACCTGTCGGGAGGCCAATATTCGCGTGGTGCCGCTGCCGGGCCCCTGCGCGGCCATCGCGGCGTTGAGTGCGGCGGGGCTGCCCTCGGATCGTTTCTGCTACGAAGGTTTTTTGCCCGCAAAGTCAAAAGGGCGCCGCGATACGCTGAAGGCGCTGGAAGAAGAGCCGCGCACAATTATCTTTTATGAGTCAACCCACCGCCTTCTGGAGAGTCTGGAAGATATCTGCACGGTGCTGGGCGAATCCCGCTACGTGGTGCTGGCGCGTGAGCTGACGAAAACCTGGGAATCTATCTACGGCGCACCGATTGGCGAGCTGCTGGCATGGGTAAAAGAGGATGAAAACCGTCGCAAAGGCGAGATGGTGCTGATCGTCGAAGGTTTTAAAGCGCAGGAAGAGGCGTTGCCAGCGGTGGCTTTGCGCACGCTGGTGCTGCTGCAGGCTGAATTACCGCTGAAAAAAGCTGCGGCGCTGGCTGCGGAGATTCATGGCGTGAAGAAAAATGCGCTGTATAAGTATGCGCTGGAGCAGCAGGGGGAGTAAGTATTTCTCGTTGTGATAAGCCATAAAAACGAGGCTTGCGCCGGTAAGCGTACAAACGATGATTAACCAGAATAAGGAAGCGCGCCAGGCCCAGGGATGGGGCGGATTATTGCCAGCGTCTATGCAACCTGAAGGATGCCGGGCGTAATATCCGCCCGGTTATTTGGTCAGAGGGTTCCCCCCTGACCAAAACGACTGAATGCAGACGAGTTTTACGTTAAATCATGGTCCGCGGAAATTTTGTTTGCCGAGCCGCAAACGTTAATTTTGCTACGCACCACTTCTTTCATCGCGTTCATGCCGACGCGCATGTAATAACGCGGATCGTTACCCTGCGGATTTTCGGCAAACCACTTTTTGACCGCATCGGCAAAGGCGATTTTCAGTTCGGTTGCGACGTTGACCTTGCAGACGCCCAGCTCAATGGTGCGGCGAACGTATTGATCAGGAACATCGCTTGCGCCGTGTAATACCAGCGGGATATCAACCATTTTGCGAATTTCCGCCAGACGCTGGAAATCTATTTTCGGTTTCTTGGTGTAAAGGCCATGCGCGGTGCCGATAGCAACGGCCAGGCTATCCACGCCAGTCTGTTCCACAAAGCGTTTTGCCTCCTGCGGGTCGGTCAGAAAAGCGCTTTCCGCATCAACACTCATGTCATCTTCTACCCCGCCCAGACGTCCCAGTTCGGCTTCCACGCTACAGTCCCGAGCGTGGCAAAAATCCACCACCGATTTTACCAGCCTTACGTTCTCTGCAAACGGGAAGTGGCTGCCGTCGATCATGGCGCTACGTACGCCAGCATTCACCTTATGGCGAATATCATCCAGCGATTCATGGTGATCGAGGTGTAGCGCCAGCGGTATACCGAAGCTGGTGGAATACGCGCTGCACAGCGCATAGATCTCTTCCAGCGCGATATGTTTAAAGGTGCCCGGCGTCCCGGCGAGGATCACCGGTGATTGCATTTCGCTGCACACTTCAAGGATCGCCTGGATCGTCTCGGCATTATGGATATTGAAGGCCGGTACCGCGTAACCTTGCGCCTGAGCGTCCTGCAGGAGATATTTCGTGGAAATAATACTCATGATCGGATCCTCTTAAGCCTGCCAGGGATGAATAACAACACCCTGTACCACACGGTTGACTGTGCCGCTGGCGGAGGGGGTATCCGGCGTATTACCAACATCGATCGACTGGGTGAGGGCAAATACCTGGGCATACATCAGGAAGCAGAAAGCCAGTTCCATATCGATGAAATGACGCGCTGGCGGCAGCAGAATATACGGACCGGCCTCGATAACCGCATCGCTTTCAGCGGTAATGGCCACGACGCGCATCGCCTGACGATCGCGCCGCAGTTCCGCCAGTAGATCGAGATCGTACCGGCGAGTGTATGGATGGCTGGAGATATACACCACGATCAGCGTTTCATTATTCACCAGTGATTTCGGGCCGTGGCGGAAACCGGTCGGCGTATCATAAAACGCCGCCAGTTTACCTGCCGTCAGCTCCAGTACCTTCAGCGATGATTCGCGTGCGGCACCCTGCAGCCCGCCGCTACCGAGGTAAACGATCCGTTTCCAGGGATCATTGCCGAACACGCCGTGGCTGAAATCGCCGAGCGAGGTGAGGATCGTTTGGCAGCGATCGGCCACATCGCGGAATGCCCGGCTGTTAATAACCTCCGGCGCGAAGACCGCCAGACAACTGGCCATCATAGTGGTAATGCTGCTGGTCATTGCGAAGCCGCGATCGTGGGTTTCTGCGGGCATCAGCAGTGCGAAAGCGTTGTCGTTCTCAACCGCGTTTTGATACAGACTGCCCGCCTCGTTACAGGTAATCGAAAAGTGGTAGCACTCAGGGACAAACTGGTTTGCCAGTTCAACTGCGGCAACGCTCTCCGGGCTATTCCCGGAACGGGCGAAGGAGACCAGCAGCAGCGGATGCGCCGGGTTCAGATAGTCCATTGGGTTGGTGACCAGATCGGTGGTCGGGACGGCGCTGATGTTTTTTCCGGTATGGCTGGCAAGCCAGGGGGCGATGATCTCGCCAATAAATGCTGAAGTGCCTGCTCCGGTCAGGACGATCCGCAGATCGTTTTTACGCAGCAGTGGCGCGAGAAAGCCGTCGATCGCGGGGCGAATCTTGTCGATATTATTCAGTGAGCGGATCCAACAGGCAGGCTGCTGACGGATCTCTTTTTCGGTCCAGGTTCCGGTCGTCGCGGCAGCAGGGGTGTAGGTTTCTGGCATAACGTGAGTCCTTAATATTGTGAATTCCACATTAGACGCTGGCAAAATGTCGTTATCTTTCGTTTCGTTTCACTTTTTCACATATTAGATTGATTTAAATTTATATGAAAGAAATCGAAAGTTCAATAATGCGAAATGAAATAAAACGAAGTTTGTGATCAATGAAGGGAAAGGTTTTTGTATCATATTGATCTATAAGAATAGATTTTGCGTAAACGAGATTCGGCTTTTCTGAAACGAAAGGAAAAGAAAGGCCTTACGATCGCTGATCGAAGGCCAGTATGAGGTACGATGAAAGGGCTACAGGGGGAGAGCCCGGCCCTGAATCCAGATTTGTTGTAAATGCAGCCCGTCGTCAAGGGCGATGACGCTGGCCCGTTTACCTACTTTTAGTGAACCCAGCTGATGGTCGATCCCCAGCAGACGGGCCGGATGCAGCGAAGCCATATGGATCGCTTCCTCAGGGGCGATCGCCGTGAGTTTAACCATATTGCGCACCGCGGCATCCACGGACAGCGTGCTGCCAGCCAGGCTACCGGAAGCGGTCCGCACGATACCTCCGTACATTTCCACCTTTTCGCCACACAACGTATAGCTCCCGTCAGGCATACCGGCTGCCTGCATCGCATCGGTGATCAGCACCACTCTGTCTTTCGCACAGCAGCAGCATAACTTCATGGCTGCCGGATGAACGTGGTGGCCGTCAGCGATAAGCTCCAGCCACGCACGCGGGTCGGTTAATCCCGCGCCAACCATTCCCGGCTCCCGGTGATGTAAACCGGTCATGCCGTTGTAGCAATGCACCAGCCCGTCCGCGCCTGCGTCAAAGGCGGCGCATGTTTGTTCCCAGGTCGCCGCGCTATGCCCCAGCATTACCCGTATGCCCTGTTGCTTCAGATGTTTAATCGCCTGTAATGCTCCGGGTTTTTCTGGCGCCAGCGCGACCACGCGCAGGGTATTCTGGGAAATCGCTATCAGCTCATTCAGCTCGGCGAGATTCAGTTCCCGGAACAACTCTGGAGGATGGGCGCCTTTGTTTTGCGGGGTGAAGTATGGACCTTCCAGATTACTTCCCAACACCTGCGCGCCCGGACCGCCGCAATGGTAGCGTTTCGCGATGCGCTCCAGCGCACGGTGAATTATTTTCAATGGCGCGGTGACGGTGGTGGGCAGCCAGGCGGCTACCCCTTCACGCGCTTTATGCATCGCCAGTCGATCGAGCGCATCCGGCGCATCGTCCATTACATCGATTCCGGCGCCGCCGTGGACGTGAGTATCGATATAAGCTGGACAAAGCAGCCCGGCGTCGCGTGGGGCACCCGCCGGAATGGGCTCTATTGCGGTGATGAGGCCCTCTTCAATACGCAACTGATGATCGTCCAGCCAGCCCTGCTCGGTGAGCAGACGTCTGGCGCGCAGTATTTGTGTCATATCCCTTCCTCAATGGGACTATCTTCACGACAGCGCCCCATCTCATCAACCAGGCTGGTCAGGCCGCGATGCCCGCACTCCAGCGCCTGTACGCGAAACGCCTCGCTGCTGAGTTCGTCGCGCTCCAGTACCATTTCCAGCAGCAACTGCAGATTAGTGCCGGTAATCACTTCGCGTCCTGGTTTTTGCATTGCCAGCGTCGATGCGACGCGGAACGGCGTGCCGCCGAGCAGGTCGGTCAAAAATACGAGACCTTCCTCGCCGTCCAGTGATGCAACCGCCTGCTCAAGCTGTGAGGTGAGCAGCGCAGTGGTGGAGGTTTCCGGAAAATCGATGGCGATAAACTGCAGCTGTTCGCCGAGGATCTGTTTCATCGCTTTTTCCATCCCGCTGGCAAATCCACCATGCCCCGTCAAAATGATACCCAACATCTCAGACCTCTTTGTTTTACAGGAAGTGACAGAACTTACCAACCACGCCGAGTAGCACGGTGATACCGATGAGGCGCAGCGGACTCCAGCCGCGGCGTACCAGCCAGAACATGGTCAGGGTATAGACCAGCGGCAAAAACGCGGGCATCAGCTTGTCGATAACATCGGCCTGCAGTTTGACGATTGCATCACCAGCCTTGATTTCGAGCGTGGTGTTCAGACGAACATAGGTCGCAACGAGCGCGCCAATGACCGTCATCCCGACAATAGACGCCGCGTGACCTACTTTTTTCGTGTTCGCTTTGATAAGCGGTATCGCCGCAACACCCATACGGTAAGCATAGTGCGCCAGACCAAAGCGCAGTCCGAGGTGGACTACGTTAAACAGCACAATAAAGACCACCGCGCCGAGAATAGACCCCTGTAATGCCAGACTGGCCCCAATACCGCCGCAAATAGGTAACAGCGTTAGCCAGAACATCGCATCGCCAATCCCGCCGAGCGGCGCGCCAACGGCGATTTTGGTGCTTTGAATACTGTTTACATCCTGCTTTGAACGCTCCATTGCCAGGATAATGCCGATAACAAACGTCACCAGGAAGGGATGGGTGTTGAAGAAGCCCATATGGCCTTTCATGGCGCGCGCCAGGTCGCGTTGGTTGGTATGGATCTTTTTCAGCGCGGGTAACAGACCATACAGCCAACCGGAAGCCTGCATACGTTCGTAGTTAAAGGAAGCCTGTAGCAGCATAGAGCGCCAGGCCACGCGGTTGATATCTTTTTTCGTCAGTTCTGCGCCAATACTTTGATCTTCATAGATGTTTTCGTTTACGCCGGTAAGCAGCGTTTCTTCATTATCATTATCGGAAGTATTCGGCAGAGTATGTTGGTTAGATGCCATCTTCGAATTCCTCTTTCTGTGCCGCCGGTTGAGTCGGTTCAGGAGATTTACGCAGCAGATCGATCAGCGCCATTGCCAGCGCAGCGGCGGCGATAGCCAGGACCGGAAGCTTGAGCCATGCTGCGGCAACGAAACCGATGATGAAGTAGGGGATGTAGACGTTTTTCATCATGATTTTCAGCAGTACGGCAAAACCGATGGCTGGCATGATGCCGCCTGCGACGCCCAGACCGTCAATCAGACGCTCCGGCAGAACATCAATCGCGGTTTTTGCGTGTTCAGCCCCGAAGTAAATCGGCAGGAATGCGCAAAGGAAATAGAAAATGCCTAACGCCAGTAGCGCCAGATAGTTGACTCGTTCAATGCCTCGGGTATCTGCGTTAGCCGCCATGCGATCGCAGCGGGACATCACGCCGGACATGACGGAGAACAGGAAGGTAATTCCCATTTGCACCGCTACCGCGAATGGTACGGCGACACCGACGGCGACGTCAGGTTTCACGCCGGTGGTAATAGCGAAAGTCGTGCCCACGATGGTACCGATAATCACGTTCGGCGGCTGAGCGCCGGCCAGCGGAGCCAGTCCCATCCACACCAGTTCCAGCGTACCGCCGGTTAAGATACCGGTATGCAGATCGCCCAGAATCAGGCCAACCAGCGGGCCAAGTACTACCGGACGGTGCATGTGCGTTAACCCGTTGAACATATCCAGGCCGGCAATGAAAGCGAGAATGCCTAATGCAATAGCCTGCAACAGACTGATTTCCATTGTGAATCCCTCAAAGTAGTTTAAAGAGATCCAAAGCAGGTTCTGTCGGCACGCCCTGAACGAAGCATTCCACTCCGGCGGCCTTCAGGCCGTTAAACGCGCTGATATCGTTGGCGTCGACAGAAACCGTTTTGGCAATTTGTTGTTTACCTTCGGCGTAATGCATGTTTCCTACGTTGATGCGTGTGACGGGAACGCCGCCCTCAACCAGTTTGAGAAAATCAGCCGGCGTTCTGCAAACCAGCAAAATTTTCTGCCGATCGGCGGCGCGGTGAATGTTGTCGATCACTTTCTGCAGCGACCAGAAGCGCACAGCAATTCCTTCAGCCAGCACCATTTCCATCAGGCTCTGCTGGACGGTGTCTTCCGCCACTTCATCGTTGGCGACCAGTACCAGATTCGCCCCCGCAAATCCGACCCACTGTACGCCGACCTGGCCGTGGATAAGCCTTTCGTCAATGCGGCTTAATACAATATTTGGCATCGTGTTTTTCTCCTTTCTTGTTATCCGTGCAGGGATGTAACGCCCTGGCAGGCGGCGTGGTACTGCTGCAGTATGTCCTGAATATGGCTGATGATGAGTTCCTGCGGCGTGGCACTGAGATCCCCTTCGCGCACTTTTACGTACTGCAACGGTAAATACTGGCTAATGAGCGGCAGCGGGATGGGGTCGTCCGCCAGGTTGCGTACCAGTCGTGCAAAAGCCTCATCAATCAGGCTGTCTGGCCAGTAGTAGCGAACGCGGTCGGAGTAGCTGTAGCCGCGGGCCAGACGACGCGCGTTGCCATCCCCATGGTAGTGGCTCTGCCAGTATTCCGGGCGGTCGAGCATTACGCTCTCAAGCACATGGCGCAGGCCGGAGCAGGCTTTGGCTGGCAGTAGCTCCTCTTCGATAGCCGCCAGCGAGAACAGCGCTTCGCGCAGGGCAAAGGTCAGGGCCGGGCCGACTTTCAGGATGGCGAAGTGATCTTTTACTAGCTGACGCAGCGATTGCGGCGTCTGGTAATCCGTGGAGTGCGCTTCGAATACCAGCGTGTCATACGTTTCCACCATCTCGCTCAGGGCGGCGGCTTTTTGCGGCTGATAATCAATGACGCGCGCGTTGTCAAATTCAACGCCGGGTTGCACGACCAGCCCGATGATACGGGGCCAGATGGCGCCGAGCCCCTGTTTTTCAAACGCATGGCGATGGGCTTCCAGCGTGGCGCGTGCCGCATCGGGCGTGGTGACCGCCAGCTCGGTTAGCGCTTCATGAGCGCCGCCAGGAACCGGTACTTCGGTACCAATGACGTAGACGAGATCGGATTCGCCAAACTGCGCAACGCAGGTTTCTTCGGCAATTTTCGCCAGACGCGCGGCGCGTTCAGCGACGATGGCGTCGGTTAATGGCAGCGGATCGCCCTGACAGGACATGCTGCAATCAAGGTGGATCTTTTTAAACCCTGCGGCCACGTAGCTTTTGATCAAATCGTCGGCCCTGGCCATGGCCAGTTCCGCTGACAGATTCTGCCAACGGTTAGGGCCCAGATGGTCGCCGCCCAGAATCAGCTGCTGCTGGGGGAAATTAAGCGTGTCCGCCAGCTGGCAGACAAAGCGGCGAAAATCGGCCGGGGTCATGCCCGTGTAGCCGCCAAACTGGTCAACCTGATTTGAGGTGGCCTCGATCAATAGCGGCGTGTGGTTGGCATGGGCGTAGCGTATTGCGGATTCCAGCACCAGTGGATGCGCCGAACATACGGCATAAATCCCGTTGGCCTTTCCCCGTTTATGCTGTTCCACCATTATTGTCAGATGTTTCACTTTCCTCTCCATGTCAGCTGGCTTCGACATATATCTTTCGTTTTGTTTCATTTCATACTGCATCAGGGCCTTGTAAAAATAAAACGAAAGATAATGGTTTTCCGATCTGTTTCACAAAAGAAACATAATGAAAGCATTCAGCCACAGTTAAGAGATGTTACGGGGCGCTGGCAGGGCTTGCATTCTGCAAAAAGAAAGGTGTTAATAGGCAAATCGAAATGAAACGAAAGTTTTGACTAAGGGATTTGTTATGAGCGATACCGATTCTTCCGCTGACAGGCGTATCACCGGAACCAGCGAACGAAGAGAGCAGATTATTCAGCGATTGCGGCAGCAGGGAAGCGTACAGGTCAACGATCTTGCGGCGCTATATGCTGTCTCTACGGTGACGATCCGTAACGATCTTGCCTTTCTGGAGAAGCAGGGTATTGCCGTGCGTGCTTACGGCGGTGCTCTGATTTGCGACAGTAATACACCTGCTGTTGAACCCTCAGTGGAAGATAAAAGCGCGCTCAATACGGCGGTGAAACGTAGTATCGCCAGGGCTGCTGTTGAGCTCATTAAACCCGGGCACCGGGTGATCCTTGACTCCGGTACCACGACGTATGAGATTGCCCGCCTGCTGCGTCAGCATACCGATGTGATTGCGATGACGAATGGTATGAACGTCGCCAATGCTCTACTGGATGCGGAAGGGGTTGAGCTACTGATGACCGGGGGCCACCTGCGCCGTCAGTCGCAGTCATTTTATGGCGATCAGGCTGAACAATCCTTGCAGAATTACCACTTCGATATGCTGTTTCTTGGCGTTGACGCGATTGATTTAGAGCGCGGCGTCAGTACCCATAATGAAGACGAAGCCCGGCTGAATCGCCGGATGTGTGAAGTGGCAGAAAGCATCATCGTCGTCACGGATTCGAGTAAATTCAACCGTTCCAGTCTGCACAAGATTATTGATACTCAGCGCATTGACATGATTATTGTCGATGAAGCGATTCCGACGGACAGCCTGGAGGGGCTACGGAGGAGCGGAATAGAGGTTATCTTAGTTAAATCTGGTTCAGGTATGGGATAAATATATCCCTCATACTTCAGGCCGCGTTTTTGTTGGAGTCCTGCGCTTATCCCGCTACGGGCTGATTGTATGCATCCGGGGGATGCGTTTTGTGGCCGCATTACCCGGCCTTCGGTCTCGCTCCGGCGGGGCCAGCGCAGCGGCCGCGCAAAACGGTTAACCGTTTTGTTCTGCAACTCGAATTATTCAGAGTATAAACCGGGGAAGACAGCGTTTCCCCGGCCGGAAAAATGACGATGTGATATTAATCAGGTCACCGGCGCCGGGTTAAACACCGCGAGCTGATTGTGCAGGCCCAATTGATCGGAGAAAGTCTTCTTGCGGCCGCTGGCGACAGCAAGAATAAATTCAAACAGCTTCAGACCCACTTCTTCGATCGTCTCTTCACCGGTGGCGATAGTTCCGGCGTTGATATCCATTAAGTCATACCAGCGATTCGCCAGCTCGGTACGCGTCGCCATCTTAATGACCGGCACTGCCGCCAGGCCATACGGCGTACCGCGGCCGGTGGTAAATACCTGCACCGTGATCCCGGATGCCACCTGCTGGGTGCCACAGACGAAATCGCTGGCTGGCGTTGCGGCGTAAATCAGACCGCGTTTAGTTGGCCGCTGCCCCGGAGAGAGCACCTCGGCAATCGCGCTCTTCCCGGATTTAGCGATAGAACCCAGCGCCTTCTCGACTACGTTCGCCAGGCCGCCTTTTTTGTTACCGGGAGAAGGATTGGCGCTACGATCGGTTTTCCCCATATCGAGGTAGTTATCGTACCAGGCCATCTCTTCCAGCAGACGTTTTCCCACCTCTTCGTTGATAGCGCGCGGCGTCAGCAGATGGATTGCATCGCGCACTTCGGTCACCTCCGAGAACATGACCGTCGCACCGCAGCGGACCAGCAGATCTGAAGCATAGCCCACTGCCGGATTGGCGGTTACACCAGAAAACGCGTCGCTGCCGCCGCACTGCATACCGACGACCAGTTCGGAAGCCGGGCAGGTTTCTCGCTGGCGCTGATTCAGTTTCTCCAGATGGCGCTCGGCGACCTGCAGAATGTCATCAACCATTGATTTAAAACCCACGTGCTTCTCATCCTGAAGGCTGACGATGCTGGCGCTATCCACCGGGATGCTTTTCACATCATCGGTACCTTTTAACAGGCGTTCCGGCTGAAGTTTTTCGCAACCGAGGCCGATGACCATCACCTCGCCGCCGAAGTTCGGGTTGAGCGCAAGGTTGTGAATAGTGCGGATTGGCACGACAGCCGCCGGGGCATTAATTGCCACGCCGCAGCCATAAAGGTGGTTCAGACCCACAACGCCATCGACGTTAGGATACTTCGGCAGAAGGTCACGTTCGATAATTTTAACCACATAATCCACAACCCCTGCCACGCAGTGCACGCTGGTGCTAATACCGAGCAGGTTTTTGGTCCCGACGCTACCGTCGGCGTTACGATACCCTTCGAAGGTATAACCCTCCAGCGGCGGCAGAGGCGCAGGGACTTTGGTTGCCAGGGGTAAGGTATGTAACGGCGGCGCTTTTGGCAGTTCGACCAGCGATTCATCAATCCAGCTGCCCTGCGGGATATCGCGTACAGCGTAGCCAATCACTTCTCCATAGCGGATGATTTCTCCGTGCGCGGGAATATCGACCAGCGCGACTTTGTGGCCTTGTGGGATATGTTCGACGAGCGTGAGCCCGTCAGGAAAGCGTGTTCCGGCTTTTAAACCTCGATCGTTAACAATAATTGCCACATTATCTGTTTGGTGTACTTTTATATAAAACGCCGTCGGTGATGGTTGTCTAATTTCAACGTCAGCCATTGTCCAGTATTCTCCATAAAAGGTGTGAATAATAAAATAAAACGGTTATTCAATTCCTGATGTGCAGATTTATGTAATAAAGAGTGTCAGGTGTTCAGATTCGAAAATGTGATCTAAATCACTCATCGTGGCGAGAGAGAACGCTGCCAGGCAGGAAATCACTGGAATTGTGCATCAGCGCCCACTGCTTGTGTCATATGCACAGCAATAATGGTTTTTATATGTCATTTATAGGTTATATGCACAGTGTTCAATGGCCGCGAGCTGATTATACTGAGTCTTACTTGCTCTGCGCCGGATGAGTATATTGATACTACCTGATATTGAGTCCTGAATAATTAAGAATCATACCAAAAAATAAATAAATGGCAGGGGTTTCGTACCAGGGGAATATTAAATGAGTCTGGATATAACGATAGAACAGAAAAAGAATGTATCAATCCGACATTTAATTTTGTTGCTCATTTTTATTCTAACCGGACCGTGGGGCAAACTGTTTCACAACCCGACCGGACATCCACGAATGACCAAAGAAGAGCTGAAGTTTATCTCCGGGAATGGTGCGGTCGTCGATATGGACCATAAAAAGTCGGGCGGTGTCGCGGAAAGAGGTACTAAACTTAATTATATCAAATGGTTGCTTCCATCGTAACCCCGCTGGTGATGGGGTGCCTGGTGAGCGAGCTGCACTCATTGAACGCAGCCCTGGTCTTCGTTGGATGCCCGGCCCTGATGGCAATGATTTGCTATCTGTTCGTTGTCGGCGACATCAAACGTATGGAACTGCAGAAATAACTAACGGTTAAGTGACAAGGTATAAGTAATGAAAAACGATATCTTCCCGAACAAATTTAAGGCGGCCCTGGCGGCTCATCAGGTGCAGATTGGCTGCTGGTCCGCGCTGGCCAGCGCCGGCAGTACCGAAGTTTTAGGCCTGGCTGGTTTCGACTGGCTGGTGCTGGATGGTGAACATGCGCCGAACGATATTTCCACCTTTATCCCGCAACTGATGGCGCTGAAAGGGAGTTCCAGCGCGCCGGTAGTGCGTGTGCCGACCAATGAGCCGGTGATCATTAAGCGCCTGCTGGATATCGGCTTCTACAACTTCCTGATCCCGTTCGTGGAGACTGAAGAAGAGGCTGCTAATGCCGTGGCCTCAACCCGCTATCCGCCAGAAGGTATTCGCGGCGTTTCCGTGTCACACCGCGCCAATATGTTCGGCACCGTGGCGGATTATTTCGCCCAGTCCAACAAAAATATCACCATCCTGGTGCAAATCGAAAGTCAGCAGGGCATGGAAAACGTCGAGGCGATTGCGGCTACCGATGGCGTTGACGGTATTTTCGTCGGTCCAAGCGATCTGGCCGCTGCGTTAGGCCATCTGGGCAATGCATCCCACCCGGAAGTGCAGAAAGCTATCCAGTACATCTTCGCGAGCGCGAAAAAGCACGGTAAGCCGAGCGGTATTCTGGCGCCAGTAGAAGCGGATGCGCGTCGCTATCTGGAATGGGGAGCGACCTTTGTCGCCGTCGGCAGCGATCTGGGCGTATTCCGTTCTGCCACGCAGAAACTGGCTGATTCCTTTAAGAAATATACCCAATAAATTTCTAGCTGCATCAAGGCGGTAACTAAGCAAATCCCCAGGAGCTTACACGAGTAAGTGACTGGGGTGAGCGAAGTCCGCCAACGAAGAGGCAGCCTGAAAGGTGAAGGGTATCGCCACCACCGAAACTAGAGAGATAAAAACATGACAATGAAAGTTGGTTTTATTGGCCTTGGTATCATGGGTAAACCAATGAGTAAAAACCTCCTCAAGGCAGGTTACTCGTTGGTGGTTACCGATCGTAACCCAGGGGCGATTGCAGAAGTCGTTGCCGCAGGCGCTGAAACAGCCACCTCGGCGAAAGAGATTGCTGAACAGTGTGGCGTGATTATCACCATGCTGCCGAACTCTCCGCATGTGAAAGAGGTCGCGTTGGGTGAAGGCGGCATCATTGAAGGTGCGAAGCCGGGAACTGTTCTGATTGACATGAGTTCTATCGCTCCGCTGGCCAGCCGTGAAATCAGCGATGCGCTGAAAGTAAAAGGTGTGGATATGCTGGACGCGCCGGTCAGCGGCGGTGAACCGAAAGCCATTGATGGAACCCTGTCGGTAATGGTCGGCGGCGATAAAGCGATTTTTGACAAATATTATGATCTGATGAAAGCAATGGCAGGTTCAGTGGTACATACCGGTGATATCGGGGCGGGTAACGTGACTAAGCTGGCCAATCAGGTCATTGTGGCGCTCAATATTGCCGCGATGTCTGAAGCACTGACCCTGGCGACCAAAGCCGGTGTTAACCCGGATCTGGTGTATCAGGCAATCCGCGGCGGGCTGGCTGGAAGTACTGTGCTGGATGCAAAAGCGCCAATGGTGATGGATCGTAACTTCAAACCAGGTTTCCGTATCGATCTGCATATCAAAGATCTGGCAAATGCGCTGGACACTTCCCACGGCGTGGGCGCACAGCTGCCGTTGACGGCGGCGGTAATGGAAATGATGCAGGCGCTGCGCGCCGACGGTCTGGGGACTGCCGACCATAGTGCTCTTGCATGTTACTACGAAAAACTGGCGAAAGTGGAAGTCACACGTTAACAAGAAGGGCGCGGATATGCGCCCTGTCATTCTTGCCTTGCGCGGCACTGTCAGGCTACATAACTATGAAAATCGTAATCGCCCCAGACTCTTATAAAGAAAGCCTCTCGGCCACCGAGGTTGCCCAGGCTATAGAAAAAGGTTTTCGGGAAATATTCCCCGATGCGCTCTACGTGAAAGTCCCGCTCGCCGATGGTGGAGAAGGTACCGTTGAGGCGATGATTGCCGCGACGCAGGGAACCCGGATGAGCATTTGTGTGACGGGGCCGCTGGGCGTACCGGTTGATGCCAGTTGGGGGCTTTCCGGTGATGGCAAAACGGCATTTATTGAGATGGCGGCGGCCAGCGGGCTGGGGCTGGTGCCGCCTGCACAGCGCAATCCGTTGTTGACCACATCGCGCGGTACTGGCGAACTGATTTTACACGCGCTGGATCATGGGGCGAAAAACATCATCATTGGTATTGGCGGCAGCGCCACCAATGACGGCGGCGCGGGGATGATGCAGGCGCTGGGCGCACGTCTTTGCGATGCCGATGGCGCGGAGATCGGCAACGGCGGCGGTTGTCTGTATAACCTCAGTTCGATCGATATTTCCGCTCTTGATGCGCGCCTGCATGATTGTACTATCCGTGTGGCTTGTGACGTGACTAATCCGCTGCTCGGCGACAACGGTGCTTCACGGATATTTGGTCCACAAAAAGGGGCTACTGAGGCGATGATCCGCGAACTGGATCGCAATCTTGAGCATTATGCTGACGTGATCAAAACTGATTTACACGTTGACGTTAAGCAGGTTGCCGGCGCAGGCGCCGCAGGCGGTATGGGCGCGGCGCTAATGGCATTTCTCAACGCTGAATTGCGCAGTGGGATCGAAATCGTGACCCAGGCGTTGAATCTGGAAGAACATATTCTCGATTGTTCGCTGGTGGTCACCGGAGAAGGCCGACTGGATAGCCAGAGCATTCACGGTAAAGTCCCGGTTGGCGTTGCGAGCGTAGCGAAAAAGTATCGTAAACCGGTGATCGGCATCGCCGGTAGTCTGACTCGCGATGTCGGCGTGGTTCATCAACATGGTATTGACGCGGTATTTAGCGTGTTGACTTGCGTAACGACTCTGGAAGAGGCATTTCGCGGCGCGGCGGATAACATTTATCATGCGTCGCGTAATATTGCGGCGACATTGCAGGTCGGGATGGCGACGGAAGGATGACAATCGGCGGTAAACCCTCTATACTGCGCGCCGAAGCTGACCAGACAGTCGCCGCTTCGTCGTCGTCCTCTTCGGAGGAGACAGGCGGAGGGGAGGAAAGTCCGGGCTCCATAGGGCAGGGTGCCAGGTAACGCCTGGGGGGCGCAAGCCCACGACCAGTGCAACAGAGAGCAAACCGCCGATGGCCCGCGCAAGCGGGATCAGGTAAGGGTGAAAGGGTGCGGTAAGAGCGCACCGCGCGGCTGGTAACAGTTCGCGGCACGGTAAACTCCACCCGGAGCAAGGCCAAATAGGGGTTCACAAGGTACGGCCCGTACTGAACCCGGGTAGGCTGCTTGAGCCAGTGAGCGATTGCTGGCCTAGATGAATGACTGTCCACGACAGAACCCGGCTTAACGGTCAGCTTCAACTTCTTCTAAAACAATACGTTGGTGTATCTCAGGTGCTCAGAAGCAAAAATGGGATACGGAATGGGATACACCAACGGTTGTTCACCCTCCAATACGCTCCAGCGAAACGGTATTTTTACGCCTATATCAGAACCACCCCCACCAAATTTTTCCGGTGTAGTCTGGGGACAGATAGCTCACGTCGCACACATTTTCTGATCTCACGTTTAAAGCCATTTTACTTCCAGAATTTCCGCCAAGGTGCTTTTGATACCGTTGGTTCATCCTGCCGGTGTTCAAGAAGGAGCATAGCCTGCTTAAGACTATCAATGTGTGAATCCTTTGATGTGTCGTGAGGTGAGGGTACCGGCCTTTACATACTGGTCTCCATCACGCTAGTTGCGCTGAATGGCCCTGTCCTGCAACACCGTTATTTTCAGATGCTGCCTGACTAGCATAAGGCGCATCCTGCCGCGAAAACGGGCAAGTACGGATAAAGACACTGATTTCCCGTAGTACTTCTTTTCTTGATGCAGTTTTTCTTCGGTGCGGGCGGCAAAGCCTGCAGCCCGGTAACACGTGTGCCAAACGATTGGGATATGGCTATCTGTTGTTTTTTTATTAGAAAATTATAAAAACAATTTTGATGGTCATCACAAAACCCTGGCAAAGTAATTGTGGCCGCTTTTTTTTTGCTCTAATTTGCTAATTCGAGTTAGCTAAGGGGTTTTGCTATGAACGCAGATGCTTATATCGGAGTTGACGTCGGTTCGGGGAGTGTCCGGGCCGGGATTTTTACCTCTACTGGCGAGCGGCTGGCTTTCGCCGTTCGTCCCATTAGTCAGTTCCATGATTCTGACGAGCGTGTCGAGCAATCCTCTGTCGAGATCTGGCAAGCGGTGGGGGCGGCAGTCAGCGAAAGCGTTCGTGCTTCGGGGATCGATCCGGCACACATTCGTGCTGTTGGCTTCGATGCTACCTGTTCTCTGGTTGCGGTAGCGGCCGATGGTACAGGCATATCGGTTTCGCCTGCCGGGGAGGAGGAAAGGGACATCATTATGTGGCGCGATCACCGTGCCCAGCAGGAAGCGAAGATCATCAACTATACCGGCGACGAAACGCTACGTTACTTGGGCGGCGAAGTCAGCGTCGAAATGGAGTTGCCGAAAATCCTCTGGCTCAAACGTCATCTTCCACAACGATATCAACAGATCTGGCGACTGTTTGATCTGGCGGATTATCTGGTGTGGCGCGCCTGCGGCAATGACATAGCCAGCACCTGCACCCTTACCTGTAAATGGAACTACCTGGCCCACGAACAGCGCTTCAGTCACTCGCTGTTACGCGCCATCGGACTGGAAGAAGTTGCGAATATGATCCCCGGCACGGTACGCGAGCCCGGAGAAAAGGCCGGTACGCTGCGACCGGAAGTCGCCCGACAGTGGGGATTATGCGAAGAGGTGGTGGTTGCGACCGGTATCATCGACGCTCACGCCGGTGGGCTGTCGCTCAGCGGCGGCCAGCCGCAGGGCAGCCTCGCCATTATCAGCGGCACTTCCAATTGCCACATGATCGTCAGTAAACAGCCCATTGTTATCCCCGGTGTCTGGGGGCCCTACTGGGGCGCGATGATGCCACAATGGTGGCTGAATGAAGGCGGTCAAAGCGCAGCTGGCGCGCTGGTGGATTGGACGCTTCAGCAGCATTCACACTGGGTCGCTTTGCAACAGGAAGCAAATGCACGAGGTGAATCGCCATATCAATTGATTAATCAGCTGGTGGAACAACTTGAAGCAGAGGAACGTTGGCCGACGCGCCATCTGCATGTGCTAGGCGATCATCACGGCAACCGCTCGCCCAGGGCCAACCCTCAGTCACGTGGGGCGATCTACGGCCTCACCCTGGAAAGTGGAGCGGACGGACTGGCGCGGCTCTATCTTGCCACTCTACAGGCTATCGCTTACGGAACTCGCCATATTATCGACGCCATGCGCGCCGCCGGGCATGACGTTTCGCGGATCATGATGTGTGGCGGAGCGACAAAAAACCCGCTGTGGCTGCGTGAATACGCCAACGCCACTGGCTGCGATATCCACCTGGCTCGGGAAGAAGACGCTGTCACTCTCGGCGCGGCGCTGCTCGGCAGCGTGGCCTGCGGTGGCTTCGCCTCCCTTACCGAGGCTGTCTCCGCCATGAGCCATCGTGGTAAAAGCATTATCGCCGATCTTTCTCCGCAGACACAGGCCTTTCATCAGGCGAAGTATCAGGTCTACCTGCAAATGTATGACGATCTACAGCGGGCGGAACAGCAGTTTAGCGCCATCATGCACAATACAAAATAATTTACCCTACAGGAGCCATTCCGATGTTGAATTTAACCCTACCCGCAGAAGAAGAACTCATCACTCCGCAAGCCAGCGAAATCCTTATGGTGACCAATGCGGATTTACGCGAACCGGCTAATGTCACCTGCTGGCCGACACAAAAATTATTTGAACAACGGCTGGAAGTCGCACTGGAAAAACTGGGCTGGCGAATGCGACGTGCCCACCCGATAAGCGAAAGCCGCTGTCACGGTTTTATTAGCAGCCAGAAAGAAGGTAGCGATCTGTTTGCTCATATCGATCCCGATGCACCAGTGATCGTGTTGCTTACTGCCTGGCAATACTCTCACCATCTCGCCGCATCTCTGGTACATCATCGTGGACCGATTTTACTGCTCGCCAATTTCGACGGCACCTGGCCCGGTCTGGTGGGAATGTTGTGCATGGCCGGTTGCTTGACTAGTCTTGAACGCAATTACTCCCGTTTGTGGTCGGAGACGTTCACCGATAATGCGTTTATGCGTGGCCTTGATACCTGGCTGCGCGACGGTCACCTCAGCCATAAACTCGATTATCTGCACCCGGTACCCGCAAGCACTCCGCTGCTGGCCAGTGCGGCCGGGCAGATCGGCGTGAAAGTGGGTCAGTCGATTCTGAAACACAAAGCAATTATCGGCCTGTTCGACGCCTTTTGCATGGGAATGATCAACGGTGTCTTTCCGCAGAAGGCGATGATTGATGTCGGTATCCCGATGGAATCGCTGTCGCAGTCTGCGCTGTTGGTAGAGATGAGCAAGGTGCCGCAGGCGCTGCGTGAAGCTTGCCTCGACTGGTATGAAACGCGCGGTATGCGCTTCAACTTCGGCACTAACGGTGCTACGGATCTTACCCGCGAGCAGGTGCTGGAGCAGTGCGCGATGATGATCGCTATGGCTCGTTTCGTGAAACGCTTCGGCCTGTCGGCGGTAGGCGTGCAATATCAGCAAGGATTGAAAGATAGTTGTGCGGCCTCCGATTTTGCCGAAGGGGCGATTGGCAACGCCGAGCGCTTCCCGATTCCCGATGAACAAGGCGAGATTATCTGCCCCGACGCCCCGATCACTTGTATTAATGAGGTGGATATGGGCAGCGCTATTCCGCAGGTGATGCTGGCGAAATTGCTGGGTGCTCTGGGCCTTGCGAGCGAAACTACACTTCACGACATCCGCTGGGGTAGCGAATACAACGGCACTTTCTACTGGGATCTGGAGATTTCCGGCGCGGTGCCGTTCGCCCATCTGAAAGGTGCTATCGCTGGTGCCGTCGGCTATCGCCAGCCGCCGATGTTTTTCCCCTACGGCGGCTCGACCATCGCCGGTCAGGGTAAAGCCGGACGCTTTATCTGGGCCCGAGCCCACTATGAAGGCACCAGGGTCGTTCTGCACATCGGCACCGGAACTGCGGTGGAACTACCGGAAGCGGAGTTTGAACGTCGTCGTCGCGCGACCAACTATGAATGGCCGTTGCTGAATGCAGTGCTCGACGGCGTCTCCCGCGACAATTTGATGGCGGGCCATCAGAGTAATCATCTGAGCCTGGCTTATGTCGAGGAAGCGTTGCTGCCGGAAGTGTTGACGGCATTTATTGCTCAGTCATTAACGCAAAACATGCGGGTATATCTCGCAGGCGATGCCTGTCAGCTAGTGCAATAAAACCTGATACGCTTATGTATTTTTTACGTTGTTAGCGATCTGGCACACATCCGGTTAACTCGACTCCTTAAAACAGAATAAGGAGCGAGTAGACGCATATTTGTTCGGCTAAGCCGGGGGGCCCCTCGGCCTCCGAATAAGAGAGGATTTTATGTATCAGCAGCAACATATTGAATTCATTATTCAAAAAGCCAAAAAACGGCTTGATGTTCATGAAGCTCCCGCCAGCACCAAAGCGGGTTGGCTGATGATCACCGCATTATTGATCGAATCATGGGATATCTATTCCATGGCTTTTATTCTGTTCGCACTGAAAGATATTTATGATCCGAGTAGTTGGCTACTCGGCTTTACTGCCGCTGGCACGCAGTTGGGGGCTGTGATCGGTGCTCTGCTCGGTGGCTGGCTAACCGATAAATACGGGCGCCGCAAAATTTTCCTCTGGTCAATGATTCTGTTTGCGATGTTCGCCATTTTGCAGGGGCTGGCGCCGAATATATACTGGCTGGCAGTTATCCGCTGTCTCGCCGGAATCCCGGTGGGCGCTGACGTTGCTAATGGCTTCACCTATATCATGGAAGTCATGCCGAAAGGCAAACGTGAGGTGATGGCCAACCGCTGGCAGTTTATGTTCGCGTTGGGCATCATCGCCGCGATCATGCTGGTCACCAGCCTGGTCATGCTTGGCGTCCATTCGGATTTAATCTGGCGTATCGTGCTGGCGGTACCTGCGATCCCCGCTTGTCTGTTGCTTTTTATGCGTCGCGAGCTTCCGGAGACGCCAGCCTGGTTTATTGAACGAGGCCGTTTTATCGAGGCAAAACAGGCTTCGCGCGAATACTACGGTGAACAAGTGGGCAAGCTACTGGATGACATTCTGCCGGACGAGAACGTTACTATTGCCGAGCCAACGCTGAAGGAGACTTTGCACGACCTGTTCCGCCGCCCGTTCACTCGCCGCACCACGATCTTCGGCTGGTTTTCTTGCGCTGTACAATCTTTTGAGAACTATGCCTTTTCATTCTACCTTCCGTTGATTCTTGCCACTATCGGAATTTCCGGGCAGATCCAGAATAACTTAGCCCTGTTGGTGGTGAACTGTATCGCCGCTCTGTCAGCATTCGTCGGCCCGCTGCTTCTGCCGAAACTGGGACATAAAGGCCTGAGCAAATACGGTTTCCTGCTGGTAACCATCGGTATTTCTGTCTCATCATGGGGCGTCTATAGCAGTAGTTTCAGCTTTATCACTCTTGGCGCGGCACTGATGCTCTGGGGCCATTACTGGGACTCGGAGAGCGGCATGACCGTAATCTCACTGGTGGCGAAACCTCGTTATCGCGGCGTGGCTTCCGGTATCGGCTACACCATTGTTAAGGTGACCGCATTCCTCACCACCCTGGTGTTCCCGCCGTTGTTTGAAACTCTAGGCGTGCCGCTGGCATCGCTGATCATCGCTGTTGCTCCATTCTGTGCCTTCTTCGCCTCTATCTTCCTGTTGCCGGAAGTATTTGGCCATGCGGTGGGCGATGAGCATGATCAGAACTACACAGAGACCGCTGAAATAGAGATACCAGAGCTGCAACAGCCAGCCACGACATCAAAAAACTAACGTTTTCCCGGCCGTGCGCCACTGGGGCGCGCGGTAAAGAAAAAGGATGACCATGATGAACAGTACTAAAATGCCCGTCATTGAAAATATCGAACTGATGACCGCCCGCGTCCCGCTGCAGGAAGGCCCTTGGGGAGATCAAATTCACCACGTCACTGATATCGAGGTGGCAATTGTCGACGTCCACGGCTCCAATGGTTACGTCGGCACCGGTTTCAGCCATACTTCTGGATGGTGCGGCAAAACGATTTCCGCACTGATCTCCGAAATCATTCCTGATGTTATCGGCCAGCCGCTCTCGCCGCGTGGCCTATGGCATCGCTCGTATAAATATATTCACGACGTCGGTGGCGCTGGTGTCACCACTCACGCCCTCGCCGCGCTAGATATCGCCTACTGGGATTTACTCGGCAAAACGCTCAATGCTCCGATTGTCGATATTATCGGCCGGGTGCGCGACCGCGTACCGCTTTACGGTAGCGGTATTAATCTGCACCTTTCCATTGAAGAAGTCATCGAGCAGGTCAAACGCTGGAAAAAAACCGGCTATCTGGCGGCGAAAGTAAAGGTGGGCAAGCCGACGCTGGAAGAGGATGTCGAACGGCTGCGCAAAATTCAGGAGGCAGTGCCGGGCTTCCCGCTAGCAGTGGATGCTAATCAGGGCTGGAACTTCCCACAGGCTCTGCGCGCGTTCAAACTGTTCGAACCGTTGAATCTGCTGTGGGTTGAGGAACCTTTGCCCTCCGACGATATTACCGGTCACCTGAAACTGCGGGAACGTAGCACGACGCCGATCGCGCTGGGTGAGAACGTCTATAACTTGAATCAGTTCACGCAATATATTGAGAGCGGCTGCGTGGATTATGTGCAGGCAGATCTGGGACGAGTCGGCGGCATTACCGGCTACCTTGATATCGCTGCCGTCGCCCGAGCTCACAATCTGCCGATGACCCCACATTTTGTTATGGAGCTCAGCGCCAGTTTGTTGGCCGCCGTGCCGAACGTCTCCTATGCCGAAATGACCGACGGAGGACGCTGGAAGGATCTGCATATCATCGCCGAAGCAGGCAAAGAGCTGGACGGCTACTACGTACCGAGTGATCGTCCGGGTCACGGCATTATTCTCGACCGTGATTACCTTACCACACATAAAATCTGACCACATATTGATGGGGAAAGAGCAATGGAAGACAGCTTATTCTCGGTTAAAGATAAGATCATTATCGTGACCGGCGGTCTGGGACAACTGGGCGCACAGTATGTAAAAACGCTGCATGAGCGCGGCGCAAAGGTGGCTGCGCTGGCCACTCACGTTGATGCCATGCGCGTGGAGCGTGTATTGGGAGCGCTTAAGGACTCCGACCGACTGCTGTTCGCTGAGGTTAATATTACCGATAAAGTCAGCATCAATCAGGTTCTGGATCGTATAGAAGCCAAGTGGGGCGTGCCTGACGGCTTGGTCAACAACGCTGGAGTTGACACCCAACCCAGCGCACCGCCGGAAGTCTCTGGTCCGTTTGAAGATTTTCCGGAAGAGGTCTTCCGGGACGTGGTGGAAGTGAATCTGGTTGGCACCTTTCTTATGACCCAACAGGTCGGTAAGCGGATGCGCCAGCATGGCAAGGGAGGCTCGATCATCAACATCGGTTCGATTTATGGCATTGTCTCGCCGGTGCAGGATATTTATAGCTATAAGAAAGAAGATACCGGCATTCCATTCGTCAAACCGGTGGCCTACTCGGCGGCTAAATCCGGGCTGTATAACTTTACCCGCTACTGCGCCACATACTGGGGCCGCGACGGGATCCGCGTCAATACCCTGACTCTCTCTGGTGTTGAGCGTGGCGATCAGGACCCGCGTTTTCAGAAAAACTATACTAACCGCATTCCCATCGGTCGCATGGCGCAAGCACATGAATATAACGGCGCGGTAGTGTTCCTGCTTTCCGACGCTTCGGTCTATATGACCGGCTCCAATGTGGTGGTGGATGGAGGCTGGACAGCATGGTAAACGACAAATGGCAGGCGTTCCGCGGTATTATTTCGGCTGTGGTTACTCCGATGAACGCCGATGAATCAGTTAATTACACGGCGCTGGCCACTCTCGCCCACGCCCAGTTGGCGCGTGGCGTAGAAGGCTTTTACTGTTGCGGCTCCTCCGGTGAGGGGCCACTCCTGCGCTTCGACGAGCGTAGACAGGTGCTGACGACTCTGGTAACGGCAGTGGCAGGCCAAGTGCCGGTCATCGCCCATGTTGGCACGCCACGTACCCGCGACGCTGTCGAACTGGCGAAAAGCGCTGAACAGGATGGTGCCAGCGCGGTATCGCTGGTACCGCCTTACTATTATAAATATAGCCGAGAAGAGATCATCTCGTATTACCGTCGGGTTTTGGATGCTATCTCCATTCCTGTGATTTTGTATAATATTCCGCAGTTTACCGGTGTCGAGCTCGACAGCCTCAGCGCAGAAGCGCTGCTTGGCGACGAACAGGTGTTGGGCGTGAAACATACTTCACATAACCTTTATTCACTGGAAAGGATGATCTTCCGTTACCCGGAAAAGGTGTTTATTAATGGATTCGATGAGATCTTTCTTGCCAGTCTCGCCGCTGGTACCACCGCCACCATTGGCACCACAGTGAATTTTCAGCCGGAGTTATTCCTCGCCCTGCGTAGCGCTTTTCAACAAGGTGATATTGAACGGGCGCAGCGTCTGCAGCAGAGGATTAACGAAGTGGTGGAGCAGTTGATTGCGTGCGGTGTATTCCAGGCGGCGAAATACCTGGCAGGTAAAGGCGTGGTCGACACTGGGCCGATTCGTGAGCCCTTTGTCGCGTTGACGGCGATGCAGCGGGATGAGCTGGATGCGCTCCATCTGCGTTTGCAGGAGTATATAGCCGATGTCCGATAATATTTTTTATACGCCCAGCCGTCTTAACGACATCGCGGTATGTCAGCGGCTGACACGTTTTTTACTGGAGACGGAAGAAAATCCGCAGAGCGTCGGGCTGGCGATAGCTGTGGTGGGCGCCGATGGCGAGCTGATAGCCTTCGGCGCGCACTCTTGCTGCTCCGCTCTGCCCCGTCAGCTGGCGCAGCGTAAGGCGTGGAGTGCATTACGCTTTCGTCGTTCGACAGCGCGGCTTGCGGAAGAAGCAAGTCAGGGCCTATTGACTCTGGGGACATTTAACGATCCGCGCTTGTTGGCAATGCCGGGTGGTGTCCCCATTATGGTGGATGGACTGGTGATAGGCGGTGCGGGGATTAGCGGACTGCCTCCGGAGCTGGATGCGGAACTGGCGGCGCGCTTTGTCAATCGGCTTATCTAAGTGTATTTTCCCGGCCGGGGATCCGCTTTATGTCTGCGGATATCCGGCCTTTGCATTACTTCTGATATTTTTCTACTGACAGCGGTCGGTGAATCAGAGTCATTGGCACGGTGATTTTGACGTTTCCGCTCTCTCCTTGCAGCTTTTGCTTCATCAGATTAAATGCGTGCTGCGCCCAGGCATCCTCATCCTGTCGCATTGACCATACCGCATTAGGTAAAAATCCCAACATTTGATGTTCGTCGAAAGTGCCGATAGAAATATTCGACGGGATAAAACCGTATGTTTCCCGTAAAGCGCTCAGCGTTCCTTCAAGAATGGGCAACGACGAAGCGATAAAAACCTGTGGCGGTTTCCTATGTTGCTGTAAAAAATTGAGCATTAGTTGCTTGCCCTCTTCCTGGCGGTTGTGATTGGCGGAAAGTATCCACTCCTTACCAGCCGGCAATTCGCTAAGATAACCCTGTAGACGCCGTTGGATTGACGGTTGCAGGGTATCGCCCGCGATAAAAAAAATCGGCAATACCTCCAGTGCCTGCGTCATGGCCTGCACCAGCTTTTTGCTGCCATTGTAGTTGTCGCTCACGACCAGTGACGTATCGTTTTCACCGAAGTCGCGGTCAAGGATCACCAGTGGCCGCTTGCGCGCGACCTTTTGATGGTGTTGTTGGGTTTCCCGCGTCGAAGGCACCACGAACATTCCGTCGACATTGCGTGCCAGCAATCCCTCGACTAAGCTGTTCTCATGCTCGCTATCGCTATAGGTACAGGCAATCATCAGTTGATAACCTGCCTGACGACAGCGAGACTCCAGTTTTTCCGCAAGGGTGGAGAAAAACAGGTTCGATAAGCGTGGGATCACCAGCCCTAACGTTTCAGTTTTATTCAGCTTCAAACTGCGGGCAGTATGGTTAACAACTAGTCCATTTTCAGCGATATAATCATTGATGCGTTTTTGCGTTTTGGCGCTGATGCGATAGCGCTCAGCATTGCCTCCCAGAACCAGGCGCACCGTGGTCACTGAGATATCCAGCGCTTTGGCGACTTGCTCAACGGTTTTAGCCATAACCTCACTTTCCATAAAAAACACAATTGTTTAATCATAAACTAATTCGAATTAGCAGGATATTGATTGCGGGAATTCTTTACATCTCTAAATGTCAGCGTTTACGGTTGTGCTGCATTCTTATGCCTGGAGATACGTACCTTATTTCCACGTCGGAAAATTATGACCATGCGATGTTTATTCTTCTCTGCACCAGAGGCCGTAGATAAAAACCGATATGGCAGATAGCTCAGCATTTATCGAATAAATGCATTACCCTGACTGCGCGTTGGTAAGATTTAATAAATCTGATACGGTAGATATTAAACAATGATGCTCAGAAGCTGAGTGAACTGCTGATTCAGCTTCTGAAATAGGCTGAAAAAGATGACGTGCACTGATAGTTTTCTCATATTGCCAAAGGGCTGCTAATCCGGCAGGCTTTACTGGTCATTTTTAATTAACTGGCAGTACAAAAAATTTTAAGTGCTTTTAATTTCCTGTCGCCGGGATTTCTTCAAGGCCAAAGCAGGTTCCCCGTTACCCGTTCAGAAGGTGTCATTGTCGGATACATCCCCTGACTGGCAATGTGCCGCATTGCAGACTTACACGCCAGCGAAGCCAAAACCGATGCCTGCGATACTGTCCTTATCGTGGAGGCTACCAGTACCTTGCCACCCCCTATACTCAGCCGTGACGACATTGATTGTGTCGGTTTTCGTTTTGCCGATCGCCCCGTCGCTGTCTTGCGATTATTTTATCTCGCGCTTCGCCGCGCATCTCCGACGTTGCCAGAACGCGTGGAAAATACGCCGAATAATTCTCTGGATAACCAACCGTTGTATAAAAAAGTGCTGTGAGCAGATAATGGCGCTTTCTTAAGGTGTCAGGCATTTTAAAGAAACAGTGCCAGCGACATACGACAGAATATTTTGAAGAGGACGGGGCAAATCATGCCGTGGACAGGTACTTTTCTGGCCCCACAGCCCGGTAATAGCCGCCCAATCACCGGCTGGATATTTCCCGCCAGTTAGTTTACAGCGTCGTGGGAGAAGCCCCACCGGGGCGCTGAGGGATCCCCACAAACTCAGCGCTAATAAACCAACACCATACTTCGGTAGGTTTTGGCGAGATGATTAAGAAGGGTGCTCAGCACCATTCGTCTTAAAATTAGCGGGGAGTGTCGCAGGACATTCTCCGCTAATGTCAAATATGAGATAACCCGCCGCGATTTAATACTGTTGGCCTGGTATCTCAGATGTAATCCTTTATTTTCAGCATGATAACCAATAAGCCACAGGACTATTATACTCAGTGTTGCCAGCAGACTCAGCGCAAGAAGACGTCCTGCTGAACGACTGTAACTGGCACGCAAACCGAACCCAAAACGCTCACTTTTCTCATCCCGGAAGTTTTGCTCTATCTGCATACGGCGACTGTATAACTTCATGATTTCCCGTGGCTTAAAGTCACCTGTGCTACTGAATATAAGCCAGGGTTCTTTTGCCGCTTTGCGGGCATCCCGGACCTGCGATTTACGATGAATTCGACACCGGGAATGTTTGTGCTTACGCCCACGAGTTTGTTTTTTGTGAAGATAAAAGTGTCCGTCACAGCGTGCATATTCTGCCCGTCCCAGAGTTCCAGACCCGAGATGTACCGGTCGTATGCCTGCCTTAATTTGTGAATGTTTTTCAGCTTTGATATCAGAGACATCGTGCCAGCATCCACCTGTTTTTTGTAACCTGAACTTTACCTTACCCCGGATACGACCAATGAAATCCCAGCCCAGCGATTTTATATGATTGAACCATGCATTCTGGAAGCCAGCATCAGTGACGATAAGTACCCTGGACTTCGGGTTTACCGCTCCGGCAAGCGCATCAAGGAACGCTTTTTGGATCTTTGCGTTCTGCTGTTTTTCTGAGGGAACGATCCAGCTCAATAACGGGAGCGAACGCCCGTCGCAAATCAGGCTGGCGCGGAGGACATGATATTCCTGAGACGGGTAGCCACTCCAGTCAACAGCAATGACGCACAAGGATAACTGGCGCGTCAGCATCGAAATAATATTATTGAAAATCAAAGGAATATCACGATGAAGTGATTCATTGCCGAGCAGACGATCAACGCGTTTGATTTTATTTTTAACCTGAGCAGGTCCGGGTAAATAACGACCAATACTGGTCAGCGTCAGCGTCAGCGTCAGCGTCAGCGTCAGCGTCAGCGATGCGCCATTAATGAGTGCAACAGTGGCATCCAGCAGGGCATTTTGCCGGTATTTGTGAAACGGAGCTAAGGCATCCTGGAAGAAATTCTGACATACTCGATAAGCAGGCATAGAGGTGATCTCATTGAATTGGTTGCACAATCAGTAGATCACAAAACTCTATGCCTGTCTTTTTTCACCCGCACATTACTGGGGATTCCTCAGCACCGGGGCGGGGAATTTCAGCTGATGACATCAACTGTGGCGCCGCCTCGTTCATATCTGATAAGGAATTTATATACTTTGTCGCAAGTTACGGTAATCTCATTGCCAGAGAAAGAGGGCCTGATATCGTCTACTTTGTCGCATTCGTAACCAACGTAGCGAATCTCAGACTGTACCTTTTCCGGGCTAATGTTCTCTGTCGCATCAGCACAGGCAGGGATTCCGCATGTAAGAAGCATCAATAACATGATTTTAAACATGAATGGCTGCCCACTTTAATTTTTCAGCTCCCGGACTGACGCCTGAATGCCACATTAGACCGATCGATTAATTTAATTGAAAATTAATTATTGATCGTAAAAAACGATCAATCAAGTGGTTAATCGATAGACAATCTCACGCTTTATTCGGCGCGTAAGGCGCCAGGGAAAAGACGAACATCGTGATATCCGTGGGGTGCAGGGTACATACCGATACTACAGTTGGCTTGATCAATCCATGAGAGTTGCTGATTTCCGGGGCGGCATGATAAGCGCTGTTCAGAAATCGTGGGAATGTGCGGGTTGTGGGAGGGGGAATATGGGTATGAGGCTGGTCGCACCGCATGATCTGCGAAAAAGCCCATCAAATGAGGCAATTCAGTTAAGCTCCTGGTTCATCAGGGCGAGTTCACTTGCCATTATTGCCCTGCAACGTGAATTATTTAGGGGATAAAGATTTCATTCCAGGAATTCAGTGAGTTGACCATCGGCCCCGGAAGGGGCCATGGTGGGGATCAGGCTACGCTTTCTTCATCCTGGAGCCGGATCTCAGCTTCCGCAACGATCGCTTCCAGTTCACTTAACATCTCTTCATAACCAAAATTGACTGCGATCTTGTCTTCCGGTTGAGGTTGTTGCACCGGTATCACCGTTTTTTTCGCTTTCTTCTTGCTCACAGGCAAACTCCCTTGCTGCCGTTATTATACGGGTAAATCTATCAGCAAAGCGCGCAGCGGGGTATCGGCGACAAGGGTAATGTTAGCTTCATCACGAATAAATGCACCATCACCGCAGGTCAGGGACTGTTTCTCTTCTTCATGCGCAAGCGCGTGTACCGTCCCGTGAATCGACTGCAGGTAGGCTCGCGGGCCGTGAAGCTGTACATTGAGCTGTTCACCTTTCGTCAGGTTGATATGGTGAATCCATACCTGCTGGCGCAACTGGAGACTATTCTGGCTACCGTCTGGCGAAGCCAGCAGCTGCCGCGTTCCGGCGGCGATAGCGACTTTTTGCACCAGCGGATTCTCGTGCTGCGGACAGGCGTCCAGCCACAGCTGCATTCGCGTCAGTGACGTCTCTTTGCTCAGGTTGTGTTCGCTATAGCTGACACCGGCTTGCGTCGAGAGTAGTAGCGCCTCGCCGGCTTTTGCCTGGATATGGTTGCCGTCGCTGTCGCGATACTCTGCTTCACCTTCCAGAATCAGGTTCAGAATATCGACTTTCGGGTAGGTGCGCGGCTGGAATGAGGCACCGGGGGCCAGGACTTCCTGGTTAAGCACGCGTAACGATGCGTAACCTAACAATTTGGGGTCGAAGTAGTGGCCAAAGGAAAAGGTATAGCGGGCCTGCAGCCAGCCGAAGTCTGCTTGACCGCACTGTTTGGCTGTTCGGGTTGTAATCATTTTCTTGACCTCTCTTTACACTAAATCAATGGTAAAGGTATGGACGCTGTATTGTTAGCCAGATATTCTGCCCGGTATGTTCAAATTTCCTGAATGAGACTGTGATGGCGAAAGAGAGAGCATTAACGCTGGAGGCGTTACGCGTAATGGATGCGATTGATCGCCGCGGAAGTTTTGCTGCGGCGGCCGATGAGCTTGGTCGTGTGCCCTCAGCGCTGAGCTATACCATGCAAAAGCTGGAAGAGGAACTTGATGTCGTATTATTCGACCGCTCAGGCCATCGAACAAAGTTCACCAACGTTGGCCGAATGCTGCTGGAGCGCGGGCGTATTTTGCTTGAAGCGGCAGATAAGCTGACGACTGACGCTGAGGCGTTGTCGCGCGGTTGGGAAACGCATCTGACCATTGTTACTGAAGCGCTGGTGCCCACCACCGACCTGTTTCCGCTAATTGAAAAGCTGGCGACCAAATCCAACACTCAGTTATCGATTATTACCGAAGTGCTGGCCGGTGCCTGGGAGCGTCTTGAACAGGGGCGGGCGGATATTGTCGTCGCCCCGGATATGCATTTTCGCTCATCGTCGGAAATCAACTCCCGCAAACTCTATTCGGTGATGAACGTCTATGTCGCCGCGCCAGATCATCCGATTCACCATGAGCCGGAGCCGCTTTCTGAAGTGACCCGCGTGAAGTATCGCGGCATCGCGGTGGCCGATACCGCCCGTGAACGCCCGGTGCTGACGGTGCAACTGCTCGACAAACAGCCGCGACTAACGGTAAGTACGATTGAAGATAAACGCCAGGCGCTGCTGGCAGGTTTAGGCGTCGCCACGATGCCGTATCCGCTGGTTGAGCAGGATATTGCCGAAGGACGCTTACGGGTGGTCAGCCCGGAATACAGCAACGAGATCGATATTATTATGGCCTGGCGTCGCGACAGCATGGGTGAAGCGAAGTCATGGTGCCTGCGGGAGATCCCGAAGCTGTTTATGGGTAGATAAAACACAATGTGTCCCTTTTTGACGAGGGGCACATTGTTTAGTCAGAGATCAGTTTTGGATCCGGCCCAAAACGGTTATTGCCGGGAGTGCCGTTCTGACAATTGAAAATAATGATCACCAGCCAGCCGATCACGGGTATCAGCAGCAATAACAGCCACCATGCCGATCGGTCGGTGTCATGCAGACGACGAAACTGTACTGCCCACCAGGGTAAAAATACCAGCACGCCATAAATGGTCGTCAGAATGCCTTCATCGCCCGCACGCTGCCAGCCGAGCATTTTATCAATCATGCTGAGTACGACGGTCAGGATGATGTTGATCAGAATAAACATCCAGTACTCTTTGCGTCGGGCGCGGCCGCTAAATCCAATATAATTTTTTATGACTTTAAGGTACCAGTCCATTTTTATGCCTCAATTAATCATCAATCACTTGTTTTTAAAGCGATCTTAATAAGAATAGACGTGAATGAAATACAGGTAAATATTTATGATGTGAATTGTTGGGTGCCTGAAACGGCACCCAATCTCTTAGCGAAAGCGAAGATCGCGGCCGTGCGGTTCGTTAAGATCCTGATGTGGGCCGACGGAGATAATTCCGGTTGGATTAATGGTCTTATGGCTACGGTAGTAGTGGTTGCGGATATGGGCAAAGTTCACTGTTTCAGCGATGCCCGGTATCTGGTAGATATCGCGCAGGAAGCCATAAAGGTTGAGATAATCGCTGATGCGGCGCTTGTCGCATTTAAAGTGGGTCACATATACAGGATCGAAACGAACCAGCGTGGTCCACAGGCGAATATCCGCTTCCGTCAATTGATTACCGGTCAGGAAGCGATGTTGACCCAGGATTTGTTCCAGGCGTTCCAGGGCGCTAAATACCGCCTCGACCGCCTCATCATAGGCCTGCTGGCTGGTGGCGAATCCGGCTTTATAGACGCCGTTGTTGACATTGTTGTAAATCCAGCCATTCAGTTCATCAATTTGTTCACGCAGTTCTGGCGGGTAGTAATCGCCGGCCCTGGCGCCCAGTGCGTCGAAGGCGGTATTAAACATGCGGATGATTTCCGCCGACTCATTACTGACGATGGTTTGCTGTTTTTTATCCCATAATACCGGCACCGTGACGCGTCCGCTGTAGTGCGGATCGGCATGCAGATACAGTTGATAAAGAAACTCGTGCTGATAGAGCGTGTCGCCCGTGGCGGCCGGGAAACTGTCGTCAAAGGTCCAGCCGTTTTCGAACATTAAGGGATTGACCACTGAAACGGGAATAAAAGGTTCCAGTCCCTTTATCTTGCGAAAAATTAAAGTGCGATGGGCCCAGGGACAGGCAAGAGAAACGTACAGATGATAGCGGTCTTTTTCTGCTGCGAATCCTCCCTCGCCGCCCGGGCCTGGCGTACCATCGGCGGTTATCCAGTGGCGAAACGCGGAAACAGAACGTTTAAAACGCCCTCCGGTGGATTGGGTGTCATACCAGGTATCGTGCCAGACGCCGTCAATTAATTGTCCCATCATCTCCTCCTTCAGATAGTAAAAGCGAGGAGATCTCCCCTCGCTTTTGTATCAGTATAGTGAGCTTACCACTTTTTATTCAGCACCCGGTCGAGACTAAATGCGCCCGGGCCGGTGATAGCCAGCAGCAGGTAGCCGCCTGCGATGGTCAGGTTTTTCATGAACATCAGCGAGTTCATGCCTTCAGCAAAGTTGCTGTGGAACAGGAATGCGGCCAGCAGAGAGAAGCCCGCGGTGAACAGCGCGGTAGTACGGGTCAGGAAACCGAACAGAATAGCCAGACCACCGCCAAGCTCAAGCAGAATAACCAGTGGCAACATGAATCCGGGCACGCCCATGGCTTCCATATATTGTTGAGTACCCGCATAACCGGTGATTTTTCCCCAACCTGCGGTGATAAACAGAATGGGCATCAGAATGCGCGCTACCAGTACACCAACATCTTCTAATTTTTTCATTTTCTACTCCAGAAAACCCAAAGGGCGGCGATTTTGTTTTTAGCGCAATCCAGCGTATGACGCGGGGTTGCTGTCGATGGAGAGAATATTAGCGAGGCTGAGAGGGAATTGTTAGCAAGGAAAACTGTAGATCTTTTTCAAAGATTCTGAGTAACAATTGAAAAAGATAATGAATGACTGAACCGATATAGCAGGTTGTATAGCGGTGGTCGTGAGAAGGTTAACTGAGATGTGGTTCTGATATGCCTGAGACTAACAGAAGAGCTGGCCTGCGCAATCCGCGATTGCCTGCAGGCCCAGACAAGGCAGACAGGTCGGTCATACCCGGAAGGTGCACCTGCCCACGCAATTCGGCCTCAGTGAGATGAGCGCTGAGGCAGCAGCCGTCGGGCCATGCGCCAGGTGCTCCAGAGACCCACGCCGCGTTTCGCCCAGCGCAGCAAAAAACGTGGATGACGCACTGACCATACGGCGAAGAGGCCGCTGCCGACCATTGCCCATGAACGCAGGTTAAGCAAAGTATGCCAGCCGCGGTCTATCGGCGCGGTCGCTTCCAGCCAGCGCCGGCGGCTGGCGTTGAGATCCAGCCGCTGCTGTTGGATTTCGCGCAGCAGGCGCGCTTTTTGCCTTTCACGTTCCTGTTGGCCGCGGCTCATGACTTATCGTCCTCCAGCAACGCCCGGTCGTTAGCCAGTTCCTGACGCGTAAGACGCAGAAATGTTGAACGTCGGGCCTTACGTAACGTCCAGATGCCGCCGATAATCGCCGCCAGCAACAGCGTCACGGTGGTGGCGATCATCACGTTCAGCCGATACTGGGCATCGACAGCCCAGATAATAAGGACTAACAGGCTCATCAGGCCGAACGCGGCAAACAGCAGGGTCAGCCCGAGCATCAGAAACAGCTGAAAGAGATTGGCTTTTTCCTCTTCCAGCTCCACGACCACCAGGCGAAGGCGCGTTTCCACCATTTCAACCAACAGCGTAACGATCCGTTGCCCGATGCCGAAAATGCTTTGCCCCGGCCCTTGCGTGTGTTGAGAATTCGCCATAATTAGCGGCGCGTCAACAGAACACCCAGCACCAGCCCGACGGCTGCGCCAATTCCCACGCCGGTCCACGGGTTTTCACGAACGTATTCATCCGCGCGGGCGGCGGTTTCGCGCGTTTGTTTTACGATGGCGTCGCCGGTTTCGCCCATGCGAACGCGGCTTTCTTTCAGCACGCTTTCGGCTTTACTGCGCAATTTACCAATCTCTTCCTTCGACTTATCCGCGGAGGAGTTCAGCACTTCTTCCAGGGTATCCGCCAGCGTCTTCAGTTCCGCACGCAGGTCTTCTGCAACGTTATCTTTAGCCATGTTTATCTCCTGTTAAAGTGGTCCATATGGGGTTGCGCGATAGATTAATACTCACGAGATTGCAGCGTTTTCAATTCACGCTGAGCTTCATCAAGTTTACGTTGGCGCTTGTTGATTTTGTCAGCATCGCCTTTCTGTTTGGCTTCGCGCAGATCGTTCTGCCGTTCGGCTATCTCCGCTTGTTGTTTGGCAATTTTGCGTTGATGTTCAGCTTTGAGCTTGCTGTCGCTACAGTTTGCCCTGACTTCGCTAAGCGCCCGTTTCAGGCCATCAATACGGTTCTGATTATGATGTTTTTCTGCGTAGCTAATCTCCCGCTGGATATCCTGCTCTTTTTCCTGACAAGGGGAGATGGCAAAGGCGCTGGCACTCAGTGACGTCAGAACCAGAATCAACGCGACGCGGTGTTTCATGGATATTACCTTCCATTGTGTGAGGGCATACCTGAGGATATACCCGATCCAGTTGATAAATGAGAGCCCGATGACTCCCGTAACGTAAGCATAGTAAGTAAACCGGGAAATCACCAAACAGGGTGAAAATATTCGGAATTTTCGTTGATTACCCGAACCTGTGCGGGGTGTCGCGCAGACGGGCAATCCACGCGATCGGTGAGTTATCGTCTTCCTGTAAAGCGATAACATAGCCGTGCGGCAGGGCGCGGCCCAGCACTTCTTTTGCCGCCGCGCCCTGAGCGCTGGAATCAAATTTGATGATCAGACCATCTTTCTGCGGGGTAATGCTTTTAAAGCGGATGCCGTTGGCGTCGAGATGGTGCCAGACGGAAAAGCCGTCCGGCATGCTGACACCGTGATTGATGGGGCGGATAGCCAGAGTGGATTCCTGCTGTTGCATGGCGATCCAGAGCCAGAATAAACCGCACAGGAGTAGCGAGCCGCCCAGCACCCAGCCTGTCTGACGCAGAGAGGATCGTGTTATCGCCATTGTTAGCTCCGGCTTCTGTATTTTTTCTTCCACAGGACAATCAGCGAGCCTATCAGGCCAAATACCAGCAGCGCGACAGGCAGCAGCATCAGGCAGGACATCAGCTGATCTTCATATTTCAGGAATACGGGCGTTTTTCCCAGCAGGTAGCCCAGAGAGCTAAGAATCAGCACCCACAACAGCGCGCTCATCCAGTTAAAAAACTGGAAACGGGCGCTGCTCAGACCAGAAAGCCCGGCGATGGTCGGCAGCAGCGTACGGACGAAAGCAATAAAGCGACCAATCAGCAGCGCGGAAAGCCCGTGTTTATGAAACAGATGGTGGGCGCGCTGGTGGTAATGTGACGGAAGATGAGAAAGCCAGTTTTGTACGATGCGCGTATTGCCGAGCCAACGGCCCTGAATATAACTTAGCCAGCAGCCGAGACTGGCCGCCGCGGTGAGTAATAATAACGTTTCAGGAAAACCCATCGCGCCTTTCGCGATCAGGACGCCAACCAGCACTAACAGGCTGTCACCGGGCAAAAAAGCGGCGGGCAACAAACCGTTCTCAAGGAACAAAATCATAAATAAGACAAAATACAGCATGCCAATCATGGATGGATTCGCAAGCGTTTCGTAATCCTGAGCCCATAACGCATTCAATAATTGGGTTAATAGTTCCATTCATGGTTCCTGGTACATCGGTTAACGGCACGTCTGAACGCGGTGTTTAGATGGCGACATTGTTTTTTATTGGATTATGGCCGCTACTGCGCTCTGAACGGATCCCTGTTTAAAAGTGGAGCAAGCCAAAGCAAACTCTCAGAACGACAAAGTGCATCTAATTGTAACAAACCCACCGTCTTTACGTCATAGAAATTGCAGTTTGTTGCATTCTGATTGTGCTGATTGTGGAGAAGGGAGGCGAGTGTATTTACACAGGCTGACATTATATATGCTTTGCTTACCCTGCGGGGGGCGGGCAGCGGCGGCGTTACTGCCCGGGGAGAAGAAAACGGTCTATTTTGTGCCGTTGGCGGCGGTATCGAGATGAACGACCGGATTTTCGGCAAACAGATAGCGATCGGCATTGAATTCAAAATCATCGCTGGTTTCGTTGAACAACATCTGTTTAGTGTTTTCCAGATGCTGCCACATGGCCAGTTTTGCCGCATGCGGATCTTTACGAATCAGCGCCTTAAGAATTTGGTCATGATCGTCGCACCAGTTATCAACGGTGCGCAGATCGATATGATCATGCAACTTTTTCCAGTACGGATTATGCACCCGTTGGGTCCACATTTTTTCAACGATGGCGGCTAACGCGCTGTTTTGCGTCGCCAGCGCGACCTGTACGTGAAACTGCAGATCCCATTCCGAATCGCGGAAGCATTTCTCTTTGCGCGCATTTTCCTGGATTTCCATCAGCTTCATAATGTCCTGCTTGGTCACCTGCGTCGCTGCGAATTCGGCAATATTGCTTTCTATCAACTGGCGGGCCTGCAATAGCTCGAAGGGACCGTAGCTGGCGAATTCCAGGGATTCATCGGGAATTTGCTGATGCTTCGGATGGTTGGAAATAACGTGGATGCCAGAGCCTTTGCGAACTTCAACGTAGCCTTCGACTTCCAGCATAATGATCGCTTCGCGAACGACGGTGCGACTCACGCTTTTTTCGTCAGCAATAAACCGCTCAGCGGGGAGTTTATCGCCCACAAGGTAAACACCTTGCTCAATACGCGTCTTCAGCTCCGCGGCAAGCTGCTGATACAAACGACGTGATTCAGTGAATTCCATATTCGCTCCCGGGAAATGGCGACAATATTGGATTTGTTATACCACTTTTACACGCCAGCCACCACAAGAAGAGACGAAAAAGCCGCCTTAACCAGGGCGGCTTTCGTATGACAATGAGCCGAGACGGCTAGCTTTGTGTTGCCGGGTTGGTGGCGTTTACCGGCGTAGCGTTATCATCCGCCGATTTATTTTTCAGCACCGTCCAGATCACCACGGCGCCCAGCAGATCGAATACCGCCAGCACGGCGAACAGCGGGCTGAAGCCGATGGTATCCGCCAGCGCACCGACCACCAGAGCAAAGAGGGTGCTTGCCAGCCATGCAGCCATCCCGGTCATCCCGTTTGCCGTTGCCACTTCGTTACGACCAAATACGTCGGAAGAGAGGGTGATCAGCGCGCCGGACAGCGCCTGGTGAGCGAAGCCCCCGACGCACAGCAGAGCGATAGCTACGTACGGGCTTGTAAATAAACCAATCGTCCCTGGGCCGATCATTAGCAGCGCACCCATGGTCACCACCATTTTGCGGGAAACAATCAGATTCACGCCAAACCAGCGCTGGAACAGCGGCGGCAGATAACCACCGACGATACAACCGAGATCCGCGAACAGCATTGGCATCCAGGCGAACATGGCAATCTCTTTCAGGTTAAAGCCGTAGACTTTAAACATGAACAGCGGGATCCAGGCGTTGAACGTTCCCCATGCGGGTTCCGCAAGAAAACGCGGCAAAGCAATACCCCAGAACTGGCGGTTACGCAGAATTTGCCACGGCGACATTTTCTTGCCGTTGTTGGTCTGGTGCTGAGATTCCTGGCCACTAATAATGTAGTCGCGTTCTTCTTCTGTTAATTTTTTCTGATCGCGCGGGTGTTTGTAGAAAATTAACCACGCCATTGCCCAGATGAAGCTCAGAACGCCGGAAATGATAAACGCCATTTGCCAGCTGTGCATCACGATAGCCCATACCACCAGCGGGGGAGCAATCATCGCGCCAATAGAGGAGCCCACGTTGAAGTAGCCAACGGCAATAGAACGTTCTTTTGCCGGGAACCATTCAGAACTGGCCTTCAAACCGGCGGGGATCATCGCGGCTTCAGCGGCGCCGACCGCACCGCGGGCCAGCGCAAGGCCCCCCCAGCTTCCCGCCAGCGCCGTAGAACCACAGAAGAGCGCCCATGTGACAGCAAAGAAGGCATAACCGACTTTGGTGCCCAGAATATCAAGGATATAACCGGCAACAGGTTGCATAACGGTGTAAGCAGCGGAATAGGCTGCGATGATATAGGAATATTGTTGTGTGGAGATATGCAACTCTTCCATTATCGTTGGTGCGGCTGCCGCCACCGTGTTACGCGTCAGGTACCCCAGAACAGTGCCTAGCGTCACCAGTCCGATCATATACCAACGTAACCCTTTAATTTTACGCATGTAAAACCTCATCGTTTTATTATATATCCGCAGCATATGCGGCTATCTTCCGGCTCTGTCATTGAAGCGCAGAAGGTGAAACGGAGGGTTCAGGAGAGGAAACCTCATATGGTCCGAACCTTGCCATCAACTGTTGTGTCTGATTCGGTGTCCATACCGGTTAATCCGACGTGATAATTCATCGGTAATGCATTCCATTGGTATATAAGTTTCGACGGGAGCAAGATAACTTGTCATACAACTTTAAAAGTTGAGTGATGTCACAAAAGGAGGAAAGTTTGTGTGGATATGATTTTCTGCGATGAAGCCCAGATTTGGCGCGCGCTGGAGGGGCGTTTACATTAATAGCGGCGGTTTTTTTGTCGACGTTTATTGATCTAACTCACGAAAAATACTTCGGCTTGCGCGAATTGGTGTGATAACTTTATCGGCATGACAGTCAATCATCTGATGGGCTCCCGCTGAAGGGTGAAGAGGACACGAAAATGACACCGTTTATGACCGAGGATTTTCTGCTTGATACCGAGTTTTCCCGCCGTCTGTACCACGATTACGCTAAAGATCAGCCGATTTTCGACTATCACTGCCACCTGCCGCCACAGCAGATTGCTGACAATTACCGCTTCAAAAATCTGTATGATATCTGGCTGAAAGGCGATCATTATAAATGGCGCGCTATGCGAACTAACGGCGTGGCCGAGCGTTTATGTACGGGTGATGCCTCTGACCGCGAGAAATTTGACGCCTGGGCGGCCACCGTACCACATACTATTGGCAACCCGTTATACCACTGGACGCATCTTGAATTACGCCGTCCTTTTGGTATTACAGGTAAACTCCTTTCTCCGGCAACCGCCGATGAAATTTGGGCGCAGTGCAACGAGCTGCTGGCGCAGGATCGCTTTTCCGCCCGTGGCATCATGCAGCAGATGAACGTGAAAATGGTCGGCACTACTGACGATCCGATCGATTCACTGGCGTATCACGCTGCTATTGCCAAAGAGCGCGACTTCCCGGTGAAAGTGCTGCCGAGCTGGCGTCCGGACAAAGCCTTCAACATTGAACAGGCGACGTTCAACGACTACATGGCGAAACTGGGCGCCGTGTCGGATACCGACATTCGCCGCTTTGCCGACCTGCAAACCGCGTTGACTAAACGTCTGGATCATTTCGCCGCTCACGGGTGCAAAGTTTCTGACCATGCGCTGGATGTGGTGCTGTTTGCTGAAGCCAACGAAAGCCAGCTGGATAGCATTCTGGCACGTCGCCTGAGGGGAGAAACCCTGAGCGAGCATGAAGTGGCTCAGTTCAAAACCGCCGTTCTGGTTTTCCTCGGCGCGGAATACGCTCGTCGCGGCTGGGTGCAGCAGTATCATATTGGCGCGCTGCGCAACAACAACCTGCGTCAGTTCAAACTGTTAGGGCCGGATGTTGGTTTTGACTCCATCAACGACCGCCCGATGGCGGAAGAGTTATCCAAACTGCTCAGTAAACAGAACGAAGAAAACCTGCTGCCGAAAACCATCCTCTACTGCCTGAATCCGCGCGACAACGAAGTGTTGGGCACCATGACTGGCAACTTCCAGGGCGAAGGTATGCCGGGCAAGATGCAGTTTGGTTCCGGCTGGTGGTTCAACGATCAGAAAGACGGCATGGAACGTCAGATGACCCAACTGGCGCAGCTTGGTCTGCTGAGCCGTTTTATCGGTATGCTGACCGATAGCCGTAGCTTCCTCTCCTATACTCGCCATGAATACTTCCGTCGCATCCTGTGCCAGATGATTGGCCGTTGGGTGAACGCGGGTGAAGCCCCTGAGGATATTCAACTGTTGGGCGAGATGGTGAAAAACATTTGCTTTAACAATGCGCGTGACTACTTCGCTATTGAATTGAACTAAGGCCAGAGGTCGGTTGATATGCAATACATTAAAATCCATTCGCAAGATAACGTCGCGGTAGCGCTGGCGGATATGGCGGCAGGCACGGTAGTCACCATTGACGGCGATACGGTCACGTTGATGCAGGATGTTGCGCGCGGGCATAAGTTTGCGCTACACGGCATTGCGAAGGGAAATAACGTCATTAAATATGGTCTGCCGATAGGACATGCGCTGGCGGATATTGTGCCGGGGGAACATATCCACTTCCACAATACGCGCACTAACTTAAGCGATCTTGACGCGTATAGTTATCAACCGGATCTGATTGCGCCAGCGGCGCAGCCTGCGGATCGCGCGGTGCAAATTTATCGTCGCGCTAACGGTGAAGTCGGAGTGCGTAATGAGCTGTGGATCCTGCCGACCGTCGGCTGCGTCAATGGTATTGCGCGCCAGATCCAGAACCGTTTTTTGCAGGAAACGAATCAGGCTGAAGGCACCGACGGCGTCTTTCTTTTCAGCCATACCTACGGCTGTTCACAGTTGGGCGACGATCACATCAACACCCGAACCATGTTGCAAAATATGGTGCGTCACCCGAATGCCGGGGCCGTGCTGGTGATTGGCCTGGGTTGCGAGAACAATCAGGTTGATGCTTTCCGAGAAACGCTCGGCGACATCGATCCTGAGCGCGTCCATTTTATGGTCTGCCAGCACCAGGATGACGAAGTGGAAGCGGGAATAGAACATCTCCACCAGTTGTACAACGTAATGCGTCACGACAGGCGTGAACCGGGAAAACTAAGCGAACTGAAATTTGGCCTTGAGTGCGGCGGTTCTGATGGTCTGTCCGGTATTACCGCTAACCCGATGCTGGGCCGCTTCTCGGATTATCTGGTTGCCAACGGTGGGACCACGGTACTGACTGAAGTACCGGAAATGTTCGGTGCTGAGCGACTGCTGATGAGCCACTGTCGCGACGAAGAAACTTTCGGCAAGCTGGTAACGATGGTCAATGATTTCAAACAGTACTTTATCGCCCACAACCAGCCGATTTATGAGAATCCATCGCCGGGCAACAAAGCGGGCGGTATTACCACGCTGGAAGATAAGTCGCTGGGCTGTACGCAGAAAGCGGGATCCAGTCAGGTAGTTGACGTGCTACGTTACGGCGAGCGCCTGAAAGTTCGCGGTCTTAACCTGCTGAGTGCTCCGGGTAACGACGCGGTGGCAACCAGTGCGCTGGCCGGGGCGGGCTGCCATATGGTGCTGTTCAGCACCGGCCGTGGCACGCCTTACGGCGGTTTTGTTCCCACGGTGAAAATTGCCACCAACAGCGAGCTGGCGACCAGGAAAAAACACTGGATCGACTTTGATGCCGGGCAACTGATTCACGGTAAAGCGATGCCGCAATTACTGGAAGAGTTTGTCGATACCATTGTGGCGTTTGCTAACGGCAAGCAGACCTGTAACGAACGTAATGATTTCCGCGAACTGGCTATATTCAAAAGCGGCGTTACCCTTTAATTACCCGTCATTTTTCACACCACATCATCCCGGTGACTTACTTCAGTAAGCTACCGGGGATGTCTGAGCTTGCCGCCTTGCTGTGGCGTGAAATCTGGTGAGTTATAAAAGGAAGGCGTTTCAAAAACGGCGTTTCAGAGTATGATGCGCCGTTTTGTTTTATAAGGACTCCCCATGACCGCGTATTGGCTTGCCCAGGGCGTTGGTGTTCTCGCCTTTCTGATCGGCATTACCACTTTTATCAACCGGGACGAGCGCCGCTTCAGGCTGCAGCTTGCCGTCTATAGCGCCACCATTGGCGTGCACTTTTTTTTGATGGGGGCGTATCCGGCGGGAATGAGCGCCGAGCTGAATACCGTACGAACCCTTATCTCAATGCGTACCCGCAAGCTCTGGGTGATGACCGTGTTTATTGTGCTTACGCTGGTGCTGGGACTGGCGAAGCTGCAGCATGCCATGGAACTGCTGCCGATTGTTGGCACCCTGGCCAGCACCTGGGCGCTATTTCGCTGCACGGGATTAACCGTTCGCTGCGTGATGTGGTGTGCGACAGCCTGCTGGGTGATCCACAACTTCTGGCTGGGATCGATTGGCGGCACGATGATTGAAGGCAGCTTTCTGGTGATGAACGGTCTGAACATTATCCGCTTTCGGCGGATGCAAAAGCGTGGTATTGACCCGTTTAAAGTGGAAAAGAGGATACAGAAAGAGAACCCCTCCGCAGATTAGCGGAGGGGGAAGGATTAGCTGCGCAGCGGCTCTTTCGCCAGCTGCTGGTCTTCGGCCATACAGGCTGCCGCAGTAAAGAGAACGTCGGTAGAAGAGTTCAGCGCGGTTTCGCAAGAATCCTGCAAGACGCCGATGATAAAGCCAACGGCCACCACCTGCATGGCAACATCGTTCGGGATGCCAAACATATTACAGGCCAGCGGAATTAACAGCAGTGAACCGCCCGCCACGCCGGAAGCGCCGCAGGCGCACAGCGACGCCACGACGCTAAGCAGCAGCGCGGTCAGCAGGTCAACCGGGATATTCAGCGTATGGACGGCTGCCAGGGTGAGTACCGTAATGGTGATCGCCGCACCGGCCATATTGATGGTCGCCCCCAGCGGAATAGACACCGAGTAAGTATCGCGATCCAGATTCAGCTTTTCACTCAGCGCCATATTCACCGGAATATTAGCGGCGGAGCTGCGGGTGAAGAAGGCGTAAACGCCGCTTTCGCGCAGGCAGATCAGCACCAGCGGATAGGGATTGCGGCGAATTTTCCAGAACACCAGCAGCGGGTTAATGACCAGCGCCACCAGCAGCATACAGCCCACCAGCACCAGAAGCAGATGGGCGTAGCTCCAAAGGGTTTCAAAACCGGTGGTCGCCAGCGTTGAGGAGACCAGACCAAAGATCCCCAGCGGCGCGAAGCGGATCACCACTTTAACGATAAAAGTCACCGCATGAGAAACGTCGTTAATCAGGTTTTTGGTGGTTTCGTTTCCGTGACGCAGCGCGAACCCAAGACCCACGGCCCACACCAGAATGCCGATATAATTGGCGTTCAGCAGAGCGTTAATCGGGTTGGAAACCATGCTCATCAATAGTCCGCGCAGGACTTCGACAATCCCCGACGGTGGCGTGATGCTGTCTGCCGCCGAGGTAAGATGCAGCGTTGAGGGGAAGATAAAGCTAAACAGCACGGCGGTTAACGCCGCACTAAACGTACCCAGCAGGTAGAGGAACAGAATCGGGCGGATACGGGTCTTTTGCCCCTGCTGATGGTTAGCGATTGAGGCCATCACCAGCATCAGAACCAGCACCGGCGCGACCGCTTTCAGCGCGCCGACGAATAGCGTTCCCAACAGTCCCACGGCGATTGCGGCGGGTTTTGAAACCATCGCCAGCAGTACGCCGAGTACCAGACCGATTAAAATTTGTTTGACCAGACTACCCTGAGCCATGCGGCGCAGCAGGGTTGAACGGGGTGATTGGCTTACCATGTTTATTCCTTCCAGTGAAGTCGCGATCTGTTCCGGCTACGTATTATTTGTAACGTTTATGTCCGGATGTAAATAGATGTTTGCCTGGTTGAGTATACGGAAAGATTGACATTGGGAAAGGGTAAAATATCGTTTTTGGTGCTAAGAACATATTTTTAGCATTGTGTTAACGCTTATATAGCGTAGGGCATGTTGTTGACCGGATGAAAGGGGATTTCACCCGGTCAGCTATGACTTATGGCAGCCGTTTTTTCTTGTCGTGTTGCTGATTGACCCAGGCATTAATAATTAACGTCAATACCAGAATGCCGCCCACGATGCCAAGCGAGAACCCGATTGGTATGTGGAAGAAATCGACAATCAACATCTTGATACCGATAAACACCAGAATGACCGACAGGCCATACTTCAGCATGGAGAAACGCTCGGCGACGCCTGCCAGCAGGAAATACATTGCGCGCAGGCCGAGGATAGCGAACAGATTTGAGGTCAGCACGATAAAGGGATCGGTGGTGACGGCGAAAATGGCCGGAATACTGTCAACGGCGAAGATAACATCGCTCAGTTCGACGAGGATCAGCACCAACAGCAGCGGCGTAGCGTAAAGCGCGCTATTCTGGCGGATAAAGAAGCGCTCGCCCTCGATCTTATCCGTCATGCGCAGATGATTGCGGAGCCAGCGCACCAGCGGTTTGTCGCCGATACCGGACTCATCTTCTTTTGCCAGCGCCATTTTCACGCCGGTAAACAGCAGGAACGCGCCGAAGACGTAGAGCAGCCATTCGAACTGGGAGATCAGCCAGCTACCGGTGAAGATCATGATCGTACGCAGCACGATCGCGCCTAACACGCCATAGACCAGCACCCGGCGCTGTAGCGCAGGCGGGACGGAAAAGTAGCTGAACAGCATCAGCCAGACGAAGACATTATCCACAGCCAGTGCTTTCTCAATGAGATAACCGGTAAGGAACGCCAGCGCTTGCGGGTCGGCTACAGCGCGACCTTCGGTCTGCACCAGATACCACCAGAAAGCGGCGTTAAACAGCAGTGAGAGGGTAACCCAGAGAACAGACCAGCCTGCAGCTTGCTTCATGGTCATGCTATGCGCGCCGCGCCGTCCTTGCAGCAGCAGATCGATAGCCAGCATGATGACCACCACCACGGCGAATCCGCCCCATAACAACGGTGTGCCGACACTATTCATTACGATATTCCTTACATAAAAACAAAACGGCTGACGTCGGAAGACGGCAGCCGCTGCGCTTTTATGCAGAGACCTCGCCTTCCGGCAAGGTCTCACTTACAACAAGAAGCTTGTTGCCCGGCGACCGGATGCGGTTTTTCACGCATCGTAATGACGATCGACCGGCAAGGAAGTTACTCCCCTTTGCGTGTCACAAACTATTACAACTTATAAATAGGGTCAATGGCGTCTGGTGGTCCCTTTACACTCCTTTACGCCACCGGCTGGCTATCCGCCGGGAAGACCACGCCGGTCTGGCGACGAATCTCGCTCAGCAGTTTTGCCGTGATACGGCTAACTTCCAGAGCCGGATGAACAACCGCATTGCTTTCAACCAGACCAGCAAATGTCTCCGCTTCATACAGCATTGTATTAATATGCTGCGGTTGACTCAGATCCTGGGCTTTGCCGCCGCGCGGCACCAGGCAGATCTTCTGGCATTCAGATATTTTCTCAATAACCAACGCGCCAGATTCGCCCTGAATTTCGCTCGGGATCGCGGAATCACTCACTTTCGAATGATGCAGAGTGACATCAAAATCACCGTAGCTCAGCACGACGGTCCCCTGACCATCGACCCCGCTCTCCAGCAGGCTGGCGCTGGCGTGGACTGCGCACGGTTCGCCCCACAGCGCGACCGCCGACGCCAGACAGTAAAAACCGATATCCATAATCGAGCCATTCGAGAAGGCCGGATTAAAGGTATTGGGGTTTTCACCATCCAGATAGCGCTGGTAGCGCGAAGAATACTGGCAGTAGTTAATAAAGGCTTTGCGCAGCTTACCGATTTTATCCAGCGACTGCTTCAGCAGCAGGAAATTTGGCAGGCTGGCGGTCTTGAACGCTTCGAAAAGCACCACGTTATGTTCCCGCGCCACCTTTATGGCGGCTTCCACTTCCTGCAGATTTGATGCCAGCGGTTTTTCGCAAATCACATGCTTTTTATGGCTCAGAAACAGGCGCGTTTGCGGGAAGTGCAACGCGTTAGGGCTGGCGATATAGACGGCGTCAACATCGGCGCTTTGCGCCAGCGCTTCCAGTGAAGTGAACAGATGTTCGACGGGATAATCGTTGGCGAAAGCCTGGGCTTGTTCAAGGCTGCGGGAGTAAATGGCGGTAAGTTTATATTTGCCGGTTTCATGGGCGGCATCGACAAACTGCTTAGTGATCCAGTTTGTGCCAACAACTGCGAAACGTATCATAAACGTTGACGAACTCCATAAAAAGGGATCTTTCGTCACTGTAACATGCCATCATAACAAAACCAGTGCGCTACTGCGCAGAACGGTTTAACGAAAGCTGCGTCAGCCACAGGCGGGTATCAAACTCAAGCTGGTGGTATTGCGGTTCCATGTAACAGCACAACTGATAAAACGCTTTGTTGTGTTCTTTTTCCTTCAGATGCGCCAGTTCGTGAACCACGATCATTCGCAGAAAAGGTTCCGGCGCATTGCGAAACACGGTGGCGACGCGGATCTCGGCTTTGGCCTTCAGCTTGCCGCCCTGTACGCGCGAAATAGCGGTATGCAGCCCCAGCGCATTGTTCAGCACATGGATCTTGTTGTCATACATCACTTTGTTGATCGGCGGGGCGTTACGCAGAAACTGGTTTTTCAGATCCTGGGTATACTGCCAGAGCGCTTTATCGGTCGTGAAATCATGCGTTCCTGGATAGCGTTTTTCCAGCACTGCGCCCAGACGCTGTTCAGCAATAAGCGTGCGTACCTGAGACAGTAAATTCTCCGGGTAGCCGTGGAGATAAGTAAGTTGACCCATCAAAGCCCCAAATTAAATCTAAAAAAAGAGTATACTCACGCACCCTTTCAGGGATAACAGCGAAATTTTACCATTCAGGAGGGCCGATGAGCCACGTAGACAACGGTTTCCGTTCACTGACACTGAAACGTTTCCCGGAAACGGATGACGTTAACCCGCTTCAGGCGTGGGAAGCGGCGGATGAATATCTGCTGCAACAGTTAGACGACACGGAAATCAGCGGCCCGCTGCTGATCCTGAATGATGCCTTTGGCGCATTAGGCTGCGCGCTGGCTGAACATACACCATACAGCATCGGCGACTCGTATTTAAGCGAGCTGGCGACGCGCGAAAATCTACGCCACAACGATATCGCTGAATCCAGCGTCAAGTTTCTCGACAGTACCGCCGCGTACCCGCCGGCGCCGGGCGTTGTGTTGATTAAGGTGCCGAAAACGCTGGCGCTGCTGGAACAACAGTTGCGCGCGTTGCGCCAGGTTGTGACTCCACAAACCCGTATTATTGCGGGAGCAAAGGCGCGTGACATTCATACCTCCACGCTGGAACTGTTCGAAAAAGTGCTCGGCCCCACGACCACGACGCTGGCCTGGAAAAAGGCGCGCCTGATCAACTGTACCTTCAGTCAGCCTGAACTGTCGGATGCGCCGCAGACGCTGAGCTGGAAACTGGACGGCACCGACTGGACTATCCACAATCATGCGAACGTTTTCTCACGTACCGGCCTGGATATCGGCGCGCGCTTCTTTATGCAGCATTTACCGGAAAATCTGCAAGGGGAGATCGTCGATCTCGGCTGCGGCAATGGCGTGATTGGCCTGATGCTACTGGCGAAGAACCCTCAGGCGAGCGTCGTGTTTGTCGACGAATCGCCGATGGCGGTCGCGTCCAGCCGTTTGAATGTGGAAACCAATATGCCGGAAGCGTTGGATCGCTGCGAGTTTATGATTAACAACGCCTTGTCCGGCGTGGAGCCTTTCCGCTTTAACGCCGTGCTGTGCAACCCGCCGTTCCATCAGAAACATGCGCTGACGGATAACGTTGCCTGGGAGATGTTCCACCATGCGCGCCGTTGCCTGAAGATCAACGGCGAGCTGTACATTGTGGCGAACCGTCACCTGGATTATTTCCACAAGCTGAAGAAGATTTTCGGTAACTGCACCACCATCGCCACCAATAACAAATTCGTGGTGTTGAAAGCGGTGAAGCTGGGGCGTCGTCGGTAAGATCGCTTTGCCTGGCGGCGCTTCGCTTGCACAGGCCTACGGTTTTGTAGGCCCGGTAAGCGCAGCGCCACCGGGCAAGAAATCAAATCGCTAATGCCAATGTTGTCCCCTGGGCAATTGCCCGCCGGGCATCCAGCTCCATCGCCACGTCGCAGCCGCCAATCAGGTGTACCGTTTTCCCTGACGCGCGCAGCGGATCGGCCAGTTCGCGTCGGGGTTCCTGCCCCGCGCAGATCACGACATGATCGACGTTCAGAAGCCGCGGTTCGCCGTTGATCAATATGTGTAACCCTTCATCGTCGATCCGTTGATAGCTGACGCCAGGGATCATGTTAACCCCGCGAGCCAGCAGAGTGGTGCGATGGATCCAGCCGGTGGTTTTCCCCAGCCTCTCACCGGGCTTGCTGCTCTTGCGCTGGAGCATCACGATCTGGCGCGGACTTTTCGCCAATTGCATACCTTCCGGGCGCAGCCCGCCAGCGTTCTGCAGGCTGGTATCAATCCCCCACTCAAGGCAAAATTCGCTGATATTCTGGCTGGTCGCGACGCCGGACTGGCTGAGGTACATGGCGGTATCAAAGCCGATCCCGCCGCAGCCGATAATCGCCACCTTCTCGCCGACCGGCGCTTTATCGCGCAGCACCTCAAGATAGGTCAGCACTTTCGGGTGATCGATACCCTCGATCGACGGTTTACGCGGCGCGATCCCGCAAGCAAGGATCGCTTCATCAAACGGTTGCAGATCGTCTGCGGTAACAAACTGATTAAGCTTCAGCGTCACGCCGGTCACGTCGATCATCCGGCGGTAATAGCGCAGCGTTTCATAAAATTCTTCTTTGCCGGGGATCTGTTTGGCGATATTAAACTGGCCGCCGATCTCGGCCAGGGCATCAAACAGCGTAACGTCGTGCCCGCGCACCGCCGCGTTAATGGCAAATGCGAGACCCGCCGGGCCTGCGCCGACAACTGCCAGGCTTTTCTTATGTTCAGCCGGAACTATCGGCATTTTGGTTTCGTGACAGGCGCGTGGATTCACCAGGCAGGAGGTGACGTTACCGGCAAAGATCTGATCCAGGCAGGCCTGATTGCAGCCGATGCAAGTGTTGATCTCATCCGCCCGCCCTGATTGCGCTTTCGACAGCAGTTCGGCATCCGCCAGGAACGGGCGCGCCATCGACACCATATCCGCATCGCCGCGCGCCAGAATATCGTCCGCCACTTGCGGATCGTTGATCCGGTTGGTCGTGACCAGCGGAACGGTGACGTGGCCTTTCAGTTTGCGCGTTACCCAGCTAAAGGCGCCGCGCGGAACCGGCGTGGCGATCGTCGGGATACGCGCTTCGTGCCAGCCAATACCGGTGTTGATGAGCGTCGCGCCAGCCGCTTCAATGGCCTGCGCCAGCTGTACGGTTTCGTCGAACGTCCCGCCGTTTTCCACCAGGTCGAGCATCGACAGACGGTAGATAATGATAAAATCGCTGCCCACGCGCTGGCGTACCGCCCGTACCACGTCCACCGCGAAACGCATACGCCTGGCGTAATCGCCGCCCCATTCATCGTCGCGCTGGTTGGTGCGCACGGTAAGAAATTCGTTGATCAGATAGCCTTCCGAACCCATCACCTCGACGCCGTCGTAACCCGCTTCCCGCGCCAGCTGGGCGCAGTGGGCGAAATTTTTGATCAGCTGCAAGATCTCGTCATGGGTCAGCTCATGCGGCGTAAAGGGGTTGATCGGCGCCTGGCGTGCGGAAGGCGCGACCAGTTTTGGCTGGTAGCTGTAGCGACCGGTGTGCAGAATTTGCAGCGCGATTTTGCCGCCTTCCCGATGCACCGCGTCGGTAATGTGGCGGTGGTGAGCCAGTTGACTGGCGTCGTTAAGCAGCGCGCCGCCCGCCATGGTGACGCCGGAAGCCGCAGGCGCAATACCACCGGTGACGATCAGCGCCACCCCGTGGCGGGCGCGCTCGGCGTAAAAGGCCGCCAGCCTCTCCGCTCCGTCCGGGCGCTCCTCCAGGCCCGTATGCATCGAGCCCATCAACACACGGTTTTTAAGCCGTGTAAAGCCCAGATCGAGCGGGGCGAAAAGCGACGGATAGCTCATAAGTGTGTCCAGTATGTAAAATTATTGTTATGTGGTCGGATGAGTTACTAATTTAGCCGTCACGGCGTAAAAGGGAAAAGGGGAATGCGATGATTGTGATGGGATTCAAAAAAGGAGCGGGGCCAGAGAACGAATTTGCCGGATGGCGACGCTGGCGCGTCTTATCCGGCCTACGGATCGGATTCCTGTAGGCCGGATAAGCGTAGCGCCATCCGGCAATGTGTTATATTTCTTCAACGCTCACCCGTAATGCTGCCAGCGCCAGGCGGGTTGCTTTTAACACCTGCTCACACTGTTCAAGAGTGAGCGTCAGCGGCGGCTCGATACGAATCGTCCTTGCATTGTTCAGCGTTCCGGCCACCAGCACCCGCTGGCGGAACATCTCGCTGGCGAAGTCATAGCCGATTTCGTTATCGACAAACTCTATCGCTATCAGCATGCCTTTGCCGCGGACTTCATTGACCAGATCCGGGTATTCGCGGGCCAGTTGACGGAAGCCGTCCAGCAGCATATCGCCTTTCTGCTCCGCCTGCGCGGGCAGGTTTTGCGTCAGCAGTACGTTGATGGTTGCCAGCGCCGCCGCGCAGGCCAGCGGATTACCGCCGAAAGTCGTGGTGTGCAGGAATGGGTTGTCGAACAGCACCGAAAATACCTCTTCGCTGGCGACCGTGGCGCCAATCGGCATGACGCCGCCGCCTAACGCTTTGGCAAGGCATAAAATATCCGGCTGCACGTTTTCGTGCTCGCAGGCAAACATCTTGCCGGTGCGCCCCATCCCGGTCTGCACTTCATCGAGGATCAGCAGCGCGCCAAACTCGTCGCACAGCTTCCGCACTGCTGGCAGGTAGCCCGGCGGCGGCAGAATAACGCCGCCTTCACCCTGAATCGGCTCAAGGATCACCGCTGCGACGTCATCACCGGTTTTTTGGCACTCGCTGAGCAGCGTGCGCATGGCGTTGATATTGCCAAACGGCACATGACGAAATCCCGGCAGAAGCGGCATAAAAGGCTTACGGAAGGTGGATTTAGCGGTGGCCGAGAGCGAGCCCAGCGATTTACCGTGAAATGCGCCGCTGGCGGCGACGAAGGTAAACTTGCCGCGCGGCGCCTGATAGGCTTTCGCCAGCTTCAGCGCCGCTTCGACCGATTCGGTGCCGCTATTGCTAAAGAAGCTGTATTTCAGTTTGCCGGGCGTTAAAGCCGCCAGCGTTTTGGCCAGCATGGCCCGCAGCGGGTCCAGAAGTTCCTGGCTATGAAGAGGTTGTTTAGCGAGCTGATTCTCGACGGCGGAAATAACAACTGGATTACGGTGCCCTACATTAAAAATCCCAAACCCACCCAGGCAGTCGATAAACTCCTGTCCCTGAGTGTCGACAAGCGTATTCAGACTTCCCGCTTGCCACTCTACGGCCCCGTAATCCCCGCCAGCAGTGACCGATTTTCGGTACGCTAAAAATCCTGGATTCACATGCTCTTTAAAGTATTCCCTGACCTCCTGGTTAAGTGATTTCATCTCCTCATGATCAAGCGTTCGCTTCTCAATGAGATTCAGTGCGTGCGCGCTACAGGCCAGAGCCGATGCGCTGGAAGGTAACCTGTTCAAAATGTGCTCCTTGACGGGACGTATCACACGATACTGAATTAAGTATTGCAGGGATTACGCCACTTCGGCACAGGCGAGGAAAATCGGGATAAACGCAACGTGAAATTGCGATTGAGCAAAATTTAATCTCATCGTGAATTTATTGGCATGCTTTACTCCTGCAGCCACGAATCGATATGACGGAGGGCGAGCGCCGCGTGCTTCGCGGCGGTGCAGATTGCCCGGCGGCAGGGCAGAGGATTAGGCGGCGCCACGCACTGGTACGGGGCACCGCCTAATCGAGCTGGGAGATCTCCATTGCCGCGCGGTCTATCACGCCGACGATTTGCTTTAGCTGAGCTTCGGTCATTTCCTGCTGGTTAACCTTTAAATCCAGTACCGCCTTAAAATTCTCCAGCGCGCGCTTCATCTGTGGATTTTTACGTAGTTCACAACCCACCATCCGCGCCTGCAGCCTGGTGTGAATATGCTCCAGTTGCGCCTGGTTTTCCGCGTGCAGCTGGCTGCCTTCGGCGGTAATGGCGATTTTTTTGCGACCGTTCTCGTCGGCAACGCTGATGAGACCTTGATCCTGGAGTAAATCAAGCGTCGGATAGATAACGCCGGGACTGGGGCTGTAGTTGCCCTGGGTCAGGGTTTCAATCTCTTTAATCAATTCGTAACCATGGCTGGCGTTACGGGTAAGGATATCCAGAATAACCAGACGCAGCTCGCCGTGACCAAAGAAACGCTGCCGACGTCCGCCGCCTCTGCGGCCATGTTCGCCGTGTTCCCCGCGGTGCCCGCACGGTCCACGCCCTTCTTCGTGATGATGTCTCATATTCCATTCCTCCATATTAGATATATCTAATTTATATCTAAAAAATATCTTCTCGCAATATGAAAAAAGATTTATTTTTTATTTATTTGATATATAAGAATTTAATTTTGGTTATTATCTTTTTTTGCCTTTTGTTATTTTTATATCAAGAAAATTCTTGCATTCTTTTTTAACGGCAATCATTATCATTTGCAAGATTTTTAGATATATCTATTTTGTTCACGAAGGCGACTGAAGATGACCACGACCAATCAATCTAAATACCCACAACGCGTTCGTAACGAGCTGCGTTTTCGTGAGTTAACCGTGCTGCGCGTTGAGCGCATCGGTAGCGCTTTCCAGCGTATCATACTGGGTGGCGAGGCGCTGGACGGCTTTGTTTCCCGGGGGTTTGATGATCATACCAAGCTCTTTTTCCCCGCTGCCGGCACAGCGTTTACCCCGCCGGAAGTCACGGATGAAGGCATTAACTGGGGCGCGGGCGTGCGTCCGGCGGCACGAGACTATACGCCGCTGTATGATGCTGAACGTCACGAACTGGCCTATGACTTTTTTATCCACGATGGCGGGATCGCCAGCCGCTGGGCGCAGGCGGCAAAAGCGGGCGACAAGCTGGTGATCGGCGGTCCGCGGGGGTCATTAGTGGTGCCGGAAGATTACGCCTGGCAGTTGTACGTGAGTGATGAGTCTGGCATGCCCGCGTTACGCCGCCGTCTGCAGGGGTTGCTACAACTCCCGACGCGTCCGCTGGTGACGGCGATCGTCAGCATTGGCGATGAGTCTTATAAAGATTACTTTGCGGATCTTAGTGGCTTTAATATTGAGTGGATCGTCGGACATAACCTGTCCGCCGTGGCTGAACGCCTGGCGCAGGTGGTGGTTCCGGCTGAAGATTACTTTATCTGGGTGACCGGCGAAGGGGCGGTGGTGAAATCGCTGCTGGCGCGCTTTGAAGGTGAAGAGATCGACCCGCAGCTGGTGCGTTCTCAGGCCTACTGGCACAGCAAATAAGTCGCGAAACCGCCTGTTGTTCCCCTAAGCGCGAAGGCCAGCAGTGCAGATTTACGCGGCGCGCTTCCCCCGGAGATCCCGCCTCCGGGGGCAAAGTGAGGTAAAAGCTACCCGCGAATAATGCATTTGTCGGGGATATCAAGGGTGACGGTATCGCCATTGTGTAGCGTTTTCAGGGCATCGCGTTGCTGGCAAAGCATGACGATGCCCGCCTGACGGGCGATGATCGCCCCGTGAGAGAGCTCGCTTCCTTCCTGCAGGCAGATGCCTTTAACCTGCTGCGGGTCGAGCTGCAGAACGGTGGAAGGGAAGATATCCTCGGCAACGAGGATAGTCGGCGCGTTAAAGCGCGGCAGCGATTCGCTGGCACCTTCAAGATGGCGCAGCGTGCGCTGTAAAATATCTTCAATATCAATATAGCGAGCCTGTAGATAAGCATCATCGAGATGGCGATATTGCTGGCTTAAATCGCTCAGTACCTGCTGCCACGCCCATTCCGCGCAGCACTGTTCGCTGCGCACGATATCACATGCCGCTTCATATAAATCGGGGTCGTCGAGCAGGGTATGATGCCCGGAGAAGATTGCCGCGATATCGGCAGAGTACTTCTCTTCTGCCTGGGTCGCCAGAGTGCTAAGGTCCTCCAGCGTCCGGTCGATAGCCCGTTTCAGGCGCAGCTGCTGCTGACCGATATCGGCGCATTTTTCTCGCGTGACGATAGCCTGCGGCTGCGGACAGCGCACGACTTCACCCTGAACGCGGGCGGCCGTGACGGGTTGAAGCGCAGGGGACGCGTCTACTGCTTCGCCGAAGTTCTCTGCCGCCAGCGCCTGGAATGCCGCCAGCGCGGCGTCGGCGTCAGGGCCGCGGGCCAGCAGCCTTAACGTGTCATTACAGCGCACCTGAAGCAGGGCGATTTGGTTGAGGCTGTCCGGCGTGACGCATTTTCCCCCTTTCTCCAGCACCAGGTCGGCATTGAACCCGGCCAGCGCGGCGACCAGCTTCGAGGCCGGACGAACGTGCAGGCCGTTGTGGTTTTTAATCACCACGGAAACAGAACGGGCATCACGATCGTCGGCCAGCACGGCGGCAACCGAGTCGTGTTGCGGTTGCGATGGTATTCCCAGCTGTACGCGCTTTGCTTCCAGCGCATTCATGGCGTCTTCGATCACCTTATCGACACCGGCTCCGGCGGCGGCGCTGACCGTGGCCGCCAGAGTGCCTTCGACTAATGGCGCGGCGCAAAGGCGAACCTTCGCGGCAATCGCTGGATCGAGCAGATCCAGCGCGGTCTCGGCGCTGAGCAGGGCGCTACCGATATCCATCATCACCAGTACATGATCGGTATCGGCCACTGATTCAATGGCTTCCATCACCTTAATCGGATCGGTGCCGATCGGGCTTGCGGGATCGTCAATCCCGGCGGCGATCGCCAGCTTGCAGCCATCATTCATTATCATCTGCCGGGCCAGTTCCCCGACACCCTCGCCCAGCCGGGCACTATGAGAAACAATAACCAGGTTTACCATCGCGTTTTCCTTACTTTTTGGCCGCCGCGGCCAGCATCTGAACCATAAACATCACCGAGGTTGCGCCCGGATCCTGATGCCCGACGCTGCGCTCGCCGAGGTAGCTGGCCCGGCCTTTGCGGGCCTGCATGGTGATAGTGGCGTGAACGGCGGCTTCCGCCCGTTCGCATGCGGCGTCAAGCGCGCTCTGTATCGACAGGTGCTGCTCGCTGGACTGACGCAGCGATTCCGCCACCGGCAGCCAGACATCGCACATGGTTTTATCGCCCGGCTCCGCTTTGCCGCGATTGACCACGCCGTCCGCGCCTTCGCGGATCATCTGATAAAGCTCTTCCAGGGTCAGGCTCTGATGGGCCTGGGTCACCTGGGCTGCGCGAATAAAGAAGGTGCCGAACAGCGGGCCGCTGGCGCCACCGACGTTGGAGAGCAACGTCATACCGGTATTTTTAAGGATGAAACCGATGTCTTTATCGGCAATGGATGGCAGTTTTTCCACCACCTTGCTAAAGCCGCGATGCATATTCAGGCCGTGGTCGGCATCGCCAATTTCTCTGTCCAGTCCGGTCAAAAAATCGCTCTCTTTGGTGAAAATTTCGCCGCAGAGATAGAGCCAGTCGACGATTTGCGTTCTGCTTAATGACATGTCGTTCTCCTTATTTTCCCCAGTTCAGCGCCGGGGTGTGGACCGGGGCATCCCATAATGCCAGCGTTTCGTCATCAGCCTTTAAAAGGGTGATGGAAAAGCCCACCATATCAAGGGAGGTACAGTAGCTACCGATAAGATTGCGTTCGATAACGATGCCGGTTTCCTCACAGCGCTGCGTCAGGTGGTTGTAGACACCATAAAGCTCCGACAGCGGCGTGGCGCCGAGATTGTTGACCAGGGCGATAACCCGGTCGCCTTTTTGCAGCGCCTGTTTCGTCTGCTGTACGTCCTGCCACGCCCCTTTTGTGCCATCCCAGTGGCGCAGCGTCCGGCTATAGGCGCCGTTTTCCAGCAGAGTATCGAACATCTCGTCAACGGTACGATCGAGTGAAGTGAAGCGGCGACGGTCGATACCCGGCTCGCCATGAATGCCGACACCGAACTCCATTTCGTCATCCTGCAGTTCAAATGAAGGTTGTCCGGCGGCCGGAACGGTACAGGCGGCGAGCGCAATGCCGATAGAGTGACCGAGATTGTTGAGCTTGCGTCCCAGTTCGGCGCAGGCCTCCAGCGAGTCGCCGCGTTCAGCGGCCGCGCCAACTAACTTCTCAATTAACACGGTATTGGCAACCCCGCGACGCCCGGCGGTGTAGAGGCTGTCTTTTACCGCTACGTCGTCATCGACCACTACGGTGGTGACCTTCACGCCGCTTTCATGCAGCAGTTCGGTGGCGGTTTCGAAATTAAGAATGTCGCCGGTGTAGTTTTTGATAATCAGCAGTACGCCTTCGCCGCCGTCAATTGTCATGGCGCACTCGAACATTTTATCCGGCGTCGGGGAGGTAAAAATCTCACCCGGACAGGCCCCGGAGAGCATGCCCTGGCCGATATAACCGCAGTGCATCGGCTCATGCCCGCTGCCGCCGCCGGAGAGCAGCGCCACTTTTCCGGCTACCGGCGCGTCGGCGCGGGTCATGTAGACCGGGTCCTGATGCAGCGTCAGTTCAGGGTGGGCTTTAGCCAGGCCCATTAATTGTTCACTCAGTACATCTTCGACACGGTTAATCAGTTTTTTCATTGTTTATTCTCCGTCGGAGGTTTCGATGCGGCCTCTCTGCTGACGGAGGCGGTCATCGGGTAGGGGTTACCGCCTGACGATATCCGGCGATGTAGTGATTCTGGCTGAGTTAGCGGAAAAAAAAATCGCCATCAAACGAGTTTCATTACGAAACCTAATTATTATTTTTTGTTCCGTAATGAAACGTTTTTGATGGGGAATGCGGGAAAATGCGACGCCAGGCGATTTTTTTTATCTCATCCTGACCGGGATTAGCGGCGTGCCGGAGCGTTAATTTTGCCGCTTTTTCCGGGCATGAAGCAGATAAACTATGATGTTTATCAGGTTATTGACTCTCTTCTGCCGAAAATGAGCGGATCGGGATCGCAATCCCGTCGTTTCCTGCAAATTAGTGTTCCAATATGAAACGATAAATTTTACGTTCCGTTTCATATCGGGACAAAATAGAGAGACGTTTTTTTACCCGCCGCTCGCCCTACAGTGATGGCATCGCTCAGGCAGCACGTCGGTTCGCGCACGTAAATATGAGGCCGGACGGGGAAATGCCGGGGCGCATCATGTCACAACATGCACTTATTTGAGGGTGAACGAAATGCTAAAAGTTATTCAATCTCCAGCCAAATATCTCCAGGGCCCGGATGCATCCACGCTGTTTGGTCAGTACGCTAAAAACCTGGCGGACAGTTTTTTTGTGATCGCCGATGACTTCGTGATGAAGCTGGCGGGGGACAACGTGCTGAATGGCCTGAACAGCCACAACATCAGTTGCCATGCGGAGCGTTTTAATGGCGAGTGCAGCCATGTTGAAATCAATCGCCTGATCGCTATTCTGAAACAGCATGGTTGCCGCGGCGTGGTTGGCGTTGGCGGTGGCAAGACGCTTGATACGGCAAAAGCGATTGGCTATTACCAGAAGCTGCCGGTAGTGGTTATTCCGACCATTGCTTCCACCGACGCGCCGACCAGCGCGCTGTCGGTCATCTACAGCGAAGCCGGTGAGTTCGAAGAGTATCTTATCTACCCGAAAAACCCGGATATGGTGGTGATGGATACGGCGATTATCGCTAAAGCGCCGGTACGCCTGCTGGTGGCAGGAATGGGCGATGCGCTCTCGACCTGGTTTGAGGCGAAGGCCTGCTACGACGCCAGAGCCACCAGTATGGCGGGCGGACAGTCCACGGCGGCGGCTCTGAGCCTGGCGCGCCTGTGCTATGATACCTTGCTCGCGGAAGGCGAAAAAGCCCGTCTCGCCGCTCAGTCCGGCGTGGTGACCGATGCGCTGGAACGTATTATTGAAGCGAACACCTACCTCAGCGGCATTGGCTTTGAAAGTAGCGGTCTGGCCGCTGCGCACGCCATTCACAATGGTTTTACCATCCTCGAAGAGTGCCACCATTTGTATCACGGCGAAAAAGTGGCGTTTGGCACCCTGGCGCAGCTGGTGCTGCAAAATAGTCCGATGGAAGAGATTGAAACGGTGCTGAACTTCTGCCAGAAAGTCGGTCTGCCGGTCACGCTGGCGCAAATGGGTCTCAAAAAAGAGGGGATCGAAGGTAAAATCGAGGCGGTAGCAAAAGCGACCTGCGCCGAAGGCGAAACCATCCACAATATGCCGTTCCCGGTCAGCGCACAGAGCGTCTATGCGGCGATTCTGACCGCCGATCTGCTGGGCCAGCAGTGGCTGGCGCGATAATTTATCGTCGGCCCCGGTGCGTTAAAGAGAAGGAGGGGGCCTCCTTTTCTGGCTGCCGCCGCGGAAAGGGAGAGAGGGGATGCAACAGCGGAAATGGATATGATGGTGCAGACGCAGAGCTTGCCTTTGGTAATAACCCAGTCATGGCATCGCTGCAGCAAATTTATGCAGCGGGACACCTGGCGGGCGCCGCATCAGGCACAGGGACTGACTTTTGAATCAATTTGTCGGCGTAAGACAGCGCTGCTGACGATTGGCCAGGCGGCGCTGGAAGACGCCTGGGAGTTTATGGATAGTCGTCCCTGCGCGTTATTTATCCTCGATGAGTCTGCCTGTATTCTCAGCCGTTGCGGCGATCCGCAGACGCTCGCCCAACTGGCGGAACTGGGGTTTCTTGACGGCAGCTATTGCGCGGAAAGCATTATTGGTAGCTGTGCGCTTTCGCTGGCTTCTATGCTTGGGCAACCGGTTAAAACAACGGGCGATCAGCACTTTAAACAGGCTTTACATGCCTGGTCATTTAGCTCCACGCCGGTGTTTGATAACCATGGACGTCTGTTTGGCTCCATTTCGTTGTGCTGCCTGAGCGATGAGCAGGCGGTGGCTGACCTCTCTCTGACGCTGGCCATCGCGCGGGAAGTGGGCAACTCGCTGCTTACCGATAGCCTGTTGGCTGAGTCCAATCGTCATCTTAATCAGATGTACGGTCTGCTGGAGAGTATGGACGACGGGGTGATGGCGTGGAATGAACAGGGTATTTTGCAGTTTCTTAACGTGCAGGCCGCGACGCTGCTGCATCTTGATGCGCAGGCCAGCCAGGGGAAAAATATCAACGAACTGGTGACGCTCCCGGCTCTGCTGCGCCGGGCGATTAAGCGCGCACGCGGGCTGAATCATGTGGAAGTCACCTTCGAGAGTCAGCATCAGTTTGTTGATGCGGTCATTACCCTTAAACCGATTGTCGAAGAGCAGGGCAACAGTTTTATTCTGCTGTTGCATCCGGTCGAACAGATGCGCCAGTTGATGACCAGCCAGTTGGGAAAAGTGAGCCATACCTTTGAACAGATGTCGGATGACGACCCGGAAACCCGGCGGCTGATCCACTTTGGTCGTCAGGCGGCGCGCGGCGCTTTTCCGGTGCTGTTGTGCGGTGAAGAAGGCGTGGGCAAAGAGTTGCTCAGCCAGGCTATCCATAATGAGAGCGAGCGGGGCGGCGGGCCCTATATCGCGGTTAACTGCCAGCTGTATGCTGACAGCGTTCTGGGGCAGGATTTTATGGGCAGCGCGCCGACGGACGATGAAAATGGTCGTCTCAGCCGTCTTGAGCTGGCCAATGGCGGCACATTGTTTCTGGAAAAAATAGAGTATCTGGCGCCAGAGCTGCAATCCGCGCTGCTGCAGGTGATCAAGCAGGGGGTGTTAACGCGCCTTGATGCGCGTCGACTGATTCCGGTGGATGTTAAGGTGATTGCCACTACCACCGTCGATCTCGCCAATCTGGTGGAGCAAAACCGTTTTAGCCGTCAGCTTTATTACGCATTGCACTCCTTTGAAATTATTATTCCCCCGCTACGGGCGCGGCGGAACAGTATACCGTCGCTGGTGCATAATCGCCTGAAGAGCCTGGAGAAGCGTTTTTCCTCACGGCTGAAGGTGGATGATGATGCGCTGGCGCAACTGGTGGCCTACTCCTGGCCGGGCAATGATTTTGAACTTAACAGCGTGATTGAGAATATCGCCATCAGCAGCGATAACGGCCATATTCGCCTGAGCAATCTGCCGGAGTATCTGTTTGCCGAACGGCCTGGTGCAGACGTGAGCTCGTCACTGTTGCCTGCCAGCCTGACCTTTAGCGCCATTGAGAAAGAGGCGATTATTCACGCCGCCCGCGTCACCAGCGGGCGGGTACAGGAGATGTCGCAACTGCTGAATATTGGTCGCACCACCCTGTGGCGCAAAATGAAGCAGTACGATATCGACGCCAGTCAGTTTAAGCGCAAGCGTGTTGAGTAGTCTTTTCCCTGCTTGTCCTGGCCGCAGTCATGGCCCCCGTTGTGCAGAAAATCGCCACGCAAGCGTTTGACTGCGGTCTGAATCAAATAAAGGCAACGATCTCTTTGATACCCCGACTGACCTGGGTCCATAGTATAAGCAGTTCACGACATGGTTAATTTTAAGGATAAGAGCATGCCAACAGCGATAGATAAAGCCCTGGATTTTATTGGCGGTATGAACACGTCGGCGTCAGTACCTCATACCATGGATGAAAGTACAGCTAAGGGAATTTTGAAATATTTGCACGAGTTAGGGGTGCCAGCCAGCGCTGCCGATGTGATGGCGCGAGGTGAAAAAGAGGGGTGGAATAGCGGGTTCACGAAAAAAGTCGCCGGATGGGCGGATAAAATCGCCTCCGGCGAGCGCATTATTATCAAAAACCCGGAGTTCTTCACTTCTTATATGCGGGAGCAGCTTCAGGCGCTGGTCTGAGCCGATTGTGTGAAAAAACGGCGATATCTTGTGGGTATCGTGTAAAACAGAAGGCGTTGCGATTTCCGGCAACGCCTTCTGTTGTATTGGCGGCTCCAGCCAGGGTTGCACAAACGGTAGACTCCTCCTGAAAAGCGCGTTGCCAAACGTCAAGCGTAACGCGACTCCGCCTGATGCTGGCAGTCTGATGTTAAATTCAGCCTCAGAGAGGCAGATTTTTATTGCCATACCGATGTTGGGAGAGGCCAAAAGGGCCGCACAGGAAACAGGGCGGAACGTGCCTAACGGGACAGAACCGAACAACGATAGCTCGTCGGCGGAGGAGCCTCTTTACCCGTTCCGTCTGGGATTATCTTCCTGCAGGATGTGCTGCCGTAAAAGTTGTGCCAGCGCAGCCGCATCTTTCCGTTCAATGGCGGCCACCATTGCAAAATGCTCTTCTGATGACTGAACGATTCTGGCGTGAGAGTTCCATTGCCCCAGGGCTGCGGAAGGTACCCGGCTGCGTAATTCAAAAATAAGTTCAATCATGTCCTGATTAGAGCAAGGGGCGAGAAGCGCGCGGTGGAAACTGAGATTAGATTCATACTGCTGCAGTAGCGTGCCGTACTGGGTGTAGTGCTCGAACAGCTCCGCACACTGGCGCAGGGTATCCAACTGCTGTGGTTGAATATGCTCCACGATATCGGCTGCCGAGGCACTTTCGAGGATTGCCCGGATGGAAGAAATGTTACGGCGTTGCTGCTCATTAGGCGTATAAACATGGTAGCCCCGGTTTGGGACATGTTGCACCAGACGTTCAATAACCAATTGATCCAACGCCCGGCGTACTTCGCTGCGCGTGCATTGATACCGTTCAGCCAGCTCAACCTGCTTCAGCCATGAACCTGGCTGAAATTCCCCGGTATTGATGTCCATCGCGAGGCGATTGGCGACATGCACCAGTGCGCTTTTGCGGTGCGTCATATCTTCTGTTCCTTCTGCTGTTTCCTGTGATTTTATGCTGCTGTCCCCGCTTCTGATAATGGCGGGTTCACTGTTTTTTCGCCAGCGTAAACAATGTCGTTATCGTTTTTTTATCTGCCAGGAGGGGAATTGTGGCATGAGTCATATCTTTTGTTAATAAATTGTTTTTTAAATTGGCGCCAATTTTGGTTTTATGTTTGAATCGAATTTAAACAGCGACAAAATAGGCAAGAGATTTATGCAACAAAATGATATTAAAGAGAATTCAGAAGATGCTGCCGTGCGTAGTATGGCGCTTTACTATCGTGGCAGTACTACCATCTTTTCCAGTCAACGCGATCCTCGCTTTCAGTACTGCCTGTATGTCCCGCCGGGCTTTGATGGTGACAAGAACGGGTACCGTTTGATTGTTGCGATGCACGGTACCGGGCGTTCGATGGTCCAGTATCGCGATGCTTTTGCCGAATTCGCCCGCTATAACCGTTGTGTCGTGCTGGCGCCTCTGTTCCCGGTAGGGCCGCTGGGCGACGGCAATTCTCACGGTTTTAAGTACATTATCGAACAGGATATCCGCTACGACCTGGTGCTGCTGGCGATGATTGACGAAGTCAGTGCCTTACTGGGGTATGACTTTGGCCAGTTTCTGTTGTTTGGGTACTCAGGGGGGGGACATTTTGCTCATCGTTTTCTCTATATCCATCCTGAAAAATTGCTCGGCGTCTCTATCGGTGCGCCGGGGTCCGTTACGTTACTTGATAACAATAAGGCCTGGTGGCCAGGCGTGCAGAACTTTGAGCAACTGTTCGGTAATCCACTGAATTACCGTGCGCTACGCGAAGTGGCGGTACAGCTTGTGGTGGGGAAAGTGGATCTCGAAACCTGGGAAATTACGCATAAACCTGGTGGTCGCTACTACATGCCTGGCTGTAATGATGCCGGAACCACCCGTATCGAACGCAACACGGCTTTGTTGAACAGCCTGCGCGAACAGGGTGTCGACGCCGTTCAGGATATTGTGCCGAACGTCGGTCATGACGGGATGAAAGTTCTGGAGCAGGTAAAAGATTTCTTCCTGCGCGTTTTGCAGACACATCGCTGAGGAGCAAACAACGTGACGCAACCTTTTCCGTTAATTGAAATTTCCGGTACACCGTATGAGCGCGGTTGCCAGTATGGCGAACAGGCAAAAGCGCGAATTCACGCCAGCGTCGCCATCTATGGTGACCAGCTTGATGCTCTGCATATTCGCCGCGAGCAGCGCGACGATCTTATCAACAGTTTCAGCGCCATCATCCACAATTTCGACGCCGATTATCTTGATGAGATGCGGGGAATTTCTGCCGCGTCCGGCGTGCCGCTGGACGCCATTATTATGATTAATGCCCGCACCGAGGTGATCGCTCAGGCGCGCAACCTGCAATGCTGTACCACGCCGCATGACAACACGATAAAAGACGGCTGTACCGGCGCGGTGATCCTGCCGGATCGCAGCCGCCACGGCAAACTTATCCACGGGCAGAACTGGGACTGGCGCGCCGAATGCGCAGAGAGTTCCGTGGTGGTGAAGATCAAACGCGAGCAGGGACCGGATGTGCTGACTTTCGTTGAGGCCGGAGGGCTTGGCCGCAGCGGTATGAACAGCGCGGGCATCGCCATTACCGCCAACTATCTACGCTGTGAGCGCGACTATCGGCAGCAGGGTGTCCCGCTGTCGCTGATTCGACGTAAAGCGCTGGAACAGCAACATATGGCGTTAGCGATGAGAGTGGTTGCCACCACGCCGAAGTCCTGCTCCAACAATATGATCCTCAGTACCAAAGAAGGTTTCGCCATCGACTTTGAATGCGCGCCGGACGAGAGCTTCACCCTGTATCCGCAAAACGGTCTGTTAGTGCATGCCAACCACTGGGACAGCTTAGCTGCGCGTGGAAAAGTCCGTGAAGAGGGAATTGAAGCGTCCCCCGATTCGCTTTACCGAGGATGGCGCGTTAGCGAACTGCTGAACGGTATAGAAAAACCCGGAGAAGAGGCGATGAAAAATGCCTTTTTTGATGATTTCGGTTTCCCCTATTCGGTGTGCCGCCCGCCACGTCCTGGTTTTAGCAGCGATTTGTCCGCCACCGTGGCGATGATTGTGATGACTCCTGCCGATGGCGTGATGGATGTCGCGCCGCTTCCGGCGCTGAATCGTAACTTTACGCGTTACACGCTCAACTAATAGAGAGGCTGGTATGAAAAAGTTTTTATTTGCGGTGGCTCTGCTCATGCCGGGAGTGATGGCGCAGGCGGCTGACACCCAAGTTATTCGTTTCGCCCTCAATCAGGATATCCGCAGCAGTCAGCCCGGCGTCAACCGCGACGGCAATACCGACGATGTGCTGATGCACGTGGTGGAAGGGCTGGTCGGGTATCGTGAGAATGGTACGGTCGGACCGATGCTGTCCTCATCATGGGATGTTAGTGATGGGGGGAAAACCTACACTTTTCATCTGCGCGAGGGGGTGCAATTTCACAATGGTGACACCATGACGGCGCAGGATGTGGTGTGGAGCTGGAAGCACTGGAACGATCCGAAAACTCAGTGGCGATGTTTGCGTGAATTTGACGGCAGTGGCCTGATTCACGTGACTGACGTCAGCGCGCCGAATAAGAACACGGTGGTTATGAAGCTGGAAAAACCGGTGGTGCTGTTCCTTGATACGCTGGCCCGTACTGATTGCGGCGCGGCAGCCGTGATCAGTCCGAAATCGGTGGCGTCAGATGGTTCCTGGATTGCGCCGATAGGTACCGGCCCCTTTATGTTTGGTGACTGGAAGCATGGCGAATATGTTTCTCTGAAACGATTTGCCGATTACAGCGCTTTGCCGGGAAAACCGGATGGCTTTGTCGGCGGTAAAAAAGCGCTGGTGGATGAGGTGCGCTTTATGACCGTCCCGGATGCGGCGACGGTGAAAGCCGGTCTGCAATCCGGAGCCGTGGATCTGGCCCAGGTCAGCCCGATTGACGGCAGTGACCTGAAAAAAGATCCCAATATCGTCCTCGAAGTGGCGCCGAACGCCCAGCGTCACGTCATGTTGATTCAGACTAACGATCCGCTGCTGAAAAACGTCAAGCTGCGCCAGGCGATAGCCTCTGCGCTTGACAGCGAACAGATCGCGCTTGGTACCAGTCAGAATATGGCACATGCGTCCAACTCCAATATTTCCGTGTCCTCGGCGTTTTACAGCAATGTTCAGAAGCAAGGGTACAAATACGATCCGGCACGTACCGCGCAACTGCTGAAAGAGGCTGGCTATAAGGGGCAACCGCTGGAGATTATCGCCAATAAACGCGCCACCGTGCCGAGTTTTGATATGGCGATAATCATCCAGGCGATGCTGCAAGGCGCGGGGATCAATGCTCATGTGACCACGATGGAGTGGGCGACGCAACTGGAGCGTTATCAGTCCGGACGTTATCAGATGATGACTTTCACCTACTCTGCGCGCTTCAATCCTGCGCTGGCTTTTGAGCAGATTACTGGCGACAAAGCCAAACAGAAACGCAAAGTGTGGGGGAACCCCGAGGCTATTGCGATGACCGACAAACTGGCTACCCTCGACGATCCGGCGCAAATCCAGGCCGTGACGGATAAACTCCATCAACTGATGATTGCGGATGTCCCGCTGATTATCTTCTATCCGGGGCTGGATATTGTCGCTCACCGTAAGGCGATCAGCGGTTATAAATCCTGGCTGGCGGCAGCCGCGAGGTTGTGGAATGTCAGCAAGGCCTGATGAGATAAGGAGACGCACATGTTGCAGTTCCTGCTTACCCGTATTATGACCGCCATTCCCACGTTGCTGCTGGTAACGGTGATGGTCTTTTTGCTCACGCGCATGGTGCCAGGAGATCCGGCGCTGCTGATGCTGGGCGATATGGCGACGGAAGCGAGCCTTGCCGATCTGCGTCACAGCATGGGCCTGGATCAGGGAATGGTGCAGCAGTTCATTATCTGGTTTGGCAACGTGTTGCAGGGTAATTTCGGCCATTCGATTCAAAGTGGACAGGACGTATTGCCGCTAATTTTGCAACGCTTCGGCGTGACGCTCAGCGTGGTGCTGGCGGCGATCGCGATAGCTTCGCTGCTGGCTGTACCCGCCGGAATGTTGGCGGCGTGGAAACAAAACTCATCGCTTGATACCGGCCTGGTTATGTTTTCCACTTTTTTGCTGTCGATTCCGAGCTTCTGGATGGGGCTGCTTATCCTGTTGTTGTTTGGCCTGCATCTGGGCTGGCTGCCGGTGGTTGGTTACGTCGCGTTAAGCGACAACCTGAAAGCTGGGGTTCTGTACCTGCTGATGCCGGTAATGACGCTGGTGCTGGTTGAGATAGGGGCGCTGGTGCGCATGATGCGCGCCAGTACGCTGGAAGTGCTGCGGCTGGATTACGTTTCCCACGCGCGTGCCAAAGGGCTGCGCGAGCGCACCGTACTGGCGCGTCATGTGTTCCCTAACGCTTTTGGTCCAACATGGACGCTGATTGGCTTAACGCTCGGCAATCTGCTGAGCGGCGTAGCGGTGACAGAGACGGTGTTCAGTCTTCCCGGCCTGGGACGCCTGCTGGTTGATGCTATTTACGCACGTGATTATCCAGTGATCCAGGGCTGTATGCTGTTTATCGCCACGCTCTACGTTCTGACCAATCTGCTGATTGATGCTCTTTATCCATTATTTAATCCGAGGGTTTCCGCCTGATGAAAAGACGAATGTCTCTCGCGCCCAATGCCCTGCTGGGGATGACATTGATTGGCATCATCGTGCTGGCTGGCGTGTTGGGCTTTTTCTGGACGCCGTTTGATCCTGGTCGGATAAATATTCTGGAGCGTCTGCAGGCGCCTGGCGCGCAATACCTGCTCGGCACCGATGAATATGGCCGTGATGTGCTCAGTCGCTTACTGGCCGGGGCCAGCGCCAGCATGACCATTTCGCTGGTGACGGTGGGCTTCGCCCTGCTGGTCGGTATTGTTCTGGGGCTGATTAGCGGCTATCTGCGGGGTGTGGTGGACCGGCTCATTATGATGATAACCGATACATTGCTGGCGTTCCCCGGCATCCTTCTGGCGCTGGGGTTGCTAAGCATCCTCGGTAATAACCGCTACGGTATTATTCTCGCGCTGGGACTGGCATATACGCCGTCGGTGGTACGTATTGTGCGTGGAACGGTCATGGGGCTACGGGAAGCGGATTTTGTCGCAGCCGCCCGGATAATGGGGCATAACGAACTGACCATTTTGCGCAGACATGTTCTGCCGAACTGTCTTGCGCCGCTTACCGTACTCGGGACGTCGATGCTTGGCTGGGTGTTAATTTCGGAAAGCGCACTCTCTTTCTTAGGGCTGGGCGTGCCGCCGCCGGAGCCGACATGGGGAAATATGCTGGCGGCAAGTCGTAGTTATCTGGCACAAGCGCCCTGGCTGGCTCTGCTCCCGGGGGGCTGTATCTCTCTGGCGCTGCTGGGCGTCAATATGCTGGGTGATGCGCTCCGTGATTATCTTGATCCGAGGATGCAATGATGAACAATCAGACGCCATTATTGCAGGTGACCAACCTGCGGGTGAATGCGGCGGAGCGTGAAGTGGTGAAAGGCCTCTCTTTTTCTCTGGCGCCGCGAGAAGTGCTGGCTGTGGTAGGTGAGTCAGGCAGTGGTAAAACGTTGGCGATGCGCTCCCTCATCAAACTATTGCCTGCCGGTATCGTCAGCCAGGCAGACGCCATGGTGTTCGATGGTCAGGATTTACAGCAGCTTAATCAGGAACAACTGCGGCGCCTGCGTGGTGCGGGAATCGGCATGGTTTTCCAGGAACCGATGACGTCTCTGAATCCGGCGATGACCATTGGCCGCCAGCTTGATGAAGGGTTGGTTTTGCATACCTCACTGACGGAACGTGAGCGGCGAGAAAAAACCATTGCCATGCTGGAGCGAGTTGGTTTAACGGAGGCAGAAAGTCTGCTTGGGCGTTATCCCCATGAGTTTTCCGGAGGCATGCGTCAACGGGTTATGATTGCCGCGGTGATGCTGCTGGAGCCGAAACTGATTATTGCCGATGAACCGACTACGGCGCTTGATGTGCTGGTACAGCATGAAGTGATGGAATTGATGCTGACGCTGACGGCGGAAAAGGGCAGCGCGGTGATCCTTATCAGCCATGATTTATCGATGGTGGCACGCTATGCCTCGCGCATTATGGTGATGGAACAGGGTGAGCTGGTGGAGCAGAACAGTAGCCAACGTCTGTTAGCGGATCCGCAGCATCCTTATACCCGCCGTCTGTTGGAAGCGTTGCCGGTACGCCAGCCCCCTCCGGATCGGCAGCGCTTATTAGCGGCGGAAAGCGTGATCGCGCTGACTGATGTCGAGATTACCTATACCGGCCGTAAAGCGTGGTTTCGTTCGGCTTCCGTGACGAAAGCGGTAAACGGCGTCAGTTTTAACGTGCGCGCGGGGGAGACTGTCGCGCTGGTCGGGGCCAGCGGATCAGGTAAAACGACTATCGGCAAACTGATTGCCGGCATGTTAAAGGCCAGTCGTGGGACCCTGGCGTTCCGCGGGCATTTGATTAGCAATGCGGATAAGAAACTGCTTTCCAGCTGGCGTCGCGAATGTCAGATGATTCAGCAGGACCCATTTTCTTCACTGGATCCGCGAATGTACATCGCGCAGATCCTTGAAGAGCCGCTCCTGCTGGTGGCAACGATGAATCGCCGTGCTCGCGAGCAACGTGTACGTGAGGTTCTTGATGAGGTGGGACTGGGCGAGATGTTTTTGACCCGTTATCCGCATCAGTTGTCGGGAGGACAGCGTCAGCGGGTCGCGATCGCCAGGGCGATTATCCGCCGTCCTGCGTTTATCATCGCAGATGAACCGACATCAGCTCTCGATATGACTGTACAAAAACAGATTCTGCAGTTGTTAAAACGGTTACAGAACCACTATGGTTTCGCCTGCCTTTTTATCACCCACGATCTTGGGGCGGTTGAGCAGGTTGCAGACCGTATTTTGGTCATGGAGAAAGGCGAGCTGGTGGAGAGCGGCTGGAGTGACGATGTGTTGGATAATCCGCGCCATCCCTATACCCGGCGGTTGTTGGGCTGTCTGCCGATGTTAAAACCGCTGGAGCAAGGCGGGTATCAGTTACAACAACAGCCAGCATAGTTTCAGGATGGCTGACGCGAGAACGTTTTGAACTGCCGAAGACAGGCTATTGATGGGATGAAGTGATGTAAATAATGGGGATTACCGGGGTAGGGGATATATTCAGCGTAGCGAAAGATCATTAACGGCGAATGGTGCGGTTTGCCGGGATACCTACACCTCGCGTGGGTATCCTGGAAAAGACTAAGGGCCTACGTTTTCACGTAAGCCCTTGATATTTGGTGGCCCCTGCTGGACTTGAACCAGCGACCAAGCGATTATGAGTCGCCTGCTCTAACCACTGAGCTAAGGGGCCGTGGCGAGGGATTATAAAGTAACTGATGCCCGCAATCCAGCCTAAAACGCGCGGCTGCTGTTTTTATAAACAACGCATTTTCAATCCGTTATAATTATCTTTTGGGTATTGAGATGGGAAAATATGATTAACGATATTCTGGCACCGGACCTGCGGGTGGTTTTTTGCGGTATTAACCCAGGGAAGTCTTCTGCCCATACCGGTTTTCATTTCGCCCATCCGGGTAATCGATTCTGGAAGGTGATTCACCAGGCCGGATTTACTGACCGTCTTCTCAGGCCTGAAGAGGAGCTGCACCTGCTGGACACGCGCTGCGGGATTACCATGTTAGTCGAACGGCCGACGGTGCAGGCCAGCGAAGTCGACTTGCTGGAGCTACGGGATGGTGGCCGGGAACTGGTCAGGAAAATGGAAGAATATCAGCCGCGAGCACTGGCGATCCTCGGTAAACAGGCGTTTGAAAAAGCGTTTCAGGCGCGTGGCGTACGATGGGGAAAGCAGCAGGTGACCATCGGCACAACGGAGGTATGGGTGTTGCCGAATCCCAGCGGCCTGAACAGGGCGACGTTGGATAAACTGGTGGATGCCTATCGGGAACTGGATGATGCGCTGGCGACGCGAGGGCTTTAATCGGGAAAATCATCTTTATTTAACCGTGAATATCCCCTCCAGTGCCGGTCATACCGAACGTTCAGATTCTCTTAAACAATCAGCGTTATGTTCTCCGGTCGTGGTTTACAACTGGCGTAAAAAAGCCAGTCATTCGACTGGCTTCAGACAGGCTTTTTGTAATAACCGGCGATAATTAATCGTCGAGGAAGCTGCGCAGTACTTCAGAGCGGCTCGGGTGGCGCAGTTTACGCAACGCTTTCGCTTCGATCTGACGAATACGTTCGCGGGTAACGTCAAACTGTTTACCCACTTCTTCCAGCGTGTGATCGGTATTCATATCAATACCGAAACGCATACGCAGGACTTTCGCTTCACGGGCGGTCAGGCCTGCCAGAACATCGTGAGTGGCGGCGCGCAGGCTTTCCGTAGTGGCGGAGTCCAGCGGCAGCTCAAGGGTGTTATCCTCGATAAAATCGCCCAGATGCGAATCTTCATCGTCGCCAATCGGCGTTTCCATGGAGATAGGTTCTTTGGCGATTTTCAGCACCTTACGAATTTTATCTTCCGGCATCAGCATGCGCTCGGCCAACTCTTCCGGTGTTGGCTCGCGGCCCATTTCCTGCAACATCTGGCGAGAAATACGGTTGAGCTTGTTGATCGTCTCAATCATATGCACCGGAATACGGATGGTGCGCGCCTGATCGGCGATAGAGCGGGTGATCGCCTGACGGATCCACCAGGTTGCGTAAGTGGAAAACTTGTAGCCACGACGGTATTCAAATTTATCAACCGCTTTCATCAGGCCAATGTTGCCTTCCTGAATCAGGTCGAGGAACTGCAGACCGCGGTTGGTATATTTCTTGGCGATGGAGATAACCAGACGCAGGTTCGCTTCAACCATCTCTTTTTTCGCACGGCGGGCTTTTGCTTCACCGATGGACATACGACGGTTGATATCTTTTACCTGCTCAATGGTCAGGCCGGTCTCTTGCTCAATCTGCTGCAGTTTCATCAGGCCGCGCTGAACGTCTTCTTTCACGTCAAGCAGCTTCTCGGACCAGGGCTTGTTCATCGCCACGGCGGCATTGAACCAGGTTTCGCTGGTTTCGTTGCCGGTGAACAGCGTGATGAAGTTTTTCTTCGGCATTTTGCACTGTTCAACGCACAGCTTCATGATGATACGCTCTTGAGTACGAACGCGATCCATCATGGTACGCATGCTGTTAACCAGGTAGTCGAACTGCTTCGGCACCAGACGGAACTGTTTGAACACTTCAGACAGTTTGAGGATCTCTTCCTGCGCTGCGGCGTGGCTGCGGCCTTTCGCTTTGATGGTGTCGCGGGTCAGTTCGTACTGTGTACGCAGCTCGGCAAATTTCTCGCGCGCCAGCTCCGGGTCGATGCTGTTGTCGTCATCGCCGCTGTCGTCGTCGTCTTCTTCATCCTCATCTTCGTCGTCATCCATCTCTTCCTGAGAGAGTTCAGAACCGACGTGCGTCGCCGTTGGCGCCATATCTTCTTCGGCGTTTGGATCGACGAAACCGGTGATCAGATCGGACAGACGCGCTTCTTCCGCTTCAACGCGATCGTACTGTTCAAGCAGATAGGTGATCGCTTCCGGATATTCGGCAACCGAGCACTGAACCTGATTAATCCCGTCTTCAATGCGTTTGGCGATGTCGATTTCACCTTCACGCGTCAGCAGCTCGACGGTACCCATTTCACGCATATACATGCGCACCGGGTCGGTTGTCCGTCCGATTTCAGACTCAACGCTGGAGAGCACCTGAGCAGCAGCTTCTTCCGCATCTTCGTCAGTGTTGTTGCTATTTTCAGCAAGCAGGAGATCATCGGCATCCGGCGCTTCTTCCATCACCTGAATGCCCATGTCGTTGATCATTTGGATGATGTCTTCGATCTGGTCGGAGTCGACGATATCTTCCGGCAGATGGTCATTGACCTCGGCATAGGTCAGATAGCCTTGCTCCTTACCACGTTGGACAAGAAGCTTCAGCTGTGACTGCGGGTTTTGCTCCATAAGACGGTATCCACACTTAATTCGTTTGATTGGTGTCAGCAGACGAGCCGCCGACATTTAAAGCGAGGGCCTACTTATATAATTGCCGCTGCGCCTCTGCGCGGCTGTCGGGGGCTTCCCGAACGATATTCGGCACTTAAGCCGTTAAATTCATTTTTTTTCCAGAGCCTGTCGGATTTCCCAGAACTCCCGGCGTTCCTCACTGCTTAAACCGTGTGTGCGATCGCGAGCGATCAACTCTTCTTGTCGCAGTTCCAGCAGTGAATCAAACATATGATTGAGCGAGTCGGTGAAGGTTTTTTCAGCAATATCTTTATCTGCTATATCGTCCCACATCGACAGTTTTTCAAGGGTTGCGGCTTCATTTGTACCACGGTACTGCTCTAAAAGTTGCCCGGTAGTCAGACCAGGCTGAGACAAACAGGTTTTAACCAGTTCGTTGAATAAACCCAGCCCCGGCATCTTACGCGAATCCAGACCTTCTAATGGCGGTACCTGCGGCGCCAGCGCCGGGTTTTGCACCAGCAGCCCTATAAGTATACGCATGGTCGTCCGTTTTAGCTGTAGAGCCGGGCGCTGGATGCTATTTTCAGACAGTTTAGGCATTAAACGTTCAAGCTGGGCGTCATCTAAAATGCCTAACTTGTTACCCAACTCCTGACGCAGATAAATGCGCAACGTTTCGCCCGGAACCTGGCTTATCAGCGGCAGCGCTAAAGTACTGAGCTGTGCACGCCCGTCCGGCGTACTCAAATCCACCTGCGGCAACAGACTGTTGAACAAAAACGTGGAGAGCGGCTGAGCCTGCTCCATCCGCGCTTCAAATGCCTCTTTCCCTTCTTTACGCACCAGCGTATCCGGGTCTTCGCCATCGGGCAGAAACATAAAGCGCAGCTGGCGTCCATCGGTCATATACGGCAGCGCCGTTTCCAGTGCGCGCCAGGCGGCATCACGGCCAGCCCGGTCGCCGTCATAGCAGCAAACGACCTGATTAGTCACCCGGAACAACAGCTGAATATGGTCAGCGGTCGTCGACGTACCTAACGACGCAACCGCATAGTTTATGCCGAATTGCGCCAGCGCCACCACATCCATATAACCTTCGACCACCAATAGACGGGGCGGTTCGGCGTTGTCCTGCTGTGCTTCATAAAGGCCGTACAACTGGCGGCCTTTATGGAAAATATCGGTTTCCGGAGAGTTAAGGTATTTCGGCAGGGCATCACCCAGCACGCGACCACCAAAACCAATCACCCGGCCCCGCTTATCGCGGATGGGAAACATCACCCGTTCGCGGAAACGGTCATAACTGCGCCCCTGATCGTTAGTGACCAGCATGCCTGCATCAATGAGCGATTGCCGATTCTCCTGATTGCCACCAAAACGTTTTAACACGTTGTCCCAACCGGGAGGGGCATAGCCAATCGCAAAGCGCGTAATCACCTCGCTGCTTAAGCCGCGTTTTGCCAGATACTGGCGCGCGGGGTCGGCGGCAGGTTGCATCAGAGACTGTTGATAAAACGTGTTCAGACCCTCCATCAACTGATAAAGATTCTGCCGCTGATGGCGCTCAATCTGACTGGGTCCGTTGCCTGCTTCATAGGGCACTTCAAGGTTGTGCATCGCAGCCAGCTCTTCGACGGTTTCCACGAACTCGAGCTTGTCGTAGTTCATCAGAAAGTCGATAGCGTTGCCGTGCGCGCCGCAGCCAAAGCAGTGGTAAAACTGTTTTTCACCGTTGACGGTGAAAGAGGGGGTTTTTTCGTTATGGAACGGACAGCACGCGTGAAAATTTTTGCCCTGCTTTTTCAGCTTTACCCGCGCGTCGATCAGATCGACGATGTCGGTGCGCGCCAGCAGGTCATTAATAAATACGCGTGGGATTCGTCCAGCCATATGCCCCGTTTTATACGCCTCACCTTTCAGGATGTCTCTGCCCCGGCAGCGCTCGTTACTTACCCTGGTAAGCTCCGGGACTCACGCCCTTGCCGTCTTAAATCGATCCTGAATGATTGAGTGTATATGCTAATGCATAAACGAAAATAAGCCGCGCATTCCTTCCGGAAGCACGGCCTTACAACTACAACTCGCTCTGAATTGAGAGCCGGGCTCTCAATAGATTAGTACAGACGAGTGCGGCGTGCGTTTTCGCGAGCCAGTTTCTTCGCGTGACGTTTCACTGCGGAAGCTTTAGCGCGTTTGCGTTCGGTAGTCGGTTTTTCATAGAACTCACGACGACGAACTTCCGCCAGAACACCTGCTTTTTCGCATGAACGTTTGAAGCGACGCAGTGCTACGTCGAACGGCTCGTTTTCACGTACTTTAATTACCGGCATGTAACTCTCACCTTTGATAAATTCGGTTTGCCGCTGGCATCGGCGCCAGCTTATTTCAAAATGGTGCGGAATTTTACTGCAATTGCTGCTGCTTTGTAAAGCACCGACGCGACTTTTGAAAGGGACTTTTATAAGGACTGGGAGTATACACGAACTGAACACCAGGGGTGAGGAAAGTTTTATCTCCGTCGTCTTTCAGGCTGCGGATGCGTTGGCTTTGTTACCCGGCCCATCCATGAGCCTCGCCCTTACGGGCCGCCACGACACGGCGTTCAAATCTGTACCGGACGGATTTGTCGCTTACATCGGCTACGTACTGTCCGTACGCGCCGGGGATGCGCAGCGTCGTCGGCATGCTGCGGCCTGACATTCTTAATCTATACATCAACCGGTATTGGCCCTACACTGCGCGGTAGTGAAATGAGGTAAAACTAGCCATGCGTGTATTGGGAATTGAAACATCCTGCGATGAAACCGGCATCGCTATTTATGACGACGAAAAAGGTCTGCTAGCCAACCAGCTGTACAGTCAGGTGAAATTACACGCCGACTATGGCGGTGTCGTGCCCGAGCTGGCCTCGCGCGACCATGTGCGTAAAACGGTACCGCTGATTCAGGCGGCGCTAAAAGAAGCGGGGATGACGGCGAAAGAGATTGATGCCGTCGCCTACACGGCGGGGCCGGGGCTGGTCGGCGCGCTGCTGGTTGGCGCGACGGTAGGCCGCGCGCTGGCGTTTGCCTGGAACGTTCCGGCGATCCCGGTACACCATATGGAAGGGCACCTGTTGGCGCCGATGCTGGAAGATAACCCGCCAGCATATCCTTTTGTCGCGCTGCTGGTTTCCGGCGGCCATACGCAGCTCATCAGCGTGACCGGCATTGGTCAGTATGAGCTGCTGGGCGAATCCATTGATGATGCGGCGGGCGAAGCCTTCGATAAGACCGCGAAACTGCTGGGGCTGGATTATCCCGGCGGCCCGATGTTGTCGAAAATGGCTTCGCAGGGCACTGAAGGGCGTTTTGTCTTTCCCCGCCCGATGACCGACCGTCCCGGACTGGACTTCAGCTTCTCTGGCCTGAAAACCTTTGCCGCGAATACCATCCGCAGCAACGGCGATGACGAGCAGACGCGCGCCGATATTGCCCGCGCCTTCGAAGATGCGGTGGTGGATACGCTGATGATTAAGTGTCGTCGCGCGCTGGAACAAACCGGTTTTAAACGTCTGGTGATGGCGGGGGGCGTCAGCGCTAACCGGACGCTGCGCGCGAAGCTGGCGGAAATGATGAAAAAACGCGGCGGAGAAGTCTTTTATGCTCGCCCTGAATTCTGTACCGATAACGGCGCGATGATTGCCTATGCGGGTATGGTTCGTCTGCACTCTGGCGCAAAAGCGGATCTCGGCGTGACCGTCCGTCCCCGCTGGCCGCTGGCGGAACTACCGGCGGCCTAATCGCTGCTATTTAACAGGCCGACGCAACATCGGCCTGCCTTTCGAACCTATTCCATACTTTTACACAGCGAGCAGATTGTGCCCTCGTGCTTGTGCGAATGCATCACGTCAGGACGTTCATACGCTTCCCGGCAGCGAATGCAGCGGTAAACTGTGGTTGACGCATGGCCTTGCGCATCGTAGCGCGGCTCGGCGATACCATCATCGTATTGCTTAATGTAATAGCGTCCGCGGGTGATGATTCCCATTACCGGGGTCATCACAAACGCCACCACCAGCGCGATGAGCGGTGAGAACGGTGCCAGCGTATCGCCTGTCAGACCAAAGAAGGCGCTGATCGAGAGGCCTGCTGCGAGAGCAAAAGCCACCACGCCCACCGGGTTGACGTTGTAAATCATCCCGCGACGGTACTCCGGCTGCATCGGCGCCAGTTTCAGTAGCCCTTTGTTAACGGTGATATCGGTTGCGACCACCACTACCCAGGCGATAGCGAAATTGGAATAGAAACCGAGGATCCACGCCAGCGCGCTGAACATATCGCCTTCCATCAGCGCGAGGGCAATCGCCAGATTGACGATGACGAAAATAATCCGCCCTGGATAACGCTTCGTGGTGCGCGTCCAGGCGCTGGTCCATGCCAGCGAACCGGAATAGGCGTTAGTGACGTTAATTTTGATCTGCGAGATAACCACCAGTACTACGGCGAGCGTTAACGCCAGCCAGCCGGGAACCAGATTATCAAAAACGCTGACGAACTGCTGTACCGGTTCGGTATTGTGTACCGCCGGGAAACGGGTCAGCAGATAGAAGCCGAGGAAAGCGCCGATAATCTGTTTAATCGCGCCTAATACCACCCAGCCTGGCCCGGCGGAGAACACCGCCAGCCACCAGCTTTTGCTATTTTCAGCGGTCTTCGGCGGCATAAAACGCAGATAGTCGATCTGTTCGCCAATCTGCATGATCAGCGACAGACACACGCCTGCGCCGAGCATAATGGCGGTTAAATCCACCGTCGAGGCGTTGTTCTTACCGGTGAAATGGATAAAGCCGTCTACCAGGTCCGGGTCTTTAGCGATGAGCCAGACTACCGGAACCACCATCAATACCAGCCACAGCGGCGTCGTCCATACCTGTAGACGGGTCAGCGCTTTCATGCCGTATACCACCAGCGGCAGCACCATCATGGTGGCGATAAGGTAGCCGATCCATAGCGGGATCCCTAATCCCACCAGCAGCCCCTGCGCCATAATTGAGCCTTCGAGGGCGAAAAAGATAAAGGTAAACCCGGCGAAGATAATGCTGGTGATCACCGAGCCAAAGTAGCCGAAACCGGCGCTGCGGGTGATTAAGTCAAGGTCGATGTTGTAGCGTGCGGCGGTGATTGCCAGCGGGATACCGGTGAGGAAAATGACCAGCGCCGCCAGCAGGATCGCATAAATCGCATTGGTCGTGCCCCATGCCATGCCGATGCTGGCGCCGATAGAAAAGTCCGCCAGATAGGCGATACCGCCCAATGCGGTTACCGCGACAACGCCCGGTCCCCAGCGGCGAAAGCTGAGGGGCGCATAGCGAAGGGTATAATCCTCCAGCGTCTCTTTTGAGCCGGAGGCAGTGGTTTGCGCAGGTAAATCAGTTTTAATATCCAGCGATGACATAATCATTCCTTAATGGTTAGGCATATCTGGAATTAGCAAACCTTATGCCACATCGCAGGGCAGGGGCTATCAGGGTGCGGGAAGGAGATGACTAACGAGAGGGCATGGCGCGCACCATTCCGACGCCTCTGCGCCGGAATGGTGCAAAGGTTACTTGCCGAGCATGCCTTTGTCTTCGATAAAGGCGATGATACTTTGCAGGCCGTCGCCGCTTTTCAGGTTGGTGAAGCCCCACGGGCGTTCGCCGCGCATGCGCAGGGTATCCCGCGCCATGACTTCCAGAGATGCGCCCACATAGGGTGCAAGGTCGGTTTTGTTAATCACCAGAAAGTCGGATTTAGTGATCCCCGGCCCGCCTTTACGGGGGATTTTTTCCCCTTCGGCCACGTCGATCACGTAGATGGTGAGGTCCGCCAGTTCCGGGCTGAAGGTGGCGCTCAGGTTATCGCCGCCGCTTTCCACAAAGATAAGATCGAGGTTGCCGAACTTTTCGCTCAGTGCTTCCACCGCCGCAAGGTTCATTGAGGCATCTTCCCGAATGGCGGTATGCGGGCAGCCGCCGGTCTCGACGCCGACAATACGCTCAGGCTCCAGGGCACCAGCCTCGGTGAGGATGCGCTGATCTTCTTTGGTATAGATGTCGTTGGTGACCACCGCCAGTTGCCAGGTGTTGCGCATGGCTTTGCAGAGCGCTTCCAGCAGCGCGGTTTTACCGGAGCCGACCGGACCGCCGACGCCGACGCGCAACGGTTGCTTAATCGTGTTCATACCTTCTCCTAAGAACGGAATAATCGGGAATACTGGGTTTCGTGGCGGGAGGACGCAATTGCCGCCAGCGGCATTGCCGATCCGATAGCGCCATCCGGGGCTACCAGGGCGCTGTCCATATCCGCCGCATAGCGGTCGCACAGGCGCAGAATCAACTGCTGGGCAGCCTGCTGGCCGAAGGGCACCAGCTTGACGCCCGCCATCACCGCACTCTCAATCCAGCTGTAGCCAAAGCTGAGGGCCAGATCGGGGATAGCGATTTTCCAGCGTACGCCGAGCCAGGCCATGCCGGTTAGCTGGCTTTGCTGACAAATTTTGCGCCACTCAGGCGGGCAGTCCGGCCGCCAGTCGGTGAGTAAACGGGTGAAGGCCGCGCCGCGATTGCGCTCTTCATCACGCAGTTCACGGGTCTCCCGACAGGCAAGCAGATAAGCGGTCCAGCGCTGCGCCGATGCCAGATCGTTTGCTTCGCAGGCCTGATAGAGCCGGGCGAATAGCGGCAGGTCGACGGTAAAAAAACTCTGTTCCATCTGCCGCAGTTGCCAGCGCTCAAAGGCCGCGGCATCCGGTACCCAGCCTGCTTCCACCGCCCACTCCAGCCCCTGAGACCAGCTATAGCCGCCAACCGGGAGGCTGCTGCTGGCAAGCTGCATCAGCCGCAGGCGTTTTTCCGGCGTCGGCATTTAATGACTGTGCTCATGGTGATGATGATGACCGTGAGACTCGCTGGCGTAGGCACCGGCTTCCGGTTCAAACGGCAGATGAGCAAAATCAACGGTCAGGCCAAACTGGCGCAGCATGTCGTCCAGTACGTGATCGTGATGGTAGCGCAACTCGCCGGGCATAATCTGCAGCGGTACGTGGCGGTTGCCGAGGTGATAACAGGCTTTCGCCAGCACAAAGGGATCGTCGCAGCGCACGACCGAAACGGCTTCATCGGCGGCGATGACTTCGATAAATTCGCTGCCGTTTTCATTGCTAAGGATGTCGCCGCCGCGCAACAGCAGGCCGCGTGGCAACAGCAGGCCAGCCTGACGACCATCGTTAAGGGTGACTTTAATGCGGCTTTTTACCCGCACATCAATCGGCAGCGTGACGCTGGCGGTGGCCTGTACCGGGATCTCCACCCGTTGGGTCAAATAAAGCATTTGCGCTCCTTAAAACAGGAAATAACGTTGCGCCATCGGTAACACTTCCGCCGCTTCGCTGGTAATCAACTCGCCGTCAATACGCACCTCGTAGGTTTGCGAATCGACGGTAATATTGGGTAGCAGGCCGTTGTGATGCATGTCGGCTTTTTGTACCGTGCGGCAACCTTTAACCACCGCCGTCGCGCTGTGCAGGTTCAGCCGTTCGGCAACGCCATTTTCTGCCGCTGCCTGCGACAGAAAGGTCAAACGGCAGTGGTGACGGGCACCGCCCAGCGCGCCGAACATCGGACGATAGTGCACCGGCTGCGGCGTCGGGATAGACGCGTTGATATCGCCCATTGGCGCCATGGCGATCATGCCGCCTTTGATGACCGTCGCCGGTTTCACACCGAAGAACGCCGGGGACCACAGTACGATATCCGCCAGTTTGCCGACTTCGAGCGAGCCGACTTCATGGGCGATACCGTGGGTCAGCGCCGGATTAATCGTGTACTTGGCAATATAGCGCTTAACACGAAAGTTATCGTTATCGCCGCTCTCTTCCGCCAGCGTGCCGCGCTGAACCTTCATGCGGTGCGCGACCTGCCAGGTCCGCAGTACCACTTCGCCGACGCGGCCCATGGCCTGCGAATCAGACGAAGTGAGTGAAAACGCGCCGAGATCGTGCAGGACATCTTCCGCGGCGATGGTTTCCCGACGAATCCGCGATTCGGCAAACGCCACATCCTCGGCAATATCCGGGTCGAGGTGGTGGCAAACCATCAGCATGTCCAGATGTTCGTCAATGGTGTTGACAGTGTAGGGCAGCGTCGGGTTGGTGGACGACGGCAGAATATTGGGGTGCGCGCAGGCGGTAATAATATCCGGCGCATGGCCGCCGCCCGCGCCTTCGGTATGGAAAGTATGAATCGTGCGCCCGCCGATAGCGGCCAGGGTATCTTCGACGAAGCCGGACTCATTGAGCGTGTCGCTGTGTAGCGCGACCTGAACGTCCATCTCGTCGGCCACGGTCAGCGCGCAGTCGATCGCCGCCGGGGTTGAGCCCCAGTCTTCGTGAATTTTCAGGCCGATAGCCCCCGCCGCGACCTGCTCACGCAGCGCATCCGGATTTGAACCGTTGCCTTTTGCCAGCAAACCGATATTGACCGGCAGGCTATCCGCCGCCTGCAGCATCCGCGAGATGTACCACGGCCCCGGCGTACAGGTCGTTGCGTTGGTGCCCGCTGCCGGGCCGGTGCCGCCGCCGATCATCGTGGTGACGCCGGAGACCATCGCCTCTTCCGCCTGCTGCGGGCAGATCCAATGGATATGGGTATCGATGCCGCCAGCGGTGACGATCTTGCCTTCCGCGGCGATCACTTCCGTCGCCGTGCCGATCGGGATCGTCACGTTGGGCTGAATGTCCGGGTTTCCGGCTTTGCCGATCGCGAAGATCCGTCCGTCTTTGACGCCGATATCGGCTTTGACGATCCCCCAGTAGTCGATAATCAGCGCATTGGTCAGCACCAGATCGACGCATTCATCGGACAGCATCTGCCCCTGACCCATGCCGTCGCGGATCACTTTACCGCCGCCGAATTTGACCTCTTCGCCGTAGGTCGTCAAATCGTCTTCGACCTCGATCCACAGTTCGGTATCTGCCAGGCGAACTTTATCGCCGGTGGTGGGGCCGAACATGTCGGCATAGGCCTGACGTGAAATATCACTCATCGTTTGCCTCCAGATTGCCCATGACCTCGCCGCGAAAACCATACACCGCGCGCGTACCGGCAAGCGCCACCAGCTCTACCTCGCGTTTCTGGCCCGGCTCAAAGCGCACCGCGGTTCCGGCGGCGATGTTCAGGCGATAGCCCGCGGCCTGCTGCCGATCGAACTTGAGCGCCGGATTGACCTCGGCGAAGTGGTAATGTGAGCCGACCTGAATCGGCCGGTCGCCGTGATTTTCAACGATAATGCGGCAGGTTGCGCGGCCTGCGTTAATCGCTATCTGGCCGGGTTTGACCTGATATTCTCCTGGGATCATCGCGTCACCTCAGATTATCGGGTTATGAACGGTGACCAGCTTCGAGCCGTCCGGAAAAGTGGCTTCGACCTGGATATCGGGGATCATTTCCGGTACGCCTTCCATGACCTGATCGCGGCTCAGAACGTGGCGTCCATCTTCCATTAGCGCCGCAACGCTTTTGCCATCGCGAGCGCCTTCCATAATAAAAGCGCTAATCAGGGCCACGGATTCCGGATAGTTAAGTTTCAGGCCGCGGGCCAGGCGACGCTCCGCCAGCAGCGCGGCGGTAAACAACAAGAGCTTGTCTTTTTCTCTGGGTGTCAGTTCCATAGCGTTCTCTTAAGTCAGCCAGATTCGGGGGAGTACCGGAGATTTGCCGGTCAGGTGTGGGCGCATAAACTGCCAGATATCGCGCATCGCCTGCTGGCAAAGCAGATTATTATTACTTAAAAAGCGCACCGTCAGCAGGCCGTCGGTGAGGGTGGCACCGGCGTAATTCTCCAACGGCGTAAGTTTGTCGCGCACGCCTTCCAGCAGCATCTCGTTCGCCGGGTAGAACAGCAGGGTTCCCACCCACGGCTGCTCCGCGACGCTTGCCAGCTCTCCGTCAGCCAGGCTCAGGCGCTCAATCAGCAGCGGCGCGTCGTCTACCCATACTTCCAGCCGATTGGCGATAGCGCCGTAGTTAAAGGCTTCGCCGATCACCGGGCGGCCAAGGCATAACAGGTCCCAGGCCAGCAGCTTGCTGGAAGAGGAGAGGTGAAATTCGGTGCGCAGCGAAGCGTTCGCGCCGGGAAAAAATATTGCGTCCTGCGGCAGCCACTCAAGCGTGGCATGCCCGGCCAGCGCCAGGGTTTGCTGAAGTCGGGACTGCGCGCCGCTGCTGCGATAAAACTTGCTGGCGCCGGGCATGGTGATCAGCGTATGGCAACCGGGTTCAATGGTGGCGTTAATGGTCAGGTCGTCGCCGCCGACGATGCCGCCGGGGGGATGGAGCACATAGAGGTGGCAGGTCTCTTCTTCTGGATAAAACGGGCGCTGAACGGTGAGTGGACCGACATGACGGCTGGAGACGAGCGTAGTCTTCCCGCCGAGCAATTGAAAGCGGAGGTCAAGCGTGGCCTGCCAGCCTTTTTTATTCGGTGATAACACGGTGCCGTACAATGTCGTGCCCCTGCAAAATCAAGATAAAACAACAGCAAAGAGTATTGATCGGGGACCTGGTATCCCGGTCATATGAAAAGCTTATATCTGACTCGCCACCACTGAATTTTTGATGGTATTTATCGGTTAAGCAATGGGCAGGCGTCGCGGCGATTTAACCCTTTGCCACAAAGATTACTTCTTCTCTGGCGCTTTTTTCTTCTTTTTGAACAGGTTCCAGATTCTGGTCTCCTGGTGACGCCACAAACGCTGAATGTTGTCATGGTGGCGCAGCAGGATCAGGCATGAAAGCATCGAAACCGGGAACGTATACTGCGGTTTGAACCACCAGACGTAGAACGGCGCGATGAGCGCGCTGACGATAGCCCCCAGGGAAGAGTAACCGCTGAGCAGAATGGTGAGCAGCCAGGTGCCGGCCATCAGGCCAGTGAGATCCCAGCCGATAGGGGCAATGGCCCCGAAAGCGGTAGCTACGCCTTTACCACCGCGAAAATGAAAGAATATCGGCCAGATATGGCCCACGCAGGCGGCAATCGCTACCAGACCAAGCCAGAACGGCGTGAGGCCCAGCGCCCACGCCCCCCAGACCGGCAGCATGCCTTTCAGCACGTCAAAAATAAGCACCGCTACGGCTGCGCCCTTGCCGCCAATTCGCAGGACGTTAGTCGCGCCTGGATTGCCGGAGCCGCAGTCGCGTGGATCGGGCAGGCCAGCGAGGCGGCACACCAGAATGGCGCTGGAGATTGAGCCGCAGAGGTAGGCGAGGATAACCAGTCCAGGCGCGATTGCACTCATCAGCTGTTCCATTTTGAAAGTGTTGTTTTATCCCCTGCCATCTGCGCGTGAGTGGCGCATTGATCTGCCCGGATACATAGCCGCGCTATGCTCCCGCAAGTTGGCTGCACCGCTGCTTTCCCGCCGCGCAAATTGTTTAGGGGATATCTTTGCATCTGTGGATAATACGCATAATTGGCCGGAAGTGGTATCCGGTTTAGCCAAAAAGCGAGCAGGTCGTGATGGATATTGTATTTATAGAGCAACTTTCGGTAATCACCACGATTGGTGTTTATGACTGGGAACAAACCATCGAACAGAAGCTGGTGTTCGATATCGAAATGGCGTGGGATAACCGCAAAGCGGCGGCCAGTGATGATGTAAACGATTGTCTCAGCTATGCTGATATCAGCGAGCTGGTCATCAACCACGTTGCAGGGGCGCGCTTCGCGCTGGTCGAGCGCGTGGCGGAAGAGGTTGCCGACCTGTTGTTGGAAAATTTTCCATCTCCATGGGTACGTATTAAAGTCAGCAAGCCTGGCGCGGTAGCCCGGGCGGCCAACGTTGGCGTCATTATTGAGCGTGGTCATAATCTGAAACAAAATTTTTCAGGTCATACTTGTTAAACAAATTGCGTTTATACCGGTCATAGAAGCTGGCCATCAGACTGTTTGCTTTGCCGTTTGTCCCGGAGCCGCGCTCGACATTCGCGTGTTTAACCTGCACGCGCCTGTTTCTGTGCGCTGTCTGCGGTCAGATTGTCCGCAATAATGGCATCTGATAGCTCCGTTTTCTTCGTTCCTGGTTTTTTCATTTTACTTTTTAAAGGGTTTAATTGGATGAGCGATATACACTCGCTGCTGGTGGCGGCAATATTGGGTGTGGTTGAAGGGTTGACAGAGTTTTTACCTGTTTCCAGTACGGGTCATATGATTATAGTCGGTCATTTGCTGGGTTTTGAAGGCGATACCGCGAATACTTTTGAAGTAGTGATTCAGCTAGGTTCTATTCTTGCGGTGGTGGTGATGTTCTGGCGTCGTCTGTTCGGTCTTATCGGTATTCATTTTGGTAAGCCGCCAGAACACGAAGGTCTGGGCAGCGGTCGTCTGTCGCTTATCCATATTCTTCTGGGAATGCTCCCGGCGGTGGTGCTGGGGCTGATTTTCCACGACACCATTAAGTCGCTGTTTAACCCGGTGAACGTGATGTATGCGCTGGTGGTCGGCGGCGTGTTGCTGATTACGGCGGAAGTGCTGAAGCCAAAACAGCCGCGTGCGGTGGGTATTGATGATATGACCTATCGTCAGGCGTTTGTGATCGGCTGTTTCCAGTGTCTGGCGCTGTGGCCGGGCTTTTCGCGCTCCGGAGCGACCATTTCAGGCGGGATGCTGATGGGCGTCAGCCGCTATGCCGCTTCTGAGTTCTCGTTCCTGCTGGCGGTACCGATGATGATGGGTGCAACCGTGCTGGACATGTACAAAAGCATCGGTTTCCTTAACGCTGGCGATATTCCGATGTTTGCTGTCGGTTTTGTCACGGCGTTTATCGTTGCGCTGATTGCCATTAAAACTTTCCTGCAACTGATTAAACGTATCTCGTTTATCCCGTTTGCCATCTACCGCTTTATCGTCGCGGCGGCGGTCTACGTGGTCTTCTTCTGATAACATCCTGCCCTCAGCCCTGCGGCTGAGGGCAGCGTTTTTCTTTCCATCGTTCAAGGGCCTGAATCCGTCGACGCGTCAGCTCTTCGCGAATCCCGATGCCCTGAAACCCCTCAGCCACCACCTCTTTTGTTGACACTGACCGGGCCACCTCCCAGGCTTCCAGCAGCAGACGCCCCTGGGGATAGTCGCAGGCCTCAAAACCAGTGCGACCGCGAACGTCGGCTTCACTGGTTAAGGCGATTTTTTTGACCCGCTGTGGTTTGCGCCAGGCGTCGATATTATCGAACAGCTTGACCAGCGTTTTTGGCTGCAACATGGGCAGGGTATGTATCAGATCGTGAAATTCGGCGACCAGCTTTGCCAGATCGCGGATCTCGTTCGGTACCCGCAATCGGGCGCAGAGCTGCTCGACCAGCTTAACGCCAGCCGGACCGTGGCCGTGATGGCGCGGCCACAGCGCTTTCGGCGTTAACCCTTTTCCGAGATCGTGGCACAGGGTCGCGAAACGCACGTCGACCTCCGGTGAGAGCATTGCCGCCATAGTGACGGTCATCAGGGTATGCAGACCGGTGTCGATTTCCGGGTGCCATTTCGCAGGAGCCGGTACGCCATACAGGGCGTCAACTTCCGGGAACAGCGCCTTGAGACCGCGGCAGTCGCGTAACGTCTGGAAGAAAACCTGCGGGTTACGGGTGGTAAGGGCGCTTTCGGTTTCTTTCCACACCCGTTCGGGCGTGAGGTGCGCAAGCTCGCCGTTATCGGCCATTGCGCGCATCAGCGCCAGGGTTTCATCAGCGATACGGAATCCCAGATGCGCATAGCGGGCGGCAAAACGCGCCACGCGGAGTACGCGCAGCGGATCTTCGCTAAAGGCGGGAGAGACATGGCGCAGCAGGCGATGGCGTAAATCGGCCAGGCCGCCATAGGGATCGATAATCCGGCCGTCGGCATCCTGAGCCAGCGCATTGATGGTCAGATCGCGACGCAGCAGATCTTGATCAAGGGTGACATCAGCTGCGGCATAGCAGGTGAAACCTGTATAACCGGCGCCAGATTTTCGCTCGGTACGCGCCAGGGCATACTCTTCGCGGCTTTGGGGGTGAAGGAACACGGGAAAATCGCGGCCCACCTGCTGGTAGCCCGCGTCCAGTAACTGCTGAGGCGTCGCGCCGACCACGACCCAGTCTTTATCTTTAACCGGCAGCTTTAATAACGCATCCCGAACCGCACCACCGACCAGATAAACCTTCACGCCTTACTCTCCCGTATTCATTTTTTACGATGATACGTAAGTCTGGCAGAGAAGACGAATTAGTTCATCCACCGGTCTTTGCGCTTGCGGCTGGGTACCAGGTGTGGCAACACCAGACCGAGGAGCAGGCCAACGCCCAGGACGCCGCCGCCGTACATAAACCACTGCATGATAATGGTGCGCTGTTTGTCATCAAGCTGCAGATTTGCGGCGTTTACCTTTTTCTGCGCAACAACCAGCTCGTTTTTCAGCTTCTGGTTCTCTTCTTTCAGGCCGTTGATGACGGCATCGCTACCGGCGACTTTCTGCTGCATGTCCGCCGTGCGCTGCTTCCAGGTGGTATCAATGTTATTCAGCTTTTCGGTCAGGGTTTTGACCTGGTTCTCCAGGTCCGGTACGCGGATGCGCAGGCTGGGCTGATCGCTCAGCTCTTTCAGCGGGATCCAGGCCGTCCGGCCGCTGCTGTCGCGCACCTGTGCATAGTTCGTGTTGTCGTTGGTTTGCAGTACCGAGACTTCTTCACCGGCGTTAAGGGTGCCCACGAGACGATAGTTATCACCTGGACCGCTGCGAACCCAGGTATTCAGTTCATCTGAAACGTAACGCTTTTCTTCCGCGTGAACCGCTGTAGCCGCGCTAAGCGCCAGCAAAGTTAATGTAATAAGGCGTAATTTTGGCATCAGGTCATCGTTTGATCATAAAAAGTTGAACGATAGTAGTGGTATCGCCGAAGCGACGCAAAGTTTTCCGCCACAATCGGAATCATCCATCAGGTGGCCCGGTAAAATGCACATTGCATGGCGATTCGCCGCAAAATACTATTTACTGACAAGAAATATTGTTGTTAGTTCGCCGCAATTTCCCGGCACAGCATATAAGCGGAAGAATTCAGTCATGGCTCAAGAAATCGAATTAAAGTTTATCGTTGCTCAGGATGGCGTTGATGCGCTGCGTCAGCGCCTTAATGCCCTGGACGCAAAGCACACGCCTGCGGGCCAATTGCTGAATATCTATTACGAAACGGCGGACAACTGGTTGCGCCGCCACGATATGGGGCTGCGCATTCGCGGTGACCAGGGGCGTTATGAAATGACGCTGAAGATCGCCGGACGCGTAGTGGGCGGGCTGCATCAGCGCCCGGAATATAATATCCCGCTGGAAAACCCCGAACTGGCGCTTGCGCGTCTGCCGGTCGACGTCTGGCCGCAGGGTGAACTGCCAGCGGAACTTGCGCAGAGTGTACAACCGCTTTTCAGCACCGATTTTGCGCGTGAAAGATGGGTCGTGAAAGAAGGCGACAGTGAAATTGAGATTGCTCTCGATCAGGGGGAAATCAAAGCGGGCGAGCAGCAGGAACCGATTTGCGAGCTCGAACTGGAGCTGCTGTCCGGGAATCCGCAGGATATTTTGAGCCTGGCTCATCGCTTGCTGGAGAGCGGTGTACTGCGTCAGGGAAGCCTGAGCAAGGCGGCGCGCGGCTATCATTTGGCGCAGGGTAACGATGAGCGCCCTGTGACGGCATTATCTGTTCTTCGGGTTGTGCCAAAGGCCAGCGTCGAACAGGGTCTGGAAGCGGCGCTGGAAAACGCGCTGGCGCACTGGCTTTATCATGATGAAGTTCTCAGTCGCGGTAATTCAAAAGCGAAAACGGAGATTCTGCATGCCATCGCCCGCGTGCGTCATGCGCTGGTGCTATTTGGCGGCATTGTCCCGCGTAAAGCCACAACTCAACTGCGTGAACGGTTGAGCGCAGCTGAAGCGGCGCTGGCGGAGGCTGAAACGGCCGAGGCGGCGCTTTTTGGCGTGGCGATCGTTGATGCGAAGCTGGCGCTCACCGAATGGCTGGTGAATCGCGGCTGGCGTCCTTTCCTCAATGCCGCCGGAGAGCAGAAAATTGGCGGGTCGTTTAAGCGTTTCGCTGATATTCAGCTCTCCAGAGCGGCGGCGGAGCTGAAAAACGCCTTCCGCCAGCCATCGGGCGATGATTATAGCGATCAGCTTCCGCGCCTGGACCGCGAGATTGATACCGTTCAGCTACTGGCCGGAGCCTACGCTGACGTTGCCGAACCGTGGCTGGAAAACTGGCAAGAAACCCGCCGGGCGATTGCGCATAATGACAGTAGCGTTATCGACTATTTCCGTCGCCGGGCGCTGGCAGCGGAGCCGTTCTGGCTGCATAGTGGAAAACGATAATTCAGGCCAGGGAGCCCTTTAAGATGCCGCTTTCTTCGCAATTAGAGCAACACTGGCAGACGGTTATAAACCGGCTGCCAGCGGATTTTCCCGTATCGACGTTGAGTGAACAGGCGCAATCGGTGATGGCATTCAGCGATTTCGTCGAACAGAGTCTGACAGCCCAGCCGCAATGGCTGGCGGAACTCGAAAGCTCGCCGCCCGAGGCTCAGGAGTGGCGTCATTACGCCGACTGGCTGCAGGCTCGCCTTGCGGAGGTGAATGATGAAGCGGCGTTGATGCGTGAGCTGCGCCAGTTCCGCCGCTGGATTATGGTGCGTATCGCCTGGGCTCAGGCGCTATCGCTGATCGGCGAAGAGATCTGTTTGCAGCAGCTAAGCGTACTGGCGGAGACGTTAATTGTCGCCGCTCGCGACTGGCTTTACGCCGTCTGTTGCCGCGAATGGGGCACTCCGTGTAATGCTGAAGGCTCGCCGCAGCCATTGCTGATCCTCGGGATGGGGAAACTCGGCGGCGGCGAGTTAAACTTCTCCTCCGATATCGACCTGATTTTCGCCTGGCCGGAGAAAGGCTCCACCCGCGGCGGACGTCGCGAACTGGATAACGCGCAGTTTTTTACCCGGCTTGGGCAACGGCTGATTAAGGTACTGGATCAGCCGACTCAGGATGGCTTTGTCTACCGCGTCGATATGCGCCTGCGTCCGTTTGGTGATAGCGGCCCGCTGGTGCTTAGCTTCGCCGCGCTGGAGGATTATTACCAGGAACAAGGGCGTGACTGGGAGCGCTATGCGATGGTGAAAGCGCGAATTATGGGGGATAACGATGGCATTTATGCCAGAGAGCTGCGCGCCATGTTGCGGCCGTTTGTCTTCCGCCGTTATATCGATTTCAGCGTGATCCAGTCCCTGCGTAATATGAAGGGAATGATTGCCCGCGAAGTGCGTCGCCGGGGGCTGAAGGACAATATCAAGCTGGGCGCGGGGGGGATCCGCGAAATTGAGTTTATCGTCCAGGTGTTTCAGTTGATCCGCGGCGGGCGCGAGCCGATGCTGCAACAGCGGGCCTTGTTGCCGACGCTGGCCGCCATTGAAGCGCTGCGTTTGCTGCCGGAAGGTGATGCGAACCGGCTGCGCGAGGCCTATCTGTTTTTACGTCGCCTGGAGAATCTGCTGCAAAGCATCAACGATGAGCAGACGCAAACCTTGCCGCAGGATGCGCTGAATCGCGCCCGGCTGGCGTGGGGCATGGGCGTCGCCGACTGGGATACGCTTAGCGCCAGGCTGGCTGAACAGATGGCCAATGTGCGCAATGTCTTTAATGAATTAATTGGCGATGATGACGCGCAATCGCCGGATGAGCAACTCGCAGAGCACTGGCGTGAATTGTGGCAGGATAGGCTGCAGGAAGACGATATCAGTCCGGCGCTGGCGCATCTGGCGGATAACGAGCGTCGCAGCGTACTGGCGCTGATCGCCGATTTCCGCAAAGAGCTGGATCGGCGCACGATTGGCCCGCGCGGTCGTCAGGTGCTCGATCAACTGATGCCGCATCTGCTCAGCGAAATTTGTTCACGCGAGGATGCGCCGGTGCCGCTGGCGCGCATTATGCCGTTATTGACCGGGATTGTTACCCGCACCACTTATCTGGAGTTGTTGAGCGAGTTCCCCGGCGCTTTAAAACACCTGATTAGCCTGTGTGCGGCTTCACCGATGGTAGCCAGCCAACTGGCGCGGCATCCGCTGCTGCTGGATGAACTGCTGGACCCCAATACGCTCTATCAGACGACGGCGACCGATGCCTATCGCGATGAGTTGCGTCAGTATCTGCTGCGTGTGCCGGAAGAGGATGAAGAGCAGCAGCTGGAGGCGCTGCGCCAGTTTAAGCAGGCGCAACTGCTGCATATCGCCGCGGCCGATATCGCCGGGACGCTGCCGGTAATGAAAGTGAGCGATCACTTAACCTGGCTGGCTGAAGCAATGATCGACGCGGTAGTCCAGCAGGCGTGGCTGCAGATGGTGGCCCGCTATGGGCAGCCGACGCATCTGTACAATCGGCAGGGGCGCGGTTTTGCGGTGATTGGCTACGGTAAGCTGGGGGGCTGGGAACTGGGCTACAGTTCTGACCTCGATCTGGTCTTTCTGCATGATTGCCCGATGGAAGTGATGACCGACGGCGAACGCGAAATTGATGGGCGTCAGTTTTACCTGCGTCTGGCGCAACGCATTATGCACCTTTTCAGCACCCGAACGTCTTCAGGGATTCTGTACGAAGTGGATGCTCGCTTACGTCCTTCAGGCGCGGCAGGCATGCTGGTGACGACCGCCGATGCATTTGCTGACTATCAGCAAAATGAAGCCTGGACCTGGGAGCACCAGGCGCTGGTTCGCGCCCGCGTGGTCTATGGCGATCCCGCACTGCAGGCGCGCTTTGATGCGATTCGTCGGGATATTCTTACGACCCCGCGGAAAGGGGAAAAACTGCAAACAGACGTGCGGGAAATGCGGGAAAAAATGCGCGCTCACCACGGGAATAAGCATCCCGATCGCTTTGATATTAAAGCTGATACGGGGGGGATCACCGATATTGAATTTATTACCCAGTATCTGGTTCTGCGCTATGCCAGCGATAAGCCGAAGCTCACGCGCTGGTCTGATAACGTGCGCATTCTGGAGCTGCTGGCGCAGAATGACATTATGGACGATGCAGAGGCGTGGGCCCTGACCCGTGCGTATACCACGTTACGCGATGCGCTGCACCATCTGGCGTTGCAGGAACTGCCGGGGAACGTGGCGGCAGAGGCATTTTCCAGCGAGCGTGAGCAGGTGAATGCCAGCTGGCAGAAGTGGTTGATGGCTTAACTAAAAAGCCGGGTATGCTATTATCGCGCGCAAAGTTTGCATCTCGCAGGAGAGAGTAATGAAAGTAACGCTGCCAGAGTTTGAACGTGCAGGAGTGTTGGTGGTAGGCGATGTGATGCTGGATCGCTACTGGTATGGCCCGACCAGCCGAATTTCACCGGAAGCGCCGGTGCCGGTGGTGAAGGTGGAAAATATCGAAGAACGCCCTGGCGGCGCGGCAAACGTGGCGATGAATATCGCTTCCCTCGGCGCGACCTCTCGCCTGGTGGGCCTGACCGGAATTGATGATGCCGCCCGCGCGTTGAGTAAGGCGCTGGCTGACGTCAATGTGAAGTGCGACTTTGTTTCCGTTCCGACGCACCCGACGATCACTAAATTGCGCGTACTGTCACGCAATCAGCAGTTGATTCGCCTCGATTTTGAAGAGGGGTTTTCCGGCGTCGACCCCCTGCCGATACACGAGCGTATTCAGCAGGCGCTGGGTTCCATTGGCGCGCTGGTGTTATCTGATTACGCCAAAGGCGCGTTGATCAGTGTGCAGACCATGATTAAGCTGGCTCGCGCCGCTGGCGTTCCGGTCCTGATTGATCCGAAAGGTACTGATTTTGAGCGCTATCGCGGTGCGACGCTGCTGACGCCAAACCTTTCTGAGTTTGAAGCGGTGGCGGGTAAATGTAAGGACGAAGCGGAAATTGTCGAGCGCGGAATGCAGCTTATCGCCAATTTCGACCTGTCCGCGCTACTGGTGACCCGTTCCGAGCAGGGCATGACGCTGCTGCAGCCGGGACGCCCGCCGCTGCATATGCCCACTCAGGCGCAGGAGGTCTATGATGTTACCGGCGCGGGGGATACGGTGATAGGCGTGCTGGCGGCGACGCTGGCGGCAGGTAATTCGCTGGAAGAGGCCTGCTATTTTGCCAATGCGGCGGCTGGCGTGGTGGTCGGGAAGCTGGGTACGTCTACCGTTTCGCCTGTCGAACTGGAAAATGCGGTGCGTGGGCGCTCAGATACCGGTTTTGGCGTAATGAGCGAAGAAGAGCTGAAGCTTGCGGTGGCCGCGGCGCGTAAGCGCGGCGAGAAAGTGGTGATGACTAACGGTGTGTTCGACATTTTACACGCCGGTCATGTCTCCTATCTGGCGAACGCGCGTAAGCTGGGCGATCGACTGATCGTTGCGGTGAACAGCGATGCATCAACCAAACGTCTGAAAGGCGACTCCCGGCCGGTCAACCCGCTGGAACAGAGAATGATCGTGCTGGGCGCGCTGGAATCCGTCGACTGGGTGGTCGCCTTTGAAGAAGATACGCCGCAGCGGTTGATCGCCGGGATTTTACCGGATCTGTTGGTGAAAGGCGGTGACTACAAGCCGGAACAGATTGCCGGCTGTGAAGAGGTGTGGGCAAACGGTGGCGAGGTTCTGGTGCTTAATTTTGAGGATGGATGCTCGACGACCAGTATCATTGAGAAGATCCAGAAAGACAGCGAAAAGTAACACTGTCCTTCCCTATCACCGTCGCTTGTCCCGGCAGATGATGTAATAAAAAGAGGCCTGCGGTTGCATAATCGCAGGCTTCTTTTTATATGCGCCAAATCCCCTTTGTGGAAGGATGGCCTGTCGTCTGGTTTTCTGACGCCTTACCTCCTGCGGTAAGACAGCAATCAATCCGCGGTTGCCCGCGAGGAAGACGATAAAAATAAAATCCTGCCGTGAGAAGCTGAAGAGCGAACGAGAGAATCGTATCCGGATGTCGCTAAAACCCCGTCAGAAAGACATCCACGCGGGTAAACGGACAAACATAAGTATCGTTGTTGCTTCCAGGATGACATAAATGATTTGGCGCAATAAATAGCCATTTTGGGCACATTTTTACGGCAAAAGAAGTTAGAGTAAGGGTAGATACTGAGAAACAGTAAAAGCATATGACCAATCAGAACACCAACGGCTGAAGGAGTATGCGGATGAAGAATAACGAAACAAATTTAATGAAGAATTTTGACTTTCTGGCTCAGAGTTTCGCCAGAATGAACGCACAAGGTCAGCCAGTCGATCTTCAGGCCATTGTCGGCAATATGGATGAAGAACAGCGCGAGTGGTTTTGTCAACGATATGAACTTTACTGCCGCCAGGAGAACAGGGCCATAATGCCAAAAGTGAAGCTGGAACATTAATCCTGCTTACGGTAACACCGATATGACAACGGGCCTGAAAGGCCCGTTGTTGGTTTTACGACTTCTCCCCGGCATCAGGAATAGCCGGCGCGTCAGCCGAACGGTGCTCAAGCTCGTTCAGACGTTGTTCCAGTAACGCCAGCTTTTCACGCGTGCGCAGCAGTACCTGTGTTTGCACATCGAACTCTTCGCGGCTCACCAGATCCAGGCGAGTTAACTGCGACTGGAGCACCTGACGGATTTTTTTCTCCACATCTTCCCCCAGATCGCGGAGCCCCTTCGGCATCGATTCGTGAACCTGACGGGCGATTTGTTCAATTTTTTTCGGGTCAATCATGGCGGTTTCCTGCTCTGGTCGGTTATCTGCTCATTGTAGTGCGAACTTCGGTGCCTATAAACCATAAATGTTTGAAGCTTATGCATTGCCGACGTTAGTCTATAGCGCTATAGTTACCGTGCTTATTCTCAGGGCGGGGCGAAATTCCCCACCGGCGGTAAATCAACCATAGCGTTGAAAGCCCGCGAGCGCTTTTTGCGAAAGCAGAAAGGTCAGCAGATCCGGTGTAATTCCGGAGCCGACGGTTAGAGTCCGGATGGGAGAGAGTAACGGCTCAGTCGGGTTTCTACCCGCTTGCGTTGACTTTTGCCGCTAAACCGGCACTCCTAAGACTGCCCTGATTCTGGTAACAATATAATTAATGAGGATTTTTTACCATGAATCAGACGCTGCTTTCCTCTTTTGGCACCGCTTTTGAACGTGTGGAACACGCGCTGGACGCACTGCGCGAAGGCCGCGGTGTGATGGTGCTTGATGATGAAGATCGTGAAAACGAAGGCGATATGATTTTCGCCGCTGAAACCATGACCGTTGAGCAGATGGCGCTGACTATTCGTCATGGCAGCGGCATTGTCTGTCTGTGCCTGACGGAAGAACGCCGTAAACAGCTTGATCTGCCAATGATGGTTGAGCACAACACCAGCGCCTACGGTACCGGTTTTACCGTGACTATCGAAGCGGCTGAAGGGGTGACCACCGGCGTATCTGCCGCCGACCGTGTGACCACCGTGCGCGCGGCGATTGCCGATGGCGCGAAACCGTCAGACCTGAACCGCCCTGGTCACGTTTTCCCGCTGCGCGCGCAGCCAGGCGGCGTACTGACCCGTGGCGGCCATACTGAGGCAACCATTGATCTGGTGACGCTGGCGGGATTCAAGCCGGCAGGCGTATTGTGCGAACTGACTAACGATGATGGCTCTATGGCTCGCGCTCCTCAGTGCATCGAGTTTGCTAAACAACACAATATGGAAGTCGTCACTATTGAAGATCTTGTGGCTTACCGCCGCGAACACGAGCGCAAAGCAAGTTAATTCAGCGTGATTTGCTCTAACAGCCCACTTATATGTGTAATGCTGGTCAGTTAAGGGTGGTTAGTTGTGTTTATGGCTGCCGAGCGGTTCTGTTAATCGGTGGTTATGGCGAACATGTTTTCGCCCATTTGATTCGGTGGCCTGTTCCGTTCACGGGTAATACGAGGATATTTTTCATATCCACAGCGTGTGAACGGGCAGGGGGGCGTTTCGCCCGTCCCCCTGCACCCCCGGCATGGCGCTGAAAACCTGCCGCTGCGCGGTCCGCTCCACTCCGGCTTCATCTGGCGGACCGGGTGGGACGAGACGTCCTGTCTCGGCCCACCCTCTGGCCGCCGTCCTGGCGGCCAGTCCTGGATGCGCGCCTGCGTTCTCGCCAGGTTTCCCTGATGCGCCCAACCCCCATGCGGTGAGTCCGTTATTCGTCAGTGGCTTTTCAGAGGCTGAAAGTCATAAAAAAGTTATATCCTTTACATTTCAGCCCGTATCAGCTCAGTAAGCGAATCAACCGAAGCAGATTTTCGTTTAAACCACCGATAATATGATTGCTGCAGGCAAATAAAACCGAAGACAACACCGATAATTTGTTGAAGTGAACGGCATTACGCTCTTATGTGGACTTTCGTCTTTTATCTGGTCCCTATGGTTTGCAAAACGGCAAGCCTTAATTCCATAATCGCCATTGCGCACGGTCGCCATCTCCCGGAGTGCTCCGCAGGCGAGTCCTGTTATCCGCAGTATTTGTTCCTCAACCGGTAGCGCAATCAGCATCCCGGCGAACCTGTGGCGGCGTCTGCCAGGCGCGTTACCGTTTCTTACATTCAAATTTTCTGACGATCATCATCATGCTTATCTGAGTTTATCCTGCGGGAAAAGCGCGTAATGTAACGGTATCGAATTTCTCTGAATTAAGGATATCACTATGTCCCGTACCCGAATGCCCGCGCTGTTTTTAGGCCATGGTAGCCCGATGAACGTGCTGGAAGATAATATCTATACGCGTGCCTGGCGAAACCTGGGCGAAACATTGCCACGTCCAAAAGCGATTGTGGTGATTTCGGCGCACTGGTTCACCCGTGGTACGGGGGTCACTGCGATGGAAGCGCCGAAAACGATTCATGATTTTGGCGGCTTCCCGCAGGCGCTGTACGATATGCACTATCCGGCTCCAGGATCCCCCGAGCTGGCGCAACGGCTGGTTGAATTACTGGCGCCGGTGCCCGTGGCGCTGGACAAAGAGGCGTGGGGATTTGACCATGGTTCCTGGGGCGTACTGATTAAAATGTATCCTGAGGCTGATATTCCGATGGTACAGTTGAGCGTTGATGGCACGAAACCGGCTGCCTGGCATTTTGAAATGGGGCAAAAACTGGCTCAGCTTCGTGACGAAGGCATCATGCTGGTGGCAAGCGGCAACGTGGTACACAACCTGCGTACGGCCCGCTGGCATGGGGAAAATACGCCGTATCCGTGGGCGGAGTCGTTTAATGATTACGTGAAAGCGAATCTGACCTGGAAAGGTCCCCTGGCCGAGCATCCGCTGGTGAATTACATGACCCATGAGGGGGCCGCGTTGTCTAATCCAACGGCCGATCACTTCCTGCCATTGCTGTACGTGCTGGGTGCATGGGACGGCGAGGAACCGATTACCATTCCGGTTGATGGAATAGAAATGGGCTCGTTAAGTATGCTGTCAGTGGTGATTGGCGCGTAAACAGAGATAGTCCCGGCAGAGATGATGCTGCCGGGGCGGAATGTTACTCGATGAAAATATGCGGATAAAAGCGCGACAGATCCTGGGTGATTAGCGCCCGGTCTTCGCGAATGCCAATGCCGGCGGGCAGATCGTTAATCAGCCAGCTACCGATGAGCGTGTAGCTATCGCCAAACTTCGGCAGGGGGTAGAATTCCTGGACGATTGTCCCTTCTTCTCCGTACGGCCCTTCTACCGCTTCCAGTACGTTGCCGTTCTCTATGATTGACACGTTTGCGCCTTCGCGGGAGAAGATTGGCTTGATAACGTACTTTTCCATCTCGGGGTGTGCATCTTCGCTGAAATATGCCGCCAGCAGATTCGGGTGGTTCGGGAACATCTCCCATAGCAGAGGCAGTAGCGCTTTGTTGGATATGATGCTCTTCCACGCTGGTTCCAGCCAGCGAACACCGGCATCTTCCAGCTTGGTAGAGAACATCTCACGCAGCATATACTCCCACGGATAGAGTTTGAACAGATTACCGATGACCTGGTCCTGCAGATCGGTAAACTGCCCTTTTTCGCCCAGGCCGATGTCTTCTATGTACAGGAATTCTGTTGCGATACCCGCTTCTGCGGCACAGTCCTGCAGATATTGTACGGTTCCGCGATCTTCAAGGGTATCGCGGCAGCAGGCCATATGCAGTAGCTGGAAACCGAACTGTTCACGCAGCTCGCCAAAGCGCGCGATCAGCTTCTCCTGCAGACTATTGAACTGGTCGCTGCCCTGTGGCAGCAGGCCCGCATTGAGCTGATCTTCCATCCAGATCCACTGGAAGAAAGCCGCTTCATACAGGGATGTCGGCGTATCGGCGTTATTCTCCAGCAGCTTCGGTTCACCTACGCCGTCCCATGCCAGATCGAGACGCGAGTACAGCGAGGGCTGTCTGGTTTTCCATGACTGACGCACGAATCCCCAGGTATGTTTGGGGATGCGAAATTTCGCCATTAACTCATCGCTGGCGATAACTTTCTCCACCGCCTGCAGGCACATCTGATGTAGCTCTGCGGTGACATCTTCCAGCTTATCAACCTGCGCCAGCGTCAGTTTGTAATAGGCTTCTTCGCTCCAGTACGGCTCGCCGTACATAGTATGAAAGTTAAAGCCATATTCTGTCGCCTTATCGCGCCAGTCCGGGCGCTCGGTAATGCTGATTCTTTCCATGTCGCTTAGCCGCCCATTGAGCGTGAAGAAGACGAACTTGCCGAGCTACGCTGCATCGTGGACTGTTTAGCCACGGACTCACCGAACCCGCCGCGGGTCACGGTGCTGGTGGTGGCCGGTTTGGGCGCCATCGCGGTTTTCGGGACGTTCATGCTACGACCCGGCTGCGCTGCGCCGTAGTTCTTACCGCTCGCGTCGGTATATTTACCATAGGCCGGGCTGGCCGGGTTTTTTGAGGTGAACAGCGGCTGTTGAGCCGCCATTCCGCCGCCCATCATCCGGCCCATCATATAGCCCGCCATCAGCGGCATCCAGAAGCTGCCGCTGCTTTGCGCCTGATTTTCCGCCGCGACGCCCGCCTGAGCTGGCGTTTGCTGACACTGGCCTTCGCCGAATTCGGCGACGCAATCTTCACGCGTGGCGTATTTCGGCGCGGTACGCTCAGCTTCTTTTAGCGCGTTATTGTAAGCGGTGGTGCACTCTGCGGATTTGCTCGGGTTAGCGGCGGAACAGTCATCGGCGTTTTGATACAGCGAAACCGTCTCATCGCTTTGTTCACAACCGGCGAGCATAAATACGGCTGTCACGGCAAGCGCGACAGGTGTTAAATGGCGCGCGCGCCAGCTTTTACGGAAAGAGGCGTGATTAATATTTTTTGTCCGTTTCATGTTTGTCTTCCAGGACCCAGTGGTATGTATGCGTTTTGTTAACGCTCAGGATAGAGGATGAGTGGTGGAAAATGAAGCGAAGAGGCGTGGAAAGCGGAGGATCTTTACGTTGCCTTACGTTTAACGCTTCGCTTACCCGGCTCGATAAGCGAAGCGCCCATGACGCAGGTTAGTGGCGGAACGGATTGCTACCGCTGGTGGTACGTGCTGATACCGGTTTTGCTGCAGCGGTGTTGCTATAGCCATCGGCGTTGGCATCCTGCTGTGGGTTTTCCGGCGCGACGCTATCCGGTGACGTCGGGACAGGTTTGCCGAGCGTGTTGTTTAGCGCGACCAGATCCTGTTCATTAAGCGTACCGAGCGCTGACTTGATGTTCAGTTCGTTGATCAGGTAGTTATAACGTGCGCTGGAGAGTTGCTGTTTGGCGTTATACAGCGTAGTGGTCGCATCCAGTACATCAACGATGGTGCGAGTACCGACGGAATAACCAGCTTCCATGGCGTCCAATGAACTCTGTGCGGAAACCACAGCCTGTTTGTAGGCCTTGATGCTGCTGATAGAGGCGTTTACGTTATTAAACGAGGAACGAACGGTCTGCACGACGCTACGGTGCGCGCTCTCCAGTTGCTCGCTGGCGCCAACGAAATTGTACTGCGCTTGTTTCACCTGCGAGTTGACCATTCCACCCTGATACAGCGGCAGAGAGAAGCTCAGGCCAATTTGGTTCTGCCCGGCGTCGTTGTCACTACTCGTGCTCCTTGAACCGCTGTAGCGGTTATTCGACACCCCGGTGGACGCGCTCAGACTCAGGGTCGGCAGGTGACCATCCTGCGCCTGGCGAATTTCCTCGCGCGCCAGGTCCTGATTCAGGCGGGCCTGCAACAGCGACAGGTTGCGGTTTTCCGCTTCTTTCAGCAGCGTGTTAACCGCTGACGGCTTGTGCGTTTTAAAACCATCAACGTTCAGCGAAGCCAGCTCCGGGTAGTCGTTGCCGGTCACCTGGCGTAGTGCTTCTACGGCGTTGTCGAGGTCGTTACGCGCGGTGACTTCACTCGCCAGCACGGAGTCGTATTGTGAACGGGCGTTCTGGACGTCGGTAATGGCGACCAGACCGACATTAAAGCGTTGAGTGGTCTGATCCAACTGGCGGTAAATGGCCTGTTTCTGCGCTTCAATATAAGAGAGCGTATCAATAGCGGACAGAACGTTAAAATAGGCCGTCGCGGTGTTCAGGATCAGCGTTTGCTGGTCCATCTGATACGTGACGTCCTGAATACCGGCTGTTTTTTCCTGTAGCGTCAGCGAGTGCCACTTCGACATATCGAACAGGACCTGGGTTAATTGCAGCGAGCCGCTGGTGACGTTGGAGTTCTGATCTTTAGTATCCCGAAAGCCGCTGGTATAGGTATAATCCGCCCCCAGACCGAGTTGAGGTAATAATGGGCTACGCGCCTCGTTGATTTTTTCGAATGCGGCATCACGATCGGCTGCTGATTTACGCAGGTCAGGGTTACTGATACGCGCCTGTTGGTAGACCTGTATCAGGTTTTCTGCCTGACTCATGGCGCTAAAGCCAGCCAGACCCAGGCCCATAAGGATGGGAAAGAGTTTCTTCATTTGCATTCCTTGTTGTGAAGCCCTTAAAGCTAAGCAAATTCAAAAAATAAATGCTGATTGTATAGAGTCTGTTACCGTAAAAAGTTGGCGTTATGTGCCATGCGGCGGTAATTTGCACCAATCTAACATACAGGCCATCAAACGGCAGCCATACGCTCTATAAATTCATGGCCCCATATTCTACAGGATACCTAAATGAGCAATCCTAATCAGCAAGGGATAACCTTCTCGAAAAACGATGTAGAAATTATTGCACGTGAAACGCTTTATCGCGGTTTTTTTTCGCTCGATTTATACCGTTTCCGCCATCGCCTGTTTAACGGCAGTATGAGCGGCGAAGTCACGCGAGAAATTTTCGAGCGCGGACACGCCGCTGTCTTGCTACCCTTTGACCCGGTGCGTGATGAGGTTGTGCTTGTCGAGCAGATCCGTATTGCCGCCTATGATACGAGTGAGAGTCCATGGTTGCTTGAACTGGTCGCCGGTATGATAGAAGAAGGTGAGTCCCCCGAAGAGGTCGCCCGCCGTGAAGCAGTCGAGGAGGCCGGGCTTGCGGTTGGTCGGGTTAAACCGGTTCTGAGCTATCTCGCCAGCCCTGGCGGCACCAGTGAACGGTTATCTATTCTGGTAGGGGAAGTGGATGCCACGACGGCAAAAGGCATTCATGGTCTGGTCGAGGAAAATGAAGATATTCGGGTGCATGTGGTGAGCCGGGAACAGGCTTACCAGTGGGTAGAAGAGGGGAAGATCGACAACGCGGCTTCGGTCATCTCGCTGCAGTGGCTGCAGTTGCATTATCACAATTTACGAAATGAGTGGACAAAATGAAGCGTTATACACCTGACTTTCCTGAAATGATGCGCCTGTGTGAAACCAACTTTGCTCAGCTGCGCCGCCTGCTGCCGCGAACGGATGCGGCGGGCGAGAGGGTGAGTTATCAGGTGGGCGGCGCGCAATACCGATTAACGATCGTCGAGTCAACCCGCTACACTACATTAGTGGCGATTGAACAGACGGCGCCGTCGGTGAGCTACTGGAGTCTGCCGTCAATGACGGTTCGGCTCTATCACGACGCAATGGTTGCTGAAGTGTGTTCGAGTCAGCAGATCTTTCGCTTCAAAGCGAGATATGATTATCCTAATAAAAAGTTGCATCAACGCGACGAAAAGCATCAAATTAATCAGTTTCTGGCCGACTGGCTGCGTTACTGTTTAGCACATGGAGCGATGGCGATTCCGGTTTGTTAGCGTCGTGAAACCTAAGGACACCATTTGGAAAGCCTGTTAAACCTACCTTTGGCTGGTGAGGCCAGAGTCAGGATCTTACAAATTACTGATACTCACCTGTTTGCTGAAAAACACGAAACGCTGTTAGGCATCAATACCTGGGAAAGCTACCAGGCCGTTCTGGATGCGATTCATGCCTCACAGCGAGAATGCGACCTGATTGTCGCAACAGGCGATCTGGCGCAAGATCATTCCGCCGCGGCCTATCGGCATTTTGCTGAAGGCATCGCGAGTTTCGTCGCACCTTGCGTCTGGCTACCGGGTAATCATGATTTTCAGCCAGCCATGTACAGCACGTTGCAGGAATCGGGTATCTCCTCCGCTAAACGCGTATTACTGGGCGACCATTGGCAAATATTGCTGATGGATAGCCAGGTTTTTGGCGTGCCGCACGGCGAACTGAGCGATTTCCAACTGGAATGGTTAGAGCAGAAGCTCGCGCAATCCCCTGACCGCCATACGTTGCTGCTGCTGCATCATCATCCTCTGCCATCAGGCTGTAGCTGGCTGGATCAGCATAGTCTGCGTAATGCCGGAGCGCTTGATTGCGTACTGAGCGCTTTTCCTCGCGTTAAGCATTTGCTGTGTGGTCACATTCATCAGGAACTGGATCTTGACTGGAACGGGCGGCGAATGATGGCGACACCTTCGACCTGCGTGCAGTTTAAGCCGCATTGCGCGAACTTTACACTGGATACCGTTTCGCCTGGCTGGCGCTGGCTGGATCTGCATCCCGACGGCACATTGACCACTGAAGTTTGCCGCCTTGAAGGCGTGAAATTTCACCCGGATATTGCTTCAGAAGGATACTGATGTCTACGCTTCTCTATCTGCACGGTTTTAACAGTTCACCGCGGTCGGCAAAAGCGACGGCGCTGAAGGCGTGGCTGGCGGAGACTTATCCTGATATTTCGATGGTGATACCGGAGCTCCCGGTTTACCCCGCGCAAGCGGCTGAGCATCTTGAGGCCATTGTGCTGGAGCATGGCGGAGAGCCGTTGGGCATAGTGGGATCGTCGCTGGGGGGATATTACGCCACTTGGCTGTCGCAGTGTTTTATGCTGCCTGCGGTGGTGGTCAACCCGGCGGTGCGTCCGTTTGAACTGTTGAACAATTTTCTTGGCCCTAATGAGAATCCGTACACAGGGCAGCAATATGTGCTAGAGTCTCGCCATATTTACGATCTTAAAGTCATGCAAATTGACCCGCTGGAAGCGCCGGATTTAATCTGGTTATTGCAGCAAACGGGTGATGAAGTGCTTGATTACCGCCAGGCCGTTGATTATTTCGCCTCCTGCCGTCAAACGGTAGAGGAGGGCGGTAATCACGCATTTGTTGGCTTTGAAGATCATTTCACTCAGATTATCGATTTTCTGGGCCTGCGCTGAGCGGTTCAGAACGACCTACGAATACACCATGACGCAATCTTCATATAACGCTGATGCCATTGAGGTACTCACCGGGCTAGAGCCGGTTCGCCGCCGTCCGGGAATGTACACCGACACAACACGTCCAAACCATCTTGGTCAGGAAGTTATTGATAACAGTGTGGATGAGGCCCTGGCCGGCCACGCCAAACGCGTGGAAGTCATTCTTTATGCCGACCAGTCGCTGGAGGTTATTGACGACGGGCGCGGAATGCCGGTGGATATCCATCCTGAAGAAGGGGTGCCGGCGGTTGAGCTGATTCTTTGCCGCCTGCACGCGGGGGGAAAATTCTCCAATAAGAACTACCAGTTCTCCGGCGGTCTTCACGGAGTCGGCATTTCGGTGGTCAACGCTTTGTCGAAACGCGTTGAAGTTAACGTTCGTCGCGACGGTCAGGTTTATAACATCGCGTTTGAAAACGGCGATAAAGTAGACGATCTTCACGTCACAGGTACTTGCGGTAAGCGCAATACCGGCACCAGCGTGCGCTTCTGGCCGGACGAACGTTTTTTTGACAGCCCGCGTTTTTCCGTCTCGCGTCTCTCGCATTTGCTAAAAGCCAAGGCCGTTCTGTGTCCGGGCGTAGAGATTGTTTTCCGCGACCAGGTCAACAACAGCGAGCAGCGCTGGTGTTACGCCGACGGCCTTAACGACTATCTCTGTGAAGCGGTTAATGGTCTGCCGCTGCTGCCGGAAAAACCGTTCGTCGGCAACTTCTCCGGCGATACTGAAGCGGTTGACTGGGCGCTGCTGTGGTTGCCGGAAGGCGGCGAGCTGCTGACCGAAAGTTACGTTAACCTGATCCCGACGATGCAGGGCGGAACCCACGTTAACGGCCTGCGTCAGGGGCTGCTGGACGCCATGCGCGAGTTTTGCGAATACCGTAATATTCTGCCGCGTGGCGTGAAGCTGTCGGCGGAAGATATCTGGGATCGCTGCGCCTACGTGCTCTCGGTGAAGATGCAGGACCCGCAGTTTGCCGGGCAGACCAAAGAGCGCCTCTCTTCACGCCAGTGCGCCGCCTTTGTTTCCGGGGTGGTTAAAGACGCTTTCAGCCTGTGGTTAAATCAGAACGTCCAGTCGGCAGAATTGCTGGCGGAGATGGCGATTTCCAGCGCCCAGCGCCGCCTGCGCGCGGCGAAAAAAGTAGTGCGCAAAAAGCTGACCAGCGGTCCGGCGTTGCCGGGCAAGCTGGCGGACTGCACCGCGCAGGATCTGAACCGGACCGAACTGTTCCTTGTGGAAGGGGATTCGGCGGGCGGCTCCGCCAAACAGGCGCGCGATCGCGAATATCAGGCGATCATGCCGCTGAAAGGTAAGATCCTCAATACCTGGGAAGTCTCTTCTGATGAGGTGTTGGCGTCTCAGGAAGTGCATGATATTTCGGTTGCCATTGGTATCGATCCGGATAGCGATGATTTAAGCCAGCTGCGCTACGGAAAAATTTGTATTCTGGCGGATGCGGACTCCGATGGGCTGCATATCGCTACGCTGCTGTGCGCGCTGTTTGTCAGACACTTCCGTACTCTGGTAAAACACGGCCATGTCTATGTGGCGCTGCCGCCGCTGTACCGTATCGACCTCGGGAAAGAGGTTTACTACGCGCTGACGGAAGAAGAAAAAGCCGGCGTGCTGGAACAACTGAAGCGCAAGAAGGGGAAACCGAACGTGCAGCGCTTTAAAGGGCTGGGCGAGATGAATCCGATGCAGTTGCGTGAGACTACGCTGGATCCGAATACGCGTCGTCTGGTTCAGTTGGTGATTAACGATGAAGACGAGCAGCAGACGACCGCGGTTATGGATATGCTGTTAGCGAAGAAGCGTTCTGAAGATCGGCGTAACTGGCTGCAGGAGAAGGGCGATCTGGCGGAGCTGGACGGATAGCGGAAGAAAATCGGCCGGGAAAGCGGCCGATTTATTGGAGGGGCTTAAATACCGGGTTGCAGAATGCGAATGTTCATCTCCAGCACATCGCCTTTAACGGCTTCGCCGTAGGCTTTCATGTGCGGAGTCTGCAGGTGCGCTTCAAGATGCGCGACGCTTTCCCACTTCTCGACCATCACGATAGAATCCGGTGACGTGGTCTGAAAACTGACGCCAGCGGCGTGATCCACCAGCGGCGCATAGCCGTGGCAGCCTTCTTCCTGTAGCACTATTGGGGTAATTTTTGCGAACTGATCCAGCACTGCCTGACGATGGTGCTGGCCCGGGCGAGTGCGAATTTCAGCGATCACTGTCAACATGATTAACTCAACTCCTTCTGTGTGTATTCTCATCATACTTCAGGTTACCGAGGCGTTTGTGGCGTCGGCAGCCCAAACTATTTAGAGGCGTTGGCGTACAGTTAAGCAAAAATTTCAGCCAGATGCTTGCGATATTCTGCCGTATAACGCGGAACGTCAGGTGTTTTGATCACATCATTGGCGATGAAGGTCGGCAGGGGGCTCATCCCCAGGAACTGGTTGGCTTTATGGAACGGCAGATAAACGCCATCGACGCCAGCGCCGTGGAAGAATTGATCTTTATCGGTGAAGGCTTCCATTGGCGCGTTCCAGGTCAGAGAGAGCATGTATTTTTTGCCCTGGATCAGGCCGCCGGAACCATATTTCTTACTGGCGTCAGAGCGGGTACGGCCATCGCTGGCGTAGAGAGAACCATGCCCTTCGGTGAAGACGTCATCAATGTACTTTTTCACCGTCCACGGCGCGCCCATCCACCAGCCCGGCATCTGCCAGATAACCACATCAGCCCAGAGAAAGTTCCGCACCTGCTCTTTGATATCGTATGCGCTCTCGGCGCGGACGACTTTTACTTCGTGTCCGGCATCGCGCAGAAAGCCATCCGCGACCTCGGTCAGCGTGTCGTTCAACTGGCCATTAGAGTGGGCGAATTTTTTCGCGCCGTTGATAATCAGGATGTTGCTCATTTTTTATCCTCAACTTTTCGATTTTGACGATAATTTTATCCTCCCGAACGTGGCGGTAAATGAGCAAAATGTGCAAAATCTTTTGCATTTTTAGCAATAATGTCGCTACCAGCGAATCCGCGCTTCGAATCCGCCGTTCAGAGCGTTGCCGAAGCTGGTCGTCATACCGTGTAGCGTGGCGATACGTTTTACGATGGATAGCCCGAGACCGCTGCCGGGCTGCGCCTGTCCCGGCGGGCGATAAAAGCGTTCGCCGATACGCGCCAGGGCTTCGGGGCGGATACCCGGGCCGTTGTCGCGTATGTGAAATTCACGTGCCTCAAGGGTGATATCGACCTGGCTACCGGCAGGGCTATAGCGTACGGCGTTATCCAGGAGGTTACGCACCAGCAGGCTCAGCAGCAGCGGCTGGCCGCTTCGCGTGACGTTAACGGCGTTCAGGTGCAGGTGTAGCTCAATCCCGGCTTGCTGCGCGGGATGATACATCTCCATCACCGCCGACCGCAGCAGTTCATCAAAGGCGATACGCCGGACATCATCCAGTTGCGCCAGCGAATCCAGGCGCGATAACGTCAGCAACTGATCAACCAGGCGGCTTGCCCGATCGATGCCGTGATGGAGCTGCGCCAGCGCTTTATTCAGTCCCTGAGGATCATCCATTGAGAGCTGAGCGACTTCGGTCTGCACCTTTAGCGCTGCCAGCGGGCTGCGCAGTTCATGGGCGGCATCGGACGTGAAGCGACGTTCGCGGATCATGGCTTCATGCGTACGGGTGAAGAGCTGATTTAACGCGTCGACCAGCGGGCGAACTTCATTAGGGACGTTATCGGTATTGAGCGTTTCGGCGGAATCCGGCGCCCGGCTCCGCAGCGTTCTGGCCAGCTTTTTCAGCGGCGCCAGTTCCCGACTGAGCAGCACAATGAGCAGCAAAAACATCAGCGGCAGGGCAACCAGCCAGGGAGTAAGCTGGGAAGTGACGATATCCAGCGCCATTTCGCGGCGGTAATCCGACTCCTGGCCCACCGCGATACGATGGCGGCCATCGCTGGTGGTCAGCCACAGGAAGCGCCATTCGTCGTCATCGTCGCGCAGATAGCCGTTGCTGAAACCCTCCCGGTCGCCGCCCCACAGAATATCCTGACCATTTTCACCATCGTTAAGCACCATTTTGCCGTTGGTGGTAAAGATAGCGAAAGCCAGGGCGTCATCGTCAAGATGACCGTGCTTTATCTTCTTTTTGGTCGGGAGTCGGGGAGTGAGGGGCTGCAGTTCGTCGAAACTCATCGCGCTAAGGCGGCGGGCGAACTGTAACTGCTGGGTGTCGAACAGCTTATCCAGCTTATCGGTAGTTTGTTGCCAGGCAACCACGCTGGCAATGCCCCAGGCGACGCTGGTCAATAGCAGAAAAAGCAGCGTCAAACGGACGCGTAAGCTGAATTTTGCCAGCTTTTTCATGCCTCCCCCAGGGTGTAACCAATACCGTGAACGGTGCGAATAAAACCGCTGCCGAGCTTGCGGCGCAGATGATGTATGTGCACTTCTATCGCATTGCTGGAAACATCGTCATCCCAGCTATAGAGTTTTTCTTCGATCAGCGTGCGCGGTAATACGCGTCCGCCGTTGCGCATAAGCAGTTCCAGCAGGGCGAATTCCTTCGGTTTTAACGCCAGGTTCTCGCCATTCAGCGTGGCGGTGAGTCGGGTGGGATCGAGAATAACCTTCCCGTGACGCAATTCGCTGCAGCTTTGCCCGTGGGCACGACGGATTAACGCCTCCAGTCGCGCGGAGACTTCAATCAGCGCGAAAGGTTTACAAAGATAGTCATCGGCCCCGAGGCGCAGTCCTTCGACCCGCTGACTCAGCGCATCACGTGCGGTCAGGATCAGTACCGGTTCATGGCGGCCTTTGTCGCGCCATTCGCGCAGAATATCCAGCCCATCGATGCCGGGGAGAGTCAGGTCCAGAATAATGGCGTCATAGGGGGCGCTATACAGCGCGTTTTTCCCCGCCTCGCCGCGGGTAAACCAGTCGACGCTGAAGCCCATTTTGCCCAGCCCGGCTTTGATGCCGTCACCGATCAGTTTGTCATCTTCCACCAGTAAAATGCGCATTCGTCTGCTCCTGTTTCCCGCCGATATTTCAGCAGTAAAGCGTGTTGCGGCGCGCGTTGTACAGGAATAAATTTTATTTTTTCCGCTTAAGAAGTTGTTAAGTTTTGCCCGGTGTAATAGCGGCGACATAAACATAAAGGGAGAACATATCATGAAGAATATCGCCGCAATGACCGCTATCATCGCTTTAATTTCCATGCCGGTGCTGGCGGTTGAACAGGGCGGATTTTCCGGCCCAGGCTCGACGCCATCCAGCCAGACGAGCACGCAAAATGGCGGGTTTATTGGCCCGAATGGCAGCATCACCACCGTCGCCAATGCGAAAACGCTGCGCGACGATACCTGGGTCACCCTGCGCGGCAAGATCGTGGAGCGTATTTCCGACGACCTGTATAAATTTCAGGACAGCTCCGGTACCGTCAACGTCGATATCGACCATAAACGCTGGAATGGCGTAACTGTGACGCCGCAGGATACGGTCGAAATTCAGGGCGAAGTCGATAAAGACTGGAATTCGGTGGAAATCGACGTTAAGCAGATTCGTAAAATTGCGCAATAACCTGTCGTCGCCATTCCATGCCGGGGCATAAGTCGGGCTTGCGCAGCCAAAACCGGCGAAATATGCATCCTCAACCGGTTTAACGCCCTGTGACTCAGGGCGTTAGATAGGGTATTATCGCCGGTAGTTTTGCCGTCCGATCGGTCGGTATGCAGATTGAGGATTCACGATTAATGAGCGATATGGCAGAGCGCCTTGCGCTGCATGAATTTACGGAAAACGCTTACCTGAACTACTCCATGTACGTCATCATGGACAGGGCGTTGCCGTTTATTGGCGATGGCCTGAAGCCGGTTCAGCGTCGCATCATCTATGCGATGTCTGAACTGGGGCTGAACGCCAGCGCGAAGTTCAAAAAGTCCGCCCGTACCGTCGGCGACGTGCTGGGTAAATACCATCCGCACGGCGATAGCGCATGCTATGAAGCGATGGTCTTAATGGCCCAACCCTTTTCCTACCGCTATCCTCTGGTCGATGGCCAGGGGAACTGGGGGGCGCCGGACGATCCTAAATCCTTTGCCGCAATGCGTTATACCGAGTCCCGTTTGTCGAAGTACGCTGAACTGCTGCTGAGCGAGTTGGGACAGGGCACCGTTGACTGGATACCGAACTTTGACGGCACCCTGCAGGAGCCGAAGATGCTGCCTGCGCGTCTGCCAAATATTCTGCTGAACGGCACTACCGGTATTGCTGTCGGGATGGCGACGGATATTCCGCCGCACAATCTGCGTGAAGTGGCTAAGGCCGCCATAGCGCTGATTGAAAAACCACAGACCTCGCTGGACGAACTGCTGGATATTGTGCAGGGCCCGGATTACCCGACCGAGGCGGAGATCGTTACCCCGCGCGCTGAAATTCGTAAAATCTACCAGAATGGTCGCGGTTCGGTGCGTATGCGGGCTGTGTGGACGAAAGAGGATGGCGCGGTGGTGATTAGCGCACTGCCGCATCAGGTTTCCGGCGCTCGCGTGCTGGAACAGATCGCCGCCCAGATGCGCAATAAAAAGCTGCCGATGGTTGACGATCTGCGCGATGAATCGGATCACGAAAATCCGACCCGTCTGGTTATCGTCCCGCGCTCTAACCGCGTGGATATGGAGCAGGTGATGAACCACCTGTTTGCGACGACCGATCTGGAAAAGAGCTATCGTATCAACCTCAATATGATCGGCCTTGATAACCGTCCGGCGGTGAAAAACCTGCGCGAAATCCTCGCTGAGTGGCTGACCTTCCGCCGTGATACCGTGCGTCGTCGCCTTAACTATCGCCTGGAAAAAGTCCTCAAGCGCCTGCATATCCTTGAAGGTTTGCTGGTGGCGTTCCTCAATATCGATGAAGTTATCGAAATTATCCGCCACGAAGATGAACCGAAACCGGCTCTGATGGCGCGTTTCGGTATCAGCGAAACCCAGGCGGAAGCGATTCTGGAGTTAAAACTGCGCCATCTCGCCAGACTGGAAGAGATGAAGATCCGCGGTGAGCAGAGTGATCTGGAAAAAGAGCGTGACCATTTGCAGGCTATTCTGGCGTCTGAACGTAAGATGAATAATCTGCTGAAGAAAGAGCTGCAGGCTGACGCCGACGCCTTTGGCGACGATCGCCGCTCGCCGTTACGCGAGCGCGAAGAAGCGAAAGCGATGAGCGATCACGATATGCTGCCGTCTGAGCCGGTTACGATTGTACTGTCGCAGAGCGGCTGGGTGCGTAGTGCCAAAGGTCACGATATTGATGCGCCGGGATTAAACTATAAATCGGGCGACAGTTTTAAATCCGCGGTGAAAGGGAAGAGCAATCAACCGGTGGTCTTTATCGACTCCACCGGGCGCAGTTATGCGATTGATCCGATTACGCTACCCTCGGCGCGCGGTCAGGGCGAGCCGCTTACCGGCAAATTGACGCTGCCGCCGGGGGCGACGGTTGAACATATGCTGATGGAAGCGGATGAGCAGAAACTGCTGCTGGCTTCCGACGCAGGATACGGATTTATTTGTACCTTCAATGATCTGGTTGCCCGCAATCGCGCCGGTAAGACGTTGATTAGCCTTCCCGATAATGCGCACGTAATGCCGCCGCTGGTGATTGAAGACGAATCCGATATGCTGCTGGCGATTACCGCTGCCGGGCGGATGCTGATGTTCCCGGTCAGCGATCTGCCGCAGTTGTCGAAAGGTAAAGGCAACAAGATTATCAATATTCCGGCGGCGGAAGCGGCTGCGGGCCAGGACGGTCTGGCGCATCTGTTTGTTCTGCCGCCGCAAAGCACGCTGACTATTCACGTCGGCAAACGGAAAATCAAACTCCGTCCGGAAGAGCTGCAAAAAGTGACCGGCGAGCGTGGCCGTCGCGGCTCATTGATGCGCGGATTGCAGAAAATCGACCGGGTAGAGATTGATTCACCGCGTCGCGCCTCCGCGGGCGAGAGTGAAGAGTAAGATGCGCCTTCCTGGCCGTCAGGCCGGGGAGGCGAATATTTACCGCAAAATCGTTGTTTATTCAGGCATTGCGATTAACAATGTCCCTCCGGGGAACCGGTGCTGGCCTGAATTAAGCTATGGCGTCAATAATTTGCCAGGCAGCGAGTATAATTCTAAGCGGTTTGGGCTTCAGAGGTAGCTATGCTATTTATTTTTCGACTAATAATCGTTGTTATCTATTGTATTTTGGTGTGTATCTTCGGTTGTATTTATTGTTTGTTCAGTCCGCGTAATCCTAAACATGTTGCCACCTTTGGTCGTCTGTTTGGTAAATTATCACCGGTTTTCGGCCTGAAGGTAGAACTGCGCAAGCCAGCCGATGCGGAAAGCTACGGCAACGCCATCTATATCGCTAACCACCAGAATAACTATGATATGGTGACGGCATCGAATATTGTGCAGCCGCCGACCGTGACGGTGGGGAAAAAGAGCCTGGCGTGGATCCCTTTTTTCGGTCAGTTATACTGGTTGACGGGGAACCTGTTAATTGACCGTAATAATCGGGCGAAAGCGCACGGCACCATTGCGGAAGTGGTGAACGCGTTTAAAAAGCGCAACATTTCTTTTTGGATGTTTCCGGAAGGGACCCGCAGCCGTGGTCGCGGCCTGCTGCCTTTTAAAACCGGCGCTTTTCATGCGGCTATCGCGGCCGGTGTGCCGATTATTCCGGTGTGCGTATCGAATACATCGAATAAAATTAATCTCAATCGCCTGAATAACGGTCTGGTTATTGTGGAAATGCTGCCGCCGGTGGATACCAGCCAGTACGGGAAAGAGGGGGTTCGTGCGCTGGCGACTCACTGTCGCGAACTGATGTCCGCCAAAATTGCTGATCTGGACAAAGAAGTTGCCGAGCGTGAAGCAGCTGGAAAGATATAACACGGCAAACGCCGCGCGCGTATTGCTGGCGGGAAACGAATTCCCTTGTTAATTAGTCAGTATCTCATGGAGTTAATATGTCACTCAGTCGGCGTCAGTTTATTAAGGCTTCAGGCGTAGCGCTGTGCGCAGGCGCCGCGCCGCTGAAGGCACAGGCTGCGGATCAGCAGCCTGCGCTACCGATTCCTCCTCTGCTGGAATCCCGTCGTGGTCAGCCGCTGTTTTTGACGCTGCAGCGCGCGCACTGGTCGTTTACTCCCGGCACTCGCGCGTCGGTATGGGGCATCAACGGCCGCTATATGGGGCCAACCATTCGCGTCTGGAATGGCGACGATGTGAAGCTGATATACAGCAACCGTCTGACTGAAAATGTCGCGATGACGGTCCGTGGTTTGCAGGTTCCTGGGCCGTTGATCGGCGGCCCGGCGCGCATGATGTCGCCGAATGCTGACTGGGCCCCGGTACTGCCGATTCGGCAAAGTGCGGCGACGCTGTGGTATCAGGCCAATACGCCAAATCATATGGCCAGACAGGTCTATAACGGCCTCGCCGGGATGTGGCTGGTGGAAGATGAAGTGAGTAAGAACCTGCCGATCCCTAACCACTACGGCGTTGATGATTTCCCGGTGATTATTCAGGACAAGCGGCTGGATAACTTCGGCACACCTGAATATAGCGAGCCCGGCAGCGGCGGCTTCGTCGGCGATACGTTGCTGGTGAACGGTGTCCAGGGGCCGTTCGTTGAGGTGTCGCGCGGCTGGGTGCGTCTGCGTTTATTGAATGCCTCCAACTCTCGTCGCTACCAGCTACAGATGAGCGATGGTCGACTGCTGCACGTGATCTCTGGCGATCAGGGGTTGCTGCCGGCGCCTGTCTCACTGAAGCAGCTGTCGCTGGCGCCCGGCGAGCGACGGGAAATTCTCGTCGATATGACCGACGGCGAGGAAGTGTCGATTACCTGTGGGGAAGCGGCCAGTATTGTCGATCGTATTCGCGGCTTCTTCGAACCATCGAGCATCCTGATTTCAACGCTTATTCTGACCTTGCGGCCGACGGGGCTGTTGCCGCTGGTGACGGATAGTCTGCCGGTGCGTTTGCTGCCAACGGAAATTTTGACCGGCGTACCGATTCGTAGCCGCGATATCACCCTGGGTGATGATCCGGGGATTAATGGGCAGTTATGGGATCCGCGGCGGATTGATATTACCGCGCAGCAGGGGACCTGGGAGCGCTGGACGGTGCGTGCCGACCTGCCTCAGTCGTTCCATATTGAAGGCGTGATGTTCCAGGTGCGTAACGTCAACGGCGCTGCGCCATTCCCGGAGGATCGCGGCTGGAAGGATACCGTCTGGATCGATGGGCAGGTTGAACTCTTAGTGTACTATGCCCAGCCTTCATGGCCGCACTTCCCGTTCCAGTACTTAAGTCAGACGCTGGAGCTTGCTGACCGTGGCTCAATTGGCCAGCTTCTGGTAAACCCGGCAGCGTAATGTAATGTATTTCGCCCCGGCCGCATCCGGCCGGGCGCGCAAAAACCTCCTTCATTCTCTCCTCGTTCCGGCTTATAATCGCCGCCCTTTTTGATTATTTTTTTATCATTTTTCCCGGAAGCCATATGAGCGCAACATCCCTGATCCAACCGGATCGTGACCTTTTTTCCTGGCCGCAGTACTGGGCTGCCTGCTTCGGCCCTGCGCCGTTTTTGCCAATGTCGCGAGAAGAGATGGATCAACTTGGCTGGGATAGCTGCGACATTATCCTGGTGACCGGCGATGCCTACGTCGATCATCCCAGTTTCGGCATGGCGATTTGCGGGCGTATGCTGGAATCTCAGGGTTTTCGCGTGGGGATTATTTCCCAGCCGGACTGGAATACTAAAAACGATTTTATGCGTCTGGGGAAACCGAATCTGTTTTTTGGCGTAACCGCTGGCAACATGGATTCGATGATCAACCGCTACACCGCCGACCGTAAGCTCCGTCATGACGACGCCTATACGGCGGGCAACGTTGCCGGAAAACGTCCGGATCGCGCGACGCTGGTATATACCCAGCGCTGTAAAGAGGCGTGGAAGGATGTGCCGGTGATCCTCGGCGGTATCGAAGCCAGCCTGCGCCGTACCGCGCATTATGACTACTGGTCTGATACTGTACGACGTTCGGTGCTGGTGGATTCGAAAGCGGACATGCTGATGTTCGGCAACGGCGAACGCCCGCTGGTGGAAGTGGCGCACCGCCTGGCTGCTGGCGAGCCTATCGGGCATATCCGCGATGTGCGCAACACCGCCATTATGGTCAAAGATGCGCTGCCGGGCTGGAGCGGGGTGGATTCCACGCGTCTGGATACGCCGGGGAAAATTGACCCGATTCCGCATCCTTACGGCGAAGATTTACCTTGTTCTGATAACAAAACCGTTGCGCCGCCAAAACAGGAAGCGAAGCGCGTCACCGTGCAGCCGCCGCGGCCGAAACCGTGGGAGAAAACCTACGTCCTGCTGCCATCCTTTGAGAAGGTCAAAGGCGACAAGGTGCTCTATGCTCATGCATCGCGTATTTTGCACCATGAAACGAACCCCGGCTGCGCCCGCGCGCTGATGCAGAAACACGGTGAACGCTATATCTGGATTAATCCGCCTGCCATTCCGCTCTCTACCGAAGAGATGGATAGCGTCTTTGCGCTGCCGTATCAGCGCGTTCCGCATCCAGCATACGGTGATGCGCGGATTCCGGCTTATGAGATGATTCGTTTCTCCATTAATATCATGCGCGGCTGCTTTGGCGGGTGTTCCTTCTGCTCGATTACCGAGCATGAGGGACGTATTATTCAGAGCCGTTCCGAAGATTCGATTATTAATGAAATCGAAGCCATTCGCGACACAGTTCCCGGTTTTACCGGCGTGATTTCCGATCTCGGCGGGCCGACGGCCAACATGTATATGTTGCGCTGCAAGTCGCCGCGCGCCGAGCAAACCTGCCGCCGTCTGTCATGCGTTTATCCCGATATCTGCCCGCATATGGATACCAACCATGAGCCGACGATTAATCTCTATCGCCGGGCACGCGATCTGAAAGGCATCAAAAAGATCCTGATAGCCTCCGGGGTGCGTTACGACATCGCCGTTGAAGATCCGCGCTATATTAAAGAGCTGGCGACCCATCATGTGGGCGGTTATCTGAAGATTGCCCCTGAACATACCGAAGCGGGACCGCTGTCGAAGATGATGAAGCCGGGAATGGGCAGCTATGACCGCTTTAAAGAGCTGTTTGATCTTTACTCTAAACAGGCCGGGAAGGAGCAGTATCTGATCCCCTATTTTATCTCCGCCCACCCCGGTACACGTGACGAAGATATGGTGAATCTGGCGCTGTGGCTGAAGCGTCATCGTTTCCGTCTGGATCAGGTGCAGAACTTCTATCCGTCGCCGTTGGCGAACTCGACCACCATGTATTACACCGGTAAGAACCCGCTGGGTAAAATTGGCTATAAGAGTGAGGACGTGGTGGTGCCGAAGGGTGACAAGCAGCGCCGTTTGCACAAAGCGCTGCTGCGCTATCACGATCCGGCCAACTGGCCGCTGATCCGCCAGGCGCTGGAAAGCATGGGCAAGAAGCATCTGATTGGTTCGCGTCGCGACTGTCTGGTGCCGTCTCCGACGCTGGATGAGATGCGTGAAGCGCGGCGCCAGAACCGCAATACCCGCCCGGCGCTGACGAAGCATACGTCGGCAGGACACCCGCGATCGAACGGCGGGGCGATGGCAACGAAGCCCATAAAACGCGGTAAGGCCGCCAGTCGTTAACGCTGCGGCATTACCGGCGGGGCGTCGTTTACCTGGCTGACAAAATCGTTGGCCATCGGCCGGATAAACGACGCGCCATTCGGCTTTTTTACGGTCTAACCGCCGAACTGATCCGGGTCCGGCCCCAGGCGCTTGTTCTGATCCAGTTTCGCGATTTCACTCAGCTCATCTTTGTCGAGACGGAAGTCCCAGACATTAAAGTTCTCAGCGATACGCGATGGCGTCACGGATTTGGGGATCACCACCAGGCCGTTGTCGAGATGCCAGCGAATGACGATTTGCGCCGGCGTTTTGCCGTATTTATCCGCCAGTTGGTGGATGATTTTCTGATCAAATACCCCTTCGCCCCCCTGGGCCAGCGGGCTCCAGGACTCGGTCTGGATTTTATGCATCGCGTTCCAGGCGTGAAGCTGACGCTGTTGCAACAGAGGATGAAGCTCAATCTGATTCACCACCGGAGTGACGCCGGTTTCATCAATCAGCTTTTGCAAATGATGAACCTGGAAATTACAGACGCCGATGCTTTTTGCCAGCCCCTGCTGCTGGAGGGCAATTAAACTTTTCCAGGCATCAACGTAATGGTTAGTCGCCGGAACCGGCCAGTGAATTAAATATAAATCGACGTAGTCGAGTTTGAGTTTTTTCAGACTTTCCTGTAGCGCTTCATGAGGATGCTTTTGATCGTCATTCCACAATTTGGTGGTAACGAACAGTTCATCGCGGGCGACGCCAGCGTTGCTTAGCGCATTGCCGACGCCAGTTTCGTTTTGGTATACGGCGGCGGTGTCAAATAAGCGATAACCGACTTCCAGCGCCTTATGAATGGCGGAGACGACTTCCTCGTTGTCTGCTTTCCACACGCCGAGCCCTAACTGCGGCATCAGGTTGCCGTCGTGTAGTTTTATAACGGTTGGATGTGTCATGCCTTCCTCCTGTTAATGAAACTCAGCGGAATAAATTCCGCTGAGGCGTAGCATTAAGTCTGGACGAAATAGCTAAAAACGGTAGCTAAACATCTCCTCTTTCCGTGCATTCAGGCAAAGAGGGGGCGATTTTAGCGGGCCGCTTCGTAAATCCGGCGGCTGACGTCCAGCGTAATATCCTGGTTTTCACCCAGGTGGGTCATGCCGTGCTCTTCCAGTTTAGCCAGTAGCGCCGGGATAGTGCTACCATCCAGACCGTAGGCGGAAAGGCGAGTCGGGACGCCCATTTGCTCGAAGAAGTTGCGCGTCGCCGCGATAGCTGCGTCGATCCGTTGCGCGTCAGAACCTTCGGTAATGTTCCAGACGCGGGCAGCGTATTGCAGCAGTTTGGCACGCTTCGCGTCGCGTTTTTCATGCCACAGGGCGGGCAGGACGATAGCCAGCGTCTGGCCGTGATCGAGCCCGTGCATTGCGGTCAGTTCATGTCCCAGCATATGCGTTGCCCAGTCCTGCGGCACACCGGCGCCGATCAGGCCGTTCAGCGCCTGGGTCGCGGCCCACATAATGTTGGCGCGCACGTCGTAGTTTTCCGGCTCTTTCAGCGCCTTCGGACCCTCTTCAATCAGCGTCAGCAGAATGCCTTCGGCGAAGCGGTCCTGGATTTTGCCGTCAACCGGATACGTGACGTACTGCTCAACGGTATGGACAAAGGCGTCAACCACGCCGTTGGCGACCTGGCGCGGCGGCAGGGTATAGGTGTATACCGGATCCAGAATAGCGAAGAGCGGTTGTACAAAGGGGGACATAAACGCGCGTTTGTCACCGGTGGTTTTGCGTGAGATTACCGCGCCTTTATTGGATTCGGAACCGGTCGCCGGGAGCGTCAGTACCGATCCCATGGGAATGGCGCGGGTAATTTTTCCACCGTAGGTTTCGAGGATTTCCCATGGATCGATGCTGGGGTCATAGTGCGCCGCGGCGGCAATGAATTTAGTCCCGTCGAGAACGGAACCGCCGCCGACCGCCAGTAAAAACGTGATCTTTTCCTCGCGCGCTATTTTTACTGCGTTCATCAGCGTTTCGTAGGATGGATTCGGCTCGATACCGCCAAATTCCAGGACGTCCATATCACTCAGTGCGCTCAGTACTTGATCAAGCACGCCGGTTTTTTTCACGCTACCGCCGCCATAGGTGACAAGCACGCGCGCATCCGCCGGGATTTGAGCGCGCAGATTGTCAATCGCGCCCTTACCGAACAAAATGCGGGTTGGGGTATGTAGGTCGAAATTATTCATGGCTGGTGCCCTCAAATAGAATGGAACTGCCAGCAGAGACGATATCTCTGCCAGATGACGGACATTGTGGTCCCCAGGGGCATTCGTCTCAATGCACATTCCTGCCGTTGTCTTGCCCATTTCTCCTTCAGGCTGGAGAAATACCGCGGAAATGCGCACAATGCGGAGGTCGAAAAACGTTCGGAGAAGCATGAAAAATGAATCGCGCCGAGATATGTCAACTATTAACAGAAAAAGTTAATAATCTGAAAGATAAAGAAGAAATACACAGTGGTGTGCTACCGGATATTCGCCTGTTGTACGGTACGCAGCCGGGAACGCGTACGCCGGTAATGTACCAGCCGGGGATCGTTTTTCTCTTTTCCGGGCATAAAATTGGTTATATTAACGAACGGACATTCCGGTATGACGCTAATGAATATCTGTTGCTCACGGTGCCGCTACCGTTCGAGTGCGAAACCTTTGCTACGCCGGAAGTCCCGTTGGCAGGGATTCGGCTCAATGTCGATATTCTGCAACTCCAGGAGTTGCTGATGGATATTGGGGAAGATGAGCAGTTTCAGCCACCGATCGCGTCGAGCGGGATCAACTCGGCGGTTCTCTCCGAAGAGATTTTGTGTGCGGCGGAGCGCCTGCTGGATGTCATGGAACGCCCGCTGGACGCGCGTATTCTTGGCAAACAGATTGTGCGTGAAATCCTTTATCACGTGCTGACCGGCCCCTGCGGCGGTGCGCTGCTGGCGCTGGTCAGCCGGCAGACTCACTTCAGCCTGATTAGCCGGGTGCTCAAGCGAATCGAAAGTCAGTACACTGAAAACCTGAGCGTCGACCAACTGGCGGCGGAAGCCAATATGAGCGTCTCGGCGTTCCATCATAACTTTAAGTCGGTCACCAGCACCTCTCCGCTGCAATATCTGAAAACCTACCGTTTGCATAAAGCGCGCATGCTGATGATCCACGATGGCATGAAGGCCAGCGCCGCGGCGATTCAGGTCGGTTATGAAAGCGCGTCGCAGTTTAGCCGCGAGTTTAAGCGTTACTTCGGCATGACGCCGGGAGAAGACGCGGCGCGGATCAGGACGATTCAGGGAATGTGATGAGCCACGCCGGGCGGCGAAGTGATGCCGTCCCGGTCACGTTTCAGGCGTTGCAGTATTTCTTTTTGAGCACCACGATAACCGTGCCGAGCAGCCCGGCAATCAGCAGCGCAATGGGCAGAATCATCAGGCAGGTCATGACCTGATCTTCATGGCGCTTAACGAAAGGAATCATGCTGAGCGCATAGCCCAGACCGGTGACCACACACACCCACAGCAGTGCGCTCAGCCAGTTAAAGAACTGAAAACGGCGGTTAGGTAACCCAGAAATCCCGGCCATCGTCGGCAACAACGTCCGAACGAATGCCAGGAAACGCCCGGCAAGCAGCGCCAGCAGGCCGTGCCTGTCAAACATGCAGGTTGCCCGCTGATGGTACTTATGCGGCAGATGGCCGAGCCAGCGCTTAACGGTGACGGTATTTCCCAGCCAGCGCCCCTGAGCGTAGCTCAGCCAGCAACCGAGGCTGGCCGCCGCGGTTAAAATAGCGACAGTAGGTACAAAGCCCATCACGCCTTTGGCTATCAGTGCGCCGGCCAGCAGTAGCAGACTATCGCCCGGCAGAAACGAGGCCGGTAGCAGGCCGTTTTCTAAAAACAGGGTTGCGAACATGACCAGATATACAACACCCACAACGTGGGGATTTGCCAATGCGGCAAAATCATGCTGCCACAGTGCGGCGACAATTTCTTGAATGACAACCATGGACTTTCCTAAGTGGTACCGTATTTTTTATTTAGTGTACTCCTGAAGAGGCCTGAGCACCTTGATCCCGGGCGCAACTAAAGCGGGCGCCTCTTTTAAAAACGTCCGCTATTGTTGCCACCCGATGCACTTTACACGATACGCGCAAAGCCCGCCGCTAAATCATCCCGTAGATCGGTAACATTTTCTAACCCGATATGTACGCGAATCAGCGTACCAGTGAAATCAACGTCAGCATCCGGGCGGATCGCGGCGATTTGTTCCGGCTGGTTGGCTAAAATCAGCGATTCAAAGCCGCCCCAGGAGTAGGCCATGCTGAATAAGCTGAAGTGGTCCAGATAGGCGGAGAGCTCGTCGTCAGTCAGTCTTTTATTGAGCACGAAAGAGAACAGTCCGCTGCTACCGGTAAAATCACGCTTCCAGAATTGATGGCCTTTGCTGCCAGGCAGAGCCGGGTGATTGACGCGCGCCACCTGCGGGTGCTGCGCCAGCCATTCGGCAATATACAGGCTGCTTTCATGGTGCTGACGCAGGCGAACGGCTAAGGTGCGCAGGCCGCGGCTGGTCATATAGGCGGTATCGGCATCAAGCATTTGCCCCATCAGATAGGCGTTTTCCCGCAACTGATCCCAACAGCGTTCATTGGCAACCGCGGTACCGACCATTCCGTCCGAATGGCCAATCAGGTATTTGGTACCCGCCTGAATAGAGATATCAACGCCGAAATCCAGCGCTTTAAACAGCACCCCCGCCGCCCAGGTGTTGTCGATCATGATAATCGCTTCGGGGGCGACACTGCGTACCGCCGCGACGATCGCCGGTACGTCATGCACTTCCATAGTGATCGAGCCAGGAGATTCCAGAAACACCACGCGGGTATTGGGCTGCACCAGACGGGCGATATCACCGCCGATCAGCGGGTCGAACCAACTGGTGGTTACGCCAAGCCTGGCGAGAATTTTGGTGCAAAAATCCTGGCTGGGCTCGTAGGCGGTGTTGGTCATCAATATATGGTCGCCCTGTTCGACAAAGGCCAGAATCGTATTGGCGACCGCCGCCGCGCCGCAGGGGAAGAGGGCACAGCCGGCGCCGCCTTCCAGTTCGCACATGGCTTCCTGCAGTGAAAAGTGGGTCAGGGTACCGCGGCGACCGTAAAACAGTTCGCCTTTGGCCCGATTGCGCGTGGCGTGCTTTTTCGCTTCGACGGTGTCGAAAACCAGCGATGACGCCCGCTGGATGACGCTATTTACTGAACCTTGAGTATATTTTTTGCTGCGTCCGGCGTGAACCAGCGTAGTATCAAGATGCTTATCAGTCATGTTCTGACAACCTATTTTTATACATCTGGACGTCTAAACTAACATGAATACCTGATTGTGTACCGGGCAATGGAGGATACAGGTAAAAATTTTACCAATCCCGGGGTCAGCAGCGTTTTACTATGTCAGCGCAAGGAAAAGAAATCTGATTTGCTGCACAGTGTAAATACTAATGAGAACCACTATCAATTCAATGTCGTTTTGATATTATTGTGCTCAGATTTTGTGATTTACGTCCTGGAGATAGAGTGTGGGTAATAATTTGATGCAGGCGGATCTCTCCGTTTGGGGTATGTACCACCATGCCGACATTGTTGTTAAGATAGTGATGATCGGCCTGATTCTGGCGTCGGTAGTGACATGGGCTATCTTTTTCGGCAAAGGTGCAGAGATCCTCGCCAGCAAGCGCCGCCTGAAGCGTGAACAGCAACAGGTTGCTGAAGCGCGCTCTCTCGACCAGGCCAGCGATATCGCTAACGCTTTCCCGGCCAAAAGCCTGACTTCGCAGCTGATCAATGAAGCGCAGAACGAGCTGGAGCTCTCCGCGGGTTCTGAAGATAACGAAGGCATTAAAGAACGTACCGGCTTCCGGCTGGAACGCCGCGTTGCGGCGGTGGGGCGTTATATGGGCCGTGGTAACGGTTATCTGGCGACTATCGGCGCGATTTCCCCGTTTGTCGGCCTGTTTGGTACCGTCTGGGGGATCATGAACAGCTTTATCGGTATCGCGCAGACCCAGACCACCAACCTGGCGGTTGTCGCTCCGGGGATTGCGGAAGCGCTGCTGGCAACGGCGATTGGCCTGTTTGCCGCGATTCCGGCGGTGGTTATCTATAACGTTTTTGCGCGTATGATTGCCAGCTATAAAGCCTCTCTTGGCGATGTCGCCGCCCAGGTGCTGCTGCTGCAAAGCCGCGATCTTGACCTGAGTGCCAGCGGCGTCAAACCGGTGCGTACCGCCCAGAAACTCCGCGTAGGTTGATGCTTTATGGCGATGCATTTTAACGAAAACCTTGATGATAACGGCGAAATGCATGACATCAACGTGACGCCGTTTATTGACGTTATGCTGGTGCTGTTGATCATCTTTATGGTGGCGGCGCCGCTGGCCACCGTTGACGTGAAAGTTAATCTCCCGGCCTCGTCAAGTCAGCCGCAACCGCGTCCTGAAAAGCCGATTTACCTGTCGGTGAAAGCCGATAAAACGATGTTCCTCGGTAACGATCCGATCACCGAAGAGAGCCTGGTAACGTCTCTGGATGCGCTGACAGAAGGGGATAAAGACACTACCGTGTTCTTCCGCGCGGATAAAACCGTGGACTACGAAACGATGATGAAAGTCATGGATATCCTGCATCAGGCCGGTTATCTGAAGATCGGTTTGGTGGGTGAAGAAACCGTAAAAGCGAAGTAGCGCCCCTTCAGTACGTCTCCCCAGGCTGGCCTTGTGCCAGCCTTTTTCGTTTTTCCCGGCCTGCTTCTGTGGGGAATCTGTTGCTATACCGTTGTTCTGTTGCGATATAATGCCGTCCGTTTTCATTCACTAACGGGATTTTATGGAACGCTTTCTGGAAAATGCTATCTACGCCTCGCGCTGGTTGTTAGCACCGGTCTATTTTGGCCTTTCGCTTGGGTTGATTGCACTGACAATCAAATTTTTTCAGGAGATCGTCCACATACTGCCGCATATTTTTAGCGTCAGTGAGTCGGATATGATTCTGACCCTGCTATCGCTGGTCGATATGACCCTGGTGGGCGGTTTGCTGGTCATGGTGATGTTTTCCGGTTATGAAAATTTTGTCTCACAGTTGGATATTAACGAAGGTAAAGAGAAGCTTAGCTGGCTGGGAAAAATGGATGCCACTTCGCTGAAAAATAAGGTTGCCGCTTCAATCGTGGCGATCTCCTCCATTCATCTGCTGCGGGTCTTTATGAATGCGCAAAATGTCCCGGATAATAAACTGATGTGGTACGTCATTATTCACCTGACCTTTGTGCTGTCGGCCTTTGTGATGGGTTATCTCGATCGTCTGAGCAAAGTGAAATACTGATCTTTGCGCTCCCGACGCCTTTCGGTCGTCGGGTTTTCTTCTGCCTTTTCCCTGGTTTCTGCTTCGCAACGCTGGCGCATGTCCGGGCTTCTGCTTTGCTTAAAGGGGTGCTTAATGATGGAGGAAACGCGATGACGCGACTGACGGCCAACGATTTTCCGCAAGAGTTGCTGGCGTATTATGACTACTATGCCCACGGCAAAATCAGCAAACGCGAGTTTATTCAGCTAGCCGGGAAATACGCGGTAGGCGGGATGACCGCGCTGGCGCTGTTTAATCTGCTGAAGCCTAACTATGCTCTGGCGCAACAGGTGGCGTTTACCGACCCGGATATCCGTCCGGAATATATTCACTATCCTTCTCCTGACGGTCACGGTGACGTGCGGGCATATCTGGTGACGCCGACGAAAATAACCGATAAAGCGCCTGCAGTGGTGGTGGTACATGAGAACCGCGGCCTCAATCCCTATATTGAAGATGTTGCCCGGCGGGTCGCGAAAGCGGGCTATATTGCGCTGGCGCCGGATGGACTGAGCTCCGTCGGCGGCTATCCGGGCAATGATGATGAAGGGCGAGCGCTACAGCAGAACGTCGATCCTGTGAAGCTGATGAATGATTTTTTTGCCGCAGTGGCATTTATGGCGAAGCATCCGCAGGCGACGGGAAAAGTCGGCATTACCGGCTTTTGCTACGGTGGCGGCGTCTGTAATGCGGCTGCGGTGGCCATTCCAGAGCTGGCCTGCGCGGTACCGTTTTACGGTCGCCAGCCGCCGCTGAATGAAGTCGATAAAATCAACGCGCCGCTGTTGCTGCATTATGCCGGTCTGGATCGTGTAATCAATGAAGGATGGCCGGCCTATGAAAAGGCGCTCAAAGAACATAATAAAGTCTATGAGGCTTATATTTATCAGGGCGTTAACCATGGTTTTCATAACGACTCCACGCCGCGTTATGATCAGGCCGCCGCCGATCTGGCCTGGCAGCGTACGCTGGGCTGGTTTGAGAAGTATTTACGCTAACGCGTGAGGCTGAAATAGCGCTACCGCTTGCTCAAAAAATCGCTATATAATTTTTTATATATCGATAGGAGAGTGCGATGGAAAACCATTTTGGTAAAGGCTTAATGGCAGGGCTGCAGGCGTCACATGCTGATTCCGCCAGATATGCGGAAAATTTTTGCTCTGACTATAAACGCGGATTTGTTCTGGGTTATTCACACCGTATGTTTGAAAAAACCGGCGACCGTCAGCTTAGCGCCTGGGAAGCGGGGGTACTTACTCGTCGTTATGGTCTGGACAAAGATATGGTGATGGACTTCTTTAGAGAGGGAAGTTCGTGTACCGCGGTACGCTACTTTATGGCGGGATACCAGTACCGGCCAGGACGCTGAGAACCGGAGGCAAACGCCTCCGGCTGGTAAGGGGCTACGCCTGGCGCTTATCTTCAGTTTGCGTCTCGAAATCGCTGGCGGCATGGCGCTCGTGGAGCTGCTCATTGAGCGGGCCGGAAGTGCGGTTAACGATGCGTCCACGCTGAACGGCCGGACGATTGCCAACATCCTGCGCCCAGCGCAGCACGTTTTTGTAGCTGCCGGTATCAAGGAATTCTGCGGCGTTGTAAACATTCCCCAGCACCACGTTGCCATACCATGGCCAGATGGCCATATCGGCAATGCTGTACTCTTCCCCTGCGACAAAACGACCACGGGCGAGCTGCTTGTCCAGTACGTCAAGTTGACGTTTGGCTTCCATCGTAAAGCGATCGATCGCGTATTCGATTTTTACCGGCGCATAGTTGAAAAAGTGACCGAATCCGCCGCCAAGGAACGGGGCGGAGCCCTGCAGCCAGAACAGCCAGTTGAGGGTTTCGGTGCGGCCTGCCGGATCTTTCGGCAGGAAGAAACCAAACTTTTCCGCAAGGTAGAGCAGGATGTTGCCGGATTCAAAAACGCGGGTTGGCGGGGTGGTGGAGTGGTCCCGGAGGGCGGGGATTTTCGAGTTAGGGTTAACGTCGACAAAACCACTGGAGAACTGATCGCCTTCGCCGATGCGAATCAGCCAGGCGTCATATTCCGCGCCGCTAATGCCTAACGCCAGCAACTCTTCCAGCATGATGGTGACTTTCTGGCCGTTGGGCGTCCCCAGCGAATAAAGCTGAAGAGGATGTGTGCCCACGGGGAGCGCCTGGTCATGCGTGGCGCCGGAGACGGGACGGTTGATATTGGCGAATGTGCCGCCGTTGTTTTGCTTCCATTGCCATACTTTAGGAGGTTGGTAGCTATTCTCTGACATGTTGACCTGCCTTTTTCGTGAAGTCATTGAGGGAGTGTAGCAGGTGCTATCAGATGGGGTTAACAGTATGAGGCGTATTCACATTATGCTCCCCCGTTCCAGATATGTATTTTTTGTTTTCCCGGGGCGGGAGTCATGTTAGTCAGTTAAGCGGATCATCGAGTTTTTATACTGTTACATTGCCAGAGTGAATGCTTTTTCGGGGAATGTTGGTCAGTGGCCTGTTCCGTTCACTGTCAATCTGAGGGTGTTCGTTATACCCGCTGCGTGTGAACGGCCAGGGGGACGTTTCGCTCGTCCCCCTGGACCCCCGGCATGGCGCTGAAACCTGCCGCTGCGCGCTCCGCTTCACTCCGGCTTCATCTGACGGACCGGGTGGGACTCGCCCTTCCAGGGCCAGCGCAAGCGCTGTTCAAAATTGCTCCCGGCAATTTTGTCCCTGTCTCGACCCGCCCTCTGGCCGCCGTCCTGGCGGCCAGTCCTGGATGCGCGCCTGCGTTCTCGCCAGGTTTCCTGATGCGCCCAACCCCCCTGCGGTGAGCCCGCGCTCAATCTGCGACTGCCCGGAAGCTGAGAGTTATCAAAAGCCCTAATGCTGGGCACCTTAACTCACCCGCATCAGACGCGGGGCTGGCCTGTTTACGCCATAATCCGCGCGGCCCACACGCTGATATCATCCCCGCTGCCGAGATCTGCATGCACCAGACCGTTAACCATAAAGGTCGGCGACACATGAATGCCGTTCTGGCGGGCGTACTTGCAGTGCCATTTGATCGCGTTTTGCAGCTCCGGACGGGCAAACGCCTCCGCCAGAGAAACGTGGCTATAGCGTTCGATACGCTCAATAATTTGCTGCGGCGTGACGTCCATATTCGGCCCGCTACAGTGGTCGGTAAACTCAAATTCCTCGCGATGGTCAGCGACGGCTTTAAGCACTTTGTGCGCCTGCTCGCGGCCGTGGGGCAGCGTGGAGGCGGCGAGAATACAGCGCACGATGACACCGGAAAACAGGTGCCAGGGCTGGGACTGAAGGCGAATTTTAACCGTCACGTTATCCGCGCCGACCTCTTCCAGCAGTGCATCAAGCTTATTAAAGGCGCGCACCGAGAAAGGGCAGGTGGGTTCAAGGAAGACCTCGAAGGTGCGTGGGCCATGGCCCCAGACCAGCGGTTGGGCAGTCAAATGTGAAGGTGTGCTCATTGTCGGTTCCTGATGGTTTTTTTATCTCAAATAACGATATCACTTTTGCCTGAAGGTGCAGGTTTATTTTCTTTAAGCGCACGATTAGCGAATCGAATGAGTGGTATCATCATACGACCTCTGTCTGGTAAGTGCCTGCGGCAGGATAAGAAGAGGGAGTTTTGTTCCGCCAACTGCCCGGGCTGCATTAATTGAGGTCAGGCTAAATGAGCAAAGGTTCGACAAGCAGTGACGCCCCGTTTGGTACACTATTAGGCTACGCACCGGGCGGCGTAGCGATTTATTCTTCGAATTACAGTAGCTTAAACCCGCAAGATTATCCGGATGACGCCACGTTCCGTAGCTATATCGGTAATGAATATATGGGACATAAGTGGCAGTGCGTGGAGTTTGCGCGCCGTTTCTTGTTCCTCACCTACGGTTTTGTTTTCACCGATGTCGGCATGGCCTACGAAATCTTCTCCCTGCGTTTTCTGCGCGAAGTGGTCAATGACAATATTCTGCCGTTACAGGCTTTTGCCAACGGTTGCCGTCGCCCGCCAGTTGCCGGTTCGTTGCTGATTTGGCAGAAAGGGGGCGAATTTAAGCATACCGGCCACGTGGCGGTGATTACTCAACTGGTGGGGAATAAGGTCAGGGTTGCTGAACAGAATGTGATTCACTCGCCGTTGCCGCAGGGCCAGCAGTGGACCCGCGAGCTGACGCTGGTGGTGAAAAACGGCATTTACACAATTAAAGACACCTTTGCCGATACCGAAATACTCGGCTGGATGATCCAAACCGCCGATACTGAGCATAGCCTCCCGCAGCCGGTTGTACCGGGTGACGCGATGACAATCAAAGGGGCGCGTTTGCCGAATAAAGGCCAGTTCCGCGGCAACTGGCTTAATGAGCACGATTTATTGCAAAAAGCCTATGTAGCAGCCAATGGCCACGTTATCAATAAAGATCCGTATCAGTATTTCACCATGACTGAAAGCGCAGAGCAGGAACTTATCAAAGCGACCAATGAGCTGCATTTGATGTATCTGCACGCCACCGATAAGGTGATGAAGGATGATAGTCTGCTGGCGCTGTTTGATATTCCGAAAATCCTCTGGCCGCGTCTGCGCCTCTCGTGGCAGCGCCGTCGGCATCATATGATTACCGGTCGGATGGATTTCTGTATGGATGCGCGCGGGCTTAAGGTTTATGAATACAATGCGGATTCCGCGTCCTGCCATACTGAGGGCGGCCTGATCCTCGAACAGTGGCTGAAACAGGGGTATTGCGGTAGCGGACACAACCCGGCGGAAAATCTGCTGGATGAGCTGACCGGCGCCTGGAAGCACAGTCAGGCGCGGCCTTTCGTGCATATTATGCAGGACAGGGATCTGGAGGAGAATTATCATGCCATGTTTATCCAGCGTTCGCTGACCGAGGCCGGTTTTGAGAGCAAAATTGTGTACGGTCTTGATGAACTGCGGTGGGATGCCGCCGGGCAATTGATTGATGTTGATGGTCGGCTGGTCAACTGCGTATGGAAAACCTGGGCGTGGGAAACCGCCATTGAGCAGGTGCGTGAAGTCAGCGCCGACGAGTATGCGGCGGTCCCGATCCGTACCGGCAACCCCAATAATGAGGTGCGTCTGATTGATGTCCTGCTGCGCCCGGAAGTCTTAGTGTTTGAGCCGCTGTGGACGGTCATCCCCGGTAACAAGGCGATTCTGCCGGTGCTATGGTCGCTGTTTCCGAATCATCGCTATTTGTTGGATACCGATTTTGTGGTCAACGAGAAACTGGCGGAAAGTGGCTATGCGGTGAAGCCCATCTCAGGCCGTTGTGGCGATAATATCGACCTGATTAGTCCGCAGGAGGAAGTGCTGGATAAAACCAGCGGGCGGTTTGTCGATCGCAAAAATATTTATCAGCAGCTGTGGTGTCTGCCTAAAGTGGATGGCAAATATATCCAGGTTTGCACCTTTACCGTCGGTGGTAGCTATGGCGGTACTTGTCTGCGCGGCGATGATTCGCTGGTGGTCAAAAAAGAGAGCGATATCGAACCGTTAATCGTGATAAAAGACAGCGATAGTCATTCACGCTAACGCCGGATCCGGGCGCAAAAAGCAACGTTCCCGGTGAACATCGCGTGACCGGGGCGTTTCGGTAAAAACAGATAACAAATCACAAAAACAAGACAGAAAAGGAAAATAGTATGCACGATCGGCGACTCGCCGCCCGCGCGGGGGAGCTTAAGCCCTCTGCCGTCCGCGAACTCCTTAAGCACAGCAAGTTGCCCGGGGTGATCTCTCTGGGCGGCGGTATTCCGGCCCCGGAGCTGTTTGATACCGAAGGCCTGAACCTCGCGGTGCAGCAGGTGATGAACGGGCGTTTTAACGATGCGTTCCAGTACGGTTTGACCGAAGGTTATCCGCCGCTGCGTCAGGCCGTCAGCGAACTGTGTCAGGCGCGCGGCGTTGCCTGTGCGGCAAGTCATGTCTATATCACTTCCGGTTCGCAACAATCGCTGGATATCGTTGCCCGTACGCTGCTCGATCCGGGCGACGCGATCGTCGTTGAACGTCCGACCTATCTGGCGGCGCTGCAGGTATTCCAGCTGGCGCAGGCCAATATTCTCAGCGTCGATACCGATGATGACGGCATGCTGGTGGAACAACTGGCCGACCTGCTGGAAACCACCCGCGTGAAAGCCGTTTACCTGGTGCCGACCTTCGGCAACCCCGGCGGTAAAACCCTCAGCGAAGCGCGTCGTCGTCGTCTGGTTGAGCTGGCGAAGAAGCACGATTTTGTCATTATCGAAGATGATCCGTATGGCGAAATCAGCTTCACCGATGAAGTTCGCCGTCCGCTGTATCACTACGCGGTTGAGCTGGGATGTGAGGATCAGGTGGTGTACACCTCCACCTTCTCTAAGATCCTCGCGCCGGGTATGCGTATCGGCTGGATCGTGATGCCGGACTGGCTGGCGCAGCAGACGGTGATCGTCAAACAGGCGGCGGATCTGCATACCAATATGTTGTCGCAGGTGATCACGGCGGAATACCTGAGCATGAATCGTCTGGAAAGTCAGATTGCCCTGATCCGCGAAGATTATCGCAAGAAGTGCGTGGCGCTGGCCGATGCGCTGGAATCGCGCCTTGGAGAGCATCTTGAATTTAGTCGCCCGAAAGGCGGCATGTTCCTGTGGGCTCGCTTCCGTTATCCGTTTGATACGATGGAATGGATGAAGAAAACGCTGGAAAACGGCGTGGTCTACGTGCCCGGCGAAGCCTTCTATAACGATGACCCGGATACGCGCACGTTGCGTCTGTCTTACTCTACGGTGTCAGAGGATGGCCTGATGACCGCCGTGGAGCGCCTGGCGAAGTCGCTGTAATGATGCTGTTTCGCGCCGTCGGGCGGCGCGAAGATCCTGTCTTTGATTGATCGCGACGATATCACCGATCTCTCGCCCGTCGCTACTGGCGGCGGGCGAGAGAAACGTGGATCGATTCCGTCAGAAATTCACATTAACCGAAACCCAGTAGTTACGCCCTGGGACCACATAGCCCGTGGTGCTCTGGGATGAGGTGAAGTAATCGCCCGCCGTGGTGGTGCCGCCGTTCACAGGGAAGACATGCGTCCGGGTAAAGTCCTTGTCGAACAGGTTATTCACCGCGCCGTTCAGGGTGACGTCTTTCGAGACTTTATAAGAGCCGCCCAGGTTGTAGACGGTCCAGGATTTGAAATAGCCACCAAGGTTGTCATACACCACTTTATTGGCTGCGCTCAGGTTGTCGTAGTTTTGCGTAAAGCGTGCGGTTTTACTCCGGTATTCCACTTTCAGCCACGTAGAAAACTTCTCGTTTACGTTCCAGTTTAACCGGGCGTTTGCCATATGTTTTGGCGTGTTGGTTAATGCCGCACCTTTGTTATTGCCGTCTTTCTGCTCGCTGTCGGTGAAGGTGTAGTTCATATTCAGCGACCAGTCATCAGACCACAGCGGGACCGAGGTACCCAGCTCAAGACCCTGGGTAATTGATTTACCCACGTTGGTATAAGTGCTGGTCGAGCTGTCAATTGTTTCACTGCTGATTTTATTTTTGAAGCGGTTGTGGAACAGGGTGGCATTGGCGCTGAATCCACTGTGGTTTTCGTAATAGACGCCTAATTCGGTATTGACGCTTTCTTCTGGCTTGAGATTTGGATTGCCGATGGTGTTGATGGTGCCCTGGCCGGTCACGCCGCTTATCCCATTGTGCTGTTGCGCCAGCGAGGGGGTCTTATATCCGGTACTCACGCCGCCTTTCACGGTGATCTCGTCAAGGGCATCCCATACCAGATAAGCCCTCGGGCTGACATGACTGCCAAAGGTTTCCTGATATTCATAGCGGGCGCCGTAGGTCAGCGCCAGAGGCTCCAGTAAACGCCATTCGTCCTCGCTGAATAAGGACCATGAATCCTGTTTAAATTCGTCGCCACCGTTGGCAAGGACAATGCCGTCCTTCATGCGCGCATTCCAGTACTGGCCGCCTACCGTCAGCAGATGGCTGTCCCCCAGCGGGGCGACCAGTTTTGAATCCAGAATGATATTGGTATTTTTCAGCTCCCGTTTTTCACCGGCCAGTCCGGAAGCGGCAGGAACAGAGGATGTCGTGATCAGGCGTCCTTTATTCTCGGTTCTGTTCCAGGAGAGCGTTGAGTTGAGAGTACCGAAACTCAGGTAATTATCGCTGCCAAGGGTCAGTTTTCGGCGCTGATAACGCAGAGTGTCTTCATATCCTCCGGAAGAACCAATAGTACCCAGTTGGTTATTCTTGTTGTCGTATGTCTGATTAGCAATTTCGCCGTCCAGCCAGAGTATGTTCTTGTCGTCGACCTGCCAGAGCAGCTTGCTGCCCAGGGTATAGTTTTCCGATTTGACCGGGTTCGGGCCACGGTTACTGAGTTCGCTGCCGGTTGTGGAAGATTCCACATGCGATGCCTCGCGACGGAAGATATTGCCGCGCAAGGCCAGCCCCAGTTTGTTCTCTATTAGCGCGCCGCTGGAATAGAGTGAGAATTTTGAATTGTCCCCGTAGGTCGTATCTTCCTGGAAGGTATGTTCGAGAGTGGCGGTTCCGGACCATTCCGGGGCGATTTTTTTGGTGATGATATTCACAACACCGCCCATCGCATCCGAGCCGTAGAGTGTGGACATGGGGCCACGGATGATTTCGATACGTTCGATCGCGGACATGGGAGGCATAAAGCTGGTGTTCATTGCGCCAAAACCATTGGGCGTAACGTCCGAGGTTCCGTTTTGGCGTATCCCGTCCACCAGAATCAGGGTGTAACTGCCGGACATGCCGCGAATACTGATATCAAGCCCCCCGGTTTTACCGGTTGTGCTGTTGATGTCTACCCCTTCCACGTCACTGAGGGCGGAGGCGAGGTCGGTGTAATTGCGCTGGCTGAGTTCCTGCTGACTGATAACCGTAATACTGGCAGCGGCTTCACGCAGTTTCTGTTCATACCCGGAGGCGGTGACTACCATAACGTCGTCCGTTTCTGCTGCCAGCACGGAAGGGGCGGTTGTCGTCGCTAAAAGAGGTATTAACATTTTTTTAATCATTTTTACTCCCTATAAGTAATATCCTATTGATAAATATTTATTATTATGAATTGATCTAATTGATGGTGTAAATACAAATAAATATCATTTACATTTCTTAACAAAGGGAAGCCGCTAAAATCGCCGCCTGGCGGCGTCGGCAATAATGATGACGGGATAATTTCTCTTGTCCGGCGCCACTATTGCGCCTGCTTTCAGCATAAATCTGCGATTTTTCGGCGACCGCAGGCGGTACTGACGGGCCGTCGTTCCGTATCAGTGGATGAAAAGGTGTAATGAAATATTGCTAAGTGTTTTTAAGGGCAATCGGTAATGGCGAGGGGCTGGAGGGAATCAGATAGTCGTTACTGAACGCCGGGCAGCCGGAATGGTCGTGGCATGGAAACCGGTTTGCAATATGGTGCTCGCAGAGCATGGCGTATTTGGACGTTGTGCAGGTAATGTTAGTAGCGGAGAGGCGAATGCCGATCGGTTCAGCGAGTCATCGATGTTGTCTTCCGCTGCATTTGCCGCCCGGAAGCGCTGACCGCCATCCAGGCGGCCCGTCCTGGATGGGCGTTTGCGTTCTCGCCTGGTTTCCTGATGCGCCCAATCCCCATGCGGTAAGTCTGGGATGAATACCGGTGAATGGCCCTTAACTGACCGGCATCAGGCGGAGGAGCGCTTTTTTATGTCTGCAAAAGCTGGTCAGCGAGGTCAGACCGTTCAGGCTGTTCTCCGCTGCTGAACATTTTCTCAAAATCGGGCGCACTTAAGGGCCGCGCGAAATAATACCCCTGAAAGGCATCACATCCGAGGGTCTTCATGATCAACCACTGCGCTTCTTCTTCTATCCCTTCGGCCAGCACCTGCAACTGCAGTTCTCGCCCCATCCGGATGATATTGCGGGCAATGACTCTCCCTTTTTCTCCTCCCAGGACGGCTTTTACAAAGCTACGGTCAATTTTTATCTGTTCCAGCGGCAACTGTCGAAGATAACTCAGGGAAGAAAAGCCGGTGCCAAAGTCATCCAGTGCAAAACGGAAACCTGAAGCAGCCAGTGTCTCCATTGTGGTCACCACAACCGGCATATCGGTGGCAAACACGCTTTCCGTCAGTTCGAATTTAAGCTGTGATGGATTGACCCCGGCGGACACCACCGTCTCGATGACATTTTCCGTAAAATCAGTCTCCAGAATATGGTCCGCCGTAAAATTCACGGCCAGAGTCAGGCGCGCCATTTCCGGCCGGCTTTGCCATTGTGTAAGCCGGAAACAGGCTTCCCGGAGCACCCATTCGCCAATCAGCGGCATCAGACCGGCTCGCTGTGCATCCGGAAGGAAAAAATCGGGAGAGAGTAGCCCTTTCTCGGGATGTTGCCACCGCAGTAAGGCTTCAGCGCCGGTAAATCCACCGTCGGCGCTGACCTGTAACTGATAGTAGAGGACAAATTCATTCTGTTTCAGTGCCCGACGAAGTTGTCTTCCGATATCTGTCTGACGGGAAAAATCCGCCTGCAGGGCAGCCATTCCGCCACCCAGCATGACGGTAACCATCATGGCATTTACCCATGAACTGATCTCCCGGAACGCTGTCGGCATAGGGATGGCAAACGGAAAGACCAGCCTGCTACTGCAGAACACCACGAACATCAGCAGGCTGGCTATGATCATCCCGGCCTGCTGGCGTGACGGGATTCTCTGGTAGTTGATATATCCGACCAGGGCAATGACCAGGAGATAGAGATGGGTCGTTCGGAGAACCTCTTTATTCGGGATATCGAAAAGGAGGCTAAAGAGGCAGACAAAAAGCAGACAAACCAACTGGGCTGCCAGCAGTCCGGCGGAAAAATTTCCCCGACGGGCCAGCAGCCAGCAGGGCAGGATGGCCACCCCCAGTCCCAGAAGGGCAAATGCCAGAGACCAGTAGCCAACCAGTATAAAGACCAGTAGCCAGCCGAGCCCGACGAACGTACCCGCAAGGGATGCCGCCCGGCACAGCAGAAAGAAATACGCCGGTTGCCGTTCTTTTTGGTTCAACATCATGGTAGCGTCCTGTGCAAGGGCTCTCGTCAGGGTATCCCGGCATACAGCACGGTATTTTCCGTATGCGCGGATTGCATCGGCAGATATTCAGTATGCCGACGCGCCACAACGCGCGTATTACGCAGATTTGCGTCTGATTGTCCGGCATTGGGCAGGGGGCATTCGTGTCGCCCCACGCTGTTCGTCTTCGCCACGGTACTGCCCGGCGGTGGTTTTTTAGCCCGTTATGGGCGGCCACAAAATTGCCGGCCAGTGATTGCTCTCCCGGTTAATGTTTTATATCACTGGCGCTGACATTCGGAAATATAAAGCATGATAAAGATACACTTATCGTAGGTAAGCCAGGGATAGCCACAATCAATCCGGTGGTTACCGGGCGTAATATTATTCATATGGTGAAACTGTAATGCACAAAGGAACGGTACTTTGCTTGTTGTTGTCTATCATCCCACTCGCGCACGCAGATTCATCAGGTTTGCCCGCAACCGTTCCGGGCCAGGCAACCCTCTTCAATTTCGCCCCACGGGATGTTCTTCAGGGCCAGGATGGTTTACCGCCGTCCCCCCATGCGCCATTAAAATATGGTGCGCCGGTGCTGCATCTGGATGTTGCCGGCAATGCGGTGGAAGAACATGCCGCCTCAGTCGCCTACTTTAACGATCAATACTGGATGTATGCCGAAAAATGGGGCTGCGGAAAACTGGTGATGTTCAGCGGCAGCATTCCGGGGAAAGGGGGGGCAGAAAAATTGTCTCCCGTGAAAAATGCCGGCCAGTGCGGGCTGGCCGCGTATTCTTCTCCGGATATGACGAACTGGACATTTCAGGGGCTATATCAGCCGGAAGGCATTCGGGAAAGCGCTGCAAAACCACATGTTCTGTGGAGCCAGCCGCTGAAAAAATATGTGATGTGGTTTAAGGCGGGCGATAATTTTGCCAGAACCGGCGGGCTCTATTATGCTCTGGCCGATTCCCCCGCGGGGCCATGGAGCCAGCCGAAAATCGCAACGGGCCCCCATCTGGCTCATGATTTTGATATTACGATCTCGCCTGAAGGCAAGGCTTATATTGTCACGGATGTGTTTTCCGGTCAGTTCGATAAAACCTCGCCGGGAGGCCATAAACCTTTGTGGGATCTCTGGATACAGGCGTTGACCCCGGAACTGACCGGCACCGTCGCGGGGAGCGCGACCCGTATTCTCAAGGCGGCCGATTTTGAAGCCGTCGGCTTATTCACGCATAACGGATACTGGTATATCACCGGTGGGCCGACCTGTGGCAACTGCCAGGTGCCGATCCGCTATCTGTACTCTTCGTCGGTCACGTCCGGATGGACCAATGAACAGGGCGAGACCGGCGACGAACTGAAAATGGGTTCGCTCCTGACACAGGATGGCTGCACAGGGCAAAACAAGGGGGCGGACACGCTGCCTTCCTTATCCGGCCCGGTCATTCTCAGCGCCATCTGGGGATACCGCACCGGTCCGGCGAGCTATGCGCCGAAAGGGCGGGTGGTTCACGGTGACAACAGCCAGGCCATTTCATCAACCTACTGGTTTCCGGTGACCTTTAACGCAAAACATCAGATTGAGAAATTTACCTGCCCTGCTCAGGTGAATATCCCGCTCAACCGGGCTGTCAGTCCGCCGGCGCCGGCGCCCTGGCAACCGGTCTGTCAAATCAGACAAGGGAGCGTCGTGAAGCAGACGCTGCCATCGTTAAACCGCTATCACGGCGCGCTTACGCTGAGCCTGTTCCAGAGGACGGATGATGAAGGTCCGCTGAAACAGAATGGCGTGATACTGAATGCGCCCCTGAATGTCGATATTCGCTTCACGGATGGCAGCGAGGTCAGACGGCGCATCCCGGCAACCGGTGTTGCGTTCACACCGCAAGTACAGCCATTCACGCTGTCTGACTCAAAAACAGTGTCAGACATCACGCTCAGTTCAGAAGCCACTAACGGCTGCTATGGCACGGTGGTAGCGCCGGCCAGATCGTCAATGAACCGCTATTCTGTATTGAAAAAAGACGGTGACCAGCATCATGACGGTGTCAGAATGTATACTGGCCCGGACGACAGGGTTCCGTGAGGATGAGTGGTCTCCTTGGCGCGCTTTGTCAGGGGCATATTTTTATTGGCCGACGAGGATAACGACGTGACGGGCAACTCACGTCATCACCCGCCGGTACATACGACGTGGATGGCCAATTTTGCCGTATTGCATCTCGACGACCAGAAAACCGGCATCCACGCAGTGTTCCAGGTAGCGACGGGTTGTGGTTTTACTCAGCCCCGTTTCATGAACCACTTCATCCACGGAAAAGCAGCGTTCCGTCTCGTCGGTAAATAGCTTTTGCACCAGCGCCAGCGTATTCTCTTCAATCCCTTTGCTGCCGTTATCCTGGCGGTAGTTCCTGGCCTGCAGTTGATAGAGGGAGTCGACGTTTTTCTGGTCGACGACTTTCCATACCCGCTGCTGCTCGGCAAACTGTACAAAACGTTCCAGCGACTGGCTTAATCGCTTCCAGGAGACGGGTTTGAGAATGTAGTCGAATGCGCCATTGCGAATGGCCAGGCTACAGGTATCCATGTCGCTGGCGGCGGTAATAAAAATCACCGAGCAGTTGGTGTGGGCAATAAGCGGATCGCTAATCAACGTAATGCCTTTACCGTCCGGCAGGTAGTTATCCAGCAACACCAGTTGTGGGTGCGTGCTGCTCAGTAATGCCCGCGTTTCGTCCAGCGACGAGGCAATGCCGACCAGCCGCAGGCGTGGATGTTTGCCGATCAGTTCTGCATGAAGCTGCGCAAGCGCGTTTTCATCTTCGACTATCAGCACGTCTATTAATTCATGTTGCATAGTTCTGATCTTCCAGGGTCGTTACGGGGCGCGGTATGTTGCCCGTTTCAGGTATAAACAAAGAAAAAATCGTCCCGTGAGGCGCGTTGCTGGAGACTTCAATCGATCCACCAGCCTGCGTAACATAGCTGGCGATCAGATACAGGCCGATGCCATGATCGCCCCCGCGTTTGGTGGTTATTCCGCGCTCAAAGATACGTTCACGGATTGCCGGATCGATACCGATGCCATGATCCGCCACTTCAATGATCAGCTCTCGCTCATTGAGCAGGATCAGCACTTCCACCGGCGCGTGCGGCGGGGCAGCGCTCTGGGTTGCTTCAATGGCATTGTCCAGCAGGTTGCCGATACTTGAAATCAGTTCCGCTTCCCCCAGTGACCGGCAGGGTTTCGCCATCCGGCACAGCGGGTCAAACGCCAGTTCGACGCCTTTTTCACGGGCGCGCGCCGCTTTACCTACCAGTAGCCCACATAACGTTGGCGAGCTAAAGCGCGACGAGATAAAGTCCAGCAGCTCTTGCGCATGCTCTGAGTGCGCCTGGATATAGCGTATTGCTTCGTCGTAACGCGCCATATGCAGCAGGCCGGAGAGCGTAGCCATGCGGTTAAGCTGCTCATGGCGCATAATGCGCAGATTATCCACATAGCGTTTCACCTGACTGAGCTGCGCGCTCAGGGTGTCGATTTCGTTGCGATCGCGGAAAGTGATCACCCAGCCCTGTAACGTCTCTTCCAGCATAATGCGCACCCGACTGGCGATCACCGTTAACGCGTTGAAGCGGCAAATCTCATCGTGAGTGTCGTTTTGCAACATCAGCGAGCGCGTGAAAAAAGGCACAGGGGTGATTACTTCATTAATGGCCTGCCCACGCAGCGCGCGGGCAGGCTGGCTTAAGCCAAGAAGCTTGCGCGCGGCCTGGTTGATCACCTCAATGCGCAGCTCGCTGTCGACGGCGATCACGCCTTCATAAATGGACTCCATCAGCGCTTTTTGCTGGCGCACCAGCAGGCCGATTTCGCGCGGTTCCAGCGAGAAGATCTGCTTTTTAATCCCGCGGGTGAAATACCACGAAAAGACAAACAGTGCGATCAGCAGCAATATGGCCGCAATAAAGATATTGATCGCTTTGCCAAGGGTAATGGTTTCGAGATAGCTGGTCAGATATCCTACCGACACAATACCCACCACGTGGCCGTTATCGTCAAAAATGGGCGTTTTACTGCGCAGGGAAATGCCTAAACCGCCTTTACGGATCGTGGTGATGCTTTTCCCCTGTAAAACGTCCGCGTTGTCGCCGCCCACCAGTTTTTTCCCCACCATGTCAGGATCGACGGAATGAAATAGATGCAGCCCTTTATTATCACCAATGACAATAAAACTGGCATCGCTATGTATTACGAGCTTTTGCATAAATTGGCTGATGGCTGGAATATCTTTTTTCGCCACGCTCTGGCGCAGGCTCGGAATAATCGCTATTTCCTCAGCCTGAATTTTTGCTCTGGCGCTCATTTCCTGGTATAGCTGGCGACTCATGTCCTGATAATAATAAACGCCCAATAGAACGAAGAGGCCGGAGAAGAACAACACCAGCGAAATAAAAAGTTTAATTTGAAAAGATACTCTCATGACGGTACGCACAGCAGCTAACGATTCGCCAATGTACCATCTTTTTTTGCTGCTGTACGTAGTTTGCTGGAAAGCTGTGATCCCTTGCACAGCAAGCATTTGCGCTAAATAAATGACCTGTTAAATATTCTTTTTGGGGAATGTTATTAACTTGTGTTTCTTTTTTAAAAAACCATAAAAACCACGACAATAATTAAGGTGTAAATCACATAAAATAAAAGAAACCATAAAAGCCATAGGTACCATTAAAACTCTAAATTTATTATGCCGAATCTCACATTTAATGAGCCTTTAGCCCTTTACTCTGTCGGCACAAAATAACCAAGGGGCTTAATTATGAGCACAACTGACGATTCATTTTCTGTTACCTCTGAATCGCTGACGATTCAAAAAAGATCACTTAAGGACAGGTGGTGGCACATTATGGATAGCTGGAAGGTCGGGATTATTCCGCTGCCGTTATTCCTGTTGGCTGGCGCGCTGATTGCCATCGACTGTCTTGGCGGCAAACTGCCCAGTGATATTGTGGTGATGGTCGCCACACTGGCATTTTTTGGCTTTGCCTGCGGCGAGTTTGGTAAGCGCCTGCCCATTGTCGGTAAACTGGGGGCGGCGGCGATCTGCGCGACCTTCATTCCGTCGGCGATGGTCTATTATGGGCTACTGCCGGACGTCGTTGTGGAATCCACGACCAAATTCTATAAATCCACCAACATCCTCTATCTCTATATCTGCTGCATCATTGTCGGCAGCATCATGAGCATGAACCGCACCACCCTGATTCAGGGTTTCCTGCGTATATTTTTCCCCATGTTGTGCGGTGAAATTGTCGGCATGCTGGTGGGTATGGGGGTTGGCCTGGCGCTCGGTATGGAGCCGTTCCAGATCTTCTTCTTTATTATACTGCCGATCATGGCCGGGGGCGTGGGGGAAGGCGCGATTCCGCTGTCCATTGGCTATGCCACCATTCTGCATATGGATCAGGGCGTTGCGTTGGGGCGTGTCTTACCGATGGTGATGCTCGGCAGCCTGACCGCCATCATTATCTCCGGTTGCCTGAATCAACTGGGTAAACGCTTCCCGCATCTGACGGGGGAAGGCCAATTGATGCCGAACCGTGATAACGGCGACGCTCAGGTTTCGGCGGCGCCGGCATACTCTGGAAAAACTGACGTCACCACTATCGCGGCGGGCGCGCTGCTGGCGGTACTGCTGTATATGATTGGTATGCTCGGCCACAAATTGATTGGCCTCCCGGCGCCGGTTGGCATGCTGTTCGTCGCTGTGCTGATCAAGCTGGCGCACGGCGTCTCTCCGCGTCTGCTGGAAGGTTCTCAGGTGGTGTACAAATTCTTCCAGACTTCGGTCACCTATCCCATTCTCTTCGCCGTTGGCGTGGCGATTACGCCGTGGGAAGAGCTGGTTCACGCTTTCACCATCGACAATCTGCTGGTGATCGTGAGTACCGTTTCCGCACTGGTTGCGACTGGCTTCTTCGTAGGTAAAAAGATCGGCATGCATCCTATTGATGTGGCTATCGTTTCCTGCTGCCAGAGCGGTCAGGGCGGTACAGGGGATGTTGCCATTCTGACCGCGGGCAACCGCATGAGCCTGATGCCATTTGCACAGATTGCTACCCGCATTGGTGGGGCGATCAACGTGTCGGTATCGCTGCTGATCCTTGGCAATTTCCTCGTCTGATTAAGCATTACAGGAACTGATATGAAACTCGCAAGCTTTATCCATCAGGGGAGTCGTAGTTACGGCATCGTCAAGGCTGATGGCATGATCAATCTGGGGCAGCGTCTTGGCAACCACTATGGCGATCTGAAATCACTGCTCGCCGCCGGCGCGCTGAATGAGGCGCAACGGTTAGCTGGCGAAACGCCGGATATCCGCTTTGACGATCTCGAATTTCTGCCGGTGATCGAAAACCCAGGGAAAATTCTTTGCGTGGGTATGAACTATGCCGAAAAGCGCAAAGAGTTTGATCAACACAACCCGGCGCCGACGCTGTTTGTGCGCTTTGCCGACTCGCAAACCGGGCACAACGCGCCGGTGCTAAAGCCGCGTCACTCCAGTGAGTTCGATTACGAAGGCGAACTGGCGGTGATCATCGGTAAAGGCGGCGAGGACATCTCCCGCGAGACGGCGTTAAGCCATGTGGCCGGTTACAGCTGCTATATGGATGGCTCGGCGCGCGACTGGCAGCACACCTGGTTTACTGCCGGTAAAAACTGGCGGCAGACCGGCGCGTTCGGCCCGTGGATGACCACCGCCGATGAGATCCCGGATCCGCATGCGCTCGCCATCCGCACCTGGCTGAATGGCCGCATGGTCCAGGATGACAACACCGCCAGCATGATCCACAAGGTGGCCGAACTTATCGAGTACATCAGCACGTTCACCAGTCTGACGCCAGGGGATGTGATTATCACCGGTTCGCCGGGCGGCGTGGGTAAAAAACGCAATCCGCCGCTGTTTATGAAAGCGGGCGATCGCATTGAAGTGGAAATCGAACATATCGGCCACCTCAGCAATGTGATTATCGATGCGCCAGCCCACGCGCTGACGACGGCGCACTAAGGACGAAGGCTACACCATGCAAGCACGACCTCCCATCGACTTCCGCGTAGCGGAAGTCAACGGCAATACTCAACGGCTGGCCGCTGTCCGCACGTTGCTGGCAGACAGTGGTTTAGGTATGGACAGCGATATCACCACGTTTGTTGAAGCCTGGTCGGGAAACCGGCTGGTGGGGTGTGCTGGCCTTGCCGCCAACGTTATCAAGTGTGTGGCAGTGGATGAACAGCTGCGCGGTGAAAACCTCAGCGCGCAGTTGCTGGCGGAAGTCGAGTACCTGGCGCTGGCGCGCGGTCATCTGCATCTGTTCTTGTGTACCCGCCCGTGCAACCGGGAGCGCTTTCAGCACTGCGGTTTCTGGCCGATTGCGCAGAGCGGCAACAACGCCATTCTGATGGAAAACACGCCCACGGGAATTCAGCGTTACTGCCGCGCTTTGCAGGCTGAACGCCTGCCGGGAAAACGGATCGGCGCCATCGTGATGAACGCCAACCCCTTTACCCTCGGACATCGCCATCTGGTTGAACAGGCGGCGCGATCCTGCGACGGGCTGCATCTGTTTGTGGTGCGTGAAGACGCTTCGTTCTTCCCTTTTGCCGCCCGGTTAAAGATGGTGAAAGCAGGCGTGGCGCATCTGACGAATGTCACCGTGCATGAAGGCTCGCAGTACATCATTTCCCGCGCCACCTTTCCGGCCTATTTCCTGAAAGAGACCGGAAAAGTGCAGCAAGCATGGAGCGAGATCGATCTGCTTATCTTCCGCAACTATATCGCCCCGGCGCTGGGTATTACGCATCGCTTTATCGGTAGCGAGCCGTTCTGCGATATCACCCGCCAGTACAACCAGACTATGCATCAACTGCTGGCGGGCGTCGTGGAGGTGGTGGAGATCCCTCGCATCAAAGCCACCGGCAGCGCCATCTCCGCATCGGAAGTGCGGCGTTTACTGAAAACACACCAGTTTTCCCGTATTCGGGAAATTGTACCGGATACCACTTTCGCGCATCTCGAATCCCATTACAGCGCGGAAGTTGCTTAAAAATCAGGAATATTATTATGAAAATTGTTAGGGAGGCGCTGGCAGGGACCCTGGAGTCCAGCGACCTGATGGTAAAAATAGCCCCTGCGGAAGGCGAACTTGACGTCGTCGTGCGCAGCGAAGTAATTAAGCAGTTTGGCGAGCAGATCCGCCAGGTGGTGAACGCCACACTGCGGGCGATGGATGTCCACCAGGGCTTAATCATCATTGAAGACAAAGGCGCGCTGGATTGCGTGATCCGCGCCCGTCTGCAAAGCGCTATTCTGCGCGCATCTGAGGCCACGGAAATCGACTGGGGGAAACTGCTATGAAAAAGCTTCGTCGTAGCATGCTATTCCTGCCAGGCGCTAACGCCGCCATGCTCTCCACCGCCTTTATCTATCGCCCGGATTCGATCATGTTCGATCTGGAAGATGCGGTCGCCCTGCGTGAAAAAGATACCGCGCGTCTGCTGGTCTTCCATGCATTGCAGCACCCGATGTATCAGGATATTGAAACGGTGGTGCGTATTAACCCGCTGAATACGCCATTTGGCTTGCCGGATCTGGAGGCGGTGGTGCGTGCCGGCGTGGATGTGGTGCGTTTGCCGAAAACCGATACCCCGGAAGATATCTACGAACTGGAACGCCATCTGGAACGTATTGAACTGGCCTGCGGTCGTGAAGTGGGTTCCACCCGCGTGATGGCGGCGATTGAATCGGCTGTCGGTGTCATAAACGCGGTGGCGATCGCCCGCAGTTCTCAGCGCCTGATTGGTATCGCGCTGGCCGCTTTCGACTACGTGATGGATATGCAAACCGAACGCGGCGATGGTACGGAGCTGTTTTACGCCCGTTGCGCCGTGCTGCATGCCGCCCGCGCCGCAGGTATTGATGCTTTCGACGTGGTGTGGTCAGACGTTAATGACGAAGCGGGTTTCCTGCGCGAAGTCGAGCTGGTACGCAAGATGGGCTTTAACGGTAAATCATTGATTAACCCTCGCCAGATCGATCTGCTGCATAACGCTTATGCACCAACCCGGCAAGAGGTCGACCACGCTAAATTAGTTATCGAAGCGGCAGAAGAGGGCGAACGCAACGGCCTCGGCGTGGTGTCGCTGAACGGCAAAATGATCGATGCCCCCATTATTAATCACGCGCAGATGGTGCTGGAACGTGCGGCTGCGTCCGGCGTGCGTCGTTAAGGACTGAACAATGAATCAAACAGAGCTTCTTCACGTTAATTTTCCCCATCTGCGTAATTTAAAACCCTTTGAGAGCGCACATACCGCGACGCCATGGCTGGCGGACATAAACAGTAAACACACGCGTAAATTGTGCGCCTCGCTGGAAGACGCCATCGCGCGTTGCGGCCTGAAAGATGGGATGACTATTTCATTCCACCACGCTTTCCGCGAAGGGGACCGGGTGATCAATAACGTGGTGGCGACGCTGGCGCGGCTGGGATTGAAAAACCTGACGCTGGCTTCCAGCTCGCTGATGACCTGCAATGACGCGTTGATCGCGCATATCCGCAGCGGCGTGATCTCGCGGATCTACACCTCCGGGATGCGCGGCAAGCTGGCGGAAGCGATCTCTCACGGTTTAATGGCGGAGCCGGTTCAGATTCACTCTCACGGGGGGCGTGTGAAACTGTTGCAGGATGGTGAGCTGAACATTGATGTCGCGTTCCTTGGCGTACCGTGCAGCGATGAGTTTGGTAACGCCAACGGTACGCAGGGGAAATCCGCCTGCGGTTCGCTGGGTTATGCGATGGTGGACGCGCAGTTTGCCAAAAAAGTGGTGTTGCTGACCGAAGAGCTGGTGCCATACCCGAATATGCCAGCCAGCCTGCGGCAGGATCAGGTCGATCTGATCGTGCAGGTGGAAAGCGTCGGCGATCCGGCCAAAATCAGCGTTGGTGCGGCGCGCGTCACCAGTAACCCGCGTGAATTGATGATCGCCCGTTACGCGGCGGATGTCATCGAGCACTCGGGCTATTTCAAAGATGGCTTTTCCATGCAAACCGGTTCCGGTGCGGCCGCCACGGCGGCGACGCGTTTTATGGAAGAGAAGATGGAGCGCCACGGCGTGAAAGCCCGTTTCGCCCTTGGCGGCATCACCGGCAGCCTGGTGGATCTGCATGAGAAGGGGCTAATCGAAAAGCTGCTTGATACCCAGTGTTTCGACGGCGAAGCGGCGGCTTCGTTGCGTCGTAACCCGAATCACGTCGAGATCTCCACCAATGTTTACGCCAACCCCGCAGGTAAAGCCGCCAGTTGCGATCAGCTGGATGTGGTGATCCTTAGCGCGCTGGAAATTGATGTCGACTTTAACGTTAACGTGATCACCGGTTCCGATGGCGTCATGCGCGGCGCATCCGGCGGCCACTGCGACGTTGCCGCTGCGGCAAACCTGACGATTGTGGTCGCGCCGCTGCTGCGCAGCCGTATTCCGACAGTGGTAAAACGCGTAACCACGCTGCTGACGCCAGGGGAAAGCATTGACGTGCTGGTGACCGACCACGGGATTGCCGTCAATCCGGCGCGCCCGGATATCCGCGAACGTTTACTGGCGGCCGGGCTGAAAATTGTGGATATCGAAGCCCTGTATCAGCGCGCTATCTCCCTGACCGGCGAGCCGAAACCGATCGCCTTTACCGACCGTATCGTCGGGGTGATCCGCTATCGTGACGGCAGCGTTATTGACGTTGTCCGCGAGGTCAAAGAGGAAAATTAATGACCACACTGATGCCCGTGGGAGCGGGCGTCAGGCTGACTGGTTCACGTTGAGAGGTTAACTAATGGCTGCTTTGCTCGCGACTAAATCCTCTACTACTGATGTGCCTGCGCTTGCTGCGCAGGCGCTGCGCATCGAGCTGGATTTAACCCCAAAGCCGGGACTGGTGGACAGGGAGAATAATGGTTCGCACCGTGATATGGATCATGCGCTGTTTGTAAAGAGCATTGCCGCGATTACGCCGTGGTTCACGGAGTTTTTCCGGGCCGGAGAGGCTTATGCGCAGAAGGCGGCCAGCGACCAACTGAGGTTGCTGCGTCCGATGGGCATCGCCTGTGAGCAAGCGATGTTTGCGGCAACAGGAGGCGTGAATACCCATAAAGGCGGTATTTTTTCTCTTGGCCTGCTCTGCTTCGTGGCCGGACGTGTGCAGGGGCAGGGGCGGTTTGTCAGCGCTGATGCGCTCTGTCGGGAAGTCAGTGATATCTGCCGTGGGCTGGTGGCGCGTGAACTGGCCGGGCGTCCGCAGGCGACGACGGCGGGGGAAAAACAGTTTCGCCAGTATGGGCTGACGGGAGCGCGCGGTGAAGCCGAGCGGGGGTTTAATACGGTGCGTCGCGCGATATTGCCGTTCTGGCATCAGGAGCAGGGCGAACGACGGCTGCATAATGCGTTGCTGCGTCTGATGGCCGCTAACCGCGACAGTAATCTGGTGTCGCGCGGCGGCATTGCCGGGCTGCGTTATGTGCAGGATTATGCGATGAGATTGCTGGCTACCGGCTGGGATAGCGGGGCGTTGTCTGAAATGGACAGGGCGCTGATGGCCCGGCGCTTAAGCCCCGGCGGCAGCGCAGATTTGCTGGCGGTCGCCTGGGTACTTGCCGGGCTGTAAACGGTTGGGGCCTGTCTATGAAGGATTCAACTGCTACCAACGTATCCTCGCTGTTTTAGCTCGGCTATTGTGGAAGCCTGGGGGACGCCAGAGGTTAAAAATGTCGCGCTGATAAAAGGATAAGGGCCGAAATTTTACGGCCCTTAATAAAAAAGAGGGATTACTGGCCATAATAGGAGTTTTTACCGTGTTTACGCAGGTAGTGTTTATCCAGTAACTGTGGTTGCATGGTCGGCAATTGTGGGGTTAATTGTTGTGAGAATAGCCCCATATAAGCGCATTCCTCCAGTACGACGGCATTGTGTACTGCATCGGTGGCATCTTTTCCCCAGGCAAATGGGCCGTGCGAATGAACCAGTACCGCCGGAATTTGCAACGGATTCAGCTCGCGTTGTTCGAACGTCTCAATGATTACCTGCCCTGTCTGGTATTCATATTCGTCGTTGATCTCTTTCGTTGTCATCAGGCGGGTGCAGGGGATTGTCCCGTAGAAATAGTCAGCATGAGTGGTACCCCATGCCGGTAAATCTCGTCCCGCCTGAGACCAGATTGTCGCATGCCGCGAGTGAGTATGAACGATGCCGCCAATTTGCGGAAAGCGGCGATAGAGCGCTAAATGGGTGGCTGTATCGGAAGAGGGTTTTTTGTTGCCTTCGACAACCTGCCCGCTGGTAATATCGACCACTACCATATCTTCTGCCGTCATCACCTCATATTCCACACCGGATGGTTTGATGACCATTAAGCCGCGGTCATGATCGACGGCGCTAACATTACCCCATGTAAAGGTGACAAGCTGGTGTTTCGGCAGAGCCAGGTTGGCTAACAGTACGTCGGTTTTCAATTGTTCTAACATTCCAGACCTCCTTCTTGCATGCGCGCTTCTATCCAGTGGCGAGCCTGGATAATTTCCAGAACCGGCTCCTGGGACTTTTCTGTCCACATTTCAATGAGAAAGGCTCCGCGATAATTTAGTTGTTTCAGGGTACGGAATACTGCCGGGAAATCGACACAACCGTCTCCGAATGACACATCGCGGAATTGACCTGGACTATGTTCAGTTACAGGTAAAGTATCTTTTAGATGGATAGCGGCAATGCGATTAATTCCTAACTCCAGCTCGGCGGAAACATCATTTCCCCAGGCGCTGAGATTGCCAACGTCCGGATAAACGCTGAACCATGGCGAGGCGAGCATGGCATCCCATTTTTTCCATTTAGTGATTGAGTTCATAAAAGCGGTATCCATAATTTCCACTGCCAGCATTACCTGCGAGGCGGCGGCCTGCTCGACAGCCCAGGCCAGGCCTTCGTTAAAATTATGTAGAGTGTTATCGTCCTGTGCTTCGTAATAGACGTCATAGCCAGCAAGTTGAATGGTGCGTATCCCCAGATCGCAGGCCAGTTTGATGGCTTTGCTCATGATTTCACGTGCCCGCGTACGGGTTTGTGGATCTCGGCTGCCAAAAGGGAAGCGTCGGTGTGCCGATAGGCACATTGACGGAATGCTCATCCCGGTCTCCAGCATGGCTTCTACCAGCGATATCCGTTGTTCGGTGCTCCATTCCAGCCGGGAAAGACGTTCGTCGGTTTCGTCGACAGACATCTCAACAAAATCAAAGCCGCAGCTTTTCGCCAGTACCAGCCTTTCCGGCCAGCTCAGCAATTTGGGCAGCGCTTTTTCATAGATGCCTAATGGATGGGCGCGCATTATTTATTCCCCCAGATATCAGTAATTTGCTGGTGGAAAGCTGTCGCGACGGATGCCGGTTTTTCGGCTTGAGACAGAGCGCGACCGGCGATAAAAGCTTTGACATTAATGTCGCGAAATAGCGGCAGGGCATCTGGTGTCAGACCACCCGTTATCGAGAGCTCAAGACCAATATCTGACAACATTTTCATTCGTTCGAGATCGGCTTGTCCCCATTGCTGGCCGCTGGCCTGAGCATCTCGCCCTCGGTGATATATGGCCTGACGCACACCGATACTGTGCCAGGCGCGAGCATCGTCCATGGTCCAGTTGCCAAATAGCTCTATCTGGATCTCTCCCCCCATTTGTTGTGCCACATGATGGCCTTTTTCGACGGTGGCGAGCGGCGCGGCACAAATAATCGTCATCCAGTTAGCACCAGCGTCAAACGCCTGTTGTGCCAGTGTTTCTCCGGCATCGGCAACTTTCCAGTCTGCGACGATAAGCTTATCCGGGCATTGTTCGCGTAACGTCCGAACCGCTTTTAGCCCTTCGCACAGACATAAAATGGTTCCGGCTTCGATAATATCGACATGGCTCTGTAACAGAACGACATCGTGCAGAGCTTCGGTGAGGCGGGTATGATCGAGCGCCAGCTGTAGTAATGGTCGGCTCATGAGTTTTGCTCCTTAATACGGGCGTGATACCCCTGTAAAGCGCTAATGAGAAGTTGGTAATGGCGATATTTTTGTTGGTAGGCAGCGTGGGCTGACATGTCGGGGGTGATAGTCTGGATAGTGTGTTTGATGGCGTCCTGGGCGCTTTGAACATCCGGATAGATCCCGTATCCCACCATCGCCATTAGCGCCGCTCCAGAGCAGCCTGTCTCTTCTACTCGCGGTAATTCCAGGGTGAGGCCGCTAACATCTGCCAGCATTTGCATCCACACGGCGGAATGGGTTGGTCCGCCTGTCACCCGTAGGGTATGCACGGCGGTAAATCGTTCTAGTATGCGATTAAGGTGGGTCATGTGACTGAATACGACCCCTTCGTAGACTGCCTGCAGCAAATGCGCGCGGGTGTGCAGCGCCTGCATGCCGTAAAAACCAGCGGTCATGTCCAGACCCGCATTGCTGCCATACAGGAAGGGTAAGAAAAAAATTTCACTCTGTGCTTTCGGAAGCTGGGCGATTTGCTGATTCATCTCCTCGAAAGAGATATCGCCCCATTGCGCGGTGAGCCATTCCAGATTGCCGGAAGAGGTTGGACTGGCTTCATGAACAATGTATTTCCCGCTACTGGCATAACGCCCATAAACATATGGATGCTTTTCGTTATTCCTGATGGTATTAGCGAGGCCGCTGGTCACCGCCCAGGTACCCATTACTGCATTCAGTGTATGTTCGTCATTAAGCCCGGCGCAGATTGCGGTAGAAACCACATCAAATAGTCCGCCGACAACGGGAGTCCCCGCTGCAAGACCGGTTATAGCAGCTGCCTGAGGGGTGATTTCTCCGCAAATCTCTGTGGAAGCGACAATCGGGGGGAGGGCGTGATCAATGTCACTGATGCCCAGCCAGCGGGTCAGTTGCGGATCATATTGTCCGCTGGACATATTATAGAGATTGGATTCAGAGATATTACTCTCTTCGCAACCCTTTACTCCGGTAAGTTGCCAGCGTAAATAGTCGTGCGCCATCATGATGCAACCAATGTTGCTATAACGCTCTGGTTGATGCTCTTTCAGCCAGCGTAGCAACGAGACCGGGTGCCCGGTCCACAGGGTCTGGCGCGTGATTGGATACAGTTTTTGCGGGACTTCATCCTGTTGCCAACGACGCACGATATCCAGCGCCCGTCGGTCGGAAGAGAGCATCGCATTACCCAGAGGCCTGTCGTTTTTATCAAGTAGAAATAATCCCTTACCTTGTGCGGAAATACCTACGCCACAGACTTGCCCACTATTGACTTCGCAACGCTGCAGTAACTGGCGGACAGTTGCGGCGCATGCTTGCCAGAGAATACTCATGTCGCGCTCGGCATACCCGGCTTTAGGACTGATGGTTTGCAGGGCCTGACGTTCGATCGCGTGCTCCTTCCCTTCCCGATTGTATAAACCGGCTTTCAGATATGTACCGCCACAATCGATGCCAAGCCAGAAAGACTCTTTTTCACTCATACTTAAATCCCGATGATTGTGATGTCGCCGGGCCGTACGCTAATGTGCGCCAATTGACCGGGCAGGCTTTAACTCAATAACTAGTTGCCGGAGACATGAGGGCAAAGAGCCTCCCTGATGCAATCGCAACAGGTAGCGACACCGACATTTTTAATCGCAGCATTAATAATTTTCTATATATAAAATATTAATCAGGAGTAATTGCTTATTATTCAGATAGCGATGCTACAAATAATCCCGATGTTATTTATTCCCGTTGTATGGTTGTTTGAATCATTACTCCAGTTCACTGACCGCGATCTTAACCACCACTTTGCGTATCAGTGTATTGCTGGTCTTATTACACGCCGGGCGGTGAACATCTTGTGGGAAAAGAATGGCATAATTTCCAGGGATCATTTCGAGGAAAAATTCATTCTGTACTTGTTGGTAAAAAATAATATCCCGATCTTCAAGGTATGATGCGGCTATTTCATTATGACCGTTATCAGAGACTACACCAATTCTTTCCGCGCCACTCAGCAGATAATGAATATCCAGATAACGCCGGTGAACTTCCGGCTGGTTTTGCTGGCTGTCACAGGTAGTGAGCTCAATGAGTTGGGCATACATTTTACCGCCATCAATTTCTATCACTCCAGGCGACAGATTATGAAAATCGGTGGTACGTAAAAAATCGAGCCCCTTTTCAATCGCTGCCGGGAAACGGCAGGGATTGGGTTGTGACAAATGACCGAAAATCATGGTTTACTTCCTTACAGCGCTTGTATTTTTGCCCAGACGCTATCATCAATGGTGATTCCGTTGCGACGATTCGCTTCTTGCAGTTGAGTAAATTCGTGTCCTGGCAGACGAATCGCGACATTTTCATCAGCACGTTCGGCTGTGGTTACAAAATCCATAATGCGCTGAAGTTTTGCCTCGCGAGTAGCGCCATCGATCAGTCTATCTACTTCAACCGCGATAAAGATCTGAGAAACGCCGTACTCATCGGTGTTATCTTGAGTCACTTCCGCGACTGATGCCCCGTTGGACAGTAGCGTGGCAATCATATCCAGAACGATGGACAACCCCGATCCTTTCCAGTAGCCCATTGGCAGAATGCGGCGATTCTGCTCAATAACACCGGGTTCTCTGGTTAAGTTACCGTCGTTATCAAAACCGCCATCAACCGGTAATTCACGGCCAGCCAGACGGTTAACTTCCAGCATGCCGTACGAGAACATCGACATCGACATGTCAATCATGGTGATCGGCTTGCCAGGAATGGCGACAATCAGCGGGTTTGTACCGATACGGCACTCTTTTGAACCCCATGGCGGCATTACTGCGATGGAGTTTGTCCAGCAAATACCGATATAGCCTCGTTCCGCCGCCTGCCAGCCGTAGCTGCCGCCGCGCATCCAATGGTTGGCGTTACGCAGTGCTACCAGACCGATCCCGTGATCGGAGGCCAGATCAATTGCGCGATCCATCATCTTTTTCGCGGTTAGGTTGCCTATGGATCGTTTGGCGTCCCACTGCTCAATCGCCCCGAGGCTAATCACTCGTTCAGGCTGGGCATCGGCGATGATATCGCCTTGATCCAGTTGTTGAATAAAACGCGGAAAGCGATTAACGCCGTGGGAATAGACGCCTGACTCGGTCGTCCGGGCAAACATCTCGGCACATGCATCTGCGGTATCAGCCTTTACGCCACGGCTACACAGCACACGATTGAAGGCCTCTTTTAACTGCTCAAAAGTCACTTTCACCGCTGTTCTCCTGTTCTGCGAGAAATAATGTGATTGCTTTTTTATCTCTTAATTTCAATATGCGAAATCATATTTCAAATATAGCGATTATGGTCTGAGATGTCAAAAACAGATTTTTTTTAAAAAACACTTATAATCAATACCTTATTATTTTTGGCACGGGTTCGTGAATTGAAATACGCTTTGCGCTACTATCAATCCACGACGGAACGCACCGCAGCCGCCAACTAACCGTAAAGAGGACGTCATGACGCAAGAGAAAGAGAGGCCAGCAGGCAGCCAGAGCTTGTTCCGGGGACTGCAGTTACTGGAAATTTTAAGTAATTATCCCAACGGCTGTCCGTTAGCCCATCTCTCTGAGCTGGCGCAACTGAATAAGAGTACGGTGCACCGTTTGCTGCAGGGCTTACAGTCATGTGGTTACGTCAAACCGGCGCCCGCCGCGGGGAGTTATCGGTTGACGACGAAATTTATTGCGGTCGGCCAAAAAGCGCTGTCGTCGCTGAATATTATCCACGTTGCAGCGCCTCATCTTGAAGCCCTTAATCTGGCGACCGGAGAGACCGTTAATTTCTCTAATCGTGAAGACGATCACGCCATCATGATTTATAAGCTGGAGCCGACTACCGGTATGTTGCGTACCCGTGCTTATATCGGTCAGCATTTGCCACTGTACTGCTCGGCGATGGGCAAAATTTATATGGCTTTTGGCCAGTCGGAATATGTTGCTCAATACTGGGACACCCATCAGCAAGAAATTCAGCAGCTAACCTGTAACACCATTACGCGGCTTGATGATATGCAGCGAGAGCTGGCCGAAATTCGCGCCCGGCACCAGGCTAAGGACCGGGAAGAGAATGAATTAGGCGTATCCTGCGTCGCGGTGCCGGTTTTTGATATTCATGGCAGGGTGCCTTATGCCATTTCTATTTCACTTTCCACGTCGCGCCTTGAGTTATTAGGCGAACATAACTTGCTGGACGCTTTGAAAAAAACAGCCGCCGATATTTCCGGTGAACTGGGTTTTGTGACCACTGAACATGCTGCTGGCGAACAGTAAGCGCGCACCGCTCGCGATGCGCAACATTCGCTAGTTGACTGCCCCCCGGGTATTCAGACGAATATGGTACAGAGAGCGAGTAGCGGTAATAAATAACTCATCATTTTGTGGACCACCGAAGGTACAGTTGGAGACCCGCTCGGGCACCGGTATTTTGCCGATAACCTGGCCTTGTGGTGCCAGAATAACAATCCCATCGGCACAACTGCAGAACACATTGCTTTGATAATCCACGCACAACCCATCCGGAAATCCGGGGCTGATATCGGCAATGTGATGGTGTCCACTGCCGAGTTGATAGCCCTCAACCGGGTAGGCGCGTATTTCTCGCCGCCCTTGAGTGGGAAAATCGACAATCGACATATCTGCAACATACAATGTTTTTTCATCAGGCGAGAATGCCAGCCCGTTGGGGCGCTGGGTATCACTGGTCGCGATATACACCCTGCCATCCCACGGAGTAAAGCAATAGACATAACAGCCGATTATCTGACTTTCTGATTTATATCCCTCTTCATCGCCGATGATGCCGTAAGGGGGATCGGTAAACCAGATACTGCCGTCTGAGCGTACCACCACATCGTTAGGTGAATTGAAGCGTCGGCCTTCGATTTTATCCACTAGTAGTGTGACTTGCCCGTCCTGTTCTGTGCGGCTGATTCCCCGACGTCCGTGCTCGCAGGTAATAAGCCTCCCTTGGGCATCGCAGGCATTACCGTTGGCGTAGTGTGAAGCTGACCGCCATAGCGTCACCTCGCCATTTGGCTGCCAGCGAAACATACGGTTGCCTTTAACATCGCTGAAAATGACGCACTGTTGTTGGGGGAGCCAGATTGGCCCTTCCGCCCAGATAGCTGGCGAACAAAGACAGGTGAGTATGCTATCGGATAACAAGAGTTCCATTATTGCCTCACTGCGCTGGTGTCGGATATCAGACCTTCTTCGGCGGCAATATAGTCAGTTAATTCACTGTAATTTTTGCGCCGTTTATTCAGTTCACTGGAAACCATCAGCATAGTTTCACGGTTTACCCGCAGTAATTTGACGCATCCGGCGGTTAACAAATAACCTACTGCGGGCATAATAAAGAAAGACATTTTAATGATGGTTAATGTGGCTTCTGTTTGCTGTGGCTGCCCGCCATGGTAGTTGCTCCATGCGAGTACAGAGCTAACCAGCGCACCGGATATCGCCAGACCAATTTTTAACGCAAGGAAATTGCATGAGAAGTTTATCCCGGTTAAACGTTTACCGGTCTTCCATTCACCATAATCATCCACATCAGACATGATTGACCAGTTAATTGGTTGAGCAACCTGGTGAACGATATTCAGAATAAAATAGGTAACCGTTAGCAGGATGCGCTGCTCTGGATTGATAAAGTACATCCCGGCAGACCACAAGAAGAGAAAGACACTGATCCAGAAAAAGATCTTTAATTTACAGAAGCGATCGCTCAGTGGTTTGGCCAGGGCGCTACCTATGATCATACCCACCACGCCGATACTCATAAATATGGTAATGAATTCGCTATCGGCTTTCACCACATAGGTTAAAAAGTAGAGTGTTGCCGCCATGCGAATAAAGCCTGGTAGCACGTTAGTGAATGTCAGTAGTAATAACTTTATCCACTGATCATTTTTCAATATATCTTTCAGGTCGTTAAGCAACGAATCGTTATTTTTAGGGATAACGGGGACGACCCGTTCTCTGACCAGTTTAAAACAGAAAATAAATAGTACCAGTCCAACACAGGTCAGGATGGATACCGCGCGATGATAGCCCAGCGCCTGGTCTCCTTTGCCCAGAAGTTGCACCATTGGCAGTAAGCTGGTGGTTAAGATTAACGTTGCCACCCCAACGCCCATAAAACGATAAGACTGGCAGGAAACACGATCCTGATCGTTGTAACTGATGACGCTACCCAAGGAACAGTAAGGAATATTAATAAATGAATAGGTTATTGACATAAATAGATAAGTTGCAAAGGCATATACGACTTTACCGGTATAGCTGAAATCTGGCACCGTAAACATCAATACGCACAATATGGCATAGGGAAAGGCAAAAAAGAGAATATATGGGCGGAATTTCCCCCAGCGGCTACGGGTTCGGTCTGCTAGCATACCGATTAAAGGGTCAGAGACCGCTTCAATCACCCTGACGCCAAGCCAGATTGCTGCTACTGTAGCGGCGGTTAGCCCATAAACATCGGTATAATAGTAATTAAGAAACAGGAAAACTGCGCCACCGACAATATTGCAGCCAGCATCGCCCATTCCATATCCTATTTTTTCAAGGATACCCACGCGTTGATTGTTCATGTACCTGTCCTTTTCTCCGGGCAATAATGTGTTACTGATGAGAAAGTGAATAAAACGGTAAAAATATACTTAATATATTTCAGCAAATTACAACGGTGCCAGTTGATGGCTTTGCAAGGCCTATATGCCGGTGATGAGCAGCGCTGCGGATCACATCATCTATTTCTAATGTTCGTTGCTACTGTGTTGCCAGGAGCTAGTCTATGAGCCAACAATGAGCAAGCGTAACCGCTTTCGGAGGCATTATCATTAGACGTTTGATGAACATTGATGTTGATTTTCGACCTTTTAATTTCACTATGTGGAATGTGATTTCAAATATAGGCCTATTCCAGAACCAAGTCAAAAGATTGTTTTTTTAAAAAGTTTATGTAAATCATTTGGTTATAAATGTTTTGTTGTATTCGTGAAGTAGATCTCATTTTTGCTATCTTGAGGGGATACTGGCAAGACCAGGCTGCAACATTTCTGTTTCATTCCATTAAACGATATGTTTATAGTTAGCCTCATGACATCTATATTACAGTCTGCTGTATGCCAAATATTTTATTCCACAGTGCAGACGAAAAATTGATAAAGACCACGATAGATTTCCTCATTATTGTATTCACTGGTGACTGTCTGGAGCCTGCTCTGGCCCTGCCATTGTGCGGAACATAAATATATCCAGGCTCTTCACATCAAACGGCTCACATCCAGTGAGATCTGCGTCATGAAGGTGTTCAAGTTCCATTTTTCCTGATCAGTGATGAATGTTTACATGTCAGACGCATGACCCTCTATTGTTGAAAAACAGGTATTGTGAAATCTAATGTTTTCAATAAAATTATATAGATAAATATTATGTTGTTTCCTGGTTTATGAAAAATAAAGTGGTATATTCCATAAAGTTGAGTACTTAAGAAATATATATAATGAAAGGGCTATTTATAATAATTTTTTTATTTTTGAAAAACATTTTTTCTGTAGCCAGGGAAACGCATCAAAAAGAAAGGATGTCCCTACAATATGACCAAAGAATGCAAATGTTGCTTCATTTGCCAGCATGCCGAAAGCTTTGTTGAATAAATCGAACTTTTGCTGAGTTGAAGGATCTGATCACGCATCCTCCCGACAACGCAGACCGTTCCGTGGCAAAGCAAAAGTTCAAAATCACCAACTGGCCCATCTACAACAAAGCCCTTATCAACCGTGGAGCCCTCACTTTCTGGCTGGATAATGAGGCGATTCAGGCTTGGTATGAGTCGGCAACGCCTTCCTCGCGGGGACGCCCTCAGCGCTATTCTGACCTTGCCATCACCACTGTCCTGGTGATTAAACGCATATTCCGGCTGACCCTGCGGGCTGCACAGGGGTTTATTGATTCCATTTTTTCCCTGATGAACGTTCCGTTGCGCTGCCCGGATTACAGCAGTGTCAGTAAGCGGGCAAAGTCGGTTAATGTCAGTTTCAAAGCACCCACCCGGGGTGAAATTGCACATCTGGTGATTGATTCCACCGGACTGAAGGTTTTTGGTGAAGGCGAATGGAAAGTCAAAAAGCACGGCAAAGAGCGCCGTCGCATATGGCGTAAGCTGCATCTGGCTGTTGATGGCAACACACATGAAATCATCTGCGCAGACCTGTCGCTGAACAACGTCACGGACTCAGAAGCCTTCCCGGGTCTTATCCGACAGACTCACAGAAAAATCAGGGCAGGGGCTTACGACACCCGTCTCTGTCACGATGAACTGCGGCGTAAGAAAATCAGCGCGCTTATCCCTCCCCGAAAAGGCGCGGGTTACTGGCCCGGTGAATACGCAGACCGTAACCGTGCAGTGGCTAATCAGCGGCTGACCGGGAGTAATGCCCGGTTGAAATGGACAACAGATTATAACCGTCGTTCGATAGCGGAAACGGCGATGTACCGGGTAAAACAGTTGTTCGGAGGTTCACTGACACTGCGTGACTACGATGGTCAGGTTGCGGAGGCTATGGCCATGGTGCGGGCGCTGAACAAAATGACGAAAGCAGGTATGCCTGAAAGCGTGCGTATTGCCTGAAAACACAATCAGCTGCGGGGATACTTACCCGAAATCTGATTTATTCAACAAAGCCTCGTGATGATTACAATGCTTGTCTGGTTCGGTGGTATAGACGTCCCTACGGTGGGCGAGGACGGTATAATGATGCCAGGCCTGCCTGACTGGAATCGACTAAGCGTGCCATTAAACCTTGAGACGCTGTACATAGTGTTCCCCACGGCGCTCAGTATGGCACTGGTGGGACTGATGGAAACATTGCTGACGGCAAAACTGGTGGATGCCCTGACCGACAGCCCGTCTGATAAAACCCGGGAATCCTGGGCGCTTGGCATTGGTAACCTGCTGGCGGGGTTTTATGGTGGTGTGGCTGGCTGCGCAATGATCGGTCAGACTATGGTTAATGTTGAACTTGGGCGTGCCCGCACCCGATTATCCACGATGGTGGCAGGAATCGTGTTATTGCTGCTGGTCACTGTACTAAGTGATCTGATGGCCCGGATTCCGATGGTGGTTCTGGCTGGCATCATGGTGGTGGTCTCTCTAAAAAACATCGACTGGCACAGCGTACGGCCAGTCGCCCTGAAAAAATGCCTGCTTCTGAATCTTTCATCATGCTGTTATGCTTTGGCGTAACAGTGTTTACCGCCAATCTTGCTTTGGGCGTGATTGTGGGCTCCGTCATGGCAATGTTGCTATTCGCGCGCCGCGTGTCGCATGTCATTAACGTCACCCGAACGCAGGGGAAGTTTCAGGAAGGTAAACCACGCGTAGATTAATCCGTTAGCGGTGGGGGATGACATTGTTATTACGTCTGCGTTCAGCGCGAACGCAAAGGATTCCGGGGCGTCGGATATCCCCCCGGTTATACGCAACGCCAGCGTCCACCCGGCCTGGCGGCAGGGAATGCAGGTGGAGATTTCTTTTTTTTGCCGGTCAATAATGGCATTTTCTGTTTCAGGAAAATGTATTTCTTTGATGCCGCCAAAAAAAGAAAGGAATAAATGCTGAATTTCAGCCGTATCGCTCAGCCAGCAACTGGAATACGGTTGTGCTGCATTGGTGTTTTCATACCTGCTACCTTTAATGTCGAGGGTTAATTAATAACGACCGGCATGAACCCTTTCAATTATGTTTTTTCCAATTCATTTTCCGTTTATTAATATGTGTGAGAGGGATCACTATCAGGGGCCGTGCGAGTAATGAACGGGGGGATTTATGCCCGGCGATAAGGTAATAGAGGGGAATGTCGAAAAGTGAGACATGAACGGATATGCTCACTCCTGATGATGGACAGGATAAAAATAATGTTTATACGGCTATTTCTTCAATCGCCATGTATTTTTTAAATTCGCGGACAAATAAATTAATACATGGATTAAAGTTACTTCTGAGCCAGACTAAATCTAGCTCAAACTGGCAGTCTTGTTCCGCTAATTCCAGCAGTACACTGTTACTGCCTAACTGATAGGCTCGGTGTTTTGGCATTAACAACACAGCTTGGGTATTTAATTCAAGATTAAAACAACATGTTTTTAGATTTGGATATTCTCGGTATAGAGTATAATTAAGATTGTGGTTGCTCAAAAATTGAGTGGTGTAATATTCCACCTGTGAGAAATTATGTGGGTTAATACGAATGATTGGCCATTTAGCCACTTCACGCAGTGAAACACATTGCTCCCCGGCTAAGGGGTGTTGTCGATTTACGGCGACACACAATGGGTCTGTCCCAAAATTAACATACGAGAAATTTTCATTTTGCGGCATAAAACTGGGGCGAATTAAAAAGCCTAAATCACATTGCCCATTGATGAGTAAATCTATGGCCTCATCAAGTTCACAGTCCTGATTATCAACCGCAACGTCATGGTGCCTCTGGTGAAAATTATCAACTAATTCAACCAGTTTCTGGTTTATCGCTTCCCCCAGAAATGCGATGGACAATTTTCTGCGGCTTTGGCCTGTGAAGGTGTGAATAACAGATAATGAATTTTCGTATTGGTTTATTATTTTGCGTGCTTCGTCTGCTAATAAATGCCCTGCGCTGGTTAATTCCACCTGATGTGTATCACGGCGAAATAATGCCACGCTAAAAAAGAATTCTAATTCTTTCATATGCCGACTTAACACGGGTTGGGTAATATTTAATATCTGCGCCGATTTTGTGAAATTAAGTTTTTCTGCTAATGTCAGAAATTCACGGAGCCGTTCTATTTTCATGATATCCTCCCCTGGGATGTATATCAATTACGTCAATTCTGACGGACATAAGCATATAGTGAGAATTTATTTACAGTGCGTTGTTCCTTCCATTATGCTCTATTTCCGTTCATCACTGTTGGTATAGTGAAAGAACACTGTCCGGTTTATGTTTAACAATTTATTATGAAGATATTAATAGACTTATTCTTTGTATATTCCTTTTTTTTATTTATGCGTAAAAAGTCACAAACTAACGTGATTTTTTTTGTGTCAGTCGGTAAATTATTACCGGGTAGCAACAAAAAAGAAAATTTAAGATGGATAATTTAACATTTCTAACGCGGACGGCGAATGCATCAAGGGCAAAAAGGGACGCATGCATGGATAAGCGGAATGTGTGAATTATTTGCGGTGAGACAAGGCGGTTTCCCGTCCAGTGGTATCAGGACGGGGTTTTAATGAGTGCGATGGGCGTTTATATATCTCAGTTCCTGAATTGAACGAAATGTTGTTATAAACCAAGTAATTTATCGATCATGACGTTGAGTTGTAGCCAGAACGTATAACCGCTGCGCGGGCTGGAGGCGGTATAAGCGTACTGATATGTGTTGAGCCGCCAGGTTCTGGCCCCGCTCATCTGGATGTTAATTTCGGGTGTCAGCATCAAAGAGGCATCCAACCCAAGTTGGTATTCGTTTTGGGGTTCCTGCCATCCACTACCGCCAGCGGCAATGAATTCATCCTGCAAATAGCGCTGTTTGCTATCAGACAACCTCCCCCAGCGGAAAAACACCCCATAGCTATCTTGTGGCCGGCTTTGCCACGGGGCATTCCAGGTGACGCCCAGATCCGCAAACGTTGTAATGCCTTGATCCCCGTAATGTTTCATCGCCTGGGCTAAACTCCCGTGTACGCTCAGCGCCTCTGGCGAAGGGTTGCTGGGGTCGGACCCGCCATCCCGTCGCCAGAATGTTTTATTGGCGGTAATATAAAACCCGGATACCCCTGTGTGTGTTCTTACTGCGCTCTCGGTATCAAAGACTTTTGAGGTCCCATTGACGGTGTAATAAGGGTCGTCATATTTTTTTAAATTATGGAAAGCCAATATTTCCCAGTTAAATGGATAGGGTTCTTCTTGCCAGGTGATATGCCGGTTTAAATTAGCCAGTAATAAGGTTGTGCCGCTATTATTGCTATCATTTCCCCATTCCCAGCCGCTGGTAAATGGATACGCCTGATAAGTACGCCAGATACCAATATTGGATTTAAGGTTTGGAGTGAAATTCCAGCCGATTCGCGCGCCCCATCCTGCATAAGGTACTGCGCCCATGACGGCGGTGTCGTTCAGCAGTGTATTGATACATGAGATATAGACATTGCAATAATTCAGGCCGAAATTTAAATCTGGATTACTTTTCCCTGCTTCCAGTTCCAGTCTGTCATCCAGTAATTTCTGTTCATAGGTAAAACGCATTAAGTGGGCAACTTTGGGAAGATATGATGGCGGGTTCCCGGCCAGTAAACTCCCCACCTGGTTACCGTATTCAATATTATGAGTAAAGGGGACCCACAGTTGCATAATATGAATGCTTCCTCCGGGTATTAATCCCATTTTGTCTAAATCGAAATCAGCGCCGGCCGTCAGTAAAGTGAAGGATTCCCTTTTATCTGTGATGGAACCGGCGCCGAGGCTACCCAACCAGTTTTCGCTGGCCATAAGATGTAGCTGAACGCCATGGTCCGTCAGCCATTTCCCTGTGTCGGATAGCGGTCGGGTATCATTGTTATTATCATCGGCCAGTACATTGGATGTTGGTATCAAATAAGAACACGATGCCATCATCATAACGATGAGTAGATGACGTTTATTCTTTACTAAAATCATTATTTACCCCCTGAGCATTAAAATTCTTTTTCTACTTATTCACATAATATTTTTATGCGAAATAAATTTCTTACTTTCTGGTCTGGCGCGAAAGGCTATTCCTGTTTCAGGCAGGAATCCATTGGGTTAATATTTACTGATAGAGAAAATTCCTGGGAATAAAATACATGGCGCTATAACGCGTGGAAATTCTTTTTGAAAATGTTGTTATGTATAATTCATATAACAAAAAATGAAGGTGACTTTTGTAGGTGGCTAATATTACTAATAATAACCACATGTCATTTATTGATAACTCGTAATCCCCGTGACAAAAAAGGATGGAAGGGAATGAATAATAGTGTGATAAATGTGCTCTCCGTCAAATAAAAATAATTTTTTTCTATAAATATTGTTATGTATTTTCCAGATAACACAAGTAAAAAAAAGAATTGGCAATTATAAAATTAATAAGGCAGTATAAAAATTGACAAATTAAGTCGTTTTCTTTGACGGTAATTTATTATGTTTTTCTACCCTTGATAGATAATTAAAAGGGTAAGTTGAGTGTTGTTTTATTTAACTCTTTATTTTGTTTATTAAGTTAAAAATAAAAGTAATCAACTGATTTTTTACAGGGGTTTTGTTCATTGCCTGTGGTTCTGAACACCACGAATGGCGGCGTTGTCGCTGATGAATAAGGGAATCCATGCCAGTGATTATCGGAATAGCGGGGAGCATCTGGCATTCATATATCTGTATGTCAATGGCGGTAACTGGTTATTTTGTTTTATGTATCAAAAAGATAACTATTATCAGGAGCAACAACTATGTGTGTACATCAAATGACTGCATCGAACACCCCATGCCAGTGCGCTGTGGATGATGCGTTGCTGAAATTACGAAGCATGAGGGCTGTTGATCTTGCTCCTCGCCTCGAACGAGGTATTCCACGCTGGCCAACACACCCCCATTTTTTTGTCGACCCGACAATTGGTTACGAGCACGACGGCTACTACTGCCAGAGTCTGGTCATGCCGGAGCATATTGGTTGCCATGTTGATGCCCCGGCCCATGTCTCCAGTCAACGTAAGGACGATACGATAGACACACTGCCTGTCGATGCCCTTGTGGCTTCGGCGACGGTGTATGACTTTTCTGACCGGGAGTGGAAGCCTGGCGATTTGCTCACTGCCGATGATATCGAGGCCTGGGAAAAGCGGCACGGTTGTGCCGTGCGCCCGGGTGATATCGCGCTGGTGAATTTCGGCTGGTTGCGGGATTACTGGCGGCGGGACTCCAGGGCGCAATGGTATGCGACGAACTCGCCAGGCATGAATGAAGATGTCGCCATTTTGTTTAAGGAACGCGGCGTTATTGCCGTTGGCGCCGATACCATTGCCTGTGAAGGCGCACTGGTGGAAGGGAAAATTGTGGATATGCCGGGGCACCAGCGCCACTGGCTACCGAATGGGATTTTAATCCTGGAATCTGTCGCCAATATGGAACAACTGTCGAAACAGTGCCTTTTTGTTGCCAGCGCATTACCTATCGCCAGGGGGTCCGGCTCACCCCTGAGGCCGATTGCTTATTGCCCTGATATTGACCATTAATGATATCTAATTAATTGAAAATAATAATTATTTATAAGGCTGGTTAGTATGTTAAATACAGAATCCTTACCGACTACTTATTCGCCTGCCCGTTGGGCGATCCTCGCCGGTTGCTGTTTAACCGGGACCTGTTTTCAGTTAGTGGCGATGTCATATGCTCCGTTACTGGGCGAGATAGCCCGAAATTTACAGGTCGGGCTCCCGGAAGCGGTGCAATTGATGACCTTCTTTATGTTGTTCTCATCGTTGTCTTTTTTTGTCAGTGGGCCATTCGTCGACCGGTGGGGGGCGAAAGCCTCTATTATCGTCAGCATTCTGTTAACGTCCGTGCCGACGCTGGCGACGTTATGGGTTGGCCAGTCTTATTTCGCTGTGGCCATTATTCGGGTTTTGCAAGGGTGCTCTGTGGGGTTTTGCCTTGCGGGGATGGTCCCGCTGATTATGCAGTGGTTCCCTGCCAGGCAGCGCTCGTTTGCGTTGGGTATCACCGGGGCATTTATTCCTTTAGGGGCGATGCTGAGTGTGGTTATTGCGCCGCTGGTCTTTACAATGCTTAAAAGCTGGCAATTTACGATGGCCGTGGTGTCGATAATCCCGTTTGTTTCTCTTATCTATTGCCTGGTTATTTTCCTGATGACCTCCGGCAAGACGCCAGCAGTAAGCGATGAGAATGATGCCCCCGAAGAGGACCCGGCTAAACACTCTTTCAAGTCCGCACTGCTGAGCCGATATACCTGGTTTGGTATTGTCGTGACTTTCCTGGCCAATTGGTTGATGCAAACCATGTTTAGCCTGACACCGTCTTACTTCTCAGAATCAGAACCTGTGGGTTTAGGTTTCGGACCGGTTATTGGGGGGAGCCTGACGACTATTTTGCAGTTTGCGTCTATTGTTGCGCCCATTATTGGTGGGTTTCTTGCCGGGAAATATTTTAGTGGCCGGCCAGGCGGGATTATTATCACCGGCATGATCCTTGTTATCACCTATGGCGCGCTTCAGATAAGCGGCGTTTATAATACTCAGACGTTGTTGAGTCTGTTTCTTATTCTTCCTGGGTTGGGCGTAGGGGGGTTGATCCCCATGATCCAGGCAAAAATCGCCGAATACTATCATCCCCGCATTGTGGGCCGAATGAATGGATTGTGGTTAGGGATTGGTTCTTTTGGCGGAACCGTCGGGCTATTTGTTTCAGCCCAAATGCTGGAAAAGACGGGGACCTATATCACAACGATAAATATTATTATGCTGGTGGCTTTCGTCGGCGCCGTGTTTGCCTTATTGCTGAATAAAAAGCAGCGTAAGGACGCGAAGAAAGTGAAAGATGCTTATCCGGTAAAAGGCCATGGCATATAGCTTTTTCAGAGAAAATAATATTTATTCTTATGCAAGGTAAATAATGGTGCGATGCCGTTTATTCGCTGTTAACAATAAATGTCTGGATTTAAATAAAACAGGATGTTCTGAATTACTAAGTTCAGATCACAATATTAATCTTGATGTTATATATAATTCATAAAATAGACTTGTGTATGGCCGGGCATTGAATATTAGCTATGCGTTATTTTGATTTTTATTATTTTTGGCGAAGTCAGTAAGCATCACGGATGCGTAATCGTCACCTGATAAATCGTTTTTCGATGAATATGCATTAATTAAGGCGCAGTGTGATGAGGCGTAATAGTAATTAAGAACATAAAAAGAGGATAGCATGAGTATATATCCACATATATTTACCCCACTGAAAATAAAAAAGACCGTGTTTAAAAACCGCATATTTGCTTCCCCTGTCACAACGAACCGTATTGCCATAGGGGGCGAGCCCACTCAGGAGGGTATTGACGCTTATGAAACCCGAGCGCGTGGGGGTTTTGGACAGGTTACTTTGACGGAATGTTTTACGGATTTTGAACACGGGGCACGTCATGAGCACGGTCTGGATTTAGTGTCTCCAGGTTTGACGACGCACCATATGGAGTCCATCTATATCCTGGCGGAATCTATTAAAGCGCATGGCGCTGTCGCCTCTATTCAGTTTAACCATGTCGGCGGGGTCAACCATCCCGATGCGATTGGCGGGCGAAATCCCATTGGGCCTTCTGCGTTTATTCGGCCTGATGGTGTCCATGTGGACGAAATGGACGAAGACATGATTTATCATGTCGCGGATAATTACGCGATTGCTTGCGCGTCGGCCAAAGCCATGGGGTTCGATATGGTGATGCTGCATGGTGGGCATGGCTGGTTGTTGTCGCAGTTTACTTCGCCGCTTTCGAATAAGAGGAAAGACAAGTGGGGCGGGAGTCTGGAAAATAGGGCGCGTTTTGCCCGCCTGGTGCTTGATACTGTCCGGCAGCGTGTGGGGGAGGATTTCCTGATTGAATATCGCGTTTCTGGCGATGAACGTGTGCCTGGGGGAATGGGATTGCCTGAGACGATTGAATTCTGTCAGATGATAGAAGATAAGGTCGACCTGATTCATGTGACCAGTGGCATATATCACTCCCATGTGGAAACCAAAGCCTTCTCTTCAATGTTCGATGATCATGGGTGTAATTTATCACTGGCGACCGCCATCAAAAAAAATGTCAGTGTGCCGGTTGTCGCGGTCGGCGGTTTTAATGATCCTGAGCATATTGAACGTGTTTTAGCGGAAGGGTTGTGTGATGTTGTTGCCCTGGGGCGCCAGCAATTTGCCGATCCTGAATTTGTCAATAAAGCCAGAGAAGGACGAGCGAATGAAATTGCGCCTTGCCTGCGTTGTTCCTGTTTTAATCCATTGTCGCCCGATCCCAGTAAACGTCCCTGCGCTATTCCATTTATGTGTACGGTGAATCCCTGGTCGGGCCGTGAATTACGTTTACGTTGGCAACCCGCGCCGCGGGCATCTAAAAATGTTCTGGTGGTTGGCGCCGGGGTGAGCGGCCTTTATGCGGCGATTACTGCAGCAGAACGGGGCCACACTGTTACGCTTGCAGAAAAAAGCGACAAACCCGGTGGGTTATTGTGGTTTACCGATATCGATCCCCATAAGCGTGATTTTGCCCGCTATCGTAATTCATTAGTGGTCAGGGCGAAGAAAGCCGGGGTTCTATTTGAAATGAATACCGAAGTGACGCGGGAATATATTGCGCAACGGCACCCGGATGCAGTGATTTGTTGTGTCGGTTCAACGCCGAAAATCCCGGCGATTCCTGGCATAGAGCATGCCCATCATGCACTGTTTGCTTATTCTGACCTGGATAAAATTGGCGACGATATCATTATGATTGGGGGCGGTTTAACAGGGAGTGAAATTGCGCTTTATTTAGCGGAGAAAGGGAAACACGTCCATCTGCTCGAAATGCGCCATGATCTTGCGATTGAAGGGAATGACAGCCACCGTCGGGCGTTGTTGCCCAGGATGAAAAATAATAAAAATCTGTCCTGGGATCTTAATGTGAAAGTGTGCCAGGTCACTGATAACGGCGTTATTTTCCTGCGGAAAGATAATGAAGAAGTTTTTTGCCCTGCGCAAACTGTTCTGTATGCAGCAGGAATGCAGCCGCGTGATAATGTGGTCAATGAGTTACGCTATACTGTTGATGTATTTACGGCTGCGGGGGATTGCGTCAGACCACGTTTTATTCTAGACGCGACGTATGAAGGGATGTGTGCCGCATTTGATATTTAAATTATTACTACAGACACCTGGCCGATATAACCCCGGTCTGGTGTCTGTATCCGTATTTTACGCTTCGCGGGAAAATCATTTTCTGAGGGTATGTTTATTTTTCCTTGTGGTATAACGCCACCAATTATTACCTCAAATAAACAAGATGGTTTTTTTGAGCGGGGCAATATCCATTATCCTTCCGGGCGCCAAATGAGCGCCAGGCGTATCAGGGCTATTTTTTGTTCAGTGTCGCTTTTATATTTTCGGCCAATTGTTCACCCAGAACGTAACTCAACGTAATTGCCCGGCCATGGCTGAGGCCTGGCGCCATGAGCGGGTATTCATTGGCGAAGAAATTACCTTGTATATTTCCGACCGCGTAAAGCCCCGCTATTTTATGGCCCTGGGTATCAAGAACCTGCATGTCAGGATCGCAATTAAGCCCCCCGAGAGTGACCAGTAAATGAGAGTGCATGGGGATGGCGTAAAATGGCGCTTGTTCGATGGGGAACATCAAGCCCGGTTCTTTATTAAAATCCGTGTCTTTACCCTGGTGGGCCATATCACTGTAGCGTTTACAGGTTGCGACGAACGTATCGGTGGGGAGACCTATTTGCCGGGCAAGCTCGTCCAGTGTATTTGCCCGGAAAAGCTGCCCCTTATCGGCGTGAGCATTCAGTATTTCGATAGGTTCGGTTATCGGGCCATCAAACCCTGTCTGAAATGTTTTATGGTCGCTTTCATAGCGGGAATCAAAAATCGCCCACGAGTGTTGACCGGGCTGGCGAAAACGCCCGTTGACAAGATACTGATTGGGTAATGATTCGCACTGAAAACGTTTCCCCGATTGGTTGACGTGCATGAATGACTGGTTTCCACACATCAGGTCAACATGAAAACCGGGTATTGTGTGGATCATGGCCGGATGCGGCCAGTTTTGCAGGTCGGCATTTATCCATAATGCCTGGGCCAGCACCTCGCCATTATTGCCGCCGTGCGGGTTGTAGGTTTTGATTTCCGCTTTATTGACGATGGGGCACCAGGCGTCAAGCATTTCCTGGTTTTCAGAATATCCTCCAGACGCCAGGATAACCGCGTGGGCGGCGCGGAACTTGATATATTCTCCTTCCTTTGTTTTCCCTGTCGCGCCATTTACCCGACCATTTTCTTCACGCAAGAGTTGTTCACTGGCCACATCATAGTAAAAAGATACGCCAAGTTTTTTGCACTCTTTTTCAATGAATCCCAGGAATGCCTGTTGAGTTGGAATATATTCATTCCCGGTACTGATTTTTTGGTCTGCGTTGGCAAAAATATGGGCAGTTGGATATTGACGATAAAGATCCGGGTAATGTGTGGCGAAATTAAACGTGTCAGCTAACGCGACCTTCATACCATTTGCTTCACAAAGATTAATATAATGGTCAAATACCCGGCCACTCTGGCGTACCCATAGCGCGATAAGTTCAGAATGAACCCTGTTATTTGCAAACCGAATTAAATCTGATAACAGGAGGTCTTCATCAATGTCTTTTCCTGCTTTGCGTTGTAATGTTGAATTTACGGCGCCATTATCCATTCCCCTGGCGGAAAAGGTAGCAAACTTTTCCATAACAACAACTTTCAGCCCCTGTTCCGCCGCCGAATGCGCAGCAAACAACCCGGCGCATCCCGCGCCAATAATCAGAATATCGGCTGTGATGGTTTGGGTGATTTTATTGTCCGGGATAGCAGGGGGCGGCGTTCCCCAGCCGGGAACAGTTAAATTGTTTTGGGCAGGGTAATGTGTTTTATCATATGAAGAAGCCATGATTTCCTCACTTTATTAATTATCTTTACTTTATGGTTAACTTAATTTTATTGTCATCATTAAGCTAAACTGCTCTTTTGCGTGTGGTGTTAAAAGACGGCTACATCGTGGTGTGGTTATTATTAATGTCATGATATTTACGATTGAAATATACTAACGCATCGTTTTTTGGCCATTGAGCAATCGCCACTATTTTCCCGATGAAAATGCTGTGTGTATTTTCATCATGGATGGAAACTAACTCACAATCGAAATTAACCAGGGCATTTTTTAATGTAGGGCTACCGGTGGTTAATCCACACCAGTCACCTGATGCATAGCGTGCTTTCATTTCCATTTTGCTCATGGCAAAAAAATTAGCCTGATTGGCCTGCGCACTGGAAAGGACATTAACACAAAAATGCCTGTTCTGGATAAATAGCGCGTATTGCGCTGATGCATGGCGCATGCAGACAAGCAGGGATGGGGGATCATCGGAAAGGCTGCACACGGATGTTGCCGTGAACCCCCCGCGTCCTGCCGGGCCCTCGGTGGTGATAATCGCGACGGCTGAACATACCTGCGACATAGCGTCACGGAATTGTTCTTTCGTCGGCGGTGTCGTTACGGTTGATTGCTCTGTATGACTATTATCCTCATTCATAAATACCCTCGCTAATATTTTCAGTAATGCTGTATAGATTGTTGTTAATTACAGTTAAGATAAGGTTAATTGTTGGTAACTAAACATGTCGTGATTGATTATACGTAATCATGTCTGGATGTGGTAATTCTTTTTTAATCCCCGTTTATTTAAATTGCGCATGATAAGATAGATTTTCACTGTGATTGTTATCACGAAAACATACCATGGCCTACACGGGAGATATTACGTATTCATGAATATAACGCTTTATTTTTTATTGCGATATGTGGTTTATTTCTTCACTTCCCCCCCCCCCCCTGGTTATGCTGGAATCGCATAGCCG
>NZ_VCHQ01000028.1 GCF_005860775.1 Klebsiella indica
GTTCCGTTCACGATAAATTCGCGGATATTCGTTATATCCACAGCGTGTGAACGGGCAGGGGGACGTTTCGCCCGTCCCCCTGCACCCCCGGCATTGCGCTGAAAACCTGCCGCTGCGCGGTCCGCTCCACTCCGGCTTCATCTGGCGGACCGGGCGGGACTCGACGCTACTCGTCCCATCCCTGGGACTCGCCCTTCCAGGGCCAGCGCAAGCGCTGTTCAAAATTGCTCCCGGCAATTTTGTCCCTGTCTCGACCCGCCCTCTGGCCGCCGTCCTGGCGGCCAGTCCTGGATGCGCGCCTGCGTTCCCGCCAGGTTTCCTTGATGCGCCCAACCCCCATGCGGTGAGTCCGTTATTCGTCAGTGGCTTTTCAGAGGCTGAAAATTATAAAAAGGTTATATCCTTTATATTTCAGCCCGTATCAGCTCAGTAAGCGAATCAACTGAATCAGATTTTCGTTTAAACCACCGATTAACAGAACCGCTCAGCCAGCCATAAACACAACTGACACCCCTTAACTGACCCGCATTGCGCATAACGCGGGCGCAGGATTATTCGGCGGTCGCGGATTGCGACGGCGCGGAGTGATAATGCGCGTCCGCTTCGGCAAAGCGTCTTTGCATCTCAGCGGAGGGGGCGCTCCCCAGCAGACTAAAGACCACAATGCCCAGACTGCCGAAAATGAAACCCGGAATGATTTCATACAAACCCAGCCAGCCGAACTGTTTCCAGATGATCACGGTCAACGCGCCGATAATCATCCCGGCCAGCGCGCCATTACGCGTCATACGCGACCACATCACTGAGAACAGCACCACCGGGCCAAACGCCGCGCCGAAGCCAGCCCAGGCATAGCTCACCAGACCCAGTACCCGATTCTCCGGGTTTGCAGCCAGGGCGATAGACACCAGCGCAACCAGCAACACCATAAAGCGCCCCACCCATACCAGCTCTTGCTGACCGGCATTTTTACGCAGAAACGCTTTATACAAATCTTCGGTAATCGCGCTGGAGCACACCAGCAGCTGGCAGCTCAGCGTCGACATCACCGCCGCCAGAATCGCCGATAACAGGATCCCCGCAATCCACGGGTTGAATAAAATTTGCGCCAGTTCAATAAAGACGCGTTCAGCATTCTGATTCACTGCGCCGGCCACTCCCGGATGAGTGGTGAAATAAGCGATACCAAAGAAACCGACGGCAACAGCCCCCGCCAGGCAGAGAATCATCCAGGTCATGCTGATACGACGCGCGTGTACAATACTGTGGTGGGAGTCCGCCGCCATAAAACGCGCCAGGATATGCGGCTGACCAAAATAGCCTAGCCCCCAGCCCATCAAAGAGATAATCGCCACAACGTTCAGCCCCTTGAGCATATCAATATTCTCAATGCTCTTTTGCTTAATCACTTCCAGCGAATCACCAAAACTGCCGACGGAAATGATCACCATTATCGGCGTCAGCAGCAGAGCGAATATCATCAGGCTGGCCTGGACGGTATCGGTCCAGCTCACCGCAAGGAATCCCCCGACGAAAGTATACACAATGGTTGCCGCCGCCCCCGCCCACAGCGCGGTTTCGTAGCTCATCCCGAAGGTACTTTCAAACAACCGGGCACCGGCCACAATGCCGGAAGCACAATAAATGGTGAAAAACAGCAAAATCACCAGCGCCGAAATAATTCGCAGCACACGACTGGTATCTTCAAAACGGCCGGTGAAATAATCCGGCAGCGTCAGGGCGTTATTATTAACCTCGGTATGCACGCGTAAACGCCCTGCCACCAGTTTCCAGTTGATCCACGCGCCCAGCGTCAGACCAATGGCGATCCAGCTTTCGGAAATACCGGAAATAAATATCGCGCCTGGCAGCCCCATCAGCAGCCAACCGCTCATATCGGAAGCCCCGGCGGAGAGCGCCGTGACAAATGGGCCGAGACTACGGCCACCGAGAATATAATCATCGAAATTTCTGGTGGAACGCCAGGCAATAAAACCGATAAGAACCATACCAAAAATATAAACAATAAAAGTCACTAACATGGGTGTGCTAATAGCCATGTAAAAATCTCCAGAATTTTTGTCGACAGCGTCCAAATTTGTCGTTTTTCCATTACCGGAACGGGGTAATGGCATATTGGTTGTATTGGGCGACCGTATCCTGACGGAAGCTTTGTTTTTTCACAAACGATTTAACACAGCATTTACACGAAATGCCTCCGGGGCCAAACTCCATTTTGTTATAGGTTGCACTCTCTCACGTTTTTATCGGTTGCACCATGAAAAAGTGTTAAGTCACGCAGACAAAAACCTTATCCATAAGGGATAAATCTGCGTAATTTTCATTATATTTTTTAACAAATGAGGCATTTTTCTGCCCGCAACACAATTCTCAATTAACAAGGTTGCACAAAGTTGCAACATGGTGGATATTTCTACGCAACCGCATAACGACACTGATAATCTATTGCAGGAGTTCCTGATATGGGCACCACCACCATGGGTGTAAAACTGGACGAAGCGACGCGCGAACGTATTAAATCCGCGGCAAGCCGTATTGACCGCACGCCACACTGGTTGATTAAACAGGCCATCTTCAACTATCTGGAAAAGCTGGAAAGCGACCAAGCGTTGCCGGAACTTTCGGGAAGGTTTTCCGGTGAGGTTAATGAGGGTGAAGAAGCCGGTACGCCAGGCGATGAGCCTTATCAGCCGTTCCTTGAATTCGCCGAGCAGATCCTGCCGCAATCCGTCTCTCGCGCCGCGATTACCGCCGCCTGGCGGCGGGCCGAAACCGATGCCGTACCGATGCTGCTGGAGCAGGCCCGTCTGCCGCAGAATCTGAGTGAACAGACACATAAGCTCGCTTATCAACTGGCAGAAAAACTACGTAATCAAAAAACCGCCAGCGGCCGCGCCGGGATGGTGCAGAGTCTGTTACAGGAATTTTCACTCTCCTCACAGGAGGGCATCGCACTAATGTGCCTGGCAGAGGCTCTGCTGCGTATTCCCGATAAAGCCACCCGCGATGCGCTGATCCGCGACAAAATCAGCAACGGCAACTGGCAGTCGCATATTGGCCGTAGCCCCTCGTTGTTCGTCAACGCCGCCACCTGGGGACTGCTGTTTACCGGCAGACTGGTTTCCACCCATAATGAAACCAGCCTGTCGCGCTCGCTGAACCGCATTATCGGTAAGAGCGGCGAACCTTTGATCCGCAAAGGCGTCGATATGGCCATGCGCCTGATGGGCGAGCAGTTCGTCACCGGGGAAACTATCGCTGAAGCGCTGGCTAACGCCCGTAAGCTGGAAGATAAAGGCTTCCGTTACTCCTACGATATGCTGGGCGAAGCGGCGCTGACCGCCGCCGACGCGCAGGCCTATATGGTCTCCTACCAGCAGGCGATCCATGCCATCGGCAAAGCCTCAAACGGGCGCGGCATTTATGAAGGACCGGGCATTTCAATCAAACTCTCCGCACTGCACCCCCGCTACAGCCGCGCCCAGTACGACCGCGCGATGGAGGAGCTTTACCCCCGGCTGAAGTCCCTGACCCTGCTGGCGCGCCAGTACGATATCGGCATCAATATCGACGCCGAGGAGGCCGATCGTCTGGAGATCTCACTCGACCTGCTGGAAAAACTCTGTTTTGAACCGGAACTGGCGGGATGGAATGGCATTGGTTTTGTTATTCAGGCCTACCAGAAACGCTGCCCGTTCGTCATTGACTACCTGATCGACCTTGCAACCCGTTGCCATCGTCGCCTGATGATCCGCCTGGTGAAAGGCGCCTACTGGGACAGCGAAATCAAACGCGCGCAGATGGACGGTCTCGAAGGCTATCCGGTCTATACCCGCAAGGTCTACACCGACGTCTCTTATCTGGCCTGCGCGAAAAAGCTGCTGGCGGCGCCGAACCTGATCTATCCGCAGTTCGCCACTCATAACGCCCATACCCTGGCGGCGATTTATCACCTGGCCGGACAGAACTACTATCCGGGACAATACGAATTCCAGTGCCTGCATGGCATGGGCGAACCGCTGTATGAGCAGGTCACCGGTAAGGTCGCTGATGGTAAACTCAACCGACCGTGCCGTATTTACGCCCCGGTCGGCACTCATGAGACGCTGCTGGCGTATCTGGTGCGCCGTCTGCTGGAGAACGGCGCTAACACCTCTTTTGTTAACCGTATTGCGGACAGCACGCTGCCGCTGGATGAACTGGTTGCCGATCCGGTTGCCGCCGTGGAAAAGCTGGCCCAGCAGGAAGGTCAGCCTGGCCTGCCGCATCCGAAAATCCCCCTGCCGCGCGATCTTTACGGCAAAGGGCGCAGCAACTCGGCCGGTCTGGATCTGGCCAATGAACATCGACTGGCCTCCCTCTCCTCCTCTTTATTAAATAGCGCATTACATAAATGGCAGGCGCTGCCGATGCTGGAGCAGTCGGTTGCCGAAGGTGAGATGCAGGCGGTGATTAACCCGGCGGAACCAAAAGATATCGTCGGTTACGCGCGAGAAACCAGCGACGCTGAAGTTCAGCAGGCGCTGACCAGCGCGGTCAACCTTGCGCCAATCTGGTTCGCCACCCCGCCGCAGGAGCGCGCGGCGATCCTCGAACGCGCAGCGGTATTGATGGAAGGCCAGATGCCGACCCTGATGGGTATCCTGGTGCGGGAAGCCGGCAAGACTTTCAGCAACGCCATTGCTGAAGTACGCGAAGCGGTAGATTTCCTCCACTATTATGCGGGTCAGGTCCGCGACGATTTTGATAACGAAACCCATCGCCCGCTGGGGCCGGTGGTGTGTATCAGCCCGTGGAACTTCCCGCTGGCGATATTTACCGGACAGATTGCCGCCGCGCTGGCGGCAGGCAATACCGTGCTGGCGAAACCCGCCGAACAGACGCCGCTTATCGCTGCCCGGGGCGTGGCGATCCTGCTGGAGGCTGGCGTACCACCGGGCGTTATTCAGCTATTGCCGGGCCGCGGGGAGACCGTCGGCGCCGCGTTGACTGCCGATGAACGGGTGCGCGGCGTCATGTTTACCGGCTCAACCGACGTCGCCACCCTGCTGCAACGCAATATCGCCAGCCGCCTTGATACGCAGGGTCGGCCAACTCCGCTGATTGCCGAAACCGGCGGGATGAACGCGATGATCGTTGACTCTTCCGCCTTAACCGAGCAGGTGGTGATCGATGTACTTGCCTCGGCGTTCGACAGCGCCGGTCAGCGCTGCTCCGCTTTGCGGGTGCTCTGTCTGCAGGAGGAGATTGCCGACCATACGCTGACCATGCTGCGCGGCGCGATGGCCGAGTGCCGGATGGGCAATCCCGGCCGCCTGACGACCGATATCGGGCCGGTGATTGATGCAGAAGCCAAAGAGAACATTGAGCGTCATATCCAGGCGCTGCGGGGCAAAGGACGAACCGTCTTCCAGGCGGTGCGTGAAAACAGCGAGGATTCCCGCGAGTGGGACACCGGCACTTTTGTGCCGCCAACGCTGATTGAACTCGACAGCGTCGATGAGCTGAAAAAAGAGGTCTTCGGCCCGGTCCTGCACGTGGTGCGTTATCACCGCAACGAACTGGATCAGTTGCTTGAGCAGATTAACGCCTCCGGCTACGGCCTGACCCTGGGCGTGCATACCCGCATTGACGAAACGATCGCCCAGGTCACCGGTAGCGCCCATGTCGGCAACCTGTATGTCAACCGCAATATGGTCGGCGCCGTGGTCGGCGTACAGCCATTTGGCGGCGAAGGGCTATCGGGCACCGGTCCGAAAGCCGGCGGCCCGCTGTATCTCTACCGCCTGCTCGCCTGCCGTCCGCAAAACGCCGTCGGGATCACCCTCACCCGCCAGGATGCGGAGTACCCGCTGGATGCGCAGTTGAAAACGCTGCTGGAAAAACCCTTGCTCGCGCTACAGCAGTGGGCGGCGGATCGCCCGGAATTGCAGTCTCTGTGCCAGCAGTTCGCCGAACAGGCGCAGGCCGGGACTCAGCGCCTGCTGCCAGGCCCCACCGGCGAACGCAACACCCTGACCTTTATGCCGCGCAATCGCGTGCTGTGCGTGGCCGATAATGAGCAGGATGCGTTAACTCAGTTAGCGGGCGTAACCGCAGTCGGTTGTGAAGTACTGTGGCCTGACGCGCCTCTGCAGCGCGAGCTGGCGAAAAAACTGCCGCCTGACGTCAGCGAACGGATCCACTTTGCAAAAGCGGAAACCCTGACGGCCCAGCCTTTCGATGCGGTTATTTATCACGGCGACTCCGATCAGTTGCGTGAGCTGTGCGAGCAGGTCGCGGCGCGCGAGGGAGCCATTATTTCGGTGCAGGGGTTCGCCCGTGGTGACAGCAATCTGCTGCTGGAACGCCTCTATATTGAACGTTCACTCAGCGTCAATACCGCCGCCGCAGGCGGCAACGCCAGTCTGATGACCATTGGCTAAGGTTGTTTCCCGTAGGCGGCGCGGCGCATCTGTCGCACAGCGCCGCCCGTCAATTAACGCACGCGAATACCGTCGAGAATCATCCGCTGCACGTTGTCAACGGTCTGCTGAAAAAACGCCTCATCGCGAAGCGTCGCGCCGGTTATCGCCTCAACCTGGGTGGCGAAGTCAGCATAATGTTGAGTTGTTGCCCAAATCATAAAGATCAAATGCTGAGGATCAACAGGAGCAAGTTTACCGCTCTCAACCCAGCGGGAAATAATCGCCGACTTCTCATCCACCAGCGCTTTCAAATCGCCGGTAAGTTCTGCCATCAGCAACGGCGCGCCCTGAAGCATTTCAAGACAAAACAGCCTCGACGCCTCAGGGTGGTCGCGGGATACCTCCAGCTTAAGGCGAATATATTCACCGATAGCGACCAGCGGACTGATATCTTCGCGAAAAGCTTTCAGCGGCATTAGCCAGATAGCCAGAATCTGCTGCAGCACGGCGATATACAGCGCCTCTTTTGACGGGTAGTAATAGAGCATATTGGTTTTCGATACCCCGGCCAGCTCAGCCACCTGTTCAAGGCGCGTACCGTGGATACCAAACTGCGAGAACGCGTCCAGCGCCGCAGCCAGAATAGCCGCTTTTTTCGCGCTCACCGCCTGTGAACGTTTACCGCTCTTTTTCACGGCGCCCTGTGCCATAGCTCATCTCCTTCTTTTCAGACCATCAGCATAACAAAAGCCCGGCGCCGACACGACTCTCTGCACTCCCATTGCGCACGACTGCGTTTTTTTCGTGCACTATTTTTGACCATTCAGTCCACTTTTATTGCTGCCATTTTAAGCAACTATATTGCAACACATTAATAACATTAACCTTTCAAAAACTGGCATCGTCTTTGCTTTATCTATAACGCGGGGTGACCGAGGAAGCTGCAGGATGCAACGCCGCGCGCCTTCTTGTTCAACGACATGCAGAGAGGTAGGTATGAAAATTGGTGTCTTCGTTCCGATCGGTAATAACGGCTGGCTGATTTCCACCCATGCTCCCCAGTACATGCCAACGTTCGAGCTCAATAAGGCCATCGTGCAAAAAGCCGAACATTACAACTTTGATTTCGCGCTCTCGATGATCAAACTGCGCGGCTTCGGCGGTAAAACCGAATTCTGGGATCATAACCTTGAATCCTTCACCCTGATGGCCGGGCTGGCGGCGGTGACCTCGCGTATCCAGATTTACGCCACCGCCGCCACGCTGACGTTGCCGCCGGCGATCGTCGCCCGCATGGCGTCCACTATTGATTCCATCTCCGGCGGTCGCTTTGGCGTCAATCTGGTGACCGGCTGGCAAAAACCGGAATATGAACAGATGGGCATGTGGCCGGGCGATGATTACTTCGCCAACCGCTATGACTATCTCACTGAGTATGTCCAGGTCCTGCGCGACCTGTGGGGGACCGGGCACAGCGACTTTAAAGGCGACTACTTCACCATGAACGACTGCCGCGTGAGTCCCCAGCCGTCGCAGCCGATGAAGGTGATCTGCGCCGGGCAAAGCGATGCGGGCATGGCGTTCTCCGCGAAATACGCTGACTACAACTTCTGCTTCGGCAAAGGGGTCAATACGCCCACCGCCTTTGCCCCCACCGCCGCCCGCATGATGAAAGCGGCGGAGGAAACGGGTCGCGATGTCGGCTCCTATGTGCTGTTTATGGTGATTGCCGACGAGACCGATGAAGCGGCCCGCGCCAAATGGGAACACTATAAAGCAGGCGCGGATGAAGAGGCTCTGGCATGGCTGACCGAGCAGAGTCAGAAAGACACCCGCTCCGGCAGCGATACCAACGTACGCCAGATGGCTGACCCCACTTCCGCTGTCAATATCAATATGGGCACCCTTGTCGGCTCCTATGCCAATGTTGCCCGCATGCTTGACGAAGTCGCGACCGTCCCCGGCACAGACGGCGTGCTGCTGACGTTTGATGATTTCCTTATCGGCATCGAAGCCTTTGGTCAGCGCATTCAGCCGCTGATGCGCTGCCGCGCCCCTGTTACCACAATGACTCAGGAGGTTGCCTGATGATTACCCTGCCTGCTCGCCCGGAATCCCTGACCTTTGCGCCGCAGCAAAGCGCGCTGATCGTGGTGGATATGCAGAACGCCTACGCCAGCAAAGGCGGCTATCTCGATCTCGCCGGGTTTGATGTGTCCGCCACCCAGCCGGTCATCGACAATATCAACACCGCCGTGGCCGCCGCCCGTGCCGCCGGAATGCTGATTATCTGGTTCCAGAACGGCTGGGACGACCAGTATGTTGAAGCGGGCGGTCCGGGCTCGCCAAATTTTCATAAATCCAACGCGCTGAAAACCATGCGTCAGAACCCGGAACTCCAGGGCAAGCTGCTGGCGAAAGGTGGCTGGGATTATCAACTGGTTGATCAGCTTATGCCGCAGCCCGGCGATATTGTGCTGCCGAAACCGCGCTACAGCGGCTTCTTCAATACCGCGCTCGACAGCATCCTGCGCAGCCGCGGCATTCGCCATCTGGTCTTTACCGGCATCGCCACCAACGTCTGCGTGGAATCCACCCTGCGAGATGGTTTCTTCCTCGAATATTTCGGCATCGTTCTGGAAGACGCAACTCACCAGGCCGGTCCGGCATTCGCTCAACAGGCGGCGCTGTTCAATATTGAAACCTTCTTTGGCTGGGTCAGCGATGTCGCCCGCTTCTGTGCGGCCCTTGACCCCGCCGCACCACTCTCATTCCCCGAGGAGAAACGTTATGCCTAAACACGTGATTATTCCGCCAGGCACCACCACGCCTATTGCACCATTTGTCCCCGGTACGCTGGCCGACGGTGTGGTTTATGTTTCCGGCACGCTGCCGTTTGATAAACAAAACAACGTGGTCTATATCGGCGACCCAAAGGCGCAAACCCGCCACGTACTGGAAACCATCAGGAGCGTTATCGAGACGGCGGGAGGCAGTATGGAGGATGTGACCTTCAACAGCATCTTTATCACCGACTGGAAAAACTACGCCGCGATTAACGAGGTCTACGCCGAATTTTTCCCCGGCGACAAACCGGCACGCTTCTGCATTCAGTGCGGACTGGTGAAGCCAGATGCACTGGTGGAAATCGCGACTGTAGCACATATCGGGAAACCCTCATGATCAAGCTGAATATTTCCCCGGCACCTTATCCGAACGCGCCGGTAGTGGTGCTGAGCGCCGGGCTCGGCGGCGCGGGCGGTTACTGGTTGCCGCAGCGAACGGCGCTGGAAGCACAGTACCAACTGGTGAGCTATGACCATAACGGCACCGGAGAAAACGGCGGTCCGCTACCGGCGGACTACAGCATGGCAACCATGGCGGAGGAGCTTTACGCCGCGCTGCAGGGAGCGGGAATTATGCGCTTCGTGCTGGTCGGTCATGCGCTGGGCGCGTTGATTGGTCTGCAACTGGCGCTTGATTATCCCGAAGCGATAAGCGCTCTGGTGCTGGTTAACGGCTGGCTGAAACTCTCCCCGCATACCCGCCGCTGTTTCCAGGTACGCGAACGATTGCTGCACGCCGGGGGCGTTCAGGCCTGGGTAGAAGCGCAGCCGCTGTTTCTCTATCCGGCAGAGTGGATGGCTTCTCGCCAGCCGCGTCTGGAGGCCGAAGATGCGCTCGCCATCAGCCATTTCCAGGGTAAAGATAATCTGTTGAAGCGGCTTAATGCCCTGAAGCAAGCCGACTTTTCACGCCGGGCGGCGGAAATAACCTGCCCGACATTCATTATCAGCGCAGCTGACGACCTGCTGGTGCCGGCCTCCTGTTCCCGCGTGCTGCAAGAGGCCATCCCCGGCAGCCAGCGGGTGGAAATGGCCTGGGGCGGCCACGCCTGCAACGTCACCGATACTGCCGCCTTTAACCCCATTTTATGTGACGGGCTGGCCACCATACTGCCTGCCGCGAAGGAGAATCTATGAGCGAAGCCATTAGCCGGGCGGCCTGTGCTACCCTGTTTACCGATGCCAGGACCCACAATGGCTGGCTGGATAAAGCGGTCACTGACGACAAGTTACATGAAATCTACGACCTGATGAAAATGGGGCCAACCTCGGCCAACTGCTCTCCGGCACGCATTGTTTTCGTCCGCACGCCGGAAGGGAAAGAAAAACTACGCCCGACCCTGTCGAGCGGCAATGTAGAGAAAACCATGAACGCCCCGGTCACCGCGATCGTAGCCTGGGACAGCGCCTTCTACGATCGGCTGCCGGAACTGTTTCCCCACGGCGACGCCCGCAGCTGGTTTACCTCCAGCCCGCAACTGGCGGAGGAGACCGCGTTTCGCAACAGCACATTGCAGGCGGCATATCTGATTTTCGCCTGCCGGGCGCTTGGCCTTGATACCGGGCCGATGTCGGGTTTTGACCGGGAAAAAGTGGATGCAGCGTTTTTTGCCGATGGCCGCTGGAAGAGTAATCTGCTGATTAATATCGGCTACGGCGATAGCAGCAAACTGTATGATCGCCTGCCACGTTTGCCCTTCGATGATGCCTGCCAGTTAGCATAAGGAGCCGGAATGTCCCTTGCCGATAAACAAAGCTTTCGCGATGCCATGGCGCATGTCGGGGCGGCGGTCAATATTATCACCACGGATGGTCCCGCCGGACGCGCGGGATTTACCGCCAGCGCCGTCTGTAGCGTGACCGATACGCCACCCACGCTGCTGGTGTGCCTGAACCGCTCGGCCTCAGTCTGGCCGGTATTCAGCCAGCACAAGACACTGTGCATCAATACGCTGGCCGCCGGACAGGAGGGATTATCGAATATATTTGGCGGCAAAACACCGATGACGGAGCGCTTCGCCGCCGCCGACTGGCAAACCGGCGTGACCGGCTGCCCGCGTCTGCAAGACGCGCTGGTCAGCTTCGATTGCTGTATTAGCCAGGTTGTCAGCGTCGGCACTCACGACATTCTGTTTTGCGAGGTGGCGGCAATTGTTCGCCACCCTGAGCCGCGCGGATTAATGTGGTTCGACCGAGGCTACCATACGCTGATGCGGCCAGCCTGTTAACCTTAACGCCAGGCTAACAGCGTAAGGCTGCATATGGTGTTTCGATTTTCTCGCAGACAGTGACACACGCGGTGCCGCCGTTACCATCGCACCTGGGCTATTCCCCTGTGACTATCATCCTTCCCCGACAGCACAGCATGTACCGGGGCCAGACGATCGACGAAATGGACGCCGCCGACGAAACGTCGGCGGCAAGGGTGATGAGTTCGTGTTCGGGATCTCCCCCATCAGCAAACAATCCGGTCAACGCACTAGCTATTGCGGCTACCGTGACTATTTTTCCCTCCTTTTTTGCCAGCTTCTGATGCGCGCTGGGGATCATTTTTGAAATTCCCCCCGCTATGCTGACCACCTTTACGACCTGCTTCTGATGCTCTTTCACGGTCTTCGGCAAAGTTGCCGGCACCGCCACGATGGTTTGCCATTACTGACCTCCACTTAGGTTATCTACCCTGACGCATTCAGGTTGCAGGATAAAAACGCCGGGGACGCGTTAGCCCCGAAATGGCCGCGTCACTCGCTGATGCGGTATCCCCTGAGCGCAAGGCCCGGAGATGAACGGCATCAACGCAGCCAATACCAGACAACCTGGCATATGACGGGTATGGACATCATATTGCATGAGGTGAATCTCAAGACTTTCGTCTCCGTAATACAGAGCACCGCCCTTTTCGTATCACGTGCCTTTAAGGTTAGCGAATGCGCGTCATGCTGACGGAACAGAGTCACATTCTGAAATAACTTTGCCAACACAATCTTTATTGTCCACCGGGTTATCCGCTAACCGCTTCTTATGGTTACGAAAAGAGCAAAGCAGAAAATGTATCATTTTGCGACAAAATCAATAATTCCAATTTTGTTATAAATCAAATAAATGATTGATGCATTTGCACTCCTCACCAGAGATCTTATCTTTAAAAGTAGCCAGTAAATTAACTGGTCCATAACGTAACCGAGGAGTGATGCAAATGGCTAAAATTCTGGTGCTTTATTATTCAATGTACGGACACATCGAGACCATGGCGCATGCTGTCGCCGAAGGGGCAAACAAAGTCGATGGCGTTGACGTGGTCGTGAAGCGCGTACCGGAAACCATGCAGGCGGAGGCGTTTGCCAAAGCAGGAGGAAAAACACAAAACGCTGCCGTTGCCACACCGCAGGAACTGGCAGAATATGATGCCATCATCTTCGGCACCCCAACCCGTTTCGGCAATATGTCCGGACAAATGCGCACGTTTCTCGATCAAACTGGCGGCCTGTGGGCGTCCGGTGCGCTGTACGGCAAACTGGCCAGCGTATTCAGTTCAACGGGCACCGGCGGCGGCCAGGAGCAGACGATCACCTCCACCTGGACCACCCTTGCCCATCACGGGATGATCATTGTGCCAATTGGTTACGGCGCTCAGGAACTGTTCGATATATCACAGGTTCGCGGCGGGACGCCTTACGGCGCCACCACTATCGCCGGGGGAGACGGTTCACGTCAACCGAGCGAGGAAGAGCTGGCGATTGCTCGCTATCAAGGTCAACATGTCGCAAGCCTGGCGGTTAAACTTCACGGTTAATCTTCAGCAGGAGGAAAGCATGCCGAATCAAGAAGCAAAATCCCACCACGTGGGCGAATGGGCACGTTTACGCAATACCTCTCCCGAAATTGCCGAGGCGATTTTTGAATTAGCCAATTACGATGAAAAAATAGCGGAGCAAATCTGGGAAGAAGGCAGCGATGACGTTTTGCCTCTCGCGTTCGCCAAAACCGACAAAGCGTCTCTGTTCTGGGGCGAACAGACCATCGAGCGTAAAAACGTCTGACGCGTTCGGCATGATTTACCTGGTTGTCTCCCCGGTAGCGCGACGGCTTACCGGGGTATCATGTGTGCATGGCCGCACCGCCATTACGGCGCGGCCATATTTTGTTGATGTTATAAAAAACCGGATGACTCCGGTTTTTTATAACACTGGTTATTTTATCGCCTCGGCCATCGCCTTCTTAAAGGTTTCCATCGGGCAGAAGCCGTTACCATCCACCGGACAACCGTTCAGCGCCAGCGTCACCCGCTGCGGCGGGGATTGCAGGGTCAGCGCCTCGGCATTGCGCAGTTGCTCAGTGCTTTGATAAACATACTCAATCTTCATTAAATCACGATTGCCGCGCTTATCGTGCCAGCGCTGGAACACCAGCTTGCCGCCGATTGGCGTACGTTCGTACTGTTCAGGCAACTGATAAGCTTTAAAATCCAGCGCCGTCAGCAGCGAGGCGATATTGGAATCATGCCCCACCAGCAGCGTGACTTTCGCCGCTCTTTCCGCATCGCCCACCAGCGCGTTATCAATATATTTCACCAACGGTTTAGCGACGTTGCGCGCCACTTGCGGAGAGGTAAACAGACTATCCTGGTAGCCATTTTTCAGCTTAGAGAGCACCCGCCACTGCTGATCGCTTTTGATTTCCCCCCAGGCCACCTGATCTTTGGGGAAACCTTCGTAATATTGCAGTGTAAAAGCGTCAACCAGCGAATTGCCTACCTTCAGCGGACCGGATACGCCCGGCTCCTTCTGGTATTGGGCGCTGAAGGTATCTTTCCCGTCGCTTAGCGAGCACTGCTGCTTCTCTTTGCAGGAAGGGGAATGACGGTAATCCGTCATCGTCTCCAGTAATTTATAGCTTTCATCAAGCTGCATCCCCTGCCGCTCTTTCTCCATCGCCTGCACGGCTTTTTCTTTGAATGCGGCGGAATCGTCGGTGATCACCGGGTTAAAAGTTGGGTCCATGGTGCCCATTTTCTCCTGATGATGCACCGTCACGCCGCAGCCGGGAAAGGCGCCGGTAATGAAGAACTGCGCCGTGGCGACGGTTCGTTGCAGGCTATTGGCGTAAGCATAGACCGCGTTCTCCGGCGGACACTCACCGCTGGTCACCAGCCCCTGCTGCGCCAGCCATTCACGCATATAGTGCCCCATATAAACTTCAAGCACCCCACCCTTGGTGGTCAGTTGCCCGCCGGGAACATCCCACTGCGGCCACGGCTTCGGCGTGGATTGCTCCAGCACGCTGCCATTGTTCGCCAGCGGCGCGCGCAGGTTATGGCGGCTCATGATCAGCACCTGCTGAAGCTGGTACCCTTCCGGTGCGGCCTGTTCCTGCGCCTGAGCACCTGCCGACAGTAAAACGACGCCTGCCACTGCGGTGGCGAGTAGACTTTTTCTCATCCCTTAATCCTCAGTCAGTGATTATCATCGCCTTAATTGTGACAAATTTATGACATTTTTCCTGGCAATAGCTCGCAAAGTGAGGAAAGAAAGACCGCGTCCTCCTCCCCCACCGTAATGACTAATATCAGTAACATAACCGGGGTTTTTTAGGCTATTCCTGCCACTATGTTCAGAGGTGCTGAATCTGCCCCGTGGCATAACAGATGGTGCGCCGTGCCTGACCGGATTCACGGTGCGACATTCATCACCGCGCTCATCACTGTTCAATTAATGAGCAATCCGGCTTTACACTTTATGATTATTGATGTAAAAAATAATTTCAATATTTCACTGGTCTGCCACTTTTGTCTAACAAGTCGGGTTCTCTTTCAGATATTTCCCGATGTTATCATCCCTGCATCACTGTATTTTTTCTTCATGTTAAACAGACTATTAGGTTAATGTATGTCAGGTATCCTGCTCTTTATCGTCGCGGTGGTTTTGCTGGGTGTGGCCATTTACAGCCTGGTGTCCTACGTCAAGGATCGGCGTTCCGGACAACTGCCAACTCATAAGAAAAAGAAATAAAACATCCCCACTATTCTTACTCTCTGCCCCCTGCTATTCCTGGTAAACCGTTCCTCTGGCAAACAGTTACCGTTCGCGAAACAAAGTGAAAAACCACTATTGCTGCCGCAATGCAGGTCAGTTAAGGGCTGTCAGTTGTGTTTATGGCTGAGCGGTTCCGTTAATCGGTGGTTTAAACGAAAATCTGATTCGGTTGATTCACTTACTGAGCTGATACTACGGGCTGAAATATAAAGGATATAACTTTTTTTATGATTTTCAGCCTCTGAAAAGCCCCTGACGAATAACGGACTCACCGCATGGGGGTTGGGCGCATCAAGGAAACCTGGCGGGAACGCAGGCGCGCATCCAGGACTGGCCGCCAGGACGGCGGCCAGAGGGCGGGTCGAGACAGGGACAAAATTGCCGGGAGCAATTTTGAACAGCGCTTGCGCTGGCCCTGGAAGGGCGAGTCCCAGGGATGGGACGAGTAGCGTCGAGTCCCGCCCGGTCCGCCAGATGAAGCCGGAGTGGAGCGGACCGCGCAGCGGCAGGTTTTCAGCGCAATGCCGGGGGTGCAGGGGGACGGGCGAAACGTCCCCCTGCCCGTTCACACGCTGTGGATATAAC
>NZ_VCHQ01000029.1 GCF_005860775.1 Klebsiella indica
ATGTAGCGGACAACCGGTGACATCACGGATTTTTATCGCCAGCAGTTCGGTACTCCAGCGGGAACGCTGATAACCAAAATCGCCGGGAGAATGCTTAACGAGCTCACGCAGCAATGCACAAATATGCTCGAACGGCCAGCGTCGGGAGCGTCCTGCGGGTAAGGATTTCAGGCCTTCAATACCTGAGTGCGTAAACCAGTTAATCCAGCGACCAACGGATGAACGGGCACAACAGAGTGTTCTGGCAACATCGCTGACCCGTTCACCCCGATGAAGCATCAGCATAGCCGTTAGCCTGCGGGCATGATTTTTATCGCGAGTTTTATGGATAGCTTTCTGCATCAGGCGTCGTTCGCCACGGGGTATTGGGGCTATGATCGGCATCGCTCAGTCCGGTTGGTGATTTGGGATATTCAGCGATTGATCAGATCGCATAAACCGGACTGAGTTCCCCCTGAGTGATCTACTATTCCGAGCAGTTATTTAGAATTAGCAACTACTATTTTTATAGATAGCGCCACAACAATAATAAAAATAAATCCTATTGTAAAGGATTATATTTTATCAAAAATGACCGTTCAAGAAAAACACTTAATTGCAAATGCCTATTTGAGTGTAACTTTTATTGAATCAAAAACAGGAATAAAATTAAGTTCGGCGAACAGGAAAATATATGATAATGGTTATAATACTGAAGAAGATAATGCTAATACCCTTTTAAAATTTGCATTTGATGATTGTAAATCAAGGTTAGGTACTTCAAATACCCCTGAGGGACATGAGCAATATCAACGTAGAATGAACAAACTTCTATATTTATCAGAGTCATATATATATAGTCTCTGCAACTCATCTCGCTTTAATGAAGCTATATCATCTATTAGTAGTTTGATTGAATATATTCGAGAAATAGACAAAGATAATCTTTATAAATACTACTATCACATCGCATACGCTTGGCGTATGAAATCTAATCATGATGAAGCAAAGAAATATTTAGCTCTAAGCAAAGACCTATGTCCTCCTGAAGATAAAGAAACGCAACGCAGTATATATACTGAAGAGTTGTATATTTTAGAAAGAGAAGATCCAATGAAAGCAATTGGTCTCGCGCGCACCCGTAAAAATGAATTCAAGAGTGATACCGCTGCATATATCCTCTCAGATGTAATGCTTTCTCTAAACAAAGAAAAAGGAGAGCGGATAGCAGTCCTAGAAAAACAAGAGAAAAAAGCTCGTCGGTTAGGTTACCACACCGCTGCGAATAACATTTTGTTTACACTAAACAGCGAAAAAAATAACTCCGATCAATTGAACAGTCTTAATACAGTAATTAAAACAGATACTAGCCCATATAACATATGTCGTGCAACGATTTACAAGAATGAAGCATTAATTAAAAATGGAGACATTGATAAAATCACAGAAAATGATTTCCAAAGATTGATAAATATATATAACTATTTATTTAGGCAAAAATTTGACAGTTTATTTAATAAATGCCACCATATTTTGTGGACAATTGCTGAATATAAAAAAAATAATGACTTGATTATATTTATTTTTTATAAAGGAACTATCGTTTGGAAGCTAAACGCTGATACTGAAAACGAGACAAAATATAACAAATTAATAAGCAAAGTTGAAACTCTGAGCAATGCGATGCTCCTAGGAAATGTTTACGATCATGAAGAGTAGATCTAAATAAACAACAACTAATATTAGGTACAAAAGTAGAAAACTCCGCTATTGTACCTAAATTAGTAGTTCGTTTCATTTTTAATACTATTCAATACCATCAGACTTTCACTTCATTTATCATTAATAACTCTAACGAAAATCTTCAAATCCCACAAACAATTTCCCACAGCTTTCCCCTTCCCCCAGATCTACCCTATCCCCAACTCATAGCAGTACCCCTAAAAGTTTCCTGTTCTAAGACGAACTGCGACCTGTAAGAAGCGCCTTTGGCGGTCAGCCCCCCGGTCAACCAGGGAACGAAGCGTGGTCTGAAACTGACCTCCTGTCTCGATACAGGTGACCACACCCTATATCGCTACCCTGTTGCAAGCGTAGCGACAGACAGAACGCTGTAGAGAAGTCGGACGGCATTGCCGAAGGCTTTGCGTCCATACTTCCTGCTGAATGTGCAAAACGCGGCGTCACTTTTAAGAGCGTAAGCGAGTGAAAGTGACGCCAGCGCGCAGATCAGCGTCAACCCAGCTACTGCCTGCAAATTCACTGCAACAAACAGGCTGACACTCAAACAGATGTCAGAAATTCACTTACCAGGAGGAGAAACCAGCACTACCGAACCGATACCGGAGGACAGGTTATTTTACCTGTGGGGATATACCTGCCTGAGCAGGCGGCTGCATTCGTGCATCACCGTACCCCGTCATACCTCATCCGCGCATTCTCCGGCGCACCGGTATCGTTCAGCACAGCACGCTGTGCCCAACCGCGCGTCGGAGAATTGAGTGGAGAATAGCTATATCGAAACTTACAAAACGCATGGAAAAACTCGCCCTGCTGGCTGGCGGCAGTTTTAAAACAGTCCATGATCGCCTCCGCAGCGCCGGGCGTTTAAGCCAGCATCTGCACAAGCTGAATATCCAGATTCAGGATCTCCAGCATCTGAAATCGTCACATATCGAAAGCTACGTGATGGCGCGACGGGAAGCAGGCATTACGCCACGCACGCTACAAAACGAGATGGCTGCCCTGCGCACCATCCTTGCTCAGTCTGGACGTCAAAAATTTGCCCAATCGGAGCGCATCAGCAATAAAGCGCTCGGGCTGGGTAACGCCAGCCGGGCAGGAACGCATCTGCCATTAACCTCAGAACGCTGGTTGTCGGCGCTGTCTGCTTTTCATGAAAAAGATGAAGGGCTGGCTCTGACGCTGGAGCTTGCCAGAGCAATGGGTTTGCGTTCACAGGAAGCGGTGCAGTGTTGTCAGTCTCTGAAGACCTGGGCCGCTGCGTTAGAGCGTGGAGAAAACCGATTGCAGGTGGTTTTTGGCACCAAAGGATCACGTTCCCGTCAGACGGTGGTGCTCGAACCTGAAAGGCTACGCAACATCCTGAACCGGGCTATGCCCCTGGTGGCACAACGCGGGGGACGTTTGCTCAATAAACCCGATCTGCGCGCCGCAATGAATTACTGGCGTGGCAGCGCAGTTCGCGCAGGGCTGACTGGCCCCTATGCACCACACAGTCTGCGCTATTCATGGGCGCAGGAGGCGATGGCGCACTACCAGCGACAGGGACTGAGTATAAAGGAAGCCAGGGCGATGGTTGCGATGGATCTTGGTCATGGCGATGGTCGAGGGCGCTACATCCAGCAGGTGTATGGGAGGCAATCATGAGCTATTACGTTTCTGCCGTCTCCGATCGGGCACGCAATAACTGGCCGAAAATATTTGAACAACTTGGCATTTTCATTCCACCAAATCATCGGCATGGCCCGTGTCCCTGTTGTGGGGGTAAGGATCGCTTCAGGATGGATGATCTGAAGGGGCGCGGCACATGGTTCTGCAATCAGTGCGGCGCAGGTGACGGACTGGATCTGGTTTCCCGCTTCTTCGGTTGCGCACTGGTTGCGGCCGCCGGAATGGTGCAGGACATGGATCCTGTACCGCTGGTTCCGCCAGCCAGGGAAAAATCACAGGCTTTGAATATGGAATCGCGTATTAAGACACTGCTTCGTCATTGCGAATACGGAGAAGCGCCGTATCTGACAACGCGAGGCTGGCGACGAGCCCAGTGGCTTCTGACTGAACGTAGTAGCCGGACAATCTGCGGTGTGCATTTCGGGGCGGGTACGCTGGTATTGCCAATTCGAAATACAGGCGCGCAGCTGACAGGTGCGCAGTTCATTCATCCTGGAGGGAAAAAGTACCTGCTGCCCGGTAGCCATCTGAAGGATTGGTTTTGCCCAGTACATCAGGCGAGCCGCAACGGTGGGCCGGAACCCTGGGCACCGGACAACAAACCACCGGAAGGCATCATCATTACCGAAGGATATGCAACCGCACTTGCGGTCTCATGCCTTCATCATTTTCCGGCCGTTGCTGCCCTGTCGGCGCACAACCTGAAAAATGTGGCCATCGCTTTCCGGGAGCAGTGGCCTGAATGCCACCTTATCCTGGCTGGCGATAATGATTGCAGTCAGGAGAAAAATACCGGGCTGCTGAATGCAACCGCCGCTGCCGAGGTAGTGAAGGGCTGTGTGGTTCTCCCTGCAGACACCACATTGAGCGACTAGGATGAATTTTACCGTCACTACGGTGAATCCATTTCCCGGATTGTGTTCAACCAGCAGCTTCCTGCAAACCTCAGGTCGTAAGTCATGACAGCATCAGACCGTACTCTTACCACCCCTCTTCCGCTGCGCCGGGGCTCGGAAGGGTTTAACACCAGTCAGGATTATCTGGTTAAAGGACTTATTCCCGCCGGGGCGCTGTGCAGTATTTACGGCCCCGGCGGCTCTTTTAAATCCTTCCTGGCAGTATCGCTGGCGTGCCATATTGCCAGCGGTACGTCATGGGGCGGAAGGCGAGTCAATCAAGGAGCTGTGCTGTTTATCGCCGGAGAAGGAGGAACCGGTGTATCGCGGCGGATCCGCGCCTGGGAACTCAGCGTTAATGACAAGATGGCGCTCGATAACCTGTTTCGCGTCGACTGCCCGATCTTTCCAGCCGCTCCGGGAAGCATCGAACAGGTGATCCTGGCAACGCAGGACATTCAGAACATGACCTGAATGCCGGTACGACTGATCATCCTCGATACGCTGGCCCGCTGTTTTGGTAACTCAGATGAAAACACCGCGCGGGATATGGGCGAATTTATCCAGGGTTGCGACGCCATTCGGTATCATACGCGCGCAGCGATGATGATCGTTCATCGCTCGGGTAAGGATCAGGAACGGGGCGCACGCGGTTCAAGTGCTTTTCAGGCCGCGCTGGATGCCGAGTTTAACGTCAGGCGCGAGGGGCGGCGCAACGCTATCACTCAAGTTGTACAAAGATGAAAGATGCGGAGATGCCGGAGGTCACCGCCTACGACCTTGAGGAAGTCGTTATCTATACCGATAGCGATGGTAAACCAGTGACCTCGCTGGTACTGAACGACGAGCCCCGGCAACCAGACGATGACTTACTGAGTAGTGGCATTCCATCCGGCGTTCCTCATATCACCCGCAACCATACGGCGTTATGGCGCTGTATTAACCAACACATCAGCCAGAATAAGCCCTGTACCCGCGCGCTCTTGCGCGACGATCTACGCGCAAAGGGGATTAACGTCGAGAAGAAATTTTCGTGCTGGCTGGAGAAGTTGCTACGCGAGCAACTGATTGTGCTCGATGGAGAACAGATCCGGCTCCCGGATACGGGGGAATAATGATGGAACTAGGAATATATGGGGGGATACACTGGCAGTGTACTCGACTCCCCCACATTATTCGCCTTTAACAGCGAAAGATGGGGGATGCCCTTTCAACCCGCGCCATTGCTGTGCTCATGGAATTCACCTCAGAGAATATGGGGGAGCCAGCCAGGAAAAAGCAGGTGGGGGAATCAACCACAACATCTGTCCCTGATGCTGTGGTCGCTGTAAAAATTATTGAGGTAATTTCTCATCCCTAAGCTGTCTGATCTCATCCTCTTCAAAAGCATCCCTTAACAGTTGTAGTTGGTCGGCAAGGATGAGAAGCAACGCATAATTCGGGCCGATATCGTCAGGATGCTCGAGCATCACATGCACCAGGACTCGCGAGCGATCGACCAGTTCTCTGGCTGAGGGTTGTTCTACGGTAATTTTCATAGATACCTCCGGCGGAGGCTGGTGCAACGGGAGATTCAGGAAAAGGACACATACGCAGCGCTCCGCTTCGTGATAAGCAGGTTAACGCCACCACCGGAGACGCCAGGCTCACTGGTGGTGACCCAGACAGGGTTGGCGTACCGGTTATCACGACCCGGCGCTTCTTTCGAAGCCCCTGCCTGAGCCACCATTGAAGGGGCGAGCGCAGGCCGCGCCAGTAGCACTGCAAACATCGCTACCGACACTCGTGATAATTCGGAACGCCAATTCCGGCTGCGGTTTTACCGCAACGTGGGGACTATAGCGCAAGTCAGTACGCAAAAACTATGCTTATCGCCTCATAACAAGGGGCTATGCGCGCTGCATAAAATCGTCCGCTCAGTTATTCAGGAGGCTCGATTCATTGACAAAAGCTATTACCATTACGGGAACATCTGCAATAAAAGCTGAACACCCCTAAGTCTCATAGAGTGATGGTTTTAACCGTGGTTCCACCAGCCATTGTGAACAAAATGGTTTTTGTGTCCTTGAATGTGCCCATAGCCATATTTTCAAGGCAATGTATCGCTGCCTTAACTTTCGGTTAAAGCAGGTTTTTAGCAGGGCTGCCCAGCCAAATCATACGATGCCGGAAACCGCCTGGCACAATAAATTGTAAAATTCACATAATTTCCCTTTTCAAGGGGGGATTTCCGCATTAAAACCTGGTAATTCTGAGCGATAATATTATTCACAGTTTTTATCATTGACCATTAATCACGGAGCGACGAATGGCAACGCATTTTGCAAGAGGGATACTCAACACTCGAGAACCGCTATCAACACGACTTTCCGCGGCTTGTCATCAATACGCAAGATGCCTGCCTGAGTACCGTCAAAGCCGCTATTACGCATCACGGTCACTACTCGCCGAGCTACTCTTTATGCTGTATGGCATCAGCGAACTGCCCGAAATAATTGATGACGAGAATGATAAACCGGCTTTTCGCGATGAATATCTCCCGCGCTTCTCTATCTCTTATGCCGGGAATATCGTCGGTGTAGCGTTAGCCACCGAGGGCGATTGCGGCCTGGACATGGAATTACAGCACACTTCCCATGGGTTACATTCACCGCACGACGCGGGCTGCAACGTTTTTAACAGTAACGAGCATTTGTGGATTAACAATCAGCATGATCCTGACGAAGCGCGCGCCCAGCTCATCGCATTGCGAAAAAGCGTCCTGAAACTCACCGGTGAATCACCGCTTCATCTGCAGCTTCTTCCAGGGTCAGGCCGGCTGCGAACGTCCGGGATACAGTCAATCGAAGCCGTCTGCGATGCTGAAACGGTACTGGTATGGTCTATCGCCGCAACGCCGGATATCGGCCAACTGAAAGTATGGGAATATAGCGGAAAAGAGGGCTGGAGCAGCCTGCCCGATGCGCAAGCGCGCGCAAAGGCTCCGTCCGCCCGACTGATGCGCTTTACCAGTTTACCGATAGAAAAAGCCTTCTCCCTCAACTGACCGGTCTTGCCGGCAATCATGATGCAAAGGAGCAATCATGTCTGATACGTTGAAAGTTGTTACGTTACTCGGAAGTCTACGCAAAGGCTCTTTTAATGCTATGGTCGCGCGTACCCTACCCGCCATTGCGCCTGTTGGTATGGAAGTTTCCGCATTACCGTCCATTGGCGATATTCCGCTCTACGATGCTGATACCCAACAGGAAGAGGGATTTCCGCAAAGTGTTCTGGATATCGCGCAGCAAATTCGCGAGGCTGATGGCGTAATTATCGTCACTCCGGAGTACAACTATTCGGTTCCTGGCGGACTAAAAAACGCCATCGACTGGCTTTCTCGTTTACCTGAGCAGCCGCTATCCGGTAAGCCGGTATTGATTCAAACCAGCTCAATGGGAGTAATTGGCGGCGCGCGCTGCCAGTATCATCTGCGCCAGATTCTGGTCTTCCTTGATGCGATGGTGATGAATAAACCAGAGTTTATGGGCGGCGTGATTCAGAACAAGGTAGATCAGCAGGAAGGGAAAGTTGTCGATCAGGGTACACTCGACCATCTTTCTGGCCAGTTGACGGCGTTCGGTGATTATATTAAGCGGGTGAAAGCGTAAAGAGGAGTGCGGGCCGATGCCCGCATCCCGGCCTCTCTCCGTGGGAGAGAGGGTAAATACGAAAGCCCTTTTCTCAGAAAAGGGCTTTCCTGCCATTATGCGTCAATAAACACAATCTTCAGCAGGAACAGAAGTGAAACCACGATCACGCACGGGCTGAGATCGCGCAGACGACCGGTACAAATCTTCATTACGCAGTAAGAGATAAAGCCCAGGGCAATACCTTCGGTGATAGAGAAACTAAACGGCATCATCACGGCGGTAATAAACGCCGGAACCGCTTCCGTCAGATCATCCCACTTCACGCGCGCAAGGCTGGACGTCATCAGTACGCCAACGTAAATCAGCGCCCCGGCGGCGGCATAGCCCGGAACCATTCCGGCCAGCGGCGACAGGAAGATAACCAGCAGGAACAGAATACCCACCACGACCGCCGTCAGGCCGGTACGGCCTCCCACAGAAACCCCCGAAGAAGATTCGATATAGGCGGTGACGGAAGAGGTACCGATAAAGGAGCCCATAACTGACGATATGCTATCGACAAACAGCGCCTGCTTCATGCGCGGGAACTTACCCTGCGCATCGGTCAGACCGGCTTTATCAGTCACGCCGATCAGGGTGCCGGAGGAGTCGAACAGGTTCACCAGCATGAACGAGAAAATCACGCCCGCCAGGCCGAGATTCAGCGAGCCGGCCAGGTCCACATGACCAATCACCGTCGCGACGCTCGGCGGTGCGGAAACAATGCCGGTGTAATGAACATCACCCAATATCCAGCCCAGAAGGGTGGTCACGACGATGGAAACCAGCACTGCGGCATGAATGTTACGCGAAGCCAGAATTGCGATAATAAAGAACCCAAGTATCCCCAACAGCACGCTATGAGAGGTCAGCTTGCCGATACTCACCAGGGTTTCAGGGTTTGACACAATCACGCCCGCGTTTTTCAGGCCCATCATGCCGATAAACAGGCCGATGCCGCTGGTGATCCCCACGCGCAGGCTTACCGGGATGTTGGCAATCATCCAATAGCGTACGCGAAAAATCGTTAGCAGCAGCAGGCCAATCGCCCCCCAGAAAATAGCGCCCATTCCAACCTGCCACGGCAGCCCCATCGCCTTAACCACCACAAAAGCGAAGAAGGCATTCAGGCCCATTGCTGGCGCCAGCGCGACCGGCAGGTTAGCAAACAGGCCCATCATGATGCTACCGAATGCGGCGATCAGACAGGTGGTAACAAAAACGGCGCTGGTATCCATCCCCGCCACGCCGAGAATTTGTGGGTTAACGAAAACGATGTATACCATCGTCAGGAAGGTGGTGAACCCTGCAATCGCTTCAGTGCGTGCCGTAGTACCGTGTTCGCGCAGTTTGAACACTCGCTCCAGCAATCCCTGGCCAGAAGACTGGCTGGTTTGTTGTTGACTCATTATCGGTTTCCGAACAAAGGAGGGGAAAATTCGTCGCTATCCTATACCAAAATGCGACAATAAGGGCGGTTGTGAGATACTTTTTTCATTGAATTTGCTTATACGGCAACGATTGCGTCTCACGAATCAGCATAAAACGTTAACTTATTAAAATGGAAACGATATGACCCAACCAGAAGCAGTATTTTTCGACTGTGACGGCACGCTGGTCGACAGCGAGGTGATCTGCTCCCGTGCTTACGTTCACATGTTCAAAGAATTCGGCATTACGCTGGATTTAGAAGAGATTTTTAAGCGCTTCAAAGGGGTAAAGCTGTACGAGATTATCGACACCATTAATGCAGAGTACGGCGTTAATCTGGAAAAGGCGACGCTTGAGCCGGTTTACCGCGCCGAAGTCGCCCGCCTGTTTGATACGGAGCTGGACGTCATCTCTGGCGCTCCCGCGCTGCTGGGCGAGGTCAACGTGCCAATGTGCGTGGTATCCAACGGCCCGGTCAGTAAAATGACGCACTCGCTGGGCAAAACAGGAATGCTGCACCATTTCCACGATCGTCTTTACAGCGGTTACGACATTCAGCGCTGGAAGCCGGATCCGGCGCTGATGTTACATGCCGCAAAAGCGATGAAGGTTAACGTAAAGAGCTGCATCCTGGTCGACGATTCCAGCGCCGGTGCCCGGTCAGGGATCGCCGCAGGAATGGAAGTGTTCTACTTCTGCGCCGATCCGCACAATAAGCCTATCGAACATCCACAGGTGACGACGTTTACCCGCCTGGACGAGCTGCCAGAACTGTGGAAAACGCGCGGATGGAATATCACACGATAGTGCCGGAGCGTAACGCAATCCGGGTATATCCGGTATGCGCTACGCTTAATGGGTCTACCGGGAGAGTAAAGCTGGTTACGCAGATTCGAAATGGTCCCATCTTCCAGAACCTGACCGCAAAAAGTCGTCTCATTAAAGTTGTAAACAAGGAGCCAGGATTCTGCCTCCTGGCTTCTGATTTTTACTTAAATAACTTTTGTACGAATTCGGCGTAGGCCGGGCGCCAGACATCCATTTCATGGTTCAGGCCAGGATACTCATGGTAATCAAACTTGATTTTCTGCCTTTCCAGCTCAGCTTTCAGACCAGCAATATCTTTCCCGGTAACGGTATCTTTCTCACCCACCACGACGGTGAAGTTGCGCAATTGCTTATTGATAGCCTGCGGCTGGTGTAATTGCGCTTCAACGCCAGCATCCGGCACCGTCGTAGTCGTCACGCCGCTAAATGTTGCCAGCCAGCCAAAGCTTTCAAGATGATTCATCCCGGAAACCAGCGCCTGATAGCCTCCCTGCGACAGCCCGGCGAGCGCCCGGCCATCCGCGTCTTTACGCACATTGAAACGCTGATCAATCAGCGGGATAATGTCGTTCATCAGCTCTTTATCGGCCGCTTTCGCATTCAGCGGATAAAAGCTCTTACGGCGATCCTGAGGCGGGAAGTTTTCCGCAATCGCTTCAGGAATATCGGTTTCGGTATCCGGCACCACTACCAGCATGGGCTTGATTTTCCCCTCTGCCAGCAGGTTATCCATAATTTGCGGGATACGGCCCTGATCGATGGCCGATAAGCCGCTGTCGCCAAAACCGTGATAAAAATAGAGCACCGGCAGCGGCTCACCGGTACCGGTATATCCCGGTGGCGTCCATACGTAGACGCGACGCTCAGAATTCAGCGCCTTTGAGTGGTAGGTTAACGTCCGTAACTCACCATGAGCAACCGCGCGATCGTCGAGAATGCTGCCAGGTATCAGAATCAGACTGGTATTCACCTGACGCTGCGGCTTCTGATAGCGGCTACCGGTATCGACCGAACGAAATCCGTCGACATCAAAATAGTATTCGTAGAGGTTAGGGGCCAGTACTTCACTCTTCCATGCCCAAATCCCCCGTGCGTCTTTGCTCATATCATGGGAGACGAATGTATCCGGCGTGGCCCCCGTCACCACTGAGACGCGCTTTGCGTCCGGGGCAAACAGACGGAAGGTAATACTCTTATCGGCATTAACCTGCGTAACGTACTGGCTGACCGGGATCGCAGTGCTCGGCGTAGCCGGAAGCGGTGCAGCAACGACAGGCATAGCCGCACAACCCAATAGTGTCGTGATGGCCAGCGTCAGACAAGCGATGTTTCTTTTCATATCAAGTCTCTCGTTTTATTTTCGCGGTTATAAAAGAGTTCAGAAGGTTGGGCACCTGACGCTAGCGCTGTTCGAACAAGCGCAGCAGCAGAGCCGGAGTGGATACAGAGAAGCAGACCGCCTGTTTATTTTTCCGTTTTTGTCGCGCTGCCCCCTTTTTTCGTTGCGCTAAGGTTTTTCTCCAGTGCGGCCTGACGCCGTGCGCTGGTGATATTTTCAGTCGCGACCAGCGCCAGGGGAACTGAGTATAAAAATGATGATGCCTGAACTAAGGAGATTGTTTCTTCAGGTTTCTCATTCCACTATTTTTGGATAAAAAAACCTGAACCCATCCGCGGTTAATCTGCTGTCTGTTTTTTCGCCAGGCCTGAAAGCATAAAACCTGGCACCTCCGGAAAGGAGATGTCAGGTTTAGCCCGCAAAGCGGTAGCAATCCAGTTTCAGTCCTTAACATAGCAATTTTTAATCCACCAGCAATGAGCAAAAAGATAAATTGTGATTTACCGCGAATTTTCAGTTCGACATATTTTTTAGTGGCCAGAATACCGGTGAGGTCGGATGCAGAAAGCGTTTTCCGCTTAGCTAATATATTCCACGATCAAAATCGCGGGTTGCGCAGAGAGGTAATCACGGATTATTCAGGATAACGAGAAATCACGCCCGGGCGATAAACTTAACGAGGAAAGTCATAGGATTAAGTTAAAAGTAGGGTTATAGCAACAAACCCGATCAAAGGCCGGAGCGATACGCATAAAAAAATCCGGAAACGAAGACGTTTCCGGATTCTTACACCGCCACAGCATCGATCAGCTAATTCTTAACCCGGCGGCATAATCAACGGCGGCTGACGTTTTATTTTGCTTAACGCGGAAATCACTCTTTCGGATCTTTCCCGGCAAGCAGTTTATCCAGCTCATCGCCGCCAACATGACGGAAATCCTGGCCTTTGACAAAATAGAAAATATACTCGCAGATATTCTGGCAGCGGTCGCCGATACGCTCAATAGAACGGGCGCAGAACAGCGCGGTCAGGACGCTTGGGATCGTGCGCGAGTCTTCCATCATATACGTCATCAGTTGCCGCACGATGCCTTCATATTCCTTGTCGACTTTCTTATCTTCGCGATAAATACGCACCGCTTCATCAAGATCCATACGGGCGAAAGCGTCAAGCACATCATGCAACATCTGTACGGTATGGCGGCCCAGCGATTCCAGGCTCACCAGCAGCGGCTGATGCTGGTGGGAGAATTTTTCCAGCGCAGTGCGGCAAATCTTATCCGCCACATCGCCGATACGTTCCAGCTCCGCGATAGTTTTGATAATCGCCATCACCAGACGCAGGTCGCTGGCGGTGGGCTGACGTTTGGCAATAATACGCACGCAGGCTTCATCGATGGCAACTTCCATCATATTGACCTGTTTGTCGCCATCAATAACGCGCTTCGCCAGTTCACTGTCCTGGTTATGCATGGCGGTAATGGCATCAGAAAGCTGCTGCTCCACCATGCCGCCCATGGTCATCACCTGGGTACGGATACTTTCCAGTTCTGCGTTGAACTGGCCGGAAATATGTTTGTTAAGGTTTAGGTTGTCCATGGTTAGCTCCAAATCAACCGTAGCGGCCAGTAATGTAGTCTTCAGTTTGTTTCTTCGCGGGCTTGGTAAACAGATCGTCCGTGTTACTGAATTCAATCAGCTCGCCAAGATACATAAATGCCGTATGGTCGGAACAACGCGCAGCCTGCTGCATGTTGTGCGTTACGATCACCACGGTGTAGTCCTGCTTCAGCTCAGTGATCAGCTCTTCAATACGCCCGGTGGAAATCGGGTCCAGCGCTGAACACGGCTCATCCAACAGCAGAACTTCCGGGCGAATGGCGATACCACGCGCAATGCACAGACGCTGCTGCTGACCACCCGAGAGAGAGTACCCGCTCTGGTGCAATTTATCTTTGGTTTCGTTCCATAATGCGGCTTTGGTCAACGCCCACTGAACGCGTTCGTCCATATCGGCGCGAGACAGTTTCTCAAACAGGCGCACGCCAAAAGCGATGTTGTCATAGATAGACATCGGAAACGGCGTCGGTTTCTGGAATACCATACCGACTTTGGCGCGCAGCAGAGCGACATCCTGGGTATTGGTAAGAATATTGTCGCCATCCAGCAGAATTTCACCTTCCGCACGCTGTTCCGGGTACAGTTCAAACATCTTGTTGAACGTACGGAGTAGCGTAGATTTACCGCACCCAGACGGGCCGATAAACGCCGTCACCTGGTTTTTAGCAATATCCAGGTTAATGTTCTTCAGGGCATGGAATTTGCCGTAGTAAAAGTTCAGGTTACGCACTGAAAGTTTACCCGGGGTCGTATTCACCATACTCATCTCGTTTTCTTCCTCATTCGGCGCCGCGTTTCGCCACGCCGCAAAAAATTAACCGTGTTTATTCTTAGCGAAAATCACGCGCGCCAGAATATTCAGCAGCAATACGCACAGGGTGATAATCAATACCCCGGCCCATGCCAGTTGCTGCCACTCTGCAAACGGACTCATGGCAAATTTGAAAATCGTTACCGGCAGGTTAGCAATCGGCTGCATCATATCGGTGCTCCAGAACTGATTGGAGAGCGCGGTAAACAGCAGTGGCGCAGTCTCACCGGCAATACGGGCAACCGCCAGCAGTACCCCGGTGATGATCCCGGAAACAGACGCTTTCAGGGTAATCGCCGAGATCATTTTCCATTTCGGCGTTCCCAACGCATAAGCCGCTTCACGCAGGCTATCCGGCACCAGCTTCAGCATATTCTCGGTGGTACGGATGACGATTGGCACCTGCAGCAACGCCAGCGCAATCACGCCCGCCCAGCCGGAAAAGTGCTGCATTTTCGCCACCACGATGGTGTAAACAAACAGACCGACCACAATAGACGGCGCGGAAAGCAGGATATCGTTAATAAAACGAATCACTTCCGCCAGCCAGGACTTACGGCCATATTCCGCCAGATAAATCCCCGCCATGATGCCAAGCGGCGTACCCAGTACCGTTGCCCACAAAATTAACAGCCCGCTCCCCGCCAGAGCGTTCGCCAGACCGCCTCCCGCCGTATTCGGCGGCGGCGTCATTTCGGTAAACAGCGCCAGGCTCATACCGTCGAAACCACGCGTCACGGTGGACATCAGGATCCAGATAAGCCAGAACAGACCGAACACCATCGTCGCCATTGATAGTGTCAATGCGATGCGGTTTATCATGCGGCGTTTAGCCTGCATTTTACGGCGGGACTCCGCCAGTTCTGTGGTGGTTTGCATTTCAAGCGTCGCCATTAGCGTGCCCCCTCATTCTTCGCCAGGCGCATAATCATGAGCTTAGAAATCGCCAGCACAATGAAGGTAATCACAAACAGAATCAGGCCCAGTTCCATCAGCGCGGCAACGTGCAGACCCGTCTCCGCTTCGGCAAATTCGTTCGCCAGCGCAGAGGTAATACTGTTGCCTGGCATATATAGCGAGGCGCTGTCGAGCTGGTAGGTATTACCGATGATAAAGGTTACCGCCATGGTTTCCCCCAGCGCACGCCCCAGCCCGAGCATAATGCCGCCAATCACCCCATTTTTGGTGAACGGCAGGACGATACGCCAGATCACTTCCCAGGTCGTGCAGCCGATGCCATAGGCAGACTCTTTCATCATCACCGGGGTTTGTTCGAAGACATCGCGCATAACGGCCGCAATGTAAGGAATGATCATAATGGCAAGAATAACGCCCGCCGCCAGAATACCAATACCAAATGCCGGGCCGGAGAACAGCGCGCCGATAAACGGAATATTGGAAAGAATATTCCCGACCGGTTCCTGAAACCAGGTGGCAAACAGCGGCGCGAAGATAAACAGGCCCCACATGCCATAAACGATACTGGGGATCGCCGCCAGCAGTTCAATGGCAATGCCCAGCGGACGCTTCATCCATGCGGGAGAGAGTTCCGTCAGAAACAGTGCAATACCGAAACTCACCGGTACGGCGATCAGCAGTGCGATAAAAGAGGTTACCAGCGTGCCGTAAATCGGTACCAGGCCACCAAAAATTTGATTTGGCGCATCCCACTCTTTGGTCCACAGGAAGGAGAAACCAAATTTCTCAATACTCGGCCAGGAGGAGATGATGAGGGAGACAATGATGCCGCCAAGCATCAATAACACAATCAGCGCCGCCAGTTTTACCAGCACGCTGAAAATGATGTCCCCTTTTTTCCCCGGAGGGTTAAATGTCGGCTTGGTTGCAGCCATAAATTACTCTTTTCATTAAACGCGTTTACGAAGTTTGCCCATGCCGGATGGCGCTACGCTTATCCGGCCTACAAATCGGGCCTACAGTCGGAACTGTAGGGCGGATAAGCGTAGCGCCATCCGCCAGTTCGTTAAAGATATTCTATTAGTACAGCGCTTTACCGCTGCTGTCTTTCACATTGGTCTTCCATGCAGCATGAATCTGCTCAACGACGTTTTCCGGCAGCGTCGCATAGTCCAGCGCATTAGCTTCTTTACCGCCATTTTTGTATGCCCAATCGAAAAACTTCAGCACTTCCGTGGTTTGCGCCGGTTTAGTCGAGGTCTTGTGAACCAGGATAAAAGTCGTGGAGGTGATCGGCCATGCGTTCTCACCTTTCTGGTTAGTCAGATCCTGGGCAAAGGATTTGCTCCAGTCGATCTCTTTCGCGGCGTTAGCAAAGTTATCTTCGGTCGGGCTAACCGGCTTGCCGTCAGCGGAAATCAGCCTGGTGTAGGCCAGGTTGTTCTGTTTGGCGTAAGCGTACTCAACGTAGCCGATAGCGCCCGGCAGACGCTGAACGAAAGCGGCGATGCCGTCGTTACCTTTACCGCCCAGACCGGTCGGCCAGTTTACGGTCGTACCGGCACCGATTTTAGATTTCCACTCTTCGTTTACTTTCGACAGGTAGCTGGTGAAAACAAAGGACGTACCGGAACCATCGGCGCGACGAACCACCGCGATATTCTGAGAAGGCAGCTTCAGTCCAGGGTTGAGCTTAGCAATCGCAGCATCATCCCATTTTTTGATTTTGCCCAGATAGATATCACCCAGGGTTTTACCGTCGAGCACCAGCTCACCGGATTTCACACCAGGCAGGTTAACCGCCAGTACGACGCCGCCGATAACGGTCGGGAACTGGAACAGACCTTCCTGAGCGAGTTTTTCATCAGTCAGAGGAGCATCAGAAGCACCGAAATCTACGGTGTTAGCAATGATTTGTTTTACACCGCCAGAGGAACCGATACCCTGGTAATTGACTTTGTTACCGGTCTCTTTCTGATAGGTATCCGCCCATTTGGCATACACTGGCGCAGGGAAAGTTGCACCTGCACCTGTCAGGCTCGCTGCTGCAAAAGCAGAGAACGCGCTCATGGATAAGGTCGCGGCGACAACAGTTGCGACAGTGGTACGCATGACTTTCATAATGTCTCCTGCAAGATTTTCGTAAATCATTGTTAAGTGGCTACGATGAGCAAAATAGGACAAACAGGTGACAGTTAAATGTACGAAATATGACAGTTTTATGACAATCAAAAACGATGAAATAAACCACCAAAAAAAGCATTAATAAACAACATGTTTAATCATTTTATGACGTTGAGATGTCATGAAGATTTTCTTTTAATGACACTGAAAACAGTAGCTGAAGATGACGGTTTGTCACATTAAAACGACGGGATAATTGATTAAAAACAGAACAGCGCAGAAAAAAATGCCCCGCTTTCGCAGGGCATCGTCACGATTACTCAACGGTAACAGATTTCGCCAGGTTACGCGGCTGGTCCACGTCGGTGCCTTTGATCAGCGCAACGTGATACGCCAGCAGTTGCAGCGGAACGGTGTAGAAGATCGGTGCAATCACCTCTTCCACATGCGGCATCTCAATGATGTGCATGTTGTCGCTGCTGACAAAACCGGCATCCTGGTCGGCGAAGACGTACAACTGGCCGCCACGGGCGCGGACTTCTTCGATGTTGGATTTCAGTTTTTCCAGCAGTTCATTGTTCGGCGCCACCACGATAACCGGCATATCTGCGTCGATCAGCGCCAGCGGGCCGTGTTTCAGCTCACCTGCCGCATACGCTTCCGCGTGAATATAAGAGATCTCTTTCAGCTTCAGTGCGCCTTCCAGCGCGATAGGATACTGATCGCCACGCCCCAGGAACAAGGCATGGTGTTTGTCAGAAAAATCTTCCGCCAGCGCTTCGATACGCTTGTCCTGAGACAGCATCTGTTCGATACGGCTCGGCAGCGCCTGCAGACCGTGCACGATGTCATGCTCGATAGACGCATCCTGACCTTTCAGACGCGCCAGTTTCGCCACCAGCATCAGCAGAACGGTCAGCTGAGTGGTGAACGCTTTGGTAGAAGCCACACCGATTTCCGTCCCGGCGTTGGTCATCATCGCCAGATCGGATTCACGCACCAGGGAAGAGCCCGGAACGTTACAGATGGCGAGGGAACCCAGATAGCCCAGCTCTTTCGACAGGCGCAGACCGGCCAGGGTATCCGCCGTTTCGCCGGACTGAGAGAGGGTAATCATCAGACTGTTACGCCGCACGGCGGATTTGCGGTAGCGGAATTCAGAGGCGATTTCGACGTCGCACGGAATACCGGCCAGCGATTCAAACCAGTAGCGAGAGACCATACCGGAGTTATACGACGTGCCGCAGGCGATAATCTGAATATGTTCAACCTGAGACAGCAGTTCGTTCGCTTTTGGCCCCAGCTCGCTTAAATCCACTTCACCGTGGCTGATACGCCCGGTCAGCGTATTTTTAATCGCATTCGGCTGTTCGTAGATCTCTTTCTGCATGTAGTGACGGTAGATACCTTTATCGCCCGCGTCATATTGCAGACTGGATTCGATATCCTGACGTTTCACTTCCGCGCCGGATTTATCAAAAATGGAGACCGAACGACGGGTCACTTCCGCAATATCGCCCTCTTCCAGGAAGATGAAGCGACGGGTTACCGGCAGCAGCGCCAGCTGGTCGGAAGCGATAAAGTTTTCGCCCATACCCAGACCGATAACCAGCGGGCTGCCAGAACGCGCCGCCAGCAGCGTATCCGGGTGACGGGTATCCATGATTACCGTGCCATATGCACCGCGCAGCTGCGGAATCGCACGCAGAACAGCATCACGTAGCGTGCCGCCTTGCTCCAGTTCCCAGTGCACTAAGTGAGCAATCACTTCGGTGTCAGTTTCGGAGACAAAAACGTAGCCCCGGGACTGCAACAGCTCACGCAGCGGCTCATGGTTTTCGATGATACCGTTATGCACCACCACAATATGGTCAGAAACATGCGGATGTGCGTTACCTTCAGACGGCTCACCATGCGTTGCCCAGCGGGTATGGGCAATCCCGGTTCCGCCGTGGAGAGGATGTTCTTCTACCGCCTGAGCCAGTATTTGTACTTTCCCGAGGCGACGAACACGGTTCATATGGCCTTCGTTATCCACAACCGCCAGACCAGCGGAGTCATAACCGCGGTATTCCAGACGGCGTAAACCTTCGAGAAGGATTTCAGCAATATCACGCTGCGCGACTGCGCCAACAATTCCACACATAGTTTTTAATTCCGATTTTGGCATTATGCCTGTCGTTGTCGCTGACCTGTTAATACCCGTATTTCGGGCGCCCCGAGCCTTGTAGAGAGTGGGGGTATTTTTTATAGGTACTGCTTTTGGGCGAGCGATATATCTTTATCGCCTCATCCCTCATCTGCCGGATGGCGCTTACCCTTATCCGGCCTACAGAACGTTATCGAACGTAGGTCAGGTAAGACAAAGCCACCATCCGGCAAAAAGAGTTACTTTTTCTTCACCGGACGCTGCCAGCCCTGTTTGTGCACCTGCGGCACGCGGCTTAACACCAGTTCGTTATCCGCAACATCGCGGGTAACGGTTGTTCCCGCAGCGATGGTCACACCTTTACCCACGGTGACCGGCGCGACCAGTTGCGTATCCGAACCGACAAATACATCATCGCCAATAACCGTTTTATGTTTATTCGCGCCATCATAGTTACAGGTGATGGTCCCCGCGCCGATATTAACGTCATCGCCAATCTCGGCATCGCCCAGATAGGACAAATGCCCGGCCTTAGTGCCTTTACCCAGGCGCGCCTTTTTAATTTCGACAAAGTTGCCCACGTGAACACCTTCCCGCAGTTGCGCACCAGGACGCAGACGGGCAAACGGACCAATAGTACAGGCCGCTTCCAGGTGGGCATCGTCCACCACGCTGTACGGGCTAATTTCACAGTCATCGCCAATCACGCTGTTTTTAATGACGCAACCCGCGCCAATCTTCACGCGGTGGCCAAGGATGACTGTGCCTTCAATGATAACGTTAGTATCAATTTCAACATCACGCCCGTGGGTGAGAACGCCGCGCAGGTCAAAACGCGCAGGATCGCGCAGCATCACACCGGCCAGCAGCAGCTTTTCGGCCTGCTCAGACTGATAAACGCGCTCCAGACGAGCGAGTTGCAGACGGTTGTTTACGCCTTCCACTTCGCTTAAACGATCCGGGTGTACAGCAGCGATTTCGCGGCCTTCCTGATACGCCAGCGCAATGATATCGGTAATGTAATATTCACCCTGAGCGTTATTGTTGGTCAGTTTTGCCAGCCAGCGCTTCATGTCCGCGCCATTAGCGATCAGGATACCGGTATTAATTTCCCGGATCTGACGCTGTTCGTCGGTAGCATCTTTATGCTCAACGATACCGGTCACTTTACCGTTCTCACGCGTAATACGGCCGTAACCGCTCGGATCGTCCAGCTTCACCGTCAACAGACCAATCCCACCCTGCGGCTTCGCCTCTCTAAGACGCGTTAATGTTTCAACAGAAATCAGCGGCACATCACCATACAGCATCAGGATATCTTCATCGTCGCTGAAGAACGGTGCCGCCTGCTGCATTGCATGGCCGGTACCAAGCTGCTCCGCCTGTAAGACCCAGTTAAGATTATCTTCGCGCAGCGTCTGACGAAGCAGATCGCCGCCATGTCCGTACACCAGATGCACGGCTGAGGCCCCTAAGTCTTTAGCCGCATCAATAACATGCTGCACCATCGGCTTCCCGGCCAGCGAATGCAACACTTTAGGAAGATCGGAATACATGCGGGTACCTTTGCCTGCGGCAAGGATCACCACGCTCATCGCACTATTTGACATACGCATCCTGACAGCTGTTAGAACAAAAAGTAAAAGCCTTTCACGTTGAAATATCTACATATTTTTCATCATGAAACGAGACGGAGATAAAACATACAAGCTTCACGCTCAACTCCATTTTAGAGGTGGATTTTTCTCCCGCGCAAACCTGTTTGGCACTAAAACATCAATTTTACGATGGGTTATAACGGCTATCCCACTGCTTTCGTTGTTTTTTTGATGCATGAATAAAGAAAACCATAAAAATAAAACACGGTTTTACTATTCATTAATTGTGACGCAATAAATAGAAACACCATTTCATTTTCCTGATAATGTCATTCAAATATTACCCAGGAGAAAAAAATGACGAACAAAATACCTCTGGCATTAACCTTATGCAGTACGATGATTGCGTTACCGCTGCAGGCTAACGACGCGCATCAGTGGCGGGCTATCACCTTTGGACAATCAACCGACAGCAATTTTTCCTCCAACGTCCTGCCAGAAAAAATTGGCGTCAATGATGTGACGATCGCCGGGAAGAAGCTGATGCCCAGCGATATCGCGGATCTTAGCCAACCGATCACCATCGAGAGCCGCGGCGGTAAAATAGCCAACGCCCACGATGGGTTGACCTTCTTTTATACCGAACTGCCCACCAGCCAGAATTTTATCCTGCAAGCGACGGTCACCGTCAATCAGTTTGGACCGGAAAATGGCGCTCGCCCGGCTGCTCAGGAAGGGGCCGGATTGCTGGTCCGCGACGTGAAAGGCAATCCGCGCCAACAACCGCTAAAAGTCGGCTACGAAGAGTTTCCGGCAGCATCCAATATGGTGATGAACGCCATTATGACTCAGGATAAAAAAGATAACTCACATATCAAGTTACAGGCTATCAGCCGGGAGGGGATTATCCACCCCTGGGGGAACGCAGGTGCAACAATAAAACGCCAGAGCTATAAAGAGAAGATAGACTTACAGCAAACACCGACTTTTCAGCTCAAGCTGGAGCGCACTAACGATGGGTTTATAACCGCGTGGGCACCGATGAACAGCAATCAGTGGGTTGACCTGAAGGTTCCTCATGCCGACCTGATCGCTCAGCAGGATAAAAAACATTACTACGTGGGTTTCTTTGCCTCACGTAACGCAAAAATCACCATCAGCGATGCTTCGCTCACCACATCTACGGCAAAAACGGTTCCTTCTGCACCCTATGTCGCCAAAAGCTGGCCACCGGTTATGCAAATAACCTCTGGAACAAAAAGCCAAAGCAAAGATTACGTGTTACAGGCTCGTACCAATGATGACGGACACATAACCGTTCGCCAGGATGAAGTGGTGATCGGGCAGAACAAAGCGGTAAAAGCCGGAGAGATGTTTACCCAGCCTGTCGTACTGAAAGATAAAAGCACGTTCGAAATCAGCTTTACCCCAGCCTCCGGCGCACAAGCGATAACTCAAACGCTGACGGTTGAACAAAGTACCAATGTGACAGGGAACAAGCTCTATGCCGCACCTGACGGACAACCCCAGGCGAAAGGAACAGCAGATTCGCCGCTGGATTTAGCCTCCGCTGTCGAACTCATCCCGCCTGGCGGGCAAATTCTGTTAGCTGCCGGAGATTATCCGCAAACGACAATTCCTCTTAGCGCCAGTGGATTAAAAGATAAAGTCAAGACGCTGAAGGTTGAAGGAAAAGCCGTGATTCACGGGCTGCTGCTGGACGCCAGTTACTGGCATATTGATGGCATAGAGGTTACGGACAAAAGTCTGCGCGTGCAGGGTAGCCATAACCTGATTGAGAACGTTGTCGCTTATCGTAACGATGATACCGGGATTCAAATTTCCTCTCCGGCAAATGTTGGCCGACCGCTATGGGCCAGCTATAACCGGGTGGTCAATTCAGAGTCCTTTAGTAATGAAGATCCTGGGAAAATTAACGCTGATGGCTTCGCGGTGAAGATGCGCGTAGGGGAGGGAAATCGGCTGGAGGGTTGTTATTCGCACGATAATATCGACGACGGATTCGATCTGTTTAACAAGATTGAAGACGGCGCTAACGGCGTTGTGGTGATCGAGAATTCAATTGCCCGCAATAACACCAGCAACGGCTTTAAGCTCGGCGGAGAAGGGCAGCCGGTTGCTCATGAGGTACGTAACAGCATCGCCATCGGCAACCATCTGGACGGTTTTACCGACAACTTTAACCCCGGCAAGCTGGTGGTGGAAAATAACGTCGCGGTGGATAACCAGCGCTTCAACTATATCTTCCGCCCAAGCCCTTATGGGGCACCGGATACGCAAGGCGTGTTTAGCGACAACCTTTCGCTACGAACTCAGCCGGGGAAATATGATGATGCCGTGGTCGGTAACATCGACGACAGCAACTACTTTATCCACGGCGGTAAAAGTATCAATACTAAAGGGCAAAGCATCAACAGCGCCGATTACCAGACGCTGACGCTGCCGGATCCGCTGCTACGCAATGCGGACGGGAGTTTCAATACCGGTAACTTCCTTAACCGCAACTAATCTCACCATAAAAAACAAAGGTCGCCGGAGGGCGACCTTATCACTTTCTTTCCTGCCTCACACCGCATGTGTTGTCGTTTTAGTTAGCGGTACAGCGCAAGTGCAGTCTGGAGAGCTTGCTTCTTAGTTGTTGAAAGTACCAAAAGTAATGTTCATAGCACTGAAGAAAGCGACGATTTTATTGATCAGTTTCATGATGTCTTCCTGAATAGCGATTATGTTTTGATGGATTATTTTTATGTGACTCACATCACAAAAACAAGTCTACGCTTCATTGTTTAATCGATCAACAAAAACGAGACATTAGTCACAAAATTTTAAACCTGCTTTTTAGTTTCGCTATTTATGAAACGGTTCCATAAAAAAAAGCCAGCCTGGAAACCAGACTGGCTTTTTGACTTGCAAGCCGGTGTTACATCGCTTTTTTGGTCAACTCGATAACGCGCAGTTTGGCGATCGCTTTGGCCAGTTCCGCAGACGCCTGAGCGTAATCCACGTCACCGTGAGAGCTCTTAATGTGCTCTTCGGCCTTACGCTTCGCTTCCAGAGCTCGCGCTTCGTCGAGATCCTGGCCACGAATTGCCGTATCAGCCAGAACAGTCGTGCTACCGGGCTGCACTTCAAGAATGCCGCCTGACAGATAGATAAACTCTTCATGACCGTGCTGCTTAACGATGCGAATCATACCAGGCTTAATGGCGGTGAGCAGCGGCGCATGCCCCGGGTAAATACCCAGTTCACCTTCACTACCCGTTACCTGGATTTTCTCGACCAGACCAGAGAACATCTGTTGCTCTGCGCTGACGACGTCCAGGTGGTAAGTCATTGCCATATCACCCTCCGATTAAGGCGTTAAAGTTTTTTGGCTTTTTCCACGGCTTCGTCGATAGAACCGACCATGTAGAACGCCTGCTCCGGCAGGTGATCGTATTCGCCTTCCATGATGCCCTTAAAGCCACGGATGGTGTCTTTCAGGGAGACGTATTTGCCCGGAGAACCGGTAAACACTTCCGCCACGAAGAACGGCTGGGACAGGAAGCGCTGGATCTTACGTGCGCGCGCTACCACCAGTTTGTCTTCTTCAGACAGTTCATCCATCCCCAGGATGGCGATAATGTCTTTCAGTTCCTGGTAACGCTGCAGAATGGACTGTACGCCACGCGCGGTGTCGTAGTGCTCCTGACCAACAACCAGCGGGTCCAACTGACGGCTGGTGGAATCCAGCGGGTCAACGGCCGGGTAGATACCCAGAGAGGCGATCTGACGGCTCAGTACCACGGTTGCGTCAAGGTGCGCAAAGGTGGTGGCTGGAGACGGGTCAGTCAAGTCATCCGCAGGTACGTATACCGCCTGAACGGAGGTGATAGAACCGGTTTTGGTAGAGGTGATACGTTCCTGCAGAACGCCCATCTCTTCCGCCAGGGTCGGCTGGTAACCTACCGCTGAAGGCATACGGCCCAGCAGAGCGGATACTTCCGTACCGGCCAGGGTGTAACGATAGATGTTATCAACGAACAGCAGAACGTCACGACCTTCGTCACGGAACTTCTCAGCCATGGTCAGGCCGGTCAGCGCAACGCGCAGACGGTTTCCCGGCGGCTCGTTCATCTGACCATACACCAGGGATACTTTGTCGATAACGTTGGAGTCGGTCATTTCGTGGTAGAAGTCGTTACCCTCACGAGTACGTTCACCTACACCCGCAAACACGGAGTAACCGGAGTGCTCGATCGCGATGTTACGGATCAGCTCCATCATGTTTACGGTTTTACCTACGCCCGCACCACCGAACAGACCGACTTTACCGCCCTTCGCGAACGGACACATCAGGTCGATAACTTTAATGCCGGTTTCCAGCAGTTCCTGAGAACTTGACAGCTCTTCATAGGAAGGCGCTGCGCGGTGGATAGCCCAACGCTCTTCTTCACCGATGTCGCCTTTCATGTCTACCGGTTGACCCAGTACGTTCATGATACGACCCAGCGTTGCTTTACCGACCGGGACTTCGATCGGGTGCTCAAGATCTTTGACATCCAGACCACGACGCAGACCGTCGGAAGAACCCATCGCGATGGTACGAACAATACCGCCGCCAAGCTGCTGCTGAACTTCCAGCACCAGATTCTCACTACCATTTTGTACCTCAAGAGCCTCGTACACGCGCGGTACGGCATCCTGAGGGAATTCGACGTCGACCACGGCGCCGATTACCTGGACAATTTTTCCAGTAGCCATCTTGAATCCTCTACGAATTAACCTGGTTATACCGCGGATGCTCCACCGACGATCTCGGTGAGTTCCTGAGTAATGCTGGCCTGACGAGCTTTGTTGTATACCAACTGCAGCTCTTTAATCAGGCTGCCGCCATTGTCGGTCGCGGCTTTCATCGCCACCATACGTGCGGCCTGCTCGCTGGCCAGGTTTTCTACCACGCCCTGATAAACCTGAGATTCCACATAACGACGCAGGAGGGTATCCAGCAGCGCTTTCGGATCGGGTTCGTACAGGTAATCCCAGGATTTACGCTTCAACTCACCATCTTCTGATGCCGGTAACGGCAGCAACTGAGTAATGGTTGGAACCTGAGACATGGTGTTAATAAATTTGTTGCTGACAATATACAGCTTGTCCAGACGGCCTTCATCATAGGCCTGCAACATCACTTTTACCGGACCGATCAGTTCGGACAGGGATGGGTTATCTCCCATACCTGTCACCTGGGCGACAACATTACCGCTAACAGAATTAAAGAACGACACGCCTTTAGAGCCAATCATTGCGAGTTCGCACTGAACGCCTTTATCGGACCATGCTTTCATTTCCGCCAGCAGCTTTTTGAACAGGTTAATGTTCAAGCCACCACACAGACCACGGTCGGTAGACACCACCAGGTAGCCCACGCGTTTAACGTCGCGTTCTTCCAGGTACGGGTGCTTATATTCCAGATTGCCGTTCGCAAGGTGACCAATCACTTTGCGCATAGTATCTGCATAAGGACGGCTGGCCGCCATACGCTCCTGCGATTTACGCATTTTGGAAGCGGCGACCATTTCCATCGCTTTAGTGATCTTTTGCGTGTTCTGGACGCTTGCGATCTTACTACGTATCTCTTTTGCGCCGGCCATGAGCTTCTCCTCAATGCCTTGCGGCCTGCCCTAAAGCAAGCCGCCAGACGTTACCAGGACTGGGTTGCTTTGAAGGAATCGAGGATGCCTTTCAGCTTACCTTCGATTTCGTCGTTATAGCCACCGGACTGGTTGATCTCTTGCATCAACGGAGCGTGATCACGGTCAACGTAAGCCAGCAGAGCGGCTTCGAAGCTACCGATTTTCGCCAGCTCGACATCCGCCAGATAACCACGTTCTGCAGCAAACAGAACCAGAGACTGCTGCGCAACGGACATCGGCGCATACTGTTTCTGTTTCAGCAGTTCAGTCACTTTCTGACCGTGGTCAAGCTGTTTACGGGTTGCATCGTCAAGGTCAGATGCAAACTGGGAGAACGCTGCCAGTTCACGATACTGCGCCAGTGCGGTACGGATACCACCGGACAGTTTCTTCATGATCTTGGTCTGCGCTGCACCACCGACACGGGAAACGGAGATCCCCGGGTTAACCGCAGGACGAATACCGGAGTTGAACAGGTTGGTTTCCAGGAAGATCTGACCATCAGTAATAGAAATTACGTTGGTCGGAACGAACGCGGAAACGTCACCCGCCTGGGTTTCGATAATCGGCAGCGCGGTCAGAGAACCGGTTTTCCCTTTCACTTCACCTTTGGTGAAAGCTTCAACGTACTCGACGTTAACACGTGCAGCACGCTCCAGCAGACGAGAGTGGAGGTAGAATACGTCGCCCGGGAATGCTTCACGTCCAGGCGGACGGCGCAGCAGCAGGGAGATCTGACGGTAAGCAACAGCCTGTTTCGACAGGTCGTCATAAATAATCAGCGCATCTTCACCACGATCGCGGAAATATTCACCCATTGAGCAACCGGCATACGGCGCCAGGTACTGCAGTGCGGCAGATTCAGATGCGGTAGCAACCACAACGATGGTGTTAGCCAGCGCGCCGTGTTCTTCCAGTTTACGCACCACGTTAGAAATGGTGGACGCTTTCTGACCGATAGCCACGTAGACACACTTGATGCCGGAATCACGCTGGTTGATGATGGCGTCGATTGCCAGCGCGGTTTTACCGGTCTGACGGTCGCCGATGATCAGTTCACGCTGACCACGACCGATTGGGATCATGGAGTCGACGGCTTTATAACCGGTCTGCACCGGCTGATCAACGGACTGACGTTCGATAACGCCCGGCGCGATAGCTTCAACGGCGGAGAAACCGTCGTGCTCAACCGGACCTTTACCGTCGATTGGCGCGCCCAGGGTGTTAACCACGCGGCCCAGCAGGCCACGACCAACCGGAACTTCCAGGATACGACCAGTACATTTAACCTTCATGCCTTCGGCAAGGTCAGCGTACGGACCCATCACAACCGCGCCGACGGAGTCGCGCTCCAGGTTCAGTGCGATAGCGTAACGGCTACCCGGTAGGGCAATCATTTCACCCTGCATACAATCGGCCAGGCCGTGAATGCGGATAACACCGTCACTTACAGAAACAATAGTACCTTCGTTGTGAGCCTCGCTCACAACATTGAACTGAGCAATGCGCTGCTTGATCAGTTCGCTGATTTCGGTGGAATTCAGTTGCATGCTCCAGTCCCCTTAAGACTGCAAGACGTCTGCAAGGCGTTCAAGACGGCCGCGTACGCTACCATCAATGACCATATCACCCGCACGGATGATAACGCCTGCCATTACAGACTTATCGATTTTGCAATTCAGCTTAACTTTGCGTGACAGACGTTTTTCCATCGCGCTGGCGATCTTCGCAAGCTGTTCTTCACTCATTTGGGTGGCAGAAATAACCTCTACCTCAGCGGTTGCCTCACTGGCAGCGCGCAGATGAATGAACTGCTCAAGAACATCAGGGAGCGCATTCAGACGACCATTCTCAGCCATCACCCGAATCAGGTTTTGACTATTTTCGTCCAGTTGCTCACCACAAACCGCGATAAACGCATCAGAGAGCGTTTCCGGCGCCAGCGCGCCAGAGAGTAGCTCTGCCATTTGTTCGTTTTTAGTCACTTCAGCGGCAAACGCCAGCATATCCTGCCAGCGCTCGACGCTTTGGTGTTCGACGGCAAAGTCAAAAGCTGCTTTGGCGTAGGGGCGAGCTACCGTTACAAATTCAGACATCAGCCCCTCCCTCCTTACAGTTCAGCGACAAGTTTATCCACGATGTCGCTGTTAGCAGCTTCATCCACGGAACGTTCGATGATCTTCTCGGCGCCAGCAACAGCCAGGATAGCAACCTGCTTACGCAGTTCCTCACGAGCACGTTTACGTTCGGCATCAATTTCAGCCTGCGCCTGTGCGACGATCTTAGTGCGTTCCTGTTCTGCTTCAGCTTTCGCTTCGTCCAGAATCTGCGAACGGCGTTTGTTCGCCTGCTCGATGATCACCTGGGCTTCTGCTTTCGCTTTTTTCAGCTGGTCGGTCGCGTTGGCCTGTGCAAGGTCCAAATCTTTCTTAGCGCGTTCTGCAGAAGCTAAACCGTCAGAAATCTCTTTCTGGCGCTTTTCGATGGCTGCCATTAAAGGCGGCCATACATACTTCATGCAGAACCATACGAAGAGAACAAACGCGATGGCCTGGCCGAGGATTGTTGCGTTCATATTCACAGCACAATACCTCTTAAAAAATTACTCTGTGGCTTAGGTTTCTTTCGAACAACTTACTACGCGACGGCGAACATCACGTACAGACCCAGACCTACAGCGATCATCGGGATAGCATCCACCAGACCCATAACGATAAAGAACTGAGTACGCAGCAGAGGAATCAGATCCGGCTGACGCGCGGCGCCTTCCAGAAATTTACCCCCGAGGATGCCGATACCGATCGCAGCACCGATTGCCGCCAGACCCATCATCACAGCGGCAGCCATGTACAGCAGATCCATATTCAGGTTTTCCATGACAGTCTCCAGTTTGTTTCAGTTAAAACGTAGTATGTTGGTAAAAAATCAATGCTCTTCAGATGCCATCGACAGATAAACGATCGTCAGAACCATGAAAATGAAGGCTTGCAGCGTAATAATCAGGATGTGGAAAATGGCCCACGGCACATTCAGAATCCACTGTGACCACCACGGCAACAGACCAGCAATCAGAATGAAAATCAGCTCACCGGCATACATATTGCCGAACAGTCGCAGACCCAATGATACAGGTTTAGACAGCAGGCTTACCCCTTCAAGGATTAAGTTGACAGGAATGAACGCCCAGTGATTGAACGGCTGCAGAGTCAGTTCTTTAACGAACCCGCCCACGCCTTTCATTTTGATGCTGTAGAAAAGAATCAGGATAAACACGCCCAGCGCCATCGACAGAGTGATGTTGACGTCAGCGGACGGTACGACACGCAATGACGGCAGACCAATCCAGTGCTCAGCGATGTACGGCAGCAGGTCGATTGGCAGCAAATCCATCAGGTTCATCAGGAATACCCAGACGAACACGGTAAGAGCCAGCGGCGCAATGACCTTGCTCTTGCCATGGTACATATCTTTGACGCTGCCATGGACGAAGCCGATGATCATCTCAATAAAGGTCTGAAACTTGCCAGGAACGCCGGTTGTCGCCTTTTTCGCCACGCTGCGGAACATAAACAGGAACAACAGACCGAGCACCACTGAGAAAAACATGGAGTCAATGTTGAGCGTCCAGAAGGTGGCCGGGGCGTTATGCGGATCCACCAGCGAGAATGTACGCAGGTCCAGCTGAAGGTTCTTCAGGTGATGTCCTATGTAATCCTGCGGCGTCATATTTTCTGAAGCCATGATGCCTTTTACCCTTTGTTGTTAATTACAGCTGGCGCCAGAACTTGTACCACCAGCACCAAAACCCACGTCACTATCAGCGGCAAAAATGCCACGTTGAAAACCGCCAGCGCCACCACCAGAAGGGTGAAGGTCAGCAACACCTTGCAGGCTTCGCCGAAAGCGAAGGTCCAGGCCACACGGCCTTTAACAGGTGTATGTGCCTGATGACGCCAGGCAAAAATCATAAAAATTACATTTGGCAACACAATCGCCAAACCTCCGCTAACGGCGGAGATGCCCCAGAAAGGGTCTTTGAGGCTAAACAGCAGTCCACTTGCCATTACCGCCAGTAACTGAATAAACAGAAGCTTACGAGCAACGTTTCGACTCAAGAGCGACACAGACATCACGTTTTTACTCCTGCTCCCTTTGAGGTATGTCGCGTGTCGTATAAAACGTCCTTTGAGGCGAAGAGTCAAGCATCAAAAAGCGGACAAATTATACGGTGACGCCTCGTGATTTCAAACAATAAGTAGCAAAATAGTGAATAAATGTTTAATTATCTTCCGACTGACAACTTTTCCTGAATTTCATCAATCTGTGAGCACGGGTACAAAACCGCAAACAACGCGAAAACACGGCAATTAAAGCGTGCTTTAGATCACATAATAAACATTGAGCTTATCGTTGAATTAATTCTGTACATAAAACGCATTTTTTCATCCTTTTGATAATAAACATAAAAATCAGGTATTTTTTCTAAAACAACACCATATACAATAAAAACCTTTCATTGACATCCATAATAATTTTTTAACATCACTATGGGCTGCAATCTCCTTGATTTTTAGCATACTGATATTTTCAATGTTGACTATTTAGTGTGTAAAGCAGGTGACAAAGTTAACCGAAAGAAAAGGCGCAGTAAAAGCAAGGTTAAAGCGTCTTCAGTAATCCTCTGCCGAAACCAGTATTTCTGTAACATGCATAATCCGGCTTTTTGTCACATCTTTTGATAAAAATTAAATTTTTTTTGCCTGAATCACGACCAGGTGACGCGCCCCTTCCAGTTGCGGAACATGTAGCTCACGAACCTCATTAACGGTATATCCCTGAGGCAGATTTGCCATTTCATCTTCCTGCGCTAATCCCTTGAGCGCATAGAAAAGTCCGTTCTCAGCAGGCAAATGCTTGCACCAGCTCACCATGTCAGCTAGCGACGCAAATGCCCGGCTAATCACACCATCAAACGGCGGTTCAGCCGGGAAGGCTTCTACACGGCTTTGCACCGGGGTGATGTTATCCAGCTTTAACTCATGCTGTACCTGCCGCAGGAAACGCACGCGCTTACCGAGACTGTCCAGCAAGGTAAAGTGGGACTCAGGACGCACAATAGCCAGCGGGATCCCCGGTAACCCAGGCCCGGTACCCACATCAATAAAACGTGTCCCTTTAAGGTAGGGTGCAACGACGATGCTATCGAGAATATGGCGCACCAGCATCTCGTTCGGATCGCGAACGGACGTCAGGTTGTAGGCTTTGTTCCACTTATTCAACATGCCCACGTAGGCCACCAATTGGTTTTTCTGGTGATCGGTAAGCGTAATACTCGCTTCGTCAAGCAGGCGAGAAAGTTTATTGAGCACGGTCAGTACCTGTCTAAAAATAATGAGCCCGGAGGCGATACGCTGACCGGGCTGAGAAATGAATCGGGCGGATACCGGATACGTTATCCGCTTAATGTATCGTTCAGGGAAAGATCAGGCGCTGCGACGCAGCATTCCCTGCTTTTTCAGCCACACCAACAAAATGGAGATTGCCGCCGGGGTGATCCCGGAAATGCGCGATGCCTGTCCTATCGAAGATGGCTTATGATCGTTCAATTTAGCAATCACCTCGTTCGACAGTCCGTTAACCAGCCGATAATCAAGAGTGGCTGGCAATAAAGTATTTTCATTACGCTGCTGTTTTTCGATCTCATCCTGCTGACGCGCGATATAGCCTTCGTATTTTACCTGAATTTCCACCTGCTCAGCCGCCTGCTGATCGTCAAGACCCGGCGAAAACGGCGACAGTTGCACCAGCTGTTCGTAGGTCATCTCCGGACGACGGAGCAAATCTTCGCCGTTGGCTTCGCGAGACAAAGGCGCTGTCAGATGAGCGTTAACTTCCGCTGCGCTCTCCGCCTGAGGATTAACCCAGCTTGCTTTCAGGCGCTGACGTTCACGCTCAATGCGTTCCAGTTTTTCGTTAAAGCGCGCCCAGCGTTCATCATCCACCAGACCCAGTTCACGCCCTACTTCGGTCAGACGCAGATCGGCGTTATCTTCACGCAGCATCAGGCGGTATTCCGCACGGGAGGTAAACATGCGGTACGGTTCTTTGGTACCCAGCGTGCAGAGATCGTCCACCAGCACGCCGAGGTAAGCCAGAGAACGCGCAGGCGCCCAGCCCTCCTTTTCAGCGGACAGACGGGCGGCGTTCAGACCAGCAAGCAGGCCTTGCGCGGCCGCTTCTTCGTAACCTGTCGTGCCGTTGATTTGCCCGGCGAAGAATAAACCCTGGATAAATTTGCTCTCCAGCGTTGGTTTCAGGTCCCGCGGATCGAAGAAATCGTACTCAATGGCATAACCAGGGCGAACGATTTTCGCATTTTCCATTCCCTGCATTGAGCGAACGATCTGCATCTGCACATCGAACGGCAGGCTGGTGGAGATACCGTTCGGATAAATTTCGTTAGAGGTCAGCCCTTCCGGCTCAAGGAAAATCTGATGCTGGTTACGATCGGCAAAACGCATCACTTTATCTTCGATCGACGGGCAATAACGTGGGCCAATGCCTTCGATCACGCCGGCGTACATTGGGCTACGATCAAGATTATTGCGGATAACGTCATGGGTTTTTTCGTTAGTATGCGTGATGTAGCACGGTACCTGGCGCGGATGCCGGGAAGCATCCCCCATAAACGAGAAAACCGGCACTGGATTATCACCGTGCTGCTGTGCCAGAACGCTGAAATCAATGGTGCGTGCGTCAATACGCGGTGGTGTCCCGGTTTTCAGACGGCTGACGCGCAGCGGAAGTTCACGCAGACGGCGAGATAACGGGATCGACGGCGGATCACCGGCGCGACCGCCGCTATAGTTATCCAGACCGATATGGATCTTGCCGTCGAGAAACGTCCCGACGGTAAGAACAACGGCTTTAGCGCGGAATTTGAGCCCCATTTGGGTCACGGCGCCCACGACGCGATCGTTCTCAACAATCAGATCTTCAACCGCCTGCTGGAAGATCATCAGGTTCGGCTGATTCTCCAGCGCCGTACGTATCGCCTGCCGATATAACACGCGATCCGCCTGCGCGCGGGTTGCACGAACAGCCGGACCTTTGCTTGCGTTTAGTATCCTAAACTGGATACCCGCCTGATCGATGGCTTTTGCCATCAGCCCGCCGAGTGCATCCACTTCTTTTACCAGGTGTCCCTTCCCAATACCGCCAATTGCCGGGTTGCAGCTCATTTGCCCCAGCGTGTCGATATTGTGTGTCAAAAGCAGGGTCTGTTGCCCCATACGCGCTGCGGCCATTGCGGCCTCAGTGCCTGCATGACCCCCGCCAATGATGATGACGTCAAAAGGATCCTGATAAAACATGTGGTATGCCTCGCATAAAGCGGTTTGAAAATGGATTGAAGCCCGGGCCGTGGATTCTACTCAACTTTCACCTTCGGAGAAAGCGCCGGGATCCTGAGTATTAAAAAGAAGATCTTTTATTTAGAGATCTGTTTTATTGTGATCTCTTATTAGGATCGACTCATGTTGTGGATAAGTCAGATCAGTGATGTAAGATCAAACGCTTAAGAAGGATCACTATCTGTGAATGATCGGTGATCCTGGTCCGTATAAGCTGGGATCAAAATGAATGGTTATACACAGCACAAAAAACAATCTACGGTTATACTTGGATAACTACCGGTTGATCCAAGCTTTTAAGCATGGTTATCCACAGAAAAAAATAGGATCTTTACATTTCTCAGAGCAAATTCTTCCAGGATCCCAGCCAAATCTCAGCCGGATCTTCAGGAATCTCGTGTTCGAGGACGTTAATCTTCAGCGTTTCGCCGATCTGTTTTGCTCCGCAGGCTTTGAGCGCTGTTTCGAGCTTATCAATCGCCCCGCAGAAGGTATCGTATTCACGGCTACCGATGCCGACCGCGCCAAAATGGAGCGCAGAAAGATCGACCTGCTTCTCCAGTAACGCTTCGTAAAATGGCACCAGGTTATCGGGAATATCGCCAGCCCCGTGGGTTGAAGAGATAACCAGCCAGATCCCTTCTGCTTGCAGATCCTCAATCAATGGACCGTGCTGAATAGTCGTGTTGTGACCAGCCTCTTCAAGCTTTTCCGCCAGATGTTCTGATACATATTCCGCACTACCCAGGGTGCTACCGCTGATAAGAGTAATGTCTGCCATGATCGCCCCTCAACTATTCAGAGTGGCGTATTGTACGCTGTGTGAGAGTTGGGATCTACCTGTGGAAAAATGTGGGATTAAAAGGCCCGATCAGGGGCGAATGGTACGCATAATCGGGTTCTGCAGGACGATCAATGTTTCAGTGGACTGAATTTCATCAATTGTTTGGATCTTGTTGATAAGTACATGCTGAAGGGCATCGATCGATCGGCACATCACTTTTATAAAGATGCTGTAGTGGCCGGTGGTGTAATACGCTTCCGTTACTTCATCCAGGCTATTCAGTTTTGCCAGGGCGGAAGGATAATCTTTCGCGCTCTTCAGAATGATACCGATAAAGCAACCCACGTCGTAACCCAGCTGTTTTGGACTGACATCTATACGGGCGCCGGTAATGATCCCCGCCTGCTTCATTTTCTCTACCCGGACGTGAATGGTTCCTGGACTGACGCCAAACTGTTTTGCCAGTTCTGCATAGGCAGTGCGCGCGTTGGCCATTAAGGCTTCGAGGATGCCGCGATCCAGATTGTCGATCTGATAATTTTCCATAGCTTTTTCTTATGAAGTTTGATGGATCACTCTATTTTAGCGCTATATTTTAATGGATTAAAACTATGATGACCTTTTTGTTGTTGGATTATTGAATTGTATCGCGCTTTTGTTGCTTAATCAGTGGCAACAGGACGCAGGAGTTATAAATAATGAAAACCGCATATATCGCCAAACAACGACAGATTAGTTTCGTTAAGTCTCACTTTTCCCGTCAGCTTGAAGAGAAGCTCGGCCTGATTGAAGTCCAGGCGCCAATCTTAAGCCGTGTGGGAGACGGGACCCAGGATAACCTTTCTGGTTGCGAGAAAGCGGTGCAGGTGAAAGTGAAAACGCTGCCAGATGCCCGGTTTGAAGTGGTTCATTCACTGGCGAAGTGGAAGCGTCAAACCCTGGGACAACATGATTTCAGTGCGGGAGAAGGGCTGTACACGCACATGAAAGCCCTTCGCCCCGATGAAGACCGGTTAACCGCCATCCATTCCGTTTACGTTGATCAGTGGGACTGGGAGCGCGTAATGGGCGACGAAGAACGCCACTGCGGAACGTTGAAATCAACCGTTGCCGCGATCTATGCCGGGATCAAAGCTACCGAAGACGCCGTCAGTAAAGAATTTGGCCTCAAGCCGTTTCTGCCGGAGACGATCCAGTTTGTCCATAGCCAGGAGCTTTTAAGCCGCTACCCGGAGCTTGACGCTAAGGGCCGCGAGCGGGCAATCGCCAAAGAGCTTGGGGCGGTATTCCTGATGGGGATTGGCGGTAAGCTGTCTGACGGCAAGCGTCACGACGTTCGCGCGCCGGATTATGATGACTGGAGTACGCCGACGACGGAAGGTTTTGCTGGTCTGAACGGTGATATTCTGGTGTGGAACCCGGTTCTGGAAGATGCATTCGAACTCTCTTCCATGGGGATTCGCGTGGATGCTGAGGCGCTGAAACTCCAGCTTGCCATCACCGGTGATGAGGATCGCCTGCTGCTGGACTGGCATCAGGCGCTACTGCGCGGAGAAATGCCGCAGACTATCGGCGGCGGCATTGGCCAGTCTCGCCTGACCATGCTGCTTCTGCAGCTTGAGCATATTGGTCAGGTCCAGTGCGGCGTATGGCCGCAGCAGGTTCGTCAAAGCGTTACCGCGCTTCTTTAATGACGGCTTAACGTCGCCAGCGTCGCAACAGGCGGCTGCGTAACCCGGTATCAAAGCGCCAGATATGGTCGAAAATGCGCATAATGCCGGGCTTACCGTGTACTGACATCGCAACCGCATGGAAACGGTGCTGATATTTACGCTGTAGCTCTCCCACTTTATTGATTACCTCATCCGGCAAGCGCTGGGCGATAAAATCGGAAATGACTACCGCATCAGCGTCCACCCATTGCGGGTTTTGCATTCGCTCAATAATGGCCCGCAAGCAACTGGCCAGATCAGTACCCCCCCGAAAACGCTGGCTTAAAAAGCGGATCGCCTGTTCCAGGCCCTGCGGGCTGGTGAGTTCGTAATGCACTACTTCGCTGGAAAACAGCATAATAAAGCAGCGGCGGTTATCCGCCAGCGCAACGCGCATCAGCGCCAGGCAAAACGCTTTCGCGCACTGTTCATTAAACCCTCCCATAGAACCGGAGGTATCGACGCAGACGATAAACGGTCCGCGCGGTTGTTCATCGACGTCCTGGCGAGTGACCGGGCGCTCGGTGATTTTTTCCTTCCATGCATCGCCGTGTAGTCGATAGGTCAGCAGTTGCTTTTCCACCAGCTTACGGTAGAACTCAAATTCCAGTTCGGTAATGCCAAGCGTCGCCAGCTCCGGCGGCAGCAAACGCAGAATATCATCGCTCTGCTGAAGTCCGTCGATCTGCTCTGGCACGGTGGCTGGCTCGCGTACCAGACGGCGGAAAGTTTCCATCGGCGCATCTTTTTTGGGCACCATTTTCGCTTCACGTGCGCGACCCAATTGCTCGGCCAACTGCATGAGTTCAGGTTGTTGAGTTAAAAAATCACCATAGCGAACGATCAACTGATAATCCCCACGCTTCAGTTCTCCGGCGCTCATATCCCACAGATGTCCGGCGGCGTTATCATTTTCCACCAGCACCGGCTCCAGTTGTCCGCTGAGGGTCATTCGTTCCTGAACTTCGCTTAGCAGTTGCTCGCGCTCTTCATCCAGCAACTGCTGATTGAGAGAGGTTGCCTGCACCACCAGACTCAGACGCCAGCGCTGGAGAAAGAGCGTATGTAATGACGGGGTAAACGTGGGGTTGTTCGCCACCAGTTGCTGCGCCTGGGCGGCAAAAGGGGAGTGAAGCTTGTCCAGTTGGTTCAGGATTTGCGGGAGCTGGACGATGAACTGCGAGGTGGAAAGCCGTTGAGATTGTTGATAACGCTGAACTTCCGCATCCAGTTCGGCGGGAATGTGAGTTTCTTTTAGCCGCGATTTAATCGTTTCACGCCAGCGGGGAATGTCGTCCGCGATGATATTTTTAAGCCGAGGAAATTTTTCAAAGAAAACGGCTAACTGAGGTGCCGCCAGCAGCGCCAGCAGCATCTCATCGATCATTCCCTCTTCGCCGACTGCCAGCATGACATTCAGCATGTCCAGCGTCATGACTGGCGCGCCTGTTTAATCTGCGTCCCGACGTCCTGCAGGCTGGCTTCAATTCGCCCCAGCCACTCACCGGGAATAAACAGACACTTTTGTTGTTCACTGAATCGGTGATGCTGTTGATGCCACTCGTCATCCAGTGCTTCTAACTGCTGCCTGATTTCGGTCGGCATATTTTCCTGCGATTCGCTGCCGGGCAGAGAGAGACGCGACCCCTGTAAACTGACATCGCGTACGACGAGGTGCTGGCTGGTATCGACATCCATATTCAACGGCTGGGCAAAACCAATACCGTTGAGTTTACCGCGGATCTCACCGCCTTTTTCCAGCCAATGGGATAGCTCGTCACGGACAAATGTAATATGAATAACGTCCAGATCGTGTAGTTTGAGCGGCTGCTGGAGGAGCAGCGTTAAGGTGGCATCCTGCACAGACGCAGGCAGTTCATAATGGGGTTTACGGCTAAACATTCCGCCCAGGCGCGTTACCTTCAGCGCGGTTTTGTCGCTGTGCTGTTGCTGAAGCTGAATACGCCTTTGGAGAATCGCCCCCAGTCGGGTAAGCATCGCCTGCTGCTGCCAGGCGTGGCTGGTCATTAAGGTTTCCAGCTGCGCGGACATCAGATTCATGGTTTCAATATTGTGCCACAGGCAATCTTTTAACAGGATCAGGTCGACAGGCGCAATCGCATCGCGGCCGCTAAAGTAGGCGCTGGCCTGCAGCAGGCGGATGGCTTTTTTCCAGCGACGATCTGAAACGTAAGGCGCATTTGGCAGCGTATCCAGTTGCTGGCGCAGCTGGAAAATCAGTTCAAAAACGCTGTCCGGTAGCTTGACGTTGCCGATATCCTGTTGCCACTGCCGGAACTCTTCGTCGCAGACCTGCAAATTAGCCGGAACGGGATTGTTGTTCTCATCCTGCTGGCTTATCAGCATTGAACGGAAGTTGGTTTTGTCCTGTACCTTATCGAGCCACAAACGGATGAGCAGACGATCGTAGAGAGCTTCGAGGCTGTTGTCTGCTTCAGGTAATTCGTTCGATGCCGCCACCAGCAGGCGCATGGGGATTTTTTTCTCGGTCGCGCCATTGCGGAAATGACGTTCGTTTATCGCCGTAAGCAGCGTGTTAAGGATCGCCGGACCGGCTTTCCAGATTTCATCGAGAAAAACAATTTCGGCTTCCGGCAGGTACCCCGTGGTTAAACGTTCGTAGCGGCCTTCATCTTTCAGCGCCTGGATGGAGAGCGGGCCAAAGACTTCTTCCGGCGTCGAGAAGCGGGTCATCAGATATTCAAACGCGCGGGCTTGCTGAAAAGCAAACTTGAGGCGACGGGCTATCAGGCTTTTGGCGATACCCGGCGGGCCCAGCAGAAAAACGCTCTCGCCGCTTAGCGCAGCAAGCAGGCAAAGCCGTATTGCATGGCTGCGTTCAAAGAGTCCATTTTCAAGAGCGGCGCTGAGACGGGAAATTCTTTCTGCCAGTAAATGTGATTGAGCCATAATTGAGTTGCGTGCTTTTCAGGATGTCGTTGTTGAGTCGAGTATAGATGCTTGATCAGGGGTGGTAATAGACCGAAGAATCCATTTATTTTCTTTGCTTCAGGTTAAGATGATGTCGGTTAGGGGTACGATTCAGTAAATAATCGTGCATACTGTGCGCTTTTTGTGGGCCAAGGGATCAGGAACACATCTGTTTGATATACACAAAATTGTTCAGGATGCGTCAAGGCGGCAAGGGATGAATTCTTCGGAGCGTCATAAAGATGACCTCGGGTTTCTGAGCGCAGCTAACGCAGAGGCAGCCTGAACAGTGCTGTGTATAAACGAAAAGACTAGTCTATGAGCTCTGATAATAAGCAATCGTTGCCGGCAATAACGCTGGCGGCAATCGGCGTGGTATACGGCGATATCGGTACCAGCCCACTGTATACACTTCGTGAATGTCTGTCTGGTCAGTTTGGCTTCGGCGTGGAGCATGATGCTGTTTTTGGCTTCCTGTCGCTCATTTTCTGGCTATTAATTCTCACCGTATCGCTCAAATATATTACCTTCGTTATGCGGGCGGATAATGCCGGTGAAGGTGGAATACTGACGTTAATGTCTTTGGCGGGACGAAATACGTCTGCCCGAACGACATCCGTTCTGGTGATCCTCGGGCTTATCGGTGGGAGTTTTTTTTATGGTGAGGTGGTGATTACTCCTGCTATCTCTGTGATGTCGGCGATAGAGGGGCTGGAAATTATCGCCCCGGATCTGGATACCTGGGTTGTCCCCATATCCATTATCGTCCTGACGCTGCTGTTTGTTATTCAAAAACACGGCACCAGTATGGTGGGCAAGCTGTTCGCGCCGATCATGCTAATCTGGTTCCTGCTGCTGGCAGTGCTTGGCGCGCGTAGCATCTTTGCTAATCCGGTCGTTCTGCAGGCGCTGAACCCCTACTGGGCGGTTCACTTCTTCCTCGAATATAAAACTGTCTCCTTTGTGGCGTTGGGCGCGGTGGTTCTGTCGATTACCGGTGTGGAGGCGCTTTATGCCGATATGGGGCATTTCGGTAAATTACCTATTCGCCTGGCGTGGTTTTCGGTGGTGTTACCTTCTCTGGTGCTAAACTATTTTGGCCAGGGCGCTCTGTTGTTAAAACACCCGGAAGCGATTAAAAACCCGTTTTTCCTGCTGGCGCCGGAGTGGGCATTGATTCCGATGCTGATTATCGCCACCCTGGCGACGGTTATCGCCTCTCAGGCGGTTATCTCCGGGGTCTTCTCGCTGACTCGCCAGGCGGTGCGCCTGGGATACCTGTCGCCGATGCGTATTATTCATACATCGGAAATGGAGTCGGGCCAGATTTATATCCCGTTTATCAACTGGCTGCTCTATATCTCGGTGGTTATTGTTATTGTTAATTTTGAGCATTCGTCGAATTTGGCTGCCGCATACGGTATTGCGGTTACCGGGACGATGGTGCTGACCACCATTCTGTTCACGACGGTGGCGCGGCAAAACTGGCTCTGGAATAAGTTTGTTGTGGCGCTGTTGCTGCTGGCCTTTATGTGCATTGATGTCCCGCTGTTCTCGGCCAACCTGGATAAAATAGTCTCCGGCGGCTGGCTGCCACTGACGCTTGGTTTAATCATGTTCATCATCATGACCACCTGGAAGAGCGAGCGTTTTCGCCTGCTGCGCCGGATGCATGAGCATGGTAATTCTCTGGAAGCGATGATCTCATCTCTTGAGAAATCGCCGCCGGTGCGCGTACCCGGCACCGCGGTGTACATGTCCCGGGCGCTGAACGTGATTCCTTTTGCCCTGTTGCATAATCTGAAGCATAACAAGGTGCTGCATGAGCGAGTCATTCTGCTGACGCTGCGTACCGAAGATGCGCCATACGTGCATAACGTTCGCCGCGTACAGATCGAGCAAATGTCGCCTTCATTCTGGCGGGTGGTTGCCAGCTACGGCTGGCGCGAAACGCCGAACGTCGAAGAGGTTTTCCACCGTTGCGGGCTGGAAGGTTTGAGCTGCCGGATGATGGAGACCTCCTTCTTTATGTCGCATGAATCGCTGATCATCGGCAAACGCCCCTGGTATCTGCGTCTGCGCGGCAAACTGTATCTTCTGCTGCAGCGCAACGCCCTGCGGGCGCCTGACCAGTTCGAAATTCCGCCTAATCGGGTTATTGAGCTCGGAACCCAGGTTGAGATCTGATTAGTTAAAACCCTTCTTCATGAAGGGTTTTTGTTTATTTGAACTGTTCCCTCTTTCTTTTCTCCCGTGTGCGAAACGTTTCGATAGCGATCACAATTCTCACACTTGCTGATGGTTTTTTGTTTTTGTCGTGCTCATACTTACCTCAGCGAAACGTTTCGCTCGTGGAGTAAAAGAGAAAATGAAAAAAGGTGTCGTGCTTAATGCTGATATTTCGTCGGTCATTTCCCGTCTGGGTCATACCGATACGCTGGTGGTTTGTGACGCCGGGTTACCCATTCCCGGCAGCAGCGCGCGTATTGATATGGCATTAACTCACGGGGTGCCTTCCTTTATGCAGGTTCTGGAGGTTGTGACGAGCGAAATGCAGGTTGAAGCGGCTATCCTCGCGGAAGAGATTAAAACGCTTAATCCGCAGCTCCACGCAACGTTGCTCAGCCATCTTGAGCAACTGCAGCAACACCAGGGAAACACCATTGAAATTCGTTACACCAGTCATGAGCAGTTCAAAAAAGAAACCGCGGATAGTCAGGCGGTGATTCGCAGCGGGGAGTGTTCCCCGTATGCGAACATTATTCTCTGCGCCGGCGTCACGTTCTGAGGCCGTTAATATGGAAGCCTTATTGCAATTAAAAGGCATCGATAAAGCCTTTCCTGGCGTCAAGGCGCTTTCCGGCGCTTCGCTAAACGTTTATCCAGGGCGCGTGATGGCGCTGGTCGGGGAGAATGGCGCCGGTAAGTCCACCATGATGAAGGTGCTGACCGGTATCTACTCCCGCGACGCGGGCTCGTTGTTGTGGTTGGGGAAAGAGACCACGTTTAACGGCCCCAAATTCTCTCAGGAAGCCGGTATCGGCATCATTCATCAGGAGCTTAATCTTATCCCGCAACTGACGATTGCTGAGAATATTTTCCTCGGTCGAGAGTTCGTCAATCGCTTTGGCAAAATCGACTGGAAAATGATGTATGCCGAAGCCGACAAGCTGCTGACGAAGCTGAATTTACGCTTCAATAGCCAAAAGCTGGTGGGCGATCTGTCAATCGGCGATCAACAAATGGTGGAGATCGCTAAAGTACTCAGTTTCGAGTCGAAGGTCATCATTATGGATGAACCGACCGACGCCCTGACCGATACCGAGACCGAATCCCTGTTCCGTGTGATCCGTGAACTGAAATCGCAGGGCCGCGGTATTGTCTATATTTCCCACCGTATGAAAGAGATCTTTGAGATTTGCGATGATGTTACGGTTTTCCGCGACGGGCAGTTTATCGCCGAGCGCGAAGTCGCCAGTCTGAATGAAGATCTGCTGATTGAGATGATGGTGGGTCGCAAGCTGGAAGATCAGTATCCGCATCTGGATAAAGCGCCAGGTGCGGTTCGTCTGAAGGTTGATAACCTGTGTGGTTCGGGTGTGGAAAACATCTCCTTTACGTTGCATCAGGGCGAGATTCTTGGCGTTGCCGGGCTGATGGGCGCGGGGCGTACTGAACTGATGAAGGTGCTGTACGGCGCTCTGCCACGCAGCAGCGGTTCGGTCACGCTTGATGGGCGCGAAGTGGTGACTCGTTCTCCGCAGGATGGCCTGGCGAACGGTATTGTCTACATTTCTGAAGACCGTAAGCGCGATGGCTTAGTGTTGGGCATGTCGGTCAAAGAAAATATGTCCCTCACCGCACTGCGTTACTTCAGCCGCAGTGGGGGGAGCCTCAAACACAAAGATGAACAGCAGGCGGTGAGTGATTTTATCCGTTTGTTTAATGTAAAAACGCCCTCGATGGAGCAGTCCATTGGACTGCTTTCTGGTGGTAACCAGCAGAAGGTCGCGATAGCTCGTGGGCTGATGACCCGCCCGAAGGTGTTGATCCTCGACGAGCCGACTCGCGGTGTGGATGTGGGCGCGAAAAAAGAAATATATCAACTGATTAACCAGTTTAAAGCTGAAGGGCTGAGCATCATTCTGGTCTCTTCGGAGATGCCAGAAGTGCTGGGTATGAGCGATCGCATCATCGTGATGCATGAAGGGCATCTCGGCGGTGAATTCAGACGCGAGCAGGCCACTCAGGAAGTATTGATGGCTGCCGCCGTGGGCAAGCTTAACCGAGTGAATCAGGAGTAAAAAAGATGAATAACCCGGCTGTTTCTGGTCGTCGCTATTTCACAAAAGCGTGGCTGATGGAGCAAAAATCGTTGATTGCCCTGTTGGTGCTGATCGCGATTGTTTCCACCATGAGCCCCAACTTTTTTACCGTGAATAACTTGTTCAATATTCTGCAACAAACGTCAGTTAACGCCATTATGGCGGTGGGAATGACGCTGGTTATTCTGACATCAGGTATCGACCTGTCCGTCGGTTCCCTGCTGGCGCTTACCGGGGCGGTAGCCGCATCAATTGTCGGGATTGAGGTGAACGCGCTGGTGGCTGTTGTCGCTGCGCTGGCATTAGGCGCGGCCATCGGCGCAGTCACAGGCGTGATTGTGGCGAAAGGGCGAGTCCAGGCATTTATCGCCACGCTGGTGATGATGCTGCTGTTGCGCGGTGTGACCATGGTTTATACCGATGGTAGCCCGGTAAATACCGGCTTTACCGACAATGCCGATCTGTTTGGCTGGTTCGGGATTGGCCGCCCGCTTGGCATTCCAACCCCGGTGTGGATTATGGCGATTGTTTTTATCGCCGCCTGGTACATGCTGCACCAGACTCGTCTCGGTCGTTATATTTACGCGCTTGGCGGTAATGAGGCAGCAACGCGCCTTTCCGGCATCAGCGTCAATAAAGTCAAAATCATCGTCTATTCTTTATGCGGCATGACCGCCTCGCTGGCCGGAATTATTGAAGTCGCTCGTCTCTCTTCCGCGCAACCGACGGCGGGCACCGGTTATGAACTGGATGCGATAGCTGCGGTTGTGCTCGGCGGTACCAGTCTTTCTGGCGGTAAAGGCCGTATTGTCGGCACGTTAATTGGGGCGTTGATCCTTGGTTTTCTGAACAACGGCCTGAATTTATTAGGTGTTTCATCCTATTACCAGATGATCGTGAAAGCGGTGGTCATTTTGCTGGCGGTACTGGTAGATAACAAGAAGCAGTAACTGAGAACTCTACAGGACATCTTAACTATGAATATGAAAAAACTGGCGACCCTGGTCTCTGCTGTCGCGTTAAGTGCGACCATTAGCGCAAACGCGATGGCCAAAGATACCATCGCTCTGGTTATCTCTACGCTTAACAATCCGTTCTTCGTCTCGCTGAAAGATGGCGCGCAAAAAGAAGCTGACAAACTGGGGTATAACCTGGTGGTGCTGGATTCGCAGAACAACCCGGCAAAAGAACTGGCCAACGTTCAGGATTTAACCGTTCGCGGCACGAAATTGCTGCTGATTAACCCAACGGATTCTGATGCGGTTGGCAACGCTGTGAAGCTGGCGAACCAGGCCAAAATTCCGGTCATCACTCTCGACCGCCAGGCATCAAAAGGCGAAGTGGTTAGCCATATTGCTTCCGATAACGTGCTTGGTGGCAAAATGGCCGGTGACTATATCGCGAAGAAACTTGGCGACAAAGCGAAAATCATTGAATTACAGGGGATTGCGGGGACATCTGCGGCACGCGAACGTGGAGAAGGTTTCCGGCAGGCCGTTGCTGCGCATAAATTTAACGTTCTGGCCAGCCAACCGGCAGATTTTGACCGTACTAAGGGCCTGAACGTTATGCAAAACCTGCTGACGGCGCATCCGGATGTGCAGGCGGTATTTGCCCAGAATGATGAGATGGCGCTGGGCGCCCTGCGTGCGCTGCAAACTGCGGGTAGATCTGATGTGATGGTTGTTGGATTTGATGGTACTGCGGATGGCGAGAAAGCGGTAAAAAGTGGCAAACTGGCTGCGACCATCGCCCAGTTACCGGAACAGATCGGCGTGAAGGGTGTTGAGATTGCCGATAAAGTGCTGAAGGGCGAAAAAGTGGATGCCAGCTACCCGGTTGAGTTGAAACTGGTCATTAAGCAATAATGTGTTATTCGGGCTGGTGACAGTCCGAGGGACAACATAATAAAGAAAAGCAGGGCATGCGCCACCGGGTTCCGGTGGCGCGCTTCCCGGGAATATTGATTATGAAAACCGCAGGCAGACTTGTCGTCCTTGGCAGTATCAACGTCGATCATATCCTCAACCTCGACGATTTCCCTACACCGGGGGAAACGGTCACTGGTCATCATTATCAGGTCGCCTTTGGCGGTAAAGGTGCAAACCAGGCTGTTGCTGCCGGGCGTAGCGGAGCAAATATCTCCTTTATTGCCTGTACCGGCGATGACGATATTGGCGAACGTATTTGTCGCCAGATGAAAAGCGATAACATCGATGTCGCGCCAGTCAGAGCCGTTGCCGGTGAATCAACTGGCGTGGCGCTGATTTTTGTGAACGCTGAAGGCGAAAATACTATTGGTATTCATGCCGGCGCTAATGCTGCGCTCTCCGTTGCTCAGGTTGAGGCAGAAAAAGATCGTATCGCCGGCGCACAGGCATTGCTGATGCAACTGGAATCACCGTTGGAAAGCGTACTGGCGGCGGCGAAAATCGCACACCAGAATCAGACTTTAGTGATACTCAATCCTGCTCCAGCCCCTGAACTGCCTGATGAACTGTTAGCGCTGGTGGATATTATTACCCCTAACGAGACCGAAGCGGAAAAACTGACCGGTGTTCGAGTGGAAAATGACGATGATGCGGCAAAAGCGGCGAATGTGCTCCATGATAAAGGTATCGGTACAGTGATTATTACGCTTGGCAGCCGTGGCGTCTGGGCCAGCAGCGACGGTGAAAGTCGCCGGGTTCCTGGCTTTAACGTGCAGGTAGTTGATACCATTGCCGCTGGCGATACTTTTAACGGTGCCCTGGTTACCGCGTTACTTGAAGGCAGCGTACTGTCTGAAGCGATTCGTTTTGCCCATGCTGCCGCGGCGATCGCGGTCACCCGTAAAGGCGCCCAGCCCTCCGTGCCATGGCGAGAAGAGATAGACGAATTTTTACGTCAACAGGGGTAACGCTTGGCCACCATGAAGGATGTAGCCCGCATTGCGGGCGTTTCCACTTCGACGGTTTCTCATGTCATCAACAAAGATCGCTTCGTCAGCGACGCCATTACCGCTAAAGTTAATGCTGCGATTAAGAGCCTGAATTATGCGCCCTCTGCGTTGGCGCGCAGCCTCAAATTAAATCAAACTCGCACCATAGGCATGCTCATTACCGCCAGTACCAATCCCTTTTACTCGGAGCTGGTACGCGGCGTGGAGCGTAGCTGTTTTGAACGCGGATACAGTCTCGTGCTGTGTAATACCGAAGGCGATGAGCAGCGTATGAACCGCAATCTGGAAACGCTGATGCAAAAGCGCGTCGATGGTTTACTGCTGTTGTGCACTGAAACTCACCAACCTTCCCCGGAGATTATGCAGCGCTATCCTTCTGTACCGACAGTAATGATGGACTGGGCACCATTCGACGGCGATAGCGACCTGATTCAGGATAACTCTCTGCTGGGAGGCGATATGGCGACGCAGTATCTGATTGATCAAGGTTATATAAGGATCGCCTGCATTGCCGGGCCGCTGGATAAAACGCCGTCGCGGCTACGTCTGGAAGGCTATCACTCCGCGATGGCCCGCGCCGGGTTAGTTGTACCTGAAGGATATGTGATTAGCAGCGATTTTGAATTTGGCGGTGGGTTTAGCGCCATGCAGAAGCTGTTGGATCTGCCTGAGCGACCGCAGGCGGTATTTGTCGGTAACGACGCTATGGCGGTGGGCGCCTATCAGGCCCTTTATCAGCGAGGATTGCATATTCCGCAGGATATGGCGCTGGTGGGCTATGACGATATTGAACTGGCGCGCTACATGACGCCACCGCTGACCACCATTCATCAGCCGAAAGATGAACTGGGCGAACTGGCCATTGATGTGCTAATCCACCGTATGGCCGAGCCAGAACAAAAACAACAGCGTGTCCAATTGACGCCGGAACTGGTGATTCGCGGCTCAGCCTAATGCTTGTGCCGCTCCTTAATCAGATTACGGCCATCCTTCGCGCTTAATAAGGTAAATACCAGCGCCGATACCACGGTGATCGCCCCCATGGTAATAAAGGTGTAGTGAAACTGTTCAATAGTATTTGCACTATCGAATCCTTGATAAAAGCGTAGTACTGCTGCGCTTATGGCGACACCGAGGCTGATGGAGAGTTGTTGGGTAACCGCCAGCATACTGTTACCGCTGCTGGCGTTTTCATCGGTCAAATCTGCGAGAGTGATGGTATTCATTGCTGTGAACTGAGTGGACATCGCCATTCCCAGTACAAATAGCGGTAATAGCAGCATCCAGAGCGCCATATCCGGTGATTGCAGTGAAAACTGAGAAATCATCAGTCCGATAAATACCGTGACCCCAACCAGCGTTTTCCGGTAGCCAAACCAGCGAAGAATCTGCGTGACGGTTGATTTCGCGATAATTGAACCGATAGCCGTAGGCGCTATCATGCAGCCCGCGATAATCGCCGGATAGCCAAAGCCGACCTGTAGCATCAGAGGCATCAGGAACGGAACGCACCCGGTGCCGAGGCGGGTGGCCAGATTCCCCGCAATGCCTACGGAAAACGTATGTGTTTTAAATAAAGAAAGCGAAATGAGCGGTGTGGGATGATGGCGCGCGTGGCGAATATAGATCACCAGTAAAACAATACTCAAGGCAAGGATAACCAGGGCAATCCATGTCGCAACGAGCTTTTCGCCAAACAGTTCTATTCCGCTGGAAAACAGCACCAGACTGAAGCCAAATAGCAGAAAGCCTGACAAATCAAAACGGCGTCTGGGGGTGGTGAAATCCGGCATATATTTGCGGGCGTAAATAATCCCGATAATGCCAATGGGAATATTGATCAGGAAAATCCAGTGCCAACTGGCCCAGGTGACCAGGACGCCACCGAGTACCGGTCCGAGTATCGGGCCGACCAGTCCGGGCATCGTAACGAAGTTTAATACCGGCAGTAATTCACTACGTGGATAAGCGCGCAATAATGCCAGCCTCGCCACCGGCATCATCATCGCTCCGCCGATGCCTTGAATGACACGGAAGATGACCAGCTCCATCAGTGAACCCGACAGGGCGCAGGCAAGCGAACCCAGAATAAACAGACTCACGGCGATGATAAACACTTTCCGTGTGCCGAAGCGGTCGGCCAGCCAGCCGCTGATCGGAATAAGCATGGCTACGGTAAGTGTATAGCTGATGATAGCTGATTGCATCGCTAGTGGAGAGTGGTTGAGACTGTGGGCGATAGCCGGGAGGGCGGTATTCAGAATGGTGGCGTCCAGCGCCTGCATAAAAAAGGCCATTGCTGCAATCCACGGCAGCCCGGCCATACTGTGCCCTTTTTTTCCGGTCATTCGATGCCCTTGTTATTTGCCTGAATGGGGTGGTGCGCTCAATAACGCCTGGCAAGCGTTAAATGCTCGTGGACCGTCGTTGTCCAGAATTGCGTCAACTATTGCTTGATGAAGATCCAGCTTTACTACTTCATTCTGAGTAATCGACGTGAAATAGGTATGATAGACCGAATGGAATAAGGAGGCGAAAGAGGTCAGGAAAGGGTTTCCGCTCATTTCATATATGTGTTCATGCCAGGCCATATCGACGTCAATCCAGCGTTCACGCTGAAAATTTCTTTTCAGTTCAACCATCTCCTCCATTAAGGTATTGAGCTGCGCTTTTTGTTCTGAAGTGCCTGATGCTGCCGCCAGAAAGCAGGCCTGAGGCTCCAGGCTGCTGCGCATAATGAGAAAATGGTTCACAACCTCTGCAAAGTTATCTTCTGTGAGCCACCATGACAGTAACTCTTTGTCGAGAAAGTTCCAACTGCTGCGGGGCATAACCCGGGTTCCGATGCGTGGGCGTGGCAGAAGCATTCCTTTTGCTGCCAGTGTCTTAACCGCTTCACGCACAGCGGTACGGCTTACACCAAACTGTTCGCCTAATTCCATCTCTCCCGGAAGAATGCTTTCTGGCTGATATTCACCGGTCAGTATTTTTTGAGCCAGTTTCTCCGCTAAAACCCAGGAGATATTTTTTTGTGCCGCCAGTTGCTGTGCGCTTAAAGACATAAATGCAGTTCCTTTCTTTTCGACTCTGCCAGTATGCCATCTGGCGGCTTACCTGGTTGGTTAAAACGGCAAAATAACGGTTTTTGTCATATTACACAGTAAAATGATGAAAAAAGAGACAGTTGGAAAGTTTTTTGCAATTACCCCTTGTCACACCGGAATTACTCCCTATAATGCGCCTCCACTGACACGGAACAACGGCACGCAAGCCGCCGGGTCAGCGGGGTTAAGCGGTGAAAAGTCACCGTAAAAGCCGACAGGGAAAAGCAAAAATTAACGCTTGACTCTGAATGAGGAAAGCGTATAATACGCCACCTCGCGACAGAGCGCTGAAGCGCGTCGCAACTGCTCTTTAACAATTTATCAGACAATCTGTGTGGGCACTCAAAGTGACATGGATTCTTAATGTCTTCGGACAATAAATGAATACCAAGTCTCTGAGTGAACACGTAATTCATTACGAAGTTTAATTCACGAGCATCAAACTTAAATTGAAGAGTTTGATCATGGCTCAGATTGAACGCTGGCGGCAGGCCTAACACATGCAAGTCGAACGGTAGCACAGAGAGCTTGCTCTCGGGTGACGAGTGGCGGACGGGTGAGTAATGTCTGGGAAACTGCCCGATGGAGGGGGATAACTACTGGAAACGGTAGCTAATACCGCATAACGTCGCAAGACCAAAGAGGGGGACCTTAGGGCCTCTTGCCATCGGATGTGCCCAGATGGGATTAGCTTGTTGGTGAGGTAACGGCTCACCAAGGCGACGATCCCTAGCTGGTCTGAGAGGATG
>NZ_VCHQ01000003.1 GCF_005860775.1 Klebsiella indica
CACGAGGCGTCGTTGCCCGTCTGCCGGACGAACATCGTTATGGACTTCCCTTGTTGCACGATCGATCAATCGTTATGCGTGCTGTCACCACTACCCCGGTGGGTATGACCGGTGCTTTTCTCACTCTCTTCTCGGTCATCGTCGGCCTTCCCCGTTATTATGGCGTGTCGGCACCCACGACGGCATTTCGAGGCCTGCTCAGTGTTCACTCACGTTACGGCCCGCATAACCCGTTGACTTCCTTAAGAAGCCGTTTCAGGGAGAGCTTCAGCCCATTTGTTACCTCCTGGACCGCCCCCTGTACTTCCGGCCGGAGCGAGAGTTAGCCGGGTCGGACTTTCACCGACGGAAAGATCGTGCCTTGCAAGGCACACATAACAACATCGCGGAGAATGCTCTGCGAATGGTCAGTCTGGGTCGTAAAAACTACCTGTTCTTCGGCTCTGATCATGGTGGTGAGCGCGGAGCGTTGCTGTACAGCCTGATCGGGACGTGCAAACTGAACGGCGTGGAGCCGGAAAGCTACCTTCGCTATGTCCTTGACGTCATTGCTGACTGGCCGATAAACCGGGTGAATGAACTGCTCCCCTGGCGCGTCGCACTGCCAACGGAATAACACATCCCCGTCAATACGGCCCTCGGTGTACGCTTAAACTGTTTCCAGTAGAGGGTACAAATGGAATATCAAACGTCATTGCAGAAAATATTGTCAGATGACCCTGTAAGAATGAAGATCCTATATACAGTTCGAGCTCTGGAACTCAATGATGGTTGGATTGGGGCAGGATTTGTACGAGATGCTGTTTGGGATTACTTACATGGATATGGGCTAAGTCCGTTTTCTGGTGATGTAGATGTCGTCTGGTTTGACTGTGAGCACTGTAGTCCAGACCATGATCGCTAGCTGGAAGAAAGGCTTAGGCAACAATTACCTTCGTTCGACTGGTCGGTGAAGAATCAAGCCAGAATGCATCAACGTAATGGTGACCAGCCCTATACCTCAACGGGAAATGCTTTACTGTATTGGCCTGAAACAGCTACTGCCGTAGCTGTCAGATTGGGGAAGGAAGGTCTCGATATCACTGCACCTTATGGACTTTCTGACTTATTTGAACTGCGTTTACGACCGACTCCTGCATTTGAACGTGAAAAGTTGGATACTTTTTTTACCCATAAATTTTATTCAAGATAGAAATCTTTAACTATCTGCATAGCATAACCCCTTCTTAATCAATTATCACTGCAGCATCAAGCTATCACCTTAACGCACTTCCCCCTGTGATTCGGCAGCGTCGCGATTAATACCGAAAATTTGCCACCTGACATGGTTTGCATCGAGGGTGAAAACTGCCGTGGCGAGGGTGTTCTCATCATCCGGATCGTCGGCAGCCAGCCGGTAAATAGGCAACACGGCATCATGTTTATCAGAGAGAATGCCTTTTGCCGCTGTGGCGTCAAACGGGTGGTGATTCTCCATCCACTGCGCCAGACGTAGCTGACGCGACGCAGAGCTGTCCGTTACTACCTGCTCAACGTAAGCAAGAGCAGCATGCACAAGATGGTTGGCATGTCCGGCCACTGTCGTCAGTGGCATAACAGAACAGCCTCGGCCTGTGGCCTCAACACTGAACAGCCGCGTATCGCCCATCTGCCCCAGCATATGATGAAATGCCCCGGCGCGCGGCTGCCCGGTTAGAATGGCGATGGCCTCGTCGAGGGTGTTTGCATTCAGTGAGGCACGGGCCAGGATCTGGCGCGGCAATCCCTGCGGGCGATGCACTGCACGGATGTTATTAACCGTGTTAACGATACCTTTTTCATTCACCGCAAAGGTGTGGCCGCAAATCGAACCCGGGTAGGCAAAACTGGTAAAACTCAGACCACACTCCGGATTAATGGTGACCAGCAAGCAGTCATCACGTAACTGGGGAAAACCATCTTCGTTATGTGCAATAATCCGCTCGCCAGCGGCGTTTATCCCGGCAACCGTTGTACAGCCATCCGACGTCGAGCGCACCAGGTCGCCACGGCAGTTCCAGGCAAAGACCTGATCAATGGTGGCCTCCAGCCCCTGCGCCAGCCCTTCCAGCTCCTGCCAGATTTGCGGGTAATGCGTCTGCACCATAGCACGCATTGCATGGGTCTGAGCGGATGACTGCATGGTCATCACCGTTTGCCACAGCGACGTGAGCGCCAGCTTCTGATGCCAGGCTTCACGGCCAAATGCGCCAAGTTGCAGGCCAATTTCAAACAGGGAACCACTGATGTCGATTTTTTTCATGCGATGAATTCACTTCTGTTCAGGAAACGTGCTGTAAAAATTCTTTCAGGCGCAGATTGCTACTGGCATTCAGCAGGATATCAGGCGGGCCGTCTTCGGCAATGGTTCCACCATCAATAAAAATCAGCCGTGACGCCACATCGCGTGCAAAGCCAATCTCGTGCGTCACAATGACCATTGTCATCCCCTCATCAGCCAGTGAACGCATCACTTTCAATACTTCATGGCGCAACTCCGGGTCGAGCGCAGAGGTTGGCTCATCAAACAGCATCATTTTCGGTTTTACCGCCAGCGCACGGGCAATAGCCACGCGTTGCTGCTGGCCACCAGAAAGCTCAGAAGGATAGTGATCGGCTCGTTCGCGCAGCCCAACACGATCCAGCAGTGTCAGTGCCTGTTCGCGGGCTACCGCTTTACTCATTTTACGCACGCGGATAGGCCCAAACATCACATTTTCCAGCGCCGTCAGGTGCGGAAACAGGTGAAATTGCTGAAACACCATCCCCGCTTCGCGGCGGATATCGCACTCATTGACGTGGGGATCTGTCAGGTGCATCCCGGCAACCAGCAAGGTGCCGGAGGAGATCTCTTCCAGTTTATTGATGCAACGCAGCAGCGTCGATTTTCCTGAACCGGAAGGACCGATAATAACCACCACTTCACCGGAATCAATTTTCAGATTGATATCGTGCAGTACCTGCGTGGTGCCGAAATGTTTAGCGACCGCGCTAAATTCAACCATGCTCATAAAATATGTATCCTTTTCTCCAGTTGCTTCAACAGGAAACTCAGGCACAGGGTGACGGCAAGGTAGATCAAGGCTACTGCTGTCCAGACTTCAAGGGCACGGAAGTTCCCGGCAATGATCTCCTGACCCTGACGCGTTAATTCCGCGACGCCGATAACAATAAAAAGCGAGGTATCTTTGATGCTGATTATCCACTGATTACCCAGCGCAGGGATCATGCGACGCAATGCCAGCGGCATAATCACGTACCACAGCGTTGCGCGCTGAGATAATCCCATCGCCAGACTGGCCTCTTTAAACCCTTTATTGATGGACAAAATCGCGCCGCGTGTGATTTCCGCAATATACGCACCAGAGTTAATAATAATGGTGACAATTGCAGCCGTAATAGGGTCGATACGAATAGGCAGTACCATTGGCAATGCAAAATAGATAAACATTACCTGAACCATAATTGGCGTGCCGCGAATCAGTTCGACGAAAATTAATGAAAGCGTTTTCGCGATACCGTTTCCCAATGCTCGACAGGTTCCTGCCAGCAGGCCAATAATAAAACCACCTGCTAAACCGACCATTGAGATCAATATTGTCAGTTGAAGCCCCTGTAACAACAGTGGCAGCGATTCCCATATATATTTCGTTTCGAAATTCATAATGCGGTCTATTCACTCTCGGTTCAGGCCGGAGTTACCCGGCCTGACGGGGGTTATTTAGGTTGTTTGTTAAACCATTTGAAATAAATTTTTCTGTAGGTGCCATCCGCACGTAATGCCTGTAACGCGGCATCGACTTTCGGTGTCAGACTGCTGTTTTTCTGCATTGCAAAACCATATTGCTGCGGCAGAATGCTGTCCGTTTCCCCGACCGATTTCACCTTGCCGTCACCGGCGGTTTTCACGTAGTACAGCACGTTAGGGGAGTCGTGTACTACCGCATCAAGGTTGCCTGCCTGCAAGTCGAGATAGGCGTTATCAATGTTAGGGAATTCGACATAGTTGGCCTTATATTTAGATTTCATGAAACTTGCGGCTGCGGTGCCCTGCTTCAGCCCCACTTTTTTGCCGACCAGGTCGCTGAATTTGGTGATGGAATTATCACCGATCTTTACCGCCATTAAGAGATCCGCATCGTAGTAACCCTGGCTGAAATCAACGACCTGTTTACGGGCATCGGTAATGGTGATCCCGGCCATTGCCACATCCAGATTGCGCGATTGCAACCCCGGGATTAAGCCACCGAAATCCATAGGACGTAATTCGTAGCTGACATTCATTTTTTTCGCAATGGCATCCCATAAATCGATATCAAAACCGACATATTTATCGCCTTGCTTAAATTCAAATGGAACGAACGCCGTATCCACACCCACTAATAATTTATCTTGTGCCATTGCGGCAAAACTTACCGAACAGGCTACCAGTGCCAGTGTAATCTTTAATTTTTTCAATAATTCAGACATAATAACCCTCAGCGTAATTAAGATAGCAAACAGGAGTTCTTGCGCAATATCATAAAAATGATATTACTGATGACAATAAAAATTGTATCTTTACATTCACACGCGATATAGAAATGAATGCGTACGAATTATTTATGCTGGAACAATAAAATCCCCGGTGTCGGGTACTGGCGTCTGCGCACCGTTCATGATCATTGAAAGAAAGCTGTAATAACCGTTGATGCCAATCAGATCGACAACGCCCTTTTCACCCCACAGGTCGATTGCCTGTTGCCAGATGTCGTCGCTGACTTTTTTATGCTGATGCAACTGTTGGCAAAAATGGTAAACCACCCATTCATCAGTCGCCAGGTCCTCTGGCGGACGCTGTTCATTAATCGCCCGTACCGCTTGTGCAGCGATCCCTTTTTCCCTGGCGATTGGCGCATGAATAGCCCATTCAACCGGCTGAGACCAGTGACGCGCGGTAAGCAGGATTGCCAGTTCCGACAGCCGCTGCCCCAGCGCGCTACGGTAGCGCAGATACTCCCCCATTCTCTGCGCATGCGCCATCAGTTCCGGGCTGCGCAACAACGGTTCAAACGGCGGCAGCAACGCACCGCGCGGGCCGTTGATAATCTCCTCCGCAAGCTGGCGTTGTTCATCGCTCCACTGCTGTTCTGACAACGCAGGTAAACGATTCATAGCTGTCGTCTCGCCAGTTTATGCGTCTCTTCGCTGATAACCTTGTGCAGGGTATCAACTACGAAATCTAGTTCTGAACGGCTGACAATAAACGGTGGTGCAATCAGGATATGATCGCCCAGTTGACCATCAATGGTTCCACCCATCGGATAGACCAACAGCCCATGCGCCACGCACTGCGCTTTGATAGCGGCATGAAGTTTCAGCGCCGGATCAAATGGTGTTTTGCTGGCTTTATCGCTTACCAGTTCCACACCGGCGAACAAACCGCGACCGCGCGTATTACCGACATACGGTAACCCGCCCAGAACGTCATGCAGCGCCTGCTGTAAATACGCGCCCTGCTGCTGCACTTGTTCCAGCAAATGATCACGCTCAATAACCTGTTGCACCGCCAGTGCAGCCGCTGCTGCTGTCGGGTGGCAGATATAGGTGTGACCATGCTGGAACATTCCGCTGCCGGCTTGCAGCGCGGCAACAATTTTCTCACTGGCCAGCACCGCACCAATGGGCTGGTAACCTCCACCTAACCCTTTTGCGATGGTCACGATATCAGGGACAACACCATCCTGCTCAAAGGCGTGCAGCGTGCCGGTACGACCCATGCCGCACATCACCTCATCGGCGATATACAGAATGCTGTATTTATCACACAATCTACGAACGCCTTGCAGATAACCCGGCGTAGGCGGCGTTGCACCGGTGGTTGCGCCAACCACCGTTTCGGCACAAAAACCGATAATTTTTTCCGGCCCGGCCTCCAGAATTGCCGCTTCGAGTTCGCCAAGCAGACGTTCGGTGTACTGCTGCTGGCTTTCACCCGCTGCACGGTCGCGGTACTCATTACAGGCTGATACGCGCACCACATCCATCAGCAGCGGCGCGAACTGGCGGCGACGCCACTCATTACCGCCGACTGCCAGTGCCCCCAGCGTATTGCCGTGGTAGCTTTGTTTACGAGCAATAAACAGCGTGCGCTCCGGCTGCCCGATCTCAACAAAATACTGGCGCGCCAGTTTCAGCGCCGTTTCAACTGCTTCCGATCCGCCAGAAACGAAATAGGCGTAGCTGAGGGAACCGGGCGCAGTGCGGACGAGTTGCTCTGCCAGTTGTTCCACCGTATCGCTGGTGAAAAAACTGGTATGGGCATAGGCCAGTTGATCGATCTGTCGGTGCATCGCCGCCAGCACATCCGGGTGGGCGTGACCCAGACAAGAAACCGCTGCACCGCCGCAGGCATCCAGATAGCGTTTACCACTGGCATCCGTAATGTAAGCCCCTTGTGCACTGACCGCCACGGCTGGCGTGGTACGGAGGCTGCGGTGAATGATTTGACTCATGCTTTTTTTCCTGCTTTAGAAAATCGCTTTCGCGTAAGTTGAAAGCATCTTGCAGGATCCATTTGAATCTCGTCAATGCAATAATGATTCAAATGCATTTCATTTTCTTATGATGGAGGCAAATGAATCATTTGTCAGGGTTTTCCGGGCATCACATATGCCCCGGAGCTTTGAAGATAACGTTCTGCGCTCTCAATTTTACTCACCGCCTCCCGTCCGTGGTGAGCAACAAGCATTGCCAGCAAACACTCTGCGACACCCATGCCGGCTGCCACCGAAGGGAAAAATGACGGACTGCTGAGGGAGAACAGCAACGTGCAATCCGCAGTCTGCGCTAGCGGTGAAACCGGTGAGTCAGTGATGGCGATAATCCGTGCCCCGGCCTCCCTGGCTGCATTGAGAACGTCGAGGGACTCGCGGGAATATGGCGCAAAGCTGGTCAATAACAGACAGTCTTCCGCCGTGATCTCGCGAGTGAACACTTCGATATTACTGGCCAGTCCGTCAATCAGCGACGCCTGGCGATTGAACAATCGGTAGACATAAAACAACGACCAGGCAATCGGAAAGCTGGCGCGGAAGCCGCAAATATAAACCTGTATCGCTTCATCCAGCAGCGTAACTGCTTGCTGCATTGACTGCTGATTCTCAGCCTGTGTGAAGGCCAGATTGGCCTGATGCGCGAGGAACACCTCTTCGTACAGCGCAGGTTGCGTTCCTTTAGCGATCAGCTTTTCCGCTTTAGATACATATGTATCATTTCGCAAGCCAATATCGTCGATAAAAGCGTTTTTTAGCTCCCCCCAACCGTTATAACCCAGACGCTGCGCCAGCCGTAATAGCGTGGCAGGTTTAACCTTGGCTTCTGCGGCGAAAGCGCGCATGGATTGCACCACTAACTGGTTGGTGTTTTGCAGGGAAAATTCTGCCGCGCGCTGGAGTTCAGGCGACAGCAGGCTGAACTGACTCACAATGTTTTCACGAAGATTCATGGTGTTTCGTTATCATCCGAAAGAGTGTATGCGGCGGAAATCCAGCCGATGAAAAAAGTATATATACCCAATAAACCTCAAGACACAGATTTGAGCACCTGAAAATTATCGTTAATTCGGGACGTCAGAGAACCCGCTATCTCCGGTAACGTATGGCTGAAAAATTCAGATATTGCATCCCTGAACTCCCTGCTGTTGCTGAAGTAGCGGTTATTCCGGGCATGTTCGTTCATTAATTTCCACATTCGTTCTATTGGATTCAGGTTTGGACTGTACGGCGGGAGATAATGGAGTTTTATATTCACCACTTCCGCCCAGTCTTTCACTAAAAGTGAACGGTGATAACCAGCACCATCCAGAATAACATGCACTTTCTGGTGATAATCCGGATAAATTTTACGTATCTCATTGAAAAAACGAGATACGTTGTATTCATTTATGGTTTTATATTCACAGATTAATGGGTGCTCCGGGGCCTTCAGATTCAGCGCCCCCATGATATTCAGCCGTGTACGACTGCCTGTTGTTTTTACCGCTTTTCTCTGGCCTTTACGTATCCAGCCATAACCTATTTTGGTGGCCTGAGTCGGATGGACAGCATCAATAAAAAGAACCGGTTCATCACCCGCGGTGGCTTTGAGTTCTTCATAATATTCAATGAATTGCTTTTGTTTCTCTTCACTGAATTTATGCGGGACGCCTGACGGTTTTTTGTAAGTGAAACCGTTCCGGTGCAGCCACTTATTCATTCCCGGAATACTGAAAACGATGTTCCATGTCCGTGCGACAAACGCGACGATATCACGGGTATGGTAAAATAAATTATCGGATAACTGGCTGATTAAAAAGGCCGTTTGTTCAGCGCTGAGTTTGCTGTCTGAGCCTCCATTTTCGGGCTTCAGCTTGCCTTTGTTCAGAAACTCGCTGATATGGTGGTCAACAGTAGTCTGATGCAGGCGCAAAGCCTGAGCTATCATGGATGAACTCCAGCCTTCGGAGGCCAGAAGGATAGCTTTAATACGATCCCGGACTCGCCCGTCACGACTGGAGTCATGAAGACGCTCAAGTTCCGCTTTTTGTTGGTCAGTGATGAAGATTTTCATGGGGACAGCATGATCTCCTGTTACTGAAAAATCAAGCATCTTCAATGATCACGGGTATATATCAGCCATTGAACTGCATAGAGCAGCAAACAGAACAGCATAAAACGCCGATGGCGCGCTTAACTGACCGGTATTAGTCCAATGGCGGGGATTTTTTACACCCTCATCCTGCTTATTTGCGGTAAGTCACATAAAACGAAAAAAACAAAATACCGTAATCCATCAGTTAATTTCGACAATTGTTCCCGTGTTGTTCATTACTAATACTGACACCACGTTATCGAAACACTTGATAACGAAATACAGAAATGCCTTTTCTATCGTGTACAGGATAATAATAATGACACTTTCCTCGGTACTCACTACTAAAGATAAAATAGGTTATGGTCTTGGCGATATGGCCAGCGCGCTGGTATGGCAAACCGCCACGCTTTTTCTGGCCTATTTCTATACGGATGTATTTGGCTTACCGGCTGCCATCATGGGCACGATGTTTTTAGTTGTCAGGGTTATTGATGCGGTGGTCGATCCCTGCATTGGCGCGCTGGTGGACCGTACCCATACCCGTCATGGACGTTTTCGTCCCTGGCTGCTGTGGTTTGCTATTCCGTTCGGTGTAAGCTGTATTATTACTTTCTATGTTCCCGATGTCGGCGAAACGGCGAAAATTGTTTATGCCTGCCTGACTTACGCCATTCTGAGCTTTATCTATTCCGCAATTAATGTGCCGTATTGCGCCATGCCTGGCGCATTGACGATGGACCCGCATGAACGACATTCGCTCCAGTCGTGGCGCTTTGCGCTGTCGTTTATTGGTGGTCTGATTGTCACGGTGATTGCGCTGCCGCTGGTATCATATTTAGGGCACGGGGACGCGCAAAAAGGCTATTTTTATGCCATGAGTCTGATGGGTATTCTTGGCATAGTGCTTTTCTTTAGCTGCTTTTTCCTGACTCGTGAGCGTTATACTCCTTCGGGAGATAGTTCAGGATCGTTATTAAAAGATCTCAAATTACTGGCAGGAAATAGCCAGTGGCGGATAGTTTTTATCTTCAATATTCTATTATTAACCGCCGTGGTCACGCGTGGTTCTGCAACCATGTATTACGTAAAATATGTTATGCAGCGCCCGGATATGGTGTTCACTTTTATTGTGAGCGGGATGATTGCCGCGCTGCTTGGGGCGCTATTATCCGAGCGCCTGCTCGGGAAATTTGACCGCGTGCGCGCCTATCAATGGACGATTATCACGTACGTTATTTTTGCCGCCGCTATTTTCTTTATTCCCGCGAATCAACTGTGGTTAATATTTAGCCTTAACGTCATCTTCGGTTTTATGCAAAATCTGACCACACCGCTACAGTGGACCATGTTCTCTGATGTCGTGGATTACGAAGAACATCGTAGCGGACGCCGCCTTGACGGCCTGGTGTTTTCCACTGCACTGTTTGCCATTAAATTTGGCCTGGCGCTAGGGGGCGCTGTTGTTGGTTGGGTGCTGGGGATGGTTGATTACGCCCCCAATGCGCTTGACCAATCCTCCAAGGTATTAAATACCATCAATGCGCTTTTCACTTTGGTGCCATCGAGCCTGTTTATCGCCATGGCGCTGCTGTTGATGTTGTACAAACTCAATAGCCGCACGGCGGACACGATTGCGCGTGAACTGACACGCAAACGCGAACTCCGTGCGCAAGAGTCCGGACAGAGAGCGCTGAATTCTGCACTACAGGAGCAATAATATGACCGTAATTTACAAGGATGCCCGGCGCCCTGTCCCGGAACGCGTGGCGGATTTGCTGTCGCGAATGACGACCGAAGAAAAATTTGCCCAAATGCATGCCTACTGGCTGGTGTTGGCGGAAAACGGCGAACATCAAGAACGCAGTGATTTGAGCGATGAATTTTCCGGTGCCAGCGAGCAGACCTCACTCGCGGAAAAACTGAAATCTGGCGTCGGGCAAATTACGCGTCCGCTGGGTACGCATATTGTCGACGCGCACAGCGCTGTGCGCGCGGCAAACCGCTTGCAAAAAATGCTGGTGGAAGAGACCCGGCTGGGGATCCCGGCTCTGTTTCATGAAGAGTGTCTGGTTGGACTGTTGTGCAAGAACGCGACGCTGTTTCCATCGTCGCTAAACTATGGATCAACCTGGGATCCCGAACTGGTAGCGCGTGCGGCGCGAGAAATTGGCGACGAGGCCCGTTCCACCGGCTGTAAACAGGGGCTGGCGCCGGTGCTGGACGTTTCGCGCGATGTACGCTGGGGGCGTACCGAAGAAACCTTTGGCGAAGATCCCTGGCTGGTAGGGGTGATGGCCTGCGCTTACGTCAATGGATTGCAGGGAGAGAAGCGCGATGTGCTGGCGACGCTGAAACATTACGTCGGGCATTCATTCAGTGAAGGGGCGCGCAACCATGCCCCGGTGCATCTTGGTTTCTGCGAACTCAATGACACCTTCCTGTTGCCGTTTGAGATGGCGGTAAAGCTGGCTAATGCGGGCTCGGTCATGCCAGCCTATCACGATATCGATAACCAACCGGGCCACAGCGATCGTTTCCTGCTGACCACTGTTTTGCGCGAACAGTGGGGGTTTGATGGCATTGTGGTCGCCGACTATGGCGGCATCAGCCTGCTTCATCAGCACCACGGCGTAGCGCAGGATGCGGCGGAATCGGCAGCGCTGGCATTCAACGCGGGCCTTGATGTGGAGCTGCCGAAAGATGATTGCGCGCGGCATCTGCAGGAGGCTTTGGATCGCGGATTAATCACTATGGCGAAGATTGATGAAATTGTCTCCCGCACGTTGACGGAGAAGTTCCGTCTTGGCTTATTTGAACACCCTTATACCGATGTTTCTGCCATTACATTGCAATCGGCCAGAGCCCGCCAGGCCGCCCGGGATGTGGCGACGCGCTCATTGACGCTGCTGGAAAACCGCGGGGCGATACCGTTGCAGGGCAAAGCAAAAGTCGCGCTAGTGGGGCCGACGGCTGACGATCCGCTGGCTTTGCTCAGCGGCTACAGCTTCCCGGTGCATCTGATCATCAGCGATATGGTGGATGAAGTCTCGCAGGTGACAACGCCGTTAACTGCGCTGCGTCACTATCTTGGTGAAGGGCGGGTTAGCTATGCCAAAGGGTGTCATATCATTGAGCAACGCATGGCTGGCGCGCCGGTATTTCCTGGCGACAGCGGCGGTAGGCCGATGCAGCAGTCTCCAGTATCACAGGATACCCGCCTGATCCCCGATGCGGTCAGCGCAGCCCTGGAGAGCGATGTGGTGGTGGCTTGTGTGGGCGACCTTGCGGGTCTGTTCCAGAGCGGCACCGTGGGTGAAGGTTCGGATACTGATAGCCTGAACCTGCCGGGGGTTCAGCAGCAACTCCTTGAAGCGCTGGTCGCCACCGGTAAGCCGGTGATTGTGGTGATGACCGGCGGGCGACCTTATAATCTGCAGGGGCTGGAGGAGCGCGTCGCGGCGTTGATAATGGCCTGGGCGCCAGGTCAGGAGGGAGGCTGGGCGATTGCCGATGTGTTAACCGGGCGCGCCGAACCGCAGGGCCGCTTAGTGGTCAGCGTGCCGAAAAGCGCAGGCGCAATGCCCTATTACTATAACCATAAGCTGAAAAGCGGCGGCACGCCGTTTGCGTTTCACTTTGGTTCTCGCTATCCGTTTGGGTATGGGCAAAGCTGGACGATGTTCGACTATTCCGCGCCGCGTCTGCTGACGCCGGAAGTTGCGGTGACAGGTGACATCGTCGTTCAGGTTGCTGTCCGTAATTGCGGAGAACGCCGGGGCAGCGAGGTAGTTCAGCTCTACGTTCGTGACAACGTGGCCTCGATGGTGCGTCCACTACAGGAACTAAAAGCGTTCCGACGCGTGACGCTCGACGCTGGCGAAACGGCGACGCTGAATTTCACGTTACCGGTGGATATGCTTAACTTCACCCGTCGTGACGGTAAGCGAATTGTCGAGCCCGGCGAGTTTGAGCTGCAGATTGGTGCTTCATCGGCGGATATTCGCGGGAAGGCAACCGTGACGGTGAAGGGCGAGGTTCGCGAACTGCCGCGGGACTGGCGCATGATCAGCCGCTGTGAAGTCAGTTGACAAAAAAAAGCCCATCGTGGGAGATGGGCAAAGACTACACACAGCAATTCATTGTTTCACTCAGGGGATTTCCATGCTTATAAATCAGGGTCTTGATCTATAACCGTAGGATAAATAGTAGGCAATGCGGCTTTTGACGTCGATCGGATTCCTCCCAATAGTTAAATCGGGGTTAATAATCTGCGCCGTCAATGCGGACTGCGAGCTGAAACCTGAGGGCGGTTAGGTCTGATGTATCAGTTGTTCTTAAGGTTAAGACGAAATATGTTTGTTTACCCGGGCTGGGCAGAGGCATGTTCCATGTGCAATATGTTGTGACGATGTTTCATGCCTGGCGTATAAACAGTCGGGGGACGTTTCGCTCGTCCCCCTGAATTCCTGACATTGCGCTGAACCGCGGGATGGGTGATCGCTCCCGACAGCCTTTTCACTTACTTATCCAGTGATGCGCGGTTATTCAGTTCGCTGAGTTCCTCTAGTACCTGGTCGGGATCTTTCGACGGAGGCGGCGCTTCGTTAACCCACGCATCGTATAGCCGCCAGGAGACGGCCAGCAGCACCGGGCCGATAAACAGGCCTATCATGCCAAAGGCGACCAGACCGCCGATAACGCCGGAAAGAATAAGGATCATCGGCAGATCGGCGCCCATACGAATCAGTAACGGGCGGATAAAGCTATCCATGGTGCCCACCACACAACTCCATATCAGCAGTACGGTTCCCCAGGTGGTGTCGCCCGTCCAGTACAGCCAGATAATTGACGGCACCAGAACCAGCAATGGCCCCAGTTGCACCAGACAACTGAAAATCATCACCACGGTGAGCAGCGCGGCGTAGGGAACGCCGCTGACGGCGAGACCAATACCGCCCATCACCGCCTGGACCAGCGCGGTTACTACCACCCCCAGCGCTACGGCGCGGATAGCCTGACCTGCGAGGATCACCGCCGCATCGCCGCGTTTTGCTGCCAGACGCGTGGCAAAGTGGCGGAAACCATAGGCTACCTGTTCGCCGCGCCAGTAGAGCAATGCGCTAAATAGCAGCATCAGTCCGCAGTGAACCAGGAGTTTACCGATATGCGCCGCCTGCCCGACAAACCAGGTGGTGGTGGTGCCGATATAGGGACGAATTTTGCTCATAATCGTCGCGCCCCCCATTTCCAGCAGACTATGCCAGCCGAGATACAACTTATCGCCGACCAGCGGAATAGTGTTCAACCATGCCAAATCCGGCGGGGTAAAGTTGCCGCTGGTAATCACTTTTATTAATGGCGTGCTGTTATCCACCAGGCTGTTGACCAGCAACGCGATGGGGATGACGAACAGCAAAAACAGCAGCAGCGTCATCCCCAGTACGGCCAGGGAGCGTTTGCCTAAAAGCAGGCGTTGCAGGCGCAGGAGCAACGGCCAGGTGGCGATAACCACCGTACCGGCCCAGGCAAACGACAGGATAAATGGCTGCACAATCCACAGGCAGGAAATGATAATCAGGGATAAAAACAGCACCGATAACAGAATTTGCGGTATGTCGCGGGGCTGATGGGGGTTAATCATGGTGAAATTTTACCTTTGCAGTCGCGTCAGGATGCTGACGCAGCGTAATTCCATGTACTGATAATAATATCAATAAGTTTGCGCGCCTGATTTTGCATTTAATTCTGGCGGGCGCATATGAAAAAAATGTGATAAAAAGTTGAGTGCATAACGCAAACGTTTAATTACTTACAACACAACATAGTCGGGCAGGGTCGAGCGTCATGATCCCACAAATTTCTCAGGCGCCAGGTGTCGTTCAACTGGTGCTGAATTTTTTGCAGGTACTGGAGCAACAAGGTTTTACCGGTGATACCGCCACCAGTTACGCCGACAGGCTGACGATGGCGACGGATAACAGTGTATATCAACTGTTGCCGGATGCGATTTTATTTCCCCGTTCCACAGCAGATGTGGCTCTGCTGGCAAGGCTGGCGGCGGAAGAGCGTTTTAAAACGCTGGTTTTTACCCCGCGAGGCGGCGGGACCGGGACTAACGGTCAGTCGCTGAATGCCGGCATTATTGTCGATATGTCCCGCTATATGAACCGCATTATCGAAATCAACCCGGAAGATGGATGGGTGCGGGTGGAAGCCGGGGTCATTAAAGACCAGCTTAATCAATATCTCAAGCCGTATGGCTACTTTTTCGCCCCGGAGTTGTCCACCAGTAATCGCGCCACTCTTGGTGGAATGATTAATACCGACGCCTCCGGGCAGGGTTCGCTGGTCTACGGTAAAACGTCCGACCATGTACTGGGCGTGCGTTCGGTGCTGATGGGCGGCGACATTCTCGATACGCAGCCGATTCCCGTGGCGCTGGCAGAAACGCTGGGCGAAGAACAGTCGGCGATCGGGCGTATTTACCGCACGGTCTATCAGCGCTGCAAAACGCAGCGGCAGTTGGTTATCGACAAATTTCCTAAGCTTAACCGCTTTCTCACCGGGTACGATCTGCGCCATGTTTTTAATGATGAGATGAGCGAATTTGACCTGACGCGCATTTTGACCGGTTCAGAAGGGACGCTGGCGTTTATCACCGAAGCGCGGCTGGATATTACGCGCCTGCCGAAGGTGCGCCGCCTGGTTAATATTAAATACGATTCATTTAATTCCGCGCTGCGCAACGCGCCGTTTATGGTCGAGGCGAAGGCGCTCTCGGTGGAAACCGTTGACTCAAAAGTCCTTAATCTGGCGCGGGAGGATATTGTCTGGCATTCGGTTAGCGAGCTAATCGCTGATGTCCCGGATAAAGAGATGCTGGGGCTGAATATTGTCGAGTTCGCCGGTGATGACGGCGAGCTGATTGACAATCAAGTCGCGACGCTGTGCCAGCGCCTGGATGAACTGATGTCGCGTAACGAGGCTGGCGTTATCGGCTGGCAGGTTTGTAGCGAACTGGACGGCATTGAGCGTATCTACGCAATGCGTAAAAAAGCGGTCGGGCTGCTCGGTAATGCCAAAGGGGCCGCTAAACCGATACCTTTTGCGGAAGATACCTGCGTGCCGCCGGAACATCTGGCCGATTATATTGTGGAATTTCGCGCGCTGCTGGACGGACATGGTCTGAGCTACGGTATGTTCGGTCATGTTGATGCCGGGGTGCTGCATGTGCGCCCGGCGCTGGATATGTGCGACCCGCAGCAAGAGATGCTAATGAAGCGGATCTCCGATGATGTCGTGGCGTTAACCGCAAAATATGGCGGTCTGTTGTGGGGCGAACACGGCAAAGGGTTCCGCGCCGAGTATAGTCCGGCGTTCTTTGGTGAAGCGCTGTTTGGCGAACTGCGTAAAATTAAAGCTGCGTTTGACCCGGATAACCGGCTGAACCCGGGGAAAATTTGCCCTCCCGAAGGCGTTGATGCGCCGATGATGAAAGTGGATGCGGTTAAACGCGGGACTTTCGATCGCCAGATCCCGATTGCGGTGCGTAGTGCATGGCGCGGCGCGATGGAGTGTAACGGCAACGGCCTGTGCTTTAACTTTGATGCAAAAAGCCCCATGTGTCCTTCGATGAAGGTGAGTAACCATCGTATCCATTCGCCGAAAGGCCGTGCAACGTTGGTGCGCGAGTGGCTGCGCCTGCTGGCGGATCGGGGCATTGACCCTAATCAGCTGGAAAAAGAACTGCCGGAAAAACGCGCGAGTTTGCGTACCTTGGTGGCGCGTACCCGCAATAGCTGGCATGCGCGTAAAGGGGAGTATGATTTCTCCCATGAAGTCAAAGAGGCGATGTCCGGCTGCCTGGCCTGTAAAGCCTGCTCGACCCAGTGCCCGATCAAAATTGACGTGCCGGAGTTTCGCTCGCGCTTCCTGCAGCTCTACCATAGCCGCTATCTGCGCCCGGTTCGCGACCATCTGGTGGCGACGGTTGAATCCTACGCCCCGCTGATGGCGCATGCGCCGAAGACGTTTAACTTTTTTATTAATCAGCCGTGGATGCGTAAGCTGTCGGAAAAGCATATTGGTATGGTGGATCTACCGCTGCTCTCCACGCCTTCGCTGAAACAGCAAATGGTCGGCCACCGCTCGGCGAACACCACCCTGGAACAGCTGGAAGCGCTGAGTCCTGAGCAGAAAGCGAAAAGGGTGCTGGTGGTCCAGGATCCGTTTACCAGCTACTATGATGCGCAGGTGGTGGCTGATTTCATGCGTCTGGTCGAAAAGGTCGGCTATCAGCCGGTGTTGTTGCCGTTTTCTCCGAATGGCAAGGCGCAGCATATTAAAGGCTTCCTGACGCGATTTGCGCGCACCGCGCAGAAAACCGCCGATTTCCTCAACCGTGTGGCCCGTCTCGGTATGCCGATGGTGGGCGTCGATCCGGCACTGGTGCTCTGCTATCGCGATGAATACAACCAGGTACTGGGTGATAAGCGAGGCGATTTCCGCGTGATGCTGGTACACGAATGGTTGCCGCAGGCGTTAACGGAAACCATCGCGCAGGATAAAGGCGGCGAGGCGTGGTATCTGTTTGGTCACTGTACCGAAGTGACGGCGCTGCCCGCATCGACGAAACAGTGGGCGGATATTTTCGCGCGTTTCGGCGCGAAGCTGGAGAACGTGAATGTCGGCTGTTGCGGCATGGCCGGGACTTACGGCCATGAAGTGAAGAATCATGCTAATTCGCTGGCCATCTACGCGCTCTCCTGGCAGCAGGCGATGCAGCGATTACCGCGCAACCGTTGCCTGGCCACCGGCTACTCCTGTCGTAGTCAGGTGAAGCGTATTGAAGGCAGTGGCGTTCGTCATCCGCTGCAGGCGCTGCTGGAGATCATCGGATGATCTGGCGGCGTCAGAGCAGCCTGGAGCAGCTGAATGCGATGAAGGACGGGAACATGCTCGGCTTGCTGGATATTCGCTTTGAGACGCTGACTGAGAATACCCTTGAGGCCAGCATGCCGGTAGATGAGCGTACTCATCAGCCCTTTGGCTTATTGCACGGCGGCGCATCGGTGGTATTAGCTGAAACGCTAGGCTCAGTCGCTGGCTATTTGTGCTGTGAAGGTGAACAGAAAGTCGTGGGTCTGGAGGTGAATGCCAACCACATTCGCGCGGTGCGCAGCGGCAGGGTTCGCGGCGTGTGCCGGGCGCTGCATATTGGCTCCCGTCACCAGGTCTGGCAAATCGATATTTCTGATGCGCAGGGGCGCCTCTGTTGTTCATCGCGACTGACAACGGCGGTGATATAAAGTGACTGAGAAGGGGGATCTTTCCCCCTGAGGCTGATGGCAAACCGGTTTAGATAGTGTGCCTGCATTTCCGCCGGATGGCGTCTGCGCCTTATCCGGCCTACAAAATTAATAATATCCGTATGTTCTGGTTTTTTCGTCGGCCCGCGCAAGTGCTGCCGGGCAATGGCTGAAAAACGCACTTTGTCAGCCATCTGAGGGGGAATTTCCCCCGATCGTTTCCCCTTCCCGGGCCTGCCTGTTCAAATGGTTAACCGTGTTGTGCGGCGACTCGAATTATTCAGCGGATATACCCATGTTCTTATCAGGAATTAATCAGTAGATAATTTGTCCTTTGCGGTTTATTTGATTTCGCTCGTTCTGCTGTCTTTAGACCATTATCTTCCAGATGACAAGGTGTTGTCGGTGAAATATAAATTTATTAATCCCTCTTCATATTTATGCTAAGCTCTTAAATACGAGAGATTTACAAGGTAACAAGAGGACGGAGTTAGCTATGGGTATCATTTCATGGATCATTTTTGGTCTTATCGCCGGTATTTTGGCCAAGTGGATTATGCCGGGGAAAGACGGCGGCGGATTTATCGTTACTGTAATTCTCGGCGTCATCGGTGCGGTTGTCGGGGGCTGGATTAGTACCTTCTTCGGATTTGGTAAGGTCGATGGCTTTAATTTCGGCAGCTTTGTCGTGGCGGTGATCGGCGCACTGGTTGTGCTGTTTATCTACCGGAAAATTAAGAGCTAATTCTGCCTGCGCGCAACGTGTGCTATAAAATAAAAAGCTGCCAGTTTTGCTGGCAGCTTTTTTAATATCTGTAGATAACCGATGGCCTATTCGACACAGGTAAATCCACAGCGAAAATATGGGCTTATGCACCCGGGATATCAGGCACGGGAACCACTTCCACGCGGACTTCGTAATGTTTGGCTTTGTTTGCCGGAATAAGCGGCGTGAGTTTATTGATCGTTTCCACCGGATTATCCGTTGCTACCGTTGCGGAGAATATTACCGGCTTTTTCGGTGGAAAAGGGGGAAATGGCATTGGGCCGTGTCCCTGAGCCAGTTCAAATGGCGGATGCCCTGCATTGACGTCTGCCGGTGTCGGGGCTTCGGTTTTATCTGCAGCAAACGCGCTGGCGGCGGTGATCGAAACAAGGGTGAACAGTGCAATAAGCGTTTTATTCATTTCAGGTACCTCGTAAGTTTGTGAATGAAGCTTAGAGGCCTGGCTTTTGGCAAGCAATCCCCGGGCGGGTGAATCCTATGAATCTTCATATTTTATCACGAATGTGAAGGCCTGGCCGACGACGACGAGGCTCACAATTTTGGCGAGGAAGGGGTTAATCAAGCAAAACGCTTATAATTAACAATATAGCCATACACATCGACATAACGTCTGTTTCAATATCCATAATCCAGTACTACATACCTTCCTGATAATTTGCATTGCGACATTGCATTCAAAAATGAAAAAAATTTGACGAAATATTGTACACGAGTTGGATGGCAGTATAGAAATCTTTCTGCATTTTTTTCTCACGAAGGTTAGCGAGATCCACAGGCCGAATATCTCAGGCGGTGCCGCGCCATCGTATGTGCCGCCGTCGTCTATTGGGCTGCGCGGCAACATCGTGGGCAGGCATATCGGCGATTTATCCAGCCGGGTCGACGCCGCAGTCTGTGCGGCGTCACTCCGCGAAGCGAACAACGGGTTTCGTCGCAAGGCGTGAAAATATCTACCGGGAGGGTGCCACGCCAGTCAGCTGTTTCATAACCGCGATAAACTCTGCGGTAATTTTATCTTCATGAGCATGTCGACCATCTTCAATAACCCAGCGACCCCCGGTCATGACATTTTTAATTGGATTGGTAGCACAGGCAAATATCCAGCGATTCAGAATTTCGCGATCGCTGGCGGTGGCGAGAAACGGGTCGTGACCGTTAAGTTCCAGCATATCTGCGCGCTCACCTGCGGCAATCAGTCCGACGGGTTGCCCAAGAGCCTGGCGTCCGCCATTTAACGCCTCCTGATACAGTACATTGGCGATATAGGGTTCGTTTGCGGTATGAAGAAGATTGCGCCGCCGGTGGTTCAGTCGTTGGCCGTATTCAAACCAGCGTAAATCCTCAGCGACATTGACCGAGATATGGCTGTCGGAACCTATTCCCCAGTTGCCTTGATACGCTAAATAATCCTGCCCCGGGAAAATACCGTCGCCCAGGTTGGCTTCCGTGGTCAGACACAGGCCCGCGACAGCGCCGGAGTGCGCAATCTGTCGGGTTTCCTCGGTTGTCAGATGGGTGGCATGGATAAGACACCAGCGCCCATCTACCGGCATATGGCGGTAGAGCCACTCCACCGGGCGCAAACCAGACCATGCGACGCAATCGTCCACCTCTTTTTGCTGCTCGGCAATATGAATGTGGACGGGCTGCTTATGCGGTCTGGCGGCAAGTACAATACGCATCTGCTCCTCGGTAACCGCACGCAGGGAATGAAAGCACAGGCCGCTGCGCTGCATCGGTTCGTCGGCAAGTTGCGCGGTAATGGCATCGTAGATCGCCAGATAGCGATCGGTAGTGTTGATAAAGCGTGCCTGTCCGGCGGAGGCAGGTTGGCCGCCAAAGCCGGAGTAAGAGTAGAGTACCGGCAGTAGGGTCAGACCGATACCCGCCGTTTTTGCCGCCTGCGAAATGCGTAATGCCAGTTCCGCTGGCTGCGCGTAAGGTTTACCTCCCCGATCATGGTGCAGATAGTGGAACTCCGCCACTGAGGTATAACCTGCTTTTAGCATTTCGATGTACAGATAGCTGGCGATCGTTTCGAGTTGTTGGGGGGTGATTTTATCAACCAGCCGATACATCAATTCTCGCCAGGTCCAGAAGCTATCGGCGGGATTGCCGACCACTTCAGTAAGGCCGGCCATCGCGCGTTGAAACGCGTGAGAGTGGAGATTAGGCATACCCGGCACGAGCAAGCCGTTAAGCCTGATGCTATGCTCATCCGCGACAGTGTTGCTCTCCACTGAGGTAATGATGCCCTGGGCGGAGACGCTTATTTTGACATTGTTTTCCCAGCCCTGCGGCAGAAGCGCTTTCGCCGCAAAATATACCGCCATATTTCCACTCCGGTTTGATGATGATTAAATGTATATACATGTTTATATATATACATCCAATAGTGCATAGAGTAAACTTTAATAGTCATCAGGGGAGGAAACAGTTATGGCACAAAACGATGTGTGTAAAGTTGTCGTGGGTGAGGAATGCCTGGATCAACCAGCCCCTTTCTATGAAAGGGTAAAAAATATGATCAAAACCAATATCCATAGTGGTGTCTGGCCGGTGAACTACCGGGTGCCTTCCGAGAGTGAACTGGTTAGCCAGTTCGGCTACAGTCGCATGACCATCAACCGGGCGCTGCGGGAATTGACCGCTGAAGGGTTACTGGTCCGTATGCAGGGCGTCGGAACGTTTGTGGCGGAGGTGCGCGGGCAGTCGGCGCTGCTGGATATAAATAATATCGCCGATGAGATAGCCAGCCGCGGCCATCGCCATCACGCACGCGTCCTGGAGTTGACCCAGTTACAGGCCGATACTCAGCAAACGCTGCTGCTTAATCTCCCCATGGGCAGTCGTTTGTTTCACTCCTTGATTTGCCATTACGAAAATGGCGTGCCGATCATGCTGGAAGATCGGTTGGTCAATGCGTTGCTCGCCCCGGACTATCTGCAACAGGACTTTACCCGTATCACGCCAAATGCCTATCTTTCCTCGATTGCACCTATCGTGGAAGGGGAGCATATCATTGAAGCGGTAAATGTCAGTCGGGTTGAGTGTGCCTACCTGGAAATTAATGAGCACACGCCGTGCCTGCAGGTTAACCGCCGTACCTGGACCGGACGGCAGGATAAAAAAATCGTTACCAGCGTACGTCTGGTCTACCCAGGATCGCGCTACCGTCTGGAAGGGAGTATGCGTAAATGATCCGCCATCTGCCCCATGCGCAATATACTGAGATGCGATGGAAAAACGGGCAGGGGATCACCCGTGAAGTGTTGCGTTACCCTTCCTGCGAACAGTATGCCTGGCGAATATCTCTCGCCACGATCCGTAATGATGGGCCTTTTTCCCGCTTTCCCGGTTATTTGAGAAATATCAGCGTGCTGGAAGGGGGCGGGATGTATCTGACGATCGACGGTCAGCAAAGCGCGTTTATTCCGCCATTTCAGGCGACCGATTTTCGTGGCGATAGCGATGTTTCCTGTCAGATCAGCGGTGGCCCGTTGCTCGATTTTAACGTTATCTATGATGCCGCCACGGTACGGGCGGCGGTGCGTTGGGTCGATGGCGGAGAATGGGCACATCATACAGGGACATTGCTGCTGTTTAATGCTGGCGATACGCTGGATATTCGGGTCGGCGAACACTGTCATTGTCTGCACCATTACGACAGCCTGCTGATTGACGCACCCGCAACGGTGATTCTGGCGAGGAGCGCCAAAAATCGCGTGGCGAGTGTCACGCTTAGCCCTTTGCCAGTAAGCGCTTAGCGCCCGGTAAATTGCGGCGTTTGCTTGTTTTTAAACGCCGTCATCCCGATGGCCCGATCGTCGCTATCCGCGATCAACGCCGAGAGCGCCCGCTCATATGCGACCCCGGCGCTAAGGGGCATTTCATAGCTGGCATTGACCGCTTTCTTAATCATCTGCACCGCCAGCGGCGCTGCCCGGGCAATCTGTTTTGCCACCGTCAGCGCGTGGATTTCCGACTCTCCGGCGTTGACCCGTTGGCTGATTAAGCCAGCCTGGTGCGCCTCTTCTGCGCTAATACGTCTGCCGGTCAGCAGCATCTCCATCGCCAGCGATTTTCCTACCGCGCGAACCAGCCGCTGAGTTCCGCCAGCGCCAGGAATAATGCCGATCTGGCTCTCCGGTAAAGCAAATTTCGCGGTGTCATCGGCAATGATAATATCGCACAGCAACGCCAGTTCCAGACCACCACCGAGCACATAGCCGGATACGGCGGCAATAAGGGGTTTTTCGATGCAGGCGATCTGGTCCCATTTTTCACTAAAACCGCTGCGCCATAGCGTGGTGGCCGATGCAGCCGCCAGGGTGCCGATATCCGCGCCAGCAGAAAACGCGCGCGGCGCGCCTGATAGCACTATTGCCCTTACTTCAGGTTGCTGATCGAGTGTTTTTAGCGTGCTCAGCAGGGCGTCGAGCATCCCGGCCGTGAGGGCGTTATATTTTTCCGCGCGGTTCAGGGTCACAATAGCAACCGCCTCTTCATAGCGACAGAGAATTTCACTCACTTTCCACGCTCCTTGACGTGAGGCTATTCACCAGCGCATCACGCTGCCGCATGGCGTCCATCGCACTCTCTCCGGGCCATGAATAGAACCCCGCGCCGCTTTTGACGCCCAGCTTACCGGCGGAGATCGTTTCGTTTAGCCAGTCCGGTAGCGTGCTGCTGTTATCCAGCGCAGGCAACAGCAGCGCGGCAACTTTCTCTACCGTATCCAGCCCAGCGAAATCCATGAGCTTCATGGGCCCCATTGCCGCCCAGCGGGGGGCCAGCGTGCGTTGTACCGCCCGGTCTACATCTTCAATCGAACCGATACCCGCGCTAACCAGATACAGTGCTTCACGCAGCATGGCGTACTGTAATCGGTTGATAATAAACCCAGGAATATCCTGATTGACGGTGATGGTCTCTTTGCCAAGATGCTGACAAATTTCCCGTATCTGCTGACAAATGTGTTCGCTGGTTTTTTCGCCCCGCACAATCTCAATCATTGGCATAATATCCGCAGGGTTAAACCAGTGCATGCCAATCAGCCGCGAAGGGTCGCGTAGCGCGGATGCCAGCAAGGTAATAGAGATGCTGGACGTATTTGTGGTCAACAGGCAATCTGCGGAAATCTGTTGTTCAATGGTTTGCAGCAAGCTTTGTTTCAGCGACGTATCTTCGGCGATGTTTTCTGAAACGATATCGGCCTCCGCAAGGCAGGTTTCCAGCTGGCTACTGTAGTGAATCGAGGTCGTCACGCCCAGAGACTCAATTAGCGAGCGCGCCGTTTGCAGCGTGTGCGCCGAGCGTGACCACAGATGGACATGATACCCTGCGCGCGCCATGACCGCGGCGATACGCGCCCCCATGGTTCCCGCGCCAATGACCGCCACGTTTTTAATGACTGGCATATTTCTCTCCGCTGGTTAAATTACGCCCTGCGTGTGCAGTTGCGCTAAGGTTGCGTCATCCATACCGAGAATGTCGCGCAAAACGGCATGCGTATGTTCCCCGAGCAGGGGAGGCAGTAACGCGGGTTCCCCGCTGGCGCCGCTCATCTTGACCGGTTGCGGGACAATCGCAATATTTCCGGCCTGGGGGTGTTCAACCTGTTTGACCAGTTGGCGTTGCCGGGCATAGTCGCTGGCGAGGATCTGATCCAGCCGGAGTACCGGGGAAGCCGGTACTCCGGCGATATCCAGTATGGCCTGCGCCTGGCTGATGGTTTTCGTCGCCAGCCAGCATTCGATGACTTCCCGTAATTCCTGCTGATGAGCCAGGCGCTGAGGATCGCTGGCGAAGCGGGTATCGTCCATTAATGCGGGGTATTCCATCGCTTCAGCAAGCTGGCGAAAGAGTTTATCGTTGGCGACGGCAATCACAATATATCCATCCTGTGCGCGATAGCTGTCCATTGGCGCGCTGATCGGATGAGCGTTACCCAGCCTGCCAGCAGCGGGTTGCCCGCCAATCCACTGGATTAATGACACCATTTGTAATGTAACCATGGTGTCAAGCATCGATACATCCAGGTGCTGGCCTTTACCGTTGATACCGCGCTGTAATAATGCCGCCAGCACTGCCCAACTGCCGTACAAACCGGCGACCACATCGCCGATGGCATCGCCTACGCGTGTCGGCTCGCCATCCGCCCAGCCGGTAACCTGCATGATGCCGCCAATTGCCTGAATAATATGATCATAGGCGGGTTTGTGCGCAAGCGGCCCTTGTTGGCCAAAACCGGAAATACTGACGTACACCAGCCGCGGGTTTATCGCCTGCAGCGTCGGGTAATCAATGCCAAGGCGCGCGGTAACGCCGGGGCGAAAGTTCTCGACCAGCACGTCGGCGCTGGCCACCAGTTGTTTCAGGATCGCCAGCCCCTGTGGGTTTTTCAGATTTAGCGTGACGCTTTTTTTGCCATGATTGAGTTGCATAAAGTAGCTGCTTTCGCCGCCAATATGCGGTGTGAAGTGGCGGGAATCATCACCACTGCCAGGCATCTCAATCTTGATCACTTCCGCGCCGAGATCGTTGAGTAGTGAAGCGCACCACGGTCCGGCCAGCACGCGGGATAAATCGAGCACCCGTATACCATGCAGCGCTTGTAATGCTTCAGTCATCGTGTTTCTCCTCAAACAGGGCGCGTAACTGGTGGCTCAGTACACCGCTGGCAATCAGATCGCGCACTGCGTGCATATCCGGATAGAGCGCGGTATCACGTTGGCGAAATTCCACTATCTGGCGAACCTGTGACAGCGTCAGTTCTGTCCCGACCGAGGCACGTAACGGCCGATGAAATTCAATGGCCTGGCAGGCGCACAGCAATTCAATGGCCACTATATCCCGCGCGTTTTCGACAGCTTTTACGGCCTTACGGGCGGATGAGACGCCCATACTGATATGATCCTCTTGTCCGGCGCAGGTAGAGACGGTATGTACGCTGGCAGGCGCGGCAAGACTGCGGTTATCCCCGGCCAGCGCGGCGGCGACATAGGGTGGGATCATCATGCCGGAATTCGGGCCGCTCGCGCCGATCAGGAAAGCGGGCAGACCGCTGAGATGCACGTTCGTAATACGGTCGGAACGTGCCTGTGAAGCGGTGCTGATTTGAGCAATGGAGACGGCCAGCGCATCCAGGGCGAGCGCCAGGGGGGCGCCATGGCCATTGCCCCCCGGGAGAACAACTAATTCATTGTTTTCAATTAAAAATACCGGGTTGTCGGTCACGGCGTTGAGTTCGGTGGTCACAATTTGTCGGCAGTGGGCCAGTTGATCGCGCACCGCGCCGTGGATTTGGGGAATGCAGCGCAGACTAAGCGCATCCTGTACTCTGTGATCGCGATAGTGCGTAAGGATTTCGCTGTCACGCAGCAGACAACGCAAAATACGCGCGGTTTCCTGTTGTCCATCATGCGGGCGCAGGGCGTGCAATCGGGCATCATAGCCGCGGGTATTGCCTTTCATGGCTTCCAGACACATCCCGCCAGCCATATCAGCCACCGGCAACAGTTGTTCAAAATCACCGATGGCCAGACAACCCAGGGCGGTAATTTCATAGGTTCCGCTGATTAACGCATGACCTTCACGAGGGCCCGGGGTATACGCAGCGATCCCCGCTCTGTCCAGTGCCTGACTGGACGGCAACAGTTGTCCCTGATACCAGCATTTTCCTTCACCGAACACCGACAGTCCGATATGGGCTGTGGCGATCAGATAACCCACCGAGCCGCCTGCGGGCGACCACGGGGTAACATGCTGGTTTAGCATCTGGCACATGCGGCGCGCCAGCTCGGCGCTGACGCCGCTATATCCCTGTAACAGGGATTTCAGCATCACCGCCATCAGGGCGCGGACCTCTCGCGCTGAAAGATCCGGTCCCATGCCGCAGGCATGGCTGCGCAGCATGTTCATTTGCATCTGACCAATTTGATCTGCGGATAGACGTTCGGTCACCAGGTCTCCCACACCTGTCGTCAGACCGTAAATCACCTTACCATCGGCAATCGCTTTGTGGATAAAACGGCTCACATTATCCATATGGGCCAGCGCGTCAGGCTCCAGTATAACTGGTGCTCCGTCGGCGATGCGTACCAGCTCTTCGATGGTGGTACGGGTTCTGCCTAATATCACGGCATCCCGTGGTTGTGCGGGAGAAGAGAGATGTGTCGTCATCAGCAAACCATTCCTTACTTACTTGTTAAGGCCGTGTTTCACCAGCCACTGATGCGCAACGTCATCAATGTTGGTGAATTCCGCGAGCTGTTCATTCATGGCGATCAGGTCTTTGGTGGTCAGTTGCGCCGAAATCTTATTCAACGTACTTTCGATTTCCGGGGTCAGCGTGTTGCTGGCGACAATCGGTACGATATTCTGCGCGGCAAATAAGTTTTTCGGATCGCCCAGCGCAACAAAGTGATCTTTCTGGATTTCTGGCGCGGTGGAGGTTAAATCAGCCACCTGAATCTGGTTGTTTTTCAGCGCGTTGATTGTCAGCGGTCCCGCGACATCCAGCACTTTAAAGCTTTTGAAATTCAGCCCGTACACATCACGCAGACCCGGAACGCCTTCATGACGTGTTTTCCACTCCGCGGGGCCGCCGAGCACCAGTTTGCCAGCGATCGGTTTCAGGTCATCAATCGTTTTCAGGTTGTATTTGTCCGCTGTTTTCCGGGTTACGACCAACACATCGCTGTCTTGCGCCATTGAGATATTAAGCATCTTCACGTTCTTCGGCAGTTTGCCCGCCAGCACTGTTGCCACATCTTCTGGGCTGTGGGCCTGGTTGCTGGCATCCAGGTAGCTCAGCAGCGCGCCGCTATATTCCGGGATAACGTTGATCGAACCATCCAGCAATGCCGGGATATAAACTTCACGGCTACCGATATTGAGTTTTTTCTCGACCGGAATATGTTTCGCTTCCAGCGCGCCAGCGTAAATCGTTGCCAGCAGTTGGCTCTCAGGGAAATCGGCCGATCCGATAATCACTTTTGTGCTCGTCGTGGGCGCTGCCCAGACAGAAGAGGCGACAGATAAGATGGCGGCACTGAACAGCGTCAAATAGCGTTTTTTGATATTCATCGTATTAACCTTCTGGAGTTAAAGGGCAGGACATCACATGTTTTTGGTGCGTCGGGAAAGTCCCGGCGAGACGATCATTTTCTCGGAAAGCGAGAAAATAAAATCAATGAGCAGAGCCAGCAGCGCGACAAGCACGGCGCCTGCGATCATCTGGGCAAAATCGTTTGCCGCCCGGCCATCAATAATCAACCGTCCCAGCCCGCCCAGCGAAACATAAGCGGCAATTGTGGCGGTTGAGATGATTTGCAGGGTGGCGCTACGAATACCTGAAATAATCAGCGGCGTGGCGCAGGGCAGTTCCACCTGCATTAACACCTGCAATGGCGTCAGGCCGATCCCGCTGGCCGCATCGTGGACGCTGGGATCAACAGAACGAATCCCGGCATGTACCCCCAATGCCACTGGCGGCAGCGCCAGCACCACCAGCACGACAATGCAGGGCAGCACGAAAGCCATATCCGATTCGAACCAGCTCGACATCAGGATCACCAGTAAAATAATCAGGCCAAACGAGGGCAGGGAACGTAACGCGTTTGTGGCGCCGATAAGCAGTGCTTCGCCTTTGCCTGTGTGGCCGGTGTAACAACCAACCGGGAAAGCGATAGCTATGGCAATAACCAGCGCCACTGCGCTATAGGCGATATGCTGTAACAGTAAAGGGATGATGCCGTCATCGCCGTACCAGTGGCTGAGATTGAAAAACCATTCAGACATACATCATCCTCTTTTCGGTTGCCAACGGCTTAACGCGCGGGTGCCCGCGACCACCAGGCAATCCAGTACAAACGCCAGCACAATACACAGCACGATGCCCGCGATGATTGGGGTAAGAAACTGCAGCTGGAATCCCTGGGTGAACAGTGAACCGAGCTGTGGAGTGCCAATCAGCGCGGCGACGGAGACAATACTGACGTTGGACACGACCGCAACGCGCATTCCTGAACCAATAACCGGTACGGCCAGCGGCAGATCGATCTGGAAAAACTGCTGTATCGGTTTGTAACCCAAAGCGCATGCCGATTGCCGGGTGTCGGTGGAGACGGAATCCAGACCGTCACAGACCGTGCGCACCAGGAGGGCGAAGCTATAAATAGTCAGCGCCACCACCACGTTTATCGGGTCGAGGATTTGTGTGTTTAATATGGCCGGTAGCAGCACAAACAGGGCCAGGGACGGAATGGTATAAAGTAAGCCAAAGAGATTGAGAATAACGCTTTTTGCTTTTGGCACGCTATATACCGCCCAGCCTGCGGGAATGGCCAACAACAGGCCAATCACAATCGGCGTAATGGATAAATAGCTGTGCCAGATCAACAAATTAAGAATATTTTCTCTTTGCCCCCACAACCAGTCAAATCTCATGATGCCTCCTGGGTCATTGACTTACAGGCATCCAGAACATGCTCCAGCGCCAGTGTTCCGACCGGCGCGTGCCGGGCGTCAACCACAACGGCGCGATGACAGGGCGAGCTCAAAGCCGAATCGAGCAATTGACGCAGCGTTCCCCCTTGCGGGAAGAAGGTGGCGCCAAGGTTGATGGTTTCCGGGGTAATCGCCCCAACCGGCTGATGGGTGTCAAACCAGCCGCAGGCTTTGCCATTATGGGTCACCAGCAGCCAGCGCTGAGGGGCGATATTGCACGCCTGAGCATGGGAGGCGCCCATTTCCACGGTAGGTTCCGGGCGGATACCGGACAGCGGGCCAGAGCTGTGGAAGCTCAGTTTGCGATAGCCGCGGTCGCGGCCAATAAAGTCAGCGACAAATTCACTTTGTGGCGCGTTGAGTAATTCCCCTGGGGTTGCCAGCTGTGCCAGTTTACCGCCGGGCTTGAGAACCGCGACCCGATCGCCCAGCTTCATGGCTTCATCAATATCGTGAGTGACCATGATAATGGTCTTACTCACTTCTTTCTGGATGCGCAGGAATTCTTCCTGTAATTGCTCACGGACTACCGGATCGACGGCGCTGAAAGGCTCGTCCATTAACATAAACTCGGGATCAGAAGCCAGCGCTCGCGCCACGCCGACACGTTGCTGCTGGCCGCCGGATAATTGCCACGGGTATCTTTTCGCCAGTTGCGGCGCCAGACCCACCACTTCCAGTAGTTCCGCGGCTCTGGCTCTGGCCTTACTTTTCGTCATGCCGTTAAGAATCGCGGTAGTGGCAATGTTATCGATGATATTTTTATGCGGGAACAGCCCGGCGTTTTGAATCACATAACCAATTCGCCGACGCAGGTGCACAACATCCATCTGAGCGGTGGTTTCACCATTGAGCAGGATGGTGCCGGAAGAGGGTTCAACCAGCCGGTTGATCATCCGTAGCGACGTGGTTTTCCCGCACCCGGATGGTCCCACCAGGACAGTAATTTTACCGCCTGGCGCAACCAGACTCAGACCGTCCACCACTACCGTGCCATCGTCGTAATGCTTGGTCACATTATTAAAAGTAATCATCGTCACGCCTTATGGTTTCTTCCTGCCGACAGGTAAAAACGGCAGTGTAAAGTCATTTATGTATATCCTTGTATGTACAACTAGCAAGCCCTGTGCCATTCACTCGGTTATCATTTTGTTAATTAATTAATTTGTTGAATAACAATAATTTTTTTATTTTTTGCTAAAAATAGAGAATGAATCCTCTACCATAAGCGGTATGAAATGCGCGCTATAGCTGTATTGTGATGTTAAATTTCTGTTTTATTGCACTAATATGGTGCTAATTATTGATTTATTTGCACTATATTGATGCTTTAATGGCGGATTATTACGGTGTTATATTATCCCTCTCATTCTTTATTTGTTTATCTAATTGTTTTTAATCAATAAAAAAATAAATCCCACTTTGGCATCATATGTGCTTATCATGTATATACAAGAGTATTGAAAAAGGCATTCGCGTTTTTCAGTGGACATCTTTCCTGATTCAATGAAGACAAAAGGTGAAGCGCATGAGCAGTGAATTTTCCCGTTATCGTGATGTTGAAATCAGAGCACCACGCGGTACCACATTGAATGCCAAAAGTTGGTTGACCGAGGCGCCATTGCGGATGTTGATGAACAACCTGGATCCCGAAGTCGCGGAAAATCCCAAAGAACTGGTGGTGTACGGTGGTATCGGGCGGGCTGCCCGCAATTGGGAGTGTTATGACAAGATCATTGAGACGTTGAAACAGCTCAATGATGATGAAACGCTGTTGATTCAGTCCGGTAAGCCTGCAGGCGTTTTCAGAACTCACACCAACGCACCGCGGGTGCTGATCGCCAACTCAAATCTGGTGCCGCACTGGGCAAACTGGGAGCACTTCAACGAACTGGACGCTAAAGGCCTGGCGATGTACGGGCAAATGACGGCAGGGTCGTGGATTTATATCGGCAGTCAGGGCATCGTTCAGGGGACGTATGAAACCTTTGTTGAAGCGGGACGTCAGCACTACAACGGCTCGTTGAGTGGCCGCTGGGTACTGACCGCCGGACTCGGCGGGATGGGCGGCGCACAGCCGCTGGCGGCAACCCTCGCGGGAGCCTGCTCGCTGAATATTGAGTGCCAGCAGTCACGTATCGATTTTCGTTTGCGTACTGGCTATGTGGATGAACAAGCCAGTGATATTGATGATGCTCTGGATCGCATCAAACGTTATACCGCTGCCGGGAAGGCGATCTCTGTCGCCCTGCATGGCAATGCGGCGGAAGTGTTACCCGAACTGGTGAAACGCGGCGTGCGTCCGGATATTGTCACTGACCAGACCAGCGCCCACGATCCGCTGAATGGCTATCTGCCCGCAGGCTGGCGCTGGGAAACCTATCGCGAGCGTGCAGTCACTGAACCGGCTGTGGTCATTCAGGCGGCAAAAGCCTCGATGGCTGAACATGTTAAAGCGATGCTCGCCTTCCAGCAGCAAGGCATTCCTGTTTTCGATTATGGGAATAATATTCGCCAGATGGCGAAAGAGATGGGCGTGAGCAATGCTTTTGATTTTCCGGGCTTTGTACCTGCTTATATTCGGCCTTTATTCTGCCGGGGCATCGGCCCGTTCCGCTGGGTGGCGCTCTCTGGCGACCCGCAAGATATTTATCGCACGGATGAAAAAGTCAAAGAGCTGATTGCCGATGATAGCCATCTGCATCGCTGGCTGGATATGGCGAAAGAACGCATCAGTTTCCAGGGGTTACCGGCGCGTATTTGCTGGGTTGGTCTGGGACAGCGCGCCCGTCTGGGGCTGGCGTTTAACGAAATGGTACGCAATGGTGACGTTTCCGCACCGATCGTTATCGGGCGCGATCACCTTGACTCTGGCTCCGTTGCCAGCCCTAACCGCGAAACTGAAGCGATGAAAGATGGTTCTGACGCCGTATCAGACTGGCCTCTGCTTAACGCGCTGTTGAACACCGCCAGCGGCGCGACCTGGGTTTCGCTGCACCACGGCGGCGGCGTGGGGATGGGGTTCTCTCAGCACTCCGGCGTGGTCATCGTCTGTGACGGCAGCGATGAAGCGGCAGAACGTATCGTTCGGGTTCTCAGCAATGATCCGGCCACTGGCGTAATGCGCCACGCGGATGCGGGTTACGACATCGCGATTGAATGTGCCCGAGAACAAGGGCTCAACCTGCCAATGATTACGGATTAATTTCCCCGGCGAAGGCGGCGGGCTATGCCGCCGTCTTCGCGCTGACCGGAGCGCAGCCATGAATAATAACAACACAACATACATCGAAACACGTTCTATTGAACCCATCCCCGATAGTGAACGCCACGGCAGTATTTTCAGCCAGTTCACCCTGTGGCTGGGGGCTAACCTGCAAATCACCGCAATGGTCACCGGTGCATTAACCATCGTATTCGGCGGGGATGTTTTCTGGTCGCTGGCGGGTCTGCTGCTGGGTCAGGTTGCCGGCGGGATTGTAATGGCATTACATGCCGCGCAGGGGCCGCAACTGGGGATACCGCAGATGATCAGCAGCCGGGTGCAGTTTGGGGTCTACGGCGCCTGTCTGCCAATTCTGCTGGTTTGCCTGATGTACCTGGGTTTTATCGCCACCGGCGCCGTGCTGTCCGGTCAGGCGATCTCGGCGGTGTTCCATACGTCGGAAACCGGCGGTATTCTGCTTTTTGCCGCCGCTACGCTGGTTATCGCTTATATCGGCTATCGCTTGATCCACCTGTTAGGTAAGCTGGCGAGTCTGGTGGGAATTATCGCGTTTATCTATTTGCTGTGTAAAATCAGCACCTCTTCGGCAATTGGCGACCTGCTGAGTATCCGACCTTTTAGCTGGAGCACGTTTTTGACCGCCACGGGTCTTGCTGCCTCCTGGCAGATCACTTTTGGTCCCTATGTCGCCGATTATTCTCGCTATCTGCCGCGAAGCACTTCGCCCGGAAAAGTATTTTGCGCTGTCGGAAGTGGGTCAGTGATTGGCGCGCAAATCGCCATGACCGTCGGGGTGCTGGCTGCCGCGCTCTCTCAGGGAAAGCTGGTCGGCCATAAAGTGGACTATATTGTTGGCCTGGGGGGTGTCGGCGTGATTGCCACGCTGCTGTATCTGAGTATCGCGTTTGGCAAATTGACCATTAATACCCTGAATGCCTACGGTAGCCTGATGTGTCTGGCGACGGTTTACAGCTGCGGGAAGCAGCGATCGCATGTGAGCCAGCGGGCGCGTCTGCTGGTGCTGGCAGTCATTATCGCCCTGGCGACCGGTGTCGCGATTGTGGGGCAGCACGCTTTCCTGCCGGCGTTTAAATCTTTCCTGTTATTCCTGCTGACCTTCTTTACGCCGTGGAGCGCGGTTAACCTGGTTGATTACTATTTCTTTAACCACCAGACAATAGATCTGGAGGCGCTGAATGATGCGAACGGGAAGTACCAGGCGTGGAACGCGACGGGAATTGGGGTTTATCTTTTTGGCGTGGCGGTACAGACACCATTTATTGATAGCGGGTTCTATTCCGGCCCGTTTGTGAAAATGCTTGGCGGTATTGATATCTCGTGGATAGTCGGGCTGGCGCTGCCCGCGACGCTCTACTACATCCTGCGCAAAGTTCAGTCCGCCCCGGCGGCGGCCGACACCGCCATCAGCCGTTAAGGAGAACGTTATGTATACTCTTTGGCACCATTGCCGTATTGCCACCATGGCTGGCGGTCATTATCAGTTGCTTGACGATGGCGCGATGCTGACGCATGACGCGGAGATTTTCTGGGTTGGCAATCGGGAAGATCGGCCTGATGTTCCCGTCGCGCAGCGGATTGATTTACAGGGGCGGGTGGTGACGCCGGGCATGGTCGATTGTCACAGTCATGCGGTCTTCGGCGGTAATCGGGCGCGGGAATTCGAAATGCGCCTCACCGGCGCAAGCTATGCGGAGATCGCCGCCGCTGGCGGGGGGATCGCCAGTACGGTGAATGCCACACGGCAAGCCAGTGAAAAGCAACTGTTTGACAGCGCACTGCCGCGTCTTAAAGCGCTGTGTCAGGATGGCGTAACGACCCTTGAGATCAAATCAGGCTATGGTCTGGATCTGGCTAACGAACGCAAAATGCTGCGGGTTATTCGCCAGTTAGGCGATGCTCTGCCGCTAACCCTGCGCAGCACCTGCCTGGCGGCCCATGCGGTGCCCGTAGAATATCAGGGGCGTGCGGATGCCTGGATTGACTATATCTGCGAGCAACTGCTGCCGGAGCTGCATCAGGAAGGGCTGGTGGATGCGGTGGACGCATTCTGCGAACACCTGGCATTTTCGCCATCCCAGGTGGAGCGGGTATTTCAGGCCTCCCGTCAGTTGGGCCTGCCGGTGAAGCTCCATGCCGAACAGCTATCACTGCAGCATGGCGCGGCGCTGGCTGCGCGTTACCAGGCGCTGTCGGCGGATCATCTGGAGTATTTATGTGAGGAAGATATTGCGGTGATGGCCCGTCAGGGTACGGTTGCTGTGCTGTTGCCTGGCGCCTATTACTTCCTGCGAGAGAAACAGTTACCGCCGGTAGCATTACTGCGCCAGTATCAGGTTCCTGTGGCCCTTGCCAGTGATTTAAATCCCGGAACCTCGCCAGTATTGTCTCTGCGTCTGATGATGAATATGGCCTGTACGCTGTTCCGTATGACGCCGGAAGAGGCGCTGGCCGGCGTCACGATAAATGGCGCGAAGGCGCTGGGGCTGGAGCGGAAGTGCGGATCTCTGGAAGCCGGAAAAGAGGCCAGTTTTGTGGTATGGGATATCGCCCATCCGTCGGAACTGAGTTACTGGCTGGGGGGCACGCTGACAAAACAGGTCATTTATCAAGGTAAGGAGGTATATCGTGATTAAGGCGTTTGATTTACGGCAGGGAAATCTGCCGTTACTGGTCAGTATGCCCCATGCGGGAACGTTGTTAACTCCCGAAGTCTCGCGCGGCCTCACCCCCCGAGCGCAGCGTCTGGAGGATACTGACTGGCATATTCCCTTGCTCTATCAGACCATCGCTGACATGGGGGCCAGCACCCTGTGCGCGCGCTATTCCCGCTATGTTGTGGATCTTAATCGCCCGGCGGATGACAAACCGCTTTACAGTACGGCGACAACGGGCCTGTTTACGGACATCTTTTTTGACGGCGAAGCGCTTTTTCATCCTGGCGATGAGCCGGATGAAGCGACGAAGGCCGCGATTCTGGAGAATGTCTGGCGGCCCTATCATCAGGCGCTCGCGGATGAACTGGCGCGGCTGCGGGAGAAATTCGGCTATGCGCTACTCTGGGACGCGCATTCGATCAAATCGGTCGTACCGCGTCTGTTTGAGGGACGTCTGCCGGATCTGAACTTCGGCACCGCTGATGGACTCAGCTGCGCTCTGCCGCTCAGCGACGCACTGCTGGCAAGCTGTGACCGTTTCCCGCACTACAGCAGGGTTCTCAATGGCCGCTTTAAAGGAGGGTATATCACCCGCCATTACGGCGATCCTGATAACCATATTCATGCGGTGCAACTGGAAATGGCGCAATGCTGCTATATGGATGAAGAGAGCTTTGCCTATATGCCCGAGAAAGCCGGGCAGATGCAGCGCGTGCTGGAAACCTTGCTTAATACAGCACTGCAGTGGGGACGAGAGCAGTATAAAGCGCGCTGAACGAGGAATACCGTTTCCGAGCGTTAACGTGCAGGCGCTGCGAGCAGCGGAGCGGTTCATCAATATCACCTGTATCTCATCAGTCGCGTGATGAGAACAACGTCTTCCCCGTCGTACCGATGGGGAAATCGCTTTTCGATGACATAACTCATGCAGTAAAACGCGCCGGAGCAGCGTGCAGGGGTAAGATATTAGCTGGCATTGACCAGCCCCGGAGATAACGCATCACGATTACAGCCAACCCATGGGCTGTTGCTACCTTACTCACCTTGACCATTAAAAGCGTCTGGAATGTCTTTGATTTCCCGCCAGTGTCTATTGAATACCCGATAAGTGGATGAAAACCCGTCTTTTCTGCTGCCTATTTTATAAATCGGTATTTTCGATGCATCTTTGTCATTGCCTGATATCTCTCCGTTACCTGGTAAATAACTATTTATTTTTCAGTAAATTAAAATAAAAGCATGTGGACTGAAAAGGCGAAGAACAGGGTCTATGCTTATAAAAAGGACAAAAATGAGACCTGTGGGGGGAATACCCCTTCTTTGAATGGGTTGAAGTGATAATCATTATCACTACCATAATGAGATGCCCTGAGGGCGTCAACCTATGAGGTAGAGCGATGGATTCACATGCAGGAACGTTTAACCCCGATGATTTTAGCTGGCGCGGCCTGACGATGACATCGTCGGCGGCGGCCCATATTTGCGATCTGATCCGCAAACAGCCAGATATGCGAGGGTTGCGTCTGAGCGTTAAAACCAGCGGCTGCGCCGGTTTTGGCTATGTTCTCGAATTAATCGCCGAACCGGCGAAAGATGACCTGTTGTTTGAGCGAGACGGCGCGAAGCTCTGGGCGCCGCTGCAGGCGATGCCGTTTATCGATGGCACCGAAATTGATTATGTCCGCGAGGGCTTAAATCACATCTTTAAATATCATAACCCGAAAGCGCAGCACGAATGCGGCTGCGGTGAGAGTTTTGGCGTTCAGGCGGAGTAACTATGTCTCGTAATACTGAAGCAACTGACGATGTCAAAACCTGGGGCGGCGGGCCACTCAACTATAAAGAAGGCTTTTTCACGCAGCTACAGACCGACGAGCTGGCGAAAGGCATAAATGAAGAGGTGGTTCGGGCGATTTCTGCACGCCGCAATGAACCGGAATGGATGCTGGCGTTTCGTCTTAATGCGTTTAAGGCCTGGCAGGCGATGGAAGAGCCGCACTGGTTAAAAGCGCACTATGACACGCTGAACTATCAGGATTACAGCTATTACTCCGCGCCTTCCTGTGGCAACTGCGACGACACCTGCGCCTCTGAACCGGGCGCCGTGCAGCAAACCGGCGCCAGCGCGTTCCTGACCAGTGAAGTGGAGGCGGCATTTAACCAGCTCGGCGTGCCGGTACGTGAGGGGCGGGAAGTGGCCGTTGACGCCATTTTTGACTCGGTCTCTGTGGCGACCACCTATCGCCAAAAACTGGCGGAGCAGGGGATTATTTTCTGCTCATTCGGCGAAGCAATCCACGATCATCCCGAGCTGGTAAAAAAATATCTTGGCACCGTGGTGCCCGGCAACGATAACTTCTTTGCCGCCCTTAACGCGGCCGTAGCGTCCGATGGCACCTTCATCTATGTGCCAAAAGGCGTGCGCTGTCCGATGGAGTTGTCGACCTACTTTCGTATCAACGCCGAAAAGACGGGTCAGTTCGAGCGCACGATCCTGGTCGCCGATGAAGGCAGCTACGTCAGCTACATCGAGGGCTGCTCGGCACCGGTACGCGACAGCTACCAGCTACACGCGGCGGTGGTCGAAGTCATTATTCATAAAGACGCCGAGGTGAAATACTCCACGGTGCAGAACTGGTTCCCCGGCGACAACAATACCGGCGGCATCCTTAACTTCGTCACCAAGCGTGCCCTGTGTGAAGGCGAAAACAGCAAAATGTCCTGGACTCAGTCGGAAACCGGCTCGGCGATCACCTGGAAATATCCGAGCTGTATTCTGCGTGGCGATAATTCAATCGGCGAATTCTTCTCAGTGGCGCTGACCAGCGGCCACCAGCAGGCGGATACCGGCACCAAGATGATCCATATCGGCAAAAACACCCGGTCGACGATTATCTCGAAGGGAATTTCGGCCGGTCACAGCCAGAACAGCTATCGCGGGCTGGTGAAAATCATGCCGACGGCAACCAACGCCCGTAACTTCACCCAATGCGACTCCATGTTGATTGGCCCGGACTGTGGGGCACATACCTTCCCGTACGTGGAATGTCGCAATAACAGCGCACAACTGGAGCATGAAGCCACCACGTCGCGCATCGGCGAAGACCAGCTGTTTTACTGCCTGCAGCGAGGGATCAGTGAAGATGATGCGATTTCAATGATCGTCAACGGATTCTGTAAGGACGTTTTCTCCGAACTGCCGCTGGAATTTGCCGTGGAAGCGCAAAAATTGCTGGCGATTAGTCTTGAACACAGCGTCGGTTAAAAGTCTGGTCCATCTGGCTATCTTAACTTGCCATTTTGGGCCTGGGCAGTGCTCGAAATCCTCAAGTACTTTGTGTACGTTCCGGTTTCTCCGCGCTGTCCGCACCCAAACTGGCTGCAACGATTACGCCAGATGAATCAGACATTCGAATTAAGGAATAGACATGTTAAGTATTAAAAACCTGCAGGTTGCCGTCGAAGAGAAAGCGATCCTGCGTGGACTCAACCTGGAGGTTCGCCCCGGCGAAGTGCATGCCATTATGGGGCCGAACGGTTCCGGGAAAAGTACGCTGTCCGCGACGCTCGCCGGACGTGAAGACTATGAAGTCACCGGCGGTAGCATTGCGTTTAATGGTAAGGATCTGCTGGAACTGGCCCCTGAAGATCGTGCGGGCGAAGGTATCTTTATGGCTTTCCAGTATCCGGTGGAAATTCCCGGCGTCAGCAATCAGTTTTTCCTGCAAACCGCGCTCAACGCCGTGCGCAGCTACCGCGGGCAGGAGCAGCTTGACCGTTTTGACTTCCAGGACCTGATGGAAGAGAAAATTAAACTGTTGAAAATGCCGGAGGATCTGCTGACCCGCTCGGTCAACGTTGGCTTCTCCGGCGGCGAGAAAAAACGTAACGATATCCTGCAGATGGCGGTGCTTGAGCCTGAACTGTGTATTCTGGATGAGTCAGACTCCGGGCTGGATATCGACGCGCTGAAGATTGTCTCTGAGGGCGTTAACTCCCTGCGCGATGGCAAGCGCGCGTTTATTATCGTCACCCACTATCAGCGCATTCTTGACTATATCAAGCCGGATTATGTCCACGTGCTGTACCAAGGGCGGATTGTGAAATCCGGCGATTTTACTCTGGTCAAACAACTGGAGGAGCAGGGTTATGGCTGGCTTACCGAACAGCAGTAACGCGCTGCAACAGTGGCATCATCTGTTTGAAGCTCAGAGCGAACGGCGCAGTCCGCAAGCGCATCAGCACCTGCAACAATTGTTACGGCTGGGCCTGCCAACGCGTAAGCAGGAAAACTGGAAATATACGCCGCTGGACGCCTTGTTTAACCAGACCTTTGTGACCGCCCCGCCGCAGGCGCTGACGATAAACCAGCGCGACGCGCTGGCGCTGGCTATTGATGCCTGGCGTCTGGTGTTTGTCGACGGTCAGTTCAGTGAAAATCTGAGTGACGATCTGGCGGCAAGCGGCTACGAAGTTAAGATTGACAACCAGCGTCAGTCGCTGCCGGATGCCCTCCAGCCGGAGGTCTTTCTCCATCTGACCGAAAGCCTGGCGCAGACGGTTACCCGCATCCGCGTCAAACGCAATCAGCGGCCGGAAAAACCACTGCTTATCATGCATCTCACGCGCGGTCTGGCGGGCGATGAGATGAATACCGTTCACTACCGCCACCATCTGGAACTGGAGAGCGGCGCAGAAGCGACCATTATCGAACACTATTTGAGCCTTAATGAGCAACGGCACTTTACCGGCGCACGGCTGACCATGACGGTGGCGGATAACGCCCACCTCCAGCATATCAAGCTGGCGTTTGAGAATGCGCAGAGCTACCACTTTGCCCATAACGATCTGGCGCTGGGGCGCGACGCCTCCGCTTTCAGCAGCAGTTTCCTGCTTGGCGGCGCGGTGCTGCGTCACAACACCAGCGCGCAACTGAATGGTGAAAACAGCAACCTGCGTATTAACTCGCTGGCGATGCCGGTGAATAACGAAGTCTGCGATAGCCGTACCTGGCTCGATCACAAAGTGGGGTACTGCAACAGCCGTCAGTTGCACAAAACCATCGTCAATGACAAAGGACGGGCGGTGTTCAATGGGCTGATTAATGTCGCGCAGCATGCGATTAAAACCGATGGTCAGATGACCAATAACAATCTGCTGCTCGGACGCTTGTCGGAAGTGGATACGAAACCGCAGCTGGAGATTTATGCCGATGATGTTAAGTGCAGCCACGGCGCGACCATTGGACGCATAGATGACGAACAGCTGTTTTACCTGCGTTCACGCGGCATTACGCAGCAGGCGGCGCAGCAGATGATTCTTTACGCCTTTGCCGCCGAGCTAACGGAAGCGATCGGCGATGAGGCGCTCAGGCAACAGATACTGGCGCGTATCGGCCAGCGTTTGCCAGGAGGTAAAGCATGACATTTTCTGTGGAACGGGTGCGCGCGGATTTTCCGGTACTGAATCGCGAGGTTAACGGCCAGACTCTGGCCTACCTTGATAGCGCCGCCAGCGCGCAGAAACCGGAAGCGGTAATCAACGCCGAGGCGGAATTTTATCGCCACGGCTATGCGGCGGTACATCGCGGTATTCATACCCTTAGCGCGGAAGCCACGGCGCGGATGGAACAGGTGCGCCAGCAGGCGGCGACCTTCCTTAATGCGCGATCGGCGGAAGAACTGGTGTTCGTTCGTGGCACCACAGAAGGGATTAACCTGGTGGCGAACAGCTGGGGTAACGCCAACGTTGGCGCGGGCGACAATATCATCGTCAGCGCCATGGAGCACCACGCCAATATCGTCCCGTGGCAGATGCTGTGCGCCAGAGTCGGCGCTGAACTGCGGGTGATACCGCTCAATCAGGACGGCACCTTGCAGCTGGATGCGATCCCCGGGCTGTTTGACGAGCGGACCCGCCTGCTGGCCATCACCCAGGTTTCCAACGTGCTGGGTACTGAAAACCCGATCGCCGCCTTGATTACGTTAGCCCATCAGCATGGGGCTAAAGTGCTGGTGGATGGTGCGCAGGCGGTGATGCATCACCCGGTGGATGTCCAGGCTCTGGCGTGTGATTTCTACGCGTTTTCCGCACACAAACTGTATGGCCCGACCGGGATTGGCGTGCTCTACGTTAAACAGGCGATATTACAGGATATGCCGCCGTGGGAGGGAGGCGGTTCGATGATCGCGACCGTCAGTCTGACGGAGGGCACCACATGGGCTAAAGCGCCGTGGCGTTTTGAGGCGGGGACGCCCAATACCGGCGGTATTATCGCTTTTGGGGCGGCGCTGGATTACGTCAGCGCGCTGGGGCTTACCCATATTGCGGAATATGAACAAACGCTGATGCGCTATGCCCTGCAGGCGCTGGCGAACGTGCCGGACCTGATCCTCTACGGTCCGCAACAGCGCCTGGGGGTGATAGCCTTTAATCTTGGCAAGCATCATGCCTACGATGTCGGCAGCTTCCTGGATAATTATGGTATTGCCGTCCGCACCGGCCACCATTGCGCCATGCCGTTGATGGCATTCTACGGGGTACCGGCTATGTGTCGGGCATCGCTGGCGATGTACAATACAATGGAAGAGGTGGATCGGCTGGTGACGGGGCTACAGCGGATCCACAAATTATTAAGCTAAAGGAAGCAACCATGGCGGCGTTACCGGACAGAGATAAACTGCTGCGCAACTTTAGCCGTTGCGCGAACTGGGAAGAGAAGTATCTCTATATTATTGAACTGGGCCAGCGTCTGGCGCCGCTTGGCCCGGAGGAACATATCGCACAGAACATCATCCAGGGCTGCCAGAGTCAGGTGTGGATCGTGATGACGCAGGATGAGAGCGGCGCCATTGTGCTTCGCGGCGACAGCGACGCGGCGATCGTCAAGGGGCTTATTGCGGTGGTGTTTATCCTTTATGACCGGATGACGGCTAAAGATATCACCGCGTTTGATGTGCGCCCGTGGTTTGAAAAAATGGCCCTGACACAGCATCTTACCCCCTCGCGATCGCAAGGGCTGGAAGCCATGATCCGCGCAATTCGCGCGAAAGCGGAAAATCTTAGCTAGAATAAAACAGTAGATATCATTCTGTTATGCGCGTCGGGAGAGGGGCTGTCGGCGTGTATAACAGGTTTGCGTTTTATCAGCAAAGAAGGAATCTGAGTATGAAACGCGCGTTTCTCATCACTACGGCTCTTCTGAGCGCCTTCAGTGCGTCACACGCGGCCTGGGCCGTTGATTATCCGCTTCCTCCCGCTAACAGCCGTCTAATCGGTGAGAACCAGACCTGGACGGTACAGGAGGGAGACCGTAATCTGCAGGCGATCGCCCGTCGTTTTGATACGGCGGCGATGCTGATCCTCGAAGCGAATAATACCATTGCGCCGGTGTATCCTGAGCCCGGCACCAGGGTACTGATTCCCTCGCAAATGCTGCTGCCCGACGTGCCGCGTGAGGGGATCGTCGTCAACCTCGCTGAACTGCGTCTTTACTACTTTCCACCGGGCATGAATCAGGTGCAGGTGTATCCGCTGGGCATTGGTCAGCAGGGGCTGGAAACGCCGGAGATGACGACCCGCATCGGGCAGAAAATCCCTAACCCGACCTGGACGCCGACGGCGGGTATTCGCGCGCGCTCTCTTGAGAAGGGCATTACCTTGCCGCCGGTAGTCCCTGCCGGGCCAAATAACCCGTTAGGGCGTTTTGCATTGCGTCTGGCGTACGGCAACGGCGAATATCTCATTCATGGCACTAATGCGCCGGACAGCGTCGGCTTGCGCGTCAGTTCCGGCTGCATGCGTATGAATGCGGCGGATATTCAGTCTCTGTTCAGTCAGGTGAGGAGCGGGACGCCGGTGCGGGTGATTAACCAGCCGGTGAAATTCGCCGTAGAGCCGGATGGTAAGCGCTATGTTGAAGTTCACAGGCCGCTGACGCCGGATGAGGGAAAGAACACCCAGACGATGGCCTATACGCTCTCTGCGTCGTTTCATCAGTTTGCTGACGATAAATCTGTCGATGAGGCGCGGCTGAAACGCGCGCTGAACAGACGGGCAGGTTATCCGGTGGTGGTATCGAGCGAGGGCAACGCGACATCGATGCTGTCTGTGCAAAACAGGCCGGATGATGGGGCGAAAAGAACCCAGTAAGCGGGTGATACAGAAATAAAAAATGGCGCACATTGTGCGCCATTTCTGTTACACAGGTACTATTACTTACGGTATTTAGTAGCCTGGTTGTCCAGACGCTGGTTAGCGCGAGCTGCGTCGTCTTTAGCAGCCTGAACGTCGGAACGCATTGCGTTCACGTCGTTGCTCAGCTGGTCAACTTTAGCGTTCAGAGTCTGAACGTCAGAAGACAGCTGATCGATTTTAGCGTTGCTGGAGCAACCAGCCAGCAGAGTAGAACCCAGGATTACTGCGCCCAGTACCAGTTTAGTACGATTCATTATTAATACCCTCTAGATTGAGTTAATCTCCATGTAGCGTTACAAGTATTACACAAACTTTTTTGTGATGAGAATATTTTTTTACTGGAACACACTTATTTTTGATCGTTCGCTCAAAGAAGCATCGAAATTTTCGCGAGAGGTGAAAAAGGCGAGTGAAAACAGCATGCTTCCATCGGATTCATCTTAGATAATCTCGCATTAAATAGTAAAATTCGATTTGCATTTTTATTAGCAGTGTCTAGTACTGGAATAAAAAAAGCGCCCCTAAGAGGCGCTTTTAAAGGTAAGGTTAATTAACCTGTAAATTATTACAGCACGTGCACGGATGCGGTATTGGTGGTGCCACTCGGAACTAATGCGCCGGAGACCATAACCACCACATCGCCTTTACGCGCCAGGCCACTTTGCAGCGCCAGTTCTTTGCCCTGAATATAGAACGCGTCAGTGGAAGAGATCTCTTTAACCAACTGAGCGACAACGCCTTTACTCAGTACCAGTTGACGGGCGGTGGTTTCGTTGGTGGTCAGGGCCAGGATGGTGGCATCCGGGAAGTATTTACGTACGGCGCGGGCGGATTTGCCCCCCTGGGTTGCCACGACAATCAGCGGCGCTTCCAGTTTTTCCGCCGTTTCGACGGCGCCGCGGCAAACCGCTTCGGTGATACGCAGCTTGCGGTTGTCGTTGTTGTACTCCAGACGGCTGGTCATGACGCGGTCGGTACGTTCACAGATGGTCGCCATGATGGTGACGGCTTCCAGCGGATATTTACCTTTTGCGGATTCACCGGACAGCATTACAGCATCGGTGCCGTCGAGGATAGCGTTCGCAACGTCGCCTGCTTCCGCGCGGGTCGGACGCGGGTTTTTGATCATGGAATCCAGCATCTGCGTCGCGGTGATAACCACTTTACGCGCGCGAATACATTTTTCGATCATCATCTTCTGGGCAAAAATAACTTCTTCAACCGGGATTTCAACGCCCAGGTCACCACGCGCGACCATAATGCCGTCAGAAGCCTCAAGGATTTCGTCGAAGTTATTCAGGCCTTCCTGGTTTTCAATCTTAGAGATGATCTGAATCCTTTCACCGCCATGGGCTTTCAGGTGCTCACGGATTTCCACCACGTCAGAACGTTTGCGGATAAAGGAGGCCGCGACGAAGTCAACGCCTTGTTCACAACCGAAGATCAGGTCCTGTTTGTCTTTTTCCGCCAGCGCTGGCAGCGCGATAGACACGCCAGGCAGGTTGACCCCTTTGTTTTCGCCAAGATCGCCGTTATTCAGCACCTTACAAACCACTTTGTTACCTTCGATCGCGGTGACTTCCATCCCGATCAGACCATCGTCCACCAGTACGGTGTTGCCGACGCTCAGGTCGCTGGTGAAGCCTTCATAGGTCACCGCAACGATTTCGTTATTACCCACAACGGATTTATCGGTGGTGAAGGTGAATGTCTGGCCGGCTTTCAGGGAGACATCGTTGCCGCCTTCCAGCTTAATCGTACGAATCTCTGGCCCTTTGGTATCCAACAGGATAGCGGCTTTTTTGCCGGTGTTGCTCATCACATTGCGCAGATTCTGGATGCGTTGCCCGTGTTCAGCGTAGTCACCGTGGGAGAAGTTGAGACGCATAACGTTCATGCCTGCGTCCAGCATTTTGGTCAGCATCTCTTCAGATTCAGTTTTCGGACCGATGGTACAAACAATTTTGGTCTTTTTCATGACAGTTCAATCTTTAAGTTGTGAAGGATAAGGATGGAGGAATCTCACTCCGCGGGCGAACTGCCACAGAGTTAAACCGGGTTTACGAAAGTTGCGATGCCACGCTCTAAGGATAGGCGACAACATAAGAGCGTGCAGAAGAATGTGTGCTGGCGGTTCAGCCCATGAAAAGAGGCGATTTGTTATGCGTTGAGTTATGCAATCCAATGCGCTGAAACCATTCAATAAGTATTTGTCGGCATTATACGTTGCCCAAAGCAAAAAGAAAATGAAAACCATGTTTCATTTCTATAGTCATATACTTAACAATATGCAAACTAATTTAATGAATATTCGCAACACATTTTTTCAGTGACTGATAACATAAATGGTGTGGAAAACGAGGTTTATTCACAAGTTTCACTGAAAAAATCGCTCTCTGACCCACAAATACCACGCTGGTTTGATTTTGTCGGGAAATATATCAATAATGAATTGATTGGTAATGAAAATTTGTGGGTTAACTTGCATGGGAAATAAAGCCAAAGACGATGAACTGTACCAGGAAATGTGTCGCGTAGTCGGCAAAGTGGTGCTGGAAATGCGCGATCTGGGTCAGGAACCGAAACATATTGTCATTGCGGGCGTGGTGCGAACGGCCCTCGCAAACCTGAAAGTCCAGCGCTCCGCGCTGACCCGGGAAGCGATGGAAAAAGTGGTCGACGCCCTTTCGGGGAACTGACCGCGCCTGCGTTGTGCCGCAGATCAGGAAATGACGAAACGAATCACCGCTTTTACCGCAATATCGCTGTGGTGTTCAATCATCGCTTCGTCGTCAATTTCTGGTAACGGATCGTCCATAAACAGGCTGCTGAAGGTATAAAAATTTGATACCTGGTAAAAACTCACGCTGCTGATCAACCGGTGAACATCGCGCGCTTCCAGCCCCGCCTGAAATATTCCCTGCTGCTGGCCGCGCTGCAGAATATCTTCGAGAATCGACAGGGCGGTGCGGTTTAATGGTTTCAGTTGACCGGATTTTTTCAGCCACTTGCCGCGCTGCATGTTTTCCATACAAATCACGCGAATAAAATCGGCGTGCGTGGCGTGAAAGCGCACGCTCCACTTCACCAGTTGTACCAGCGCTTCGACCGGCGGCACATTTTCCAGACCAAGCTGCTGCTCCGTTTCGCGGATCCGCGCGTAGACATGTTGTAATACCGCCAGATAAAGCTGTTCTTTAGTTTTGAAGTAATAGACCACCATACGCTTGGTGGTTTGCGCCTCGGTGGCGATCTGTTCCAGTCTCGCGCCCGACACGCCATGCCCGGCGAATACGGTAATGGCGGCCGCGAAGATCTTCTCTTTCAGGGAGAGTGCATCATCATGAGCAACGGGGGGCATAACGGCTCCTTTTCTGAGTTCTTAAGCTGAAAAAATAGGCATAGTGGTCGCAATGTCGCAACCCATCATGGCGCAATTGAACCAAATGATACATATTCAGATCTTAGCGCTGATAATGACACGAGGATACGTATGCTGCGCTCCATCGCGACCGTCTCGATCTCCGGTACGTTACCTGAAAAGCTGCACGCGATTGCTGCGGCAGGCTATCAGGGCGTTGAAATCTTTGAAAACGATCTGCTCTATTATACCGGCACGCCGGCAGATATCCGTCATCAGGTGGCTGATTTAGGGCTAAAAATCACGCTTTTTCAACCCTTTCGTGATTTTGAAGGCGCCAGCCGCGACCAGTTTGCGGCGAATATGGAACGGGCCAGGCGCAAATTCGCGCTGATGCATGAGCTGGGCTGTGACACGATGTTGCTGTGCAGTAATGTCCAGCCGGATTGTTCTGCGGATGTTGAACTGCAGGTGGCGGATTTACGCGCTCTGGCTGAACTGGCAGAGCGCGAGGGCATCGCCATCGGCTACGAGGCGCTGGCCTGGGGCACGCACGTCAACCGCTGGCATCAGGCCTGGGAGCGGGTTAAAAGCGTCAACAGTCCGGCGCTGGGAATTGTCCTCGACAGTTTCCATGTTCTGGCGCGGGGCGACACGCTTCAGCGGCTGACGGAAGTCCCGGTGGAGAAAATCACTTTTGTGCAGATGGCCGATGCGCCGCGGATGAAAATGGATATCCTGGAATGGAGTCGGCATTTCCGCTGTTTTCCAGGGCAGGGACAACTGCCGCTGGTGGATTTTGCCTGCGAGCTGACCCGCTGCGGCTATCGCGGCCCGTGGTCGCTGGAGATTTTCAACGACAGCTTTCGCGGATCGCCCAACGGCGCGACGGCGAAAGACGGCTATCGCTCGCTGTTGTGGCTGGAAGAGCAGACCCGCCAGCGGTTACCGCAGAGCGACGCGCCGCTGTTTAGCCTGGCTGAACTCCCCGTTTATGCCGGGCTGGCGTTTATTGAATTTACCGCCGGTTCCGCGGAAGCTAACGAACTGGGACAAAGGCTGGCGCAACTGGGATTTGCCGAGGAGGGGACGCATCGTTCTAAATGCGTCTCCCTCTGGCGCAATGGTGGGGCTCGGGTGGTGGTCAACGCCCAGCCTCACAGTTGGGCCGACCATTTTTACCAGCGGCACGGGGTCTCACTCTGCGCCATGGCGCTGCGCGTCAGCCACAGCAGCACGAGCGTGGCGCGTGCCCGCGCCTACGGTTACGCCACCTGGCAGGGGGATGCCGGGCCAAATGAAAGCTCAATCCCGGCGATTTGCGCCCCGGACGGCAGTCTGATTTACCTGATTGAAACGGGCGAGGATATTTACGCTCGCGATTTTCATCTGCGAACGGATCTCACCCTGCGTGAGGATTATTGTGGCATTGACCACCTGGCGCTCGGCATGGAAGCAGACAGCCGCGATAACTGGATTATCTTTTTCCGTACCGTATTCGGTTTCACCCTTGAGCATGAACAGACGCTGCCGGATCCCTACGGGCTGGTGCGCAGCCTGGCAGTGCGCAGCCCACAGGGGGATATTCGCCTGGCGTTAAATATTTCACAAAGCCGCGCGACTCAGATCGCCCGCTCGGTGGCCTGCTATCAGGGAGCCGGTTTACAGCATGCGGCTTTTGCCTGCCGCGATTTACCCGACACGCTTGAACACGTGCCGCAGGTCTCCGTGAACGCGCTACCGATCCCGGCGAACTATTACGAGGATCTGCTGGCTCGTTTTGGCGACAAAGACTGCATTAACCAGCTAAAACGTCTGCACATTCTCTACGATCGCGACGATAGCGGCGGTGAGTTCCTGCACCTCTACACCCGTCCATTCTCATCCGGTCGTTTTTTCTTCGAGTTAATCGAGCGACGCAAAGGTTATGCGGCATATGGCGCGGTAAACGCGGCGGTGCGCCTGTCGGCGATGCGTTTGTCGGAGAAGCCGTGATGATTTCCTCCGTTTGTGGAAATTGGCTGCTGAAACAACCTGAACCCGGTTAATATATCGCTATATTTTCTGGAATATAGCGATGGGTGCTTATGACAACCTCTTTAAGGCTGTTAGCGGCGGGGAGCCTGAAAAGCGCGTTCCTTCCGCTACTGGCGCGTTTTCAACAACAGTGTGGGATAACGGTCGAAGCGCAATTTGGTCCGGCAGGCCTGCTGCGTGAGCGTATCGAGGCCGGGGAGCCATGCTCTGTATTTGCTTCGGCTAATCGCCAGCATCCGCAGGCGCTGCGCCAGGCCGGGCTGGCCGGAGAGTGCCAGTTGTTCGCCCGTAACCAACTGATGCTGACCGCCCGCCGTGGCGCGGACACTGAAGCGCGGGACTGGCTGGCGCTGCTCAGCGATCCCGGATTGCGTCTTGCCACCTCCACGCCCGGCTGCGATCCATCCGGCGATTACACCTGGCAGCTTTTTTCTCGTATTGATGCGCGTTGTCCCGGCACTGGCGCCGCCATGATGGCCCGCGCGCAGCAACTGGTTGGCGGACGAGACTCTTTGCGGGTGCCTGCGGGAGAAATCGCCGGGGCATGGCTGCTTCATGAAAACGTAACCGATCTGTTTATCGGCTATGCGCATTATGCCATGCAGATGACGGCGTATGACGACCTGCGCATGCTGGTCATCCCTGCGCCGTGGAATATTTGCTGCGACTATCACCTGACGCAAATTGACCCCTGCGCCGGTGCCCGGCAGCTGTGCCGTTTTATCCTCAGTACCGAGGGCCAGCGCTATCTGAAAAACGCGGGGTTTTTGGGCATCAACGACGAATCGTAAACTGAGGAGCCAGCAGCGGTACCGCCGAGCCGGGATGATTGATTTTATGTACCGGCAAACCATAGGCATGCTGAAGATTCTCTTCCGTCAGCACGTCTGTTGATTTTCCCGCCAGCCACTGAAGGTTCGGCAGCAGGAGCAGAGTGTGGCTTGCCACCTGCAGAGCATGGGTCGGATCGTGAGTGGTAAAGAGCACGGTGCGTTTGTGGCGATGGGCAAGGTCGCTAATCAACTGCAATACCACCTGCTGGTTGGCGAGATCCAGCGCTGAGCAAGGTTCATCCAGTAACACATTCTGGCTGGCGCCCACCAGCGCCCGGGCGATCATCACCAGCTGCTGCTGTCCACCGGAAAGGGAGCGAAATACTTTGCTGGCCAGCGGCGCGATCCCCAGTTGCGCCAGCGCCTCCTGTACCCGGCGCTCATCTTGCGCTGAAGGCTGCGCAAACAGATTAACGTGGCGTGCCCGTCCCATCAGCACCACATCGCGTACCTGCCAGCTGAAAGCCGGACGAAATGACTGCGGCACCATTGCGATACCGCCCTGGCTGGCAAACTGACCGCCGAGCGGCGTCAGCACCCCGGTCAGGGTATCAAGCAGGGTGCTTTTACCGCGCCCGTTAGCGCCGAGTACCGCCCAGGTCTCGCCGGCGCGGCATTGCAGGCTCAGCGGCGCAAATAATGGCTGACGATGGCCGTAGCGTAATTCGGTTAAACGCAGAGAAGTGGTCATCCGTGCGCGCCTCTGCGCCGGGAGTGTACCAGCAACCAGGTAAACAGCGGCGCGCCAAGCAGAGCGGTAATAATACCAATGGGAATTTCCGCCTGCGTCAGCGTACGAGCAAGGTCATCGACAATAATCATAAAACTGCCGCCGAGCCAGAAAGCGGTTGGCAGAAGACGCCGATGATCGGCGCCTGCCAGAAGCCGGGCCAGGTGTGGGATCACCAGCCCGACCCACGCAATACTGCCGCTCACCGCGACCTGAGCGGCGACCAGAACCGCGCAGCACACCAGTACGCCGCGACGCAGGGCGGTGACGGAAACCCCCAGTCCGCGTGCGTCCTTGTCTTCCAGCGCCAGCAGGTTAATCCGCCAGCGTAGTTTAATGAGCACCGCTGCTGCGCAGGTTAGCGGAATCGCCATGATAAACACTTTGTGCCAGTTTGCCGTGGCGAAACTGCCGAGCAGCCAGAAGACAATATTCGGCAGCGTTTCTTCTGTATCGGCGAGATACTGCATCAGGCTTACCAGCGCGGCAAAAAAACCGCTGAGAATAATGCCCGAGAGAATCAGCGCCAGCGTGTTTTCCCGTCCCTGCAGTGCGGCAATCAGGTAAACCAGGATTAGCGCGGCAAGACCGAAGAAAAAGGTCGACGTCATCATCAGCGGGATATTGAGCCCCAGCAGAATCGCCAGCGTGCCGCCAAACGCGGAGCCGGAGGTCACGCCGATAATATGCGGGTCCACCAGCGGGTTCTGGAATACACCCTGCAACGTGGCCCCGCACAGCCCCAGCGCGCCGCCGGCCAGCAGCGCCATTACGATTCTCGGCAACCGGATCGACCAGACAATCTGCCCGGTCACATCGCCAGTGGCGGAAGCATGCCCTAACTGACGCAGAACTTCCGTCAGGCTCAGGGGATACTGGCCAAAACTGATCGAGGCGACGGCAATCAACAGCGTCGCCAGCGCGAGGGTATATTGCAGCAGGGCTGGATGACGCTTACTGAGCATCCGGTGTCCACTTCACGCGATAGAAACGCTGATAGTAATCCTGCGCTTGTGCATTGACATCAACGTTGTTATAGCGTGAGGGGTAGAGTTTTTTCGCCATCCACAGTTCGCCGATCGCCAGCGCTTCCGGCATTGGGTAGCCCCAGGCTTTGGCATATTCCGGCATCAGCCACACGCGGTGATTTTTCACCGCGTCAATGCGCTGCCACTGGGGATCGTTTTGGATCTGTTTCACTACGTTCGGGTAACGGTCCTGGACGAAAATGACCTGCGGATTCCATTGCAGCACTTGCTCCAGCGAGACCTGACGCGCGCCTTTTACGCTGGCGGCGGCGACATTTAACGCTCCGGCGTGCTTCATCATCAGCCCGGTATATTTGCCGGAACCATAGGTGTTGAGATCCGGGTTAGCCATATACACGCGCACCCGCTGGTTTTCCGGGATATCGGCCACCGGCGCGTTGGCTTTTGCGCGCGCGCTGAAGGTGTAATTGATCAGATCTTCAGCCTGTTTTTGACGATCGACGACGGTACCGATCAGGCGGATACCTTCTTTCAGGCCTTCATTGTATGCCTGCTCTTCGTTGACCATCGTCGGGTTCATTTTGTTTTTTTCGCCTGCGGCATCCTGGCGCAGCGAAATCGCCACCACCGGGATCCCGGCATTCTGAATCTGCTGGATCATCGCCTGCGGGGCATAGTTAGCGACGAACACCACCTGCGGGCGCAGCGCCAGCAGGCTTTCGATGTTGACCTGGGTCAGATCGCCCGGCGTCGGCAGTTTCTCAATGTTCGGCATAAAGCGGGCAAACTGCGGGCCGAGCTGTTTTTTCCAGCTGCTCAGGACGCCGACGATATCCTCTGCGGCGTTAAGCTGTACCAGCAGGTTTAAGGTCTGATGCTGGAGTACCACGACGCGGGTGACATGGTCGGGAAGGGTGACCTGACGGCCTATCTGGTCGGTAATGGTTCGGTCGGCAAAGGCCGAATTGACGAACAGACTGGCGCTTAATAGCGTCAGCGTGAGCAAAAAGCGCGGGTGTTTGAACATGGCGTGACTCGATAGCGAATGAATTAACGTTATGCATTAGAATATATAGCGAAGTCAGGCGCAATGGTTATCGGCGCTTTTCCCTTTCAAAATGCGGGTTATTCGTAAAACACTTCTTCGTCAGCCATCCGTTCTTCGAGCTGGCTGGCTACTTTTTGCAACGCGACAAGGTATTTTTGCGCAGCCTGCTCAATGGTCATTGCTTTAGCCATATACACCAGATTCAGGCAGCCGATAACCCGCTGCTGGCTGCGGATTGGCACGGCAATGGCAGCGATTTTTTCTTCCTGTTGCCAGCCGCGGAAGTTTTCGCCATAACCATTTTGCCGGGTGCGTTCAAGAATCGCCGCCAGCTTTTCCGGTTCGCGGGCCAATTGATACTCCGCTTCCGGGCGTGCGGCCAGCATGTCGATGAGTGGGTTTCGCTCATGCTGTGGGGCGAAGGCCAGCCAGGTTAATCCGGACGCGGTCAGCAGCAAAGGCAAACGGCGGCCAACCATCGCCCGGTGAAAGGAGAGCCGACTAAACCGGTGCGTTGTTTCGCGCACCACCATCGCATCGACATCAAGGGTGGTGATGTCGGTGGGCCACAAAACTTCCCGCAACAGCTCGCCAAGCAGTGGGGTGGCGAGGGCAGAAATCCAATGTTCGTCACGAAATCCTTCGCTTAACTGGCGAACTTTGATCGTTAACCGAAAGCTGTCATCGGAACGGCTGCGGCGAACATATCCCTCCTCCTGTAGCGTTTCCAGTAGTCGTCTGACGGTGGTGCGATGCAGACCGCTAAACTCGGCCAGCGTGCTCACCGTCGCGCCTCCATCGAATTTATTTAACAAATTTAATAACAATAATCCGCGGCTTAATCCGCGCACTATTTTGTAATCCGTCGATGAGTTTTCGATCATGCTACCTCAACAAAAATCAATTTAAACAACTATGTGCACCTGGTGCACATCTGATGATGTTTTGATTGTAGCGCAAATCATCGAACCTATACTGACCTCTCAATAAAAATATATTCACATTTAATTAACAAAATGCCGGGCGGATATTGTCCGAATGACGGCAATTTGTCCGAAGCGTGAGGTTCTGAACATGACAACATCGAATCCTGATATCCAGCCTGCTGTACAGCATATTGCTCAGGTTGCCATTGCCGGCGCGGGTCCGGTTGGCCTGATGATTGCCAACTACCTGGGGCAGATGGGGGTCAGCGTACTGTTGATTGAGAAGCTGGCATCGCTGATCGATTATCCCCGCGCCATCGGTATTGACGATGAGGCGCTGCGCGCGATGCAGGCGGTGGGGCTGGTGGACAATGTGCTGCCGCACACCACACCGTGGCACGCGATGCGCTTTCTTACCCCGAAAGGGCGCTGCTTTGCCGATATTCAGCCGATGACCGATGAGTTTGGCTGGTCGCGCCGGAATGCCTTTATTCAGCCGCAGGTTGATGCGGTGATGTACGACGGCCTGAAGCGTTTTCCGCATGTACGCTGCCTGTTCTCCCGTGAAGTCGAAGCCTTTACCCAGAATGGTGACAACGTCACCCTGAATATAAAAGGTCTCAATGGCGAGCGAGAAACAGTACGTGCCGACTGGCTGGTAGCCTGCGATGGCGGGGCAAGTTTTATTCGTCGCACACTGAATATTCCCTTTGAAGGTAAAACCGCGCCCAATCAGTGGATCGTGATCGATATCGCCAACGACCCGCTCGCGACGCCGCATGTTTATCTGTGCTGCGATCCGGTGCGTCCGTATGTGTCCGCCGCGCTGCCGCACGGGGTGAGGCGGTTTGAATTTATGGTGATGCCCGGCGAAACCGAAGCCCAGCTTAGCGAACCGGACAATATGCGCCAGCTGTTGAGTAAGGTGCTGCCGGACCCGGATCGCGTCGAGCTGATTCGTCAGCGTGTTTATACCCATAACGCGCGCATCGCCGAACGCTTTCGCGTAGACCGCGTACTGCTGGCGGGCGATGCCGCGCACATCATGCCGGTCTGGCAGGGGCAAGGTTATAACAGCGGCATGCGCGATGCGTTCAACCTGGCGTGGAAACTGGCGCTGGTGGTGAACGGGAAAGCCGGGGACTCGCTGCTGGACAGCTACCAGCAGGAGCGACGGGATCACGCCAAAGCAATGATTGACCTGTCGGTTACCGCCGGTAATGTCCTGGCGCCGACGAAACGCTGGCATGGCGCAGTGCGCGACGGTATCTCGTGGCTGCTCAACTACCTGCCGCCGGTTAAACGCTACTTCCTCGAAATGCGATTCAAGCCGATGCCGCAGTATCGCGACGGCGCGCTGCTGGCCGAAGGCGAAAGTAAGACTTCACCGGTCGGCAAAATGTTTATCCAGCCGAAAGTGACGCTGGAGGGCGGCCAGGTGACGCTGCTGGATGAAGTGATTGGCGCCAGGTTCGCCATTATCGCCTGGGGCTGCAACCCGCTGTGGGGGTTAAACGATGAGCAGATTTCCCGTTGGCGCGCCGCTGGGACCTGTTTTATCCAGGTGGTGCCAGACATACAAATTCACCGCCAGCAGGACAACGTTCCCGGCGTCATCCGCCTCGGCGACGCACAAAACCGTCTGAAAAGCTGGTTTGCACAGCATGGTACCGCCATCGCCGTTGTGCGACCGGATCGCTTTGTCGCGACGGTGGCGATACCGCAAACCCTGGGCAACAACCTCGACGCGCTGGCGAACAAAATGCAGCTGGCGCCCGCACAACCCGCAACAACCATTGAACAGGTGGCTTGATATGAATGTCTGGCTTCATTGTCTTTCTCATACCCCGCTGGTGGGCTACGTAGACCCGGAACAGGCGGTGCTGGACGAGGTCAACGGTGTCATTGCCGAAGCGCGGGCGCAAATTGCCGCCTTTGACCCGGAACTGGTGGTGCTGTTTGCCCCCGATCACTACAACGGCTTTTTCTACGATGTGATGCCGCCGTTCTGCCTGGGGATCGGCGCAACCTCCATCGGCGATTTCAGCAGCGCCAGCGGCGTTCTGCCGGTGCCGACGTCGCTGGCAGAGGCCTGCGCCCATGCGGTGATGAAAGACGGGATCGATCTGGCGGTTTCTTACTGCATGCAGGTGGATCACGGCTTTGCGCAACCCCTGGAGTTCCTGCTTGGCGGCCTGGATAAGCGGCCGGTTCTGCCGGTGTTTATCAACGGCGTCGCCACGCCGCTGCCGGGATTTCAGCGTACCCGCATGCTGGGCGAAGCCATTGGCCGCTTCCTTACCACCCTGAATAAACGGGTATTAATCCTTGGCTCCGGCGGATTGTCGCATCAGCCGCCGGTGCCGGAGCTGGCGAAGGCCGACGCCCATATGCGCGACCGGTTGTTGGGCAGCGGCAAGCAGTTGCCGCCGGATGAACGGGAACGTCGCCAGCAGCGGGTCATTAGCGCAGCGAAACAGTTTACTAAGGACCAGAACTCGCTCTATCCGCTCAACCCCATCTGGGACAACCGCTTTATGAGCCTGCTGGCGCAGGGGCGGCTGGCGGAGCTGGACGCCATCAGTAATGAAGAACTGTCGGCAATGGCAGGGAAATCGACGCACGAAATTAAAACCTGGGTGGCCGCCTTTGCCGCGCTATCCGCTTTTGGCAACTGGCGCTGCGAGAGCCGTTATTACCGACCTGTCCCCGAGTGGATCGCCGGATTTGGCTCGCTGAGCGCTACCACGCTGAACTGAATTAAAGGGAGAAGATGATGAGCTACCAACCACAAACTGAAGCCGCCACCAGCCGTTTCCTCAACGTCGAAGAGGGCGGAGAAACATTATGTATCCATTTTAACGACTGCGGCCAGGGGGATGAAACCGTGGTCCTGCTGCACGGTTCCGGCCCCGGCGCCACCGGCTGGGCCAACTTCAGCCGCAATATCGATCCGCTGGTCGAGGCGGGCTACCGGGTGATTTTGCTGGATTGCCCTGGCTGGGGGAAAAGCGATTCCATCGTCAACAGCGGCTCCCGTTCTGACCTGAACGCCCGGGTGTTGAAAAGCGTTATTGACCAACTGGAGATCAGCAAAGTGCATCTGCTGGGCAACTCCATGGGCGGCCACAGCGCGGTGGCCTTTACCCTGAGCTGGCCGGAACGCGTCGGCAAGCTGGTGCTGATGGGCGGCGGAACCGGCGGGATGAGTCTGTTTACCCCGATGCCAACGGAAGGCATCAAGCTGCTGAATGGCCTGTACCGTGAGCCGACTATCGAAAACCTGAAAAAGATGATGAATATCTTTGTCTTCGATCCCCGCGATCTGACCGACGCGCTGTTCGAAGCCCGACTCAACAATATGCTGTCCCGCCGGGAACATCTGGATAATTTCGTCAAGAGCCTGGAAGCCAATCCTAAACAGTTCCCGGATTTTAGTCCGCGGCTCGGCGAAATTAGCGCACAAACCTTAATTGTCTGGGGGCGTAATGACCGCTTTGTGCCGATGGACGCCGGGCTACGTCTGCTGGCCGGGATCAATGGCTCAGAACTGCATATCTATCGCGACTGCGGCCACTGGGCACAGTGGGAGCATGCGGACAGTTTCAATCAACTGGTGCTCGATTTTCTGGCGCGAACCTGAGGAACCATCATGACTTCGTTATCTCTTGAACAACTGGCGCAACGGTTGCGTGAGGCGGAAACCACGGGCCAGGCGATGGAACCGCTGCGCGATATTCCTGGCGTCGATAATGCCGAGGCGGCTTACGCCATCCAGAAAATTAACGTGCGGCATCACGTCGCGAATGGTCGCCGGGTGGTGGGGCGTAAGGTGGGGTTGACCCATCCTAAAGTGCAGCGACAGCTGGGCGTTGACCAGCCGGACTTTGGCACCCTGTATGCCGATATGTGCTACGGCGATAACGCCGACATCCCGTTTTCCCGGGTGCTGCAGCCGAAAATTGAGGCAGAAATTGCCCTCGTGCTCAGGCACGACCTGCCACACACCGATACCACCTTTGATGAACTCTATGCCGCTATTGACTGGGTGCTACCTGCGCTGGAGGTGGTTGGCAGCCGCATTCGTGACTGGTCGATTGGTTTTGTCGATACCGTGTCCGATAACGCCTCCTGCGGCGTCTACGTGCTTGGTAGCCCGGCGCGACGTCCGGACGGGTTGGATTTAAAAAACTGCGTCATGCGTATGACCCGTAATCAGGAGGAGGTTTCCAGCGGGTGCGGCAGCGAATGTCTCGGTCATCCGCTAAATGCGGCGGTGTGGCTGGCGCGCAAAATGGCCAGCCTCGGCGAGCCGCTACGGGCCGGGGATATTGTGCTGACCGGGGCGTTAGGCCCAATGGTGGCGATTAACGCCGGCGATCGTTTCGCGGCTGATATCGACGGTTTAGGTTCAGTCGCGGCCACTTTTGTCGCCGAAGAGGAAGGCAGTGATGAGTAAACGTAAAGTCGCGATTATTGGTTCCGGCAATATCGGCACCGATTTAATGATCAAAATTCTGCGTCACGGGCGACATCTGGAGATGGCGGTGATGGTCGGCATCGATCCTGAATCCGACGGCCTGGCCCGCGCCCGGCGCATGGGGATTGCCACTACCTACCAGGGGGTTAGCGGCCTGCTGCAGATGGCGGAATTCGCCGATATCGATTTTGTTTTTGACGCCACCAGCGCCGGGGCGCATGTGAAAAACGACGCCGCGCTGCGGGAAGCCAAACCGGGGATCCGCGTTATCGACCTGACGCCGGCGGCTATTGGCCCGTACTGTGTACCGGTGGTCAACCTTGCGGTCAATCTTGCCGAGGGTAACGTTAATATGGTGACCTGCGGCGGTCAGGCGACTATCCCGATGGTGGCGGCGGTATCCAGGGTGGCGAAAGTGCACTACGCGGAAATTATCGCTTCGATTGCCAGTAAATCCGCAGGGCCGGGAACGCGGGCCAATATTGATGAATTTACCGAAACCACCTCACAGGCTATTGAGAAAGTCGGCGGGGCGGCGAAAGGCAAAGCGATTATCGTGCTGAACCCGGCGGAGCCGCCGCTAATGATGCGCGATACCGTTTATGTACTCAGCGAAGCGGCGTCGCAGCAGGAAATTGCCGCTTCGATCGCGGAGATGGCGGCGGCAGTGCAGGCTTATGTGCCGGGATACCGCCTGAAGCAGCAGGTACAGTTTGAGGTGATCCGCGAAGATAAGCCGGTGAATCTGCCGGGCGTTGGCCGCTTCTCCGGCCTGAAAACCGCGGTTTACCTGGAAGTTGAAGGGGCGGCGCACTACCTGCCAGCCTACGCCGGTAACCTCGATATTATGACCTCGGCGGCGCTGGCAACGGCGGAAAAAATGGCCCAGGCGATGAACGACACGGCGGGAGACGCGGCATGAACGGTAAAAAACTCTATATCTCAGACGTGACCCTACGCGATGGCATGCACGCCATACGCCACCAATACTCTCTCGATCATATCCGCCAGATTGCCCGGGCGCTGGACAGCGCAGGCGTGGATTCAATAGAAGTCGCCCACGGTGACGGTTTGCAGGGATCGAGCTTCAATTACGGCTTTGGCGCACACAGCGATATTGAGTGGATTGAAGCGGCGGCAGAGTCGGTCAGTCAGGCGAAAATCGCCACGTTATTGCTGCCGGGCATCGGAACGTTGCACGATCTTAAAAATGCATATCAGGCCGGGGCGCGGGTGGTGCGGGTCGCGACTCACTGTACTGAAGCGGATGTTTCCGCGCAGCATATTGCCTTTGCCCGGGAACTGGGAATGGACACCGTTGGTTTTTTGATGATGAGCCATATGATCCCGGCGGAACAGCTGGCGCAGCAGGCGCTGAAGATGGAATCGTACGGCGCGACCTGTATCTATGTGGTCGATTCCGGCGGCGCGATGAATATGAACGATGTTCGCGACCGTTTCCGCGCCCTGAAGACGGTACTGAAGCCGGAAACCGCTACCGGGATGCACGCGCACCATAACCTGAGTCTTGGGGTCGCCAACTCAATAGTCGCGGTGGAAGAGGGCTGCGACCGGATCGACGCCAGCCTGGCAGGAATGGGCGCTGGCGCGGGTAACGCGCCGCTGGAGGTATTTATCGCTGCGGCCGATAAGCTTGGCTGGAACCACGGTACCGATCTCTACGCGTTAATGGACGCTGCCGACGAACAGGTGCGCCCGCTACAGGACCGCCCGGTGCGCGTTGACCGGGAAACGTTGGCGCTGGGCTACGCCGGAGTGTACTCCAGTTTCCTGCGCCATAGCGAAGTGGCGGCGGCCCGTTACGGGTTGAGCGCGGTCGATATTCTTGTCGAGCTGGGCAAGCGGCGGATGGTGGGGGGACAGGAAGATATGATCGTCGATGTCGCGCTGGATCTGCTTAACCAGCATAAAAAATAAAAGAAACGCGCGGCTGGCAAGGTATCAGCCGCCATTCACCTGTTCCGATTATCAGGATATCTCCTGGGTACACTATGATGACGACCAATACTGCACGCGCTTCACGCCTGATGTTAACCGTCGGGCTCTGTTTTATGGTGGCCCTGATGGAAGGGCTGGATCTGCAGGCGGCGGGTATTGCCGCCGTGGGTATGGCGCGGGCGTTCGCGCTGGATAAAATGCAGATGGGCTGGGTTTTCAGCGCCGGGATCCTAGGCCTGCTGCCCGGCGCGCTGATTGGCGGTATTCTGGCGGACCGCCATGGCCGCAAGCGGATTCTGCTGGGTTCGGTTTTCCTGTTTGGCCTGTTCTCGATTGCCACTGCGCTGGCGTGGAGTTTCCCGGTGCTGCTGTTGGCACGCGTGTTTACCGGCATCGGGCTGGGGGCGGCGTTACCGAATCTGATTGCGTTAACCTCGGAAGCCGCCGGTCCCCGCTTTCGCGGCAGAGCGGTCAGCCTGATGTACTGCGGCGTTCCCATTGGCGCGGCGCTGGCGGCGGCGCTGGGTTTTTTCGGTCTCGCGAACGCCTGGCAGACGGTATTCTGGGTTGGCGGTATCGTTCCGCTGTTGCTGGTGCCATTATTGATTCGCTGGCTGCCGGAATCGCCGATTTTTCAGCATCGCACGACAAGCGTGCCGCTGCGCACGTTGTTCGCACCGGATAATGCCACCGCTACCTTGCTATTGTGGTTGTGCTATTTCTTCACTTTGCTGGTGGTGTATATGCTGATTAACTGGCTGCCGATGCTGTTAGTCGGCCAGGGATTCAGCGCCAGCGAGGCGGCGGGAGTGATGTTTGTGCTGCAGTTTGGCGCCGCCTGCGGCACGCTGCTGCTGGGCACGCTGATGGATAAGCTCAGTCCGCTGTGGATGTCGCTGCTGATTTACAGCGGTATGCTGACGTCGCTGCTGGCGCTGGGAACCGCCACATCGCTGGGGGCGATGCTATTTTCAGGGTTCGTCGCCGGACTGTTCGCCACCGGCGGGCAGAGCGTGCTCTATGCTCTGGCTCCGCTGTTTTATCGTAGCGAAATCCGCGTCACCGGGGTGGGTAGCGCGGTGGCGATTGGCCGTCTTGGCGCGATGAGCGGCCCGCTATTGGCCGGGAAAATGCTGGCATTGGGTACCGGTACTGTTGGGGTGATGGCCGCCTCCGCCCCCGGTATTTTGCTGGCCGGCGTGGCGGTATTCTGGCTGATGAAACGCCAGAAGCGTTCGGCGGTGGCCTGAGGTTTTCCGGTTAAGCGCAGCGCCAGCGGGGGACTTTCCCGATTTACAGCACCTTAAATCCGTGTGTGCCATCGCGTGCCAGCTGTTCAACGAGGCCGAACTCCCAGTCGAGGTAGGCCTGCATTGCCGAAGGCGAATTATCGGTCCCTTCATACGGGCGTCGATAGCGATCGCTACGCGGCGTGGCCAGATGCGTCTCGCCATGTTCCAGCGCCAGCCCGGCGTTAATCCACGCCAGCGTTCCGCCATTCAACAGTTGCACCGGTTTACCGGTTAATGCCGCCACTTCGGGCACCGCATATCTTGCCAGCAGGCTGCTGCCACAGGTGACAACGTAACGCTCAGCTGTAGGGAGCACCTCCAGCGCCTGGCGCAACTGTGAACGGACCAGCCAGTAAGCGCCGGGAATATGACGGGAGACATAGTTGGCGCTGGTGGTGAAATCCAGCACTATGGTGCCCGGTTCCCGCAGCTGTTCCGCTAACTGGCGCGGGGAAATTTCCACGGCCTGCGGCCCCGGCGGTACGCTGGCGGCGGGATTGCCGCGTTCGCTAAAGTCATCCAGGCGCGCATTGTTTAATACGGCAACCTCCCAGCCCATCTGCGCCAGCCAGGAGGCGGTAATTGGCGCACGAACGCCATCATCAGCGATAAGCACGATTCTCGCTCCGCGTACGCTGGCGAAATGATCGGTTTCCTGTACCAGTTGCCCGCCGGGCGCGCTGATGCTCTGTGGCAGATGGCCTGCGGCGTACTCCTCCGGGCTACGGACATCAAACAGGTAAGTGGTACGCGCGGGCTGCTGCTGCCAGCGCTCAAGGGTATGGCTGTCAATAAAGACAACCCCCGCGCGTTCGGCGAGTTGCGTTACCTCCGCCACCCGCTCAGCCGAGGCGCGAAAATCTGCGTCGTAGCGCCGCTGCTGGCCGTGCTCAAGTTCGAGTCCCGCCAGGCTCCAGCCGATAGTGCCGTTGCGCAATGCATAAACCGGATTTGTCAGACCGGCATTAAGTAACGATTGGCTGCCGATAATGCTGCGTGTACGCCCTGCGCAGTTGACGATAACCGTCGTCTGCGGCGAAGGAATCAGTCCCTCAATGCGCAGCGCCAGTTCCCCGCCAGGCACGCTGATGCTGCCGGGAATATTCATGGTTTGATACTCATCGAAACGGCGTGCATCGACGATAATGACTTCCTGCCCGTTATCGATTCGCGCTTTCACCTCTTCGGCGCTCAAAGAGGGCGTATGTCGCTTGCTCTCTACCAGTTCCCCGAACGCTTTGCTCGGCGAATTGACGTCCTGAAACAGCTCTCCGCCGCTACGCTGCCAGCCCTGCAGGCCGCCTTCCAGTAAAGTCACATCCTGATAACCCCAGCGATGCAGGCGCTCAACGGCCTGTTCCGCCAGACCTTCACCGTCGTCGTAAACGGTAATTGCCGTCGTCAGGCGCGGTACGCGGCGAAAAATTTCCAGTTCCAGCTTGCTGAGCGGCAGACTGGCGGCGAAAAGTGGATGATTGCGCGCAAATTCGGCCTCTTCACGAACATCGATCAGCGCCAGCTCTGCGCCGTCAAGCAGCGCCTGGCGCAGCTGTGCCGCCGGGCGATAAGAGTATGTGGACATATTAATTATCCTTAGAGAGATCCCAGATATTGGGTAAGTGACGATTGGAGTAGCCGGAGACAAAAGGTTTGACGAGTCCTTCCGGGGTATAAACCGCGCGCCTGACGCCGCCGATATTGCCGCCGTAAACGTGAATACTGATAGAAACCTTATCCGCCAGCGCGTTGCTTACCCGGTGAATATCGCCATCCTGGGAGGAGACTTTTTCCACTTCGCCAGGGGAGAGTTGTTGGGCAAGGCCGCTAACCACCGGTTGTCCGCTCTTGTTCAGGCGGTAGCGCTGATTCACCTCTGCGCCGCGCAGCATACCGATAGCCCCCCACACCCGATGGTCGTGAATTGGCGTCGATTGTCCGGGCCCCCAGACGAAACTCACTACGGAAAAGCGCTGACCGGAATCGGCATGTAACAGATACTGCTGATAATGGTGAGGATGGGGCAGAGTGTACTCTTCCGGTAGCCAGTCATCTTTTTTCACCAGTTCGCCCAGACGCCGGGCCACGGCATCAAGCAAAGCGGGCTCATCGGCAAACTCGCGATGCAGGGCGTCAATGTCCTGAATAAACTGGCGTAATTTTTCCACTTGCGGTGCGGTCATGGTCGCTTCCTGTTATCGGGACTGGTCTTTACGCTAGCAAAGGCGTTAATATAATTAAAATGCAATTTCTGAATATATTAATATGCAAAAATAACATTGATAGCCTACCCATCAAGCGTCATTGGCGCAGACAGTTTGAACACGGCCAGCGCGGAAGAACCGGAGCGTACACGTAGTACGTGAGGATTCTGAGCACTGCCCAGGTTCAAAATGGCAAGCAAAATAGCTCTGATGGGCCAGGCTTTAAGGACGCTATGCGCATTGACGACATCGACGCTCTGCTGGCCACCGTACAGTTTTCTTCCCTTAACCAGGCCGCAGACTATCTTGGCATTACCCAATCGGCGATCACTCGTCGCCTTCAGCGTCTGGAACAAACTCTGAACGTCACATTGCTGGCGCGTCAGACCCGACCGCTTACCCTGACCGCCGCCGGACACCGGGTTTACGAACAGTGTCTGAGCATCAAGCGGGAAACTAAAAAGCTGTATGGCCTGCTTGATCCCGAGGCGGAACCGCAAGGCATCCTGCGGCTCGGCGTGCCGCAAAGCGTGGCGGAAACTGCGCTGCAACCGGCGCTGACGGCGCTTCGTCAGCAATTCCCCGCTCTGCAACCGCAGGTCACCTGCGGCTGGAGCGGACTGTTGCAAAGACGGCTGGCGAGCGTCGAGCTGGATGGCGTGCTGGCGATGGGGCCTGAACAACAAAGTTTTGCTGAAGGATACAGCGGGCGACTGCTGTGCCCGCTGGATATTGTGGTGATTGCGGCGAAAAGCTGGCGTCTGCACGCCGGCGCGCTGCGGGATTGCGCGGAGAAGGGCTGGGTGCTGAATGCTGATGGCTGCGGCCTGCGGGCCGGGCTGATCCGTGCGCTGCAATCACAGGGATTGCGCCTAACGCTGAATGTGGAAACCGCAGGGGCTCAGTTGCAAATTGGCCTCGTGGCTCAGGGGCTGGGACTTGGCCTGGTGCCGCGCGCTGCGCTGGCCGCCAGTCCGTGGCGCGATGACGTTACGGTATTGACGCTGGAGGATTTTCATCCCGAGGTTCATCTATGGCTGGTTCATGCGCAGAATCTGGCGAACCTCAGCCAGCCGCTCACTTTTTTTGCCGGTAAAATCGTTCAGCAGCTTAATGTATCTGGTTGAAATACATATTTAATTTATTTAAATGCCGATATCGCATATTAAGATATGATAAAAATGCATTTTGTTCATTAAGGGCCTGTGTATAGGGTAATGAAAACGCGCCGCCGCTGCGGCCCATTCGTTATCCTGATACAAGGAGTTCTGTATGAGCATTCAGTTTCTCGGCATGATTGGCCACCGTCTGTCGTCCGAAACCATTCCTCCGGCGGGGCCGATCTTCGATCGCGATTACATCGTACGCTTTGCGCAAGCCCATGAAGCTGCGGGTTTTGACCGCCTGCTGGTCGGGCACTGGTCCGATCAACCGGACGGATTTCTGGTGACTGCGCTGGCTGGGCTATCGACGCAAAACATCAATTTTCTGCTGGCTCATCGTCCCGGTTTTATCTCGCCAACCCTTGCCGCGCGTAAATTCGCCACTCTTGAGCACCTGCTGGGGGGACGCCTTGCGGTGCATATCATTAGCGGCGGCAATGACGCAGAGCAACGCCGCGATGGCGATTATCTCGATCATGATCAGCGCTATGCGCGTACCGATGCTTTCCTCGACACCATTCGCAAGGTCTGGACCGCTGAACAGCCGGTGGATATCGCCAATGATTTTTATCAGGCGGAGCAGGCCTGGTCGGCGATTCGTCCGTTGCAAAAGCCGCATATTCCCCTCTATTTCGGCGGCTCATCGGACGCGGCTATTGCGGTAGCCGGCAAACATGCCAACGTCTTCGCCCTGTGGGGAGAATCGCTGGCGCAAACCCAGGAAACTATTCAGCGCGTGCGGGCCGAGGCGGCGAAACATCAGCGTGAAATTGGCTTCAGCGTCTCATTCCGTCCGATTATCGCCGATACCGAAGCTGAGGCCTGGGAGAAGGCCGAACATATTCTCCATGTCGCTACCGAGCGGGCGGCGCAGACCGTGGGCGGTTTTAAAGCCAAACCTGATAGCGTCGGGGCGCAGCGCCTGCGGGCAACGGCAGAGCAGGGCAAGGTGGTGGATAAACGCCTGTGGACCGGGATTGCGCAACTGGTGGGCGGAGGGCACAACTCCACCGCGCTGGTTGGCACCCCGGAACAGGTCGCCGATGCGCTGCTTGATTACTACGATCTCGGCGTGCGTAATTTCCTGATCCGTGGATTCGATCCGCTCAACGATGCCCAGGACTACGGTAAAGCGCTGCTGCCGATTACCCGCGAAAAAGCCGCATTACGCGCCGTAGCGGAGCGCGCATCGTGACCACTCAGACTACCGATGACTGGGCTCAGCAGCTCCCGGAGATTCGTCAACTCATGGCGGAGCAGGCGGCCAGCCTCGACGTCAGCGGCGACTTTCCGCGGCACAATATTGACCGTCTGCGCCAGCGCGGGTTTTTAAGCCTCGCCGTGCCGCAGCAGTACGGCGGGGCGGGGGTCGGTTTGCCAGGGCTTCAGCAGGCCATCGCCGCCATTGCCTGGGGCGAACCGGCGACGGCGCTGATCGTCTGCATGCAGTATCTGCACCATCTGCGGCTGGCGGAGAACGAAAACTGGGCTGAACCGCTACGCCAGCGGGTTTTTCAGGATGCCGTCGAACGAGGTGGCTTAATCAACAGCCTGCGCGTGGAGCCGGAACTGGGCTCTCCGGCACGCGGCGGTCTGCCGCAAACCGTGGCGATCCGCAGCGCAAAGGGCTGGCAAGTTAGCGGTCATAAAATCTATACCACCGGGATCGAGGGTCTCAGTTGGCTGGCTATCTGGGGGCGCAGCGACGACAGTCCGCCGCTGATCGGCACCTGGCTGGTTCCTCGCGATAGCGACGGCATCAGCGTTGTTAAAAGCTGGGATCACGCCGGAATGCGGGCAACCGGCAGCCACGAAGTCATTCTGAAAAACGTGCGGGTGGCCGCAGAGAACGCGGTGGACGTATGGTCTTCCGATGCGCCTCCGGCTCAGGATGCCGAACAGTTCCGTCTGTTTGCCAACCGCCATACGGCGCTACTCACGGCGATTTACGACAGTATCGCTCGCGCAGCGCGCGACTGGCTGGTGGCGTGGCTTAACGGGCGGACTCCCGGAAATCTTGGACAACCGCTTTCCAGCCTGCCGCGAGTGCAGGAAAAAGTCGGGCAAATTGACGGGCTGTTACTGGTGAATCGCACTCTGCTGGAGAAGGCCGCAGAGCTGGATTTTTCCGTCATCGAGGCGAACCTCGCAAAAGTCACCATTACCGAGAATGCTATTCAGGCGGTGAATCTGGCGCTGGAGCTCACCGGCAATCATGGTCTGAGTCGGCAAAACCCTCTGGAACGCCACTATCGCAACGTGCTGTGCGGACGGGTTCATACCCCGCAGAACGACAGTGCGTGGCTGGCGGCAGGTAAATATGTTTTTAAAAAATAAGGATAATTCATATGCGCATACTCAATTTTACCCGTTTAGCCGGGGCGGTCATCCTGCTGGCGCTGAGCGGCTATGCGGCGGCCCAGGAACGAATCACGCTGCGAATCGCCGATCAAAAAGGCGGAATGCGTTCGCAGCTGGAGGCCGCCAATGCCTTACAAAATCTCCCTTACGATATTAAGTGGTCCGAGTTCCCGGCCGCCGCGCCGCTGGCGGAAGCGCTCAATGCAGGTGCCGTGGATGCCGGGATTATCGGCGATGCGCCGTTGCTGTTCGCACTGGCTAACGGTGCGCCGGTCAAAGCTATTGCCGTCGATAAAAGCAACCCGGCCGGTACTGCTGTGCTGGTCTCTCCCGGCAGTCCGTTGAAAAACGCGGCGGATTTAAAAGGCAAGCGTATCGCCACCGGTAAGGGGTCGATTGGCCATTTCGTGGCGCTGAAAGCGCTGGAACAGGCGGGTATTTCGCCGAAAGATGTGCAGTGGGTATTTCTCGGTCCGGTGGATGCCAAAGTGGCGCTGCTTAGCGGCTCGGTTGATGCCTGGGCGACCTGGGAGCCGTATACGACCCAACTGGTCAAGACCGGTGCCGGGCAGATCCTGGTCACCGGTAAAGGGCTGCTGCCGGGCAATACCTTCCTGGCGGCAACGAATGATGCCCTTAAAGATCCGCAAAAGCATGCGGCGCTTCAGGATTACCTTAATCGCCTGGCCACGGCCCAGCGCTGGGCCTACGACAACCTCGATAGTTACGGCAAAACATTGGGGGAAATTATCCGTTTCCCGGCGGATATCGCCCGCGCGCAGTTCGCCAATCGCCATTCCCAGTGGCTGCGTCTGGACCCGCAGACGGTAGCCCAGCAGCAGTCTACAGCGGACTTTTATTTCACCAATGGGCTGATCCGCGCAAAGCTGGACGTGAAGCCGACATTTGATAATGGTTTTAGCGTGCCTGCCGCGCAGGTGGAGGTGGCACCATGATGACATCCGGTTTTTCCCGTCGTCGTTTCTTACAGTTGACCGGTAGCGCCGCGTTGGCGGGAGTATCTTTGCCGCTATGGGCCCATGATATGGCAGCCGCAGGCAGCGGGCTGGCGCATCCGGCTCTGCGCCTGGCGGAACCGTACAAAATTAAACTGGCGATCAACAAAAACGCGGTATGCCTTGCCCCCGTCGCGGTGGCGGAGCAGCAGAAAATTTTCAGTAAGTATAATCTCGATGTTGAGTTCGTTAACTTCGGTAATTCGACGGATGTGCTGCTGGAGGCGATTGCCACCGGCAAGGCCGACGCCGGAGTGGGAATGGCGTTGCGCTGGCTGAAGGCGCTGGAGCAGGGATTTGACGTTAAGCTTACTGCCGGGACTCACGGCGGCTGTTTGAATCTGCTGACGGCAAAAAATTCGCCGTTCGGCGGCCTTGATAGCCTGAAAGGGCAAACGATTGGCGTCACCGATATGGCCGGACCAGATAAAAACTTCTTCGCGATTTTACTTAAGCGCCACGGCATCGATCCGATAAGCGATGTGCAGTGGAAAGTCTATCCGGCCGATCTGCTCAGCGTGGCGCTGGATAAACGCGAAATCGCCGCCATTAGCGGCAGCGAACCGTTTAGCTATCGCCTGCTGAAAACCGGTAAATATCAGCTTATCGCCAGCAATATGACCGGCGATTACGCAAATCTGAGCTGCTGCGTGCTGGGCGTCAGCGGGACCCTGGTGCGTGATCATAAACCTGCGGCGGCCGCGCTAACTCAGGCTATTCTTGAGGCGCACAGCTATGCCGCCGCGCACCCGGAAAGCGTGGCGCAATCCTTCCTCGCCCATGCTCTGAATACCAATGAAGCGGAGATTAGCGGCATCCTTCACGGCCAGGGGCACGGCCACCACGCGGTGGGCGAGGCGTTTGTCAAAGAGCTGACACAGTACGCCGTGGACCTTCAGCGCGTTCAGGTGATCAAACAGGGCGTCGATCCTCACCAGTTTGCGGAGAGCATTTATGCCAACGTATTCGCCTGAACGGGTGCTATCGTGCCAGACAAGTCGCAGGTCGCTGTGGCGGGAAGGCGGGCTTGCCGCCGCGCTATGGCTGCTGGGCGGCCTCTTTACGCAGGCCTGGCCTGATGCCGGGCGACGTTGGCCGTTTAGCGAAGCGTGGGCGCTGGCGCAGCTGACTATCGGCGGCGGACTGTTGCTGCTGGCGCTGAGCTACCGCTACTGGCGGCAGCGGGGCGCGCGTTTGCAGCATGCCGGAAAGTGGCTGGCGCTGCTGCCGGTGCTGTTTGCGCTATGGGAAGGTCTGACGGCGAAAACGGCGTTGCTGCCTGTGCCGTTTTTCGCGCCGCCGCAGGCGCTGATTGAAGTGCTGCATGATGACTGGCCGCGTCTGCTCGATAGTCTGCTGCATTCATTGGGGTTACTCGGATTCGGTGTTTTGCTTGGCACTAGCAGCGGTTTTATCAGCGGTCTGGCGATCGGCTGGTCCCAGCGCATCGGCTACTGGGTACATCCGGTTTTACGCCTGCTGGGGCCGGTGCCGTCCACCGCCCTGCTGCCTTTATGCCTGTTTATCTTTCCCTCAAGTTTCGGCGCCAGCGTTTTTCTGATTGCGCTCAGTACCTGGTTTCCGGTCACGGTACTGACCTGGTCCGGGGTTATCGGTATCGATAAGGCGTGGTATGACGTGGCGCGGACTCTGGGTGCCAGCCAGCGCTTTCTGATCCTGCGAGTGGCGATTCCTGCCGCTTTGCCGAACGTATTTGTCGGCCTGTTTATGGGGCTTGGCGCATCATTTTCGGTATTGATTGTCGCCGAAATGGTGGGGGTGAAATCCGGGATCGGTTTTTATTTGCAATGGGCGCAGGGTTGGGCGGCATATCCCAATATGTACGCGGCGTTGCTGATGATGGCGCTTTTATGCTCTGGCCTGATAAGCGGGCTGTTTGCGGTACGTGACCGGCTGCTGAGCTGGCAGCGGGGAGGGATGCAATGGTAACTGCGACGGTAACGTCCCAGGCGACATCGATCGGGGCTGAAGTGTCGATAAATCATCTTCATCATGCGTTCACCCTCGGTAAACAGACGGTTCCGGTTCTGGAGAATATCAGCCTGCAACTACGGGCAGGAGAGAGCGTTGCGCTGCTCGGGCCATCGGGCTGCGGTAAATCGACCCTGCTGCGGCTGCTGGCGGGGCTGGAGCCGCAGCAGAGCGGGCAGATCCAGATCGATCGTACAACGATGGGCGGACCGGGGCCCGAGCGGATTCTGGTGTTTCAGGACCCGACGCTTTACCCGTGGCTGACGGTGCGGCAAAACGTGCTGCTGGGGCCGCAGGCGCAGGGGAAGAAGGGGCTGGAGCCAAAGGCCGACGCGCTGATTTCGCGAATCGGACTCCAGGCATTTAGCGAGGCGTGGCCGCGTCAGCTTTCCGGCGGGATGGCGCAACGTGCGGCGCTGGCGCGCGCGTTGTTAAATGAACCGCGCCTTCTGTTATTAGATGAGCCGCTGGGAAAACTCGATTCGCTCACACGCATCAGTATGCAGCGGGAGTTGATCGCCTTGTGGCAGCAGCAGGGCTATACCAGCCTGCTGGTGACCCACGATATCGAAGAGGCGTTACTGCTATGCGAGCGGGTACTGGTCATGTCGCCGCGTCCTGGGAGAATTATCGCCGAATTTGCGCTACCGCTTGAATTTCCTCGCCATCGTGACAATCCGCTGCTGTTGCAGCATCGGCAGGATATTTTGCGCATTCTGGGGCAGGCAGAGGATTGGTAAGGCATTGACCGGTAACCCGGATAAGGCGTTTTTACGCCTTATCCGGGAACCTGCAACTGCTTAAAAATCCATCTTCACCGTGAACTGTACTTCACGTGGGTCGCCAATCTGGTTACTGAGATTATTGGAGCCGATCGATGAGGTGTAATAGGTCTTATCGAACAGGTTCTTCACGTTAACCTGTAGAGTGACCGGATATTGCAGCTTCATCTTATAGGCCGCGAATACATCCGCTACCGCATAGCCCTGCAGATAATAGTCCGCGCCGTTGGTGCCGGAACGTTTGCTCACCGCGTGACCGCCGCCGCCGATGGTCAAGGTGTTACTGTCATAAACGTTATGAATGTCGTAGCTCAGGAACAGCGAGCCGGTGTGCTTCGGCACGTTTGGCAGCGGTTTGCCTTTGTAATCAGGGTCATCGGTCACTTTCGCGTCGGTATAACCGTAGCTGGCAATCACGCTCAGGTTATCGGTCAATGAGCCGGCAACATCCACTTCGACGCCGCGCGAGCGCACTTTCCCGGCGGTTTTGGCAATGGTTTCATCACCCACCGATTCGGTATAGAGAACATTACGCTTATCAATATCAAACAGCGCGATATTGGCGGTTACCCCGTTGAACAGCTCGAACTTAGCGCCCAGTTCGTAAGCGGTGGACTCTTCCGGCGGCAGGTTGCCGATATAGCTGGCGATGGAGGATTGCGGCATAAACGACTGCGCCACGTTACCGAACAGCGAGACAGAGGGCGTCAGCTTATAGACGAGGCCGACTTTCGGCGTCCATTTCTGGTCGCTGCTGTCGGTATTGGCGTTAAACGGACGGCCTTTACCCGCGTACTGGGTGTAATACTGATAGCGCACCCCGGCAACGGCAATCCAGTTATCGGTGAGATATAGCGCGTCCTGAACATAACCCGCATAGCTCTCCTGCCGAATACGCTGATCGCTATCGGAGGCCGAGACGCTGGAGCATTTGCCGACCGTGCCATAAACCGGGTTATAGATATTGAATCCCTGCACTTTCTTACAGCGGATCATATCGGTCCGCAGCAGATCGTAATTCTCGTAAGCCACGCCGGTAAGGATTTCGTTGTAGAAGCCGCCAATGACCACGTTACCCTGTAAATCCGCCCGCGTGGCGTGCATTTTTTGGGTTGAGCCGTGGGTAGCGTCGACGCGACGGGTCAGGTCACCGGTCGCGGAATCGTAGGCCATCACGCGGGCCTGGTTATCGTTGTAGTGATCCTGGCTGTAGCTGTAGTCAAATCGCGCGGTCCAGGCGTCATCGAGACGGTATTCCGCATTCAGCTGCGCGAGGTCGGAGTAACCCTCGGTAATGTTAAACGGTTCATCAAAACGCGTTTTGCGATCGACGTTAACCGCATGGCCGGTGTTCAGATCGAAGATGGTACCGCGATCGAACGGCGTGCTGTAGTTACGGTGGGAATACGACACGTTAACCGTCGCCCGATCGCCGAACCAGGTCAGGGAAGGGTTGATAAAGCTGCTCTTCTGCTTGCCGAAACTGCGCCAGTAGTCTTCGTTCTGGTATTCGCCAATCAGGCGATACGCGAGGCGCGTGCCTTCGACAGGGCCGGTGACATCAAACTGACCGGTGCCGCCGCCAAAGCTGGTGGAGGTGGCGGAAATCGAGCCGCCAAAGGTACGCGCCGGGCGTTTGGTGACTACGTTAATCAGTCCGCCGGGATCGAGAATACCGTACAGCGTTGACGCCGGGCCTTTAAGGACTTCGACGCGTTCGGTCGCGGCGGTAAAGCTGCGCGGTAGCACGGTGCGCAGCCCGTTGGTCATAATCGAACCGTCGCGGTTAGCGCCAAAGCCGCGGCGGGTAAATGCATCCTGAGTCCCGCCGAGGGTATTGGTCTGTACAACGTTGGCGACGTTATACAGCGCCTCGTCGAGGTTGGTGGCGTGCTGATCCTGTAGCACCTTGTCGCTCACGGTATTGACCACCTGGGGAATGTCCAGCATCGGCATCGTGGTCAGCGTGGCGGTTGACGTATTAACCGGCTGATAACCGTTGGTGGCGTTTTGCTTCGCATCGTCGGCCACCACCGTAATGGTTTCATCGGCGGTTTTTTTCTCTTTATCGGCGCTATTTTCCGCAGCCAGGATCCCCGGAGAGGTTAAAAAAATCAGTGAAAAAAGCGCACGCCCTTTTAATGTCGAAAAAGGGACATTTAATGGAGTCATTTTCTGTTTCTCGTGAACGAACCTCGCCTTTGCGGGGAGGTAAAGCCAATAAAATCATTGCCCTGAAATATAGGTCTATCTGTTTTTACGCCAGTTTGCGGCCAGATATGTAATTGAGAATCATTCAATCACGAAGGAATGTAGTAGTAAATGTTATGTAAGATAAAAAATCAGCAAAAGAAATAATCAATGAGTTACCGGAAAATATTAAAGGCGAATGCTATTTATTTTATTGTTTTTAATGATAATTAAATCATAGTGATGTTATGTGTTTTTGAATGATGTTTCGCTGTGGCCGGGATGCTAATGGGGTATTGACTACTACATTCATCCGCCGCATGATCAAAAGAGAATGAGAGTTATTTTTGTTTGAGTGCGGAACGCGCGGGCCTGTCGCCACGCCGTTGCGGCGCGGGAGTAAGTTATGCCACAGCGGGTGTTGCCTGCAGAGCAGGGGATTGTCCTGGATTCCCTGTCGGCCGGATATGGCCAGACGCGAATTGTCGATAATATTCAATTGACGATCCCCCACGGGAAAATGACGGTACTGGCCGGCGCCAACGGCTCGGGTAAATCAACGCTGCTGTCGACCATCGCCAGGATGCTCAGGCCGCTGGGCGGCTGTGTGCGCCTGGACGGTGAGGAAATTCATCAGATGCCGACCCGGGAAGTTTCCCGTCGTTTAGGTATTTTACCGCAATCGCCGCTGACGCCCGAAGGGCTGACGGTCTTTGAACTGGTCTCGCGCGGGCGTTATCCCTGGCAGGGGCTGATGCGTCAGTGGTCCGATGCCGATGAACAGGCAGTCGAAGAGGCGCTCCGGCTCACCGGTACCGCCGAATTCGCCCATCTGGCGGTGGATAGTCTTTCCGGCGGCCAGCGTCAGCGCTGCTGGATTGCAATGGCCCTGGCACAGCAAACGGCGACTATTCTGCTTGATGAGCCTACCACCTGGCTCGATCTGCGCTATCAGGTGGACATTCTCGAACTGCTGCAAACCTTAACCCGCGATCATGGTCGCACCGTGGTGACTGTGCTCCACGATCTGAACTTTGCGGTGAACTACGCCGACATGCTGGTATTTCTCAAAAAAGGGCATATCGCTGGCGTGATCGGTGAAGGTGAACTCTGTACGCCGGAGCTGATTAAAACCGTCTTTGACGTTGACGTGCAGATGTCCCTCAACCCGCTGACCGGTAAACCCTTTTTTATGCCCTTTCGCGCACGCGGGGAGGGGGCATGACGAGCGCCTCCGTGCGGCTCCTGCCGCGCCGACAATCCCGGCTGCGGCTGACGCTGGTACTGCTGAGCTTACTGCTGCTCGGCGGTTCGCTGGTGCATCTTGGTCTTGGTGCGCGCTGGATTGCGCCGCACACGGTGCTTCAGGCGCTGTTGCACTACGACCCGCGCAATTTCGATCACCGCATTATTGTTGATTTACGCCTGGTCCGGCTGGCGGCGGCGCTGCTCACCGGCGCGGCGCTTGGCGTGGCGGGGCTGCTGCTGCAGACCGTGATCCGCAATCCGCTGGGTGAGCCGCATATTCTCGGCCTTAACGCCGGGGCCTCACTGGCGGTGGTGGCGACCTCTGCGCTGGGGATAAGCTTCGGCGGCGTCGCACTGGCACGCCCCCTGACCGCCGTCTGCGGCGCGGCGCTGCTGTTTGGTGGCGTGATGCTGCTCTCTTCCTCCGGGCGCGGCGGGGTGACGCCATTACGTATTACCCTCTGCGGGGTGGCGCTGTCGGCGTTTGCCTCGGCGGTGACGGCGGCGATTCTGATCCTCGATGAGCAAACGCTGCTGGCGATACGTACCTGGCTGGCGGGCGACCTGGCCGGTCTGAACTGGCGCACGCTGCGTTCAGCGCTGATCCCGGCCCTGAGCGGGCTGATCATCGCCCTGATGATAGCGCCGCGTCTGAACGTGCTGGCGTTGGGCGATAAAGTCGCTCTGGGGCTGGGGGTCAGGATTATGCAGACCCGGCTGCTGGGGCTGGCGGCGATTGCTTTACTCTGCGGCTCGGCGGTGGCGGTGGCCGGACCGATTGGCTTTGTCGGGCTGGTGGTGCCGCATGTGGTGCGTCGGCTGGTTAGCGAAGATATTCGCCTGGCGCTACCGCTGGCCGCCCCGGTTGGTGCGCTGCTGCTGTTGCTGGCGGATATCGCCGCCCGCACGCTGGTGGCGCCCCAGGAGCTGGCGACCGGCGCGATGACCGCGCTGGTGGGCGCGCCGGTGTTTATTTTTATCGCCGCGAGGTTTTTTAAATGAAACGCGCCGTCCGTCGCGCCGGATTTCGTCCCCTTGCTATCGGCTACCGGCATATTTTACTTCGTCCGGCGGCGTTAAAAACCGCCGCTGGATTGCTGTTCGCCATCCTGGTGCTGGCGCTGTTCGGCCTGACTCGCGGCAGCTTTCCGATGCCATCAGGAACCTTACTTCGCGCGCTGCTTTCGCCAGAAAACGTGGCTGAACAGCAGCGCTTTATTCTATTTGATATCCGCCTGCCAAGGCTGTTTATGGCGCTGCTGAGCGGGGCGATGCTCGGTCTGGCTGGCGCGGCGATGCAGAGTATTACCCGCAATGGTCTGGCGGACCCCGGCCTGATCGGCGTGAAAGAGGGAGCCAGCATTGTGGTGCTGGCGCTGGTGCTGTTCTTTCCGGCGGTGGGATTAGTCTGGCGGCCGCTGGCGGGGATGCTCGGCGGCGTGCTGGTGGCGCTGCTGGTGTTGCTATTGGCGCGAGATTGCTCGCGTCCGCGTTTTATTCTTATCGGGATCGGCGTGTCGTGGACGCTGGCTTCAGCGGTTGGCATTTTTATGACCACCGCCGACGTGCGCGACGTGCAGACGGCGATGATCTGGCTGGCGGGGAGTCTGCACGCGGCGACCTGGCCGCTGTTGGCCGTGGCCTTCTGCTGGGCGTTGCCGGGGGCGCTGATTCTGTTTCTTACCGCGAGGGCCGCCGATGTGGCGCTGCTGGGCGACCGTACCGCAATCGGTCTTGGCGTTCGTTTACAGCAACTGACGCTGCTGCGCTTTTTTGCGCCGGTGCTGCTGACTTCGGCGAGCGTCTCCTGCGTCGGCAGTCTCGGTTTTGTTGGTCTGATGGCACCGCATATGGCGCGCTTTTTGCTGCGTGGCGGCCAGGTGGCGCTGCTCAGCGGCAGCGCGTTAGTTGGCGCGCTGCTGGTACTGGTCACCGATACCATCGGCCGACTGGCTTTCGCGCCGCTACAGATCCCGGCGGGAATCGTGATTGCTCTGGTTGGTTGCCCATTTTTTATTGTGCTGCTCTGGCGTCGCCGTGACGCCCTGTAAATCAAAAAGGATTGCTATGCGTTGGTTCGTTTCTCTGCTGCTGCTGTTGGCGGGCGTCGCCGCGGCCGCCGATACGCAAACTTTCACCGACGATTCAGGTCGCACGGTGACGGTTCCGCTGCATCCGCAGCGTATTGTATCGATGCACGATCTGGATATTACCATTCCGCTTATTGAGCTTGGGGTTCCGCCGGTGGCCAGCCACGGGCGCACCCGCCCGGACGGCAGCCACTTTTTACGCGCCAGCGCGCAGTTGACTGGGGTTGATTTCGATAACAGCGCGATTCAGTTTATCGGCACGGCGGACATCGACCTTGAAGCAGTAGCCGCTGCGAAACCAGATTTGATTATCACTGAACCCAGTCGTCATGTCCCGATAGAACAACTGGAGAAGATTGCGCCAACGGTAAGTATCGATCATTTGCAGGGCAGTGCGCCGCGTATTTATCGCAAGCTGGCGCAGCTGACCGGCACCCAGGCCAGGCTGGCGATCCTTGAGCGCCGCTATCAGGCGCAGATTAAGCAACTGAAGGCGACGGTCGATACGCAGAAGATCGTCGTCTCGGTGATTCAGGCTAACAACGGCAAGGTGACCGTACACTATTCCTATCATGCGCTGGGGCGCGTACTGCGCGATGCCGGGTTCCGTTTCCCGCCGCTGATCGACAAGATACCCGATGGTCAGCGGATTGACGTTAGCGCCGAGCAGTTGCCGGAGCTGGATGCCGATTTCGTGTTCGCCACCTGGCGTTCCGATACCGGCGGTAAACCGCAGGATGAACTGCAGGCGATGGAAGGCGTTATGCCTGGCTGGTGTGACTTTATGCGCGCCTGCCGGAGCGGGCGCTATATTTTGCTGCCGCGTGAGGATGTGATTTCTAACTCGTTTGCCGCACTGACGCTGATGGTTGCCGAGGTGCAGTCGCATATTGCCGGTCGGCCAATGCCCGAGGGGGAGAAATGAAAACCGCGGAGAGAAGAGAGAGAGGGCGGGTCGACCTGTTCGGCGAGCGTTTTCGCGCCCGTGCGCATCAGCTTTCGCCACGCCTGCTGGCGGTAGCCAGCTATATCAATGATAACCGCGAAGTGGTGCTGGAGCGCACGGCGATGGAGATCGCCACCGCGACCCATACCTCGGATGCCACGGTCGTGCGCGCGATCCAGGCGCTGGGTTTCGCCGGACTGCGCGAACTGAAACAGACCATGGAGCGCTGGTTCGGTCCGTCGCCGACCTCGGCGGAAAAAATGCTCTCGACGGTGAGCGAACTGTCCAGCGATATCAATTCAAGTATTAATTTCGTGCTTGAAGGGCATCAGCGGGCTTGCGAGGTGCTCTCCCGGCCTGATAACCGTACGGCGATGGCGCAGGCGGTGGCGCTGCTGACCGACGCCCGTCAGGTGGGAATTTTCGGTATCGGCGCATCGGGTATCCTGGCGGAATATACCGCGCGGCTGTTGAGCCGCATTGGTTTGCCTGCGTATGTGATGAACCGCACCGGGTTCAGTCTTGCCGAGCAGTTGATTAGCCTGCAGCGTGGCGATGTGCTGATTATGATGGGGCAAAAATCCCCGCACCGTGAGGGGATGACAACGCTACGTGAAGCCCGGCGGCTCGGGATCCCGACAATCTTGTTAACGCAGGCGGTCGATTCTCGCTTTAGTCAGGAGGCGCAGGTGGTCATCGACGTGCCGCGCGGCGGCGATAACGGACGAGTGCCGTTACACGGCACGGTTCTGGTGTGCCTGGAGATGATTGTGCTATCGGTCGCTTCTACCGCGCCGCAAAAGACGGTGAAATCGATGAAGCGGATCAATGAATTGCATCGCGCGATTGGTAAATCCGGCGGTAAACGGAGCTAAACGACAGATAATCCACTATCAGAAAGGTTTTTGGTTGCATGCCATACTAAGCCTGTGTATTTTTATGCAACATAAATGCATAAAAAGGAGTTTCTATGATTAAGCACTGGCTGAAAGCAGGTTGTCTGATGGCGGCGCTGATGGGCAGCGTTCAGGCGGCTCAGCAAACGTATGTGGTTGGCGCGGGCGGCACCTATCGCCCGTTTGAGTTTGAAAATAGCCAGAAACAGCTGGAAGGTTTTGACATTGATATCATTAAAGCGATCGCCAAAGCGGAAGATTTTGATATCAAACTGGTTAATACGCCGTGGGAAGGAATTTTCGCCACCCTGAGCACCGGCGATCGCGATATTATCATTTCCGGGATCACCATTACCGATAAGCGTAAGCAGATGGTTGATTTCTCGGCCCCTTATTTCCCGGCAGAGCAGTCCATCGTTGTTCCGGCGGATTCGAAAGTCACCTCGCTGGCGGCGTTGAAAAACGAGAAAGTTGGCGTGGTGAACTCCAGCACCGGTGATATCGTGGTTTCTGAGGTGCTGGGAAAAAACAGCACCGCTATCAAGCGCTTTGATAACACTCCGCTGATGTTGCAGGAGCTGTTTGAGGATGGCGTAAGCGCGGCGGTAGGCGATGTTGGCGTAGTGAAATATTACATCAAGCAGCATCCAGAAAAGCAGTTCAAACTGGTGCCGGACGCGAAATTTGAGCGTCAGTATTTCGGTATCGCGGTGGCGAAAGGCAACAGCGAACTGCGGGCGAAAATCAACGCCGGATTACAGAAAATCATCGCTGACGGCACCTATGCCAAAATCTATAAAACCTGGTTCGACGACAACGTTCCGACGCTGCCAGCGCAATAATCCGCAGTTTGTTTTCATCACGGCTATCGACTCTGGCGATAGCCGTATTTTTTAGGGAAGAATTATGACGGGATTCCGTTGGGAGATCATTGAGGAGTACGGTCCGTTGTTTATCGACGGCGCCTTGATGACCATTAAATGTACCATTATCTGCGTGATCCTCGGCACCCTGTGGGGGCTGACTCTCGGGCTGGGGCGTATGGCGAAAGCCGAACACGGCGTGTGGAAATACGTTCTGCGTTACCTGGTGCAGTTTCCGGTACGTTTCTACGTTAGCGCATTTCGCGGCACGCCGCTGTTTGTGCAAATTATGGTGGTCCACTTCGCGCTGGTGCCGCTGTTTATCAACCCGCGCGATGGGCTGCTGGTTACCAGCGGGATAATGAGCGCCGATTTGGCCCGTGAACTGCGTTCTGACTATGGCGCGTTTCTTTCCTGTGTCGTGGCGATTACGCTGAATGCCGGCGCTTATGTGTCGGAAATTTTCCGCGCCGGTATTCAGTCGATCGATAAAGGACAAATGGAAGCCTCTCGCGCCCTGGGGATGCCGTGGTGGAAGACCATGCGTCAGGTGATTCTGCCCCAGGCGTTTCGCCGCATTCTGCCGCCGCTGGGCAACAATGCTATCGCCATTGTGAAAGATTCTTCGCTGGCCTCGGCAATTGGTCTCGCCGATCTGGCCTACGCCGCGCGTACCGTTTCCGGCGCTTACGCCACCTATTGGGAACCGTATCTGACGATCTCTCTGGTTTACTGGGTGATTACTTTCCTGCTGGCGCAGCTGGTTAACCGTCTGGAAAAGAGGTTTGGCAAAAGTGATTCATATTAAAAATCTGCATAAGCGCTTCGGCGACAGCCATGTTCTGCGCGGCATCAACTGCGATATCAAACCACAGGAAGTGGTCTGCATTATCGGTCCGTCAGGTTCGGGGAAAAGCACCTTTCTGCGCTGTATGAACGCGCTGGAAACCGTCAGTGAAGGTGAGGTTGAGGTTAATGGTTTTGCCGTTCACGATCGCGCTACCGATCTCAATAAGATGCGTGAAAGCGTCGGCATGGTTTTTCAGCGCTTCAACCTTTTCCCGCATAAAACGGTGCTGGAAAACCTGATTATGGCCCCGATAAGCCTGCGCGGCATGGTGCGAACGGAAGCGGTACATCTGGCTGAGGAACTACTGGCTAAGGTGGGGCTGAGCGATAAGCGCGACGCCTGGCCTTCCAGTCTTTCCGGCGGTCAGCAGCAGCGGGTGGCGATTGCGCGGGCGCTGGCGATGCAGCCTTCGATTATGCTGTTTGATGAGCCCACCTCGGCGCTGGATCCTGAGCTGGTGGGCGATGTACTGGAAGTGATGAAAAATCTCGCCAGCGAAGGGATGACGATGGTGATCGTGACTCACGAAATGGGGTTTGCCCGCGAAGTGGCCGACCGGGTTATTTTTATCGACCAGGGCATTATTCAGGAAGAGGGTAAACCGGCGCAGATCTTTAGCGCGCCAACTAACCCGCGCACCGCCGCTTTTCTGAGTAAAGTGCTGTAACGGTCTCCGTCCCGGCGTAGGTGCGCCGCCGGGGGCGGCCCGATAGTTAAAATCTATTGCGCCGCCTCGCTAATATCATTAATTTTTTCTTCACGTTCATTCGCGTCCGCTAACAGCGTTTTTTCGTTTGTGCCAAGGCACTGGATCAACAGGAACAGCACGCCGCTGGCCAGCAGCGCCATCACCAGCCCATCATAACCGACGACGCTGATCAGGAGTCCGCTGACTACCGGACCCGCTACGCTGCCCGCCGACCAGAAGAAGCCTAATAGCGCGTTGATCATAATTAGCTTCTGCCCGGAGAAGGTTTTCCCGGCACGAACCAGCGAAAGGGTATAGAGCGCCCCCGCCGCGGCGCCGAGAATCAAACAGCCGCTAATCAACGGGATATGCGACGACAGCAGGAAAGGCAAGGCCAGCAGAGCGAGGCAGAAGACCACCGCGCAACTGAGATGCACGCGGCGAATGCCAAAGCGGTCGGCAATCCAGCCCAGTGGCGCCTGAAACACGGCATCGCCGGTTAATACCACCGTCACCAGCAGTACCGCCATCACATCATTTAATCCTTTATCCATACCGTAGAGCGGCAGCAGCGCCAGAATGCTGGCGTCGAAAAAGGCAAAGCAGAATACGCCGGAGGCCAGCACGGGTAAAAAGGCGCCAAGGCTGCGCCAGCCGGGGCGTTCGGCGAGCCGCTCTCGGCTGCCGGAAGGTAAATGGCGGAGCATCAGCAGGCAGGCGAAGGTCACGATGCCGACCAACAACAGCGTCCAGAGCCGATATGCCTCTCCGGCGGAAATCAACAGCGGCCCCGCCAGCTGGCAGCCGGTAAACGCGGAGGCATAAATGCCGGTAAGCATCGCCCGGTTTTTGCCCGCCGCGCCGCCGGTGATCCAGCTTTCGCCAAGTACGATAATGACCCCCGAAGCCAGGCCGGTAACCAGTCGCGGCAGCAGGAGATGAGCGAGAGATAAAGCGAGGCAGGAGGCGATTGTCGCCAGCGCCAGCGCCACCAGGCTGACGGAAAGCAGCGTTCCCATCTCAAAACGCCGGCATAAGGCCGGCGAGAGGAAGGAGGAGAGCATCATTCCCGCTGGCGGCAGCGCGGCCAACAGGCCGACGTAGAAGGCATCAATCTGCTGCTGCGCCAGCGCAAGACTGATTAAGGGCACCGTATAGCCAGTGATAAATCCCACTAATGACGCCGCCATGATCATCGCCAGCGTGGGGGCCAGACGATTCTGCTCTGGGTTAAACATTTTATTTCCGATAACGGAGAAGTGAAGAGTGAATTATTCGGTAAAATTACCATATGGCTGCATAATAATTAATCATGAGCCGTATGTCACCGGGGATCTGACTGTAAAAAGGGTGAACTGGCGAAATACCATATGAAAACGGATTGTCGTTGAATTGAGCGGAAGTTGTCAGGGCGCTGGCGAAAGGATATAACCAACAGGCTGGCGGGGTACCTGTAGCCCTAACTTATTGATGAAAAGACGCGTTCAGCGCTGACGCTGTGCGGAAGAGGAGTAAGACATGGCAGTATCCCCTTCATTGATCGCCGAGGCTATTCGCTGGCGACGTGATTTTCATGCTTGTCCTGAGCTGGGGTATCAGGAACAGGAAACCTCACGCCGGGTGGCCGAACTGCTCGTCTCATTTGGTCTTCAGGTGCATAGCGGGCTGGCGGGTACGGGCGTGGTTGCGACGCTGGAAAACGGCCCCGGACCGGTGATTGGCCTGCGGGCAGATATGGACGCTCTGCCGATAACCGAGTTGGGAGACGTGAGCTATAAATCGCGCAATCCTGGGGTGATGCACGCCTGTGGTCACGATGGTCATAGCGCGATGCTGCTGGCGGCAGCGGCGCATCTGGCGCAGACCCGACGTTTTCGCGGCATCGTCCACTTTGTGTTTCAGCCCGCCGAAGAGAATCTTGGCGGCGCGCGTAAAATGGTTGAAGAGGGGCTTTTCGAGCGCTTCCCGATGGACGCCATTTACGCCCTGCATAACTGGCCGGGCATTCCGCTGGGGCAGGTGGTGATTAACAGTGGTGCGATGATGGCATCGCTTGATGCATTCGAAATTACCCTGACAGGTAAAAGCTGTCATGCGGCGATGCCCGAGCGCGGCGCGGACCCCATCGTGGCCGCCGCGCAGTTGATTATGGCGCTGCAAACGATCCCTTCGCGCCGCCTGTCGCCCCAGGAGGCGACGGTGGTGAGCATTACGCAGATTGCCGGTGGCGAGGCGATTAACGTGCTGCCGGACAAAGTGGTGCTCCGCGGAACCTTTCGCTGCCTGAACAACCAGGTGCGCGAGCGGGTCAGGGGGCTGATCGAAAGCTATGTTGCCGCTCAGCCTCAGGTCTCAGACGTTGAAGGGCAAATTTTATGGTATCCCGGTTATCCGGTGACCACCAACCACGCTGTGGAAGCGCAGAAGGTGCGCGAAGCGGCAACCACTCTGCTGGGCGAATCAGCGGTAAGCTGGAACGGTAATCCATCAATGGCGTCAGAAGATTTTGCCTGCATGCTGGAGGCCTGTCCGGGAGCCTATTTCTGGATTGGCACTGACGGTGAAACGCCTTCGAAGCCGCTGCACAATGCCGGGTATGATTTTAATGACGATCTGATCCCACATGGCGTGGCGCTGTGGACGGCGCTGGTGGAGACGTTACTGGCGTAAGATGCGGTACTGCGTGCCTGTCCGGAATACAAGGTCGCGAATGCGGCAGGCTTGCCGGACGGGCAAGCCACCAGCGGTCGCCTTGCGAAGACCCAGGATACAGAGGGAGAAGCTTCCTTCTCCCTCTGTCGTATTACACGTTAACTGCGGCTTTCAGCCGGGCTTTCATTTTGCTGTAGCTTGTGCTGGCGTACTGCTCGGCCCAGCGCTGATCGGCAATGGCTTCCACCTTCACCGCACAATATTTGGTTTCCGGCGTCTTCGAGATCGGGTCGAGGTTATCCTGAGTCAGCTCGTTACAGGCGCCCACCCACCACTGATAGGTCATATACACGGCACCTGTGTTAATTCGATCGCTGATATCGGCGCGGGTCATCACCTTGCCGCGTCGGGAACTGACCCACACCAGTTGTTGGTCGGCAATCCCCAGACGCTGCGCGTCGGCGCTGTTGATTTGTAGCCGGCCGGGTTCATCGGCAAGCGCTTGCAGGGCGGCGCAGTTACCGGTCATTGAACGGCATGAATAGTGGCCGACTTCACGCACGGTACAGAGAACCAGCGGATACGCTTCATCCGGCGTTTCGGCGGGGGCACGCCACGGCGCGGCAAACAGCTGGCCCTTGCCGGTTGGCGTATCAAAGCGGTTATCTTTATACAGCCACGGTGTGCCGGGATGATCGAGCGTCGGGCACGGCCACTGCACATGGTTCATCTCGCCCATTTTTTCATAAGTGGCGCCGTAAAATAGCGGGCAAAGTTCGCGCATTTCGTCCCAGATCTGCTGATTATTGGCGTAATGCATCGGGTAGCCCATTTCCTGCGCCAACAGGCTGATGATTTCCCAGTCGCGTTTAACGTTGCCGCTTGCTTTAATCGCCTGTTCGAAGCGCTGGAAACCGCGATCGGCGCAGGTAAAGACGCCGCCGTGCTCGCCCCACGAGGTGGCGGGCAGCAGCACATCGGCGATTTCTGCGGTTTTGGTCATAAAGATATCCTGCACCACCACAAAATCGAGCGCCTCGATACCTTTACGTACCAGCCCCAGATCGGCTTCAGTCTGCAGCGGGTCTTCGCCCATGATGTAGTAAGCTTTGATATCGCCGGTCAGCGCTTTATGCGGCACTTCGGTGATGCGGGTCCCGACCTTATCGTCCATGATCGCCGGATCAATTCCCCAGGCTTTGGCGAATTTAGCGCGAACGCTGGCATCGGTCACGTATTGATAACCGGGGAACATATTCGGCAGAACCCCCATATCGCAGGCCCCCTGCACGTTATTTTGTCCGCGCACCGGGCCGACGCCGACGTTGGGGCGTCCAAGATTGCCGGTTAATAGCGCGAGGCTCGCCAGTCCTCTGACCACATCCACCGCCTGACCAAACTGGGTCACTCCCATTCCCCACATAATGGTGGCGGAAGGCGCGGCGGCATACATGCGCATGGCCTCGCGGATGACACTTGCCGACACGCCCACGATGCCTTCGACAGCTTCGGGAGAATAGTCTTTGACCATGTCACGATAGGCATCCAGCCCTTCGGTAAAACGCGCAACATAATCGTGATTGTAGAGATCCTCTTCCAGCAGGACGTGGGCGAAGGCGTTAACCAGCGCCATATTGCTGCCGTTATTGAGCTGAAGATGACGATCGGCGATGCGGGCGGTTTCGATACGGCGCGGATCGCAGACGATGATTTTCGCGCCGTTTTCGCGCGCTTTAATCACCCGCCGGGCGACGATAGGGTGGGAGTCGGCGCAGTTATAGCCAAATACCAGCAAACATTTTGAGTTTTCGATCTCGCTAATCGAGTTGCTCATCGCGCCGTTGCCGAGCGCCAGTTGCAGCCCGGCGACCGAGGGTCCGTGACAAACGCGGGCGCAGCAGTCGACGTTATTGGTATTGAGTACCGCACGGGCGAATTTTTGCATCACATAGTTGGTTTCATTGCCGGTGCCACGGGAAGAACCGGTCGTCATGATGGCGCGCGGGCCATATTTCTCTTTTATTTCGCGCAATTTTTTCGCCGTATAGCGGATAGCTTCATCCCAACTGACCGGGGTGAATTTACCGCCTTTCTGATAGCGAATCATCGGTTGCTTCAGGCGTGGCGTCAGCAGCTGGGTATCGTTGAGAAAATCCCAGCCGTAGTAACCTTTGAGGCACAGCTGATTTTGGTTGGTTAAGCCATCAGCGGCTTCGGCACGGATAATTTTATTGTTATCGACAACCAGCTTAAGCTTGCAACCGGCTCCGCAATAAGGACAAACGCTCGTGATTTTTTTCATCAGTAACAGACCTGTTAACAGAGAATAAACAACAACGGACAGGCCGATCCGGCCAGCCATTGTCAGGGCGTCATTCACCAACGCACGGGCAGATGACGAGAGCGTAATGCACAGAGCATGCCAAAATTAATTGATTGATTTTAAATGAAATATTGATGCTTACAGACCGGAGTGGCAATGATGTCGACACTAATGACGATGCCATGACGCCCGCTGGGGCGTCATGATGGCGGTTCAGGCCAGCGTCTGTAGCGCTGAGAGCGTTTCGTCCGGTAAACCCACCTGTCGGGCGGCGGCGCAAATCGCCTGCCAGCTCCCGGCATCCAGAGGAATACCCTGTGCAAGGCGTTGCTGGCGGTTAGCTTCCTCCCACTCGCCGGGCGCCAGAATTGGCGCGTCTGCATCATGCGGCGACTGTTTACACCAGTCAATAAACGCTTCGGTCTCGCGTTGCATATCCGGGGCATCGAACGCTGCCGGGCTGAGAATGACGGTGGTCATACAGTTGAAAATCGCGTCAACGCTGGTCTGCAGCGTCTCCTTATGGGAGGTTTTCCCACCGGAAACCGCGCCGCCGATAACTTCACATAATGTCGCCAGCGCGTAACCTTTATGTTCGGCAAAGGTCAGCAATGCGCCCAGCGGTGAGCTCTGCATTACTGCCGGGTCGGTGGTGGGGACGCCCTGGGCATCGATTAACGAACCAGCCGGTACCGGGACGCCTTTATGCCAGGCGACGCGGGTTTTACCAAAGGCGATGGCGCTTGTGGCGTAATCGAGCAGCAGCGGCGGATGTCCCTCACGCGGAAAAACCACGCACAACGGGTTGGTGCCAAAACGGCTGTCTTTCCCCCGAAATGGGGCGACCATAATGTTGCCGATGACGTTAACGAAGTGAATGGAGATCATCCCGGCCGCCGCGCACTGTTCCGCCCAGTAACCGATGCGGCCAATATGGTGGGCATTGCGCAGCGCGACGGCGGCCATACCGTGCTGTTTTGCTTTCTCAATGCCGATCTGCATGGCTTCGTGCGCCACCACCTGCCCGAATCCCCGGTTGCCATCGAGAGTCACGACGGCGCCCGCGTCTTTCATCACGCTGACATGGCGGTTGAACTGTAAATAGCCCTGGGCGTGGGAGCGAACGTAACTCGGGATCATCCCTACGCCGTGAGAATCGTGTCCGGCAAGGTTGGCGGCGATCAGATGGTCGGCGATCAGCGATGCTTCGGTTGGCGCGCTCCCCATATGCGTGAAAAGGGTTTCAACAAACTGCCGCAGTTCGGTGGCCTGAAAGCGATATCCTGTTTGCACTGATGTCCTCCTGTTATTGAGTGCGGGATGATTATTTTATTGTGTATGCGTTTCCATGCTGCGCGCCATGCCGGAGAAGATCAAGGTTTGAACGCCGCAGAAAAGAGGCGGGGTGAGGGAGAGAGAACAGCGTTGAGGCCCGTAAGTCTGGTCGTAGTGCGAAGAATCCTTATGATTAAAGCCTCATAATCAATCACCCATGCAGTGTTACAGGGATATATAAGAGAATACAATAATGAATACGAGTGCAATCCTGTTGTTGACCATCGCGATTTCCCTGTTGGGCATTTCAGTCTATAGCTTGTTGAGCTATATTAAAGAACGCAGGGCTAAACGTTTTCGTCCTTTTCGCCAGCGATAAGATAACCTTATTACACGGAGTATTAGCTGGCCTTATTATAGTTGTCGCGCCATGTTTTTGGTGAGACAAGATATTTTTCGCGAAATTGCTTGCTAAATAATGGATGGCTGACAAAACCGCAAATCCATGAAATCTGTTCGATGCGGAGATGTCGATTATTCTCCAACATCTCGCGTGCCGCCTCCAGACGTATTTCTTTAATCAGCGTCATGACGGATGTTTTCTGTTCATTAAAAGCTCTGTCGAGGCTGGCGCGTGAACAGCGAAGGTGTTGCGTCAGAACGTTCGGCGACAAGTTATGTTGATGATAATTCTGAATAATAAACGATTTTGCGCCATTAAAAAGGTGACTCAGTTTACCGGGCGTGAATAAGCCTTTTTCTTTTGCTACATCGGCAAGCATAATTAACGCTATGTTATGTAATCCGTCAACGATGGTGGCTGTCTCTTTACTCGAAAGCATGGCGGATTGCCGGTCCAATAATAGCATATGTGATTTCAGAAAGTTGGCCAGGTGGTGGTTTTCGAGTGATACGATCGGACTGCGTAATTTGCCATTAAAGACGTCATTGGTCATATCACTGCGTGGAATAACATAGAGTTGCTTAACGTCATTGCACTGATAATGGTAATAATCGTTGCGTTGATGAACAATTAAGGTTCCCTGATTTAGCTGCGTGGTGGCTGAATTGTTATGACTGTGAATGATCTGATTACCATGAACGATCAGTGAAATATAAATCGAGGATGCCGTAGTCTGATGTGGGTCGAATATTGTCTCGTTTCTGGAGCCCATTGCACTACAATAATCGCCATTAACGCCGGAGATTGTTTTATGATTAGCGACAATGTCTTCCGGCCGTCGGTTGTTAACGACATGAAGCCCGTAGCAGCGAATATCTTGTGAGAGTAGCTGATAGCGCGCATCCGGAGCGATATCCTCCGTGGATAAAACATGTGGAACGTACAGCGCCGTAGGTCTGGACATCGTAGTCTCTTTTCCCAAGGGTGACGGTTACAGGTGCGTGTTTTTATCCTCTCATTATAAGATTAATCTTAGTAAGATCCAGAGGTGAAACAATTTTTTTACATGTTGTTGATGGTTTCAGCGAAGTGCTGTTGCTGAATATTATTTTATAAGTATAAAACCTGGATTACTTTCGTGAAAAGACGTACTGGAATGGCCTTACTCAGTGGTCAATATCTTGCCGGGAAATACTGCTTGCCCAAGGGACTGGACAGTGAGGTAGAAATAGCGGCACTCTATATTACCTATGCCAACCGACAGAGTTGATAAGCGCATGCGTAAAGGTAAACTTATTGTTTTAATTTTGATGATTGTTTGTGTTTTAATTTTTGCGATTGTTGTTGCCTGGTTTTTATTATCCAAAGACAATTTCGCCGTGCCGGATAATGCAGCAACAGACGCTGCTGTTCTTCAGGTCGCCGGTTTAACCCGTAACGGACAACGCGATCCGCAGGCGCTGAAATCGCTTTATCAAAAACGTATTGTGGTGCGCCAGGTTAATCTTGACAGTGGTGAGCTCTTAGCGCCGGGAGCGGACAGCCGTGAGCAGAAACGCTGCGTCGAACTGGCCGCAGCGCGCGATCCGGCACAAATTCGTCAGCGCTGTTCGCTGGGCGAGGTTTATCTTGTTCGTGATAATAACAATGAAATTCAGCAGGTTATCCTCCCCATTTACGGCAAAGGCGCGAAGTCGATGATGTATGCGCTAATCGCCCTTGCCACGGATGGTCGCACGGTAAAAGACCTGCTGTATTATCAGCAAAATGAAACCCCGCTGTTGGGGGCCCGCGTGGAAGATCCGCAATGGCGCAGCCAGTGGTCAGGGAAGAAAATACGCGATAATAACGGCAAACCGACGCTGAAGGTTGTTCAGAATAACCCCGGCAAACATGATGATTATACGGTTGATGGAATTAGCGGGGCGACGTTAACCTCAACCGGTGTCGAGAAGAGTATTAATTACTGGGTGGGCGAGCAGGGGTATGGTAAATTCCTGCAGCAGTTACAACAACATCCAGATATATTAACCCGTTAAACAAAGAAATTTGTCAAATATCCTCGAAAAACCGATGTCATTCCGACATCGGTTTTTTTATCGGCCGTCATGGGGTAATTGTCCGTAGAGATTTGGCTAATAACTGAGGGTTATTAATATCTGTTTCTTTGCAACATTTTACACAAACTGTCACAGTTTGACACTTTCATGATCCAGGTCATGTACATCACGAGTAAAAATGACAACGATAATCGTTATCATTAAAACTGATGGAATGTGTCATGACCGCCCCTCGTTCTTTCCTGCTGCTCATGCTGTTTAGTCTTTTGCTTTTTGGCAGCGCGCGCGCAATGGCGCAGACTCACTATGCGCCTTATATCGAGGATATTGAGCAACGCCTTGATAAAACAGCAGAACTCTATCAGCAACAAAAAAATACTGAGGCGCGCCGCGAGGTGCAGGGCGCGTACTTTGAAGTGTTTGAAAACCTCGAAGGGCCAATCCGTATCAATATCTCGGCGCGCAAAAGCTATGAGATGGAAAGCACCTTCGGCGAAATCCGCCGCATGATCGGTGAGGGTAAACCGCTGAGCGAAGTGCAGGCGCGCATTGACGGGTTGAAGCAGGCGCTGCGTGAGGTGGAACCCATACTGGATGGCGGGCATCGGCTGGTGGCGGAAGAGCAGCATACCGCACTGTCGCGCGATGATATTGCGCTGCACTGGCAAAACAGCTTTCGCACCATTGACGATCTGCTGGCCCAGGCGGTAACGGCGTATCAGGCGGGAAATTATGCGCAGGCGAGCCAACGTGTGCAGCAGGCGCACTATCAGGGATTTAAAAATTCCGAAATGGAGACGTCGGTGCGGCAAAATCGTTCGGCGAAAGAGGCCGCCGCCATTAACCAGCAGTTTTCCGCATTGATTACGCTCACTGCCCAGCCGGATCGCATGAATGATGTCGCCTATCAGGTCACAACGTTATTACAGGATCTGGAAGATATTCTTCCGGGATTACCGACGACCCGCGACGATCAGCCGGTGAACGCGCCTTCCGCGGCGGATAACGCCGTATCAACTGACGCAACGACCGATCGCGCGGATTGGGCCAGCGTCGCGGCGGGGATCAATCAAAGCATCAATGCCGCGCTTAAGCGCTATCAAAGCGGGGAAGGACAGGACGCGATCCTGGATATCCAGGACACCTATTTTGACCGCTTCGAAGCTACCGGGATGGAGAACAAAATCGGCTCCCGGGATGCGGCCTTTAAAACCGCCCTTGAGGCCCATTTTACTCGCATGGTCAGTCTGATGAAGGCCGGTCAGCCGCAGGAGAAGCTGGCGGCGGAAGCCGCTGCTCTTGAGCAGGATCTGCAAAAAGCAGTGACTATGCTGGGCGAAGGTGAAGAGACCCAGTGGAGTCTGTTGATCTACAGCCTGATGATCATTGTGCGGGAGGGGCTGGAAGCGCTGCTGATTGTGGCGGCCATTGTGGCTTATCTGGTTAAAAACGATCACCACGACAAACTGCCGCTGATTCGTCAGTCGGTCATCGTGGCGCTGGTGGCAAGCGTGGCGACGGCATTTATCTTCCAGTTGATGTTTACCAACTCCGGCGCCAGCCGCGAGCTATTGGAAGGGATCACCATGCTGATTGCCGTGGTGATGTTGTTCTTTATGAGTTACTGGCTGCTGTCGAAAGTGGAGGCCCGCCACTGGAAGGCCTGGCTTGAGGGAAAACTCTCCCATTCGCTGTCGCGTGGTTCGTTGGTAGGGCTGTGGCTGACCAGCTTCCTGGCGGTTTACCGCGAAGGCGCGGAGACGGTGCTGTTCTATTACGCCCTGATTGGCGATGCCCAGGGGCTTTCGGGACATCTCGCCATTGGCGGCGGGTTTATTATTGGCTGCGTGGTGTTGCTGATCGCCTGGCTCATCATGCGTTATTCGGTGGTTCGTTTACCGCTTAAGCCTTTCTTTATGTTTACCGGCAGTTTCATGTATCTGATGGCGTTCGTTTTCGCCGGAAAAGGGGTACTGGAACTGGTGGAAGGCAAACTGTTCCAGCCAACGCTGATTAATGGCATGCCGGAAATCAGCTGGCTGGGGATTTACCCCTACGTGGAAACGCTTTTACCGCAAGTGGTGTTGCTGCTCGCGGCGCTGGTTGCATTCTGGATCATGCGCCGCCGACAGGCGCCGGGTGAGACTATAAAAACAAATTTCTAATCATTGTAAGACGAGAGGATGAGTCAGATGACCATTAAGAATACCCTGATTATCAGCGCGACCGTAGCCAGTATTTTTACCGCCCCAGCGGCGCTGGCTTTTAAAGAATATCCGGCCGGTGAGCCGGTCACCATGAATGAGATGGAGATCGCTGCGGTTTACCTGCAGCCGATCGATATGGAACCACGCGGTATGGGACTGCCGGCGGCGAAATCGGATATCCATCTGGAAGCCGATATTCACGCGGTGGAAGGCGGTAAAAATGGTTTTGGCGCGGGTGAATGGATTCCCTATCTGACAATTTCCTACACTCTGGTCAACAGCGATACCGGTGAGAAACAAGAAGGTACCTTTATGCCAATGGTAGCGAGCGACGGCCCGCACTACGGCGCGAATATCAAGATGATGGGCGTAGGTAACTATAAAGTTACCTACCATATTGATCCGCCGTCAAAAGCCGGGATGCACCGCCATACCGATAGTGAAACCGGCGTGGGCCGCTGGTGGAAGCCGTTTGATGTGAGCTATGAGTTTAAATATGTTGGCCTGAACTGATCGTCGGTTTCGTCAGGCTATTCTCTTTGCCCTTTTGGGCGGAGGCGCGCCCGGGCCACACGCATAATGTGCAGGCGGCGCCTCCGTCGGTTCACATCTAAACAACCCGCAGCAGAGACGCCTGGTGTGACAGATCCATCGCCGCCAGATGCTTGTGTTGTTACGCGGGGTGGCCGGGGTGTCATCCCGCGGTGTGTTATTCACCCGCCGTACTGAGTTGAAGTCATGAGCTATTTTTTCGTCACGACGCTACAGGTCTTTTTCTGCATTGCGCTGCTTTCCGCTGTTCTATGGGGACGCGGCGAGCCTCCCGCACTGCGAACGCTGGTCTGGACGCTGCTCTCCGCACTGGCGGGCGGCTTGCTCACCGGGCTGTTTCTTCACCCGAGCCAGTCTCTGGAACTGATTCTGGTTGGCGCGGAAATTCTCGTTTCATTGCTCTTTTTACTGAGCTTCTGGTGGTCTTCGCGAAGGGTGCGTTATTTGTGGCAATGGCTCCTGACCTTCGGCGCGGCGCGTCATTGGGGGCTGGACCCGAACCTTGGCGGGCTGACCTCCACACATGTTCTGAATACCGATCTGCTATTGAATATGACCGCGCTGGTGCTGGCCTTCGCGCTATTGTGCCTCGCGGCCACGCTTTGCGCCATGCTTCTGCGCAGAATGCGCTGGTGCTACTGGCCGCTGACCCTGCTGATGATTGTCCTGCTCTGGTTACCCCTCAGCGGTAACCTGCTGCTGCTGATGATGAAGCTGCAGGTCATCCCGCTGCTGAAACCGTTGCTGAGTTTTGTTGCGAAAGTGACCAATAATGCGGCGCTGTACAACTGGGCCGCCACCGCGATACTGCTACTGATGTGTCTGTGCTGGCTCCCTGCGTTATGCGGTTATTTTCGGGCGGTGAGCGCGACGGACGAACCGATTGCCCGACGCCTGGCTCAGGCTGAACGCCGCGGGGCGACCCGACTGTGGCTCACAACGCTTTGCTGCGCGCTGGCGATTGTCGGTGGTCAGCTCTGGTGGGATCTGGTCGCGTCACAGCCGCCGCGTTTATCCGAAGCCCAGCCCGTGACGCTGGCGGCCGACGGCCAGGTGCACATTCCGGTTGAACAGGTTCGCGATGGCAAACTGCATCGTTTTGTCTGGGTGGCGGATGATGGTAAAGCGATTCGCTTTTTCATTATCAACCGTTACCCCGATAAGCTGCGCTTTGGCGTGGTTTTCGACGCTTGCCTGTTGTGTGGCGATCAGGGATATGTGATGGAAGGTAATCAGGTGATTTGCGTCGCCTGCGGTGTGCATATTTTTATTCCCTCGATTGGCAAACCCGGCGGCTGCAACCCGGTGCCGATTGACGGCTGGCACAATGATGATAAAACGCTGACGATACCCGGTGCGGCGCTGGCCGTGGGGGGAAACTATTTCTCCACCGTTCTGACGATCAAAGTGACCGATCCGGTGGACGGCTCTGTCCTGACGAACACCCGCGCTGACTTTAAATACAGCTATGGCGGTAAAACCTGGTTCTTCTCTTCTGAAGCGAATTATGAGCGTTTCCGTAATGCGCCGGAGCAGTTTATTCCCGGTGCGGTGAAGGAGGAATAGCAATGCTGTGGCGAATGATCTACCAGTCCTGGGGACGCAATCTGCGGCGCAAAGCGCTGGCGATATTGACGGTGTTTCTGGCGACCAGCCTGATTTCGGCGCTGCTGGCGGTGTCTATCGACATCGGTGACAAAATGTCTCGCGAGCTGAAATCCTACGGCGCCAATATCCTGATTGAACCGGCCGGGCAGGCGGCGCTGCCCGCGCTGTTCAGTGAGCAAAGCAACCCGCTGGCCAGCGATGATTTTCTGGATGAATCCGAATTGCCGAATATCAAAGATATTTTCTGGCGCAACAATATTGTTGGCTTTGCCCCGATGCTCGGGGGCGAGGCGAGCGTGCAGGGGCATGATATCCGCGTGCTGGGGACGTTTTTTAGCCAGCCGGTAGTGATTCCGGATGAAGAAGGGTACGAGACCGGGCAGCGCACGGTAAGCCCATTCTGGCAGGTGACTGGCGAATGGCCGAAGGAGCCGGTTGGTGATACGCCGCAAACCCTGGTCGGCCATGCTCTGGCGCGAAACTATGACTGGAAGCCGGGCGATCGCCTGACGTTAAAGGCGGCGAATAGCGTGGTGAATGTGCAGGTGAGCGGTATTTTGTCCAGCGGCAGCGACGAAGATAACCAACTGGTGATGCCGCTGAGCGTGGTGCAGCGGCTGCTGGGGCTACCGGGAAAAGTGCAGGCGATCCGCGTATCGGCGCTGACGGTGCCGGAAAATGAGCTTTCGCGCCGGGCGCGTGAGGATCTCGAAGCGCTGAATGCTGAAGAGTACGATCTGTGGTACTGCACCGCGTATGTCTCATCTATCGCCCATCAGCTTGAAGAGGCGATTTCCGGCGCGGAGGTCCGCCCGGTCTGGCAGGTCGCCGCCTCGGAAGGGGTGGTTATTGATAAGATTCAGCTCCTGATGGGTGTGGTGACCTTAGCCGCGCTGGCAGCCGCCGCGATGGGCATCGCCTCGCTGATGACCAGCACAATCATGGAACGGGCCAAAGAGATTGGCCTGATGAAAGCGCTGGGGGCGCGACAGTGGCAGATTCTGCTGTTGTTCTATCTTGAAGCGGCGATGGGGGGCCTCGTCGGCGGGGCGCTGGGCTGCCTTGCAGGGTGGGGGCTGGCAAAGGCGATCGGCATGATGCTGTTTGCCACACCGCTTAATTTTGCCTGGGTGGTGGTGCCTTGCGTGCTGGTCATTGCGGTGCTGATTTCGTTAATCGGCACCTGGTTCCCGGCCCGTCGTATTGCCCGTCTTTATCCGGTGGAGGTGCTGTATGGCCGTTAAGCGTGACATGCTATGGCTATTGGTGTGGCGGGCGTTGCGGCTGCGTATGCAGCGGGTCAGCGTCGTGTTTGCCGCGCTGGCGGTTGGCGCGACCATCGTGACGGCGCTCTCTGCCGTGTGGTTCGACATTAATAGTAAAATGAGTGAGGAACTGCGGACCTTCGGCGCCAATTTCTATATCGGGCCGGGCCACGGCACCAGTATGCCGCAACCGGAGCTGCAGGCGATTCTCGACGGCGCGCCGACTGGCCTGATTCACGGCGCCAGTCCGTGGCTATACGGGACCGCGCGCACTGAACTGGAAAAAGTGGTGCTGGTCGGCGTGTGGTTTGAGTCGCTGCAAAAGCTGGTGCCTTACTGGCAGGTCAACGGCAACTGGATTGGCGTCAGCTTTGACGATCGTAATGCGATGATTGGCGTGAAGCTGGCGCAGCGGCTGGATCTGAATATTGGCGATAGCGTGACGCTGGTTGACCACGCCCGGCGCAAGAAGCTGTTGATTAAGGGCATCGTGGAGTCGGGTGACGCGACCGACAATATGCTGATTGTCAGCCTCGATGTGGCCCAGTCATGGCTGCAAAAGCCGGGTCTTATCAGCCACGGTCTGCTCAGCGTCAGCAACGATCTTGGTCAGGTGGAGAGCTACGCCAGCCAGCTACAGCGGCAGTATCCCGATCTTGAGATTCGCCCGGTACGGAAAGTGTCGGCATCCGAAGGGCAGGTGCTGGAGAAAATTAAAGGGCTGATGGGGCTGGTGTCGATAGTCATCCTTGCGCTCTCGTCATTGTGCGTTAACACCACGCTGATGGCGATTGTCGGTGAGCGCGCCAGAGAGTTTGCGCTGCAAAAAGCGCTGGGCGCCAGCAACGGCGACATTACCCGTCAGATGCTGCTGGAAACCAGCATCATCACGCTTGCTGCGGTGGTTTGCGGCTGGATGCTGGGCTATTTGCTGGCGCAACTGCTGGGATTAACGGTGTTTAATGCCAGTATCTCGCTGCGTCTGCCGGTGCTGCCTATTACCCTGATTCTGTCTTTACTGGTCGCCCTGCTGGCGGCCATTGTTCCGGTGCGGCGCGCGGTGAGCGTCGAGCCTGCGAAAGTGCTGAAAGGAGAGTAAACGCCATGACCGTCACGTCTTTGCGTCAGATGGCGATTGAAACGCGTCATTTATATAAGCGATTCGGCGAAGTGACCGCGCTGGAGGATATCAACCTGCGTATCGCGCGCGGCGAGTTTGTCGCCATTATGGGGGCGTCCGGCTCCGGGAAAACGACGCTAATGAATATTCTTACCTGTCTGGATACCGCCAGCGAAGGGCAGGTGATCCTCGACGGTACTGATGCGGCGGCGCTGGATGAAGAGGGACGGCGTCGCTTTCGCGCGCAAAAAATCGGGCTCGTGTTTCAGCAGTTCCATTTGATCCCATTTTTAACGGCGCTGGAAAACATCATGCTGGCGCAACATTACCATAGCGTGGTGGACGAATCCGCCGCCAGGGCGGTACTTGCCCAGGTTGGTCTTGAGCATCGCGTCACCCATTTACCGAGCCAGCTTTCGGGCGGTGAGCAGCAGCGCGTCTGTATTGCACGCGCGCTGGTCAATGAACCGCCGGTTATTTTTGCTGATGAGCCGACCGGTAATCTTGATGAAGAGAACGAACAGCGGGTGCTGGATCTGCTGACCGATTTGCACCGTCAGGGGCGTACCATTGTGATGGTGACCCATAACCCGGCGCTGGGGAAATTCGCCGATCGTATCGTGCGTTTGCAGCACGGCAAGTATTTGGGGGAGGAGGTCAACCATCATGCGCATGCCTAAGGTGGTGTTTGTTCTGTTACTGGTGCTGCTCAGCGGCTGCAAAGAGGAAAAGCTGGCGCGCGGCGAAGCCGCCCCTGCGCTGGCGGCGTTCGATCTGCAGGGTAAACCGGCCAGCCTCAAGCGCTGGGAGGGGAAAGCCGTGTACCTTAATTTCTGGTCATCAGGCTGCGGCGGTTGCCTGGCGGAAATGGATACCCTGCAGGCCCTCAGCCAGCGCTGGCCGGATAAGCTGGTGGTGGTGGGCGTGAATACCGACCCGGAGTCGGTGGATATTGCGCCGCTACTGGCTCAGCACGGTATCAGTTATCCGGTGCTGCGGGATCAGCTTAAAATGACTCAGGAGCGTTATCAGGTCATCGGCACCCCGACATCGGTGTTGATTGACAGCCACGGAGTAGTGCTGGATTTGCACCAGGGCTGGCGTAAGCCTGAGGAGCTACAGACCGTATTTCGCCAGCTGGCGCAGAGATAGCGCCCTTTCGCGACAGAGGCGGGCGCGTCAGAGCATTATCGCCGATGGGGGGGCCGCCGCACCTGCGGGTTTTTATGCTGCTCTCGTTTAGCAATATTGATCTGACGTTTCCGGGCCTCACCACGACCGGGTTATCACTCTCGGGCGTCAGCGTCATTAACGCCGTTCGTCGCGTTGCCTGTTGAACCTTAGTCTTAGCACGGTCCCGTCCTGTGATAGGCCAGGGGAATGTCATCATCAGGCCTGAAATTTTTATAACCCACTGCAGGCTTTATCAGACCCTCGTCGATTTACCCTTATCCGTTTTGACAATATCTATCGCGCAGCGGCCTGATGTTATCCGCAGAAAAAAATCCGCAGATATTCATATCATCTGGAAAGAGTGGTTTTTTCTATTTTTTTTGTGATTACTGTCACCGTCAAAAAATTATAGTTTATTAATCAATTGGTTATAATTGTTAGCGGTTCTCGTAAAGAGAAGTTTTTTCTCCATTATTCCCTGATTAGAGGGAAAATAGGTAAGATTTTCTTCCTCGTCTACTATACATTTTAATTGTGGTTGAAGGGCGTAAACCACACTATCCATTATCCTTCAAACAGCTTCTTTGTTGGCTGTGTGCGGAAATTTTAGCTGCACAGTTCTCTCTGCCGCAGGGAATTTCATTGCTTATTGTTGCAATGTGCCCTGAAGGATTTTGTATATCTGTTGATGATAGCACGGTCATTTATTCTGTGACCCGTAAACGAAATATTGGCTGCTGTTTTATTCACCACGCGCACGAACAATAACAGTATCAGCCACCATATTTTATGACTAATAATAGTTTGAGTGTACCTTATGAAAACCAGAGCTAAAGATATTGCAACCCTGGCCGTTCATGCCGGAACGCAATCCGATCCGGTGAATAACGCGATATTTACTCCGATTGTCACAGCCAGTTCTTTTATACAACAAAATCTTAACGAAGGCGGAGATTTCTGTTATTCCCGTGTGTCTAATCCGACGCGTAAAGCATATGAATCAGCGCTTGCTGAGCTGGAAAGCGGCATTTATGCTACTGCCACCGCCTCAGGAATGGCCGCCACTAATCTTGTTATCGAGTTATTACCCAAGGATGCGCATATTATTGCCATGAAAGGCGTGTATGGTGGAACGTGGCGGTTATTTGAGAAACTAAAGACAGTAACCACCGGTGTCACTATTTCCTATATCGATCTTAATGATGAAAGCAGCCTGATTAATAGCATTCAGAATAATACCACCTTAATCTGGATTGAAACACCGACCAATCCGTTACTGGAACTGGTCGATATTGCCAGGGTTTGTCGTATTGCTAAAGAACGAGAGATTATCACTTGTGTTGATAATACATTCGCCAGCGCCTGGAACCATAAACCGCTCGAAATGGGGGCGGATATCGTTATGCTCTCTACCAGCAAATACGTTGGTGGACATTCTGATTTAATCGGCGGGGCGGTGATAACCAATAATGAAGCCCTGGCAGGGCGTCTGGATTTTATCAAAACCACAATTGGCTCCATTGCATCGCCTTTTGATGCCTATCTTGCTCTGCGCGGCATGAAAACATTGGATCTGCGCATGGCGCGGCAGTGCAGTAATGCACAGCGTATTGCGGAATATCTGGCGCACCATCCGGCGATTGCCAGCGTCTATTACCCTGGCCTGCCGTCGCATCCCCAGCATCAACTGTGTAAGAAACAAATGCGTTCAGGCGGCGCGGTGGTGACCGCGACGCTGAAGGGCGATATGCAAAGTCTGAAGCGCTTTATCGGCGGACTGCACTATTTTGTGCTGGCAGAATCATTAGGTGGAGTGGAGAGCATGATTAACCATTCCGCGTCAATGTCCCACGGGGCAATGTCGAAAGAAGAACGGGAAGCGATAGGGGTATATGACACCACGCTGCGTTTTTCTGTTGGCATTGAACATATTGATGATTTGATCCAGGACCTGGATATTGCCTTTGCCGCCATGGACATCACACAGGATAACCATCATGCATGATTATGGCATCTGGACGATAATTACCCCGCTGGTCACTATTATTCTGGCGATCTTTACCCGGCAGGTGATCCTTTCGCTATTGACCGGTATTTTTGTCGGCTATGCGGTGATTAATCACAGTATTATTAATGGCGTCGGCGGGACGCTGAACGGGATTATTGAGACATTCGCGTCCGCCGGCAATGCGCGAACCATTATTTTTATGGTGATGATTGGCGGCATTATGCGGCTGATTGTGGTCACTGGCGGCGTGCGTAAACTGGTGCAGTTCCTCTCGGAGAAAAATGACTTTGTCACCAATAAAAAGTCGGTACAACTGCTGGCGATGGTGGTGACATCGTTAATCTTTATCGAGAGCTCGATAAATCAGCTTATCGCCGGGGCCTCCACGAAAAACCTGGCCCGGCGCTACAAGGTTTCGCCGGAAAAGATGTCCTATATTATTCAGACTTCCTGCGTTTCTGTCTGTTCATCGGTGATGATCAACGGCTGGGGCGCGGCGATGATGGGGGTTATCGGCGTACAGATTGCTCAGGGCTACCTGACCGGCGAACCGTTTGAAGTGCTGGCCGGTTCAATGGTGTGGAACACGATGGCCTGGTTTTCTCTCGCTTCGGTGCTTTTTTACATTCTTTCGGGCTGTAGCTGGGGACCGATGAAAAAGGCTGAAGTGAAGTTTGAAACGGCGTTGACGGAAATTGAGCAGGAGCAGGGTGAAGAAGACGCTGATACGGTCATCGACCACCCGGCATGCAATTCATTGTTGAACTTTTTTATTCCGATTTTATCCACGGTATTAATGGTACCCGTTGTTCTCTATATCACCGGCGATGGGCAGTTTTCCAAAGGCAGCGGTTCGATGTCGGTTTATTCCGGCGTTATGTTCGGTACCGTAGTCTCTTTTATCTGGTTCAGAGTGCGCGGTATTCTCAACGTTGAGAACTTTTTCAAAGAGCTGTACATCGGCTATGCCAGTATGGTCAAAATTAGCTCAATCATGATTCTTGCTTTCCTGATGGGGCATATTTCAGCGGAGCTGAATACCGGGCAATATATTGCGTCGATTACCTCCGGAGTGATCCCATCCGGGTTCTCGATTGGTTTTATCTTCCTGATTTCAGCGGTCATGTCACTGGCAACGGGAACCTCCTGGGGAACATTTGCCATTATGATCCCGATCGGCGTGCAACTGGGGGTGTCGTTGGGTATTGATCCGCACTTTATGATTGGCGCGGCTATTTCCGGTTCAATTTTTGGCGATATGACTTCACCTATCTCCAGCGACGCTATCGTCGCCTCCATGGCGACTAACTGTGACCATATTGAACATATTCGCACCCAGATGCCTTATGCGCTGGTGACCGGCGGACTGGCGCTGGTTGTCTATTTAATTGTTGGCTTTACTCTCTAACCCAAAGAGTATTTAAGGATTGACGATGACTAAGGTTATTGCGACAGAACATGCCCCGCAGGCGATTGGGCCTTATATTCAGGGCGCGCGAACCGGTAATTTTATTTTTACCTCCGGCCAGTTGCCGATTAATCCGCAAACGGGAGATATTCCTGCGTGCGCCGAAGGTCAAACCCGGCAGAGTCTGGAAAATATTCGGGCTATTATTGAAGCCGGAGGACTGACGGTCGACAATATTTGTAAGACGACTATTTTCGTAAAAGACCTGAACGAATTTGCGGTGATTAATCACGCCTATGCGGAGTTTTTCACTCAGCATCATGCTTCATTCCCGGCCCGTTCCTGCGTTGAAGTCGCTCGCTTGCCGAAAGAGGTGAAGGTGGAGATTGAAGCCGTCGCCTGGTGTGGCTAATGTAATACAAATACAATGCTACGGCGGCTTTTAGCCGCCGTTTTCACAGGAAGAGAATAACAATGCCTTCCGGAAGTGGGGGAACCCGCGCCGGACAGGCGGAGGGCCAGGCGTATTGTCTGCCGGAGGTTGCGGTCATCGGGGAGGCCGTTTCGCGCGTTGTTGATCAGCAGCGGCCTAACGTGGAGAAGCTACAGCTGCAATTATCCGCACGGCTGCAAGTGAACTCCCCGCCGCCTTCGGGCGGCGGTTAACGTTTAGCCCGGTTAATAGCGCTTATGCGCCATAATTTTGATAATTTGTCGATCGGTATGCTGCATCGCCTGAGCTGCGATCGCACAGAGATTTCGAATGGAATTCTCGACATCGCGCTCGACAATCCCGTCATTGCAGGAAACCACCGAATTATCCAGCGCCAGCAGAATCGCTTTCCAGGCGGAAGCGATACTGGTGGACACTTTCATTGCGCAACTGCCGGAAGCGCCGTCGCAAATCATGCCGCTGACATCGCCAATCATATTATTCACCGCCATGGCGATATTTTCATAGCTGCCGTTCATCAGCCAGAGAATCCCAGACGCTGCGCCCATTGCGGCGGTGGTGGCCGCACACAGGGCTGACAACCGCGGGAGTTTACAGTGGATATAGATAGCGACCAGATGTGAGAGCGCCAGCGCTCGGGCGAGTTGCTGCTGGCTGGCATTAAGCCGCTCCGCGGCGACCACTACCGGCATGGTTGCCGTTATTCCCTGGTTGCCTGAACCTGAATTGGTCATTGCCGGCAGCGTTGCGCCGCCCATTCGGGCATCCGATGCGGCGCTGGTCCGGTAGAGGATCTCGGTAAACATATCATTGGAAACCAGTCCCTTGTCCACCTGACGCTTCAGTGTGGTGCCGATGTGCAACCCCCAGTCTTTAGCCAGACCTTTTTTTGAAAGGGCGTTGTTCATCAAACCTGCGTCGAGAATAAAGCGGAGTTCTTCCGCAGGAACGTCATTAACGAAATCATAGATATCGCGTAGTGAATAACGGGCGAGCCGCTCCAGCGGGTTAAGGGGGGCGTCACAGGTATTGCTTTCAGCTTTGATAAACAGGGAATGCCCCATTTTCTCAATCGCCACCACGTTGGTGTGGTCGCCAGAGATGGTCACCGTGGCGTGTTCATCTCCGGCGTAGACTTTAGCGCGGACATAGAGTATTTCATCGCAAGGTTCCTGCAACACGATGCGCACGGCGCCGACGTCTAGCAGCGCTCTGGCGGCGTCAATCTCCCGTGAGGTGGCTTTTTTCAGCACTTCGAGTTTTGCCTGCGGATCGCCGGCGATAGCCCCTAAGGCAGCGGCAACGGGTAATCCGGTCATTCCTGTGCCCGGGATCGTCACGCCCATCCCATTTTTCATTAAATTTGGCGAGACCGCCGCTTCGATTCGCACAATTGCGCCTGATAACTGTTGCGCCGCTACGGCGCAGGCAAGCGCAACCGATACAGGTTCGGTACAACCCAGGGCGGGTTTAACTTCCTGTTTCAGAGCATCAATAAACGTATTCCATTCAACACGGTTTTCCCGGTGTGACATGACAGGGCCTCTGGAGCGGTGCGGAAAAAATCCGCGAGTGATTGCGTTATTTCTCGAGGTTGATATACGCCGCGGCCTGCATATGTCGGTACGATGTAACACCGAGCGGCATAAACGATAGTAAGAATGTTACCCCGGTTGACAGAGAAAAAAGTTGCATCTTTAGTTTGTAAAGAGGCTATTTGAGAGAAACACTTTCTCTTTTATGGTTATTTTTGGAATTTTTAATTTTGTCGAGGAAGAGCGGGATGAGAGAGGAGAGAAAAACCGGCAATCTTGCCGGTTTATAGTAATTAGATCTTACATGCGTCGCCGCAATCATCATCGGCAACGAGCGCCTGCGCCTTTTTGTCCGCCTCTTCAAGGCGTTCCGCGTTACGCTCTTGCGCTTCCTCTAGTCCGCTAAAAGTCAGGTTGTCGAGATCAATTTCCATACGTTATCCACTTCAGTTCAGTTTTGACTGCCGTCAAGTATAGGCAAAATGGCAGGGAGATGCACCCTTGCGGAATCGTGCAGAAAGCGATCATGCATCGCCGATGGGGGACCAGAGCCTGTCAGGTTCAGCAAAATACTCTTCAACGCGGGAGAAAAAGCGGCTGGCGTGCAGACCATCGACAAAAGCATGGTTGAATTTGCCCGCGACCGGGATAATGCCATTTTTCAGCTTGCCCCAGGTGAGCGCGGGAACCGCTGCGCCCACGTAATACTCAGCGTGAGTGATGGCACTGAAATGCAGCCACGGCAGGCAACTGGCGCAGAAATAGTTTTCACCAGTGACGATAAGGGGGGCTGGCGACGTGTGTTTTGCGGCTTCAATCTTCGGGGTCGCGACGCGGCTAAAGGTGGCAAAATCATCGGCGTTATCGCACCATACCTGGCGGAATCCTTCTTGCCCGGTCATCACCGACGTCATCACTGCCAGTTCATCATATTCGATAATGTCGTCGCCTGAACGGCGTTGTTTAAGCTGTGGGACGCCGTTTACCGCGCGCATCAGCGCGTAGAGCGCCAACTGAAAAAAAGAGACATTCCGGTCTTTCGCGCAGTCGTACAGCCGCTGGGCAGCTATCGGCACGCAGAGATTAAATGCCGGGTTGGCAAAGCGGCGATAAAAATCAAAATGATCTTTGCGCGGCCAGTTTTGTTTATCGATTACGCGGTAATGGGTCATGGTTGTCTCCTGTTTACGGTTTGCCAGCACCTGATGCGACGATGTCAATCGGGTTGCCAACAGCGCGCGATAGCCGCCATCGCGATGTTTTCCGTCGCGAGGCTTACGCGCATTTTCGAATAACAATTCCTATTCCAGGCGTCAGTGTTACACTAACTTAATGTGATCTTTGTCATATTGCGATTAAAACAGAGAGAAGAGATATTGCTATGCAACATATTATTGAGGGCTTCCTCAACTTTCAGAAAGAGATCTTTCCGCAGCGTAAAGAGCTCTTCCGTAGCCTGGCAAACAGCCAGAATCCGAAAGCATTGTTTATTTCCTGTTCAGATAGCCGCCTGGTGCCGGAACTGGTGACCCAGCAGGAGCCGGGGCAGCTTTTTGTGATTCGTAACGCCGGTAATATCGTTCCCTCTTTTGGGCCCGAACCCGGCGGGGTTTCCGCGACAATTGAGTATGCCGTTGTTGCCCTTGGCGTTACCGATATTGTAATTTGCGGCCACTCTAACTGCGGTGCAATGAAAGCTATCGCCACCTGCCAGTGCCTGGATACGATGCCTGCCGTGTCCCATTGGTTGCACTATGCCGACGCGGCGAAAGCTGTTGTTGAGAAAAAAACCTGGGATAATGAGACCGATAAAGTGAATGGAATGGTACAGGAAAATGTTATCGCGCAGTTGAATAATATCAAAACCCACCCGTCGGTTGCTGTTGGCCTGCGTGATAATACCCTCCGCCTGCACGGCTGGTTCTATGATATCGAAAGCGGGGATATTCGTGCGCTGGATAAGAACAGCAAAAATTTTGTTTCGCTGTCTGAAAACCCGGACGTCTATTTCGAGTAAACCCGTCATCGACAGGGCACGGACGCCCTGTCAGTTTTACTTCCCGATCGTGACATTCTTATCGGTCATATGTGCCTTCTGACGCTGAAAACGCGCATTATTCTCTGGGGCGATATACACAGGCGCATTCGCACGACACGCCCGTCAGCATGTGTCGATAAGCGGCGGTTCCGCCGCTTGTGGCTTATAATACGCCGTCGCCGCCATCGGAGCACCAGACCTGACCGGAAGTGAAGGAGCAGGCGTCGGACGCGAGGGTAACGTACAGTGGGGCAATCTCGACCGGCTGACCGGGGCGGCCCAGTGGCGTATCGGCACCAAACTGGCGCACTTTCTCCGCCGGTTGTCCACCGCTGGACTGGAGCACCGTCCAGTAAGGGCCTGGCGCCACGGCGTTAACCCGAATGCCTCTGGGTCCCAGTTGTTTGGCCAGCGATTTGGTAAACGCCACCAGGCAAGCCTTCGTTTGCGCATAATCCAGCAGAATGGGGCTCGGCTTAAAGGCCTGTACCGATGATGTATTAATAATTGCGCTATGTTGTTGAAGATGAGGCAGGGCGGCTTTGGTTATCCAGAATGCCGCGTATACGTTTGTTTTGAAGGTGGCGTCAAAGTCCTCGGTCGAAAGCGCTTCCAGCGATTGACAATATTGCTGGCGTCCGGCGTTATTGACCAGAATATCCAGGCCGCCGAGTTCGCTGACGGCCTGTTCCACCAGCTGTTGACAAAAAGATTCGCTACGAATATCTCCCGGTATCGCCACGGCCTGGCGTCCTTCCTTCTGAATCAACGTCATCACAGCTTTAGCATCCGATTCCTCTTCCGGTAGATAGTTTATCGCCACATCGGCACCCTCACGCGCGAAGGCGATGGCAACCGCACGTCCAATTCCGGAGTCCGCGCCGGTAATCAGCGCGCGTTTTCCCGCTAGCCGGCCAGAACCGACATAGCTTTGTTCACCATGATCGGGTTCCGGTTGCATCTTATGTGCCAGACCCGGCGGGAATTGGGGCTGATCGACAAAAGGCGGGCAGGGATAGCTGGCGGTATTTTTAGTGCTGTCGTGCATACAGACCTCCTCATGCTAAAAGATGAATAGCCTGTCCAGGCTGGACGTCTTCCACTTGCCATTTTGTCGGGCGTTTGCGGACGGCCCGGACTGCCACGCATCTGTAAGGATAGACGCTAAGCCCCGGTCTTCAGCCAGCCAGAAAGTTTTTAACGAGAGATAACTGGACGAATTTTTTATTATTTCAGCCAGTTTGCGGGTTAATTAATGGTAATTTACTGATTATCGGGAAGCTTTTCTAAATGTGACGATGTAGCGTCAGAGATGATTTTAAGATTATTCTAACGAAGCGCGCTTTTCATCGTCAGGCCAATTTTACGTATGCCAGTGGATATATTTAAGCAGGGCGAGAGAGGAATAAAAAATATTTTTTTCGGTTGCCGGATAAATTCTTCAGGTTGTGAAAATAAGCATTAGCGACCAGACTGAATAAGACATGAGTAAAATGTCGGAGGGGCTGATGAAAAAGTTACTGCTTATTATTTTCTGCTGGCTGATGGTTCCTGGCGTTTATGCCGAAGCAGAGGGGGGATTTAAAAATGACACCGTTCCACCCCCTCCCCATAAGCTTGATGACGGCTATCGTGGAACCGAAGATAGCCGGATTATGACCGTGCGGCAGGCCCTGAGCATGCATGACGGGGCAACCATCTCTTTACGCGGTAATCTTATTGAGCAGTATGGTGATGACCGCTATCACTTTCGCGATAAAACCGACACCATTGCGGTCACTATTCCCGCCGCGGTTTTCGCCGGTCGGGAAGTCAGGCCCGATCAGATGATCAGCATTAATGGCAGTCTGGATAAGAAAATGACGCCGCCGATGGTGCGAGTGGACAGAATACAGAAATAACCGCTGAGACAGGAGAAAAAAATGTCCGTACAGAATCCAGCCGATCCCGATAAACGCGGGCGGCATCCGGCGAAAAAGGATCCCCGCGAGCAGGGGGAAATACCGCGTAAAAGAGAGGATAGCGAGGCGCATAACCCGCGGAAACATGGATAAGACGCGACGTGGCGTTAAAGATCCAATAACGGTAAACGTCTGCGGGCACGTCGGGCCTGGTGAGATATCGCCTTTGCCATTGCCGCGCCGATCTCCGCGCAGGCGGTGATCCCCTGGACAAAGGGTTGGTCATGCATCAACCACGGGATGGCGCCGAATGCAATACGCCCGCGAATCGCCGGGGGATCCAGCAACGTATAATCATCGCCGACTTCCGGGATCTCATCACCCGTCGCCAGCAACTGCGCTCGTAAATGAGGAAACGGAATATCTTTGTTTTTCAGCGGTTTTTGCCCACGGGCATCGACAAACACATCATAGATATAGTGCTTATCCCGGCTGGAGATCAACGTTTTTTCCGGCTGGATGGCTATTTCATAATCCTGTCCCAACGAGAGAATGCTGATCACACCCGCTTCGCGTAGCGCCAGTAAGCGGCGAATAGATTCCGGGGGAATGGCGGCATAGCAGTCGATAAACACGCGGGCAAGACCTGCGCTAAAACGTGTCCGATCCCTGTCATTGAGGTGGGGAACTATTGTCTGGACGGCTTCATGCAACCGCAGGATGACGTAACGCCAGGGAACGGTGTATCTCTCGCGTTTGTTTCGCTCGACTTCCTTGAGGTTAGCCTGCGCCCAGTGAAAAGGATTCTTCTGCTGACGTTGATAAAACCAGGTTTCGCTAAAGGTGTCCGCATCAAGGTCGCAAAGGGCGATCTCTTCGCTCCAGTGCGGATCGGCGAGCGCGATTTCCTGAGCAATCAGATTAAATACCCGGTCGAGCAAGCCATCGGCCCCGACGGCGATTTCCTGGTCGAGCGCGTGTTGGGTAACGATCTGCAGCGGCTCCCAGGGGATTGGGCAGTAAAAGTCGGCCTCCGGCAAAATGCCGGAGCGGGACATGAGCACAATTTTAAGGGACTCACAGCCATCGTTCAGCCTGAAAATCAGCGTGTCATCATCCGGCTCGCTAAAGCTGCCATGCTGAACCGCAACGGCCATTGCCGCATCAATCCCGCTCAGTGAGGTTCCCATGATGCCCACCCGGCAAGGCGGGATCTTCGCTTCCATCAGGCCTGACCACGGACTGGGAAACCAACTGCGGGTTGATTCTTCTTCCGCGGGCCAGACGTGACCAGTGGCGATGACTGCGAGATCAAAGGATTCGGCGGTCGGTTCATTTTGTCGCCAGAGCCTGACACCTGCTTCGCTGGCCTGCAGGTCGGTAACAAGGCAGGATTCATTGACCTGTATCCGAAAGCCTTGTTCTTTGGCTTGCGCAACCAGTGCAAGAAACCGATCGCGAAAATATTCGCCAAGCAGAATGCGCGGCAGAAACTGGCGGTCATGAAGCGTATCGTAATCTACGCCGTAGCGCGAAAGATTAGCTTTGCTTTGGGTTTTTAGCCAGTCAAGATAAGTGCACTGAATGGGCGGTATTTCAATACTGGCGATGTTTGCCAGCATCATGGGGGAATTATCTTCGTCACTGTAGGGCATGCCTACGCCTGCTTCATCTGCCTGCTCATAAATCGACACCTCGAACGGTTCGTTATGTTTAAGTAATGCGTACAACGTATAAATACCGGTTGGACCTGCGCCGATGATAGCAATTTTCTTCATATTGACTGACCCGTCGCTGTTATTACATTTGTTATCGGTGGCCTTCCGTGAGTTGAAAAGCGCCACGAGATAGTCTGTCCCGGTGAGGTAAACCTGGCAGAATAATTGTGGTGCAAAATGGCGAAGAGGGCCAACTGGCGATGCGGGCGTTGTACCGAGGCGAATTTATTCTCATACCCTTGTAGCGGTGCGTGATGAACGGCCTGAATGGTGTACTATGTCGGCACATCAGGGACGCTGAAGAGGATAAATTATGTCTACCCCCGTATTTCGCCAGGCCACGCCATCCGACGTTGATCGCTGCTATCAGATTGAAATCACCGCGTATGAAGGTGACGAAGCGGCGACGAGAGAAAAAATCGCCACCCGTATCAATCTGTATCCGCAAGGGTTTATGTGTATGGAACTTGGCGGAGAAGTGATTGGATTTATTAACGCGGGCTGTGCGTGGGACGTGGTGATGTCCGACGAAGAGTTCAAAGAGCTTATCGGGCACGACCCGGCGGCGCCGAATGTGGTGATTATGTCGGTCGTGGTAGATCCTGATTTCCAGGGGCAGGGCTACGCCACGCTGATGATGCGTGAGTTTATCTCGCGGATGAAGGTCATGAATAAGCAAACCATCCATCTTATGTGTAAAGATCGTCATGTGGATCTCTATGCGCACTTTGGCTATCGCTATATTAAACCGTCAGCGTCCGATCATGGCGGCATGGCCTGGCATGAGATGATGATGACGCTGTGATCTTATGCTTATTGATGCGCTAAGGCTAAATTCAGGCTTTAGCGCATCGGTTCATTTCTCTTTTTTTTACCATTACGAACGTCGCGAATATTTGACAGGTTACCGCTGTAACACTTCAGCAAATTTCACCAGCCATTGCGGATGAGCGGGCCAGGCAGGTGCGGTGACCAGGTTGCCATCGACGTGCGCCTGATCGATGCCAATATCGGCATAATGTCCACCCGCGAGCCGTACTTCCGGCGCGCAGGCGGGGTAGGCGCTGCAGGTTCGGCCTTGCAGAATGCCGGCGGCGGCCAGCAGTTGTGGGCCGTGACAAACGGCGGCAATTGGTTTGCCCGCGGCGTTAAATGCCTGTACCAGTGTTATTACGTCGTTATTTAATCGCAAATATTCCGGCGCCCGCCCGCCGGGAATCAGTAGGGCATCGTAGTCCTGTTCTTTCACTTTGGCAAAGTCGGCGTTAAGGGTAAAGCGGTGACCCGGTTTCTCGCTGTATGTCTGAGCGCCATCAAAATCATGGATCGCCGTCGTGACGTAGTCCCCTTTGACCTTATCGGGGCATACCGCGTCGACCTGATGGCCAATCATCTGCAGCGCCTGAAAAGGCACCATCGTTTCATAATCTTCGGCGTAGTCGCCGACCAGCATCAGAATTTTTTTACTTATCATGATCGCTCCTGCATATGGGAAGATGCATAAGATATATAACCATCATATTCAGGTTGCAGGCGGTCTGGCAGGGCCTCTCTCCGACTCCTGTCTGCTCATGTGAGGCCGACGCAAACACGGTTAAGCGTTATGTCCTGCAACACGAATTAGTTAGGGTATAGACCATGAGCGGGGAATGGGAAATTGGCAGGATGCTTCTTTAGACTGAGAATGCTCAGTTGCTAACAAATATCGAAATTTTCAGCCGGGATAAAGCGTAAACCCGATTTAAAATATCATTGGCACAGGGATGATTTATGGGTGTTACTGACGAGAGGATAAAAGCGCAGCACTCAATTATCAACTGAATGGTGCGTCCGAGTGGACTCGAACCACCGACCCCCACCATGTCAAGGTGGTGCTCTAACCAACTGAGCTACGGACGCAATATGGTGCGTTTAATTGGACTCGAACCAACGACCCCCACCATGTCAAGGTGGTGCTCTAACCAACTGAGCTATAAACGCATTATGGTGCGTTCAATTGGACTCGAACCAACGACCCCCACCATGTCAAGGTGGTGCTCTAACCAACTGAGCTATGAACGCAATGTTGTGGTAACAACGGGGACGCATATTAACGGCAGGGCGGGGTTGTGGCAAGAGGCAAACGTCACTTTTCTTCCAGATTTGACGCGATCGCAGAAGTTTTATCCATGTTGCTTATATTTTACTGATGCAAAAGAATATTTGTTCATCAGGTTCGGATAACGGCGCGCTATCCGCGCCGTTTTTTCATCCAATATCGCGCCGAACAGGCTTAACGCGCAGCACGCTGTAAAATGATGCTGGAAGGCTGACGCTGCAGGAAACGCATACGCAGCATCATCATGATGGCAGCGGAGGTTAAACCAATAATAAATCCCCACCAGAAACCCGCGGGCCCCAGGCGCGGGACAACGACGTCGGTCAGCGCCAGCAGATAGCCGCTCGGCAGCCCGAGCACCCAATAGGCGATAAAGGTGATAAAGAAGATGGAGCGGGTATCTTTATAACCACGCAGGATCCCGCTGCCAATCACCTGAATGGAGTCGGAAATCTGGTAGATCGCCGCTAACAACATTAACTGGGAAGCCAGCATAACGACCTCAGGGTTGTCGTTATACAGCAGCGCAATTTGCTTGCGCATCAGAATAGTGAAAATGGCGGTGATAACGGCCATACACACGCCAACGCCCAGGCCGGTTCTGGCCGAAGTTTGTGCTTCCAGCGTTGAGCCCTGCCCAAGACGGAAACCGACGCGAATCGTCACCGCCGCGCCCAGGGAGAGCGGTAACACGAACATTAGCGAACTGAAGTTAAGGGCAATCTGATGTCCGGCGACATTGATGATCCCCAGCGGAGAGACCAGCAGCGCCACCACGGCAAACAGGGTCACTTCGAAAAACAGCGCCAGCGCAATCGGCAGGCCCAGTTGTACCAGGCGCTTAAGAACAGCTACGTCCGGTTTGCCGAAACCTTCGTGGCTGCGAATATCCCGCATTGAGCGCGCGCGGCGCACCCAGAAGATCATACTGAAAAACATCACCCAGTAAACGGCAGCCGTCGCCACGCCGCAACCAATACCACCCAGCTCTGGCATACCGAAATGACCGTAGATAAAGATGTAGTTCACGGGAATGTTGACCAGCAGGCCGATAAACCCCATAACCATGCCCGGCTTGGTCTTCGCCAGACCTTCACACTGGTTACGCGCGACCTGAAAGAAGAGATAGCCGGGCGCTCCCCATAACAGGGTGCGCAGGTAGCCAACGGCTTTCTCCGCCATCGCCGGGTCAATATCATGCATGGAACTGATGATGTAACCTGCGTTCCACAGGATAACCATCACCAGCATTGAGACGAAGCCAGCCAGCCAGAAACCCTGACGCACCTGATGGGCGATACGGTCGCGACGACCTGAACCATTAAGCTGAGCAATGATCGGGGTCATCGCCAGCAGCAGACCATGGCCGAAAAGGATCACCGGTAACCAAATGGAGGTACCAATAGCCACGGCTGCCATATCGGTGGCGCTGTAACCGCCCGCCATTACGGTATCGACGAATCCCATAGCGGTCTGGGCAACCTGAGCGAGGATAACGGGTATTGCCAGCGCTAACAACTGACGCGCTTCAATAAAGTACTTCTGCACGTGAACACCTTTATATTGTTGTTATTTTTGGACTAAAAAAGCCGCTCTACATAGCAGCAAGAAGAAAAACAGGGGGATTTTCCAGACCATTGTAGCGAGGATTGGCTATTTATCCAGTGAAAAAATCCCAGTAGACGTTGTCCGCTGGCAACCTGTTTTACCACCTGTTATTGTTCCATATAGCCTAAAACGGTAATGATACCGTCATGAGTTTATACAGGAGCAAAACATGTTTACCGGTATTGTGCAGGGGACCGCGAAAGTGCTGTCCATTGACGAGAAACCCAATTTTCGCACCCACGTAGTGGAATTACCTGAGCATATGCTTTCAGGGCTCGAAACGGGGGCGTCGGTGGCGCACAATGGGTGTTGTTTGACCGTCACGCATATCGATGGCGCACGGGTGAGTTTTGACCTGATGAAAGAGACACTGCGAGTCACCAACCTGGGCGCAGTCCGTGCTGGCGATAGCGTGAACGTTGAGCGTGCGGCTAAATTCAGCGACGAAATTGGCGGTCACCTGATGTCCGGTCATATCATGACCACCGCCGAAGTGGTGAAAATTCTGACCTCGGAAAATAACCGTCAAATCTGGTTTAAGGTTCAGGACCCGGCGTTAATGAAATATATCCTTTATAAAGGATATATTGGCGTGGACGGGATCAGTCTGACCGTCGGCGAAGTGACCCCGACGCGCTTTTGTGTGCATTTAATTCCGGAAACGCTCCAGCGCACCACGCTTGGCGCGAAAAAGCTGGGTGATCGGGTGAATATTGAAATCGATCCGCAGACGCAGGCGGTGATTGATACCGTCGAGCGCGTGCTGGCGGCGAAAGAGGCGGCGCAGAAAACGGCGACAGAGTAACCCGGTACGCAGCCCGACAGGCGTGATCGGGCTGCCGATTGACATACTAACCGTCAGATATCCATTGCCGCGTGATGGCCCTGATAAATTGCGGTTGTAATTGTCGGGATCTTCACGTAATCACCCACCTGCGCCACCCACGGCGCGCAGTCGCGCAGTTGATCGATTGTCTCGCGGCGCGCGCTTTTGTCATGGGGTTGTTCTCCGGCGTTATTTAAGCAGAATATTTTTATTTATCAGGCGAAAAATTAAGGCGAGCACCAGCGCGGTGACGCTAAATGCGATGCCGACGGGAAAGGCGCTGTGGTAACTGTGAGTGGCGGCAAACGTTGAGGACATAATGGTTGGTCCGACGTAACCGGCGATAGCAAAACCGCAGAACATAATGCCGAAGTTCACGCTGTTGTGCTGTGCGCCGAATTGGTCGGCGGTGAAGCCAGGAAAAACGCCCATAAAGGCACCAAAACAGATACCGATAATGGAAATCCCCGTGTAAAACAGCGCATCGTCGCCGATGCCCGTGTAGTAGAGAGCACTGAGGCCTGGAATAGAGAGGATACAGGCGAGCATCAGGGTATTAATGCGGCCGATCTTGTCGGAAATCATGCCCGCCATGACCCGTCCCAGGACGTTGAAAAGAGCGAGAACGGAAACGGCCAGCGTTGCGGCGGCCGTGGACATCCCGACCATGATTTTTGCCAGCGGAGAGGCCAGAGAAATGCACATGAGTCCGGCAACTGCGCCGCAGGTCAGCATGATGAGCATAAGATAAAAATTGAAGCTGGACATCATTTGCCGCCAGGTTTTATTCCCTGAAGGCATGATGTTTCGCGCGTGTTGCGGCGGTTGCCAGCCGTCCGGACTAAAGCCATGCGGGCATTTATCGATGACGAAAGCGCAGGCGCAGATAATAACCGCGAAACCCAGTCCGATGATTTTAAAGGCAGACAGAATACCGGCCTCGGCGGTAATTATCCCGGCAATCGGCGGAATGATCACCGAACTGATGCCAAACAGGGCAGTGGTGACACCGCCGACAAAACCGCGTTTATCGGGGAAAAATTTGATAGAGGTGCTAATGGTCGCCCCGTAGACCATTCCTAATCCCAGACCGGTTAATATTCCATATGCCCAGATCAGATGACTGATTTGCGAGGCAAAACCGCAGAGGATCATCCCGCCGCCAAACATGAGTCCGCCAGTGAAAATCACCATACGGGGGCCAAATGTATCGTTTATTTTGCCCCCGCTGATCATCGTTATGGGACCAACAGAGTTGCAGATGACAAAAACGATAGCCAGATCGGCAGAGGTGATATTGGCGTTGTGAAGTTGTGAGAGGTAGTCAGCCATCGGCGTGGCAAAAACGCTCCAGGCGTACATCGAGCCTACGCATAGATTGATAAAGCAACTTGCTATCAGGATCCGCCATCTTTTTTTTGAGTAATCCATGTTTTTATCCTCGATGAAATTTTCTATTAAGCAACAAAATCAATGTTTTATTAACAATTCTTGCGTGGTAATCGTTCTGATCAGACGCTAAACCACGTGATAAATCATGTCAATGATTACATGTTTTATTTGACATGGCTGTTGACGTGGCAAGAAGGCGTAATGCGGAGAGTGACGCGTGCTATACTGCGCGCAGAGATCACAGGTGAGGCGAAATGAGAGTTTTAACTTATGCCATTCTGGGCTTACTTAACCGTACGGCAATGACCGGCTATGACATCAGCAAGGCGTTTAACCATGAACTGGCAAAGTTCTGGCATGCGAAACATAGCCAGATTTATGGTGAGCTAAAGCGCATGTATCACGATGGACTGGTCACTTACGACATCGAAATCAGCGGCGATATTCTGGAAAAAAAGAAATACAGCATTACCGATACCGGAAGGGATGAACTGCTGAAATGGCTACATAAAGATGAGCCAATAGAAAAAACGGCAAAAGATGTTTTTCGGGTTCGTATGTATTTTTCCCACTATCTTGATGTCAGTACGCGTATTCATCTGTTGGAAAATCAGCGCATACAGCACCTCGAAAGGTTAAATGTTCTGCAAAAAACAATGGAACAGTACGCGCAGGTTCCACCTCTTGAAAGTGACAGATTTGGTGATTTTATTGTGCTTGAAGGGGCGATATGTCGTCAGGAGAGCGTTTTGCGCTGGATTGATAAATGTATTGGTTATTGCCGTCGCGGTGAATAAAAGAGAAAACACCTGCGCCAGGGGCGCAGGTGGAGCAGAAATTAACGAGCAACGCGAAGACCGTGCTCTGCGCCGCGAGAAAAAACGACCTGCCAGAGCTGAATATCGCGCGCGCGGAAAGCGCCGGCACAGGCATTTAGATAATAACTGAACATGCGTTTGAATCTATCCGAATAGTTATCGGCAATTTCCGGCCAGCTATTAAGGAAACGCTCATACCAGGCCATCAGGGTAGTGTCATAATCGGCGCCGAAATTATGCCAGTCTTCCATCACGAAATGCGTTTCACTGGCTTCGGCAATATGACGTACCGACGGCAGACACCCGTTAGGAAAGATATATTTATTGATCCACGGATCAACGCTGTGGCCGGTTTTTTTCGAACCGATCGTATGCAGCAGGAAGCGACCATCAGGTTTTAAGTTATGATCGACCACTTCAAAATAGGTATTGTAGTTTTTAGGCCCGACATGCTCGAACATCCCGACCGAAACGATACGGTCGAAACTATCGTGCAGATCCCGATAGTCCTGGAGTAAAATCGTCACGTCCAGCCCTGCGCAACGCTGTTGAGCCATCTTCTGCTGTTCCGCAGAGATCGTGACGCCAACAACGCTGACCTGGTAGTTTTTCGCCATGTAGTACGCCAGCCCGCCCCAGCCGCAGCCGATATCCAGTACCCGCATTCCGGGTTCAAGCTGTAATTTTCGGCAGATAAGATCTAATTTTGCCTGCTGAGCGGCGTCCAGATTCTGCGCATCTTTCCAGTAACCGCAGGAATATTGCATATAAGGATCGAGCATGCGGCTAAAGAGATCGTTGCCTAAATCGTAGTGTTCTCTACCGACAATCCATGATCTTTTTTTGCTTTGCAGATTGAACAAACGAGCGCCAGCAATACGTAGCGTATCTTTAAGATGGTGCGGGAGTTGATTCTCCAGACCGGCCCGCAGGACCTTATAGAAAAATATATCCAGTCGCTCACAATCCCACCAGCCGTCCATATAACTCTCGCCTAATCCCAGTGACCCTTCCTGCAGGACGCGTTTAAAAAAATGCGGATTTTTAATCTGCAGATCGGAGGGGGCGGGGCCGTTGATCTCAATATTGGCACGGCCTAACAATTCAGCTGCAATCCGGTACCAGTCATCATTTGGTACACTTACTTCTTCTATACACGATGAACTCATAGCTTCTCCATCACGCCCAAGTGATCAGAACCTTAAAACAGCGTAGACGTTTTTTTGGTTTTGTGAGAAATCCCACGGATTAACCGCGAGACTGCTATCCGACGTAGAACAGAGGAAGGGAGATAACCCTTGCCGAAAGGCCATCCATGGTGAAACGGGATGCATCCTGCTCCCGTTAAGATTTGTTGAATATTCTATTTATGTGATACCGGATTCAGTATAGGCCGCTAAAAACGGGCTTTCAATAAAAATATCTTAGCCAGCTAATGACTAAATCCGGGGGCCAAGTCAGGCGTCTATTTTAGGCATGCGACGTGTCAGTTACCCGCCGCGCAGCGTTGTGTTGCAGACGATAACCGATGCCGGCAAGCACAATGGAGACCAGCATCACGCGGGTGGTGGTTTGCAGCGGATGCGCAATGAGTGCCGAGACAAGCAGACTGGTAACGAAACAGAGACCGAGCTGTAAGGTATTTTGCAACGCGGCGGCGCGGCCGGTGGCCTGTGGAAAGGGCTTCAGGGCCTGAGCGACAACGATGGGATAAATTCCCGCATTTACCGCCGCCATGGCGCAGAACGGGATCATCAATCCGACCAGCGTGACATTATCCTGCAGGCCGGTCATCCAGATGGCGGCAACGCTGATAGTGAAGATAGCCAGCAGCCAGGGCAGGATTTGCCCGCCTGACCACTTTTGCAGGGCCGCGCGGCAGCCGTAACCGCCCACCAGAAAAGCGATAGTTTGCGGAATGTAGCTCAGACCGACCGCCGTTGGGCCATAGCCCATATCATGGAGAATAAAAGGTGAGCCGGTCAGCCAGGCAAAAAAGCTTGCGGAGCAGGCGGCGTAAATCAGCACATTACCGCTATATTCACGTGAGCGAAGCAGGGTAAAGAAAGTGAGCTTTTGCTGTGTATTGACGGATGGCTTATTAACAGATCTCAGACGAATGGTCGGCAGGATCAGCACCAGAGCCACAGCGGCCAGGACAGCAAAAATAGCCTGCCAGTCGAAATGTACCAACAGCCAGCTACCGAGCAGCGGCGCCAGCGCGGGAGAGAGTCCGACCAGCGGCATAATGGTGGCAAAAATACGGTTCGTGCGATGCGCCGGATAGTAATCGGTGACCAGCGCCTGCCAGGTGACTGCGGCGGCGCAAACGCCAATGGCCTGGACAAAACGCAGCGCCAGCATCAGCCGGGTGTCCTGAACCCAGAGCATGCCCAGACAGCCGAGGGCGAAAATCAGTAGGCCGCAGAACAGCACCGGCTTACGACCGTAGCGGTCAGAGACGGGCCCCCAGAACAGTTGTCCAATAGCAAAGCCGGCAAGGAATAAGCTCAGGCTGGCGCTGACCGCGGACGCGGAGGTATTCAAATCCTGTTGAATGGCGGCAAACGCCGGCAAATACATATCAGTGGCGAGGAAACCGAGCACGCTAAGCCCCGCCAGCCAGACTAAAAATCCTTTCCCAGGTTGTTGCATAAAACTCTCATTTCAGTGATACGGCGATGATGCGGCAGAGTGTAGGGAGTGCATTCCGGCTTGTGAAACGCTAATATTTGTTCGTTCATTTCAAAAATTTTGCAGGCAAAAAATGTGGTCGGAATACTCGCTTGAAGTTGTTGATGCTGTTGCCCGCAATGGCAGCTTTAGCGCCGCAGCGCAGGAGTTGCATCGTGTGCCTTCTGCTGTCAGCTATACCGTTCGTCAACTGGAAGAGTGGCTGGCGGTTCCGCTGTTTGAACGTCGTCATCGGGATGTGGAATTAACGCCCGCCGGAGTCTGGTTTCTGCAGGAAGGGCGCTCTGTTATCAAAAAAATGCAGATCACCCGTCAGCAGTGCCAGCAGATAGCCAACGGCTGGCGCGGGCAGTTGTCCATCGCAGTCGATAACATCGTCAAACCCACGCGTATGCGGCAAATGATCGTTGATTTTTATCGCCATTTTGACGACGTTGAGCTGATTGTTTCTCAGGAGGTTTTCAACGGCGTCTGGGACGCGCTGGCCGATGGCCGTGCGGAATTAGCGATCGGGGCGACGCGTTCGATTCCGGTCGGGGGGCGCTATGCCTTCCGTGATATGGGGATGCTGAGCTGGAGTTGCGTTGTCGCCAGCCACCATCCGCTGGCAAAAATGGCGGGCCCACTGAGCGACGATGTATTACGCAACTGGCCATCGCTGGTCAGAGAGGATACGTCACGTTCGTTGCCGAAGCGCACGACCTGGCTGCTGGATAATCAGAAGAGGGTAGTGGTGCCGGACTGGGATGCTTCCGCAACCTGCCTTTCCGCCGGACTGTGTGTCGGCATGGTGCCAGAACATCTGGCGCGTCCGTGGCTGGATAGCGGTAAATGGGCTGCGCTGGCGCTGGAAAATCCATTCCCGGACGCCGCCTGTTGCCTGACCTGGCAACAAAGCGATGCATCTCCTGCGCTGCTGTGGCTGCTGGATTATCTTGGCGACAGCGAAACGCTGAACCGTGAATGGTTGCGGGCGCCGGAATAACCGACGCCGCACATGGTGTTAACGACGGTAATCGATAAACGGGCCATCGGCCACCGAACGGCGCTCGACAAGGCGCGGATGCACTTCAATCGACCGGGAGACTTCACGTTTATTGACGATACGGTCCAGTAGCATGTTGAATGCAGCCTCGCCCAGCGAGTCTTTTGGCTGATGGATGGTGGTCAGCGCAGGGCTGAAGTAGCGAGCGTTGCGCACATTATCATAACCGATCAGCGAAATATCCTGCGGTACGCGCAGGCCCATTTCGTCCGCTGCGCAGATTGCACCCATTGCCATAATATCCCCGCCGCAGAAAATTGCCGTCGGGCGGTGATGCTGGCTGAGAATTTGTTGCATTGCGCGATAGCCGGATTCCGGCTCAAAATCACCCTGTACAATCCAGTTTTCAGGAACAGTAATTCGCGCCTCTTCCATGGCTTTCATAAAGCCCGCCAGCCGACCGGCGCCAGTGTTGCGCTCCAGCGGGCCGGGGATGACCCCAATATCGTGATGGCCGCGCTCAATCAGATAGCGTCCGGCAAGGTAGCCGCCTTCAAAGGCGTTATCGATCACCGCGTCGGTGAAATCGGCTTTTGCTTCCCCCCAGTCCATTACCACCATGGGAATATGGCGGTACTCTTCCAGCATACTCAACACCGATTCCGGATATTCAGAACACATCACCAGCAGACCATCTACGCGTTTTTGCGCCATCATTGACAAATAGGCGCGCTGTTTCTCAGGATCGTTCCAGGCGTTGCCGAGGATCAGGGTGTAGCCTTTCTGGAAGCAGCTTTTCTCAACTGATTCAATAATTTCCGCAAAATAGGCCGCTTCGCTGCTGGTAGCCAGCAGACCAATAGACTTGGTGTGATTCACCTTCAGGCTACGGGCGACAGCGCTGGGAGAGTAGTGCAGTTCTTTAATCGCCGCCCATACTGCATTGCGCGTCTCTTCCGCAACGAAACGCGTTTTGTTAATTACGTGTGAAACAGTTGTAGTGGAAACGTTTGCGCGCTTCGCTACATCTTTAATAGTTGCCATTATTCCTCACTCCAGACCTTGACCTGATCGTCTGTGTATCGCTACGTAAACGTTTGCCTGCACACACCCTGATGCTAAAAATCATCATTGCATCACGTCGGGAAAACGACACAGAACGACAGGAAGGGGTCAATGGCCGATACGCTTTCAAATTAGCGTGGAATTTTGTCCGATCTTGGGGCAAAGGGGAAGAGTAAAAATGTGCATCATGCTAAATCTCGGAAGATTTTTACGCTATTCTGTGCAAAAATGATCGTACTCACTTTTTATGTTGGGATAATCAGGGGGAAAATTGATGGATACAAATTTAAGGTATTCGCTGACAACAACGATTATTGTCCTGGGCTTGATTGTTGCTGCAGGATTAACCGCAGTATTGCACTAATTTCACGTCAGGGAGACATCGCGCTCCCTTTTTTATCTGACGATTATTATCCGTTTTGCAAAAATCTTTTGCCATTTCGTTTACTTCTGCTTTTCTGTGATTGATGTCATGCTTTTAGCTTCTGACGCAATGCCGTTGTAGAAGGCGGCCTGATGGAGTGTTTTGCATGAAAATTAATTTCCCCTTGCTTGCTCTGGCGATCGGGGCTTTCGGTATCGGTACGACCGAGTTTTCCCCAATGGGCATGTTACCGGTTATTGCCAAAGGCGTGGATGTTTCAATTCCGGTGGCGGGAATGTTGATTAGCGCCTATGCCATCGGCGTCATGATCGGTGCGCCGCTGATGACGTTATTGCTCTCTCATCGGGCGCGCAGAAATGCGCTGGTTTTTCTGATGGCTATTTTTACTTTAGGCAATGTGCTCTCGGCAATTGCGCCGGATTACACCATGCTGCTGCTGTCGCGTATTATCACCAGTCTTAATCATGGCGCGTTCTTTGGCTTAGGCTCGGTGGTGGCGGCGAGCGTGGTGCCAAAACATAAACAGGCCAGCGCTGTGGCGACAATGTTTATGGGGCTGACGATTGCCAATATCGGCGGTGTTCCCGCAGCAACCTGGCTGGGTGAGACCATCGGCTGGCGTATGTCGTTTCTGGCTATGGCGGGTCTGGGTATCGTGGCGATGACAGGCCTGTGGTTTTCCCTGGCGAAAGGCAGTAGTGGGGAGCGTCCGAACGTGAAGCAGGAACTGTCGGTGCTGATGCGCCCGCAGGTACTATCGGCCTTGCTCACGACCGTACTGGGGGCTGGCGCGATGTTCACGCTCTATACCTATATTTCGCCCGTGCTGCGGACGATCAACAATGCGTCTCCGCTGTTTATTACAGCCATGCTGGTGCTGATTGGCGTGGGCTTCTCATTGGGTAACTACCTTGGCGGGAAATTTGCGGACCGTTCTGTCACCGGAACGTTAAAAGGCTTTTTGTTGTTGCTGATGGCGATTATGCTGGCCATTCCGCTGCTGGCCAAATCGCAGACTGGCGCGGCTATCAGTATGGTTGTCTGGGGCATGGCGACCTTTGCGGTGGTGCCGCCTTTACAGATGCGCGTAATGCGGCTGGCTCACGAGGCGCCAGGGCTCTCCTCATCAGTGAATATCGGTGCCTTCAATCTTGGGAATGCGCTGGGCGCGGCTGTCGGCGGCGCGGTGATTTCCGCTGGTCTGGGGTACGCGTTTGTCCCGGTGATGGGCGCGATTATTGCTGGCCTCGCGTTCTTGCTGGTGCTGTTCAGCGGCGGGACGCAACAGGAAGAAGCCTTCGCCAACCACTAATATTGCATGAACTGAAAAAATAACCGCAGAAAGGGCAATCTTTCTGCGGTTTGCTTTTAGGCGGCCAGATTAGCGGCAACAAACTTCCAGTTTACCAGCGCCCAGAAGTGTTCCAGATAGTTCGGGCGAGCGTTACGGTAGTCGATATAGTAAGCATGTTCCCAGACATCCACGGTCAGCAGCGGCGTGGCATCGCCAGTCAGCGGCGTGCCCGCGTTGCTGGTGGAGACAATAGCGAGGCTGCCGTCGGCGTTTTTCACCAGCCAGGTCCAGCCTGCGCCGAAGTTTTTAGCGGCTGCGTCGGTGAATTTGGCTTTGAAATCCGCAAAACTGCCGAAGGATTTAGCGATAACTGCCGCCAGTGCGCCTTCCGGTTCGCCGCCCGCATTGGGTGCCAGGCAGTTCCAGTAGAAGGTGTGGTTCCAGACCTGGGCTGCGTTATTAAAGACGCCGCCGTCGGAAGAACGCACGATCTCTTCTAAGGTTTTGCCTTCAAACGCAGTCCCCTTGATCAGGTTGTTGAGGTTGGTGACATAGGCCTGGTGGTGTTTGCCATAATGGTATTCCAGGGTTTCTGCGGAAATGTGCGGCGCCAGGGCGTCTTTTGCATATGGTAATGCAGGTAATTCAAACGACATTGCTACTCTCCTTTTTATCGTTATACCCGTCATACTTCGGCTGCATCCCGTGCAGTTTGTCCGTTCCAGGCGTGCCCTATGAAGGACCGCGCGGGCGTTGTACAAAACGGCTCCCCGCTTCGTTATGCAACGCAAATTATTCAGGGCATTGGACGCGTAATAACCATGTATTTCGCAAGGTGATAGTAGCAAATTAAAAGATGTGACAAAAGAGAACGTTACCCCGTCGTCGTCACGACGGGGCAGAATCAGCGAATCGTTTTTGGCGTCATAACGCGTCGGGCGCCAACATAGTGACGTAACCAGTAATCTTCACTTAATGAGGTTATCTGAATATCGCGACCGGTGCGCGGGGACTGAATGAACTTGCCGTTGCCCACATAGACGCCGACGTGATCGGCGGTACCGCGCCCACGGGTACGAAAGAAGACTAAATCTCCACTTTGCAGCTCGTCGCGATCGACCGGACGGGCATCGCGCAGGTGATACATCTCATTGGCAGTGCGCGGAATGTGGATTTTTACCAGATCTTTATAGGCGTAATACACCAGACCGCTGCAGTCAAACCCGGTGCGCGGCGAGGTACCGCCCCAGCGATAGGGCTTGCCAATCTGATTCATCAGTTTTGACATGGCGGTGTTCTGTGCTTTTTGTACCCGAATTTTGTGCGCTTCGGAAAGGGTGATCTTCCGTTCGTCGGCGATGGGGCGGCAGCGGGTTTTATACCCCTTACGCACGATGCACTTTTTCTGGACGCTGGCCCGGACAACCCTGTTTTCAGCCACCGGTTTTGCCGGGCCTGCGCACAATTTTTTATAGCCTTTGCGGAGCACACATTTTTTCGTGGCGCTGGCGACCTGGCGATGAAGCGCGGTTTGGGTTGATGGCGTACCGGAAGTGGGGTGTGTTATCCGTCTGGTGGTCGAGGTTTTCTTGCTGGAGGTTCTGGCGCTGCTCTTGCTTCTGGAACTTACGGCTTTTTTCTTACGCTCCGGGGTGGTGCCTTTGGCCTGATGTGATTTTAGCGAAGCAGAAGTGTGCGTATGCCCGGAAGCATGCGCCAGGGGGGTAAGAGAAAACGATGTGAAAAGTAATGCACAGAGCGAAATCGCGGTTTTATTAAGACGCGCCACTGAGCAATCCTCTGGTTAAATTACAGACACATACAGATGCCTGACGATGAAAGACAAAACGCATCGATTCTAAAACATAAAATCCCGGAAAGTTAATACTCTTTTGTATCTAAAGTCTCGTTTGGTTAACATTTGCAAAAAAATACGTCCGGCAGCCGTTTCGCCGGGTGAAAAGTACGCAATGCGTTGCCGCCGATGGCAATAAAATAATATTTTTAAGGCAACTTTTGTCGACAGAAGATAAGATATGACAAGTGAAAAAAATGTTATTATCGGTCCTGCGTTCAGAGCGCTACAATGACAGATTACTGCCGTAGAGAAGTTTAAGGAAGCACGACAATGAGTACGACTGTAGAAAAAATCCAGCGTCAAATCGCTGAAAACCCAATCCTGCTGTACATGAAAGGGTCGCCGAAACTACCGAGCTGTGGTTTTTCCGCCCAGGCTGTACAAGCGCTCTCTGCCTGTGGCGAACGTTTTGCCTATGTTGATATCCTGCAGAACCCGGATATTCGCGCAGAGCTGCCGAAATATGCTAACTGGCCGACCTTCCCGCAGTTGTGGGTTGATGGAGAGCTGGTCGGCGGTTGTGACATCGTGATTGAAATGTATCAGCGCGGCGAACTGCAGCAGTTGATCAAAGAAACGGCCGCGAAGTACAAGACCGACGAGCCGAAAGCAGAGTAATTCGGCTGCCAATAATAAAAAAGCGACTGCTGATGTAGTCGCTTTTTTATCGCTTATTCTTCAGTTTTGGCCAGTGGCCAGCCGCCAAGACGCTTCCAGCGGTTAACGATTTCGCAAAATAACTGCGCGGTTTGCTCAGTATCATACAGCGCCGAGTGCGCCTGGGCGCTATCAAAAGTCATTCCCGCGGCAATGCAGGCCTTTGACAAGACCGTCTGACCGAGCGCCAGCCCGCTTAGCGCGGCGGTATCGAAGGTAACAAACGGGTGGAATGGGTTACGTTTCAGGGCCGCGCGTTCTGCCGCCGCCATCGTAAAACTGTGATCGAACGTGGCATTATGCGCCACCATAATGGCGCGACTGCACTCGCTCTCTTTCATCCCCTTACGTACCATCTTGAAAATGGCGTGCAGCGCATCATATTCGCTCACCGCACCGCGTTCTGGGTCGTTTGGATTTATCCCATTAAACGCCAGGGCTTCGGGCTGCAGATTCGCGCCCGCGAAAGGTTCAACATGAAAATGCAACGTTTCGTCCGGCTTCAGCCAGCCTTGCTCATCCATCTTCAACGTAATAGCGGCGATCTCCAGCAGGGCGTCGGTTTTGGCATTAAATCCGGCGGTTTCAACATCAATTACCACGGGATAAAAACCGCGAAAGCGGTCGCACAGACCATTAAGTTGAGCGTTCTCGGACATCAGATTCTCTTAGCGGAAAAAAAGTAGCGCGCATTATGGCAAATTTTGTCGCGCCTTGCAGCAGGAAGGGGAGAAAACAGCGGGCACCCTGGGTGCCCGAAGCAGATCAGTTGCCGAGGCCTTTGCCGGCATCTTTCTCTTCAATCAGCTCGATTTTGTAACCGTCCGGATCTTCGACGAAAGCGATGACCGTGGTGCCACCTTTAACCGGGCCCGCCTCACGCGTCACATTACCGCCATTCTGACGAATACGCTCGCAGGCTTCCGCTGCGTTTTCGACGCTCAGCGCGATATGACCATAGGCGCTACCGAGGTCGTACTTATCAACACCCCAGTTATAGGTCAGCTCAATAACAGCGGTATCGCTTTCTTCGCCGTAACCCACGAATGCCAGCGAGTATTTATACTCCGTGTTTTCACTGGTGCGCAGCAGTTTCATGCCCAGTACATTGGTGTAAAAATCAATTGAACGTTGTAGATCGCCAACGCGCAGCATGGTGTGAAGTAGGCGCATAATGTCCCCTATGCAATGAGTTTTGATACATCAGAACGTTGAGTATAGCGGCGATAGCCCGCCGCTATCAATTAAGCGATTACAGCGTCGGGTAATCGGTATAGCCTTCCGCGCCGCCGCCGTAGAAGCTTTCCGGGCGTTGCGGATTCAGTGCGGCCTTGTTCTGCAGGCGAGCGACCAGATCCGGGTTGGCAATATAGTCGCGACCAAAGGCTACCGCATCAATCAACCCTTTACCGATAAGGTTATTGGCCTTCTCAAGCGTATACGCGCCCGCGCCAATAATCACGCCAGGGAAACGGTCGCGCACTTTCTGGCGGAATTCATTGCTGTACGGTTGACCGCCAGCCCAGTCCGGTTCAGACATGTGCAAATAAGCAATGTTGCGTTTAGCCAGCTCTTCAATCAGATACAGCGCGTCGGCTTCTTCATTCGGGCCGTTATCGACATTCTGGAAGCTGCCGACTGGCGAGACGCGAATACCGATACGATCGGCGTTCCACTCTTTGCAGGCCGCATCAACCACGTCCAGCACCAGGCGAGCGCGATTTTCAACGCTGCCGCCATACTGGTCGGTACGATGGTTAGAAGAAGGGGACAAAAACTGGTGCAGCAGGTAGCCGTGGGCGGAGTGCAGTTCGACAAGATCGAAACCGGCATCGCGGGCGTTTCTCACCGCCTGGCGAAAATCATCGACAATCCCCGGGATCTCTTCGGTTTCGAGCGCGCGCGGCATTGAGGTATCAACGCGAACAGCGTGACCGTTTTCATCGCGCAGTGAGGTCCGGGTACCGGCGCTAATGGCGGATGGCGCAACCGGGGCTGCGCCGCCGGGTTGCAGACTGTTATGTGAAATGCGTCCGGTATGCCACAGTTGAACGGCCATATGCCCGTTTTCGGCGTGCACGCCAGCGGTAATTTTTTTCCAGGCGGCAATTTGTTCCGGGCTATGCAGACCTGGCGCCCCCGCGTAGCCTTTGGCCTGCGCTGAAATCTGGGTGGCTTCGGAAATAATCAGGCCGGAACTGGCGCGCTGGCGATAGTACTCGCCCATCAGCGGGGTTGGAATATCGCCGGGTTCAATGCTCCGCAGACGTGTCAGCGGAGCCATAAATACGCGATTGGCTACGGTTACCGCACCCACTTGCAACGGGGTAAACAACGTTGATTCTGACATAATAACTCCTGAGTAGACCGGTCGTCTTGAAATTGATTAAATAAAAACGCCTGTTACATGCCTGGCGACGAAATAATATTTTTGACGTGGGCAAGCGCGCTTTCCAGCGGCGTTGCGCAGCGCGTAATCTTGGCCTGCAGGTTGGCTCCCAACCACAGGGAGTAAAGCACCCGAGAGAGCATCAATGCATCACCATTAAACGCCAGGCTCCCTTCCTGGCGGCCTTTCTCCAGCGCGTCGCTCAGCAGGGCGATAATCTGGCTGGCGCCTTTATCCATCGCGGTGCGCATATCCTCCGATAAATCACACACCTCAGCCGACAGTTTTACCGTCAGACACCCACTGATTACCCCCGTCAGGCAAAATTCCGTCAGCGTCTGCTGATAGTAGGCCAGCAGGCGGTCGCGATAGTTACCTTCGCCGTGGTTAAAAAGTGCCACCAGGCGCTGAAGATACCCGGCGTAATGGTGGTCTAGCAGCGCGACGCCAAAGGCCTCTTTGGAGCGAAAATAGTGGTAGAAAGAGCCTTTCGGCACTTCCGCTGTTTTCAGTAGTTCGCTCAGACCCATACCCGTAAAACCACGGTGCATGCAGAGTTGCTCGCCCGTGGCCAGGATATGTTCTCGGGTATTACATTCGCTGTATCTATTCATAGCGCCCACTGTAATAGACCGATTGGTCTATTACAAGTGATAAATAAAATGTCGTCTGACGCGAGTGATGATAAACAAAATTTGCGAACGACGGCTGAAACGTCTTCAATAAAATAAGTACGCGCTGACAGGAGAGGTATGGTGCCTGAACAACTGGAATTCTTCCCGATACAAAGCCCGTGCCGGGGGATTTGTCAGTCTGATGAACGCGGCTACTGTCGGGGGTGTCTGCGTAGTCGGGATGAGCGTTTTAACTGGCTGAAGATGAGCGATGCGCAGAAGCAGGAGGTTCTGCGTTTATGCCGCCAGCGGCTGCTGCGCAAACTGCGTGCAGCGAAACAGGATAGTGCGGAAGAACCTCAGCAACCCTCACTGTTTTAAGCATAAAATTGCGTATACTCAGGAGACTTTTTTGTTGAGGAAGCGGTTATGGTTCAGCGTATTGCTATGGCCCCGCAGGGGCCGGAATTCTCTCGTTTTGTGATGGGCTACTGGCGTTTGATGGACTGGAATATGTCCCCCGAAGCGCTGGTGAGCTTTGTTGAGCAACACCTGGATCTGGGGATCACAACCATCGATCACGCCGATATTTATGGTGACTATCGCTGTGAGGCGGCGTTTGGCGAAGCGTTGAAGCGGGCCCCGCACCTGCGTGAACGGATGGAAATTGTCACCAAATGCGGGATTGCCACCAGGGCGCGGGCGGAAAATACCATCGGTCACTATATTACCGACCGCAATCATATTATGCTCAGCGCAGAGCAATCGTTACGCAATCTGGCAACCGATCGTCTCGACCTGCTGCTTATTCATCGGCCTGACCCGCTGATGGATGCCGATGAAGTGGCAGAAGCTTTTCTCAGTTTACATCATAGCGGGAAGGTGCGTCATTTCGGCGTATCCAACTTCACACCCGCCCAATTTAGCCTGTTGCAGTCGCGACTGCCGTTTACGCTGGCAACTAACCAGGTGGAAATTTCTCCGGTGCATCAATCATTGCTGCTTGATGGTACGCTGGATCAGCTCCAGCAGTTGCGTATCCGGCCAATGGCCTGGTCATGTCTTGGTGGTGGGCGAGTGTTTAGCGACGAAAGCTTCCAGCCGCTGCGTGATGAGCTGGTCAGGGTTGCCGGGGAGCTTAATGCGGAAAGTATCGAGCAGGTCATTTACGCCTGGATCCTGCGTTTGCCTTCGCTGCCGCTGCCGATTATTGGGTCAGGAAAAATTGAGCGCGTGAGTGCCGCCATTGTCGCGGAGAGACTGAAGATGTCCCGCCAGCAGTGGTTCCGCATCCGTAAGGCGGCGCTGGGTTACGACGTGCCGTAATCATCTGAAGCAGGCGTTGCTTCGGCGCATTGTGCGTTGAGCATTCCGGGTTCGGGCACATTAGCGTGTTCTTTCGCTAATCGTCCCGGCCACCGGCGCCTGTTCAAGCTGCGAGAGTGCGCACCACAGTCTCCAGATAATCGCCGCCAGCGCTTTTGCCGCTGGCTGGTGGTGGTGGTTAAGGGCATCGCAGATTTTCTGTAGTTCTTCAAGCGTTGCGGCGAGGGGCCGCTGTTGCACGCCTCGCTCGCTCATCACATCCCGCAGCAGGCTAATACACAAATCGCGCACTTGCGAGAGTGGGTCGGAGCGGGTTTCCCATTCGCGCAATTGCCAGACGACATGGGAGCAGTTAAGTAATACCACGCCCCAGCGCAGCAGCCAGCGGCGCGCCAGCGCATCCTGACTATGACTTAACTGACTGATGTGATGGTAAACCAGCGATTCAAACTCATGTTCACTATGCTGCGGATAGTGGCTAAGCTGGTCAACAAAGTGACGCCGTAACGTTCTGATGTGGCGGCGACTTTTACGGGCATCGGAACCGGGGCTGATAACCGCGAACGCCAGCCACGCAAGGCCGACGCCAATAATTTTCCCGAGATTGTCGTTGAGAAATGTCGAATAATCATAAACCGGTGGATTGGTCACCGAAATAAAAGATCCCATAAAAACAATAAGCTGTCCCCATAGGCCAGCCAGCGTCGGCATCTGCTGTTTAAGTAACTGCATGGTCGTCAGCAATGGAAAGAGGAACAGCAGAAACTGCCATAAATCGGTTATCTGCACCATCAGCCCGAATTTAACGATAAAGCTGAACAATGACAGCAGGATCAGGGTGCGCATTAACAGCGTTAATGATTTGAACGGAGAGGGTGACAGCGAATAGAGCACGCAGCAGATAGCCGCGAGGGTTAACGCCGCGGCGCAGGATTGCCATTGGGTGGCGATCCCCCACGCGCCGACCATGACCAGCGCGCAAAAAGCACGTACGCCATTCCACAGGGCTTCGGCCTGGTCGGTGTGGCGGGTCAGCGCAGGTGCGGAAGGGACATTAAATTCGGTGATGGCGGTTGCGTTTTCGATACGCGTAAGCCAGCGGCTGCTTTCCAGATAGAGGCGGCAGAAATAGCGCAGGCGCTTCCAGAAGGCAATATGCCGGTAGTCTGCGTCGGCAGGCGGAGCCAGAGGCGCGATAAGACGGGAAATGCTATAGCTGTCGGTATGTGAATTGGCCAGTTCGCTTAACAGGGTTTCCAGGATCTGGCGTGTGCCTGCGGGTGCCGTGGGCCAGTTGAGCAGCATGCGTCTCAGGCTTGAAATAACGCTGGTCATGCGCAACTGCCGGTGCAGCAAGTAATTCAGCAGCGGGTTTTGCCGACGAAAACGATAGTGGCTCCAGAATGCCTGAATACGCAGCAGATTCATGGTCATTATTTGCCCAATGACGCTTTCGTGCGCGGCGCGGATCGCCTCGGTGGTTTCCGGGACCCATAGCAGGCTGGCGTGTTCCAGCAGACGGGCATGCATGTTCTTTAGCGCGCTCAGCAGGGCTGTGCCATCGGAGGTGCTGGGTAATATCATCATCATCAGTCCGCCGCAGAGAATACCGACGATAACTTCGCAGACGCGAGACTGGGCGATGGTCCAAAGTTCGTTTGCGTCAGTGATATTAATCACCGGGAAGGCGATAATCGCACAGGTGTAGCCGGCAAGCTGGAAGGCGTAGGCGACGTTATTGGTGAACATTGCGCAGGCCCAGGTGCAGAGGGCTATCCACGCTGAGATGCTAAAGAGAAACAGCCAGGGATCGTTGAGCGTATGCCCGGCCAGCAGCAGCGCCGCTCCGGCGCCGAGCAGGCTACCGGCAATACGGCCAAAACTTTTACTGATCACGCCACCGACGGTGGGAAAGCTGACGACGGCAGCAGAGGTCATCGCCCAGTAGGGCTCATCAAGATCCAGCCAGTAGGCGATACTCAGCGCCAGACACATCGCGATGCCGTTACGCAGGGCATAGCGCCACTGCGCACGACTGGCTTTAACCCACGGCAGCGAGCGCCATGTCAGCGCCTGCAGTTTCATTATGGCGCGCCAATTGCCACGGTACAGGTGGTGCCTGAGACCAGTGTGGTATCGGGCGGGAGAGAGTCAAACGCAATACGAACCGGTACGCGCTGGGCAAGACGAACCCATGGAATATTCGGCTTAATATCCGCCACCAGCGCATCGCTGCTCTCTACGCTTTGGTCGACAATCGCGCGACCGATACTCTCTACGTGACCCTGTAACTTTTTCTGATTGCTGTAGAGAATAATTTGCGCCCGATCGCCGGAATGAATATTACGCAATTTCGTTTCTTCAAAATAACCTATTACGTAGAAGGAGTGGCTATCGATGAGCGCGAAAACCGGGGTGCCGGTGGTGGCGTAATCACCGACACGGGTCGAGAGATTGGTTACCCAGCCATCAACCGGTGCAGTGATCTCGGTCTGCGCCAACTGCCATTGGGCGTGTTTGAGCGTGGCGCGGGCCACATCCTCCGCCGCTTTCGCCGCTTCAAGATTCGTGTTCGCGGTATTCAGTGCGGTATTGGCGTTTTCCAGATCTTCCGCTGAGATGGCGTTCTGCGTAAGATGACGCCTGCGCCCGGCAACGCTGGCGGCATTTTTCTGTTCAGCCTGGGCCGTGGCGACGTCCGCCTGGGCCTTAGCCAGTTGTGCCTGGGCGTTGAGAATGGCAATTTTATAGGGAGCGTCATCAATTCTGAACAACACGTCGCCAGCGTTAACCAACTGGTTGTCGTGCACATTCAGTTGCATGATGCTGCCGGAAACCTGGGGCGTAATGTTGACTTGTTCGGCGCGTACCTTGCCGTCCCTTGTCCATGGCGATTGAGTGTAGTAGTTCCAGACCAGCCAGGCGGCAATAATGGCAAGCGCGGTGATCAGCAGCGTGGAGAGATATTTTAGTGTTTTCATGCAATGAACATTACCAGATGGTCAGTAAAACCAGCGCCAGACAGACTGAGAGCGCAAAGAACGACAGATCCATGAGCAGCGGGTGCCAGATCTCACCGGCGTACATCCAGTCGCGAAGCTGGCGATGGATGATCAACCAGATAAAAAAGCCCAACAGCACTGCCTTAAAGAAAGGAGGGAAGTAGACCGAAGCGCCGAACACCAGGTCCTGGAGCGACAATCCGTCAGTGTTAAGACTCAGTTTCACAAGCAAAAATCCTTTGCCGTTGCAGGATGAATGTTAATGCGATGCGACTATTTACATGATAAATCATTATTTTGATTTTAATGAATCTGGTAATTCATTTGTTTTGGTAATTTAAATGCTGCACACTATTCTAAAATCAGCATAATAACTTAGCAAGCTAATTATAAGGAGATGAAATTGGAATCGCCACTTGGTTCTGATCTGGCTCGTTTAGTCCGCGTCTGGCGTGCGCTAATCGACCATCGCCTGAAACCTCTGGAGTTAACGCAGACGCACTGGGTCACGCTGCATAACATTCATCAGCTCCCGCCTGAGCAGTCGCAGATTCAGCTGGCGAAAGCCATTGGTATCGAGCAACCGTCACTGGTTCGCACGCTCGATCAGCTGGAGGAGAAAGGGCTTATTTCTCGGCAGACATGCGCAAACGATCGCCGTGCGAAGCGCATCAGGCTTACAGATAAAGCGGAACCGTTGATCGATAAAATGGAAGAGGTCATCGGGAAAACGCGCCATGAAATTCTGGCAGGCGTCTCGTCGCAAGAAGTGGAAACATTGCTGAATTTAATTCGTAAGCTCGAACAAAATATCCTTGATCTTCAGGCAAAAGATTAAGCTCATGTGGCCTGGCGTGTGCTCAAGGCCGGATTTCACCGCAGAGGGTGGGGTGTCGAAGCGTCTGGCGGTTGCCTGAGGGGAAATCCACAGCGAAGCCATTAAGCCACTGGCAACGTTACGCGGCCCGAAGAGGGCCGCACCAGCATGTTTTAACGTGGCGATACGGTGACCTGGCTGCCGCTGCCGGCAATTGCTACGCGCTGGCCGACGGAGAAGCGGGTGTCGCCTTGTTTCTGTACCACCATGATGGTATTACCATCATCTTTGCGGATTTCCAGCTCGACGCCCTGGGTTTTGTTCATGGCGCTCTGAACGCCCTGGCCAGCGACGCCCCCCGCGACGGCGCCTGCCGCCGTTGCCAGCGAGCGACCTGCGCCGCCGCCAATGGTATTACCCAGGAAGCCGCCCAGTACCGCGCCGCCGATAGCGCCAATCGCGTTGTTCTCATCGCCGCCCTGAATCTGGACTGCGCGGGTATGCACGATGGTGCCGTAGGTCACGCTTTGGACCTGTTTAGCTTCAGATGCGGAGTAAACATCACCAGAAAGGCCGCTGCTACTGACGCAGCCTGCAAGCGTAAAACCAATCATCGAGACAGCCAAAACACGTAAAATCATTTATGAATCTCCTGTTCACCAAGAAGCGTTCTGTTGAACTTCCTTGTAGCCAATTATATGGCATTTAAGCGTCTGCTGGCATAGCAGATGCAGTGACTATACAAAAAATAATAATCAGAGTTGTCTCAACATGAACTAAACATCCTATCTTTACGCGAAGAATTATCACGGTACATCATTGTTAAAAAATATTATCGCGGCGTAGTATTGCCCCCCGCTTTATGGTGGAGTGTGAGTTCTACGACAATCATGGAATGAAGGAACGCGTATGAAATCGGGTCGTTTTATCGGCGTCATGTCCGGCACCAGCCTTGATGGTATTGATGTTGTTCTCGCGGCAATTAATGAAAACCTGGTCGCCCAGCAGGCCAGCCTGACGTACCCCATCCCGATCGCCATCAAAGATGAGATTCTGGCTATTTGCCAGGGACAGTCGCTGACGCTATCACAGCTCGGGCAACTTGATACGCGACTGGGGCGACTGTTCGCTGATGCGGTTCTGGCTCTGATGCGGCAGGAGAAGTTGCAGGCAGCGGAAATCGTCGCGATTGGGTGCCACGGGCAGACGGTCTGGCATGAGCCGACAGGCGATGCGCCGAATACCATGCAGATTGGCGATAATAATCAGATCGCCGCGCGCACCGGCGTAACGGTGGTTGGCGATTTTCGCCGCCGCGATATGGCGCTGGGCGGGCAGGGAGCGCCCCTGGTTCCGGCATTCCACCATGCGCTGCTGGCGCATCCGGTGGAGCGCCGCATGATTCTCAATATTGGCGGTATCGCCAATCTCTCTTTATTGGTGCCGGGGCAGCCGGTACGCGGCTACGATACCGGCCCCGGCAATATGTTGATGGATGCGTGGATCTGGCGTCAGTGCGGTAAGCCCTACGATCAAGATGCCCAGTGGGCCAGCGAAGGGAAAGTTATTCTGCCATTGCTGCAGGATATGTTAAGCGATCCGTGGTTTGCGCTCCCCGCGCCAAAGAGCACCGGCCGGGAATACTTCAACTATGGCTGGCTCGCGCAGCATTTGACACGTTATCCGGCGCTTCGCGCCCAGGACGTACAGACGACACTGGCTGAACTGACGGCGGTAAGTATCAGTGAACAGGTATTGCTAAGCGGTGGCTGCGAGCGTTTGCTGGTATGCGGCGGCGGTGCGCGCAATCCGCTGCTGATGGCGCGTCTGGCGGCGCTGCTGCCGGGAACCGAAGTGTCGACCACCGATGAAGCAGGCATTCGCGGTGACGATATGGAAGCACTGGCTTTTGCATGGCTGGCCTGGCGGACGCTCGCCGGGTTACCCGGGAATCTCCCGTCGGTTACCGGTGCGTCGCAAGCGTCAATATTGGGTGCCATTTTCCCGGCCAATCCAGCACAGAATAAGAGTTAACTGAAATTATCCGCGCGGGTTTGTCCGTAAACTGGATGGCGTTGTGAGAGAGCATGATGTTCTCCCGGGCCGGGAAAGTTGAAGGAAAATTGATGAAAAAAATACTTATCCTTGCTGTACCTTTTATGCTCGCGGGTTGTAGCTACTACAACCAGTTTGTGGAGCGGATGAATACGGATACCCTGGCGTATCAGTGCGACCAGAAACCGTTAACCGTTCACCTCAATAATGTCCGCCAGCAGGTCAGCTTTATTTACGATAACCAGTTGTTAAATTTGCAGCAGGGGTTATCCGCCTCGGGCGCGCGCTATACCGATGGAATTTATGTCTTCTGGTCGAAAGGCGACAGCGCCACCGTCTATAAACGCGATCGCATTGTGCTGGAAAACTGCCGGTTGCAGACCGCCAGCCGTTGAGATTTCAGCCTGGGGAGCGCACAATGGCGCCACCCGTTGACTACTTTCTCATTTGCCATGCCTGATTACGACGAATTGCAGCAAATTGCGCATCTGCGCCGTGAATATACCCGTGGCGGCCTGCGTCGCCGCGACCTTCCTGCCGAACCGCTGGCGCTATTTGAGCGTTGGCTGCGCCAGGCTTGCGATGCCAAACTCGCTGACCCGACGGCGATGGTGGTGGCGACCGTTGATGAAAATCTGCAGCCTTACCAGCGTACCGTTTTGTTAAAACACTATGACGAAAAAGGGCTGGTGTTTTATACCAATATGGGAAGTCGCAAAGCGCATCAGATTGAAAAAAATCCCCGTGTCAGTCTGCTTTTCCCCTGGCATATGCTGGAGCGGCAGGTGATGGTTGTCGGCAAAGCGGAACGTTTGTCGACGCTGGACGTGGTCAAGTATTTCCACAGTCGTCCGCGTGACAGCCAGATTGGCGCCTGGGTGTCGCAGCAGTCCAGCCGCATTTCGGCGCGCGGTATCCTCGAGAGTAAGTTCCTTGAGCTGAAGCAAAAATTCCAACAGGGTGAGGTCCCCCTGCCGAGCTTCTGGGGCGGATTCCGCGTCAGCATTGAACAAATGGAGTTCTGGCAGGGCGGCGCACATCGACTGCACGATCGTTTTTTGTACCAGCAGCAAAACAGCGGCTGGCAGATCGACCGTCTGGCGCCATAAAGGGCACAAAAATGTTGTGTTAAGCGCTGGTGCTATGTGGCCCGGCGCTTTATTCTATACGCTTCATTTTTCATGCTGCATCTTCGTCAGCTGCGCTTGTCCACCGGGGACTTTCCTGATCCAGGTCCCGGTGTCTTACATGCCCGCCGCGCAATGCAACCTGAATAATTTTATGTAGATATTTTTTCGCGTCTGGCGAAAAGTCGTGTACCGGCCAAGGTGCAGTCGTTTTATACATGGAGAATTTGATGGCAAGCAGTAACTTGATTAAACAATTGCAGGAACGGGGGCTGATAGCCCAGGTGACGGACGAAGAAGCGTTAGCAGAGCGACTGGCGCAAGGCCCGATCGCGCTCTATTGCGGCTTCGACCCTACCGCCGATAGCTTGCACTTGGGGCATCTTGTTCCATTGTTATGCCTGAAACGCTTTCAACTGGCGGGCCATAAGCCCGTTGCGCTGGTGGGCGGCGCGACCGGTCTGATTGGCGATCCGAGTTTTAAAGCCGCTGAGCGTAAACTGAACACCGAAGAGACGGTGCAGGCGTGGGTGGATAAAATCCGCAAGCAGGTTGCACCGTTCCTCGATTTTGACTGTGGTGATAATTCCGCCATTGCGGCGAATAACTACGACTGGTTTGGTGGCATGAATGTGCTGACCTTCCTGCGCGACATCGGCAAGCACTTCTCCGTCAATCAGATGATCAACAAAGAAGCGGTGAAGCAGCGTCTGAACCGTGACGATCAGGGCATCTCCTTTACCGAGTTCTCCTATAACCTGTTGCAGGGTTATGACTTTGCCTGCCTGAATAAACTGCACGGCGTTACGCTGCAAATCGGCGGCTCTGACCAGTGGGGCAACATCACCTCCGGTATCGATCTGACCCGTCGTCTGCATCAGAACCAGGTGTTTGGTCTGACCGTTCCGCTGATCACCAAAGCGGATGGCACCAAGTTCGGTAAAACCGAAGGCGGCGCGGTATGGCTGGACCCGAAAAAGACCAGTCCGTACAAGTTCTACCAGTTCTGGATCAACACCGCAGATGCTGACGTGTACCGCTTCCTGAAATTCTTCACCTTCATGGACATTGCCGAGATCAATGCGCTGGAAGAAGAAGATAAGAACAGCGGTAAAGCGCCGCGCGCCCAGTATGTGCTGGCAGAGCAGGTCACGCGCCTGGTGCATGGCGAAGATGGTCTGGTTGCGGCGAAACGTATTACTGAAAGCCTGTTCAACGGTAATCTGAGCGATCTCAGCGAAGCTGATTTCGAACAACTGGCGCAAGATGGCGTGCCGATGATCGAGATGGACAAAGGCGCGGATCTGATGCAGGCGCTGGTGGATTCCGAACTGCAACCGTCTCGTGGTCAGGCGCGTAAAACCATCGCCTCTAATGCGGTGACCATCAACGGTGAAAAACAGTCCGATCCGGAATATGTCTTTGCCGATAGCGATCGCCTGTTTGGCCGCTATACCTTACTCCGTCGCGGTAAGAAAAATTACTGTCTGGTTTGCTGGAAGTAGTTGCGTAAAGGCAGGGGTGTGGGAAACCACGCCCCTTATTTTTGCTCTCAGGTAATCAAAATGAAGAATATTCTCGCCATCCAGTCTCACGTCGTTTTTGGCCACGCGGGCAACAGCGCCGCTGAATTTCCGATGCGCCGTCTCGGCGCCAATGTGTGGCCGCTTAATACCGTACAATTCTCTAACCATACCCAATACGGCAAATGGACGGGATGCGTGATGCCGCCAGCGCATTTAACGGAAATTGTGCAGGGGATCGCCGATATTAATCAGCTACAGCGCTGCGATGCGGTGTTAAGCGGATATCTTGGATCGGCTGAACAGGGCGAACATATTCTCGGGATCGTGCGTCAGGTCAAGGCTGCAAATCCGGCGGCGAAATATTTTTGCGACCCGGTAATGGGGCACCCGGAAAAGGGATGCATTGTGGCGCCCGGTGTGGCGGAGTTTCACGTGCGCTATGCGCTACCGGCAAGTGATATCATTGCGCCAAATTTAGTTGAACTGGAGATCCTCTGTGGACACCCGGTGGTTAACGTGCGTGACGCGGTTGCAGCCGCGCGCGAGTTAATTGCCCAGGGGCCGGAAGTGGTGCTGGTAAAACATCTTTCCCGTGCTGGCCTGAGTATGGATCGCTTCGAGATGTTGCTGGTGACGGCTCAGGAGTCCTGGCACATTAGCCGTCCGCTGGTGGATTTTGGTATGCGTCAGCCGGTAGGCGTTGGCGACGTGACCAGCGGATTGCTGCTGGTAAAACTGTTGCAGGGCGCGAACTTGCGCGATGCGCTGGAGCACGTTACCGCAGCAGTATATGAAATTATGCTGGCGACGAAAAATATGCAAGAGTATGAACTGCAGGTTGTGGCGGCGCAGGATCGTATCGCCTGTCCCGAACATGATTTTAGCGCTACGCAGCTATAAGCATCGGGAAATTGCCCGACCCGCGTCGGGCAAGTATTCTTCTTACTTCAGACCTTCCGCTTCCATGGCCGCGGCAACAGCAGGGCGCGCGGCAACGCGCTGCATCCACGTCGCAATATTGCCGTAGCCAGACATATCCAGCTTCACGGCATACGCCCAGCGCAGTACGGTGAACAGATAGCCATCGGCGATGGTAAAACGGTGTCCGTTAATCCACTCTTTGTCCTGCAGACACTCATCGACATAGCGCATTTTTTTATCCAGCTGCGCGCGCGCGACGGGTTTGTAATCCTCCGGAGTATCCGGGTGAAACAGGGGCGTAAAGCCTTTATGCAGCTCTGTCGCCACGTAGTTTAACCATTCCAGCGTCTGGTAGCGGGCGATGCTTCCCACCGGTGCCAGCAGTTGACGATCGGCTACCCGGTCAGCAATATATTGCATAATGGCGACGCCCTCTGTCAGCAGCACATCATCGTCAAGCAGGAGCGCCGGTACCTGACCTTTCGGGTTGATCTGCAGATAATCTCCCCCGTTTTCGAGGCGTTTTGTCATGACGTTGACGCCTTGCAAAGTGAAATCCAGACCACTTTCGCGTAGGGCGATATGCGAAGCAAGAGAGCAAGCGCCGGGTTTGTAGAACAGTTTCATCGGTAATTCCTCGTGGCTGCAGTTCTGTGTATGTTAGTCCTCCCTGTAATAAAAAAAAACTGCTAACCGCGCGCGAGTGATACGGGGGGGTCGCGCGTCGTTCACGCCTTGCATAGATGGGGAGGTTTTATGGTCAACGGCACGAGAAGTAAGATGGGGCAAAACAAAAGTACGCTATCCGTCGCCAGGTAAGCGGAAATGCGGCTCACGTTGCAGAGAAAAATGTGTGAAAAACCCGCTGGCCTGAGTGACGAAGATGCCTCACAAACACAAGCGGGTTAACGGGTTAAATTGATGTGCCCCTGGATAGCTTACGCCGTAGCGGTATCGCTGACGCTTGCCGCTTTGTCCTCGTCCTGGGTCATCCGGTTGAGCTTCGGTGCCGTCAGCAGCATCAGAAGCGCGATAACGCCGGTTGTGGCGCCGATGTTCAGGAACACACGGCTATACACGTCGAGAGACATTAGCGGGTCTGTGACGTTTTCCGGCACTGCCATCATGTTTGCAACATAGCCACCGATGATGTTCGCGCCCGCGGTGGTCAGGAACCAGCTCCCCATAATGAAGCCCATCAGACGCTGCGGCACCAACTGGGCGACCATTGCCAGGCCCAGCCCGGAAATCATCAGCTCACCAATGCTTTGCAGGCCATAGCTGGTAACCAGCCAGCTGACATTCACAATGCCTGCGTCGCTGGCGAATTTAGCGCCCAGCGGCAGCACGAGAAACGCGCCGGAACAGAGGACCATGCCAATAGCAAACTTCATTGGCATCGGTAAGGTGTCGCCCATTTTATTATAAATGGCGGCCAGAATTGGGCTGCCGATAATGATCCAGAATGGGTTCAGCGCCTGGTACTGCTCGGGTTCGAAAGCGATACCCAGCAGGGAGTGCTCAACGTTACGAATCGCAAAGAAGTTGAGAGACGTTGGCATCTGGCTGTAGAGCACGAAGAAGATGATCGCCTGCAGCATCAGAATAAACGCGACGATCATTTTACGACGGGCCGCGCCCTGCATCGCAAAGGCTTCTTTAGCAAAGATAAAGATGATGCCCAGCGCAATGACGCCCAGCGCCATACGCGCGATTCCCTGGTTGTGCAGCAGCCAGGTCGCCACGGTAATCAGAACCACGACGCCAGCGATAGTGGCCAGCAGTTTACCCACATGCAGCGGTTCAAAATCAGGTTTGGAACCGTACTGCTTAACCCAGCGCTGACAAAAAGCAAAGTTTACGATGGTAATCATCAGTCCAACAAAGCTCAGCGCGAACGCCACGCTCCAGCCAAATTTTGCGGCCAGCCAGGGCGTTGCCAGCATAGAGAAGAAGGAACCAATATTGACGGACATATAGTACATCGTAAATGCGCCGTCCAGACGGGGGTCGTTCTTATCATAGCAGGTGGAGAGCAGTGATGACGGGTTGGCTTTAAACAAGCCGTTGCCGACGGCGATAGTCGCCATGCCGACATACACAATGGAAGTATTGTGACCCGACCAGGAGACCAGAGCATAGCCGATAGCCAGAACGATGGCGCCGAGCATAATAACGCGTTTGGTACCCAGTATTTTGTCCCCCAGCCAGCCGCCGATGGCGACGAGGCCGTAGACCAGCGCGCTAAAGGAGGAGAACAGGGTGATCGAGTCCGCTTCTGACATACCCAGTTGCTTAACCAGGTAGACGGCCATAATTCCTTGTAGGCCATAGAAACCAAAACGCTCCCATAACTCAATAGAGAAGATGAGATAGAACGAGCGTGGCTGTTTGAAAGCGTTCAAACTCACGCTTTCTGTTGGTTTATTGTTTGCAGTAGACACAAATACCTCTTTTTTTACGTCCCGTCTTAAGGGGGGTGTTCAGGGCGACGTCTGCGAAGCGCATCGCCTTTATAGTTATTCTGGAGGAAAAACGGCAGGTAATGTTCACTATCCTGGTGGTTCAGGCAAGTGTTTTGTAATGATCTGTTACATATCTCTTTAACGTTATAATACTCGGCTGATTTAAATGTTATGCAGAGTTAAATTTCGACCATGTGCTAATGATAGCGTTTTTATCTTATTGGATGGAATTTTTTCTATGTGGTGGGTATATATTCTGCTGATAAGGTGTTTATCCAGGGATATGAGTTGAAATAGAAAAAATTAATGGTTTATTATTTCGGATTGTGGCCTGTAGGAACTGTAATCGGTCATGCTGCCTCTGAGTTCAGTAACAAGATATCAACAATACTTGTGCAGAATGAAGAGGGGGACAAATGCATAGAAATTTTATCTCTTAAAAAAACCAATAATCTGATAATTGGTTATATAAGAGAATAATCGCCGGTTTAAAACGGCTTTATTGCGAAAGCAGCATAAAAATGCGTCGCTAAACAGAGCCATTGCCAAACGGCGGGTGATGGCTCTGTCTGCTTTCAGGGATAAACCTTCTCTTTGAACTCACAAAGGTCTTCAATCAGGCAGGAGCCGCAGCGCGGTTTGCGGGCAACGCAGGTGTAACGACCATGCAGAATTAACCAATGGTGGCAATCTACCTTGAATTCGGCAGGAACGACTTTTAACAGTTTTTCTTCGACCTGCTCAACGTTCTTGCCCGGCGCAAATTGTGTCCGATTACAAACGCGGAAAATATGCGTATCGACGGCAATCGTCGGCCAGCCGAAAGCGGTATTCAGCACTACATTGGCGGTTTTTCGCCCGACGCCAGGTAGCGCCTCAAGCGCCGCCCGATCCTCCGGTACTTCACCATTATGCTGTTCAAGCAGGATCCGGCAGGTTTTAATGACATTTTCCGCTTTGCTGTTAAAAAGACCGATGGTCTTGATATACGATTTTACACCCTCAACGCCCAGCTCCAGCATCGCCGCAGGGGTGTTGGCGCGTGGATAAAGTTTTGCCGTCGCTTTATTGACGCTGACATCGGTCGCCTGTGCTGAGAGCAGTACGGCGATGAGTAACTCAAACGGCGAGTTAAAATTCAGTTCGGTAGTGGGGTGCGGGTTGTTATCCCTGAGTCGGATGAGGATCTCAAGGCGTTTACTCTTATTCATCCTATGCTTTTCCCGTCACATCAGTAGGTGCGGCGATACCGGTTTGTACCGCGTTTGCTTTGCGCTGTTTGCTACGTTCATCAATGAGATATTTTACCGCCAGCATCATGCCGAGGCCAATAAATGCGCCCGGCGGCAGCATCGCCAGCAGGAACGGCGTGTCGGTATGAAATACTTCGATCCGCAGCGCTTTGGCCCAACTGCCGAGCAGGCTATCGGCGCCGTCAAACAGGGTGCCGTTCCCAAGAATTTCGCGCATTGAACCGAGGACAAACATGGCGCAGGTTGCCCCCATTCCGATTGAAAATCCATCCAGCGCTGACAGCGCCGGGTTGTTTTTCGCGGCGAAGGCCTCCGCGCGCCCGACCACAATGCAGTTGGTGACGATAAGCGGGATAAAGATCCCCAGCGACTGGTAAAGGCCAAAGGCGTAAGCATTAATCAACATCTGCACCACGCTCACCACCGACGCGATGATCATCACGTAAATCGGAATACGGATTTCCGCAGGCGTCCAGCGGCGCAGGCTGGAGATGGTCAGGTTCGTCAGCGTCAGTACCAGGGTGGTCGCCAGCCCAAGCCCAAGGGCGTTGGTGGCGGTAGAGGTGACGGCCAGCAGAGGGCACATCCCCAGCAACTGGACCAGTGCGGAGTTGTTTTTCCACAACCCCTGAACAATAACGTCTTTTACTTCACTCATGGTCTAGTCTCCACAGGACGTGAATGCGGAAATCTGCGTCGGCAGCGTTTGGGCATAGAGCCCGGCGCGCTTAACGGCGTTGACCACCGCGCGGGGAGTAATCGTGGCCCCGGTAAACTGGTCAAAATCGCCGCCATCTTTTTTTACCGCCCAGTGACTGTCGCTGGGCCCGTGGATCACTTTACCGGCAAACAGGGTGATCCAGTCAGAAATTCTGAGTTCGATTTTATCACCCAGCCCCGGCGTTTCGTGATGCTCTGTGACGCGGGTTCCCAGCACCGTACCGTTAAAATCAGCGGCGACCAGGAGCTGAATAGCGCCAGAATAGCCGTCCGGCGCGGTGGCTTCCATCACTGCCCCTACTGGCCGCCCATCGTTTTGCGCAATCCATATTTTATGCTGGCCTTTACCCAGTGCCGGCGCGCTAACCAGGTAGCAGTTTTTCAGCAAATCGTTGTTGTAAAGATTCGCGGGCATCACCTGGTCGAACAGGGCTTTTTGCTGCAGGCTGGCCTGGCCTTCAATTGTACTTTTGGTCAGTTCATTGATGGCCGCCGTCAGCCCGGTAGACCCTGCGGCAAAGAGCGCCAGCGTGATACCGTGTTTACGCATGCTTTTTAACATGTTCGGGTCCTCAGCGGTGGCCGTACACGCGCGGGCGCGTGTAGTGATCGATCAACGGAACGGTAATATTCGCCAGCAGCACGGCAAAGGCCACACCGTCAGGATAACCGCCAAAGCTGCGAATCAACCATACCAAAAGCCCTGCCAGGGCGCCAAAAATCAGACGTCCCCGATTGGTGGTGGAGGCTGTCACCGGGTCGGTCAGGATAAAGAATGCGCCCAGCATGGTCGCGCCGGACAACAGATGAATCTGCGGCGAGGCGAGGCTATCCGGTGAAAATAACCATCCCAATGTGGCGCAAACGGTAAGGCTTAGCAGGAAGCTCAGCGGAATATGCCAGCGGATGGCCTTCTGCCAAAGCAGGAACACGCCGCCCGCCAGCCAGGCCACATTGACCCATTGCCAGCCGAGGCCAGCCAGTGCACCGCCATAAATAGGATATTGCAGGATCTCTTTTACCTGATGACCCGCATGCAGCGACGTTTTAAAGGTATCCAGCGGCGTCGCCTGGCTGATGCCGTCAATGTCGATCCGCAGGCTATTGATATCGCCGCCCGTGGTGGTGCTCCCGGTAAAAATAATATGCAGTGCATCACGGAAGCCCGGAATAGTCGCGGCGATCTCGTGCGGCGGGAGCCAGGATGTCATCTGTACGGGGAAGGAGATCAGCAGCACTACATAGCCAATCATCGCCGGGTTAAATGGGTTATGACCCAAACCGCCGTACAATTGTTTGGCAATAATCACTGCGAAGGCTGTACCTAAGATAATCATCCACCATGGGGTAAAGGGTGGGATACTGATCGCCAGCAGCAGACCGGTCAGCAGCGCTGAATTGTCAGCAAGGATCGCGGGAATATTTTGTTTACGCAGCCTGAGGATGGCGGCTTCGGCGCCCCAGGCCGTTAAAGCGGCGAGGATAATTTGTAATACCGTGCCCCAGCCGAAAAACCAGGTCTGAACCACAATACCAGGTACGGTGGCGAGCAGCACCAGCAGCATAATGCGGGAAGTCTGGCGCTGATTGTGGGTATAAGGGGAACTTGCGATTCTGAAAACCATTTAATCCTCGTTAACTGCCTGCCGGGATGCTTTCCGGGCCTGAACGCGGGCGATTGCTTCAGCGACTGCCGCTTTACGGGCGTCGTCATTGGCTGCCGACGTGGGAACTGCATTTTGTTGCCCTGCTTTACGCGCCTTCGCCCGGGCAATGGCGGCCTCGACGGCGGCTTTGCGCGGATCAACGTCGGCAGCGGGCGGTTCGGTTGCGGCGGGCTCAGTTAGCTCGGCCTGCTGCGCTGCTTTACGCGCTTTAGCGCGGGCAATGGCGGCTTCGACGGCGGCTTTACGCGGGTCAACGTCAGCAGCGGGCGGTTCAGCTGCGGTGGGCTCAGCCGCCTCGGCCTGCTGCGCTGCTTTACGCGCTTTAGCGCGGGCAATGGCGGCTTCGACGACGGCTTTACGCGGGTCAACGTCAGCAGCGGGCGGTTCGGTTGCAGCAGGCTCAGCCGCCTCGGTCTGCTGCGCTACTTTACGCGTCTTCGCCCGGGCAATGGCGGCTTCGATGGCGGCTTTACGCGGGTCAACGTCGGCAGCGGGCAGTTCGGTTGCGGCGGGTTCAGCCGCAGCCGTCAGCTGCGCCGCCTTGCGGGCGCGAGCCTCGGCCTTACGGGCTTCACGCGCGGCGATAGCTTCACTGTTATCCGGTTTTGCACCTGGCTGCACCACTATCGGCTGCGCAGCATCACGCTGCTTGTCGCGCACGCGGGCGAGGGCGGCATTGATGGCATCCTGATCTTTGGCTGCCGGTTGTACGGCTGCTTGCTTATGACGCGCCAGACGCGCTGCTTTATCTCGCTCCAGACGCGCCTGTCGCGCTTCGAAGCGCGCTTTTGCTTCCGCTGCGCGCTTCTCTTCTTGCGCAATGGCGCTGATCTCGGCTTTCTCCTGACGGAAATACTGTACCAGCGGGATATTACTCGGGCATACCCAGGCGCAGGCGCCGCACTCAATGCAGTCTTGCAGATTGTGGCTGATGGCTTTGTCGTGCTGCTGGCCTTTACTGAACCAGTATAATTGCTGCGGCAGGAGATCGGCCGGGCAGGCGTCAGCGCAAGCGCTGCAACGGATGCAGCCTTTTTCCTCCGCCGCTTCACCCATTTCGCTGGCCGATGGCGCGAGCAGGCAGTTGGTGATTTTTACCACCGGCACATCGAGCCAGGGCAGGGTAAAGCCCATTAACGGGCCGCCCATAATGACCATTTGTTCAGTGCCGGGACAGAAACCGGCGTCTTTTAGCAGATGGCTGACCGGGGTACCGAGACGCGCCCAGACGTTACCCGGACGCGCAACCGCTTCACCAGTGAGCGTTACAACGCGTTCTGTCAGCGGTTCACCGTCCACCACCGCGCGTTTTACCGCATAGGCCGTGCCGACGTTTTGCATTAACACGCCGATATCGGAGGAGCGGCCACCGTGAGGTACCTGTTTCCCGGTCAGAATTTGCGTCAGTTGTTTCGCGCCGCCGGAGGGGTATTTTGTCGGGATCACGCGCAGTGAAATACCATGCGTGTTGGCCAGTACCGCCCGCAGCATTGAAATCGCCTGCGGTTTATTATCCTCAATACCGATCAGCACCTGACGCGGTTGCAGGATATGGGCAAGGATGCGGATACCTTCAACAATCTGCGCCGCACAGTCCTGCATCAGGCGATCATCGGCGGTGATATAGGGCTCGCACTCGGCGGCGTTGATAATTAATGTCTCAATTTTATCGCCGCCACCGCGCAGCTTCGATCCGGTCGGGAAACCGGCGCCGCCCAGACCGGCGACGCCGAACTGATGAATGCGCTCAATCAGCTCTTCACGGGATCTATTCTGGTAATCACTCCAGCCGTCGCGTTCAATCCAGCGATCTTCGCCGTCGGCATCAATAATGACGCTCATCTCCGCCAGCGCAGAAGGATGGGCGGTCGAGTGGGGCGCGATAGCCGTCACCGTACCGGAGGTCGGGGCGTGAACGGGCAGCATTTTGCCCCAGCCGCGCGTCAATGGTTGGCCGCGCAGCACACGATCGCCGGGCTGTACGCACAGAACCCCTTCATCGCCAATATGTTGTTTCAACGGAATGACAAAACGCTGCGGCAGAGGAACCTGGCGCAGCGGCGTACCGTTGGACTGGGTTTTCATTTCAGGCGGATGAATGCCGCCGTTGAAATCCCAGATGTTGTCTTTGCGAAAAGCGGAAAATAACTTAAACATGTTGTTCCACAGGAATATTGCGTACCGGAATGGTTTGAAGATCCCATTTCCAGCTTGCTGTCATCGCGGCAACCGGGCGCAATTCGATACATTGCGTCGGACAAGGGGCCACGCAAAGATTACACCCGGTGCAGATGTCGCTCATCACCGTATGCATGGCGCGGGTCGCGCCGACAATGGCGTCGACAGGACAGGCCTGAATGCATTTCGTGCAGCCGATGCAGTTCGCTTCGTCGATTACTGCCAGCATTCGGGCAGGCGCTGACTCTTGTTCATCGCCATCAATGGGTTGCGGGTCAACGTTCAGCAGTTCGGCGATTTTGAGCATCACCGCTTCGCCGCCGGGTGCGCAACAGTTAATTTTCTCTCCCTGGGTGCCAACGGCCTCCGCGTAGGGGCGGCAGCCAGGGTAACCGCACTGACCACACTGGCTCTGCGGGAGCAACGCATCGATTTTTTCAACCACCGGGTCATCTTCCACCGCGAAACGGCGTGAGGCGTATCCCAGAATTAAGCCGAAAATCAGACCAAGCAGGCTAAGCGCGATCACGGCTATCCAGACAGCGTTCATTACAACTTCACCAAACCACTAAAGCCCATAAATGCCAGAGACATTAAACCGGCGGTAATCAATGCAATCGCATTGCCGCGAAAGGGGGCCGGAACATCCGCAACCACCAGACGTTCGCGAATGGCGGCGAACAGCACCATCACCAATGAAAAGCCTACCGCGGCAGCGAAGCCGTACAGCGCTGATTGCAGGAAATTATGTCCAAGGTTAATGTTTAACAGCGCAACGCCAAGCACCGCACAGTTGGTGGTGATTAGCGGCAAGAAAATGCCTAACAGGCGATACAGTGCCGGGCTGGTTTTGCGTACCACCATCTCGGTGAACTGCACCACGACGGCGATGACGAGGATAAAAGCCAGCGTGCGCAAGTAGATCAGGTCGAGCGGGATAAGGATCCAGGTATCGATCAGCCAGGCGCAAATCGAGGCCAGGGTCATCACAAATGTGGTGGCGAGACCCATCCCCATCGCGGTTTCCAGTTTTTTGGAAACCCCCATAAACGGGCACAATCCAAGGAACTTCACCAGCACGAAGTTGTTAACAAGGACAGTGCCAATAAAGAGCAGTAAATAATCAGCCATCATTCGACCTGAAATAGAAATAGCCCGCTATTATCGAATAAATCAATACCGGCGACAATAGGTTAACTGTGTGGTTATTACGGATTCACAAAGGTTCGCTTAACGCGCCGGGAGCGCCTGAAGTAAGGCGCCAGCAGCGCCGCCGCAAGCAGGGGGAACAGTAGCTGGCGCAGCGCCAGAGTATCCGTCACCGGAGAGAAAGCGAAAGCTTTTATCGCCAGCAACAGGGTTATCAGTAACCAGATGATATAGTGTTTTGGCACAATTTTCCGCCGTTTGAAGAAGGCAATGGTCAGCCACAGCGTATAATACCACATGGCAGCGGCGAATATCAGCGATGCAATCCACAGCGCAAGATGTCCGCTACTCATATCGCTCAGTAATGCATAAGTCTGAGAAGAGATCAGCGCATGAGCAAAAATAAGCAATGATAATGAGGCGCTAAGTAAGGCAACCAGTAGCCATGCCAGCGGCGCAAGTAGCCATCCGCCAATACGTTCCGCAGAGTGCGAGGACATTGTGACTCCTGAATTCAATGCAAATGATTCCCGCCATACTTCGGGTTGCGGGGTGTGGTGTTTCTTGATTACGGTTATTCACCCCATCCATGGGTTTCGCCCTTCGGGCCGCCGCAAGTCGTGTTTAATCCGCTTCCGGCTGATTTATCATGCCGTTCGGCCGGTGATGCCCTTCTCGTTTTTGGGGTGCACCGCGTTGTTTAAAAAGCGCCTGCGTATTTTTTGTCCGCAAAGGTAAATTATTTAGTCAATGTAAATAAAACGCCGGACGGAAAGTATAAGCAACGGGCATGAATGATTACCGTCTTTTATTGCACGTAGCGCCAGACGGATTTAGGGACTTCGCCTATGTTGAACAATTTACCGCCGGAAACCAGCTCCGCCCGACGATGATCGGCGGCGCGATACATGTTGACGATCTCTTCACTGTCGGTAAGGGAATAGTTGAGATGGTCAAAAAGTTTTTCCAGACTTTCCAGTGAACTGATTTTACGGAATTTTAATAAGTAGTCCTGAACGGTCATTTGCGTATCCATTTTATAATGGGAATAAAAAGTAGAATATACCAATTCTTAGTAAACCTGTTCTCAACCAGCAGTTCCTTTTCGGGCTGACTGTATGGAATTATTTCGGTTGTAAATACCTATGACAAGAACAGATGATGTTTCTGGCCTGGTAAAAAGAAATTTAAGAATATTCCAGAACTGAATCAGGCGCCGGGTGGCGCCTGGAAGAGAAGATTAACGCTGTTCGCCTCGGCTGGCAATAACGTTTTGGTCGCAAAAAACGCTTTTTCCATTTGCGCGCCAGGTTTGGTTGTTGAACGGCGTATACCGCTGTTGTCACCATTAAGCACGCCGCCGGACAGTCCGTTTCTGAAGCGATTGCCCGGCGGCGAAGCGGAACGGCTTTATTTCGCTAACGGCGTTGTCCGGGCAGCATCAACGGCAGGCGGAGATTGGTAGTTATCAATATGGTGAGCAATAACTAAAAGCAAGGATGAAACGCCCAAAACAATCCAGCCAATAAGTTCTACAATACGATTAAAAACGTTTTCCATAACTCTACAACAGCAGTGAACCAGACCAGAATGGTACTAAATGACTGAAACAACGCAAGTGTTAGCGGATTATTGTTGCACAACTGGCGTAAAGGTGAGCAATTGCAATTAGTCTAACCCGTCGGCAGGAGCTGGCTGATGCGGAGGTTATGGTGACAAAATTATCTTTCGATAAAGGGGCCGAGAAATGAGTGATGCTATTCGGGTGGGATTAATCGGTTACGGTTATGCAAGTAAAACTTTTCATGCGCCACTGATCAGCGGTACACCGGGAATGACGCTGGCAGCGATTTCCAGCAGTGATGAAAGCAAGGTTCTGGCTGACTGGCCGATGGTGAAGGTGGTGTCGCAGCCAGCGCAACTTTTTCACGACCCAACGCTGGATCTACTGGTTATTCCTACGCCAAACGATACCCATTTTCCGCTGGCCAGAGCCGCGCTGGAAGCGGGGAAGCACGTTGTGGTGGATAAGCCTTTTACCGTGACACTGTCACAAGCTCGTGAGCTTGAGGTTATTGCGAAAGCTACAGGGCGGCTGCTGTCCGTCTTCCATAATCGTCGCTGGGATAGCGATTTTCTCACGGTGAAGGCGCTGATTAATGACGGTTTACTCGGTGAAATCGGCTATTTTGAATCGCATTTTGATCGCTATCGTCCGCAGGTGCGTAATCGCTGGCGCGAACAAGGCGGGCCAGGTAGCGGTATCTGGTACGATCTTGGCCCGCACCTCCTCGATCAGGCGATTAATCTCTTTGGCCTGCCGGTCAGCTTGAGCGTCGATCTGGCGCAATTGCGGCCGGGCTCCCAGTCCACCGACTATTTTCATGCCGTGTTAGCTTATCCACAGCGCCGTGTGGTGCTGCACGGCACGTTGCTGGCAGCGGCGGAAACGGCTCGTTATATTATTCATGGCTCACGGGGAAGCTATGTTAAATATGGCCTCGACCCGCAGGAGGCGCGGCTGAAAAGCGGTGAACGCCTGCCGCAAGAGGACTGGGGATACGATATGCGCGATGGGGTATTGACTCGGGTAGACGGTGAAGAGCGAACCGAAGCGTCGTGGCTCACGCAGCCGGGAAATTATCCCGCATATTATGCCGCCATTCGCGACGCCCTTAATGGCGTAGGTGATAATCCGGTCCCGGCGAGTCAGGCTATCCAGATAATGGAGTTGATAGAACTTGGGCTGGAGTCGGCAAGGCACCGGGCGACGCTGTGCCTGAATTAACGGTACGGCGTGCCTCTCGCTCCTGAAAAGCGCATTCCCCGTCCAGGAACGGGGAATGGCGCGACTATGCGCTTTGCCGTACGTGCGCAATGAGCGCGTTTTTTTCTTGCTGGCTTAAAAACGCCAGTTCCAGGCCATTGATCTGCGCCTGGCGAATCTGCTCCTGACTCAGCCCGGCAGCCGGGGCAGCGACGGTATATTCGTGGATAATATCGACGCCCTGAACGGCGGGATCATCGGTGTTAATACAGGCCAGTACACCCTGTTCCAGGAAGGTTTTCAGCGGATGCTGAGCCAGCGATGGCACGGTGCTGGTCTGAATATTTGACGTCAGGCAGGACTCAATACCGATTCTCTGTGCGGCAAGAAAATCCATCAGCGCCGGATCCTGCACCGCCTTTACGCCGTGACCAATACGTTCCGCACCGAGTTCGCGAATTGCCTGCCAGATGCTTTCCGGTCCAGCCGCTTCGCCCGCATGTACGGTGATACGCCAGCCTGCATCACGCGCGCGGCTAAAGTGGTCGATAAACCGATGTCCAGGGAAGCCGAGTTCATCCCCGGCCAGATCAAGGGCGGTAATGCCTTCACGATGGGCGAGCAGGGCTTCCAGTTCTTCCTGACAGGCCGCTTCACCGAAGGTGCGGCTCAGGATACCGATCAGCCGCGCTTCGACGTTAAAGTCGCGGCTGCCTTCTTTTACGCCAGCGATCACCGCTTCCACAACGCCCGCTACCGGGAGCTGGTGGGTCATTGCCATATAGCGTGGAGAGAAGCGGAGTTCGACATAATGCAGGCCGTTTTGCGCGGCATCTTCGAGGTTTTCATAAGCGACGCGGCGGCAGGCTTCCAGAGAGGCCAGCACTTTCACCCCCCAGTCAAGCTTAGAGAGAAAGCTGACCAGGTCAGGCTCATTGCTGGTGACCTGTACATGTGGACGCAGTGTGTCGAGAGTGGTTGCCGGAAGAGGCAGGTTAAACTGACGGCCAAGATCGAGGATGGTTTGGGCCCGGATATTGCCATCAAGGTGGCGATGGATGTCGGTTAATGGCAAAGTTAAATCAATCATGGGCGCACTCTTTTTAGTTAAAGTGCGCACCATTGTACATCAGAGTCATATCGTCGTCATACTTCACGTTATCTGTATGCCGGCGGTGGCGCGGATAGCCAGGATGAAAATTATTCTGGCAAGGAAATTGTTCATAGCAAAACGCTATTAATCATAGTCAATCCGTATTTAATTTTGCCTGTCAAATTTTCTATAGTCTCCAGTGCTATTTTTCCCCGCGCTGAGTAGCGGGCTATTTTAAAAAGGACTCTGGGAATATGATTTTCACGTTAAAGAAATTCGCGGTACCGCTGGTTGTAGCCAGTACGCTGCTGTTGGCTGCCTGCAAACCGGGAGAGCAGGACCCTAATCATATCAAAGTCGGCATCATGGCTGGCGTTGACCAGGATGTATGGGCGGTGGCGCAGAAGGTGGCGAAAGAGAAGTACAACCTCGACGTTGAGGTGGTGACCTTTACTGATTTCGTTCAGCCCAACGAGGCGCTCAACAATGGCGATCTGGATGTCAACGCTTTCCAGCACAAGCCCTATCTCGACAAACAGATTCAGGAGCGCGGTTATAAGCTGGTTCCGGTCGGCAGGACATTCGTTTATCCGATAGCTGCCTACTCGAAGAAAATCAGCGCGATCGCGCAACTGCCGGATGGTGCGCAGGTCGCGGTGCCGAACGATCCCACCAATCTCGGGCGTTCACTGCTTCTTTTGCAAAAACAGGGGCTTATAAAGCTTAAGGATGGCGTAGGGCTGTTGCCAACGTCGCTGGATATCATTAGCAACCCGAAAAAGCTAAAAATCATCGAGATCGAAGCGCCGCAGCTCACTCGTTCGCTGGACGATAAGCAGATAACGCTGGCGATTATTAACACCACTTTTTCCAGTCAGGTGGGGTTATCGCCGTCGCGTAACGGTCTGATTGTTGAAAGTAAAGATTCACCTTATGTGAATATTTTTGCCAGCCGGATCGAAAATAAAGACAGCGAAAAAGTGAAAAATCTGGTTAAAGCCTATCAAAGCGATGAAGTCGCAACCGCTGCAGAAACACTGTACAAAGGCGATGCGGTTAAAGGCTGGTAGCGTTAAGGTTAAATACAGGATTTTTTGTCGGCCCGGCAAGCGAAGCGCTGCCGGGAAATTACAGAAAAAGACACTTTTTTAGCAATCTGAAGCCGGTAGCTCGCTACCGGCTTTTTATCGCTATTTTTGAATCAAATAGCGGATGGTTGGCCCGTCCTGTTGAATATCAAGTACCGTATAGCCGTGATTTTTCGCATCCAGCGGAATATTGTTAATCGACTGGGGACAGTCGCTGACCACTTCCAGAATCTCGCCTTTCTTTAATGAAGGCAAGGCTTCAAGGGTGGCGATAGCCGGATAAGGGCAGGGTTCGCCAACCATATCAAGGCGATAATCAGGAACGAAAGTTTTCATGCTGTCTCCTTAATGGCCGTTGTGGCAAAGGGTTTCCGGCGGAAAAAACGCTTTTCCCAGACGATAACCAGTATCAGCGCGATCAGTAACAAAAGATAGGTCACCAGCAGGCCGCCGAAAGGGCCAAAGGCCGCCAGAAGGTTGACTTTATCCCAGTGCGTGGCCAGCGCCGGAGAGAGTCCGTCCCAGTAGTATGCGAGGATAGTTGATCCGATAACGTTGCCCAGACCAACCCACCAGTAATGCACCTGGCCCTCTACCGCACGATACATCCAGCCGGTTTCGCAACCGCCTGCCAGCACAATGCCGAAACCAAATAACAGACCGCCGATAACCGCATTCGGCCCCGCCCACATAATTTTCGGTTCCATACCCAGTTGCACGTAGCTGAAGATACCGATAGCGCTGGCGGCCATACCGAAAATAATCGCTTTCGCCATATTGGTGCGACCGGTGATCCACATGTCGCGGAAGGCGGAAGTAAAACAAATTTGCGCCCGTTCGATAAGCAGCCCGAATCCTACGCCAAACAACAGCGCCATACCGAGTTTGGGGTGGTTAGCCGCAGTCAACAGCCCCCAGGCGATCATGGCGAAAAAGACCACCATCCCGTAGCGGAAACGACGTCGAGCCTGGTCAGGTTTTTGCGTCAGCGGTGACGCTTGCGACACTTTCTGCATCTTAACCGGGATACGAAAGACGGGCAGGAGCGTAAAGCGAGCGCCGAACCAGGTGCCGATGGCGGTCGCGATAGCAAAAAACCAGGCGTGCAGAGAAAATTGCGGAATACCGGTGAAGAAGGCGGCCAGATTGCAGCCCATTGCCAGACGGGCGCCGAAACCGGCGATAATCCCGCCAGCGACGGCCTGAAGAATACGAATCCGGCTGCGGGGAAAACGTAGCTTAACGTTATTCGCCCACAGTGCGGCGGCGAAACAGCCGCCAAACATGCCGATAATCATCATGCCATCGATTCGGGTGAGCGGTGTGCCGTCAAGATGAATCAGTTTATAGTAGCCCCATTCTTCACTATGCACGCCGACCAGTTGCAGTAATTGCCCGCCCCAGCGGGTGAATTCACCGGTCACGGCCCAGAAGGTGCCGGTAATGCCGAAGTAGTAGGTGGAGAGAATGCCTGCAGCGATAACAGCGGGAACGGGTGACCAGAATTTAATCATCCATGTTTGTTTGAATTGTTGCCATTTCATGAAAATGCCTCTGAACTCAGAAGGTATTACCCGTAGCGGGTTGAAGAGATGCGATAATACGCTGCTTAGTGCCTAAAAACACTCGACAGGATCAAATTGAACAATAAAGCGCATACCAAAGGCCACTCACTGTTGTTGGTGGCCTTTACAAACCCTGATATCAATCACCGTTTGCGCGATGAGTTAAGCGCTGAACCGTCTCCGCGTTCCTCAGTTAATGCAACCCGCGCAGGGCGGCAATCAACCCTTGTACACCCTTTTCCAGCTTCGCGCGCGGGCACCCGGCGTTCAGGCGGACAAAACCCTTTCCCTCATCTCCGTAGGTGTCGCCGGGCATGATGGCGACCTTCTGCTCCTCAATTAACGCTCTTTGCAGGGAGCGGTCATCAATGGCCAGCGGCCGCAGATCAATCCACGCCAGATAAGTTGCCTGCGGTGGGCGCCAGTTCAGTTCAGGAAACGCCTGATTCAGCTGGTGGGCGATATAGCGCATATTTTCTTGCAGGTATCCACGCAGGGCATCCAGCCAGGGCGCGCCTTCGCGATAGGCAGCAATATGCGCGACCAGCGCCGGCACGGAAGGAGAAGAGAGGCCATCGCGGTTTTTAAGCGCATGTAGATAGCTTTCACGCACGGCGGGATCGTCAATCATCCCGTATGCGCCAGTAAAAGCCGGTATATTGAAGCTTTTCGAGCCGGAAGTGAAGAGCGCCCACGGGCTGCGGGCGACATCGCACCACGGCGTGTGCTGATGCCCGTCCCACACCATATCCATATGGATCTCGTCGCTAATCACTTTCACGCCGTGCTTTTCACACAGCCGTGACAGGATTGCGAGCTCTTCGCCGGTCCACACCTTGCCGGTCGGGTTGTGTGGGCTACACAGCAGCAGTACGGTATTGCGCGGCTCAGCCAGTACCCGTTCCATCTGCGCCATATCGCAGTGCCACTGATTGTTATTGCGCGTTAGCGGAACCGGGACAAGGCGCCGCTGGTTGCTTTCGATGGTTTTATAAAAGGCGTCGTAGGCCGGCGTGTGTACCACGATACCGTCACCGATCTCTGACCACTGGCGAATCATCTCCGCCACCATATAGATAACCGATGGCCCGTAAACAATGACTTCGCGGTCGATTGGGCTATGAAAACGGCTGGCGAACCAATGCGTCACCGCGTTGAGAAATTCCTCGTTTTTCCAGCGGCTATAACCAAAAACGCCGTGCGCCAGCCGTTTGCTGACGGCATCAAGAATGCAAGGCGCGGTGGTGAAATCCATATCTGAGATAGTAAACGGCAACAGATCGGCCGCGCCAAAGCGATCGGCAACATAATCCCACTGCGTACACCAGGTTCCATGACGATCAACCGGTGTTGAAAAATCAAACATCAGAATTTCCTTAATCATCACCCCCTCATGACAGAGGGGGCGGAGCTTATGCCTCGACGGTATTCATCAGGACGGCCATTTCATCTTTCACAGACTGTACCTGCGGGCCAATAACCACCTGCAGGTTGTGCTGGTTAAGCTGCACAACACCGATAGCGCGATTCGCTTTCAGCGCAGCACTATCGACTTTGCTCATATCGTTCACTGACAGGCGCAGACGGGTAATGCAATTATCGAGAGAAACGATATTTTCCGCGCCGCCGAGCGCCGCCAGAATTGCCGGAACGTTATAACCTGATTTTCCGGTGACGCTGGTGACGGCCTTCTCAAATGTACTATGAGTTTCAACATCGCGCCCTGGCGTTTTCAGGTTAAAGCGGGTGATGGCGAAACGGAAGATGCCGTAGTAAACCGCAAACCAGATTGCCGCGACAACCGGTACCATGTACCACCTGGTGGACAGGCCATGGAGAATGCCGAAGACCACAAAGTCGATAATGTTACCGTCGGTGTTGCCGATAGTAACCCCGAGGACAGCCATCATGGTGAAGCCAAGACCGGTCAGCAAGGCGTGGATAACGTACAACACCGGAGCGACAAACAGGAATAAAAACTCCAGCGGTTCAGTGGTGCCGCCAACCACGCAGGCGATGACGCCGGAAATCAACAGCCCCTTAATTTTATGGCGGTTTTCCGGGCGAGCGCAGTGATACATCGCCAGCGCCGCACCCGGCAGACCGCCGAGGAATGCCGGCATTTTTCCTTGTGAAAGGAAACGGGTTGCGCTTTCAGAGAAGCCGTGGGTGGTCGGACAGCTCAGCTGCGCCTGGAAAATAGTCAACGCGCCGCTGACGCTGTGACCGCAAACGTCCATCGTTCCTCCCGCTTCGGTAAAACGAATCAGCGCCACCAGGATGTGGTGCAGGCCGAAAGGGAGGAGTAACCGTTCCCCGGTGCCGAAAATCATCGGGCCAAAATCACCCGCACTATTGATAATGCGGCCGAGAGCATTTATGCCCATAGCGAATACCGGCCATACAAGAGGAATAACGAGGCCGATTAAGCCGAGAACCACGGTGGTAATGATCGGCACAAAACGGGTGCCGCCGAAAAAGGCGAGCGCGTCCGGCAGACGGATAGTGTGAAAACGCTCATGCAGCATCCAGACGATGATCCCGGCGATCACCGCGCCGAGGATCCCGGTGTCGATGGATTGAATGCCAATAATATTCTGAATGTTATGGGCTTTAAGAACAGCAGCATCGGTGGTTGGCAGAATCCCCTTTGCTGTCAGCCAGAAGTTAACCGCGAGGTTCATGACGGCATAACCAACAAAACCAGCGAAAGCGGCAACGCCTTTGTTTTCACGGGCCAGACCCAATGGAATGGCGATACAGAACATCACGGGCAGAAAGCTGAAGGCGAATGAGCCGATTTTACTCATCCACACAAACACCGCCTGTAGCAGCGGCAGATCCAGCCATGGCAGGAGAGTAAGAACATCATGGCTACTTAAAGAGCTGCCGATCCCCAGCATGATCCCGCAAAAGGAGAGGAGCGCCACGGGCAACATAAAGGTTTTCCCTAACTGCTGGAAAAATTCCCACATCGTAATTTTGGTTGCTGTTTTCGTCGTCATAACACGAATCCCGGTTCTTTATGTTATTGGTAGGAGGTAACGTGACGGCAAGATAAAACGTTTTACCTTTTTTTAGTGCGATAAAAATCACATATTCAAGCGATAATAAGGTTTATAAAGAGAGCATGATGATAAAACGTTTTATCGACAGCCAAAGGGAGTCGGCCTGAAGTTATGGCTATCGCGAAGAAAATCACCATTAATGATGTCGCGCAGGCGGCGGGGGTATCGGTCAGTACGGTATCGCTGGTGCTGAGCGGCAAAGGACGTATCTCGTCGGCAACCGGCGAGCGTGTCAATCATGCGATTGAGCAATTAGGCTTTGTGCGTAACCGGCAGGCGGCATCTCTGCGCGGCGGGCAGAGTGGCGTTATCGGCCTGATTGTCAGCGATCTGTCGAAACCGTTCTATGCGGAAATGACTGCCGGATTGACCGATGCGCTTGAGTCTCAGGGCAAAATGGTTTTCCTGACTCAGGGAGGGCATTGTGGTGAAAAAATGCTCCAGCGTTTTGATACCCTGGTATCGCAAGGCGTTGATGGCGTTGTGATTGCCGGGGCGATTGACCAGGGCGCGGAACTGCGCGATCGGGCGGCGGAGGCTGGCATGCCGCTGGTATTTGCTTCCCGAGCCAGCTATCTCGACGATGTCGATCTGATCCGTCCGGATAACATGCAGGCGGCTCAAATCGTCACCGAACATCTGATCCGCCGTGGGCATCAGCGCATTGCATGGCTGGGAGGACAAAGTTCATCTTTAACTCGTGCCGAGCGGGTAGGCGGCTACTGTGCGACTTTGCTGAAATATGGTCTGCCGTTTCATAGCGAATGGGTGATTGAGTGTGATGCGAGCCAGAAGCAGGCGGCAGAAGCGATGACGGCTCTGTTACGGAAAAATCCAACGATTAGCGCGGTGTTATGCTACAACAGCGTGATTGCTACCGGTGCATGGTTTGGCCTGATGCGCGCCGGGCGGCAGAGCGGCGAAGATGGTGTTGAAAGCTATTTTGAACAGCGCGTCGCGCTGGCGGCATTTGCCGAATTACCCGAAGCCGCGCTGGACGATCTGCCGCTGACCTGGGTGATAACCCCTGCGCGTGAAATGGGAAAAAGCCTGGCGGATTGTATTTTACGGCGTATGACAGAGGGGCAGGGAACGGCCAGAAATCAGATAATGTCCCCCCGACTGGTTACCCGGAAATAGCCCCTCGTAAGGGGCTATTCGTTGCTTACTGCTGTGAAGCGGCTGGCGGAACCGCTTCTTGCGGCGCTGCTGGCTCAGATACCGGAAGCCCTAATCCAAACATCCCGGCAAACTCATCCAGCGGCATTTTCTGCCCGTTGAGCGTCACCTGGCCATCAGCGTACTGCAGGCTGGTGGTAATGGCGTTATCTTCCATGGTGGTAATACGGAACATCTGCCCCATAGCCGCCAGGCCTTTCACCTGCTGATCTGCCAGTTTGGCGGCGTCTGCCGGCTGGTAGCCTTCAAGCCCGGCAATTCGGGTCATAAACTCTGTCGCCATCGCTACCGGGATCACCAGCTTGCCGTCGAGGGACTTAACGCTACGATCCACTTCATCCGCCAGGGTTTGCGGCGGCGCGGTGATCAGCGACGGATCTTTCAACAGAACCGAAAGGTTTAAGGTGGTTTCGCCTTTCGCATTGTGCCAGCTCAGCGGCGAAATGGTCAGTGACGGAGTGCCTTTGAGCATCATCGGCAGCAAATTTAAAAACGTTTTTACCAGCGCCTGATTATACAGATCGCGGTTCTGCGCCAGTTGCGGGTCCGCCATCAGCGCCTGCGCTTCGGCATTGTATTTTTGACTGAACTGATGGAAAGCCTGGCCATCAATATTGTCCAGTTTCACGGTTAACCTGCCGCCACCGATATCCTGATTTTGCAGTTTCAGGCTGTTCACGGTGTAATCCAGTTGACTATTAATGCCTTTACCATCGGTGGTCAGCGAAGAATTGCCATCGATTTTCATTCCTTCAAACCGCGCCAGCTCTTTGCCTTCAACGCCAATTGACATCTTTTCCAGCGCGAGGGTTTGTTTGCCAATGCGCTCGTTGAAACTGGTCAATTGGGTCTTGCCATCAGCCTTCAGGTTATTAAAGGTGAACTGGACTTTCTGGTTATATTCGTTGACTGCGTTGATCTGCCCGCTGTCCGCCTCGCCGGTCAGACTGATGGTTTTGCCCTCGCGGTCGGCATCCAACTGGAACTGGCCGCCGCTGAAGGTGACTTTTTCCTCACCGTTGGTGTAATCCAGTGGTTTGAGCACAATTGCGGACTGATTATCGCCATTCCATGCGATACGCGTATCAATGGTGAATGGCGTATCGCCTTTCGCAATATTGAACAGCGCCTTGCTGGTGTCATTGTTGACTAACGTGGTTTTGACGGCAGCCATTGATGGGACGAGATTGCCGTTTCTGAGTGAAGACAGCGGGAAGGGGCCGTGATCGACAACGTCGTCAAAAAGCAGCGATTGCCCGGCGGCGAGCCAGCCGGTCTCTTTTCCGGAAATGGGTTTAACCACCAGTTGCAAATGGCTGCTGAACAGGCCTCGCTGATAGTTTTGGTAAGTCAGCTCCACGCCTGCCTGCGGTAAGCTATTTTGCAACTGGGCATTAGCCTGCTGCACCATAGCAGCAATATGGCTTTCCAGCTGTTTCCCGGTGTACCAGGCTCCGCCTGTCCAGACGACGCCCAGCGCGATGATAACTCCTGCTACGACCAGCGATTTTTTCATAGTATTTATCCATAAATGAAACCAGGCGGAGGGTACCACCTGGTTGTGTTGTCATGATGGGAAAGTCTGGCAACTGTGGCTAAAAAGTTCAGTATATTACTGGAGCTTATTGAACACGCGCGCCACACGCCCGGAGCCGCTCACCTGCACTGGCGATTCGTTACACGCGATGAAGGCCGATTCGCCTGGCTTCAGCGCCAGACTCTGCTCGCCTTTAGTGATAACCGCTTCACCCTCAACGCAGAACAGAATCGCCGCGCTATCCTGAGCGATAGTGGTCGCCTGTGCTGACAGATCGTGCAGGGAGAAGGCAAAATCATCAACCGGAATCGGGAAATCCAGCGTCGCTCCGTGGGAGACCGGCTGAGTCAGCAGCTCGTTCGCCGGTTTTGCTGCAAATTTGACGTTAGCCACCAGTTCAGGAATATCGATGTACTTTGGCGTCAGCCCCGCGCGCAGGACGTTGTCTGAATTGGCCATCACTTCCAGCGCCACGCCCTGAAGGTAGGCGTGCGGCGTTTCCGCGAACAGGAACATCGCCTCACCCGGATTAAGCCTGACGACATTGAGCAACAGCGGAGAGAACAGGCCGCTATCGTCCGGATAGAATTCGGCAATCAGGCGAATAGTCTGCCACGGCTCGCCCTGTTCGTTATCCAGCGCGACCTGCAGGACGCTTAGCGCATGCGTCTTCTGTTCGCCTTTCATATTCAGCAGGCCGGCAAACAGCTTACGTAGATGCTCTTCGTCCGGCTGTGCGAGGAACTGGGCAATAGCCGGATGAGCATCGGCCACTGGCTGCAACAGGTTCACGATCTCGGCAAATTCGCGGAAGGCGTTCATCGCGAGGAACGGCGTCAGGGCGAAAACCAGCTCCGGCTTGTGATTCGGATCTTTATAGTTACGCTCAGCGGCATCAAGCGGGATCCCGGCGGCATTCTCTTTCGCGAATCCCACCTCTGAAGCTTGTTTGTTTGGATGAACCTGAATCGACAGCGGCTGTGAAGCACAAAGAACTTTGAACAGGAAAGGGAGTTCACCGAAGCGCTCAGCCACTTTAGCGCCGAGCAGGGCCGCTTTGTCGCTGTTGATCACTTCGCGCAACGAACGCTGGTGACCGGTAGTATCCAGAATCCGCGAGCTACTTTTCGGATGCGCTCCCATCCACAGTTCGGCCATCGGCAGGTTGTCTGGATTGGCAATTCCATACAGTTCGGTTAAGGCGGTGTGACTTCCCCAGGCGTAGTTTTGCACTGAGTTGATGAGTTTTTGCATTCTCAATCCCTGTTCCACTTGATAATTATTCTCTCTATTAAACCAGCAAACGGGCGATAAGCAACCGGGGAGAAGAAAAAGTCGTCTTTGTCTCAGTTTTTGTTAAAGAATTGTGTAAAATCAACTAACTCGCTTTTCTACGGGCAAATGGAGTGTCTGCCCGAATTATAATCATCCAGGCAGTAAGTGAGAGCACAATGTCGAATAAACCATTTGTATATCAGGATCCTTTTCCACTGAAAAAGGACGATACCGAGTATTATCTTCTCAGCAGTGATTACGTCTCCGTCGCCGAATTTGCAGGCCAGGAGATTCTGAAAGTTGAACCTCAGGCGCTAACGCTACTGGCACAACACGCTTTCCACGACGCCTCCTTTATGCTTCGTCCCGCTCATCAGCAGCAGGTTGCCGATATCCTTAACGACCCGCAAGCCAGCGAAAACGATAAATACGTGGCCCTGCAGTTCCTGCGCAACTCGGATATCGCCGCCAAAGGCGTGCTGCCGACCTGCCAGGATACCGGCACCGCGATTATTATGGGCAAGAAAGGCCAGCGCGTATGGACCGGCGGCGGCGATGAGGCCGCCCTGGCGCAGGGGGTTTATAACACCTATACCGAGGACAACCTGCGCTATTCGCAGAACGCGCCGCTGGATATGTATAAAGAGGTCAATACCGGCACCAACCTGCCGGCGCAAATCGACCTCTACAGCGTTGATGGCGACGAGTACAGGTTTCTGTGCATCGCCAAAGGCGGCGGCTCGGCCAACAAGACCTACCTCTATCAGGAAACGAAGGCGCTGATTACCCCGGCAAAGCTGAAAAACTACCTCGTAGAGAAGATGCGCACGCTGGGTACCGCCGCCTGCCCGCCGTACCATATCGCTTTTGTGATTGGCGGCACCTCGGCGGAAGCGACCCTGAAAACGGTCAAACTGGCGTCCACCCACTATTATGACGGGCTGCCGACTGAAGGCAACGAGCACGGCCAGGCATTCCGCGATGTGCAGCTGGAGCAGGAACTGTTGCTTGAGGCGCAGAATCTCGGCCTCGGCGCACAGTTCGGCGGCAAATATTTCGCGCACGATATTCGCGTCATCCGTCTGCCGCGCCACGGGGCCTCCTGCCCGGTGGGCATGGGGGTTTCCTGCTCGGCGGACCGCAATATTAAGGCGAAAATCAACCGTGAGGGGATCTGGATTGAGAAGCTGGAGAGCAATCCGGGCCAGTATATTCCCGAACATCTGCGCCAGCAGGGTGAAGGCGAAGTGGTGAGCATCAATCTCAATCAGCCAATGAGCAAGATTCTGGCCCAGCTTTCCGCCCATCCGGTGTCGACGCGTCTGTCGCTGAGCGGGACGATTATCGTGGCGCGGGATATCGCCCACGCGAAGCTGAAAGAGCTGATTGATAACGGTGAAGCGCTACCGCAGTACGTAAAAGACCATCCCATCTACTACGCGGGCCCGGCAAAAACGCCGGAGGGTTATGCTTCCGGCTCGCTCGGTCCGACCACCGCCGGGCGCATGGATTCCTATGTGGACCTGCTTCAGGCGCACGGTGCAAGCATGGTGATGCTGGCCAAAGGCAACCGCAGCCAGCAGGTGACTGACGCCTGCCATAAACACGGCGGTTTCTATCTCGGCAGCATCGGCGGCCCGGCAGCGGTGCTGGCGCAGCAGAGCATTAAGAGCCTGGCGTGCGTGGCGTACCCGGAACTGGGAATGGAAGCCATCTGGAAAATCGAAGTGGAAAATTTCCCGGCCTTTATTCTGGTAGACGATAAAGGTAACGACTTCTTCCAGCAGATCCAGAATAAGCAGTGCGCAGGTTGTTCACAACGTTAGCGTCAGGTTAGCCTGACGCTCAGGGCCGCCACATGGCGGCCTGCTTTATCCCCTATTCCCGCAAACTCGATTTCCGCGTTTTCAACCGCCCGGCAAGCGTTACGTGGGTGGCCGCATCCTCTTCGTTACACAAATACTCCACGGCAAGCCGCCCCAGTTCGCTGTAAGGTAACTGGATACTGGTTAATGGCGGTGTCAACTGTTCGGAAATTTTTTGATCGTCGTAACCCGCCACCAGAATATCGTCGGGAATTACTATGCCCTGCTTCGCCAGCGCCTGATAGCATCCAATCGTCAGCCAGTCACTGGCGCAAAAAATAGCATCAGGTGGTGTTTCCAGCGCCAACAGCTTTAGCGTCGCCTGATAAGATTCACTGAACTGCCAGTTAGTTTCGCAAACCCATTCATTCAATACGGTAATTTCCGCCTGCTCCAGCGCCGCACGCCATCCTGCCAGACGCTGCTTTGTGGCATCCATCCATGCTTCACCGGTAATATGCGCCACGCGCCGTGCGCCCTGATGAATCAGGTGGCGTGTCATCTGGAAGGCGTTGGCGTAATCATCCGGCACAAAAGACGGCAGCAACGGCGAGTCGGGGTCCCGCTGGTTAAGCAGCACCAAAGGCAGTTCAGTACAATCGCGAAACTGAGACATATCGCTAACGGCGGTCACCGGCGAAGCCAGGATAATCCCCACACAGTTACGTTTCTCCAGTTGGCGGATTATGTTGAGCGCCAGCTCCGCATCATCACCATATTCATATACCGTCAACAGGATTTCATTGCGCCATGCCGCTTCGCGAGCCTGGCTAATGGCATCAATAAACGGATCATAGCTTTGCAATGATCCGATCAGCAGCGCGATCTCTTCTTGATTACGCGGAGAGTGGATCGCAGGCAAGCGGGCATACCCCAGCGCCGTCGCCACTTCGATCACCCTCTGGCGCGTCTCTTCGCTGAGTTTAATATTGCGTGACTGATTGAGCACCAACGATACCGTGGCCTGAGAAACGCCTGCGGTTCTGGCAATATCGTTCATCGTCACTTTCGTTTTACGCTTCATCATCCCTTCCCTTTGCCCATGGAATCAACATCATAACCGCAGTTTGCCTCAGTTGCGCTCTCGCTCACGTTTCTTCACCTTGATGCCGCCAGTATTGTGACCATTTTCGCATTTTTTCATTTCGCGATTTGCTCATTACTACACCAACTAATATTTATTAGCTAATTATTATCAACTACTGAGGCAACAATGAAAAAGCAGTGGACACAAGACGAAGCACAATCGTGGTATGCGCAGCAGGGATGGCTATGCGGCTTTAACTATCTTCCGTCAACGGCGGTGAACTGGACCGATATCTGGCAGGCAGACACTTTCGATACGCAGACCATCGACCGTGAGCTCGGATGGGCGGCAAACGTCGGCTATAACACCCTGCGCATCAATCTGCCGTTTATTGTCTGGCAGCATGATCGTGATGGATTGATTGCCCGTATCGACCAGTTTCTGGCTCTGGCCGATAAACACGGCTTTCGTACAATGCTGACGCTGATGGACGACTGTGGATTCTCCGGCGATGAACCCTATCTTGGGCCGCAAAAAGCGCCGGTCCCCGGGAAACACAACAGCCAGGCGGCCGCCAGCCCGGGACGAGAAATCGTCTGTAACCGTAACGCCTGGCCGGAAGTCGAACGCTATTTACGTGATATTGTGCGCCGGTTTCGCGACGACCGTCGCGTGCTGCTCTGGGATCTGTATAACGAACCGGGCAATCGCGGCATTTTTTCAACCGGCACCGTCGAAATACTGTACGACGAAAAACTGGAGCATTACGCCCTGCAGCTCATGCAGGAAGCATTTCGTTGGGTACGGGAAGAGGATCCGACGCAGCCGCTTACCGTCTGCGTATGGAAATTAGCTGAAGAAATGGAAAATGAAGTTTTCTATCAGCACCCGTTAGACCAGACGGCGCTGGCGCTCTCCGATGTGATCAGCTTCCACGCCTACACCAATACTGCCCGGATGGTCGCCATTATTCACCAGCTACAGCAACTCGGGCGGCCGCTATTCTGCACCGAATGGCTGGCACGTCATGTTGGCAGTCTGATAGAGGAACAGCTCCCCCTGATGTTCGCCGCCAAAGTTGCCCCCTACCAGTGGGGACTCGTACGCGGCAAAACCCAGACCTGGCTACCGTGGCCTGTGGTGATGAAAAACTCGGCGGACTACTGCCGTCTGTGGTTCCACGATGTATTTGACGAAAACGGCATTCCGTTTTCCAAAGCCGAAATGGCGCTGGTGCATAAACTGAGCCGGATCGGCCTGTCTTCAGATAAAGCATAAAAACAATATCTCTACAGATGCGCCGCCCTACAATGGTCGGCGCTTGAGGGAACACACCATGAAAATACCTTCTCGTGAATTATGGTCCTATTTTGGCTATGGTTTAGGCCAGTGTTTTAGTTTTGGCTTAGTCGGTTCATTTATTAACTATTTTTATACTGACGTGCTGGGGATCTCCGCCCTGGCGGCAAGCACCATCTTTTTGATCGCCCGCGCATGGGATGCGATCCACGACCCGCTCTTCGCCAGCATTATGGACACGCTCAACAGCCGCTTCGGTAAGTTTCGCCACTTCCTGCTGATCGCCCCGCTGCTGATAACCGGCGTTACCCTGCTGGCGTTTTACAAAATTGAAGCCGATCTCACCACAAAGATCCTCTATGCCGGCGTTACCTATATTTTATGGGGGACTCTGTACGCTATTTCCGACATTCCGTTCTGGTCGATGTCATCCGTGATGACTAACGACTCCGGCCAGCGTACGCGCGCAGTGACCGCGGCGATGCTTGGGGTGAACGCGGGCATCGCCTGCGCAAATATATTCTTCCCCAAACTGGCGGCCTTTTTCGCCCAGTACAGCAATGACAAAGGCTATTTTATGGCCGCACTGGTGATGATGATGGTGGGGTTGCCGCTGATGCTAAACGGATTTATGCAGATTAAGGAGCGCGTGCCGCCCAGCCCGGAAAAAGTCACAATGCGAGATACCTTCCGCAACCTGCGCCGCAATAAGCCACTGTTTATTATTCTGCTGTCGTTTTTCTTTTGCGTTTTTCACAATGTCGCCAACGGCATTTACATCTACTTCTTTATCTATAACCTGGGTGATGCCAGCCTGCAAATGGCGATCGGCATAATGGGAATTGTTGCCGCCGTGCTCTGCCTGATTGCCCCGCTTCTCACCCGACATATGCAGAAACGCCGCCTGTTTATGATCCTTTGCGCGCTGGATATCCTCGTTCGTTTGCTGATGTGGTTTATCGGTTACCAGCATGTGGCAATACTGTTCCTGCTACTTGGTCTGAGTACACTGTTTGTCATGATGAGCAACATCCTGACGTCATCAATGATTGCTGATACCATCGAATACGCCGAATACCACACTCATCGCCGCTGTGCGGCCATCACCTTCTCTGGCCAGACGTTTACCGGCAAAATGTCTGTCGCCGTCGGCGGCGGCCTGATTGGCATCTGGCTAACCATGATAGGCTACATTCCGCAAGCACAAAGCCAGAGCGACAGCGTACTCACCGGACTGTTCTTCGGAATCTGCCTTCTTCCGGCCATCGGGTCGTTAATTCGCCTGCTTTGTATGTCCCGTTTTACCTTCACTGAAGAGAAACATGCGGAGATCTGTCGGCTGCTGGCACTACGCCGACAAAATGCGGAGGTTGATGCTGAAGCGCCGAACGCTGACGCGCGTCCGGCCTCGGTAAACTAACGTGCGATCCCCGGTGGGGTGAAATAGACTACCGGGGATTTATCCTTCCCTCTCATCAAAAACCTGCTGCGCCAGGTGCATCGTGGCATTAGCGGCAGGCAGGCCGCAGTATAGCGCGGCGTGCATAATCAGCTCTTTTAGCTCATCGCGCGTGACGCCGTTATTAAACGCCGCGCGCAGGTGCATTTTCAGCTCAGCTTCGCGGTTCAGGGCAATCAGCATGGCGATGGTGATCATGCTACGGGTATGGTGATCCAGTCCTGGACGGGTCCAGGTTTCTCCCCAGGCGTAGCGGGTGATAAAATCCTGAAACTCTTCATTAAGCGGCGTCAGTTTTTGCAGAGTTTTATCGACATGGCTGTCGCCGAGAACCTTGCGCCGCACCGACATACCCTGCTGATAACGCTGTTTATCGTCCATCCCGCGCCCCCTGAATAAAAGACAACAGCGCGGCGCTGAACGCCTCCGGCGCTTCAATGTTGGATAAATGCGACGCCGCCAGTACCGTTATTTCAGCGACAGGGATCTGTTGTTGCAGGAAATGCGCATCGTCCACAGTAGTGACAGGGTCACTTTCACCGGCAATAATCAATACCGGTACAGGAATCTGCGCCACCTCGCCGCGCAGATCGGCAGCAGCCAGCGCTTCACAGCAGGCCGCGTAACCTTCAGCGTCGCTGCGGGTTAACTGGTGGCATAGGGCTTCCACCACGTCCGGAGCTTGCTGGCGAAACTGGCGGGTAAACCAGCGATCGGCCGCGCCTGCGGCTACCACATCCATGCCTTCCTGACGAACCGCCCGGGCACGCGACAGCCAGCCCGCCTGGTCACCGATCCGCGCCGCAGTATTAGCAACAGCCAGACCGTAAAAACGCTCTGGCGCAAAGCGCCCCAGCCACAGGCCGGTCAATCCGCCCATCGAAATCCCGCAGAACCAGGCTTTGTCGATATTAAGATGATCGAGCAGCGCAATCACATCTTCCCCAAGCTGCGCCAGCGTCACTTTGCCGTTTTTCCGCGTTTCACCATGACCATGGGTGTCGTAGCGCAGGACGCGGAAATGCCGGGTCAGGGCGTCGAGCTGCGGCTGCCACATCGCCCGGGTAGTACCCAACGAGTTAGACAGTACGATGACCGGCCCGTCTTCCGGCCCGTCAATCTGATAATCAACATTCATTACGTTGCTCCTTATAGCGCGCCACAACCTGGCGCACGAAGCGTTCAGCGCTGCCGGTTGCCGTTGCCGGATCCAGCAGTTGCGTTAAACGGCTGGGGGTAAGGTGCTCACTGACCAGCGGATCGTTTTCCAGCACGCTTAATAGTGAGTACGATTGATCCAGCGCCTGACGACACAGGGCTTCAATGCGGCGATGGGCTTCGGCTTTGCCAGTAAATTCCGCCAGCGCCAGCGTCACCGCTTCCGCCATAATCAGACCATGAGTGATATCCAGGTCGGCGCGCATTTTATGCGGATACACCTGCATATCGCGCACCAGCGCGTCGCTCTGCGCCAGTGCGCCGCCGACCAAAGTAATCAGTTCAGGCAGTGTTTCCCACTCCGCCTGCCAGCCGCCAAGCGCCCGTTCGTGCTGCTGAATCTGAGCGGCGTACAGTGTCGCCACCAGCCCCGGCGTGCGTTGGGCGGCGGTCAAAATCGCCGCGCAGGAGACAGGATTGCGTTTATGCGGCATCGTGGACGATCCGCCGCGCCCTTCGGCAATCGGTTCGGCCACTTCCGCGACTTCGGTTTGCATCAGCAGGGAGAAGTCATTGGCGAATTTACCGAGAGTGCCGCAAACGCCAGCGTACCACGCCCCCACTTCTAACAACCGATCGCGCTGGCTGTGCCACGGCGTATCGGGAAGCGGCAGGTTAAGTGCTTTCGCCAGCGCGACGGCAACCTGCGGCGCCTGCGTCTTGAGGGAATCCAGCGTTCCCGCGGCGCCGCCAAATTGCAGCACCAGCACCCGCGAGCGCATCTCACGCAAACGGACTTGCCAGCGTAGCAGCGCATCCAGGGTCCCAGCCAGCTTGAGGCCAAAAGTTACCGGCAGCGCATGCTGCATCCAGGTCCGTCCGGGCATCACCGTGCCCCGATAACGTTCGGCCTGGCTGGCTAAAGCATCGAGCAGGCGCTGTAATAACGCCTCCGTGTCTGCCAGCGCACCGCGCAGTTGCAGAATAAAACCGCTATCAATCACATCCTGGCTGGTGGCTCCCCAGTGGACATAACGCGCCGCCGCGTCATCCTGCGCCTTAACCCGCGCGGTAAGCTGTTTTACCAGCGGAATGGCAAGGTTGCCCGCACTGGCAGCAGCCTGCCCTAACGCCTCAAAGTCGATTTGCTGGTGCCGACACGCTTCGAGAATAGGGTTTAGCGCCGCCTGCGGCACCAGCCCGCACTCAGCCTGCGCGCGGGCAAGCGCGGCTTCAAAATCCAGCATTCCCTGTACCCGCTGCGCATCGCTGAACCAGGCGGTCAACGGACTGGTGCGCATCATCGGGGTCAACAAACTCATTCCGGCTCCTTAAACGCGTTCAATAATCAGCGCGATCCCCTGACCGACGCCGATACACATGGTGCACAGCGCATAGCGCCCGCCGGTACGACGTAGCTGATATGCCGCGGTCATCGCCAGACGGCCGCCTGAAGCCCCCAGCGGGTGACCGAGCGCAATTGCGCCACCATTAGGGTTCACCTGCGCCGCATCATCGGGCAGCCCCAGATCGCGCATCACCGCCAGCGCCTGAGCGGCAAAGGCTTCATTCAGTTCAATGACATCCATTTGACCAAGGGTCAGCCCGGTTTGCGCCAGTACCTTGCGAACCGCCGGTGCCGGGCCAAACCCCATAATACGCGGCGCCACCCCTGCCGTCGCGACGCCAACTACGCGCGCCAGCGGTTGTAAATCATTCGCCGCCAGCGCCTGTTCGCTGGCTAACAGCAGCGCACAGGCGCCGTCGTTTACCCCGGACGCATTACCCGCCGTCACCGTGCCGTCGGCGCGGACGACTCCACGTAGCTTCGCCAGCGCTTCCGCCGAAGTGCTGCGCGGATGCTCATCGCGGGTAAAAAGCAACGCGTCGCCCTTACGCTGCGGAACCGAAACGGCGATTAGCTCGTCGGCAAAACGCCCGGCCTCCTGCGCCGCCGCCGTACGCTGCTGGCTACGCAGCGCAAAGGCATCCTGGTCCGCGCGCGAAATAGCAAAATCGTCCGCCACGTTTTCCGCTGTTTCCGGCATGGAATCCACCCCATACAGCGCTTTCATCTGCGGGTTGATAAAGCGCCAGCCGATGGTGGTATCTTCCATCCGCATTGTACGGCTAAAAGCGCTTTCGGCTTTGCCCGTCACAAAGGGCGCACGCGACATGCTTTCGACGCCGCCGGCGATCATCAGTTGAGTTTCACCGCTTTTAATCGCCCGCGCAGCAATGCCGATCGCATCAAGACTGGAACCACACAGGCGGTTCACGGTACTGCCCGGCACGCTATCCGGCAGCCCTGCCAGCAGCAACGCCATGCGGGCGACATTACGGTTATCTTCCCCGGCCTGGTTAGCACAACCGTAAATCACATCATCAATACGTGTCGGATCGAGGCCTGGGTTGCGTTCCAGTAGCGCGTTGAGCGGCAGCGCAGCGAGATCGTCGGCGCGTACGGTCGCCAGAGTGCCGCCAAAACGGCCGAACGGCGTACGTACCGCATCACAGATAAACGCCTGATTCATCTTAGGTTCCTTATGCGATTTCCGCCAGTTGTTCAAAGGTCAGCGCCACCGGGGTGATACGCTGCAGTTCCTCAAAAGAGAGGCCGTTAAAGATTTCCCGCACCACCGGGCCATTTTCGCTGATATCGATCACCGCCAGATCGGTATAGATACGGCTTACGCAGCGAACGCCGGTCAACGGGTAAGTGCAGTGCTCCACCAGCTTACATTCGCCGTTGCGAGTGAGATGATCCATCATCACAAACACCTGACGGGCGCCGATGGCCAGATCCATCGCGCCGCCGACCGCGGGTATCGCATCGGGCGCGCCGGTGCTCCAGTTCGCCAGATCGCCGCTGGCGGAAACCTGGTAGGCCCCAAGAACGCAGATATCAAGATGACCGCCGCGCATCATGGCGAAGGAGTCGCCGTGATGGAAATAGCAGCCGCCCTTAAGCAACGTCACGTACTCTTTCCCGGCGTTAATCAGATCCGGGTCCTCTTCCCCCGGCAACGGTTCCGGCCCCATCCCCAGCAGGCCGTTTTCACTGTGCAGGAAGATCTCCTTATCGGCCGGGAGATAGTTGGCGATACGGGTCGGTAAACCGATCCCCAGATTGACGTAAGCGCCTTCAGGAATATCACGGGCCACACGCTGGGCCATCTCATCGCGAGTGAGTTTTTGCATTACGGGCTCCTCAGGCGCTTTTAGCGGCATTCAGGTTTTCCAGGGAATAGACGCGCTGGACAAAAATACCCGGCGTGATGATGCTTTCCGGGTCGAGATCGCCCAGGGCCACCAGGTGCGAAACTTCGACAATAGTGGTTCTGGCGGCAGTGGCCATAATCGGGCCGAAGTTACGCGCCGCTTTGCGATAAACCAGGTTGCCCCAGCGGTCTGCCTGATAGGCTTTAATTAACGCGAAATCGGCTTTGATCGGATATTCGAGAACGTAATGACGGCCATCGATCTGGCGGGTTTCTTTGCCCTCAGCCAGCGGCGTCCCGTAACCGGTGGGGGTAAATATCCCGCCAAGCCCCGCGCCTGCCGCCTGAATACGCGCGGCGAGATTGCCCTGCGGGACCAGTTCCAGCGCCACTTTGCCGCGACGATACAGGTCGTCAAAAATCTGTGAGTCGACCTGACGCGGGAAAGAGCAGATCATTTTGCGCACCCGCCCGGCTTTCAGCAGCGCCGCAAGGCCGACTTCGCCATTACCCGCATTGTTGTTGATAATGGTTAAGTCGCGGGCTCCCTGTTCAATCAGGGCATCTATCAGGTATGTCGGCTGACCGGCAGGGCCAAAACCACCAATCATAATGGTCGCGCCATCGTGGATCCCGGCAATGGCATCACATAATGTCGACACGCTTTTATCAATCATCAGGTCGCTCCTGTATGTGCGGTAATCGCACTTTTATTCGTTGTTCGCACAAAATGTGACCCGCTTAACGATGCCGGTCAAGGGCGATAATCGAAATATGGTGCGATAATCGAACATCGTGTATCTTTAGCGAAAGAATGTGATCGGCGGCAAATACGGAGACGAAAATGGCGAAACATCCAGGCGATTTACTGACGGGCGATAGCGAACCGTTTAAGGGCGATCCGAACTTCATGGCGTCGCTGGCGCGCGGGCTGGAAGTGATCCAGGCGTTTACGCCGCAGCGTCCGCTGCTCTCCATTTCACAAATCAGTCAAAAGACCGGTATCCCGCGCGCGGCGGTGCGCCGCTGCCTGTACACGCTGAGCAAACTGGGGTTTGTCTATGCCGAAGATGGCAAAAACTTTCAGCTACGTCCGCGCATTCTGTCACTCGGCCACGCCTGGCTGGCATCAACCCCGCTGGCGCGTTCGGCACAGCCGGTGCTGAAACATTTAAGCGAAATGCTCAATGAATCCTGCTCCATTGCCACGCTTGATGGCGACGATATTCTGTATATTGCCCGCGCGTCGAGTTCACGAATAATGACCATCGATCTGGACATCGGCAGCCGTCTGCCCGCCTGGGCGACCTCTATGGGGCGCGTACTGCTGAGCCACCAGCCGGAGGAGAAGCTGAATGATATGCTGGGCCGGGTAACGATGATCCGCTATACCCCGCAAACCGTCGATTCGGTGGCAAAGCTGCGCGCGGAACTTAAGCGCATTCATCAGCAGGGCTATGCGCTTAACGATCAGGAACTGGAGATGGGACTGCGTTCGCTGGCGGTACCGCTGTTTAACCCGCAGGGGCAAATCCAGGCGGCGCTGAACGTCGGCGTGCATGCCGGGCAGGTATCAGCGCACGAGATGGTGGAGCGGGTCTTACCCGAATTACAGAAAGCCGCCCGGGAGTTAACCCTGCTGATGCGTTAGCGGCTATGTTTAGCGTGACGCTCCCAGTTTTCTTGCTTTGCCTCGGCCGATTTCCGCAGCGCCACATAACAGGCGCCGTTACCGCCGTGATGCGGCAATGCCGCGCAGAACGCCTGTACTTCCGGGAGTTCCACCAGCCAACGAGCGAGGTAACTGCGAATAATATTGGCATGGGCGTTGTCTTCGCGCCCTTTACCGTGAACGATCAGCAGATTGCGCAACCCTTCTTTTTGCGCCTGGACCACAAAAGCGAACAGCATTTGTCGACACTTTTCGACCGGCTGGCGCAGCAGATTAAGGCTTGCCTGCTGGCTGTACTTGCCGCGCCGGAGTTTCTCCAGCACTCCGCTTTGCAGACCTTCCCGTTTAAACTCCAGCGCGGTCGCCAGCGGCACAATGTCGAGATAACCGGTGGTCAGAAAATTATCGAGCTGCAGGGGATCAATTCGCTGCACAGTGCGACGATTGCGCACAGGAGACCAGTGAACGTCGTTATTACGTTTCAGAGGCTGAACGTCCTCCATGGCGCCAAGAAATAAGGATTTGTCGTCAAGGTTCATATGCGTTCCTCCTGCTCCAGCGACTACCGGGAGTTACTATAGCCGCGACGACGTTTGCTCACAATCCGTTTAGCGACAACGGTTGAGAAACAGACCCGTCGCGGCGCTCAGGGAAATAACTGACGGCTTTGACGTCGAAACTGGGTAATTAACGAGGCCGTTAACGGCGTTTGTCGTGTATCCCGTCGCTGGATGAGATAATAGGTCGCCTTTGGCAATACCTCGCGGATCGGGATCATGACCAGCTTATCCGCCATCATCGGATCGTTGCCTAACTCCAGCGGCAAAATACTGAGGAAATCGCTCTTCACCACCAGGCTAATACATGAAGAGAAGGTCTCGCAGACGATATCAACCTGTGGTATCTGTCCCGTCTGGTTAAACAGATCCTGCAGTTGCTTAAAGTAGCTGCCGCGCGGCGTCGGCATCGTCCAGTGGTGATCGAGCAGTTCAGCCAGTGAGGACGCCCCGATTGCGGGATGCCCACTGCGGGCAAATACCGCAAACGGTTTCTCAAACAGTTTTTCAAAGCTGAACTCATGATCGTAAGGGCCGGGATAATAGGTGTTGATAGTGAAATCAAGCTCACCCTGACGCAGTTCATTGATCATCGCCAGCAACTGCCCTTCCATGATCCGCACTTTCACCAGCGGATGGCGCTGATGAAAACGGCAAATCACCGATGGCATCAGCGAACGCGCGACGCTGGCGCCAAGGCCGATATTAATTTGCCCGGCCTGCTCCCCCTGCCGCTGCAACAGCTCTTCCTGCGCCACTCGCATCTCTTCAAGGATCAGACTCGCATGCTGGTAAAAACTTTCGCCATTTTCAGTCAGCGCCACCCCCTGGCGACGGCGCACAAATAACTGTGCGGAAAGCCCCTCTTCCAGATCTTTAATCGCTTTGGTCAGCGCTGGCTGCGAGATCTCCAGCGCCCGACTGGCGGCACGAATACTTCCCACGCGGGCGACCGCCACGAAGGCGCGAATTTGATGAAATTTGATCTGAAATGCCATGCCTGAATGATAACCAATGTTTATCAGAGAAAAGAAAATGACATCTACTGTAATACATCATGCTGTGGCAGGTTAATGGAGAAATCGCCAGAAAGACGGCGGTGATAAATGAAAACTATCACTAATTGAGCGCCGTCACACTTTTTTATTATGACAGGAAAGGTTATGCCGCAACTTCATGAATTCATCAGCCAGTTGGCGCCGCAAATGACGCAATGGCGTCGTGATTTTCACCTGCACGCCGAATCCGGCTGGCTGGAGTTCCGTACCGCCAGCATGGTCGCCGAGAGAGTAGACCAATACGGTTATCAACTGGCGCTCGGTCGCGATGTCATTGATGCCGAAAGCCGTATGGGGCTTCCCGATGACACGACGCTGGCGCAGGCCTGGCAACGCGCTCGTGAACAGGGGGCGCCCGAGCCCTGGCTGACCGCGTTTGAAGGCGGATTCGCTGGCGTCGTCGCGACCCTCGATACCGGGCGTCCCGGCCCGACGCTGGCATTTCGTGTCGATATGGATGCGCTCGATCTGAACGAGCAACACGACGATAACCATCGTCCGCATCGCGATAATTTTGCCTCCTGCAACCCAGGTATGATGCACGCCTGCGGTCATGACGGCCATACCGCCATTGGATTAGGGCTGGCCTGCGTGCTGAAACACTACGCGGCGCAGCTCAACGGTGTGATCAAGCTGATTTTCCAGCCAGCAGAGGAAGGAACCCGCGGCGCGCGCGCTATGGTCGCCGCGGGCGTACTTGATGATGTGGACTACTTCACCGCCATTCATATTGGCACTGGCGTCCCCACCGGTACCGTGGTCTGCGGTGGGGATAACTTTATGGCCACCACAAAATTCGACGTGCAGTTTAGCGGCGTGGCGGCCCATGCAGGCGGTAAACCGGAGGAGGGTCGCAACGCCCTTCTTGCCGCCGCACAGGCCGCACTGGGTCTGCATGCCATTGCGCCCCACAGCGCAGGCGCTTCCAGAGTGAACGTCGGCGTCCTGCAGGCCGGTACCGGGCGTAACATCGTTCCGTCTTCCGCATTGCTGAAAGTTGAAACCCGCGGCGAAACAGAAGCCATTAATCAGTATGTATTTGCGCGCGCGCAAAGCGTTATCGCCGGTGCTGCGGCGATGTACGACGCACGCTACGAACTTCGGCTAATGGGCGCCGCGACCGCCAGTTCCCCTTCTCCGGCATGGGTGCGCTACCTGCGTGAACAGGCGTCTCAGGTGCCGGGCGTTGAACATGCCGTCGATCGCATTGCCGCACCGGCAGGATCTGAAGACGCCACGCTGATGATGGCCCGGGTACAGGAACGCGGTGGACTTGCCTCCTACATGATTTTCGGCACCGAATTAAGTGCCGGTCACCACAATGAAAAATTTGATTTCGACGAAAGCGTCATGACGATAGCGGTCGAGACGCTGGCGCGGGTCGCGCTCAATTTTCCCTGGCAGCGAGGCGTGTGATGGAAAAAATCTATCCATTTGTCGATGAGGTAATTGAAGCGCGGCGCGCGGATTTTTGCGCGATCGCCGATGATATCTGGGATCATCCGGAAACCCGATTCCAGGAGTTCTGGTCTGCCGGGCGGCTCGCCACGGCGCTGGAAGCTGAAGGCTTCCAGTTGACCCGCAATGCCGGCGGCATCCCCAACGCCTTTATCGCCAGCATCGGTCAGGGGAGACCGGTGATCGCCCTGCTTGGGGAATATGACGCGCTGGCCGGGCTCAGTCAGCGTGCTCATCATGCTGAGCCGTTCTCCGTCACACCGGGAGAGAACGGCCACGGCTGCGGACACAACCTGCTGGGCACCGCCGCGTTCGCCGCCGCAGTCGCGGCAAAACACTGGCTTCTACAGCAGGGCGGCAGCGGTACCCTGCGTTTCTACGGTTGTCCAGGTGAAGAAGGCGGCTCCGGGAAAACCTTTATGGTGCGGGAAGGGCTATTTGACGACATTGATGCCGCCCTGACCTGGCACCCGGAAGCCTGGGCTGGCATGTTCAGCACCAGCACGCTCGCCAATATTCAAGCCGCGTGGCGCTTCACCGGTACGGCGGCACATGCGGCAAACTCACCCCATCTTGGCCGCAGCGCGCTGGATGCTGTAACCCTGATGACCACGGGGAGCAACTTTCTCAACGAACACATTATCGAAAAAGCGCGGGTGCATTACGCCATCACCGATACCGGCGGGGTATCGCCTAACGTTGTGCAGGCGCAGGCTGAAGTGCTGTATTTAATCCGGGCGCCGGAAATGGCCGATGTTCGGCAAATTTTCTCCCGTATTGAAAAGATCGCTCAGGGGGCCGCCCTGATGACTGAAACTCACGTCAGTTGTCGCATTGAAAAAGCCTGTTCCAGTTACCTGCCTAACCGTACGCTGGAAGCCGCAATGTATCAGGCGCTGAGCCATTACGGTACGCCGCAGTGGAGTGATGAAGAACGCGCCTTCGCCAGCAAAATCCGCGCCACGCTCAGCGCCAGCGATATCAATAACAGCCTGACAAATATTGCGCACACCGGCGGTGAAGAGGGTAAAGCCTTTGCCCGCCGTCACCGCCATACGCTGCTGATTGATGAAGTCGCGCCCTGGGCTGCAACGGATAACGTGCTTGCCGGTTCGACCGATGTCGGCGATGTCAGCTGGAAAGCGCCGGTGGCCCAGTGCTTTAGTCCCTGCTTCGCCATCGGTACGCCGTTGCATTCCTGGCAACTGGTTAGCCAGGGGAGAACCTCTGTCGCCCATAAAGGGATGCTGCTGGCCGGTAAAGTTCTGGGCGCAACGGCGATCCGTTTGTTCAGCGATAAGCCGTTACTGGAAAGCAGTCAGCAAGAGCTGGCTCAGGCACTGGTCGACACCCCCTACCAGTGCCCGATCCCACAAGACGTCATACCATCGGTTTTAAAATAACAACATAAAAAAACAAGCAACAACCCGACTGGATTTTGTACGGCATGACGGCAGTCGCCAACAAAAATAACCGCCGACAGAACCTGGGTCCGCAACACAACTAACACAACATCGATAACTGAGGAACGTCCATGAGTATGTCATCCATACCCTCGCCTGGACCCAGCGGTAAGCTGTATGGCTGGGTTGAAAAAATAGGGAATAAAGTCCCGCATCCGTTTTTGCTTTTTATTTACCTGATTGTGGTGCTGATGACCGCCACCGCAATACTTTCCGCGCTGGATGTCGGCGTGCAGAATCCTGCCGATGGTTCGAGGGTGATGGTAAAGAATCTGCTCAGCGTTGAAGGTCTGCACTGGTTTTTGCCGAATGTGATTAAAAACTTCAGCGGCTTTGCACCGCTGGGCGCGATTCTGGCGCTGGTGCTCGGCGCCGGGTTTGCCGAACGCGTGGGTATGCTACCCTCGCTGATGGTGAAGATGTCATCCCATGTCAGCGCGCGCTACGCCAGCTATATGGTGCTGTTTATCGCCTTTTTCAGCCATATCTCGTCCGATGCGGCGCTGGTGATTATGCCGCCGCTTGGCGCGCTGATGTTTCTCGCCGTGGGCCGCCATCCGGTGGCGGGTCTGCTGGCGGCGATCGCAGGCGTCGGCTGCGGGTTTACCGCTAATTTACTGATCGTTACCACCGACGTCCTGCTCTCTGGCATCAGTACCGAAGCGGCAAAAACGCTCGATGCCTCGCTACACGTCAGCGTTATCGATAACTGGTATTTTATGGCGACCTCAGTCATTGTCCTGACGCTGGTCGGCGGACTGGTCACTGATAAGTTGATCGAGCCGCGTCTGGGAAAGTGGCATGGAAAAAGCGATGAAACGCTGCAGACGTTAACGGCAGAGCAACATTTCGGTTTGCGTGTCGCGGGCATTGCCGCACTGCTCTTTGTGGCGGTTATCGCGCTGATGGTAGTACCAGAAAACGGTATCCTGCGCGATCCTGTCACGCACACCGTAATGCCCTCGCCATTTATAAAAAGCATCGTACCGCTGATTATCTTTTTCTTCTTTGTCGTGTCATTAGCTTACGGTATCGCCACGGGCAAAATTCGCCGTCAGGCCGATCTGCCGCAGTTAATGATTGAACCGATGAAAGAGATGGCGGGGTTTATCGTCATGGTCTTTCCGCTGGCCCAGTTCGTCGCCATGTTCAACTGGAGTAACATGGGCAAATTCATCGCTGTCGGCTTAACAGACATTCTGCAGAGCACCGGAATGAACGGAATACCGGCGTTTCTCGGTCTTGCATTGCTGTCGGCATTTTTATGTATGTTCATCGCCAGTGGTTCGGCAATCTGGTCAATTCTGGCGCCAATCTTCGTGCCGATGTTTATGCTGCTGGGCTTTCACCCGGCATTTGCGCAGATCCTGTTCCGCATTGCTGATTCGTCAGTGTTACCGCTCGCGCCAGTATCGCCTTTTATACCGTTGTTCCTCGGTTTTTTGCAGCGTTACCGACCTGATGCCAAACTGGGCACTTACTACTCGCTGGTATTACCCTATCCGCTGATTTTCTTAGCCGTCTGGCTGCTGCTTCTGGTGGGGTGGTACCTGATGGGACTGCCTATCGGCCCCGGTATTTATCCACGATTACATTAACGTCATCATCGGTCAGGGACGGCCACCGAATATTTAACAAAGGACTGCGTTAACGGTTCAGTTACGTCACGTTTCGGTTTGTATTTATTATTCAATAACCTTTTAGCAGTATAGTTTGCCGACATAACGCCGTGATATTGTGGCCTATTGCCGAATAGAGTCTCAATGAAGGAATACCGATGCTGACGCTGTTGCAGGACAAAATCGACACCCCGCTGGGGCCACTGTGGGTGATTTGTGATGAGCAGTACCACTTACGCGCCGTGGAATGGGAAGAACATAGCGACCGCATGGCACAACTGCTGGATCTACACTATCGCAGTGAGGGATATCGACGTACTTCCGCCGTGAATCCTGGTGGGTTAAGCAGCAAACTCGCCGATTATTTCGCGGGGGATCTGCGTGTCATCGACACACTCCCCACCGCCACGGCAGGTACGCCGTTTCAACGGGACGTCTGGAACACGCTGCGCACAATCCCCTGTGGTCAGGTGATGCACTACGGCCAGCTTGCTGAAGCCCTGGGGCGTCCCGGCGCGGCGCGTGCGGTTGGCGCAGCTAATGGCGCGAACCCTGTTAGTATTGTGGTGCCCTGCCATCGGGTGATCGGGCGTAATGGCACAATGACCGGATACGCCGGCGGCGTACAGCGAAAAGAGTGGTTATTGCGCCACGAGGGCTATTTGCTCCTTTGAGCATAAATGCTTTTTCTGGAATCTTTTGGTAATTTTACAATTAAAATTACTCAGATAACTCATTTTTAAACAAGCTGTTAGGATTAATCATTGATTTCCCCTCCTAATATTGCGTCTTTGAGACGTTCTGGACTTACCTGCTCATCAAAAAGATGTTAAAATTGACTAATATCAATTAAAGCCTGAGCAGACTTATGATCCCGGAAAAGCGAATTATACGACGCATTCAGTCTGGTGGTTGTGCAATCCATTGCCAGGATTGCAGTATTAGCCAGCTTTGCATCCCTTTCACTCTGAACGAGCATGAGCTTGATCAGCTTGATAACATCATTGAGCGAAAAAAGCCGATCCAGAAAGGACAGACCTTATTCAAAGCTGGTGATGAGCTGAAATCGCTGTATGCAATTCGTTCTGGCACCATTAAAAGCTACACCATCACCGAACAGGGCGATGAGCAAATCACCGGTTTCCATCTGGCAGGCGATCTGGTTGGCTTTGACGCCATCGGCACCGGTCATCATCCGAGCTTTGCCCAGGCGCTGGAAACCTCAATGGTCTGCGAAATTCCGTTCGAAACGCTGGACGATCTTTCTGGCAAAATGCCCAATTTGCGTCAGCAGATGATGCGTCTCATGAGCGGCGAAATTAAAGGCGATCAGGATATGATTCTGCTGCTTTCCAAAAAGAACGCAGAAGAGCGTCTGGCGGCCTTTATCTACAACCTGTCTCGTCGTTTCGCCCAGCGCGGCTTTTCCCCGCGTGAATTCCGCCTCACGATGACCCGCGGCGATATTGGCAACTATCTGGGTCTGACGGTTGAAACCATCAGTCGCCTGCTGGGGCGTTTCCAGAAAAGCGGCATGCTGGCGGTGAAAGGGAAATACATCACCATCGAAAATAGTGACCTGCTGGCGCAACTTGCTGGCCAGGCTCGTAACGTCGCCTGATAACCCTTCCGTTTCCCGGTCAGATCGCGAATTTTTTCTAATTTGTTGATCTGACCTGGTTCATCCTCTGTTTCATTCCATCCATATAGGTTATCTTTTAATAACAGACTGTGGTGACAGTTGTAAGGAGCCCCTGTATGGCGAAGTATCAAAACATGCTGGTAGTCATCGACCCCAATCAGGACGATCAGCCTGCATTGCGGCGTGCGGTGTATCTGCACCAACGGATTGGTGGACGCATCAAAGCCTTTTTGCCGATCTATGATTTTTCTTATGAAATGACCACCCTGCTGTCTCCGGACGAGCGTACAGCGATGCGCCAGGGCGTCATCGGGCAGCGTACTGCCTGGATCCGTGAACAGGCCAAATTTTATATTGAGTCCGGCGTCCCCATTGATATTAAGGTCGTGTGGCATAACCGTCCTTTCGAGGCCATTATTCAGGAAATCATCAGCGATAAGCATGATTTAGTCCTGAAGATGGCGCATCAGCACGACAAACTGGAAGCCGTGATATTCACGCCCACCGACTGGCATCTGCTGCGCAAATGCCCATGCCCGGTATGGATGGTCAAAGATCAGCCGTGGCCGGAAGGGGGTAAAGCGCTGGTCGCGGTCAACCTTGCCAGCGAAGAGAACTATCATGATGCGCTTAATGAAAAGCTGGTAAGAGAGACGATCGAACTGGCGGAACAGGTTAATCATACCGAAGTGCATTTGGTTAGCGCGTATCCGGTCACGCCAATCAACATCGCCATTGAACTCCCTGATTTTGACCCCAGCGTATATAACGATGCCATCCGTGGCCAGCATCTGCTGGCAATGAAGGCGTTACGGCAGAAATTCGGCATTGATGAAAACCGTACCCACGTTGAAAAAGGCTTACCTGAAGAGGTGATCCCCGATCTGTCGGAGCATTTGCAGGCAGGTATCGTTGTGTTGGGGACGATTGGTCGTACAGGACTGTCGGCGGCCTTCCTCGGCAATACTGCTGAACAGGTTATCGACCACCTGCGCTGCGACCTGCTGGCGCTGAAGCCGGATCAGTACCAGACGCCAGTGGAGCTGGATGACGAAGAAGATGATTAGCCCGGCGTTTACTTCGTGTCTTCCGCCGCGCGGTTAAGCCATTCGCAATGACTTAACCGCGCCTTATGGCCTGAAGGGAGCGTTAATTGATAGTTTTGCGGCGTGAACCGCTTCACGTCGCTTTATCCGATCCAGCGCCTGTCCCAGGATGCGCGCCTGCACCCTCGCCGGCTTCCTGATATGCTCCCCCGCGGTAGGCCAGCAATAAATCTGCGGCGACAGGAGTCGTGAAAATTATATACAGCACCATTCAGGCCCAGTCGTTTTATATTGCAGGCAAAAATAAAGGGCCTTTCGGCCCCTGACATCACAACAAACATCGGTAACGTAAAACGTTAGTGGATACCTAACCGCCATGCGTGATCGATCTCTTCTCTAAGCTCCAGGGCTGAGAGCGCCATTAAATCAGCGAACTCAAGTTCCAGTACTTTCAGCTTTTTCAGATACTGCGCGGGGGTCAAAGCAGCAGGGTCACGACGCAGAAATTCGATGGCCAGTTGCGTGGGGGTTAACTCGGTATCCATAATATCCTCTGGTTGGATGAAAAACTGATTTATTATAACACGCCTGACTGGCTATTTTATGAGCAAATGATAACGACATCACACATATAAAAAAGCCGTCTCAGAAGAGACGGCTTAAGAAGCAAAGGTTTTAAACGTGTTGTCTTACAACGCTTTCAGAATTGCATCGACGCTGGCTTTGGCATCGCCAAACAGCATCTGGGTATTCTCTTTAAAGAACAGCGGGTTCTGTACACCAGCATAGCCCGTATTCATCGAACGCTTAAACACAATCACATTCTGCGCTTTCCACACTTCGAGAACCGGCATGCCGGCGATCGGGCTGTGTGGATCGTCTTGGGCAGCCGGGTTGACCGTGTCGTTAGCGCCGATAACCAGCACGGTGTCGGTATCAGCGAAATCGTCGTTAATTTCGTCCATTTCCAGCACGATATCGTACGGAACTTTCGCTTCCGCCAGCAGTACGTTCATATGGCCTGGCAAACGCCCGGCAACCGGGTGAATACCGAAACGCACCTTGATCCCACGCGCGCGTAATTTCTCCGTGATATCGGCAACCGGATACTGCGCCTGGGCCACCGCCATACCATAGCCTGGCGTGATGATCACCGACTGGGAGTTTTTCAGCATCTCCGCAGTTTCTTCTGCGCTGATTTCACGATGCTCCCCTACTTCTTCATCAGACGATGAAGACGTACCGTCGCTGCCGAAACCACCGGCAATAACGCTAATGAACGAACGGTTCATCGCCTTACACATAATGTATGACAGAATTGCACCGGAAGAACCGACCAGCGCACCGGTAACGATCAGCAGGTCGTTGCTGAGCATAAAACCTGCCGCCGCCGCGGCCCAGCCAGAGTATGAGTTCAGCATTGAAACGACGACCGGCATATCCGCACCGCCGATTGAGGCCACCAGATGCCAGCCAAACGCCAGCGCGATAACGGTCATCACCAACAGGCAAATTGCCTGCATCGCCACACTGTCGGTACGCACAAACACCACCAGCAGCAGGAAGGAAACGACCAGCGCCGCCAGGTTCAGCTTATGACGGTTCGGCAGCATCAGCGGCTTAGAGGAGAGTTTGCCGCACAGCTTACCAAACGCCACAACGGAACCGGTAAAAGTGACCGCGCCGATGAAGATACCGAGGAACACTTCGGTCAGATGAATATTGACCAGAATCTGTTCCATACCCGTTTCATGCTGCAAGTAGCTGTTAAAGCCCACCAGCACCGCCGCCAGACCGACGAAGCTGTGCAGGATTGCCACCAGCTCCGGCATTTCGGTCATTTCAACCTTCTTCGCCAGACGAATACCAATAGCGCCGCCGATCACCATCGCCAACAGAATCCACGCGATGTTGCTGCTGTCCGGCCCCAAAATGGTCGCCACCAGCGCAATCGCCATCCCGGCGATCCCGAAGTAATTACCCTGCTGAGAGGTCTCGTGTTTGGAAAGCCCTGCAAGGCTAAAAATAAACAGAATCGCGGCAACAATGTATGCAGCTGTAACTAATCCACCAGACATTTGTTACCCCTTATCCTTTGCGGAACATTTTCAGCATGCGCTGAGTGACGGTGAAACCACCAAAAATATTAATGCTGGCGATCAGCACCGCGATAAAGCTCAGGGCGCTAACCCAGCCGCCATGACCTATCTGTAGTAATGCACCAACCACAATGATGCCGGAAATCGCATTAGTTACCGACATCAGCGGCGTGTGCAATGCATGAGAAACGTTCCACACCACGTAGTAACCGACCACACAGGCGAGCGCAAAAACGGTAAAGTGGCCGAGGAACTCTTTCGGCGCCACGCTGGCCAGCCAGCCAAACAGAATAATCGCCAGCGCCATCAGCGCATATTTACGCCACGGCGAACCGGGTTTTGCTTCTTCCACCGGCGCTTCCACTTTCTTCGCGGCCGCCTGCGGCTGAGCGGACACCTGAATCGGTGGTGCAGGCCAGGTGATTTCACCCTCGCGAATAACGGTAACGCCCCGAATAACGACATCATCAAAATCGATCACGATATTGCCGTCTTTCTCTTTGCACAGCAGTTTAAGCAGGTTAACCAGGTTGGTCCCGTACAATTGAGATGATTGAGTCGGTAAGCGCCCCGGCAGATCGGTATAACCGATAATCTTCACGCCATTGTCGGTGGTGACGACCTGACCCGCCACGGTGTATTCGCAGTTGCCGCCGTTTTGCGACGCCAGATCAACAACCACGCTACCGGACTTCATGGTGTCGACCATTTCTCGGGTAATCAGCTTCGGTGCCGGTTTACCCGGAATCAGCGCCGTGGTGACGATAATATCGACGTCTTTCGCCTGCGCGGCGAACAGCTCCATCTCCGCCTTGATAAAGGCTTCAGACATCACTTTGGCATAACCGTCACCGCTGCCGGCTTCCTCTTTAAAGTCCAGTTCAAGGAACTCGGCGCCCATACTCTGCACCTGCTCTTTGACTTCCGGACGGGTGTCAAAAGCACGAACGATCGCGCCGAGGCTATTCGCCGCGCCGATGGCCGCGAGACCCGCAACCCCGGCCCCGATAACCATCACCTTCGCAGGAGGGACTTTCCCTGCCGCGGTGATTTGCCCGGTAAAGAAGCGACCAAATTCATGCGCGGCTTCAACAATTGCGCGATAACCGGCGATGTTGGCCATCGAACTCAACGCATCCAGCGACTGAGCACGAGAAATACGCGGCACCGAGTCCATCGCCATCACGTTAATGTTACGCGCCGCCAGTTTTTCCATCAGCTGCGAGTTTTGCGCAGGCCAGATAAAACTGATGAGCGTCGTGCCGGGATTAAGCAGTTGGATTTCATCGTCTTCAGGCGCGTTAACTTTCAGAATGACGTCTGACTGCCACACATCATTGCCGTTAACGATTTCCGCGCCAGCCTGAACAAAGGCTTCGTCGTCGAAACTGGCCAGTTTACCGGCGCCGCTCTCAACGACGACGCTAAACCCGAGTTTCAGCAACTGCTCCACCGTCTTCGGCGTGGCGGCGGCCCGGGTCTCCAGGGCTAGTTTCTCTCTTGGTACACCAATACGCATAGTTTTCCCTTCCATCGGTTTTTGATGATGGTTTGCTTTTCTTACAACCAACTGTCGAAGGGGCAAAGGACATGCTCCCTCCGACATATGTTTGAAAAATGAAACAGTAACAAACTTTTTATAACCTACTGAAAATACCGATTGTGATCTACAGCGATAAAACAGAAATTTTGATTTTATTGGCAAAACGCACGACTAACCGTGTCAGACAGCAATATTTGCCTTATTTTTATTCCTGTACCTGATAATTCGCTTAGCTGAGGGGGTAATTCACCATTTATCGCCATCAAGATCATTGCATTAACATTACATTAACTTATTAAAGTCATATCGATTATCGATTTTGCTGCTCAAGCGGCTGTTTTTTCAACATATCGGGAAATGTTATATTTCGTCCTTGTACGTTTCGGGCGGCGACATAAAATTGACGCAGACAGTCACGCGCGATAAATGCAATAATCAAATGTTTTCAGTCAACAACAACACCAGTACATGGTTTGCGCAAGGCAAAGGATTATTTTTATGAAGCTTAAGAACTCACTCCTGGCGTCTGCCCTTCTGGCTACGACCGCGATATCTGCCCATGCGGCGATCGAGCTGACGCCGGAGCAAGCGGCTGCGCTGAAGCCCTATCAGCGCGTGGAAATCACAGGCCGCTTTAACTCCATCGGCAACGCGGTGCAGGCCGTTTCCCGTAAAGCAGACAAAGAAGGCGCTGCGTCCTTTTATGTTGTCGATACGTCTGATTTTGGCAGCGGCGGCAACTTACGCGTAACGGCCGATTTTTATAAACAAAATGCCCCACAGGCCGACGCGCCGAAAAATCGTATTATCAATGGCGTAATGGAATTACCGAAAGTTCAGGCCGTTGAACTGGAGCCTTTCGATACCGTCACCGTTCAGGGCTTCTACCGCAGCCAGCCAGAAGTCAACGACGCCATCTCCAAAGCGGCTAAAGCCAAAGGCGCGGCCTCTTTCTTTATTGTGCGCCAGATTGATGCAAACGACGGCGGCAACCAGCGTATCACCGCCTATATTTATAAAGCTGATGCCAAAAAACGTGTCCTGCAAAGCCCGGATGCTATCCCCGCTGATTCCCAGGCCGGGCGCGCCGCGCTGGCCGAAGGTGGTGCAGCAGCGAAAAAAGTGGAAATCCCCGGAGTCGCCACGTCAGCATCCGTCGGCGCGGGTACTGGCGTCGGTCGCTTTTTTGAAACCCAGTCTTCCAAAGGTGGGCGTTACACTGTCACGCTTCCGGATGGCACCAAAATCGAAGAAGTGAACAAAATCACTGCTGCGCAGATGATTCCTTTCGACAGTATCAAGTTCACCGGCAACTACGGCAATATGACGGAAATCTCCTACCAGACGGCGAAACGCGCCGCTAAAAAAGGCGCGAAATATTATCACATTACCCGTCAGTGGCAGGAGCGCGGCGGCAACATCACCATCAGCGCCGATCTGTACAAATAAACCTTATTAGGCTGCATAAGGCGCCTTCACATAACCGAAAGCGCCTTATTTTTCGTTCACACCCCACGGTAGACACTTCTGCACGATGCCGGTAAATGCCACTGCTTCGCTTTTTTTCGCTTCCTCCATTGCATGCGTACAAAACACTTCGTAAAATCCCGCACCTCAGCGAAATCATCCATTTTTATGCGATTTTGCAAAATAAATATTCTTATCGCTGCCCTGGGCCAAAACGGTAAGTGAACCCGCCCAGATGGGCCAGACGCTGAGTCTGCAATTCAGCATTTCAGGAAGACAATGGAAAAGAAACTGGGCCTGAGTGCCCTGACCGCATTGGTACTTAGTTCAATGCTGGGTGCTGGTGTATTCAGTTTGCCGCAAAACATGGCCGCCGTAGCCAGTCCGTCGGCGTTGCTTATCGGCTGGAGCATCACCGGCCTGGGGATTCTGTTCCTCGCCTTTGCCATGCTGCTGCTTACGCGCATTCGTCCCGAACTCGACGGCGGCATTTTTACCTATGCCCGGGAAGGCTTTGGCGAACTGATTGGCTTCTGTTCCGCCTGGGGTTACTGGCTGTGTGCGGTTATCGCCAATGTCTCCTATCTGGTTATCGTTTTCTCCGCGCTAAGTTTCTTTACCGATACCCCGGAACTGCGCCTGTTTGGCGAAGGTAACACCTGGCAGTCAATCGTCGGAGCATCGGTGTTGCTGTGGATCGTGCACTTTCTGATTTTGCGCGGCGTACAAACTGCGGCAAGTATCAACCTGGCGGCGACCCTTGCCAAGCTACTACCTCTTGGCGCGTTTGTCGTATTAGCTGCTATCGCCTTTCGCACAGAGACATTCCGTCTGGATTTTAGCGGACTGGCGCTGGGCGTACCGGTGTGGGAACAGGTGAAAAATACCATGTTGATCACCCTGTGGGTTTTTATCGGCGTCGAAGGCGCGGTCGTCGTTTCCGCACGGGCCCGGAATAAACGGGACGTAGGCCGCGCGACGCTGCTGGCGGTGCTGTCGGCATTGACGGTCTATCTGCTGGTGACCCTGCTCTCGCTGGGCGTCATGCCTCGCAGTGAACTGGCGGAAATCCGCAACCCGTCGATGGCTGGATTGATGGTCAACATGATGGGACGCTGGGGGGAAATTGTTATCGCTGCCGGGTTGATTATCTCCGTCTGCGGCGCTTATCTGAGCTGGACGATTATGGCGGCGGAGGTCCCTTATCTGGCGGCGACGCATAAAGCTTTCCCGCGCCTCTTCGCCAGCCACAATAAAAATAACGCGCCATCAGCTTCACTCTGGCTGACCAACATCAGCGTGCAGGTTTGTTTGGTGTTGATCTGGCTAACCGGCGCCGATTATAACACGCTGCTTACCATCGCCTCCGAGATGATTCTGGTGCCTTATTTCCTTGTCGGCGCCTTTCTGCTGAAGATTGCCGAACGCCCGCTACATAAGGCGGTAGGCGTTGGGGCCGGTATTTATGGCGTATGGTTATTATATGCATCTGGCCCTGTGCATTTGCTTTTGTCGGTGATACTTTACGCTCCGGGTCTACTGGTTTTCCTGTACGCCCGTCGTACTCACCAGTACGAGCGTTCGCTAAAACGCCGTGATCTGGCACTCATTATTTTTTTACTGGTTGCCGCCCTACCAGCCACGTGGATGCTGGTGGGGTAAGCGGTTACCCTGCCGCTGAATTCGAAGGAGATATCCATGGCTGACATCCAGCCTCGCCCGATCCTGATTACCGGCGGAGGCCGTCGCATCGGCCTCGCTCTGGCTCGCCATTTTCTGGCTCAGCAACACCCTGTTATCATCAGCTACCGCACGTACTATCCAGCCATTGATGAGCTGCGCGATGCGGGAGCCGTTTGCCTGCACGGGGATTTCAGTGATGATGACAGCATTCTGGCGTTTGCTGAAGAGGTGAAAGCGCATGCTCGCGGCGGTTTGCGAGCCATTATTCATAACGCCAGCGGCTGGATGGCGGAAAAACCCGGAACGCCATTAACCACCGTGCTCTCCAGCATGATGCAAATTCATGTCAACGCCCCCTATCTGCTTAATCACTCGCTGGAGAGCCTGTTGCGCGGTCACGGTCATGCCGCCAGCGATATAATCCACATTACCGACTACGTCGTGGAGCGCGGCAGCGACAAACATATTGCTTACGCGGCCAGTAAAGCGGCGCTGGATAATATGGGCCGCTCGTTTGCCCGCAAGCTGGCGCCGGAAATTAAAGTTAACGCCATTGCCCCATCGCTGATTTTATTTAATGAAGGCGATGATGCGGATTACCGTAAACAGGCGCTTGATAAATCGCTGATGAAGATTGCGCCAGGTGAAAAAGAGATCATCGACCTGATCGAATACCTGCTCGACAGTTGCTATGTTACTGGTCGTTCATTCGCCATTGACGGTGGCCGCCACCTGCGTTAATGAAAGCGACTCCAGCCAATAATTAACAGCCACGCGCACAAACTCCAGCACCCGACTGCGCCTGCCAGAGCAAACGGCAGGCGCATAATCCCGGTAAAATACCACAGTGAAAACAAATAGATAAAATACGGTATTATCGACCACATACCGAATACGATTGTGGTACGCAGCGCTTCAATACCCCGCTCGCTGGCGACGATATAGTGCGCTATCAGCGCAAAGGTAGGAAATAATGGAATCAACCCGGCGATATAGTAATTTTTTGTTTTGGACAGTACGCCAATCAGGACAACGACCAGAGCCCCGAGCAACGCTTTAATCAACAGCCCCATTCCTTTTCCTTCACCATTAACTAACAAGTATTCACAGCATAACGGAAGAACATTTGTTTATATACCCGTCATACTTCAAGTTGCATGTGCGTTGGCTTTCCTCGTTCACCCCAGTCACGTACTGGAGTACGCTCCCGGGGATTCACTGCGTCGCCGCCTTCCTGCAACTCGAATAATTTAGGGTATAAAAGAATAATGGCAGGCAAATTAAAGGCGGTGTATGTTAATTCCCGCATTCTGGTATCCACCGCAGTCGTTTCTGCATACAATCTGGCTGCGGTTTCCACAAAACCCTTTTTCTGTAGCTGGTGAAACTGTGAGCGACCTGAATCCATGTATGACATGCGGAGCCTGTTGTGCGTTTTTTCGTGTCTCTTTTTACTGGGCTGAGGGCTGTGACGCAGGCGGCACGGTTCCCGTTGAGCTTACTGAACAAATTTCGCCATACCACCGATGTATGGTCGGAACCAACCAGAAGCATCCCCGCTGCGTTGCGCTTGCCGGTACTCCGGGGCAATCAGCATGCTGCACGATTTACGAAGACCGCTCTTCCACATGCCGCGAGTTTGCCATGTCCGGCGAGGACGGAAAGGTCAATGAGGCCTGCAATCGCGCGCGGGCAAAATACGGTTTGCCGCCTCTACTCCCTTTGCCCGTGGCGCATACCGTAGCCGACAAACAATGATCCATTCTCTTTTTCAGGGCGGCGCATCATTTATATCTGTTGAGGATGTCATTGATTTGTCGGGCGTCATGTTTGCTTTCAGATACGGCCTTGCTTTTCATTCATCATCCGGAGGCTCGCTTCATGACGAACCCGATAAGTCGCATGAATGCACAGATGGTTTACAATGTTTATGGCGCGTGGCTGGCAGCAAACAGCCATTCACAGGTCAACGTCCTGTGCCCGTAACTGGGCCCACGTCTCCGGACGCGAGTGAAAGTGACCTGACACAATAAATTCAATTCGTTAATAAAAAGTGCAACGCATAAAATATGAATAAGATCGTTTTTGTTGAGGATGATCCGGAGGTGGGCGCGCTGATCGCCGCTTATCTGGGAAAGCATGATATGGACGTGGTTGTTGAACCACGAGGCGACCAGGCGGAAGAGGTTATCGCCCGCGAACAGCCGGATCTGGTGTTACTGGATATCATGCTGCCGGGTAAAGACGGCATGACGCTGTGCCGGGATTTGCGCGGCCAGTGGCTGGGCCCCATTGTACTGCTCACCTCCCTGGACAGCGATATGAACCATATTTTATCGCTCGAAATGGGCGCCAGCGATTATATTCTGAAAACCACGCCGCCGGCCGTGCTATTGGCCCGCCTGCGCCTGCATCTTCGTCAGCATATCGCCGCGCCGGGCGCCGGGGCGCCCTCTTCGCTTACCCCCCATAAATCCATTAGCTTTGGCTCCCTGACCATTGATCCGGTCAATCGACAGGTGACGCTAAGCGGCGACGGCGTGTCACTCTCTACAGCGGACTTCGATCTGTTGTGGGAACTGGCCACACACGCCGGGCAAATTATGGACCGGGACGCCCTGCTGAAGAATCTGCGCGGCGTCAGTTACGATGGCATGGACCGCAGCGTCGATGTTGCCATTTCGCGTTTACGCAAAAAACTTCTTGATAATGCAACTGAACCCTATCGTATTAAGACGGTACGCAATAAAGGCTACCTGTTTGCCCCGCACGCCTGGGATAACTAATTCACGGATCAGGTTGTGGAGAAACTGCCCGGGCTGTTTTAGTGCGTGGAGAATTTTCAACTCGCCTGATTAAAATTAATCATTTTATTTCAATACGTTATATTCAATTTAGCAACCGACGGGTACGGTCTTTTTCATGCCAATGATTGTACCCCGTCCCTGGAAATGCTTGCGAATTTCGCCCCATTTTGCGCAGCCGCTGGCGTCATGTTGACCCGTACGATTGAGGGTTATGTGTTTTAATTCCGGGTTTCATGTAATTTTCCACTCTGGAAAACCCACTGTGTTTCAGCCAAATACTCTGCTTCTTTTGGTTCATGTGTCACCAGAATTACCGTCACGTCGTACTGGCGTAACCCTCTGACTATTTCCCACAAGCGTGAACGAATACCCCAGTCCAGATTTGAAAAGGGCTCATCAAGAAGCAACAATCGCGGCCGGGATACCAGCGCTCTGGCTAACGCTGCCCGTTGTTGCTCGCCACCGGAAATCTGTCGGGGGTAACAGTCCGCCAGATGCGCAATCCCCATATCGTCAAGTACAGACATTTGTTTCTGCCTTGAACGCGGCAAACCGGCCGCGTACTGCGCCAGTGCCAGATTCCCCGCGACCGTCAGATACGGAAACAGATACAGTCGCTGATTGAGATAACGACAGGGACGCTGCCAGGGTGGGATCGTATTGATTGATTTTTCGTCAAGACATATTTCTCCTTGATAAGAGATTATCCCCGCAATAGCATTCAGTAGCGTCGTTTTGCCGCTGCCCGATGGCCCGGTAATGGCAGTACAGATCCCTTCCGAAACATGGAAATCCAGTTCATTAAACGCCTGCGTGGTTAAATGCTCAACGCGCAGCATGAACGTTTTCCTTATAAATATGCTGTACCCGATGCAGTACCAGCAGCAATATTCCCGCCAGAAAAATCAACACCAGCGCGCAGCCAATGGCGAGAGAAAAATCTCCGCTGGCGATATTCAGGTAAACCGCAATCGGCAGGGTTTCAGTCTTCAGGCGTGTCGCGCCAGCCAGCATTAACGTCGCGCCAAACTCGCCGAGTGCCCTGGCGAGTGCCAGAATGCTGCCCCCCAATAACGTGTGCCAGCACAGCGGGATTTCCACCAGGATCAGGGAGCGCAGCGGCGTCAGTCCCAGATTCCAGGCTGTCGTAATAAATGCCGGATCAATTGAAGAAAACGCAGCGCTGGCAGAACGTAAAATAATCGCGCTGGCAACATAAGTCTGAGCGATCACCACGCCAAATGGCGAAAACAACACATCGGCTAGACCTGGCGCCACCGTCGCCAGGGGGCCACGTTGACCGAGTAAAAGCAGCAAACCGATGCCGACGATCAAAGGGGGTGTTACCAGAGGAATATCAAGCAACATATTGACAATATCTTTACCTCGGAAGTTCATCCGTGCCACCGCCCATCCGGCAGGAATAGCAATCAACAGCGACAGTAGCAGGGAGAGCAGAGCCGTTCCCAGTGAGAGCATGACAGCGAAAAATAGTTCAGGCTCCTGCAGAACCTGGATAAGCGTGGTCAGATCCAGCTCAAACACCAGCGATAATAACGACCCTATCACCAGAATCAGCAGCAAACCAAGCGGCAGCAGCGTCAGTTTAGCCACGGTAATTATTCATTAATGGGCAGGTAGCCCATATCGGTGAAGACCTTAATACCCTGTGCTGACGTAAAATAGTCTGCCAGCTGGCGCGCGATTTCAGGATGTTTACTGGTCCGCAGAATCGCCAGCGTGGCAATTTCATCCGGCGTACCTGCTGGCGTCGGCAGAAGAACCAGCGTGTCTTTATTTTTCACGGCGTCAGTACGGCCGATAACCGCCGCATCCACATCGCCGTTGAGCAGATACATCACCAGTTGCTTAATTGTCGCCGTTCTGACCACCACTTTTTCCCGCAAGGCATTGCCATAGCCGGAAAGCGCTAACAACTTCTCGCCGCTTTTGCCCAGCGCAATCGCCTTCGGGTCACCCATTCCGAGTTTTAGATGACTTTTCGCCAGTTCAGCAAAGGTGGTAATACCGTCAGCTTTATCCTTCCGAATCGCCATGACCGGGGTATGGTGTACCAGTGGGAAAGACTCTTGCAGTTCACCTTCCGACTTAATTTTATCGACATAATCAGCGGAGCCAGGCAGAAATAAATCGCCCTGCCGGGTTAACTCAAAACGGGCAAGAATCTGCCCTGAGCCACCGTATTCTACCGTGACGTGTTGGCCTGTCTCTTTTTCGAAACGCGAGACAATTTTATCTACCGGCGTACGTAAACCCGCCCCGGCATAAAGATGGAGATCGGCGGCGGTGGAAATAAAGCTACAGCACAGCAGTATGCCGGAAAGTAGGTATTTTATTGGCTTCATGAATCCGTCCTCGTAAAAAAATTCATTTGTTCATCCCTGTGCTCACATATCGTTATATATGTGGTTACATAACCATATATAACCATATTCCTGCACCTTTCAATAGCTTTATACTGTTCCCAGTCAACTGGATGTTGTCAGTCGGGGCGAACCCTGCTTTCATGACCAGTCAACCAGGGCATAACAAGGCAGATATGGCTTTTCACACCTATTCGGCCTGGATAAATGCTCTCGACAGCGATCAGGTTTCGTTCCTGAATCAGTGCTTTGGCAGATATATCAATGCCGCCATAGCGCTCCTGAGGATAAAAATCAGGTAGTTAACATATTGATTTATTGGTGAGATTTAATGAAAAAGCTGTTTGTGCAGTTTTACCTGTTGCTGTTTGTCTGTTTCCTGGTAATGACCATGATGGTTGGCCTGGTGTACAAATTCACCGCCGAACGCGCAGGACGTCAGTCGCTGGACGATTTAATGAAGAGTTCGCTGTATCTGATGCGCAGCGAATTACGAGAGATCCCACCGCGCGACTGGAGCAAAACCCTTAAAGAGCTGGACCTGAATCTCTCTTTCGACCTGCATATCGAACCCATCAGCAAATTCAAGCTTTCGGAAAGCTCAATGCAACATTTGCGCGCCGGGGATATTGTCGCTCTGGATGACCAGTACACGTTTATCCAGCGCATCCCCCGCAGCCACTATGTGCTGTCCGTAGGCCCGGTCCCCTATCTCTATTTTCTGCATGAGATGCGTCTCCTTGATCTGGCGCTAATGGCCTTTATCGCTATCTCGCTGGCCTTTCCGGTATTTATCTGGATGCGTCCTCACTGGCAGGATATGTTGCGTATTGAAACCGCCGCCCAACGCTTCGGCGAGGGACACCTTAGCGAGCGAATTCATTTCGACAGCATGTCCAGCTTTGAACGGCTTGGCGTGGCGTTTAATCAGATGGCTGATAACATCAATGCGCTTATCGCCAGCAAAAAACAGCTAATTGACGGCATTGCCCACGAACTGCGCACGCCGTTGGTCCGCCTGCGTTACCGTCTGGAGATGAGTGAGAACCTCACCGAGGCCGAATCGCAGGCGTTAAATCGCGATATCGGTCAACTGGAAGCGCTGATAGAAGAACTGTTGACCTATGCACGCCTTGACCGTCCGCAAAATGAACTGAAATTAACCACGCCCAACTTTCCGGTGTGGATTCGTGTCCACATTGAAGATATTCAGACGGTTAATCCCCAGCGCGAGGTTACGCTACGCGAAGTCATTACCGGAAATTATGGCGCGCTGGATATGCGCCTGATGGAGCGCGTGCTGGACAATCTGGTGAATAACGCATTGCGCTACAGTAACCAGCGTATACAGATCAGCCTGACGCTACAGGGATCGCGAGCAACACTGCGGGTAGAAGACGATGGTCCGGGAATTGCGCCTGATGAACGGGAACGGATTTTCGAGCCATTTGTACGCCTTGATCCCAGTCGCGATCGCGCCACCGGCGGCTGCGGGCTTGGCCTGGCTATCGTCCACAGTATCGCCCAGGCGATGTCAGGTGAGGTCCGCTGTGAGGAAAGCTCGCTTGGGGGCGCCCGCTTTTCCTTTAGCTGGCCGGTTTATCACCAACTGCCTGATCTTACCTCCTTACCTGATTAGCCCTTGCGCAGGTGCCTGGGTCTGCGTATAGTTTAAAATCATATAGTATGTTGTAACTAATGCGGGAAACTATGGCCAGCTACGATCTCGTTGAACGCCTAAATGACACCTTTCGCCAACTGGAGCATGAGCTACAGTCACTCCAGTTGACGCTGAGCAACTACCGTCTGCTGGCCGCTCGGGTATTTGAGCTGCCGCCGGTAAGCAAAGACGCCGAACATCAACCGCTGAACAGCATCAATGTCGTTCAGCATACCGGTAAAACTGCACTGGAGATGGCCCTCAGACACTACAGCCATTTGTTTATCCAACAGCAGTCGGAAAGCCGAAGCAGTAAAGCGGCGGTACGTTTGCCTGGGGCGATTTGCCTGCAAACCACTGTTACCGAGCAGAATGCATTGTTGCAAAAAATCGCGCATATCAACGCCCTCAAAACAACCTTTGAGAAGATTGTCACCGTTGATTCCGGCCTCCCCTCCACCGCGCGCTTTGAATGGGTCCACCGCCATTTGCCGGGGTTGATTACGCTAAGCGCCTATCGGACGCTGACGCCGCTGGTCGACCCGAATACCATCCGTTTCGGCTGGGCCAATAAACATATAATTAAAAATCTGACTCGCGATCAGGTGCTCACGCAACTGGAGAAAAGCCTCCAGTCGCCACGGGCGGTTCCCCCCTGGACGCGTGAGCAGTGGCAAAGCAAACTGGAGCGAGAGTATCAGGATATCGCTGCCCTGCCGCAGCGGGCAAAGCTAAAAATTAAACGGCCAGTGAAAGTACAGCCTATCGCCCGGGTCTGGTATAGCGGGGAACAAAAACAGATACAATACGCCTGCCCGGGGCCAATGGTTGCGCTGATATCCGGTACGAAAGGCGTTAACGTACCGGATTTGGGTGAATTGCTGAACTATGATGCCGATAATGTACAGTATCGACATAAACCCCAGGCGCAGACGCTAAGATTACTGATTCCGCGTCTGCATTTATGGCTGGCTGGCGAGTAACTATGCTGCGACATGGATTCCGGGCGTCGTCAGTGGCCAAACTTCGCTTCTGTCAGCAGGCCTCATCATGCCGGATGTCTGAGTTCCATTCGCTGAATTTTACCCACAATAAACACGTAACTTAAAATAACCACTGCGCCATTAGCGACCACATACACCAGCGCACCACCAAAAGATCCTGTCTGTTGAATAATGTAACCAATAACAATCGGTGTGGTAATTGCGCCAATCTGAGTTATCAGATTAAGCACGCCACCACTGAGCCCCATAATTTCTTTCGGTGCGGTATCTGCATTAATTGTCCAGCCAAGGGCACCAAATCCTTTACCGAAAAATGACAGACACATAATGATAACGACCAGTACATTTGAGTTGGTGTAATTACATGCAACCATACTCATACACAATAGCATACCGAAAATAATTGGCGTTTTACGTGCAACTGATAACGAACAGCCTCTGCGTAAGAGCTTATCTGACACGACGCCGCCCAATACGCCGCCAATGCAGCCACATATCGCCGGTAATGCCGCAATAAAGCCAGCATGGAGAATGGTCATACCTCGTCCTTTAACAAGATAAATCGGGAACCAGGACAAGAAAAACCAGGTAATAGCATTTACGCAGTAATTACCCAGATAAATCCCTAATAACATACGATTGCTTAGCAACTGTTTAATATAGAAAAGCTGGTTTGTTTTGCACGGTGTTTTCTGCTTAGCCGGACTATCCATTTCGACCAGAGCACCGCCCTCTTTAATATAATTAAGCTCCTCACTGCTCAGCCCAGGATACTGGGTCGGGCTATACATTTTTTTCATCCAGACAAAAGATAAAATAATGGCAATACTGCCCATCACAATAAAGACATAAGTCCAACTAACTTCCTGGGTAATCCACCCCAATAACGGGGTGAACACCACCAATGCCGCATATTGCGAAGCATTAAAAATAGCAGAAGCCGTGCCTCGCTCGCGCACCGGAAACCAGGCGGAAACAATCCGACTATTTGCTGGCATCACTGGCGCCTCAGCCATTCCCACCAAAAAACGCAGGCTGAACAACAAGACGACAGCAAATGAAAAATAATGCACAAAACCCTGAGAAAACGAAAAAATCCCCCAGAATAAGATAGAACATCCATAAACAACTTTAGAACCAAAACGGTCAAGCAGCCATCCTCCGGGGAGTTGCGAAAACGTATATGCCCAACCAAATGCTGAAAAAATATATCCCATCTGCACCATATTAAGGTTCAAATCTGCTGCTATTCTCGGACCTGCTATTGATATTGTTGAACGGTCTGCATAGTTTACTGTGCTGACCACAAACAGTAGCAGTAGCATTAAATAACGGACTTTTACCGTTCTGGTTGATACGGACGTAGTGGTTTCCACCATAATAGACACCTGCGTTAAATAATTTAAAATCAGCACTGTCACATAAAGTGACTATGTGACAAGACATTCATTTTCAATGACTGCTGGTCAATAATTTCATTAATTAATGATATTTATTCAACATATGAAAATATGCATATCCCCAGCGTAAAACCGAAGGAAACCGCCTACCGTCACAACATGCCAAGATAAAAAGATGATACCTGTAAGTGATTACCTATACGCAATACCTCATATGTTTTAATAATTAGTATAGGACCATGCACAGACAAGTTGATTATGCAGTCGTCCAAAAACCAAGCTTTTTTATGCCGGGATTTTTGTCAATACGCCAACAGCAAGTGAGCAAAATCACACTTCTGGCCACCTCTTTTCTCTCCATTTATATACCCGCACAATATTTAACATATAATAAACATCATATTTCAAGCCCTTTACACCCGTCAACCACACCAATAAAAAGCAAATATTGTTTACACTCATGCAAAAGACACAATCCAATGCTGTACAGAAACTTTAAATATCTGGCCTTTTTTTAGGCGTTTGCACAGTGAACAACATCGTTGATATTTACTATCCTGAAGTGATATTTAATTCAGCGGCATATTTTTCCTTACACGGAGAGCCAATAATGGTGATTTTTACAGTATGCCCTTCCATCTTATTCCTTACGAGGTTTGGTTATAAATCAAAAAATCGTTAACAACAATGCATGTATTGTTGTATTCGAACCTTGCTGATTTCATTATCGAGATAAGAGAATTTTTTATGCTAAATACGCAAAGCAGTCCCATCATTACTGAGATGAAGGTTATTCCGGTAGCCGGATATGACAGCATGTTATTAAACATTGGCGGAGCCCATAGCTCGTGGTTCACTCGCAATCTGGTCATACTAAAAGATAATGCCGGCCACACAGGAGTTGGCGAGGCACCAGGTGGTGACGTCATACTGGAAACACTTAAACAAGCTATTCCGTTGGTAGTGGGTAAAGATGTTGCCCGAATGAATAAGATCGTGCATCAGGTACATACTGGCAACCAGGCCTCTGACTTTGCGGCATTTGGCGGTGGGGCCTGGACCTTTGAACTACGAGTAAACGCGGTAGCAGCACTTGAAGCCGCACTGTTGGATCTGGCGGGACAGTTTCTCGGTGTGCCCGTCTGTGAGTTACTTGGCCCCGGAAAACAACGTGATGCTGTGACGGTACTTGGTTATTTGTTTTATATCGGAGACAGAGAAAAAACGGATTTACCCTATCAGGCGGGTGAAACAGGAAAACATGAGTGGTATCACTTGCGCCATCAGTCTGCACTTAGCAGTGATGCTGTTGTGCGCCTGGCTGAAGCAGCGCAGGCGCGTTATGGGTTTAAAGATTTCAAACTGAAAGGGGGGGTATTTCCAGGCGAACACGAAATTGAAACCGTAACGGCACTGCATAAACGTTTCCCTGACGCCCGAATTACTGTCGATCCTAATGGCGCCTGGTTACTGGATGAAGCCATTCAGCTATGTAAAGGAATGAAAGATGTTCTGACCTACGCTGAAGACCCATGTGGAGCAGAACAAGGATTTTCCGGGCGCGAAGTCATGGCTGAATTCCGCCGGGCAACTGGTCTGCCCGTGGCAACCAATATGATAGCCACCAACTGGCGTGAAATGGGTCACGCCATTATGCTGAATGCGGTGGATATTCCCCTTGCCGACCCTCATTTCTGGACAATGACCGGCGCAGTCCGTGTTGCTCAGTTATGTCATGACTGGGGGCTGACCTGGGGTTGCCATTCTAACAATCACTTTGATATTTCTCTGGCGATGTTTACACATGTTGGGGCCGCAGTACCTGGTCATCCCACCGCCATTGATACGCACTGGATTTGGCAGGAAGGTAACCAGCGTCTAACCCAATCCCCGTTGCAAATTGTTGATGGTAAAATTAACGTTCCCACAGCCCCCGGGCTTGGGATTGAACTGGACTGGGCTCAGGTTGAAAAAGCCCATTCACTCTACAAATCATTGCCAGCTGGCGGCCGTAATGACGCAAAAGCGATGCAATATTTGGTTCCGGGCTGGACATTTGACCGTAAACGGCCGGCATTTGGACGCGGCTAATTAAACCAGCCTCACTCGGTGAACGAACAGTACGTTGATATAACCTGCCGTTTGCATACGGCAGGCTATTTTTATTGTGTTTACATCGAAACCGGAGGGACCTTTTCCGCCATTCCTGCCGATGCAGGTAAGGCTAGTTTATAAATATGGCAAGGGAAACACCCTGATGGGATACTCTTTTTAATCTCCGGAATCCGTTGCACCATGTGCAGAAAGAGGGACGAAACCGGTACGGAAGGTGTTCCGTACCGGTTTCGCGAGAATGCCTGAACAGTATGCGGTACATGCTATCCCGGCGTAAACAACAGCCGCAGACGCTAAAATTACTGACTCCGCGTCTGCACCTGTGGTGGGCTAGCGAGTTGCCATACTGCCGACCATCTGCTCCGGGCGAACCCAGTTGTCAAATTCCGCTTCTGTCAGATAGCCAAGCGCCAGCGCGGACGCCTTCAGTGTCAGCCCCTCTTTGTGCGCCTTTTTAGCGATTTCCGCCGCTTTATCATAGCCGATATGGGTATTCAGCGCGGTTACCAGCATCAGCGACTCATTAAGCAACTGGCTGATGCGCTCACGGTCAGGTTCAATCCCCACCGCGCAATGCGCGTTAAAGCTCTCCATCCCATCGGCCAGCAGCCGCACGGATTGCAGGAAGTTGTGGATCACCATCGGACGGTAGACGTTGAGTTCAAAGTTACCCGATGCGCCACCGATATTCACCGCCACATCATTACCCAGCACCTGACAGCACAGCATAGTCATGGCTTCACACTGGGTCGGATTGACTTTACCCGGCATAATCGATGAACCCGGTTCATTTTCCGGGATCGCGATTTCACCAATCCCGCAGCGGGGGCCGGATGCCAGCCAGCGAACATCGTTAGCGATTTTCATCAGCGAAGCGGCCAGTCCTTTTAGCGCACCATGCGCATGTACCAGCGCATCAACGGTCGCCAGCGCTTCAAATTTATTCGGCGCGGTGACAAACGGCTGACCGCTAAGGGTCGCCAGTTCGGCAGCGACACGCACGGCATATTGCGGATGAGTATTCAGCCCGGTTCCCACCGCCGTACCGCCCAGCGCCAGTTCCGCCAGATGTGGCAGACTATTCTCGATATGTTTCAGATTATGTTCAAGCATGGCAACCCAGCCGGAAATCTCCTGCCCGAGCGTCAGCGGCGTCGCGTCCTGCAGGTGGGTACGGCCGATTTTAACAATGTCGTTAAACGCGACGGATTTATCATCGAGGGTCTTTTTCAGCACAGTGAGCTGCGGTATAAGCTTTTCCCGTAGCGCAATCATCGCCGCCACGTGCATCGCGGTCGGGAAGACATCATTAGAGCTCTGGCTCTTATTGACATCATCGTTTGGGTGAACCTTACGCTCCATCCCTCGCACCCCGCCCAGCAGTTCACTGGCGCGATTGGCCAGCACCTCATTCATATTCATATTACTTTGGGTGCCTGAGCCGGTTTGCCAGATAGCCAACGGGAACTCATCCGGATGCTTGCCTGCCAGCACTTCATCCGCGGCCTGAATAATCGCTTCTGCTTTCTCCGCGGCAAGCAAACCGAGATCCTGATTCACTTTCGCCGCCGCGCGTTTGGTCAGCGCCAGCGCATGGATAAGCTCGACCGGCATCTTTTCCGTTGATATGCGGAAATGTTCCAGCGAGCGCTGGGTTTGCGCGCCCCATAGCTTATCGGCAGGCACATCGATTGCGCCCATTGAGTCTTTTTCACTGCGATACGTTGTCATTACTTTCTCCTTGGATTCAACGTGCGTAATAGCGACAAAGCTCACCTGCTTAAAGCGTTAAGTATTGGACAAATTTATACGTTGTTTTAGTGGTTCGTGCCGCTAAACGGCATAAAAAACCGCCCCGAAGGGCGGCTGATATCATTTCACGCAATGCGCACACTGCGAATTCTGGATCTGCTGAAAGAAGTCGTTGCCCTTGTCATCCACCAGAATAAAGGCCGGGAAGTCTTCCACCTCGATTTTCCAGATGGCTTCCATCCCCAGTTCCGGGTACGCCACGCAAGCCAGGCTCTTAATACTTTGCTGCGCCAGCACCGCTGCCGGGCCGCCGATGCTGCCGAGATAGAAACCGCCGTGTTTATGGCAGGCGTCAGTCACCTGCTGGCTGCGGTTGCCTTTGGCCAGCATCACCATGCTTGCACCGTGCGCCTGAAGCAGGTCCACATAGGAATCCATGCGCCCGGCGGTGGTCGGACCGAGCGAGCCGGAAGCATAACCCTCCGGCGTTTTTGCCGGGCCCGCGTAGTAGATGGGATGGTCTTTTACGTACTGCGGTAGCGCTTCACCGTTATCAATCAGCTCTTTCAGCTTCGCGTGGGCGATATCCCGCGCCACGATAATCGTCCCGCTCAGCGACAGACGCGTCGACACCGGATGGGCGGAAAGCTGGGCCAGAATCTTGCTCATTGGCTGATTGAGATTGATGCTCACCACTTCGCCTTCACCCTGCTGGCGCAGATGTTCGGGAATATACTGGCCCGGAT
>NZ_VCHQ01000030.1 GCF_005860775.1 Klebsiella indica
AGATGGAAGTGCGTGAGCTGCTGTCTCAGTACGATTTCCCGGGCGACGACACGCCGATCGTTCGTGGTTCTGCTCTGAAAGCGCTGGAAGGCGATGCAGAGTGGGAAGCGAAAATCATCGAACTGGCTGGCTACCTGGATTCTTACATCCCGGAACCAGAGCGTGCGATTGACAAGCCGTTCCTGCTGCCGATCGAAGACGTATTCTCCATCTCCGGTCGTGGTACCGTTGTTACCGGTCGTGTAGAGCGCGGTATCATCAAAGTAGGTGAAGAAGTTGAGATCGTTGGTATCAAAGACACGCAGAAATCAACCTGTACTGGCGTAGAAATGTTCCGCAAACTGCTGGACGAAGGCCGTGCCGGTGAGAACGTTGGTGTTCTGCTGCGTGGTATCAAACGTGAAGAAATCGAACGTGGTCAGGTTCTGGCTAAGCCGGGCTCAATCAAGCCGCACACCAAGTTCGAATCTGAAGTGTACATTCTGTCCAAAGACGAAGGCGGCCGTCATACTCCGTTCTTCAAAGGCTACCGTCCACAGTTCTACTTCCGTACAACTGACGTGACTGGCACCATCGAACTGCCGGAAGGCGTAGAGATGGTAATGCCGGGCGACAACATCAAAATGGTTGTTACCCTGATCCACCCGATCGCGATGGACGACGGTCTGCGTTTTGCAATCCGTGAAGGCGGCCGTACCGTTGGCGCAGGCGTGGTTGCGAAAGTTCTCGGCTAATTGCTGATAACATTTGACGTAATGCGCAATAAAAGGGCATCATTTGATGCCCTTTTTGTACGCTTTCACAGCAGAACCTGGCTCATCAGTGATTTTTTGGTTCATAATCATTGCTGAGACAGGCTCTGAAGAGGGCGTTAAGTCCGAAACGCACAGAGCATTTCGGTTTGGATTGCCTCGCATACGCGGGGTGAAAATGTTTGTAGAATACTTCTGACAGGTTGGTTTATGAGTGCGAATACCGAAGCTCAAGGAAGCGGGCGCGGCCTGGAAGCGATGAAGTGGGCGATCGTTGCCGTGCTGCTGATTGTGGCCATCGTTGGCAACTTCCTTTATCGTGACATTATGCTGGCAATACGCGCGCTGGCGGTAGTGATTCTGATTGCTGCGGCAGGCGGTGTCGCGCTGTTGACGACAAAAGGTAAAGCAACGGTTGCTTTTGCCCGTGAAGCGCGTACCGAAGTCCGTAAGGTCATTTGGCCGACTCGCCAGGAAACATTGCACACCACGCTGATTGTGGCTGCGGTTACCGCAGTAATGTCACTGATCCTGTGGGGACTGGATGGTATTCTGGTTCGCCTGGTATCTTTTATCACTGGCCTGAGGTTCTGAGATGTCTGAAGCTCCTAAAAAGCGCTGGTACGTCGTTCAGGCGTTTTCCGGTTTTGAAGGCCGCGTAGCAACCTCGCTGCGTGAGCATATCAAATTACACAATATGGAAGAGTTGTTTGGTGAAGTCATGGTGCCGACCGAAGAAGTGGTCGAAATCCGTGGCGGTCAGCGTCGCAAAAGCGAGCGCAAATTCTTCCCGGGTTACGTGCTGGTCCAGATGGTGATGAACGATGCAAGCTGGCACCTGGTGCGCAGCGTACCGCGTGTGATGGGTTTTATCGGCGGTACGTCTGACCGCCCGGCGCCAATCAGCGACAAAGAAGTCGATGCGATTATGAACCGGCTGCAACAGGTTGGTGATAAACCGCGTCCGAAAACGTTGTTCGAACCGGGTGAAATGGTACGCGTTAGCGATGGCCCATTTGCCGACTTTAACGGCGTAGTTGAAGAAGTCGATTACGAGAAATCCCGTCTGAAGGTATCCGTTTCTATCTTCGGTCGTGCGACGCCAGTTGAACTGGACTTTGCCCAGGTCGAGAAAGCTTAACTGCCGATCAAAAAAGCAGCGATTTAATCGTTGCATGAGGCGCGGAATTGATATACAATTCCGCGCCTTTTGTTTTTATGGGTCTGGCCCATAAAACGATTTTTTATATCACGGGGAGCCTGTTTTCAGGCGTTATACCCAAACGAGGAAATTGCAATGGCTAAGAAAGTACAAGCCTACGTCAAGCTGCAGGTTGCAGCTGGTATGGCAAACCCGAGCCCGCCGGTTGGTCCAGCACTGGGTCAGCAGGGCGTGAACATCATGGAATTCTGCAAGGCGTTCAACGCTAAAACTGAATCCCTGGAAAAAGGTCTGCCGATTCCGGTTGTTATTACCGTTTATGCTGACCGTTCTTTCACTTTCGTTACCAAAACGCCTCCGGCAGCCGTTCTGCTGAAAAAAGCGGCGGGTATCAAGTCTGGTTCTGGTAAGCCGAACAAAGACAAAGTGGGTAAAATTTCCCGCGCTCAGCTGCAGGAAATCGCGCAGACCAAAGCTGCCGACATGACAGGTGCCGATATTGAAGCGATGACTCGCTCCATCGAAGGTACTGCACGTTCCATGGGCCTGGTAGTGGAGGACTAAGAAATGGCTAAACTGACCAAGCGCATGTCCGTGATTCGCGAGAAAGTTGATGCGACCAAACAGTACGATATCAACGAAGCGATCGCGCTGCTGAAAGAACTGGCTACCGCTAAGTTCGTTGAAAGCGTAGACGTTGCCGTTAACCTCGGTATCGACGCACGTAAATCTGACCAGAACGTCCGTGGCGCAACCGTACTGCCGCACGGTACTGGCCGTTCCGTTCGCGTAGCCGTATTTACTCAGGGCCCGAACGCTGAAGCCGCGAAAGCTGCTGGCGCGGAACTGGTAGGTATGGAAGATCTGGCTGACCAGATCAAAAAAGGCGAAATGAATTTTGACGTTGTTATTGCTTCTCCGGATGCAATGCGCGTTGTTGGCCAGTTGGGCCAGGTTCTCGGTCCGCGTGGCCTGATGCCAAACCCGAAAGTAGGTACCGTAACGCCGAACGTTGCTGAAGCGGTTAAGAACGCTAAAGCCGGTCAGATTCGTTACCGTAACGACAAAAACGGCATCATCCACACCACCATCGGTAAAGTGGACTTTGACGCTGACAAACTGAAAGAAAACCTGGAAGCTCTGCTGGTTGCGCTGAAAAAAGCAAAACCGACTCAGGCGAAAGGCGTGTACATCAAGAAAGTTAGCATCTCCACCACCATGGGTGCTGGCGTCGCCGTTGATCAGTCCGGTTTGACTGCGACTGTGGCGAACTAATATTCGCCTTTACGTGGGCGGTGGATTTGTCTACAATCTTACCCCCACGTTTCTGCAAATAGCAGATATCTATGCAAGTCATAGAAAGAATTTTGTCGTTGGCCTATCCAGGCCTCCGTCGAAGACCGCAGGTGTTTCGTAAGAAACTTAATGCCCTGCGTAGACGGTGACAGAACGCTAAGATTATTTTTTATACTCTGGCTTGTTTCTGCTCACCGTATTAAGACGCTCTTCTCGTTGAGGAGAGTGAAGTGAGTTCCGGAACATGAGTTCCGGCAAACATCCAGGAGCAAAGCTAATGGCTTTAAATCTTCAAGACAAACAAGCGATTGTTGCTGAAGTCAGCGAAGTAGCCAAAGGCGCGCTGTCTGCAGTAGTTGCGGATTCCCGTGGCGTAACTGTAGATAAAATGACTGAACTGCGTAAAGCAGGTCGTGAAGCTGGCGTTTACATGCGTGTTGTTCGTAACACCCTGCTGCGCCGCGTCGTTGAAGGTACTCCATTTGAGTGCCTGAAAGACACGTTTGTTGGTCCGACCCTGATTGCATACTCTATGGAACACCCGGGCGCTGCTGCTCGTCTGTTCAAAGAGTTCGCGAAAGCGAATGCAAAATTTGAGGTCAAAGCCGCTGCCTTTGAAGGTGAGCTGATCCCGGCGTCGCAGATCGACCGCCTGGCAACTCTGCCGACCTACGAAGAAGCAATTGCACGCCTGATGGCAACCATGAAAGAAGCTTCGGCTGGCAAACTGGTTCGTACTCTGGCTGCTGTACGCGATGCGAAAGAAGCTGCTTAATCGCAGTTATCTTTGTAAAACGCTCGCTTACGTATAAACTTATTCTGATATTCAGGAACAATTTAAATGTCTATCACTAAAGATCAAATCATTGAAGCAGTATCCGCTATGTCCGTAATGGACGTTGTAGAACTGATCTCTGCAATGGAAGAAAAATTCGGTGTTTCCGCTGCTGCTGCTGTCGCTGTAGCTGCTGGCCCGGTTGAAGCTGCTGAAGAAAAAACTGAATTCGACGTAATTCTGAAAGCTGTTGGCGCTAACAAAGTTGCTGTTATCAAAGCAGTACGTGGCGCAACTGGCCTGGGTCTGAAAGAAGCTAAAGACCTGGTAGAATCTGCTCCGGCTGCCCTGAAAGAAGGCGTGAGCAAAGATGACGCTGAAGCACTGAAAAAATCTCTGGAAGAAGCTGGCGCTGAAGTTGAAGTTAAATAAGCCAACCTTTCCGGTTGCAGCCTGAGAAATCAGGCTGATGGCTGGTGACTTTTTAGTCACCAGCCTTTTTGCGCTGTAAGGCGCCAGTAGCGTTTCTCACTGTTTGACTACTGCTGTGCCTTTCAATGCTTGTTTCTATCGACGACTTAATATACTGCGACAGGTCAGATTCCTGGGCTGTGTAAATCGCAATGAAATGATTTAAGCGTGATAGAAACAGGTATTGCGGAAAGTGTTCCATTTTCCGGTCAACAAAATAGTGTTGCATAAAAAACTGCCTTATGTAGGCAGATGGGTCGACTTGTCAGCGAGCTGAGGAACCCTATGGTTTACTCCTATACCGAGAAAAAACGTATTCGTAAGGATTTTGGTAAACGTCCACAAGTTCTGGATGTACCTTATCTCCTTTCTATCCAGCTTGACTCGTTTCAGAAGTTTATCGAGCAAGATCCTGAAGGGCAGTACGGTCTGGAAGCGGCTTTCCGTTCCGTATTCCCGATTAAGAGCTACAGCGGTAATTCTGAGCTGCAATACGTCAGCTACCGTCTGGGCGAGCCCGTTTTTGACGTTAAAGAATGTCAGATCCGTGGCGTGACCTACTCGGCACCGCTGCGTGTCAAACTGCGTCTGGTGATCTACGAGCGCGAAGCGCCGGAAGGCACCGTTAAGGACATTAAAGAACAAGAAGTCTACATGGGCGAAATTCCGCTCATGACCGACAACGGTACCTTTGTTATCAATGGTACTGAGCGTGTTATCGTTTCTCAGTTGCACCGTAGTCCGGGCGTCTTCTTTGACAGTGATAAAGGTAAGACCCACTCTTCCGGTAAGGTCCTGTATAACGCGCGTATTATTCCTTACCGTGGTTCCTGGCTGGACTTTGAGTTCGACCCGAAAGACAGTCTGTTTGTGCGTATTGACCGCCGTCGTAAGCTGCCAGCCACCATCATTCTGCGGGCGCTGAACTACACCACTGAGCAGATTCTGGATCTGTTCTTTGAAAAAGTGGTCTTTGAGATCCGCGACAACAAGCTGCAGATGGAACTGGTGCCGGAACGCCTGCGTGGTGAAACCGCCTCCTTTGATATTGAAGCCAACGGCAAAGTGTACGTCGAAAAAGGTCGTCGCATTACTGCGCGCCATATTCGTCAGCTGGAAAAAGACGATATCAAACATATCGAAGTTCCGGTTGAGTACATCGCGGGTAAAGTGGCGTCTAAAGACTACGTTGATGAATCCACTGGCGAACTGATCTGCGCAGCGAATATGGAGCTGAGCCTGGATCTGCTGGCGAAGCTGAGTCAGTCTGGTCACAAGCGCATCGAAACCCTGTTCACCAACGATCTGGATCACGGCCCGTACATTTCTGAAACGGTACGTATCGACCCGACCAACGATCGTCTGAGCGCGCTGGTAGAAATCTACCGCATGATGCGCCCGGGTGAGCCGCCGACGCGTGAAGCGGCTGAAAGCCTGTTTGAGAACCTGTTCTTCTCCGAAGACCGCTATGATCTGTCTGCGGTTGGTCGTATGAAGTTCAACCGTTCTCTGCTGCGCGACGAAATTGAAGGTTCCGGTATCCTGAGCAAAGACGACATCATTGACGTGATGAAGAAGCTCATTGATATCCGTAACGGTAAAGGCGAAGTCGACGATATCGACCACCTCGGCAACCGTCGTATCCGTTCCGTAGGCGAAATGGCGGAAAACCAGTTCCGCGTTGGCCTGGTGCGCGTTGAGCGCGCGGTGAAAGAGCGTCTGTCTCTGGGCGATCTGGATACCCTGATGCCTCAGGACATGATCAACGCCAAACCGATTTCTGCGGCAGTGAAAGAGTTCTTCGGCTCCAGCCAGCTGTCTCAGTTTATGGACCAGAACAACCCGCTGTCTGAGATTACGCACAAACGTCGTATCTCCGCTCTCGGCCCTGGCGGCCTGACCCGTGAACGCGCAGGCTTTGAAGTTCGAGACGTACACCCGACTCACTACGGTCGCGTGTGTCCTATCGAAACGCCTGAAGGTCCGAACATCGGTCTGATCAACTCCCTGTCCGTGTACGCACAGACTAACGAATACGGTTTCCTTGAGACGCCGTATCGTAAAGTTACCGACGGCGTGGTGACTGACGAAATTCATTACCTGTCTGCTATCGAAGAAGGTAATTTCGTTATCGCTCAGGCGAACTCCAACCTGGATGATGAAGGCCACTTTGTAGAAGATCTGGTTACCTGCCGTAGCAAAGGCGAATCCAGCTTGTTCAGCCGCGACCAGGTTGACTACATGGACGTTTCCACCCAGCAGGTGGTTTCCGTCGGTGCGTCCCTGATCCCGTTCCTGGAACACGATGACGCCAACCGTGCATTGATGGGTGCGAACATGCAACGTCAGGCGGTTCCGACTCTGCGCGCCGATAAGCCGCTGGTGGGGACCGGTATGGAACGTGCTGTTGCCGTTGACTCCGGTGTAACCGCGGTTGCGAAACGTGGTGGTACCGTTCAGTACGTGGATGCGTCCCGTATCGTTATTAAAGTTAACGAAGACGAGATGTACCCGGGCGAAGCAGGCATCGACATCTATAACCTGACCAAATACACCCGCTCTAACCAGAACACCTGCATCAACCAGATGCCGTGCGTTTCTCTGGGTGAGCCGGTTGATCGCGGCGATGTGCTGGCTGACGGTCCGTCCACCGACCTCGGTGAACTGGCGCTGGGTCAGAACATGCGCGTCGCGTTCATGCCGTGGAACGGTTACAACTTCGAAGACTCCATCCTCGTTTCTGAGCGTGTTGTCCAGGAAGACCGTTTCACCACCATCCATATTCAGGAACTGGCCTGTGTGTCCCGTGACACCAAGCTGGGGCCGGAAGAGATTACCGCTGATATCCCGAACGTGGGTGAAGCTGCGCTCTCTAAACTGGATGAGTCCGGTATCGTTTATATTGGTGCGGAAGTGACCGGCGGCGACATTCTGGTCGGTAAGGTAACGCCGAAAGGTGAAACCCAGCTGACGCCGGAAGAGAAACTGCTGCGCGCGATCTTCGGTGAGAAAGCGTCTGATGTTAAAGACTCTTCTCTGCGCGTACCAAACGGTGTTTCCGGTACCATTATCGACGTTCAGGTCTTTACTCGCGATGGCGTAGAGAAAGACAAACGTGCGCTGGAAATCGAAGAGATGCAGCTGAAGCAGGCGAAGAAAGACCTGTCTGAAGAATTGCAGATCCTCGAAGCTGGTCTGTTTGGCCGTATCTACGCGGTACTGGTCGCTGGCGGCATTGAAGCTGAGAAGCTGGACAAACTGCCGCGCGATCGCTGGCTGGAACTGGGCCTGACCGACGAAGAGAAACAAAATCAGCTGGAACAGCTGGCTGAGCAGTATGACGAACTGAAACACGAGTTCGAGAAAAAACTCGAAGCGAAACGCCGCAAAATCACCCAGGGCGACGATCTGGCACCGGGCGTGCTGAAGATTGTTAAGGTATATCTGGCTGTTAAACGTCAGATTCAGCCTGGTGACAAAATGGCAGGTCGTCACGGTAACAAGGGTGTTATCTCTAAGATCAACCCGATCGAAGATATGCCTTACGATGAAAACGGCACGCCGGTAGACATCGTACTGAACCCGCTGGGCGTACCGTCTCGTATGAACATCGGTCAGATCCTGGAAACCCACCTGGGTATGGCTGCGAAAGGCATCGGCGATAAGATCAACGCGATGATCAAGCAGCAGCAGGAAGTCGCGAAACTGCGCGAATTCATCCAGCGTGCGTACGATCTGGGCGCTGACGTTCGTCAGAAAGTTGACCTGAATACCTTCAGCGATGAAGAAGTTCTGCGTCTGGCTGAAAACCTGCGTAAAGGTATGCCAATCGCAACGCCGGTGTTCGACGGTGCGAAAGAGTCTGAAATCAAGGAACTGTTACAGCTGGGCGGCCTGCCGACTTCCGGTCAGATCACCCTGTTCGACGGTCGTACCGGTGAGCAATTCGAGCGCCAGGTTACCGTTGGCTACATGTACATGCTGAAACTGAACCACCTGGTTGATGACAAAATGCACGCTCGTTCCACCGGTTCCTACAGCCTGGTTACTCAGCAGCCGCTGGGTGGTAAGGCGCAGTTCGGTGGTCAGCGCTTCGGGGAGATGGAAGTGTGGGCGCTGGAAGCATACGGCGCAGCATACACCCTGCAGGAAATGCTCACCGTTAAGTCTGATGACGTGAACGGCCGTACTAAGATGTATAAGAACATCGTGGACGGCAACCATCAGATGGAACCGGGCATGCCGGAATCCTTCAACGTTCTGTTGAAAGAGATTCGTTCGCTGGGTATCAACATCGAACTGGAAGACGAGTAATTCTCGCTCAAACAGGTCACTGCTGCCGGGGTAATACCCGGCAGCGGAATGTGCTAACTCCGACGGGAGCAAATCCGTGAAAGACTTATTAAAGTTTCTGAAAGCGCAAACTAAAACCGAAGAGTTTGATGCGATCAAAATTGCTCTGGCTTCGCCAGACATGATCCGTTCATGGTCTTTCGGTGAAGTTAAAAAGCCGGAAACCATCAACTACCGTACGTTCAAGCCTGAGCGTGACGGCCTTTTCTGCGCCCGTATCTTCGGGCCGGTAAAAGATTACGAGTGCCTGTGCGGTAAGTACAAGCGCCTGAAACACCGTGGTGTGATCTGTGAGAAGTGTGGCGTTGAAGTGACCCAGACTAAAGTACGCCGTGAGCGTATGGGCCACATCGAGCTGGCGTCTCCGACTGCTCACATCTGGTTCCTGAAATCTCTGCCGTCTCGTATCGGCCTGCTGCTCGATATGCCGCTGCGCGATATCGAACGCGTACTGTACTTCGAATCCTATGTGGTTATCGAAGGCGGTATGACTAACCTGGAACGCCAGCAGATCCTGACTGAAGAACAGTATCTGGACGCGCTGGAAGAGTTCGGTGACGAATTCGACGCCAAGATGGGTGCGGAAGCTATTCAGGCCCTGCTGAAAAGCATGGATCTGGAGCAAGAGTGCGAAACGCTGCGTGAAGAGCTGGAAGAAACCAACTCCGAAACCAAGCGTAAAAAGCTGACCAAGCGTATCAAACTGCTGGAAGCGTTCGTTCAGTCTGGTAACAAACCAGAGTGGATGATCCTGACCGTTCTGCCGGTTCTGCCGCCAGACCTGCGTCCGCTGGTTCCGCTGGATGGTGGTCGTTTCGCCACGTCGGATCTGAACGATCTGTATCGTCGCGTGATCAACCGTAACAACCGTCTGAAACGTCTGCTGGATCTGGCTGCGCCGGACATCATCGTACGCAACGAAAAACGTATGCTGCAGGAAGCGGTTGACGCCCTGCTGGATAACGGTCGTCGCGGTCGTGCGATCACCGGTTCTAACAAACGTCCTCTGAAATCTTTGGCCGACATGATCAAAGGTAAACAGGGTCGTTTCCGTCAGAACCTGCTCGGTAAGCGTGTTGACTACTCCGGTCGTTCTGTTATCACCGTAGGTCCATACCTGCGTCTGCATCAGTGCGGTCTGCCGAAGAAAATGGCGCTGGAGCTGTTCAAACCGTTCATCTATGGCAAGCTGGAACTGCGTGGCCTCGCCACCACCATCAAAGCCGCGAAGAAAATGGTTGAGCGTGAAGAAGCTGTCGTGTGGGATATCCTGGACGAAGTGATCCGCGAACACCCGGTACTGTTGAACCGTGCGCCAACACTGCACCGTCTGGGTATCCAGGCATTTGAACCGGTACTGATCGAAGGTAAAGCTATCCAGCTGCACCCGCTGGTTTGTGCGGCATATAACGCCGACTTCGATGGTGACCAGATGGCTGTTCACGTACCGCTGACGCTGGAAGCCCAGCTGGAAGCGCGTGCGCTGATGATGTCTACCAACAACATCCTGTCCCCGGCGAACGGAGAACCTATCATCGTTCCGTCTCAGGACGTGGTATTGGGTCTGTACTATATGACCCGTGACTGTGTTAACGCCAAAGGCGAAGGCATGGTGCTGACTGGCCCGAAAGAAGCTGAGCGTATTTATCGCGCTGGCCTGGCCTCTCTGCATGCGCGCGTTAAAGTGCGTATCACTGAATACGAAAAAGATGCTAACGGCGAATTCGTGGCGAAAACCAGCCTGAAAGACACGACCATCGGCCGTGCCATTCTGTGGATGATCGTACCGAAAGGTCTGCCTTTCTCCATCGTCAACCAGGCGCTGGGTAAGAAAGCGATCTCCAAAATGCTGAACACCTGCTACCGTATTCTGGGCCTGAAACCGACCGTTATTTTTGCGGACCAGACGATGTACACCGGCTTTGCTTATGCAGCGCGTTCAGGTGCATCCGTTGGTATCGACGATATGGTTATCCCGGAGAAGAAACACGAGATCATCTCCGAAGCGGAAGCCGAAGTTGCTGAGATCCAGGAACAGTTCCAGTCTGGTCTGGTAACAGCGGGCGAACGCTATAACAAAGTTATCGATATCTGGGCTGCGGCGAACGATCGTGTATCCAAAGCGATGATGGACAACCTGCAAACCGAAACCGTGATTAACCGTGACGGTCAGGAAGAGCAGCAGGTTTCCTTCAACAGCATCTACATGATGGCCGACTCCGGTGCGCGTGGTTCTGCTGCACAGATTCGTCAGCTGGCTGGTATGCGTGGTCTGATGGCGAAGCCGGATGGCTCCATCATCGAAACGCCAATCACCGCGAACTTCCGTGAAGGTCTGAACGTACTCCAGTACTTCATCTCCACGCACGGTGCGCGTAAAGGTCTGGCGGATACCGCACTGAAAACAGCGAACTCCGGTTACCTGACTCGTCGTCTGGTTGACGTTGCGCAGGATCTGGTGGTGACTGAAGACGACTGCGGCACGCACGAAGGTATCCTGATGACGCCGGTTATCGAGGGTGGCGACGTTAAAGAGCCGCTGCGCGATCGCGTACTGGGTCGTGTGACTGCTGAAGACGTACTGAAGCCGGGCACCGCAGATATTCTGGTTCCGCGCAACACGCTGCTGCACGAACAGTGGTGTGACCTGCTGGAAGAGAACTCTGTTGACGCCGTTAAAGTGCGTTCCGTTGTATCCTGTGACACCGACTTTGGTGTATGTGCGCACTGCTACGGTCGTGACCTGGCGCGTGGCCACATCATCAACAAAGGTGAAGCTATCGGCGTTATCGCGGCACAGTCCATCGGTGAGCCGGGTACACAGCTGACGATGCGTACGTTCCACATCGGTGGTGCGGCATCTCGTGCGGCTGCTGAATCCAGCATCCAGGTGAAAAACAAAGGTAGCATCCGTCTGAGCAATGCGAAGTCGGTTGTGAACTCCAGCGGTAAACTGGTTATCACCTCCCGTAACACCGAGCTGAAACTGATCGACGAATTCGGTCGTACCAAAGAGAGCTATAAAGTGCCTTACGGCTCTGTTATGGCGAAAGGTGATGGCGAGCAGGTTGCCGGCGGCGAAACCGTTGCAAACTGGGACCCGCACACCATGCCGGTTATCACCGAAGTCAGTGGTTTCGTCCGCTTTACTGACATGATCGACGGCCAGACCATTACGCGTCAGACTGACGAGCTGACCGGTCTGTCTTCTCTGGTGGTTCTGGATTCCGCAGAGCGTACTAGCGGTGGTAAAGATCTGCGTCCGGCGCTGAAAATCGTTGATGCTCAGGGTAACGACGTTCTGATCCCTGGCACCGATATGCCTGCGCAGTACTTCCTGCCGGGTAAAGCGATTGTTCAGCTGGAAGATGGCGTACAGATCAGTTCTGGTGACACCCTGGCGCGTGTTCCGCAGGAATCCGGCGGTACCAAGGATATTACCGGTGGTCTGCCGCGCGTTGCTGACCTGTTCGAAGCGCGTCGTCCGAAAGAGCCGGCAATCCTGGCTGAAATCAGCGGCATCATTTCCTTCGGTAAAGAAACCAAAGGTAAACGTCGTCTGGTTATCACCCCGGTAGACGGTAGCGAGCCGTACGAAGAGATGATTCCGAAATGGCGTCAGCTCAACGTGTTCGAAGGTGAACGTGTAGAACGTGGTGACGTGGTTTCCGACGGTCCGGAAGCGCCGCACGACATTCTGCGCCTGCGTGGTGTTCATGCTGTTACGCGTTACATCGTTAACGAAGTACAGGACGTATACCGTTTGCAGGGCGTTAAGATTAACGATAAACACATCGAAGTTATCGTTCGTCAGATGTTGCGTAAAGCCACTATCGAAAACGCAGGTAGCTCCGACTTCCTGGAAGGCGAGCAGGTTGAATACTCCCGCGTCAAGATCGCTAACCGCGACCTGGAAGCGAACGGCAAAGTGGGTGCAACGTTCTCCCGCGATCTGCTGGGTATCACCAAAGCGTCTCTGGCAACCGAGTCCTTCATCTCTGCAGCATCGTTCCAGGAGACCACGCGTGTCCTGACCGAAGCAGCCGTTGCCGGTAAACGCGACGAACTGCGTGGCCTGAAGGAGAACGTTATCGTGGGTCGTCTGATCCCGGCCGGTACCGGTTATGCGTACCACCAGGATCGTATGCGCCGCCGTGCTGCGGGTGAACTCCCGGCTGCACCGCAGGTGAGCGTGGAAGAAGCGTCTGCTAACCTGGCAGAACTGCTGAACGCCGGTCTGGGCGGTTCCGATAACGATTAAGCGTTGATTCGCTAATCCCTTAAAAAGCCAGTCAGGTTTCCTGACTGGCTTTTTTTATTGCTGCACGTTTTTAACGGTGTTGATGCAGTAACCATACTGACAGCGGCATGCAAGAACAGCACATGAAACCCGCCACCTTTTCTATTCTACCGATTAGCGTCTTTATTTATTTTATCTACCTTTGGATTACATTTTATTAATATAGTTAATGCAATTAATTAGCAAATAAAACATATCCAATAATTATCTATACGCTAAATAATTCGAGTTGCAGGAAGGCGGCGACGCAGTGAATCCCCGGGAGCGTACTCCAGTACGTGACTGGGGTGACCGAGGAAAGCCAACGCACATGCAACTTGAAGTATGACGGGTATATACGCTAAATAATTCGAGCGGTCGGAAAGGGATTAATTATTTGCACGGTGATTGCGTAGGACTGAAGGGGCTGAAGCTCAGGGATGAGACGCAGTTAACGCATACGCAACATGAAGTGTGACTGGCATATTGTCTATTTCTTTAGACCGTTGCTCATTAATAGATAAAAATTCTACATGTATCAAAAAACAAGTTTTGCAAACTCTATATAGTTAAAAAAATTAAATAATCACGTGATTACTTTTCCTCATCCTTTTCAGTTTACCGCAACTGAGGGGGATTGCTGTGCCTGTAGGCTGGAGGAGGTGAGCAAATAAAAACAAGGCGGAAAATGGAGTACTGTCGTTATTTAATGGATATACGCGTTATCGTTCGAACGGTGTCATTAGTGACTGCCCATTGAAATCCCAGTCACCTGGTTATCTTATGCTGGCGCAATTAAATGGGAGATTGCTTGCCTCTCACGGGAGACGAGCTTCTGGCCGGTCAAATTCGTTGCGACGAATTTGTTACTTGCTTTGCGGTCACGATGCATCTTGAACGGTTTTGTGTATAGCCATAGCCTCTGGGGGATGCATGGAATTTACTATACAACTCATTATTATCTTAATCTGTCTGTTCTATGGCGCGAGAAAAGGCGGCATTGCGCTCGGCCTGTTAGGCGGCATCGGGCTGGTTATTTTAGTCTTTGTCTTTCATCTAAAACCGGGTAAACCACCCATCGATGTCATGCTGGTGATTATCGCAGTGGTGGCCGCATCGGCAACGCTACAGGCTTCCGGTGGTTTAGATGTTATGCTGCAGATTGCCGAAAAGCTTCTGCGACGCAACCCAAAATATGTCTCGATCGTGGCGCCATTCGTCACCTGTACGCTGACGATACTCTGCGGTACCGGGCATGTGGTTTATACTATCCTGCCGATTATTTACGACGTTGCGATTAAAAATAACATTCGCCCGGAGCGGCCGATGGCGGCAAGCTCGATTGGCGCCCAGATGGGCATTATTGCCAGTCCGGTTTCCGTTGCGGTCGTCTCGCTGGTGGCTATGCTTGGCAATTTTACTTTTAACGGCAGGCACCTTGAGTTTCTCGATCTGCTGTCGATAACCATTCCATCAACGCTGCTGGGCATCCTGGCGATTGGTATCTTTAGCTGGTTCCGCGGTAAGGACCTGGATAAAGACGAAGCCTTCCAGGCCTTTATTGCTGTGCCGGAAAATCACCATTACGTATATGGCGATACGGCTACGTTGCTGGATAAAAAGCTGCCGACCAGCAACTGGATTGCAATGTGGATTTTCCTTGCGTCTATCGCGGTTGTCGCCTTACTCGGTGCTTTTTCCGAACTGCGTCCGGCGTTCGATGGCAAACCGCTGTCGATGGTTCTGGTGATCCAGATGTTCATGTTGTTCTCCGGGGCGCTCATTATCATCATTACCAAAACCAATCCAGCGTCGATTTCGAAAAATGAGGTCTTCCGTTCGGGGATGATCGCCATTGTCGCGGTGTATGGCATTGCGTGGATGGCGGAAACCATGTTCGGCGCCCATATGAGCGAAATTAAAGGCGTGCTCGGAGAGATGGTTAAAGAGTATCCGTGGGCCTACGCTATCGTTCTGCTGCTGGTGTCCAAGTTTGTTAACTCCCAGGCGGCGGCGCTGGCGGCGATTGTTCCGGTCGCGTTGGCGATTGGCGTTGACCCGGCCTATATCGTTGCTTCCGCGCCCGCCTGCTATGGCTACTATATTTTGCCGACCTACCCAAGCGATCTGGCGGCAATTCAGTTCGACCGTTCAGGTACGACGCATATTGGCCGCTTTGTGATTAACCATAGCTTTATTTTGCCCGGGTTAATCGGCGTCAGCGTCTCTTGCGTCTTTGGTTGGGTGTTTGCAGCGATGTACGGCTTTCTTTAGGAGAATGCAGGCGCCGTTTGCGGCGCCTGTTAAAGAACAGGGATTATTGGGGGGGCGGCAGGCGGCGATAGAGCTCAATCATATCGGTCGCCAGATCCTGAATGACCATCGCATTCATCAGGTGGTCCTGAGAATGCACGGTAATCAGGTTGACCGGAAGCTTACCGCTGCCTTCGTCGAGGCCGATGAGCTGGGTCTGAATTTTATGCGCCTGTTTGACAAACTCACGGGACTCCGCCATGGCCTGCTCTGCTGCGGCAAAATCGCCTTTACGCGCCAGTTGCAGCGCGGTTAAAGCAGAACTGCGCGCTGCGCCCGCGTTGACCAGCAGCTCCATGATTATTGTCTCTAAATCTTCCATCGCTTATTCCATCAGCTTCAGGGCTTTATCAAGCACCGCATCACCTTTCATCATGCCGTAATCCATCATATCGATAACGGCGACTTTTTTTCCTAACGGGTCCGCCAGCGCCTGTAGTTTGGCTTGCTCGTACTTCACCTGAGGGCCGAGCAGGATAATATCGGCTGCCGCAAGATTATCTTTAAACTCGGCGACCGGTACGGCTTTGATGGAGACGTCAACACCTTTTTGTTGTGCAGCCGCCTGCATGCGTTGCACCAACATGCTGGTGGACATACCTGCGGCACAGCATAAAACGATATTCTTCATAATGGGTGGCCCTTATGTTCCTTGATGAATCATGTTTATCGCGGGCTCGCAGGACGGACAACCGCTTTACGGTGATTGTGTGTAAGTCATCACAAAATAATGAAACCGGTTTCTTTTTGCGACTGAAAACAACGGAACGCCTGGAGCAGTACGAAGGGGCTGCCATTCATCAGAACTAGTTTGCATTGTGCTCTGCGTAAGGCTGGCTGAGTCTGTCGGCATCGCTTCTTTGCTAACATCAGAAGTATCCGAGCCCTTTCGCTGAATGGCTGTCACTATCCCGCAGAGAACATCTGCGATATCACGGGGTTATTGCAAGGGGGCAGGGCGAAAATGAGGAAGAGAGGTATTTCGCCCTGGACAGCATCCGTTGCTGACGAGAACACCATAGAGAAACGGGCATCTGGTCACCACCGCCCGTTTCTCTTATTACGACCTGGCACGGAAAGATTTCAGTCAGTTACATCTCGCTTCATGATGACTGGGAAGCGCGTCCCAGCCAGCTATCCCAGTCTTTCCATACCGGCTGCAGTCCGCTGGCAACCAGCGCCCTGGCGACCTCTTCAGGGCGGCGCTCATCGTGGGGGGCGAACTGCTCCAGTTCAGGATGGTTATCAGCATAACCGCCGGGCTGAGTTTTCGAAAAGGCGCTGACATTGTTAATCGCCAGCGGGATGACCCGATCGCGGAACCAGGAGGACTCACGGGTCGAGAGCGAAAGCTCAATTTCCGGGGCCAAAAGGCGAAAAGCGCAAATGGCTTGCACCAGTTGACGTTCATCCATCAGAGACGCGGGTTCGATACCGCCAGCGCAAGGGCGTAATCGCGGAAAAGAGATGGAGTAACGGCTGCGCCAGTAGTGCTGCTGCAGCCACAACAGGTGTTCCGCCACCATAAAGCAATCCACGCGCCAGCTGTCGGAAAGACCAATCAATGCGCCGATGCCAATTTTGTCAATTCCCGCTTGTCCGAGCCGGTCCGGCGTATCCAGCCGCCAGAAGAAATCCTGTTTTTTCCCTCGCAGATGATGTTTCGCATAGATACTTTCATGGTAAGTCTCCTGATAGACCATTACCCCATCCAGTCCAAGCGTTTTCAGCTCGGCGTACTCTTCCGTCGCCAGCGGCTGTACTTCCATATGCAAAGAGGCGAACTGGCGGCGAATGGCGGGCAAATGCTGTCGAAAGTAATCCATGCCGACTTTGCCCCGGTGTTCACCGGTGACCAACAGCAGATGCTCGAAGCCCATTTCGCGGATCGCCGCACACTCACGAGCAATTTCTGCATCGTCCAGGGTTTTGCGCTTGATATGGTTACTCATTGAGAAGCCGCAGTAGGTGCAGTCATTGGCGCACAGATTGGAAAGATAGAGCGGGACATAGAAACTAACGGTATTGCCAAAACGTTGGCGCGTAAGGCGCTGGGCGCGCTGGGCCAGAGGCTCCAGATAGCCAGCGGCGGCAGGGGAGAGCAGGGCCATCATATCGTCGCGACTGAGTTGTTTCGCCGCCAGCGCGCGTTCAACGTCGCGCGGTGTTTTACTGTTGATACGCAGGCGAATGTCGTCCCAGTTCAGTTGCCGCCAGCGGTCAGTGAAAGTTTTCATGCCAGCGCCTCCAGAAAGCCGGTTAGCGGGCTGGTGGCCTGTGCCAGGGCACTGCGGGCACCCGGACCTGCTTGTCGCGCCAGCAATCCGGCATCGATCGCCAGGCGGAACGCGCGGGCCATCGCCACCGGATCGTCGGCGACGGCGATGGCGGTATTCACCAGCACCGCGTCGGCACCCATTTCCAGCGCCAGCGCCGCATGGCTGGGGACGCCGATACCGGCATCGACCACCACCGGAACCGTGGCCTGCTCAATAATAATCTCCAGCATGGCTTTGGTTTCCAGTCCCTGATTGGAGCCGATAGGGGCACCGAGCGGCATCACCGCTGCACAGCCTGCCTCTTCCAGACGTTTACACAATACCGGGTCGGCACCGCAGTAGGGCAGCACGACAAAGCCTTCACGCACCAGAATTTCCGCCGCTTTCAGGGTTTCAATTGGGTCTGGCAGCAACCAACGGGCATCCGGGTGGATTTCCAGTTTCAGCCAGTTTGTTGCCAGCGCTTCCCGTGCCAGACGGGCGGCGAACACGGCTTCTTCCGCCGTTTTCGCCCCGGAGGTATTGGGCAACAGGCTGACGCCTGCCGCCAGCAGCGGCGCGAGGATAGCGTCATTATGCTGGCGCAGATCGACGCGTTTCATCGCCAGCGTGACCAGCTGGCTGCCGGAGGCGCGTATCGCCTCCACCATCACTTCCGGTGTGGCGAACTTACCGGTGCCGGTAAGAAGATGTGATGTAAAAGTTTTATCTGCAATACGTAACATGTCAGCCTCCAGCGATGACCTGAAAAAGCAGGATATGGTCGCCTTCCTGCAGAAGATGATGTTCCCACCGATCGCGCGGCAGGATCTGTTGATTGAGCGCCAGCGCGACGCCTGGCTGTTGTTGTTCCAGTTGAGCAAGCAGGGCGGCGACGGAGGTCGCTTCGGCGCACTGCAACGGCTCATCGTTAAACCACACCCGCATGCTGACCTCCACATACCGGACATCCATGGGCACGCTGTAATGCGAGAGTGCGCCAGTTACCGGTGCGGGCATCGAACAGGCGCAGAATATTACGCGGCGCTGCCATACCGCTGAGCAGCTTAATGGTCTCCAGCGCCTGTAAGGTGCCCATCATGCCGACAACCGGGCCAATGATGCCCGCTGTCCGACAGTTGCGTTCGGGTTCGGCTGCATTAGGCCATAAGCAGCGATAACAACCCTGTTCCCATGGCGGCGTCAGCACCATCAACTGGCCTCCAAGCCCGACGGCGCTGGCGGTAATCAGCGGTGTTGCAAGGCTGACGCAGGCGGCATTGATGGCCTGTCGGGTGACCATGTTATCGGTGCAGTCCAGCACGACATCGGCTTTTGTTACTTCATCCCGCAGCGCCGGGCCGCTTAATCTCTGCTGTAATGCCACCAGCGCAATGTGCGGATTGAGCTGCGCCAGCCGCGCCCTGGCGGCAGAGGTTTTCGGTTGGGCGATATCATCGCTGGTGAACAGAATTTGCCGTTGTAAGTTACTGACGTGTACTTTGTCGTCATCGGCCAGTACCAGCGTGCCGACACCGGCCCCGGCCAGATAGAGAGCGGCAGGTGACCCCAGCCCGCCGAGGCCGACGATTAACACCCGGCTGGCGAGCAATTTTTGCTGCCCTTCAATGGCGATATCCTCCAGCAGCAACTGGCGGCTATAGCGCATAAAATCGCTGTCATTCATCTCCGGCTCCCGCTATCTCCAGCAATTGTGCCGTTGCCTGGCACCAGTCAGCAGCCTGAGTAATGGCGCTGACGACCGCGATACTACCAACACCGGTTGCCAGTACCGCCGGAGCGCGTTCGAGGCCGATCCCGCCGATGGCAACGGTGGGATAATCGCCAAGACGTTCAATATGGCGCGCCAGTTGCTCCAGTCCTTGCGGCGCGGATGGCATCTGTTTGGTCTGCGTCGGGAATACGTGGCCGAGTGCGATATAAGACGGTCTGGCCGCCAGCGCGATGTCGATTTCCATGTCATCGTGGGTGGAAACGCCAAGACGCAGCCCTGCCTTGCGGATTGCGCTGAGGTCAGCGGTTTCCAGATCCTCCTGGCCGAGATGCGTCCCGTAAGCGTTGTGTTTGATCGCCAGTCGCCAGTAGTCATTGATGAACAGGCGGGCATTGTAGCGGCGGCCCAGCGCGATAGCGGCTGATACATCGTCCTCCACCTCTTCGTCGCGCTTATCCTTGATACGTAACTGGATAGTGCGAACGCCTGCGCTCAGCAAGCGCTCGATCCACTCTACGCTATCAACAACCGGGTAGAGCCCTAAACGAAAAGGGACGGATGGGAAATCGGGCTGATACATTATGCTTCCTCCTTCCTGAGATAGATTTCACCGCCTTTAGCGCGGAAGTTTTCTGACATATCCGCCATTCCTGCTTCGATGGTCTGTGTCGCCGCGTAGTCGCGGACTTCCTGGCTGATCTTCATTGAACAGAATTTTGGCCCGCACATGGAGCAGAAGTGCGCCACTTTACCGGACTCCTGCGGCAGCGTTTCGTCGTGGTAAGCGCGGGCGGTGAACGGGTCAAGCGCCAGGTTAAACTGGTCTTCCCAGCGAAACTCAAAGCGGGCTTTCGACATGGCGTTATCGCGGATTTGCGCGCCAGGATGGCCTTTTGCCAGGTCGGCGGCATGCGCCGCGATTTTGTAGGTGATCAGTCCCTGTTTCACATCCTCTTTGTTCGGCAGGCCGAGGTGCTCTTTTGGCGTTACGTAGCAGAGCATGGCGCAGCCAAACCAGCCAATCATTGCCGCGCCAATGCCGGAGGTGAAGTGGTCGTAGCCCGGCGCAATATCGGTGGTCAGTGGCCCTAAGGTGTAGAACGGCGCCTCAAAGCAGTGTTCCAGCTCTTCGGTCATGTTACGGCGGATCATCTGCATCGGTACGTGGCCAGGGCCTTCAATCATCACCTGCACGTCGTACTCCCAGGCAATTTTGGTCAGCTCGCCCAGCGTGTGCAGCTCGGCAAACTGCGCTTCGTCGTTCGCATCCTGAATCGATCCCGGACGCAGGCCGTCGCCCAGCGACAGCGAGACATCGTAAGCGGCGCAGATCTCGCAGATTTCGCGGAAGTGCTCGTAGAGGAAGTTTTCTTGATGGTGAGAGAGGCACCATTTCGCCATGATCGAACCGCCGCGCGAGACGATACCGGTCAGACGTTTTGCGGTCATTGGCACATAGCGCAGCAGTACGCCCGCGTGGATGGTGAAGTAATCGACACCCTGTTCCGCCTGCTCCAGCAGCGTGTCGCGGAAGGCTTCCCAGGTGAGATCTTCGGCGATCCCGTTCACTTTCTCCAGCGCCTGATAGATTGGCACGGTGCCGATCGGTACTGGGCTGTTACGCAGTATCCACTCGCGGGTTTCGTGAATATAGCGACCGGTTGAGAGGTCCATCACCGTATCTGCGCCCCAGCGTGTTGACCACACCAGTTTTTCCACCTCTTCTTCAATGGAGGAAGTGACCGCTGAGTTGCCGATATTGGCATTGACCTTCACCAGGAAGTTGCGTCCGATGATCATCGGTTCGGATTCCGGGTGGTTGATGTTGGCCGGGATAATCGCGCGACCGGCGGCCACTTCGTCACGAACAAATTCCGGCGTGATGTTTTCCGGCAGGCGCGCGCCAAACCCAACGCCCGGATGCTGCTGGCGTAACACATCGCCGCGAATGCGCTCACGCCCCATGTTTTCACGGATAGCGATGAACTCCATTTCCGGGGTCACAATCCCCTGACGCGCATAATGCAGTTGCGTTACGCACTTGCCCGCTTTGGCGCGCTTCGGCGTGAGCAGCCCCGTAAAACGCAGCTCGTCCAGCCCATCATCGGCCAGACGTTCTTTGGTGTACGCCGAGCTACGGTCGGTCAATTCTTCGCTGTCTGCGCGAGCGTCAATCCAGGGCTGACGCAGTTTTGCCAGCCCCTGCTGAACGTTAATGGCGACATCAGGATCGCCATAGGGGCCAGAGGTGTCATAGATCGGGATGGCTTCGTTCTCTTCGTATTGCGGATTCTCTTTGCTGCCGCCGATGAGCGTGGGACTTAGCTGGATTTCACGCATCGGAATGCGGATGTCCAGTTGTGAGCCGGTCATATAAATACGTTTTGAGTTCGGAAAGGCGGTGCCTTCCAGGGTGTCGATAAAGTGTTGGGCCTGAGCGCGTTGTTCACGACGCGTCAATTTTGTTGCAGACATAGCTCATTCCAAAAAGTGAAGGACGTGGCTTGTCAGACGACGGAGGAGTAATGGATGTGCGTTTGTTGCCCGTACAGGCTGACGCATAAAGCAGTTTACTCTTGTTCCCTTCGCAGGTATTAGCCTGATCAGGTTCCGCGGATCCCGAATTAACGGTCTCAGCCTGTGCTTTCGCACACGGCACTCCGACAAGATGTAACCCCGGCGACGGGGCAATGGATGTAAATTACTCGTTACTGCTTCATAACTCAAGCAGGCTTTGCAATTCCGCTTTTATCCTGGGCGTTAAGCTTCAGATGATTGCCGGAAGCCAGCAGAATGAGCCTATCTTCCAGCGTAAACCGTGCTTCCAGCGCTTCACCGATGTCGGAAAGCACCTGCTGAAATTCCGCATAATTATCGTGATCGATCGCGTTCTCCAGACTGGAGTCGTAATATTCCATGATCTGTTGAGTATTGGCTTCCAGTAATGCGTGGAGGCGCGTTGCGGCCGAACGTGGGTTTCCCTCTTCCATTTCACGAATAATGTGTTCATAAATACTGAAGTGTCCGGCGGAAAGGTAATCGACCAGACCCTGACAAAAATCATCCAGCGCTTTTTCATTCAACCGCATGTACGATTCTTTGCCAGGCTTAATGCCAACCAGATTGTAGTAAGCCACGAGCAAATGCTTACGTACCTGTAGCCAGCGATCGACCAGTTGATTGTTGCCTCCAACACGTTCCGTCAGGTTTTCCAGCTGGTTTAACATGGTTGACTCCGCAAGTTTTAAAGAGAAATACGTTGCTCACCGGAATGTAAATATAATGTTAAAAGTGCCAGCAAAATAAAGGTAGTGCAATAGATATGGATCGTATTATTGAAAAATTAGATTGTGGCTGGTGGATCGTCAGCCACGAACAGAAATTATGGTTGCCCCGCGGGGAATTACCACATGGCGAAGCGGTAAATTTTAATCTTGCAGGGCAGTCCGCGTTGAGGATAGGAGAATGGCAAGGGGAGCCAGTCTGGCTGGTTTGTCAGGAGCGGCGGCATGATATGGGATCGGTACGGCAGGTCATCGATCAGGATGTTGGTCTGTTTCAACTGGCGGGGCGGGGGGTACAACTGGCGGAGTTCTATCGTTCGCATAAATTCTGCGGATACTGCGGTCACCCCATGCACCCGAGCAAGACCGAATGGGCAATGCTTTGCAGCCACTGCCGCGAGCGTTACTACCCACAGATTGCTCCCTGCATTATTGTTGCCATCCGCCGGGATGATTCTATTTTACTGGCGCAGCATACCCGTCATCGCAACGGTGTGCACACGGTGCTGGCCGGGTTTGTTGAAGTGGGGGAAACTCTGGAGCAAACCGTTGCCCGCGAAGTGATGGAGGAGAGCGGCATTAAGGTGAAAAACCTGCGTTATGTCACTTCGCAGCCCTGGCCGTTCCCACAATCGCTGATGACGGCGTTTATGGCGGAGTATGACAGCGGCGAGATAGTCATCGACAAGAAAGAGCTGCTGGAAGCGGGCTGGTATCGCTATGACGATCTTCCGTTGTTGCCGCCGCCGGGCACGGTGGCACGCCGTTTGATCGAAGACACTGTGGCAATGTGTCGGGCTGAGTATGAGTGATGGTACACTGGCACCCTGACGCAATGAAGGAACTGCAAAATGACCGAACTGAAGAACGATCGTTACCTGCGCGCGCTATTGCGCCAGCCGGTTGATGTTACCCCGGTGTGGATGATGCGCCAGGCAGGCCGCTATCTGCCGGAGTACAAAGCCACCCGCGCACAAGCAGGCGATTTTATGTCGCTGTGTAAAAACGCCGAACTGGCGTGCGAAGTTACGCTACAACCGCTGCGGCGCTACCCGCTTGATGCGGCGATCCTCTTCTCGGACATTCTGACCATCCCGGATGCGATGGGGCTGGGACTCTATTTTGAGGCCGGTGAAGGCCCGCGCTTTACTTCGCCAGTCGCCAGTAAAGCGGATGTCGATAAGCTACCGATTCCTGACCCGGAAGACGAACTGGGCTATGTGATGAACGCGGTGCGTACGATCCGCCGCGCGTTGAAAGGTGACGTTCCGCTGATCGGTTTTTCCGGCAGCCCGTGGACGCTGGCGACTTACATGGTGGAAGGCGGCAGCAGCAAAGCCTTTACCGTCATCAAAAAAATGATGTATGCCGATCCGCAGGCGCTGCATGCGCTGCTCGATAAGCTGGCGAAAAGCGTCACTCTGTACCTCAACGCGCAGATTAAAGCGGGCGCCCAGTCGGTGATGATTTTCGACACCTGGGGCGGTGTGCTGACGGGGCGCGATTACCAGCAGTTCTCGTTGTATTACATGCATAAAATCGTTGACGGTCTGCTGCGGGAAAACGACGGTCGCCGTGTACCGGTCACGTTATTCACCAAAGGTGGCGGCCAGTGGCTGGAGGCGATGGCGGAAACCGGGTGTGATGCGTTAGGCCTCGACTGGACAACCGATATTTCTGACGCGCGCCGTCGCGTGGGCCATAAAGTGGCGCTACAGGGCAATATGGACCCGTCCATGCTCTATGCGCCACCGGCGCGCATTGAAGAGGAAGTGGCGACGATTCTCGCCGGATTTGGCCAGGGTGAAGGCCACGTCTTTAATCTTGGACACGGCATCCACCAGGATGTACCGCCGGAGCACGCGGGCGCATTTGCTGATGCGGTACACCGCTTGTCAGAACAGTACCACCGCTAAGGAGTCATGATGGATCTCGCGTCGCTACGCGCTCAACAAATTGAACTCGCCTCGTCGGTGATCCGCGAGGATCGCCTTGATAGCGATCCGCCGGATCTGATCGCCGGGGCGGATGTTGGGTTCGAACAGGGCGGTGAAGTGACGCGAGCGGCGATGGTGCTGTTGACGTATCCAGCGCTTGAGCTGGTGGAATACAAAGTGGCGCGTATCGCCACCACTATGCCATATATTCCCGGCTTCCTATCTTTTCGCGAGTATCCTGCTCTGCTGGCGGCGTGGCAACAGCTGTCGCAAAAACCGGATTTAGTCTTTGTCGATGGGCACGGTATCTCCCACCCGCGTCGTCTGGGGGTGGCAAGCCACTTTGGATTGATGATGGATGTACCCACCATCGGCGTAGCGAAAAAACGGCTGTGCGGCAAGTTTGAGCCGCTTTCCGCCGAACCTGGCGCGCTGGCCCCGCTGATGGACAAAGGCGAGCAGTTAGCCTGGGTCTGGCGCAGCAAAGCGCGCTGTAACCCGCTGTTTATCGCGACCGGACATCGCGTGAGTACCGACAGCGCGTTGGCGTGGGTGCAGCGCTGTATGCAAGGCTACCGTCTGCCGGAACCGACGCGCTGGGCGGATGCGGTGGCATCAGAGCGTCCGGCGTTTGTGCGCTGGCAAGCAAATCACGACTAATTCAGGTACACTGCGGCTCATTTCTGACTTCGAGAATTCATCATGTTACAAAACCCGATTCACTTGCGTCTGGAGAAGCTGGAAAGCTGGCAGCACGTCACCTTTATGGCCTGCCTGTGCGAGCGGATGTACCCCAACTACGCCATGTTCTGCCAGCAAACAGCGTTCGCTGATGGCCAATTGTATCGCCGAATCCTCGATCTGATCTGGGAAACGCTGACGGTGAAAGATGCGAAGGTCAATTTTGACAGCCAGCTGGAAAAGTTTGAGGAAGCGATTCCGGCTGCTGACGATTTTGACCTGTACGGTGTTTACCCGGCGATTGATGCCTGCGTTGCATTAAGCGAGTTAATGCATTCTCGTCTCAGTGGCGAAACGCTGGAACATGCCATTGAGGTCAGTAAGACATCGATTACCACGGTTGCAATGCTGGAAATGACCCAGGCGGGTCGTGAAATGAGCGATGAAGAGCTCAAAGAAAATCCGGCGGTGGAACAAGAATGGGACATTCAATGGGAGATTTTCCGGCTTTTGGCCGACTGTGAAGAACGCGATGTTGAACTCATCAAAGGGCTTCGTGCAGACCTCCGCGAGGCCGGTGAAAGCAATATTGGTATAAATTTTCAGCAATGAGACCAGAAAACGTGATTTAACGCCTGAATTGTAGCGTCTGAAGGCTTCCATTCCGCCCCCCGTCTGGTCTACATTTGGGGGGCGAAAAAACGTGGCTATCGGTGCGTGTATGCAGGAGAGTGCTTTTCAGGCATTTCCGTCGCACTCGATGCTTAGCAAGCGATAAACACATTGTAAGGATAACTTATGAACAAGACTCAACTGATTGATGTAATTGCGGACAAAGCTGACCTGTCCAAAGCACAGGCAAAAGCTGCCCTGGAATCTACCCTGGCTGCAATTACTGAGTCTCTGAAAGAAGGTGATGCTGTTCAACTGGTTGGTTTCGGTACCTTCAAAGTGAACCACCGCGCTGAGCGCACTGGCCGCAACCCGCAGACCGGTAATGAAATCAAAATCGCCGCAGCTAACGTACCGGCGTTTGTTTCAGGCAAAGCACTGAAAGACGCAGTTAAGTAAGACCGCGTGGCAGTGTACAGTTTTATCGAAGGGGCTTGTCAGCCCCTTTTGTCTGCCTGGCGTCGTGTGTCGGCGCTGGTGGGGATATTGCTGCTCACTGCCTGCAGCCACGACACTTCTCTCCCGCCGTTTACTGCAAGCGGCTATGCGGATGATCAGGGGGCGATGCGTATCTGGCGCAAAGATTCTGATGGCGAGGTTCATCTTCTTGCCGCTTTCAGTCCGTGGCGTCATGGCAATACCTCAACCAGCGAGTACCGTTGGCAGGATGGTCGGCTCGCGCTGATTGAACTCAACGTCTATGGTAAACCTCCGGAACATATTCGTGTCCGTTTTGATGCGCAGGGTGAACTCAGCTTTATGCAACGTGAAGTCGACGGGCAAAAGCAGCAGCTTTCCAGCGAACAGATCGCGCTATACCGCTATCGTGCGGAACAAATACGCCAGACCAGCGATGCGCTGCGTCAGGGACGCGTGATATTGCGCCAGGGGCGCTGGCATGCCAACCATACGGTAACGACCTGTGAAGGTCAGACCGTGAAGCCTGACCTTGATAGGTGGGCGTTAGCCCATATTGAACGCCGCCAGAATCACTCATCCGTGTCGGTCAACGTGGCATGGCTGGAAGCACCGGAAGGATCTCAGCTGTTGCTGGTGGCAAACGAAGACTTCTGCACCTGGCAGCCGACGGAGAAACACTTCTGAATTTTACCAGTTGTACATTCCTCTGTGACCGTGAAAACCGCCGTAGCAGCCACCACTACTCGCCATACCTTCCCCACGAGAAATACCTGCCTGCGCCAGGGCGACATCAAATTTAGCCCGTTGCTGGGCGAGCTGCTGACCAAGCGTCTCCATCTCCTGGGAGACGGATTCAATTTTTGCGCTGTCCGGTTTATCCGAGGTTAATAACGCGTTGTATTCGTAACGTTTTGAGAGGAGCTGCTGCCGTAGCGCGCCGGTTTGCGTATAAAAATCGTTATAAAGTTTCTGCACAGTAGCCTGCTGTTCGTTAGTTAACTGACTGTAGTCCTGTGGGCCCATACCGTATCCCTGTGGGCCCATACCGTAGGCCTGCGGACCCATACCGTAACCGTCATTCCAGTGTGCCCAGGCGGTACCGCTGCCAAAAGTCAGGGCAGCGAGAGCGATGAGCGTCAGAGTCAGTTTTTGGTTCCGTTTCATGGTTTATTCCCCTCTTGTTTTATGGTTAATTCCGTATTTGCATCTTCCGTGCCGAACCGAGAAATCCACGGGATATAAGACCTTTCCGAGCATCTGCAGATGATTAACGAGTAAAAATGACCCGCAACGCCTTTTGCCATGCGTCATTTTTACTCGGCTGTCTTGCCGGTTTATGCCTGAAAGCAGGTTTGCCCCGCCGGGAAGATGGCATGATTTCTGCTGGGATAATCGGTATCTGAGGAGAAGGAGTGGCAATGATCGTGATGCGGTTATCAAAGGATTCCGTCGCCGTTGGGCTAAGCTGGTTATTGACGGGCCTTATTTTTTTGCTGGTGAGCCTGTTTTCCGTGCTAATCGTGCGTGATTATGGACGTGAGAATGAAACCGCGTTGCAGACCATTCAGGAAAAGGGCAGCGTACTGATTCACGCTCTGGAGTCCGGCACCCGTGTTGGCATGGGAATGCGTATGCATGATACCCAGCTCCAGACGCTACTGGAGGAGATGGCCTGGCAGCCCGGCGTTCTCTGGTTCGCGTTGACGGATGAGAACGGCAAAATTATCGCCCATAGCGATCCGCTAAGGGTAGGTGAATCGCTGTATTCCGCGAGCGTGATGCGTGAGTTGCATATTAGTAATGAGCCGCGCTGGCGGAGGCTTCAACAGCCGGAACCCGCGGTGGAAATTTATCGTCAGTTTCGCCCGCTTAACGGTGATGGCGGGCATCATATGCGCATGATGATGCAACGGGAATCTGCCGATCAGGCGATTAAAACGCCTCAGGTTATTTTTATTGCCTTTGATGCGCGTGAACTGGATACCGCTGAGGCTCGCGGCCTGCGTAATATGATCATAATGCTCTGCGCGGCAGGCGTGGTGATGGCGGCAACGGTACTGGCGCAGTTCTGGTTTCGTCGCTATCAGCGTTCGCGTAAGCAACTGCAGGACGCGACGGCACGTAAGGAGAAACTGGTGGCGATCGGGCATCTGGCGGCGGGCGTCGCACATGAAATTCGCAATCCACTGTCATCCATCAAAGGGCTGGCAAAGTATTTTGCTGAACGTACTACGCCTGACGGCGAAGCGTACCAGTTAGCTCAGGTGATGGCGAAAGAGGCCGATCGCCTGAACCGGGTCGTCAGCGAGCTGCTGGAGCTGGTGCGTCCCGCCCATTTAAAATGGCAGTCGGTAGATCTTAATGAGGTGATCGCCCATTCGTTACAACTGGTTAGCCAGGATGCCGCCAGCCGGGCGATAAAGCTCCAGTTCGCGGCGCAGCCTGCCCTATGCCGTATCCAGGCCGATCCGGATCGTTTGAATCAGGTTCTGCTGAACCTGTATCTCAATGCGCTTCAGGCCATGGGGCGCGATGGCGTAATGACGGTGACGGCGAGTGAATGCGGCGACGGACGAGTGAAAATCAGCGTCGCGGATAGCGGCAAGGGGATGACGGCGGAGCAGCTACAGGCCATCTTTACCCCGTATTTCACCACTAAAGCTGATGGCACCGGGCTTGGCCTGGCGGTAGTGCAAAACATTGTTGAGCAGCACGGCGGAACGATTCACGTCGAGAGTAGCCCTGGTAAGGGCGCGGTATTTATTCTCTATCTGCCGGTTAACGGGCAACAGAAGGATGAGCAAGGATGAGTGGCAAGCAGGTCGATATTCTGGTGGTGGATGATGATATCAGCCATTGCACTATCTTACAGGCGCTGTTACGGGGCTGGGGATACCGGGTTGTGCTGGCCCATAATGGCGTACAGGCGCTGGAGCAGGTACGCCAGCGGGTATTTGATTTGGTGCTTTGCGATATCCGTATGGCGGAGATGGACGGCATCGAAACCCTGAGAGAGATCAAAGCCTGGAATCCGTCGATTCCGGTGTTGATCATGACCGCGTATTCCAGCGTTGGTACCGCAGTGGGGGCGCTGAAATCCGGCGCACTGGACTATCTCATCAAGCCGCTGGATTTTGACAGTCTGCAACAAACGCTGGTGCAGGCGCTGGCGCACACGCGCCAGCCAGAAAACGCGTCTTCTCCCGCTCCGGCGACGCAGTTTGGCATGGTGGGCGACAGTCCGGCGATGCGGACGGTGTTGAATAATATCGTGCTGGTTGCGCCGTCGGATGCCACCGTGCTGATTCAGGGGGAATCGGGCACCGGGAAAGAACTGGTGGCGCGGGCGTTGCATGCCGCCAGCGGGCGCAGCCACAAACCGCTGGTGACGCTCAACTGCGCGGCACTTAACGAGTCTGTGCTGGAGTCAGAGCTGTTTGGCCACGAAAAGGGCGCCTTTACCGGCGCCGATAAACGGCGCGAAGGGCGCTTTGTGGAGGCTGACGGCGGTACGCTGTTTCTTGATGAGATTGGCGATATCTCGCCGCTGATGCAGGTGCGCCTGCTTCGGGCGATTCAGGAGCGCGAAGTGCAGCGTGTTGGCAGTAACCAGACACTTTCTGTCGATGTGCGGCTGATTGCCGCTACCCATCGCGATTTGGCTCAGGAGGTGAACGCGGGGCGTTTTCGCCAGGATCTCTACTACCGTCTGAATGTCGTGACCATCGATGTGCCGCCTCTGCGCCAGCGGCGTGAAGATATTCCGCAACTGGCGCACTATTTCAGGCAACGTTACGCTGAACGAAACCGCAAGACGGTACAGGGGTTTACGCCGCAGGCGATGGATCTGCTCATTCACCACGACTGGCCGGGAAATATTCGCGAGCTGGAAAACGCAGTGGAGCGGGCGGTGGTTCTGCTTACCGGGGAGTATATTTCTGAACGCGAGCTACCGTTGGCGATTACTGGTGCGTCGATCCCAGCATCGTCGCTATCTGAGGAAGTTATTCAGCCGCTGGTGGACGTGGAGAAAGAGGTGATTCTGGCGGCACTGGAAAAAACGGGCGGCAACAAAACTGAAGCCGCCCGCCAGTTGGGCATTACGCGCAAAACGCTGCTGGCAAAACTCAGCCGCTAGTTCTGCTCACGCTCAATGGCGCGCCAGCCGATGTCTTTGCGGCTAAAGCAGTTATCCCAGTGGATATCTGCTATCAGCGCGTAGGCACGCTGCTGTGCTTCGGCAACGGTATGGCCTAGCGCAGTGGCGCACAGTACGCGACCGCCGCTTGTAACAACCCGGTCATCTTCCGCCAGTTTGGTTCCGGCGTGGAATACCTTACCGTCCGCTACCTCTTCCAGCGGCAGACCGTGGATCACATCGCCTGTGCGGTAGTCGCCCGGATAACCGCCAGCCGCCATCACCACGCCGAGCGACGCGCGCTCATCCCACTCAGACGTTTTCTCGTCCAGCTTACCGTCGCAGGCAGCCAGACAAAGTTCAACCAGATCGGATTTCATACGCAGCATGATTGGCTGGGTTTCCGGGTCGCCAAAGCGGCAGTTGAATTCGATAACTTTCGGGTTGCCCTGTTTATCGATCATCAGCCCAGCGTACAGGAAGCCGGTATAAGTATTGCCTTCCGCCGCCATGCCTTTTACGGTTGGCCAAATGATGCGCTCCATCGTGCGCTGATGAACCTCGTCGGTCACCACCGGCGCCGGGGAGTAAGCGCCCATACCGCCGGTATTCAGCCCGGTATCGCCATCGCCGACGCGTTTGTGATCCTGGCTGGTGGCCATTGGCAGCACATGTTCGCCATCGACCATCACGATGAAGCTCGCTTCTTCACCGTCGAGGAACTCTTCGATCACGATACGGTGTCCCGCGTCGCCAAACGCGTTACCCGCCAGCATGTCATGAACGGCGGCTTCGGCCTCGATCAGAGTCATCGCCACAATCACGCCTTTCCCGGCAGCCAGTCCGTCGGCTTTAATGACGATCGGCGCGCCTTTCTCACGCAGGTAAGCCAGCGCGGGTTCGATCTCCGTGAAGTTCTGGTACTCCGCCGTCGGAATCTGGTGACGGGCGAGGAAATCCTTGGTAAAGGCTTTGGAGCCTTCCAGCTGCGCGGCGCCTTCAGTTGGGCCAAAGATTTTCAGGCCTGCGGCGCGGAAAGTATCCACCACGCCTTTCACCAACGGCGCTTCCGGGCCGACGATGGTCAGATCGATCTTCTCGTTCTGGGCAAAGCTCAGCAGTGCCGGAATATCCGTGACGCCAATAGCGACGTTTTGCAGCGCCGGTTCCAGCGCTGTTCCGGCGTTACCTGGCGCGACATACACGGTTTCAACCTGCGGTGATTGCGCCGCTTTCCACGCCAGGGCGTGTTCGCGCCCGCCGTTGCCGATTACTAATACTTTCATTGTCTGCTCCGTGAATTAATGGCGGAAGTGACGCATGTCGGTGAAGATCATCGCGATGCCGTGTTCGTCAGCGGCGGCAATGACTTCATCATCACGGATGGAGCCACCGGGCTGGATCACGCAGCTCACGCCAACAGCGGCCGCAGCATCAATACCGTCGCGGAACGGGAAGAACGCGTCAGAGGCCATTGCGGAACCTTTTACTTCCAGTCCTTCATCGCCCGCTTTAATACCGGCGATCTTCGCGGAATAAACGCGGCTCATCTGGCCCGCGCCAATACCGATAGTCATATTCTCTTTCGCGTACACAATCGCGTTGGATTTCACAAACTTCGCTACTTTCCAGCAGAACAGCGCATCACGCAGTTCCTGCTCGCTCGGCTGACGTTTGGTTACCACGCGCAGTTCGCCTGCCGTTACCATACCCAGGTCACGATCCTGAACCAGCAGACCGCCGTTGACACGTTTGAAGTCCAGGCCCGGCACACGCTGTGCCCACTGGCCGCAGGTCAGGACGCGCACGTTCTGTTTGGCGGCGGTAATCTTCAGGGCGTCTTCGGTTGCGGATGGCGCGATAATCACTTCGACAAACTGACGGGAGATGATGGCCTGCGCGGTTTCGGCATCCAGTTCGCGGTTAAACGCGATGATGCCGCCGAACGCGGAGGTCGGGTCAGTCTTGTATGCGCGATCGTAGGCGTCGAGAATAGAAGTGCTTACCGCCACGCCGCACGGGTTAGCGTGCTTCACGATGACGCAGGCGGGCTCGCTGAACTCTTTCACACACTCCAGCGCCGCGTCGGTATCGGCGATGTTGTTGTAGGAGAGCGCTTTGCCCTGTACCTGCTGCGCGGTCGCAACAGATGCTTCTTGCACATTCTCTTCTATATAGAAGGCCGCCTGCTGGTGGCTGTTTTCGCCGTAGCGCATATCCTGCTTCTTAATGAAGTTCAGATTCAGGGTACGCGGGAAGCGGCCAGCGGCCTCTTTGCTTTCACCGTGATATGCCGGAACCATGCTGCCGAAGTAGTTGGCAATCATGCTGTCGTAAGCTGCGGTGTGTTCGAAGGCTTTAATGGCGAGATCGAAACGGGTATCAAGGGTCAGTGAACCGTCGTTGCTATCCATCTCTTTAATAATGGTGTCGTAGTCGCTGCTCTTTACAACGATAGCGACATCTTTATGGTTCTTGGCAGCGGAGCGCACCATGGTCGGGCCGCCGATATCGATGTTCTCTACGGCATCTTCCAGCGAGCAACCTTCACGAGCGACGGTCTGGGCGAACGGGTACAGGTTAACAACAACCATATCGATTGGCGCGATACCGTGTTGTTCCATAATTCCGTCATCCTGACCACGGCGACCGAGAATACCGCCGTGTACTTTCGGATGCAGGGTCTTCACGCGTCCATCCATCATTTCCGGGAAACCGGTGTAATCGGAAACTTCGGTCACCGGCAGACCTTTATCTGCTAACAGACGGGCAGTGCCCCCTGTAGACAGCAGCTCCACACCGCGTGCGGAAAGTGCCTGGGCGAATTCGACGATACCGGCCTTGTCAGAAACACTGAGCAGAGCGCGGCGGACTGGACGACGTTGTTGCATGGTAAATCCCCTGGATTTGACTATTACAGAGAGCGTTAGCTGAATTTTTCGTGAAAAACTCAGCTAACGCCCCTTACGGGGCATCCTTGTTTTGCGGTGGCATTGTAACGAAAACGTTTGCGCAACGCTCGCGAATTTTTCTTTTTCCATTCGATACCCTTTTATTCCTGTATTGAGCGCGTCTTTATTAAGGAGAGATTCAGGAAATGATCGCCAGGATTGTGGATAACTCTGTGTGTAAAAGGGTATAAGGCGGGGTTTTGCTGGGGAATGCAGCAGTCAGTCATTTTTCTGTCATTTTTCTATTGCGGCCTGCGGAGAACTCCCTATAATGCGCCTCCATCGACACGGCGGATGTGAATCACTTCACACAAACAGCCGGTTGATTAAAGAGAAAAATCCTGAAATTCAGGGTTGACTCTGAAAGAGGAAAGCGTATTATACGCCACCTCGCGACAGAGCGCTAAAGCGCGTCGCAACTGCTCTTTAACAATTTATCAGACAATCTGTGTGGGCACTCAAAGTGACATGGATTCTTAACGTCGCAAGACGAAAAATGAATACCAAGTCTCTGAGTGAACACGTAATTCATTACGAAGTTTAATTCACGAGCATCAAACTTAAATTGAAGAGTTTGATCATGGCTCAGATTGAACGCTGGCGGCAGGCCTAACACATGCAAGTCGAACGGTAACAGGAAGCAGCTTGCTGCTTCGCTGACGAGTGGCGGACGGGTGAGTAATGTCTGGGAAACTGCCTGATGGAGGGGGATAACTACTGGAAACGGTAGCTAATACCGCATAACGTCGCAAGACCAAAGAGGGGGACCTTCGGGCCTCTTGCCATCAGATGTGCCCAGATGGGATTAGCTTGTTGGTGGGGTAACGGCTCACCAAGGCGACGATCCCTAGCTGGTCTGAGAGGATGACCAGCCACACTGGAACTGAGACACGGTCCAGACTCCTACGGGAGGCAGCAGTGGGGAATATTGCACAATGGGCGCAAGCCTGATGCAGCCATGCCGCGTGTATGAAGAAGGCCTTCGGGTTGTAAAGTACTTTCAGCGGGGAGGAAGGTGTTGAGGTTAATAACCGCAGCAATTGACGTTACCCGCAGAAGAAGCACCGGCTAACTCCGTGCCAGCAGCCGCGGTAATACGGAGGGTGCAAGCGTTAATCGGAATTACTGGGCGTAAAGCGCACGCAGGCGGTCTGTTAAGTCAGATGTGAAATCCCCGGGCTCAACCTGGGAACTGCATCTGATACTGGCAGGCTTGAGTCTCGTAGAGGGGGGTAGAATTCCAGGTGTAGCGGTGAAATGCGTAGAGATCTGGAGGAATACCGGTGGCGAAGGCGGCCCCCTGGACGAAGACTGACGCTCAGGTGCGAAAGCGTGGGGAGCAAACAGGATTAGATACCCTGGTAGTCCACGCCGTAAACGATGTCGACTTGGAGGTTGTGCCCTTGAGGCGTGGCTTCCGGAGCTAACGCGTTAAGTCGACCGCCTGGGGAGTACGGCCGCAAGGTTAAAACTCAAATGAATTGACGGGGGCCCGCACAAGCGGTGGAGCATGTGGTTTAATTCGATGCAACGCGAAGAACCTTACCTGGTCTTGACATCCACGGAAGGTCTCAGAGATGAGACTGTGCCTTCGGGAGCCGTGAGACAGGTGCTGCATGGCTGTCGTCAGCTCGTGTTGTGAAATGTTGGGTTAAGTCCCGCAACGAGCGCAACCCTTATCCTTTGTTGCCAGCGGTTAGGCCGGGAACTCAAAGGAGACTGCCAGTGATAAACTGGAGGAAGGTGGGGATGACGTCAAGTCATCATGGCCCTTACGACCAGGGCTACACACGTGCTACAATGGCGCATACAAAGAGAAGCGACCTCGCGAGAGCAAGCGGACCTCATAAAGTGCGTCGTAGTCCGGACTGGAGTCTGCAACTCGACTCCACGAAGTCGGAATCGCTAGTAATCGTGGATCAGAATGCCACGGTGAATACGTTCCCGGGCCTTGTACACACCGCCCGTCACACCATGGGAGTGGGTTGCAAAAGAAGTAGGTAGCTTAACCTTCGGGAGGGCGCTTACCRCTTTGTGATTCATGACTGGGGTGAAGTCGTAACAAGGTAACCGTAGGGG
>NZ_VCHQ01000031.1 GCF_005860775.1 Klebsiella indica
GCGCTGTACCGCCGGGTCATCCACCCGGCCGGTCAGCGTATCACTTTCCTTTTGAAGCCGGTTCAGGTCGGCTTCCATCTGTGCGATACGGCGCGATATTTTTTCGGAGCGGCTGCCGAAGTTCATCCGGCGGAGCTTATCCAGCTGTGCCTGCAGCTTGTCGATTTCGCGTTCACGGTCCGCCAGCTTTTCCAGCAGGGTACGGTTCAGCGCCTCCTGTTCGGCAAGAAGACGTTTCAGTTCATTGATGTCATCGGGAAGCGGGCTGTTCATGCGGGGGATTTTACCAGGCTCATTCGCCCACGACCAGGATAAAAAGATTACAGCATAGTCAGGGATGTCAGCAGTCTTTTAGGTTGCCGCCAGTCGATGCCCTCGAGGAGCATCGCCAGCTGTGCCGGGGTGAGGAAGACTTTGCCGTCACGGGCCGATGGCCAGGCGAAGCGCCCACGCTCCAGCCGTTTCGTCAGCAGGCATAACCCGTCGCCAGTTGACCAGAGGAGTTTCACCTGACTGCCACTTCGGCCGCGGAAGATAAAGACGTGACCCGACATCGGATCATCTTTCAGCGCGGTCTGCACCTTTGCGGCCAGCCCGTTGAAGCCGTTTCTCATGTCGGTGATGCCGGCGACCAGCCAGATTTTCGTGCCTGATGGTAGCGGGATCACTGTTTAAGCTCCTGTATCAATATTGTCAGCAGGCCTTCGCTGACAGCGCCATCCAGACGGAGCGTTCCGTGCCGGAACGTCACCTCACAGCTGATACTGAGGGTTTCCGACTTATCTGCAGGCGTTTCTGGCGGCACAGCCAGCAGGGCACTGGTGGCATCGAGTGTTACAGGGAGCAGCTGAGGAAGGTCTGCCGAAGGCAGCGGGAGTTTCCCCTCTCGCCACTGCTGACGCCATTTAAATAACAGATTGGCGTTGATGCCATTTTCAAGCGCCAGCTTTGATATGGACACACCGGGTTCACAGGAGGCTGCGACAAGCTGCTGCTTAAATTCGGGAGAGTAATTAGGGCGGCCCTTACGGCTGCCGGGAGCGACTGTTTTGTGCAAATCTGACATTTTGGTTCCCACCACTATTTGGTGGACACCACTTTGTCGAATTCATCAGATGATGACCAGACGGTGCTCGCTGGACGCTTACTTATATAAGTAACAACATACTGAAAGATGAAATCGTTAACGTTCTTCTTCAACGAACTACTGCCGCTGCGCGTTGCGAGGCTTTACGCACTTATATCAGGGCAGGGAATGTGACGCGGATGGATTACTGTCTGGATTTGCCGGAGAGCACCTCTGTGCCTTTGTGCAGTGCGGATAATCTGCTTCGCCTGGCGTTGGCAGTCAAACAACCTGCTATCGCAGCGCGTTTAATGGAACGGGGTTTTGTGCTTCCCAGGGAGTCGGATTCGCTATCTTCCCCTGAACCATTAGCGCAGAAATTATTGTAAAAGCAAGGCATGGACCACCCCATATGGATCCTCAGTTTTCTTCAGTATATGCCCCTCTGCTTCGGGCGGCAGGTGCGCTGGCTGTTGAGTGATCCGTCTGAGCCATGAGGCTTGCTCTTATGGGTTGCCGATTTGCCGCGTTTAATACGACTAACCGTTCTGGCCTGCAATTCATAGGATTGAAGCTCATTATTTTTATTTAAATCAATGCGCGCGTTGAAAATAAGCGTATGAAAAATATTTTTTATCCATAACCAATCTGGAGAGGAACCATGGCAACTATAGGTTATGCGATCGCGACTTTATTATGGTTTGTTGGTGTATCTTTTGTGTTATGCATTCTATTTGCATATCTGATAGCCAGACATAGCAAGTCACACTTACAGGTATTTTACTTCACCGTGAATTATCTGGTGATTTATTGGTTCATTTCAATAGAGTTAAATATCAGCTATCTCTATCTGGAACTGTTCGATCTTCTTCCTTCACTGCTGATGTTACCAGTAGCGCACGCCATTTATTATCTTCGCACCCGAAAAAAACGACTTAATTTGATGGTTAAATAAGACGGGGCATTGTGCGGAAAAAAGAAGGGTGAATTATGCTGATTCTGCTCAGTATGCCGGTTGCCGCCATGACAACATCCAGCCCATATTCCGTCATAATGGGTGAATAATAGTGCGTGGAGAGTAGGCTGGAAATTTACAACAAAACTAGCCGCCCGGCGGGGCCGGACGGCTGGCGCGTTTATGCCGCCTTAGTGGCGGCTTTCAGGCTCTGCACAAAGGCTTTCAGTTCAGTCAGCATCGCCTGAGGATCGTTAACGTTGCGCTCGATGATTTTGACGATGGCGGAGCCGGAAATCGCCCCGGCGGCACCGGCATCAATCGCGGCCGCGACCTGTTCCGGCGCGGAGATGCCAAAGCCCTGTAGCGGCGGTGCGGCGTTGTACTCGGCCAGTTTCTCAATCAAATGGTGCAGCGGCAGCGCGGCGCGCTTTTCCGCGCCGGTCACTCCGGCACGGGACAACAGATAGGTGTAACCGCGACCATAGGAGGCAATCTGGCGCAGCAGGTCATCATCGGCATTGGGAGGACAGATAAAAATTGGCGCGATGTTATGACGTAGCGCAGCCTGGCGGAACGGCGCGGATTCTTCAACAGGCACATCGGCGACCAGTACGGAATCAACGCCCGCGCGTTCGCATGCGGCGTAGAATTCATCAATGCCAGGGCTGAACACCAGGTTGGCGTACATGAGCAGACCAATGGGGATCGTCGGATGCTTCTGTCGGATGGCGGTGATCATTTCAAAACATTGCGCGGGCGTTACGCCGGCAGCAAACGCGCGCAGGTTGGCGCCCTGAATCGTCGGACCATCCGCCAGCGGGTCGGAGAAAGGGATGCCCAGTTCCAGCGCATCAGCCCCCGCCTCAATCAGCGTATCGATAATCTTCAGCGACTGTTCAGGGGTTGGATCGCCAAGGGTGACAAAGGGAACAAACGCGCCTTCCTGGCGGGCTTTCAGTTGTGCAAACAGCGTTTCGTAACGTTCCATCAGATTTCCCCTCGCGCTTTCAGAATATCGTGTACGGTGAAGATGTCTTTATCGCCGCGGCCAGAAAGGTTAACCACCAGCAACTGCTCTTTTTCCGGGTTTTCGCGCATCATTTTCAGCGCATGCGCCAGGGCGTGAGAAGACTCCAGCGCCGGGATAATTCCTTCATGGCGGGAAAGCTCTTTAAAGGCATCCAGCGCTTCATCATCGGTAATCGATACGTAATCGGCCCGGCCGATGCTGTTGAGATAGGCGTGCTGTGGCCCGACAGACGGGAAATCCAGCCCGGCGGAGATGGAGTAGGATTCCTCGATCTGCCCGTCATCGGTCTGCATCATTGGCGATTTCATGCCGAAGTAGATGCCTGTGCGCCCATGTTTCAGCGGCGCGCCGTGCTCGCCGGTTTCAATCCCGTGACCGGCTGGCTCTACGCCAATCAGGCCAACTTTCGTCTCGTCAATAAAGTCGGCAAACATGCCAATAGCGTTAGAACCGCCGCCGACGCAGGCGATAACCGCGTCTGGCAGGCGACCTTCCTGGTCAAGGATTTGGGTTTTGGTCTCTTCGCCAATCATGCGCTGGAATTCACGCACGATGGTCGGGAACGGGTGCGGACCAGCGGCGGTGCCAAGCATATAGTGGGCTTTTTCGTAGCTACCGGACCAGTCGCGCAGGGCCTCGTTACAGGCATCTTTCAGCGTTGACGAGCCGCTATGCACCGGAATCACTTCTGCGCCCATCAGACGCATACGAAAGACGTTCGGCGACTGGCGTTCGATATCTTTGGCGCCCATGTAGATGCGGCATTTCAGGCCGAGCAGGGCGCTGGCGAGAGCCGAGGCGACGCCGTGCTGGCCGGCGCCGGTTTCGGCGATAATTTCCGTTTTGCCCATCCTTTTCGCCAACAACGCCTGGCCGAGAACCTGGTTGGTTTTATGCGCGCCGCCGTGCAGCAGATCTTCACGCTTCAGGTACAGCGTGGTGCGCGTACCTTCGGTGAGATTACGGCATTTGGTCAGCGCTGTCGGGCGACCGGCGTAGTTCTTCAACAGGCCGGTAAATTCTGCCTGGAAGGCCGGGTCTTTTTGCGCGCTGACAAATGCCTCTTCCAGCTGGCGCAGGGCAGGCATCAGGATCTGCGGGACGTACATCCCGCCGAATTCGCCAAAATAGGGGTTCAGTAAAGTACTCATTATTGCTCCTTAATATGCGCGCAGCGTTTGAAACACCGAGGCCAGTTTGCTGGCATCTTTTATACCCGGCTGCGACTCCACGCCTGAATTAAAATCGAGTCCGGCACAGCCGCTTTTGGCCGCTTCCACACAGTTATCGGCGCCGAGGCCGCCTGCCAGCAGAACGTTACGCAGATCCTGCCCGTGCAGCAGAGACCAGTCGAAACGCTGCCCGCTACCGCCCTGGCCATTATCGAAAAGGTATTTGTCGACATGGTTCAGATTACGTTGCGGTAATGTTTCGCCAACGCTGAGGGCTTTCCAGATTTGCACTTTGCCGGGCAGTTCGGCGCGCAGGGCGTCGATATAGGCCTGGTCTTCGCTGCCGTGCAGCTGTACGGCGGCTAAGTTGAGGTTTTCCGCGCGGGCGACCACCTCTGGCACCGGCGTATTGCGGAACACGCCGACATAGTGCAGCGGGGCGCTGTCAATCACCGCTTTCGCCTGGGCCTCATTCACCACGCGCGGTGACGACGGGACGAAAATAAGCCCGCCGTAGACCGCCCCGGATTCAAAGGCAATCTGGGCATCCTGCGGACGGGTCAGGCCGCAGACCTTATTTTCACCAAGCAGTACGCGTTTTACGGCGGCGTTCAGATCATCGTGCGCCATCAGCGCCGAACCAATCAGGAAACCATTGGCGAAGTGGCTCAGTTCGCGTACTTCGGCATAGGTATGGATGCCGGATTCACTGATCACGGTGACGTCATGACCAAGCTTAGGCGCCAGCGTGCGGGTACGATTAAGGTCAATGGACATATCGCGCAGATTGCGGTTATTGATACCCACCACTTTCGCTTTCAGGGCAATGGCGCGTTCCAGTTCTTCTTCATTGCTGACCTCGGTCAAAACTCCCATATTGAGGCTGTGCGCGACGGCGGACAGCTGGCGATACTGTTCATCATCCAGTACCGAGAGCATCAGCAGACAGGCATCGGCCTGATAGTAGCGCGCCAGGTAAATCTGGTAAGGATCGATAGTGAAATCCTTACACAGAATCGGCTGCGGTGCGACTTTGCTGACGACAGGCAAAAAGTCGAAGCTGCCCTGGAAATATTTTTCATCACACAGCACCGAAATAGCCGAGGCGTAGTGCTTGTAGATCCCGGCGATAGTCGCCGGGTCAAAATCTTCGCGAATCAGGCCTTTTGATGGCGAGGCCTTTTTGCACTCAAGAATAAATGCGGTGCGGGTACCGGCAAGGGCGTCGTAAAAACTACGCTGCGTGGGTACCACCTCATTCTGAAAACTGGCTAATGGTTGTTGCTGTTTACGGGCTTCTACCCAAATCGCTTTGTCGGCAACGATTTTCGCTAACACGGTCTGCATTATTTACCCTCTTGCCGCTAATGCGGTTACTCTGTCATAGGCCGCTCCGCTGTGCAGCACATCAATAACTTGCTGCGCGTTGGCCTTCAGATCCTCATGGCCATATAAACGCATCAACATGGCGACATTGGCGGCAACAGCGGCTTCGTGAGCGGCTTCACCTTTACCTTGTAGCAAGCGCGTAAGAATGTCACGGTTTTCTTCCGGCGTGCCGCCTGCCAGTTGCTCCTGATGGTAAGGCGTCAGACCAAAGTCGGCTGCAGTCAACTGATAGCTTTTGATTTCGCCATTGTGCAGTTCAGCGACCACCGTCGGCGCATGCAGCGACACTTCGTCCATTCCTCCGCTATGCACCACCGCAGCACGCTGGTAGCCCAGTACACGCAGGGTTTCGGCAATGGGGAGCACCAGTTCCGGGCTGTAGACGCCAATCAGCGCCAGCGGCGGGTGAGCCGGGTTGATCAGCGGCCCGAGCACGTTAAACAGGGTGCGGGTTTTAAGCTGCTGGCGGACCGGCATGGCGTGGCGGAACCCGGTGTGATACTTCGGCGCGAACAGGAAACAAACGCCCAGTTCATCCAGCGCCTGGCGAGATTTATCGGCGTTCATATCCAGATTGATACCGAATGCCGCCAGCAGGTCGGAAGAGCCTGACTTACTGGAGACGCTACGATTGCCATGCTTTGCCACTTTCAGGCCGCAGGCGGCGGCAACAAAGGCGCTGGCGGTGGAAATATTGATGCTGTTGCTGCCGTCGCCGCCGGTACCAACAATATCGGCAAACAGATAATCCGGGCGCGGGAAGGGGGCGGCGTTTTCCAGCAGGGCGGTGGCGGCCCCGGCAATTTCCTGCGGTTGTTCGCCGCGCACTTTCATACTCACCAGCGCGGCGGCCAGTTGTTCGGGTTTCACTTCGCCGCGTACGACGGCTGAAAATAGCAGGTGGCTTTCCTGCTGGCTCAGGGGTTCAGCCTGATACAGTTTTTCCAGAATCGGTTGCAGGGTATTGGTCTGCTCCAGCTTCTGCAGCGCCCAGGCCAGGGTTTGTTCCAGCAAACGCGCGCCCTGGGTGGTCAGAATCGACTCAGGATGGAACTGGAAACCACAAACGCGATCCGTATCGTGACGCACCGCCATGACCATGCCGTCAAAGTGGGCGTTGATGGTCAACCCTGCCGGGATATTACTGCCGACCAGCGAGTGGTAGCGGGCGACCGGCAAGGGATTACTGAGACCGGCAAACATCGCCTGGCCATCATGTTCGATGCTTGAAGCCTTACCGTGGAGAATCTCACCGGCCTGGCCGACGTAACCGCCGTAGGCTTCCACAATCGCCTGGTGCCCAAGGCAGATGCCGATAATCGGCAGTTTGCCGCGCAGCCGGGTCAGCAGCTCCGGCATACAGCCTGCTTCGCTCGGTGTGCCTGGGCCCGGAGAGAGCATCAGTACCGGGTTTTTCATGGTGCCGATGCGCTCAATCAACGCTTGCGCCGGCACAGAGTTACGGTAAATCACCACGTTATGGCCGTTCGCCCGTAGCTGATCTGCCAGGTTATAGGTAAAAGAATCGATATTATCGAGCAGCAGAATGTCGGCCATTAGAAAGTCTCCTTCGCGTGATGGGCCTGGGCGATAGCGCGCAGCACCGCGCGAGCTTTATTACGGGTTTCATCCGCTTCTGACTGAGGAACGGAATCGAGAACAATGCCGGCACCGGCCTGTACCGTGGCAATGCCCTCCTGCACGTAGGCAGAACGGATCACGATGCAGGTATCAAGGTCGCCGTGAGCGGTAAAGTAGCCCACCGCGCCGCCGTAGCTACCGCGCCGCTTGCCTTCAGCGGCGGCGATAAGCTGCATCGCGCGAACTTTCGGCGCGCCGCTGAGGGTGCCCATGTTCATACAGGCGCGATAAGCGTGCAGAACGTCGAGATCGTTGCGCAGTTCGCCGACCACGCGGGAGACGAGGTGCATAACAAACGAATAGCGGTCAACTTTGGTTAAGTCGGCAACATAGCGACTGCCCGGCGTACAGATGCGCGCGAGGTCGTTACGCGCCAGGTCAACCAGCATCAGATGCTCGGAAAGTTCTTTATGGTCGGTACGCATCTCCAGCTCAATACGACTGTCGAGATCGCGATCCAGCGAACCGTCCGGGCGACGACCGCGCGGGCGGGTGCCGGCAATCGGGTAGATCTCAATCTGGCGGTTGGCGGCATCGTACTTCAGGGAGCTTTCCGGCGAGGCGCCGAACAGCGTGAAGTCATTGTCCTGCATAAAGAACATATACGGGCTAGGGTTACTCTTTTTCAGCACATCATAAGCGGCCAGCGGCGACGGGCAGGGCAGCGAGAAGCGACGTGATGGCACGACCTGGAAAATCTCGCCTGCACGGATGGCGCGTTGCATTTTACGCACCACGGCACCGTACTCTTCGTCACTCTGATCGCAGTCGCAGCGCATCTCGCTGACCGTGGTGACCGGCAGCGGCGCTGGCGGTTCATTTAACTGCTGACGAAGCTGGGCGATACGCTGTAACAGGCGCTGTTTTTCACTTTCCAGCGGCGTGAACAGGCTGGCCTGGATGTGGGTGTTTTTGGTCTGGTGGTCGATAATCAGCAGCGTTTCCGCCAGATAGAAGCAGTAATCGGGGCAGGCGGTATCACTTTTCAGCGGCGGCAGGTCTTCAAAACCGGCGACAAGGTCATAGGCGAACAGGCCGCCGAAGAACATCGCTTCACGCGCGTCCTGCGGTACGGTAATCAGATCCTGTAACAGGCGGAAAGCATCGAACACCGACAGCGAGCATAAGCGGGCGTCTTCATCTAACAGCGTACTGACCGGCGGGAAGGTCAATACCCGGCTAGTAGGCTGACGCTGATTATTGATACCGGCGGGAAGCGCGCTATCCAGCAGATCTAACAGCGCTGTGCCATTGGCGGAAAGTGCCTGAATGGTGACAGTGTCACCTAGTGCGGTAATGCGCAGCGCGCTATCAACCAGCAGCAGGCTTTTTAAATCATCTTTACTGTCGATGTCAGCGGATTCCAGCAGCAGCGTGGCCGGTCGTGCGCCGCATAACTGATGGAATAACGCCGTCGGATTTTCCCGATAGATGGCGTCGCTGGTGAGAAGCTCGAGTGCCGGTTTTGATGTTTGCATTATTGTTCTCGCCTGTTCGGTAGAAAAATTTGTCCAATAAAAAGCCCGCTCATTGGCGGGCCGGGTATCTGTATGCTGAGTGCAAAACGCGATTACGCTGCCCGATAACAGGACGCGCGCCACCAGCCGTGCAGAGTGATAAATAGCGTTTTCATTGCGGATACCCCTTCATGTGAACTTTCGTACTAGTTAACTAGTCCGAGGGATTAAAGTCAACCCCCGTTTGCAGATTTTCTCTGTGAGTCGGTATGATGATGCACTTATTCATATCCTTAATAACTTAAGTTGCCGTGCCGCAGTCAATCTGCCTGTGACTTAAAGTATGACGGGTACCGGTTTATGTCCAGCAGGAGTCATCTTGAGCAACACCCATTACGCAGTGATTTACGACCTGCATAGCCACACGATTGCCTCTGACGGACGACTGACACCAGAAGAACTTGTTCATCGCGCACATCAGATGCGTGTCCGTACGCTGGCGATTACCGATCACGATACCGTAGCGGCGATCCCCGCCGCGCAGGCGGAGATCGCGCGCGCCTCCCTGCCGTTGACGCTGGCCACCGGGGTGGAAATTTCTACTCTGTGGGAAAATCACGAAATTCATATTGTCGGCCTGAATATTGATATTGCCCATCCGGCGATGACCGCGCTGCTTGATGAACAGAAAGCGCGTCGTCAGAATCGCGCGCAACGGATTGCTGAGCGGCTGGAGAAAGCGCGGATCCCCGGCGCGTGGGAAGGTGCGCTGAAGCTGGCCGATGGTGGTGCGGTGACGCGCGGCCATTTTGCCCGTTTTCTGGTGGAGGCCGGCCATGCTAAGTGTATGGCTGACGTGTTTAAGAAATATCTTGCACGCGGGAAAACCGGTTACGTCCCTCCTCAGTGGTGTACAATAAAACAAGCAATTGATGTCATTCATCATTCTGGCGGTAAAGCGGTTATTGCTCATCCGGGTCGCTATGACCTCTCCGCCAAATGGTTGAAGCGACTGCTGGCCCACTTTAGTGAACTGGGGGGCGACGCAATGGAGGTCGCGCAGTGTCAACAGGCACCGCATGAGCGCGCCCGGCTTGCTGCATATGCCGTACAGTTTGGTCTTCTTGCATCGCAAGGGTCTGATTTTCATCAACCCTGTCCGTGGATCGAACTGGGACGTAAACTTTGGCTACCCGCTGGTGTAGAAGGAATCTGGCGTAGTTGGGAAGTGGCCACAGAACAACATTGAGAGGGAAGTATGAGCCAGTTTTTTTATATCCATCCGGAAAACCCGCAGGTGCGGCTGATTAACCAGGCGGTGGAAATTGTGCGTAAAGGTGGGGTTATCGTCTATCCGACCGACTCCGGCTATGCATTAGGCTGCAAAATTGAAGATAAAGGCGCGATGGAGCGGATTTGTCGTATTCGTGATCTACCTGATGGTCACAACTTTACCCTGATGTGCCGCGATTTATCCGAGCTATCGACCTATTCATTCGTCGATAACGTGGCCTTTCGGCTGATTAAAAATAATACGCCGGGCAACTATACCTTTATCCTCAAGGGGACCAAAGAGGTGCCGCGCCGGTTGTTGCAGGATAAGCGTAAAACCATTGGTATGCGCGTACCGTCTAATCCGATAGCTCAGGCGTTGCTGGAAACGCTCGGCGAGCCGATGCTTTCCACCTCGCTGATGCTGCCCGGCAGTGATTTTACTGAGTCCGATCCGGAAGAGATCAAAGATCGTCTTGAGAAGCAGGTGGATCTGATTATTCATGGCGGTTATCTGGGGCAGCAGCCGACGACGGTTATTGATCTGACCGACGACGTGCCGGTTGTGCTGCGTGAAGGCGTTGGTGACGTGAAGCCGTTTCTGTGAGCACTGGCCTGTTTTCGCACAGGAATGGTGACGAACGGCGATTTTTTTTCGGTTTGCGCAGTGTTGTTGTGGCTGTTCAGCATTGCGTTGGCATGGGGCTTGCGGATAGTCATGGTATCCCCGGAGGGCGAGCGGGAGAAAAATTTCGGTTGGCCAGAAATTATTTTCTTCTTAAAAGGTGTTGACGCATTGTTATGCAATAAAACGTGAAATGAGTCAATTCCCTCTCTCTTCTAAAGAGAGGGAAAAACATGCTGGCGTTTTATTTCCTGGGTATCCTTATGCAGCCTGAATTGCGTGGTAACAGGGCCTGATAAATAATAAAAATGAACCTCTGGCAGGGAGATATCGCGATGCGCCGAGAGTCTGTTGAAATATTGTTATGAATGTATTGATAAGGTTTCAATAGTACATTCACTTCGTTGCTTTTTGTAACTAAAAAAAGCGCAAGTTAATTATTATCACGTATTTTCTGAGCCAGTACATGTGTCTTCAGTGCACGGGATAACGAGATGTTGGGTCATATTGAGCAGTGATTCAATTTCAGAAAGCTTGTTTCTTAATCTTACAGGAGAGGGCATGCTTTTTAATGAAAGGATGCAAATATTACCTTGCGAGACAACCATCGTAATCTCGGAAATCTTAATTATCATTTCATCATTATTACATGTTTTTATTTTTGCATAACAAACGTCACGAAGTTTAAGTGGTTCAATATTTTTCATTCTCAAGACTCATTTATGAATGAGACCGGGCATGTGAACTTATCCCAGGCCTTTGTTTTAATTGAATAATGAATGCAAAGGGTGAAAAACGAAACGCAAACTAAGAATAATCCTAAAAATTATAAATGGCAATACGATCTTACCCCTAATGATAAAAACTACGTAGGTGTCCACCGATGCCGTGGCCAATGATCTCTATGGCGCGACTATTCGTGCTGATACCGTTTCCGTAGACAGAAAATCTGCTGGCCATCGGTTCATCGTGAACAACGGGTTCTGTTGGCATGCGCTGACATGACGGAACGCACAGAAGCATTCATCTTAAAGTTCGTGTATGATGTCGGCCCACGCCAGCAGGCACGTCTCAGTCGTTAGCGATAACGGTTCAGAGAACGGAAAAATATTTACAGAACAGGTGGCCAGGAAAGAGTTATTCCTGGCGTCCTGTTTTTCTATGTATACCACGACGCCTGGGAAGGCGACACCTTAAGGAAGCTCAATGAGCGAGAAACTACAAAAAGTGCTGGCCCGGGCCGGCCACGGCTCCCGCCGTGAAATTGAAGCCAAAATCGACGCTGGCCGCGTCAGCGTCGATGGCAAAATCGCCACCCTCGGCGATCGCGTTGAAATTGTTCCCGGTTTAAAAATTCGCATTGACGGTCACCTGGTTTCGGTGAAGGAGTCTGCGGAACAGATTTGTCGTGTGCTGGCTTATTACAAGCCCGAAGGTGAACTCTGTACCCGTAATGACCCGGAAGGGCGCCCGACGGTGTTCGATCGTTTGCCAAAGCTGCGCGGTGCGCGCTGGATTGCCGTTGGTCGTCTCGACGTCAATACCTGCGGCCTGCTGTTGTTCACGACGGACGGTGAACTGGCGAACCGCCTGATGCATCCGAGCCGCGAAGTTGAACGTGAATATGCGGTGCGCGTCTTTGGTCAGATTGATGAGGACAAACTTCGTCAGTTATCCCGCGGCGTGCAGCTGGAAGACGGACCGGCGGCGTTTAAAACCATTAAATTCACCGGCGGTGAAGGGATTAACCAGTGGTACAACGTGACGCTGACCGAAGGCCGTAACCGTGAAGTTCGCCGCCTGTGGGAAGCCGTTGGCGTGCAGGTGAGCCGCCTGATCCGCGTGCGCTATGGCGATATTCCGTTGCCAAAAGGCCTGCCGCGCGGGGGCTATACCGAGCTGGATCTGGCGCAAACGAACTATCTGCGTGAACTGGTGGCGTTAACGCCGGAAACCGCCTCAAAAGTGGCTGTCGAAAAAGATCGTCGCCGTATGAAAGCGAACCAGATCCGCCGCGCAGTTAAGCGTCACAGTAAAGTAAGCAATAATACTCGTCGGTCCAGCAGTCGTAATAGCAGTAACGGTTAATTATTTCAGTTCCGGCGGTTCGCCGGAACGCTTCCTGTAATATAAACGCCTGTTTGAGTATGTCACTCTCAATGGGCAACGCGCAGTCCGCTGGTGAATGTGCCTCATGATAAATGAAGGATTGCGCCGTCTCCCGCCCCGCTTTTTTGTTAGCGCGATATGTTCACTTTCGCTTTTCTTGCGTGAGGCTCAAACCCTCCTGGACTGGCCCCATAGATCACCAGACACTTCACCTCTCTTAACATAATCAGGCCCTGAGCGACGTCGACGGCGTACGCCACACGAAAGAATTGCCATTATTCAGCAGACGACGGAGACCGGGCATGACATGTGTCTCATGTTGCTCAGACGCAGGGTATCAATGCAACCGGATCTTCAAATGGCGCGGCCAGTATAAAGGCGACTCTCTAATACGCGACATGAGGAGAATCGCGTTATCAGGCTGCATTAATTTTGTGCAATTTGTGAAGTCTCAGCGTAGTTTGCACCAAAATAGAGCAATATAATGAAGCCTTATTTTTATCCTCCCCCTTCATTTTACGATAATTCAATTGATTACAGATTGGCATTGATTTTGCTAAACCATTTAATGAATCCGTTTAATGAAACCATTGTACCATTTTATGGGACTTGCTGATGTCGATTTTAGAAACCACGGCCAACATCCTGAAACTGATGGTGGATCTGCAAAGCGGGATCCGGATCAGCGATGTGATTACGCATCTGAAGATGCCAAAAAGTACCGCTTCGCGGGTGATGAGTCAGCTTGAGTCTTATGGATATCTGGAAAAGGACCCTGTGCAGGGAACATTTCTGCCGGGGCCGCTGATTATGTCAGCCTCGCATCTGGTCAGTCGTCAAATGTCCCTGAGCGATCATGTCGATATCGCCCTGCGCAGTCTGTGTGAACGTACTGGCTACACCGGCTATATCTCAATGCTCGATAATCAAGAAATTCTGGTGCTACGGGTGATCCACGGTCGTCAGGCGCTGCCTGTCGTAACCTGGCCGGGTTCCCGCTCGCCTGCCTGGGGGACATCGACCGGACGCGCGTTGCTGTCGCGCTTCTCCGATATCCAACTGCATGACTTTTTTGCCAGCCCACAGGTGGTGTCGCAACTCAGCGGATCAAACCAGGATCTTAGTCTGCTGGTGGCTGCTGTCGCCCGCGCCCGTGATGCCGGGTATGCAACAGCGGTCAACGAATCCGTTGCCGATACAGCCTCTGTCAGCTGCGCGGTAGGCGACCCGGCCACACACGAAGCCGTGGCGTTCTGCCTGTCGTTTCCTCAGCATCTTGCCACCCCCGAAGAGTTGCAACGCATCGCAACGTTACTGAAAGAAACGGCCATAACCATTGCCAGAAAAACGGGCGATACGCTGGTCGCCCATTCACTTTGATTTTTCTTTTGCCAATGCCAGGAGAACACCGTGAGTCAGATCGACCATTTAAAAACACCTGCAGATAAGAGTGAGTCGCATCCCCGCGCTTTAGCGCCGTCGACCCTGCTGCTACTGCTGTTGCTCAGCATCTTTGGCGCGGTAATCGGCGTGCAGTTGCTCACCACACTTGGGGTGACACCCAACACCTCGATTATTGGCGCGATGGTGGCAATGATTATTGCCCGCATCCCGCTTCAGTGTTTTGCCCGTTTTCGCTCTATCCATATTCAGAACCTTGCGCAGAGCGCCACCTCCGCCGCGACCTTTGGCGCGGCAAACTCGCTGCTGCTGCCTATTTCCATTCCCTGGCTATTTGGTCATGAAGAGATGGTGATGCCGATGTTCTTCGGCGTGGCGCTGGCGATGCTACTGGATGCCTGGCTGCTGTACCGCTTGTTCAACACGCGTATCTTTCCGGCTGAAGGGGCATGGCCGCCGGGGATTGCTGCTGCAGAATCCATCAAAGCGGGCGATCGAGGCGGCAAGCAGGCTGTGTTGTTGAGTACTGGTATCGTGATTGGCGCCATTGGCTCGTGGTTTAAATTCCCGATGGCGGCGCTTGGCACCGCGTTTATCGGCAATATCTGGGCGTTGGGTATGCTGGGCCTGGGCTTTCTGCTACGTGGCTATTCCGATCCGCTGTTTGGGATTGATATCAACAAACTCTATATCCCTCATGGGGTGATGGTAGGGGCGGGTCTGGTGGCGCTGTTCCAGATTGTCAAATTGATCCGTCAGAGTAATACCAGTAAAGCGCAGAGCAAGAGCAGTAGCGACCTGCTGGATCATGCGCAGAACGAGCAGATCGGTAAAACCATCCGCCTGGGCGCTTTCGGATTTATCGCCATTTCGGTGCTTATTGCGCTGGGTAGCGGCCTGTACGCGCACCTCACGCTGCCGTGGCTGATCGCTTTTATGCTTTACGCCGCATTTGCTGCCTTCCTGCATGAAATGATTGTGGGTCTTGCTGCCATGCACTCCGGCTGGTTCCCGGCTTTCGCCGTGGCGCTAATCACGCTGATTATCGGCATTTTGATTGGTTTTCCACCGGAAGCGCTGGCGATGCTGTGCGGCTTCTCCGCTGCAACCGGGCCGGCGTTTGCCGACATGGGATACGACCTGAAGGCAGGCTGGATCCTGCGCGGTAAAGGTCAGCACACCCGCTTTGAACTGGAAGGCCGTCGCCAGCAGTTGATTGCCGCGATTCTGGCCTTTGTGGTGGCGATGCCGGTCGTGCTGTTTATCTTCCGCGACTACTTCTCTCAGGGGCTGGTGCCGCCGGTAGCGAAAGTGTACGTCGCAGCCATTAAGGCGGGCGTATCGCTGGATATCGCCAAATCAATGCTGATCTGGGCCATCCCTGGCGCGATCATTCAGTTGATTGGCGGACCCGGTCGCCAGATGGGCGTCCTGCTGGCGACGGGGCTGTTAATCAATAATCCGCTGGCGGGTTGGGCGGTGATCATCGGTATCTCCATTCGCGCTATTGTACTGCGGGTAGGCGGCGAACCGGTTCGTCAAAAAATCGAGGTGCTGGCGGCGGGGCTTATCGCCGGTGATGCACTGTTCAGTTTCTTTAACTCAGTCCTGCCGGGCGGCAAAAAGTAATCACGTAATACAAAGGAAAATAGTATGAGCTTAAAACAGACCATTCAGGTTTTTGAATTACTCGACAGCGCGTATGCCAGCGGCGAAAAGGTGAAGAAACTGCTGGCGGAATACCCTGGCATCGACGTCAGTGTGAAAGCGGTCAGCGGTCCGAAAGGCAGTACTGATTTCGTAAACATCGTTATCCCGGGCACCGAGGGGAAACGTAGCGGCGGCAGTGCGCCGACACTGGGAATCGTAGGGCGTCTCGGCGGTATTGGCGCACGTCCGGGCCGTATCGGCCTGGTTTCGGATGCTGATGGCGCGGTGGCGGCGATTGCCAGTGCGCTCAAGTTGGCTGAGATGCAGCGTCAGGGCGATAGCCTGCCCGGAGATGTGATTGTGAGCACCCATATCTGCCCTGATGCGCCGACACGTCCACACGAACCGGTCGATTTTATGGATTCTCCGGTGGAAACCGAAGATATGAACGAACAGGAAGTTTCCGACGAGATGGATGCGGTGCTCTCTATCGATACTACTAAAGGCAACCGCGTCATCAATCACAAAGGCTTCGCCATTTCTCCGACGGTGAAATCGGGCTATGTTTTGCGCGTCTCAGACGATCTATTGCGGGTGATGGAGATGACCACCGGGCAGTTACCGGTCACGTTCCCGATCACCACTCAGGATATTACGCCGTACGGTAACGGTGTATACCACATCAACAGTATTTTACAGCCATCCATTGCCACCACTGCACCGGTGGTTGGCGTCGCGATCACGGCCGTCAGCACCGTGCCGGGCTGCGGTACTGGCGCAAGCCATGAAACGGATATCGCACTGGTCTGCAAATATGCAGTAGAAGTGGCGAAAGAGTTTACCCGCGGCACCTGCCACTTCTTTGATAAAGCGGAGTATCAGCGCCTGCTGGATCTGTACGGTTCACTGGCGCACCTGCAAAAACGTCAGCCGGGAGTGTGACATGGCAATACGCAAAATCGGTACGCTGACCATCGGTCAGGCGCCGCGTAGGGATATCACGCCGATCCTCGACGCCGCACTGCCTGCTCATGTGGCGTGCCTGCATGCCGGGGTGCTTGACGGGCTGGACGACGCAGCGATTGCTGCGCGCTTCGCACCGCAACCGGGTGATGCGTTGCTTACCTCACGCCTGCTGGACGGTCGTGCAGTGGTAATGGGGAAACCGGCAGTGGGTGAAGCGCTGCAGCAGAAGATTGACGATCTGGAGGCGCAAGGCTGCGAACTTATCGCTCTCCTCTGTACCGGCGAATTTCACGGGCTGCACAGCAAAAAAGCATGGCTGATGGAACCAGACCAGATTCTGCCTCCGACGCTCAATGCGCTGGTGGGCGAGCGCCGTGCCGGTATTCTGGTGCCGCTGGCGTCTCAAGTCGCCAGTGAACGGGAAAAGTGGCGGGGTGCGCAACGGCCCCCGGTTTTTGCCGTTGCCTCACCTTATACCGCTAGCGAAGAGGAATTGTCCACCGCCGCCCGTTCGCTGGAAGCGCAGGGCGCGGAGGTGATCCTCACTGATTGCATGGGGTTCACCGAGTGGCATCAGGAGATTTGCGCCCGTCACGTGGCGCTGCCGGTGGTGTTGTCGAATAAACTGCTGGCCGATCTGCTGAGTAACCTACTGTATGGAGAATGAAATGAATGCATCCCAAATCATGAATTTAGTGCTGTTGAGTAATTCGGTGCTGCCGGGAACGGGCTATCTGGAATACGCACTTCCTGTGCTGAAAGCGCAACTGGGTGGGCGTCGTAAGGTGGTGTTTATCCCCTTCGCGGGGGTCACTCAGAGCTGGGATGCTTATACCGATAAAGTGCGACTGGCGCTGGCGGAGCTGTCTCTGGAGATCACCGGGATTCATACCGTGGACGATCCGAAGGCGGCCCTTGCTGCGGCGGATATCGTGATGGTGGGCGGGGGAAATACCTTTAATCTACTGAAAAAATGCCGTGAATACGGGCTGATCGATCCTGTACGTCAGGCCGTCAATACGGGGGCGTTGTACGTAGGCTGGAGCGCCGGTGCGAATCTGGCCTGCCCGACGATTCGCACCACCAACGATATGCCAATCACCGAACCGGGCGGCTTCGATGCGCTCAATCTGGTGCCACTGCAAATCAATCCGCACTTTACCAACGCACTGCCCGCTGGTCACCAGGGGGAAACCCGCGAGCAGCGCATACGCGAGCTGTTGGTGGTTGATCCACACCTGGAAGTGATTGGCCTGCCGGAAGGAAACTGGATCTCCGTGCAGAACGGCAGTGCGCAACTGGGGGGCAGCAACCCGGCGTTGCTGTTTAAAGCCAATGAGCCAGCAGTTGTACTGGTTCCCGGTCATCGCTTTTACTGACGGAGGTTGCTGATGTTAGGCATTATTCGGGTACTGACCCATGACGATCGGCATTTTGTTGAGGAACATGGTCGCCTGATTCAGCAAGAGTACGGTATTGCGAGTATCAGTCGCTGTATTGCGGATCAACGACGCGGTATTTTCGATGCCGATAGCGAAGCGCTGGCGATACCGAAAATTGTTGCGTCAGGCCAGACATTACAGGCGCAAGGCTGTACCGCGCTGTTTTTGAGCTGTGCGGCCGATCCGGGTCTCGCACAGTTGCGTGCCGCGGTGAGTGTCCCTGTTATAAGTGCTGGCAGCGCCTCCGCCAGCATTGCGGCGATGCTGAAGCGTCCGGTGGCGGTGATGGGAATTGGTGTTGGGGCACCTGCGCCATTTCGTGCCCTGCTGGGGGAAAAGGTGCGCTATGCCAGGCCAGAAGGCGTGACCAATACGACGGACTTGCTGACGCCTGAGGGGCGTGCCAGTGCGCTGGCCTGCGCCGATATGTTGTACAAGGAGGGCGCGGAGGTCATCGCGTTTTCCTGCACGGGGTTTTCAACCATCGGGCTGGCTGACGCGATTCGTAGCAAACTGGGTAAAATTGCTATCGATGCGGTCAGCGCATCCGGGTTATTTGTCAGCCAACTGGCATAATGGATGCAGGCCAGGGATAGGGCGACTTCCATCACGTCAGACAGATATATGAAGATCTTCTTCAGGCGATCGACACTTCGGAAGGTGCACTTAGTAGTCGATCCCTATCTGCGCCTTAATTCCGGCGTCAAAAGCATGCTTAACCGGGCGTAACTCGCTGACGGTGTCCGCCAGTTCGATAATCTCACGATGGCAACCGCGACCGGTAATAATTACCGTTTGATGCGCCGGGCGATTGCGCAATGCGGTCATCACCTCGTCCAGCGGCAGATAGTCATACGCGACCATGTAGGTCAGTTCGTCGAGCAAAACGAGATCCAGACTTTCATCGGCCAGCATTCTGCGACCATGCTCCCAGACGGCGAGGCAGGCTGCGGTGTCGCTTGCGCGATCCTGGGTATTCCAGGTAAACCCGGTGGCCATTACCTGGAATTCGACGCCGTGCGGTTCGAGCAAATTGCGTTCGCCATTCGGCCAGATGCCTTTAATAAACTGCACGACGCCAGCCTTTTTACCGTGCCCGACGGCGCGGGTCACTGTGCCAAACGCCGCGGTGGTTTTGCCTTTACCGTTGCCGGTAAAGACAATGATAATGCCGCGCTCTTCCTGGGCCGCCGCCACGCGGGCGTCAACCTTATCTTTTAACCGCTGCTGGCGTTCGCGGTAGCGTTCATCACTCATCGTGCGATTCCTGGTTTGCGCCCCGGCTGGGCATCAAAAGTCATTCCCGTCTTGCGACGGCTGTCGTCGCCCATCAGCCACAGATAAACAGGCATGATATCGGCGGGCGTTTTCAATTTTTGCGGATCTTCCGTTGGGAAAGCATTGGCACGCATGTTAGTACGGGTACCGCCAGGATTAATACAGTTAACCCGCAGATGGCGGCTTTGGTACTCTTCGGCCAGCACCTGCATCATGCCTTCGGTGGCAAATTTAGATGCTGCGTAGGCCCCCCAGTTGGCTCGTCCCTGGCGGCCAACGCTGGAAGAGGTAAAAACCAGCGAACCTGATTCAGATTTAAGTAATAAAGGAAGCAGCGCCTGAGTGAGCATAAAGGTGGCGTTAACGTTCACCTGCATAACTTCTTGCCATACTTCGGGTTTTTGTTGGTCCATGGGGCAAACATCGCCGAGCATACCGGCGTTGTGCAGCACGCCGTCAAGGCGCGGGTAGTGGATGGCTATCTTCTGCGCCAGTTGCTGGCACGCCTGTGGCGTGCAGGTTAACAGGTCCAGAACAAACCACTGGGCAGGGATCCCTCCCGCCTGCTGAATCTCGTGGGCGACGCCGCGCAATTTCTCTTCATTACGACCGACCAGGATGACGCTGGCGCTATAGCGGGAATAGGTCAGCGCGGCTTCACGGCCAATGCCGTCGCTGGCGCCGGTAACAAGGATGATGCGGTCCTGTAACAGGTGACGTTGCGGTTGATAATGCACGGCGACTCCTCTCAAGCGATCGGCTGGCGATCGCGCTTGCTATTAGGTCTCTCACTTTTGCGCTTTATGCCCTAAAGCGCTCGCTATTGCAATCGGCGAAACGGAAACACGTCAGAGAATTAATATCTTGCAACGATTTTATCGTCGCTGAAAAAACAGGATTGCGCCTCACGCGTAACACAAAGCACAAAGACTTATCGCGGACGGCTGATGTACACTGTGCGTCAACGTCAGTGGTTTACACAAGGTGAAAACGTGGAGTTACTTGCTCAATACGGCCTGTTTTTGGCAAAAATCGCGACGATTGTCGTCGCAATTGCGGTTATCGTCGCCATTATTGTTAACCTGACTCAGCGCAAGAAGCAGCGCGGGGAGCTCCGGGTGACCAATCTTAGCGAGCAGTATAAGGATATGAAGGAAGATCTGGCGGTTTCGTTGCTTGATGGCCCGCAGCAGAAGCGGTGGCATAAAGTGCAAAAGAAAAAGCACAAGCAGGAAGCAAAGGCCGCAAAGGCCCGGGCAAAGCTGGGTACCGCGGAGCCAGACGCGAAATCGCGGGTTTGGGTGCTGGATTTTAAAGGCAGCATGGATGCCCATGAAGTCAGCAGCCTGCGGGAAGAGATCACCGCTGTTCTGGCGGCGGTAAAAGCGCGTGACCAGGTCGTGATTCGCCTCGAAAGTCCCGGCGGCGTGGTCCACGGTTATGGCCTTGCCGCTTCGCAACTGCAACGCTTGCGTGACAAACAGATCCCGTTGACGGTAGCGGTAGATAAGGTGGCGGCCAGCGGAGGTTATATGATGGCCTGCGTGGCGAACCGAATTGTCGCCGCGCCGTTTGCGATTCTTGGCTCGATTGGTGTTGTGGCGCAGATCCCGAACATTAATCGCTTCCTGAAGAACAAAGATATTGATATTGAGCTGCATACCGCCGGTCAATACAAGCGCACCCTGACGATGCTGGGTGAAAATACGGAAGAAGGGCGGCAGAAATTCCGTGAAGATCTGAATGATACCCATCGGTTATTTAAAGACTTTGTTCATCAAATGCGGCCAACGCTGGATATTGAACAGGTGGCCACTGGAGAACACTGGTACGGCGTTCAGGCGCTTGAAAAGGGCCTTGTGGACGCGGTGGAAACCAGTGATGAACTGCTGCTGGGGCTGATGGAAAAACATGAGGTTATCAGCGTGCGCTACCAACAGCGTAAGAAAATGCTCGATCGTTTTACCGGCAGCGCGGCGGAAAGCGCCGACAAGCTACTGCTGCGCTGGTGGCAGCGTGGGCAAAAGCCGCTGATGTAACCCCGCTCATGTAAACAAAAACAAAGAAGACGCGAGGCTAAAACCTCGCGTTGCCATATCTGGCCGGTAAGCCATTTTTAATCCGCCAGGTGATACTTATCGGACAACTGGTGCGCAAGGTATTTGAACATATTAAATACCGCCGTACTTTTCGCCGTGGGCAGCCCCTGTTCATCAAGATAGAACTCGCCGCTGAATACCAGTACGCCGTTACGCTGAACGACATCGGTGGCCTCGATCCCGGCTAACGTATCTTCATGTTCGCGAATAAGCGTGTTGGCTTTTTCCAGCAGCGTCTGGCGATCGATTGGTTGGGTTGTACCTTGCATAAATACCTCCTGTGATTCTTACCGGTTAGTCTACGCCGCGCGGCGGCGCGGGGCAAATATTCCACTGTGCTTACAAGGGTATTCGCAGGCGCTTAATAAACATCAGTTTAGTGGCGGGATTTGCTTTTGCATGCTAATAAAGTTGCGTAACGAATTTTATCAGGTACAGTGTGACGCTTTCAGCGATCTGGTAACAGATTTGCTTGACATTCGGCCAAAAATTATTCGTGCTATGTCGCCAGGCCAGAAAAAGCCAGCTAACTCAGCTAACTGGTTTTATGGATGTGAAACCGGTGCAAAGGGTTGATATCCATCGATAACGACGCAACATTGGTTGTGACGTGTTTCCCGTGGATGGTGAATCAATGTGCGATGTATTCTGGATGAATCAAATTAGGTAAAGGTGAATATGGGTAAAGCTCTCGTTATCGTTGAGTCCCCGGCAAAAGCCAAAACGATCAATAAGTATCTGGGTAGTGACTACGTGGTTAAATCCAGCGTTGGTCATATCCGCGATTTGCCGACCAGTGGCTCAGCTTCCAAAAAGAGCGCCGACTCTACCTCCACCAAAGGGGCTAAAAAGCCTAAGAAGGATGAACGTGGCGCTCTGGTTAATCGTATGGGCGTGGACCCGTGGCATGACTGGAATGCGCACTATGAAATACTTCCGGGTAAAGAAAAGGTCGTTTCAGAACTCAAACAGTTGGCGGAAAAAGCTGACCACATCTACCTCGCAACCGACCTTGACCGCGAAGGGGAAGCGATTGCATGGCACCTGCGGGAAGTTATCGGTGGTGATGAACAGCGCTATAGCCGCGTGGTGTTCAACGAGATCACCAAAAATGCCATTCGTCAGGCCTTCGAAAAGCCTGGCGAACTGAATATCGACCGGGTTAATGCTCAGCAGGCGCGCCGTTTTATGGATCGCGTGGTGGGCTATATGGTTTCTCCACTGCTGTGGAAAAAAATTGCCCGTGGTTTGTCTGCCGGCCGCGTCCAGTCCGTTGCCGTACGTCTGGTGGTGGAACGCGAGCGCGAAATTAAAGCATTCGTTCCGGAAGAGTTCTGGGAGGTTGACGCCAGTACCACGACGCCGGGCGGCGAGGCATTACAACTGCAGGTGACGCATAACGGTGATAAACCGTTCCGCCCGGTTAGCCGTGATGAAACTATGGCGGCGGTCGCGCTGCTTGAAAACGCCAGCTACAGCGTGCTGGAGCGTGAAGATAAGCCGACCAGCAGCAAGCCTGGCGCGCCCTTTATCACCTCGACGCTGCAGCAGGCCGCCAGCACGCGTCTGGGATTCGGCGTGAAGAAAACCATGATGATGGCGCAGCGTCTCTACGAAGCGGGCTATATTACCTATATGCGTACCGATTCGACGAACCTCAGCCAGGACGCGCTGAATATGGTGCGCGACTATATCGATGATAAATTCGGTAAAAAATATCTTCCGGCGAGCGCTAACCAGTACGCCAGCAAAGAAAACTCGCAGGAGGCGCACGAGGCGATCCGTCCTTCCGATGTCAATGTGCTGGCCGAAACGCTGAAAGATATGGAATCTGACGCGCAGAAACTGTATCAGTTGATCTGGCGTCAGTTCGTCGCCTGTCAGATGACGCCTGCGCAGTATGACTCCACCACGCTGACGGTAAAAGCCGGGGATTTCAAACTGAAAGCGCGCGGTCGTACGCTGCGCTTTGACGGCTGGACGAAAGTAATGCCAGCTCTGCGTAAAGGCGATGAAGATCGTACCTTACCTGTGGTAAACAAAGGTGACCGCCTCAGTCTGGTTGAGCTGACGCCCGCGCAGCACTTTACTAAGCCGCCCGCGCGTTTTAGTGAAGCGTCGCTGGTGAAAGAGCTGGAAAAACGTGGGATTGGCCGTCCGTCCACCTATGCCTCGATTATTTCGACTATCCAGGACCGCGGTTATGTACGAGTGGAAAACCGTCGTTTCTATGCGGAAAAAATGGGAGAAATTGTCACCGATCGTCTGGAAGAAAACTTCCGCGATTTGATGAACTACGATTTTACCGCACAAATGGAAGACCGACTCGACCAGGTGGCCAATCATCAGGCTGAATGGAAACAGGTGCTCGACCACTTCTTTGGCGACTTCACTGCGCAACTGGAAACCGCGGAGAAAGATCCGGAAGTGGGGGGCATGCAGCCAAACCCGATGGTACTGACCAGCATCGATTGTCCAACCTGCGGGCGCAAGATGGGGATTCGCACCGCCAGCACCGGGGTGTTCCTCGGCTGTTCAGGGTATGCGTTGTCGCCGAAAGAGCGCTGTAAAACCACCATTAATCTGGTACCGGAAAACGAAGTCCTTAACGTGCTGGAAGGCGATGACGCGGAAACCAATGCGTTACGCGCCAAACGTCGCTGTAAAAAGTGCGGCACTGCGATGGACAGTTACCTTATCGATCCGAAGCGTAAGCTGCATGTCTGCGGCAATAACCCGACCTGTGATGGTTACGAGATTGAAGAGGGCGAATTCCGCATCAAGGGCTATGATGGTCCGATCGTTGAGTGTGAAAAATGTGGTTCCGAAATGCACCTGAAGATGGGGCGTTTTGGTAAGTACATGGCCTGTACTAACGATGAATGTAAAAACACGCGTAAAATCCTGCGTAATGGCGAGGTAGCCCCGCCGAAAGAAGATCCGGTTCCACTGCCGGAACTTCCCTGCGAGAAATCAGACGCCTACTTCGTTCTGCGTGATGGTGCGGCGGGCGTCTTCCTGGCTGCCAGCACTTTCCCTAAATCACGCGAAACCCGTGCGCCGCTGGTGGAAGAACTGTATCGTTTCCGCGATCGTCTGGCGGAGAAACTGCGTTATCTGGCCGATGCGCCGCAGAAAGATCCGCAGGGTAATAAAACGATGGTGCGCTTTAGCCGTAAGACGAAGCAGCAATATGTCGCTTCGGAGAAAGACGGCAAAGCGACCGGCTGGTCCGCTTTCTATATTGACGGGCAATGGACTGAAGCGAAGAAATAACCTTTATCGCTGGTAGTGAGGGCCGCATTGCGGCCCTTTTTAATCGTGCGGTATGGCGCTTGCGCATTTTGTTGCGCTTTATCTCCTCTTATAACCAGCTTATTATTTTTCGTTGGTATCTATACACTGTAGATATAAATGATATAGTGGTTATAGTTAACCGTTTCTTTATTATCAAATCGTCTTATACATCACCGTCTTCAGGATGCGTTGTGACGCCATATGGCGAATCGCAGGGATGGCCAGACAAGTGCGCCGGCCAGGAAGTGACCTGAACGTAAAATGTATTAAGCGGGTTCATTTTACGCGCTATTTGGATATCAGCCATGAAACTACAGCAACTCCGCTACATCGTTGAGGTTGTTAACCATAATCTGAATGTTTCCTCTACTGCTGAAGGTTTGTATACCTCACAGCCCGGCATCAGCAAACAGGTCCGCATGCTGGAAGATGAACTGGGCGTTCAGATTTTTGCTCGCAGTGGTAAACACTTGACTCAGGTCACGCCAGCAGGGCAGGAGATCATACGCATCGCGCGTGAAGTCTTGTCGAAGGTGGAGGCGATAAAGTCGGTGGCGGGCGAGCATACCTGGCCTGACAAAGGTTCACTGTATGTTGCAACCACGCATACGCAAGCCCGTTATGCGCTACCGGGCGTCATCAAAGGCTTTATTGAACGCTATCCTCGCGTCTCGTTGCACATGCATCAGGGCTCACCGACACAAATCGCCGAAGCTGTTTCAAAGGGCAATGCTGACTTTGCCATCGCGACTGAAGCGCTCCATCTCTATGATGATTTGGTTATGTTGCCGTGCTATCACTGGAACCGATCGATCGTTGTCACACCAGAGCATCCGCTGGCCTCTCAGGGGTCGGTTTCAATAGAAGAGCTGGCCCAGTATCCGCTGGTGACCTACACTTTTGGGTTTACCGGGCGCTCCGAACTGGATACGGCGTTTAACCGTGCCGGACTCACGCCGCGCATTGTTTTCACCGCGACGGACGCCGACGTGATTAAAACCTACGTCCGACTAGGGCTCGGGGTAGGGGTGATAGCCAGCATGGCGGTGGATCCTGTGTCTGATCCCGATTTGGTTAAGCTTGACGCCCACGGCATTTTTAGCCACAGCACCACAAAGATAGGGTTTCGTCGCAGTACCTTCTTAAGAAGCTATATGTATGATTTTATTCAACGATTTGCGCCGCATTTAACCAGAGATGTGGTCGATACGGCCGTTGCCCTGCGCTCAAATGAAGATATTGAAGCCATGTTCAAAGATATTAAGTTACCGGAAAAATAACCCTGTAAAAAATAATGGCATCCTCCAGGGGATGCCAAATTTAATAATGGCCTGGAAGCGAATAATTTAACCTCGTTTGAATCACAGTTTCGCTAACTCCCCATAACATATTTGCGAATATACCTGTTTCGATCAAAATAATGACGAAAGATATCTGTCGAAAAGTAAATTCACTGGATTAATACAAAATCCATAATTAAGATTTATCTGTACTAAGTTATTTTTAGCAATTGGTGGTGGAAGAATGATTAGTGATATCGATTATATGAAGTTAGCGATGTCACAGGAGCGTGACAAGACCGAGATAGATCCGGTTTTAAGAAGTAAGGCCTGGAGCGCCGTTATCCTTGGGCTTGCGATGTTCTGGAGCATCATTGCTCTGGTTGTCTGCAACATTTGGTTTCTAAACTAGAGCACATTACCTGTTAAAAGATCTGTGTCATTTTTATGACAAAAAAGATTTGCGAATTATTCCCATCTGATAATACAGCGGTAATAAGGCGTATATGATTTTTCTTTTGAAGAGTTTTTCCGTCAATCTACTCTCCTGAACTGATCGCCAGAATAACGGCGATCAGTTTTTTATCGTACTCGCGTACTAATACAATACCTTTGTTAGCACAATTAGCCTCTTTCAAATTCTCTCATTATTTTCACGCATATTATTCAACTTTCCTGGCATCATACTTTTTGCCTCTTTTAGCAATTTGGGGTGTTATCAAAATGTTACGCAAAAGATGTGTTATCTTTAATAATAACCCTGAGGAGCAGCAGGAGATACTATCCCTAAGGTAAAGGAGGAGCTATGTCGTCAACCCTACGCGCAGCCAGCAAGGATTCGTTACAGGTTAAAGGTAAAACCTGGCACTACTACAGCTTACCGCTAGCTGCCAAAGAACTGGGCGATCTGTCGCGTTTGCCCAAATCGCTTAAAGTACTTCTGGAAAACCTTCTGCGCTGGCAGGATGGTGATTCAGTGACCGCCGAAGATATTCACGCCCTTGCCGGATGGTTGAAACAGGCCCATGCCGACCGAGAAATCGCCTACCGTCCGGCGCGAGTACTGATGCAGGATTTTACGGGCGTCCCCGCCGTCGTGGATCTGGCGGCAATGCGTGAAGCGGTAAAACGCCTGGGAGGCGACACCGCCAAAGTGAACCCGCTTTCCCCCGTCGATCTGGTCATTGACCATTCGGTCACCGTAGATCGCTTTGGCGATGATGATGCCTTTGCAGAAAACGTCCGCCTTGAGATGGCGCGGAACCATGAGCGTTATGTCTTTTTACGCTGGGGACAGCAGGCATTCAGTCGCTTTAGCGTCGTGCCGCCGGGGACCGGGATTTGCCACCAGGTTAACCTTGAGTATCTTGGTCGCGCCGTATGGAGCGAACAGCAAGAGGGGGAATGGGTAGCCTTTCCGGACACGCTGGTCGGCACCGATTCGCACACTACCATGATTAACGGCCTTGGTGTGCTGGGCTGGGGCGTCGGCGGTATTGAAGCGGAAGCCGCGATGCTGGGGCAGCCGGTTTCGATGCTGATCCCGGATGTCGTTGGCTTCAAGCTGAGCGGTAAGCTGCGAGAGGGGATTACCGCGACGGACCTGGTGCTTACCGTGACTCAGATGCTGCGCAAACACGGCGTAGTGGGTAAATTTGTTGAATTCTATGGTGATGGCCTCGACTCACTTCCCCTCGCGGATCGCGCGACAATTGCCAATATGTCACCGGAATACGGTGCGACCTGCGGTTTCTTTCCCGTTGATGCTGTAACGCTTGACTACATGCGCCTGACCGGGCGCAGCGAAGAGCAGGTGGCGCTGGTCGAAGCCTATGCGAAAGCGCAGGGAATGTGGCGTCTGCCCGGGGATGAACCCGTCTTTACCAGCACACTGGCGCTGGATATGGCAACCGTAGAAGCCAGTCTGGCTGGTCCGAAACGGCCACAAGATCGGGTCGCCCTCGGGGACGTGCCAAAGGCGTTTGCTGCCAGTACAGAACTGGAGGTTAACCATGCGCAAAAAGATAAACGACCGATCGACTATACGCTGAACGGACAGCAATATTCATTGCCGGATGGGGCGGTGGTTATTGCCGCGATTACCTCCTGTACCAATACGTCAAACCCCAGCGTACTGATGGCCGCCGGTTTGCTGGCCAAAAATGCCGTCGAACTGGGCCTGAAACCGCAGCCGTGGGTAAAAGCGTCGCTGGCGCCGGGGTCGAAAGTGGTTTCCGACTATCTGGCCCACGCGAAACTGACGCCTTATCTTGATGAACTGGGTTTTAATCTGGTGGGCTATGGTTGTACTACCTGTATTGGTAACTCCGGACCGCTACCGGATCCGATTGAGCGCGCCATCAGGCAGGGGGATCTGACTGTCGGCGCGGTCCTTTCGGGTAACCGTAACTTCGAAGGGCGAATTCACCCGCTGGTGAAAACCAACTGGCTGGCTTCGCCGCCGTTGGTGGTGGCCTATGCTCTGGCGGGGAACATGAACCTTGATCTGACTCGTGAGCCGTTGGGACGGGGTAAAGACGGGCAACCGGTGTATCTGAAAGATATCTGGCCGAGTGGCGAGGAGGTCGCCCGCGCGGTGGAGCAAGTGTCGACGCAGATGTTCCGTAAAGAGTATGCGGAGGTGTTTGAAGGCACCGCCGAGTGGAAGGCGATAAAAGTAGAACGGTCGGACACTTACGACTGGCAAGACGATTCAACCTATATTCGCCTGTCACCCTTCTTTGATGAGATGGCGGCTGAACCCAAACCGGTGGAAGATATTCATGGCGCGCGTATTCTGGCGATGCTGGGGGACTCGGTTACCACTGACCATATCTCTCCGGCAGGCAGTATCAAAGCCGAGAGTCCCGCCGGGCGTTATTTGCTAAACCATGGTGTTGAACGTACTGATTTTAACTCCTACGGTTCCCGTCGCGGGAATCACGAGGTGATGATGCGCGGTACGTTCGCCAATATTCGTATTCGTAACGAAATGGTACCAGGTGTGGAGGGCGGGATGACGCGCCATCTTCCGGATAGTGAGCCGATTGCTATTTACGATGCCGCAATGTTGTACAAGGAAGAGGGGACGCCGCTGGCGGTGATCGCCGGGAAAGAGTACGGTTCCGGTTCCAGCCGCGACTGGGCGGCAAAAGGGCCGCGCTTGCTTGGCGTCAGGGTTGTCATCGCTGAGTCTTTCGAACGTATCCATCGCTCTAACCTGATTGGAATGGGAATATTGCCGCTGGAATTCCCGCAAGGCGTTACGCGTAAGACGCTGGGCTTAAGCGGAGAGGAAAGGATTGATATCGGTAACCTGCAGGCTTTACAGCCGGGGACAACAGTGCCGGTAACGCTGACGCGGACGGACGGTAAGCAAGAAATCATTGACTGTCGCTGCCGCATTGATACCGCCACTGAGCTGACGTACTACCAGAACGATGGCATATTGCATTATGTGATTCGCAATATGCTGTAAACCAGATGTTTTAAACAAAAGGGCCAGCAAATGCTGGCCCGTATTCTTAACGGCTTTATTTGCCCAGAAGGTGCCCCATTTTGGCGGCTTTGGTATCCAGATAGTGGGCATTTTTCGGATTGCGGCCCACAATCAGCGGTACGCGTTCCACAATATTGATTCCCGCTTCGCTCAGGATCTCGACCTTCTTCGGGTTGTTGGTTAACAGACGAACCTGATCGACATTGAGCAACTTAAACATATCCGCACACAGCGTGAAGTCACGCTCATCGGCGGCAAAACCCAACTGATGGTTGGCTTCAACCGTGTCATAGCCTTGATCCTGCAGAGCATAAGCGCGGATTTTATTCAGCAGACCAATATTGCGCCCTTCCTGACGGTGATACAGCAGAATACCGCGCCCTTCTTCGGCAATATGCGACAACGCGGCTTCCAGTTGAAACCCGCAATCACAGCGCAGACTAAAAAGAGCATCGCCGGTTAAACATTCAGAATGTACGCGAGCCAGAACCGGGGATTGCCCCGAAATATCGCCGAATACCAGCGCGACGTGATCCTGTCCGGTTGCCAGTTCTTCAAAACCCACCATGAGGAAATCTCCCCATGGCGTTGGCAGTTTGGCTTCTGCCACACGTTTAAGCTGCATGTGATTCTCCAGATTTTATCAGCACCTGACTGTGCTTCTGTTTGCCATCATTTTGCCACAATGGCGTGACGTTCGCCTAATTGCGTGCGCTCAGTTGGGCGCAAAGCGCACAAACGCGCGACTTTCCGTTATGATATTGAGGTCAATGATAAGGAGACGAGATGCTGTTAATTGCCCGACGAACCGCCGCTGCGGCGGTGGTGTTATTAGTTATGCCCGCGGTGGTCTGGGTTTCCGGCTGGACATGGCATCCCGGATTACCGGAAGGGGTGATGAAGCCCCTGTATTGGGTGACTGAAACAGTGACGCAACCCTGGGGCGTTATTACGCATGTTATTTTATGTCTCTGGTTCCTGTGGTGCCTGCGTTTTCGCCTGCGGGCGGCGATTATGCTGTTTCTGATCCTTGCTGCGGCGATTTTAATTGGGCAAGGAATGAAGTCGTGGATCAAAGACCAGGTGCAGGAACCCCGGCCTTTTGTCATCTGGCTGGAACAGACGCGGCAGGTGCCGGTGGATCAATTCTACGCGTTGAAACGCAAAGAACGCGCTAAACTGGTGCATGCGCAACTGGCGCAAGAGCAGAGAATACCGGCATTCCTGCGTAAACACTGGCAAAAAGAGACCGGTTTTGCTTTCCCTTCTGGTCACACGATGTTTGCCGCCAGTTGGGCGCTGCTCGGTGTCGGATTGCTGTGGCCGCGTCGTCGTTGGGCAACCATGGGACTGCTGCTGGCGTGGGCCACGCTGGTGATGGGGAGCCGACTGGCGCTGGGGATGCACTGGCCACAGGATCTGATTGTTGCGACGCTGATTTCCTGGCTGTTGGTGACGCTGGCGACCTGGCTCGCCCAGCGGTTTTGCGGCTCGCTTTTGCCGCCGGGTGAAGAAGCACGGGATATTAAAAAAAGGGTCGCAGCACAGGAATAATGTTGCTATTACCAGTACAAGGCGGCATATCCTGTACTGGTATCATGCTTTTCCATTTCACCGCTGCGGCGAAAATGATACTTTATAGGGCTGAACGCGGGATTTTTCGCGCAACCCACATAACGGGAAGTCATGTGAAATATTTACTTATTTTCTTACTGGTATTAGCCATCTTCGTCATTTCAGTGACGCTGGGGGCCCAGAATGATCAGCTGGTCACGTTCAACTATTTGCTCGCGCAGGGTGAATTCCGTATTTCGACGCTGCTGGCCGTGCTTTTTGCCGCCGGTTTTGTTATCGGCTGGCTGATTTGCGGCCTTTTCTGGCTGCGCGTTCGCGTCTCGCTGGCGCGCGCAGAGCGTAAGATTAAGCGTCTGGAGCACCAGATCGCGCCTGCCAGCGTTGCGCCTGCTGAAGCGGGTGTTCCTGTGGTAAAGGAATAACCCTTTATGCTGGAGTTGTTGTTTCTGCTTTTGCCTGTTGCCGCTGCTTATGGCTGGTATATGGGGCGCAGAAGTGCACAACAGTCCAAACAGGACGATGCGAGCCGTCTGTCGCGTGACTACGTGACAGGGGTAAACTTCCTGCTGAGCAATCAGCAGGATAAAGCTGTCGATCTCTTCCTTGATATGCTGAAAGAGGATACGGGCACCGTCGAAGCACATCTCACGCTCGGTAATCTGTTCCGCTCGCGCGGCGAGGTTGACCGGGCTATTCGCATTCACCAAAGCCTGATGGAAAGCGCCGCGCTGACGTATGACCAGCGTCTGCTCGCCGTACAACAGCTCGGGCGTGATTATATGGCCGCCGGGCTCTACGACCGGGCGGAGGGCATGTTCAAGCAACTGGTGGATGAAACGGATTTTCGTCTCGGTGCCTTGCAGCAACTGCTGCAAATCTATCAGGCGACCAGCGACTGGCAATCCGCTATTGAGGTAGCCGAGCGTCTGGTAAAGCTGGGGAAAGAGAAACATCGCGGCGAAATCGCGAATTTTTGGTGCGAACTGGCGCTTCAGCAAATGGCGAGCAACGATCTGGATAAGGCGATGGCGTTGCTGAAAAAAGGTGCGGCGGCGGACCGTTCCGCCGCGCGGGTTTCTATCATGATGGGCCGGGTATGGATGGAAAAGGGCGACTACGCGAAAGCGGTAGAGAGCCTGGAGCGTGTTATCGAACAGGATAAAGAGCTGGTCGTTGAAACGCTGGAAATGCTGCAAACCTGTTATCAGCAGTTGGGGAAAGCCAGCGAATGGGAGGCGTTTTTGCGTCGCTGCGCTGAAGAAAATGTCGGGGCGAGCGCCGACCTTATGCTGGCGCAAATTCTCGAACAACGGGAAGGAATCGAGCCCGCGCAAAACTATGTTACCCGTCAACTGGAGCGCCATCCGACGATGCGCGTTTTCCACAAGCTAATTGACTACCATATTAATGAGGCCGAAGAGGGGCGGGCGAAGGAGAGCCTCGGCGTTCTGCGTCATATGGTTGGGGAACAGGTGCGCAGCAAGCCGCGCTACCGCTGCCAGAAATGCGGTTTTACCTCCCATACCCTGTACTGGCACTGCCCGTCGTGCCGCTCATGGTCAACTATTAAACCGATTCGTGGCCTTGACGGGCAGTAGGTTAAAAAAAATCTGCGTTTTAGTTACAACATACTTATTAGTTATGACCGTCGTTACCTCCGCTCCCGGTAATCAAATCGCCAGGCAGGGAGGGAAATGCAGCCTGTTATTTTCGCTTTATCGCAGGTAAAATGCTGGCCGTTTACCTTTCTTGCGCCGCAGTGGCGCTTATCAACAATTAAGGTCCGGTCATGACGTCTACTGCTACATCTTTTTCCCGCGTTGTCACATCTTCGCCCGTCGTCGTTGCTCTCGATTATGATAACCGTGATAAAGCGCTGGCGTTTGTCGACCGTATCGACCCGCGCGACTGTCGTCTGAAGGTTGGCAAAGAGATGTTTACTCTGCTCGGGCCGCAGTTTGTCCGCGACCTGCACCAGCGTGGTTTTGACGTTTTCCTCGATCTCAAGTTTCATGATATCCCGAATACCACGGCGCGTGCGGTCGCTGCGGCAGCGGATCTGGGCGTCTGGATGGTTAACGTTCACGCCTCTGGCGGCGCGCGCATGATGACCGCTGCACGAGAAGCACTACTGCCCTTTGGCAGTGACGCGCCGCTGCTGATTGCGGTAACCGTGTTAACCAGCATGGAAGCCAGCGATCTACAGGCGCTGGGAATCTCCCTTTCTCCGGCAGATTACGCTGCGAAGCTGGCGGCGCTGACCCAACGCTGCGGTCTGGATGGTGTCGTCTGCTCGGCGCAGGAGGCGGTGCGTTTCAAACAAGAACGTGGCCAGGCGTTTAAGCTGGTGACGCCCGGCATTCGTCCTCTGGGCAGCGATGCCGGCGACCAGCGGCGAATTATGACGCCGGAACAGGCGCAGGCGGCTGGCGTCGATTATATGGTGATTGGCCGTCCGGTAACCCAGTCTGCCGATCCGGCTGCCACGCTGCGCAGCATCAACGCATCGCTAAACAAGGGGGCATGATGAGCGATTCCAGTAGCCGTCTGGTGTATTCAACGGATGGTGGCCGTATTGATGAGCCCAAACAGGTACAGACGCGTCTGAAAGGAGACGGTATTGTGCGCATCCAGCGCCAGACCAGCGGCCGCAAGGGTAAAGGCGTATGCCTGATTAGCGGAATTGATGAAAATGATGATGCGCTGGCTAAACTAGCCGCCGAACTGAAAAAGAAATGCGGCTGCGGTGGGTCGGTGAAGGATGGCGTAATAGAGATTCAGGGCGATAAGCGCGATTTGCTGAAATCGTTGCTGGAAGCTAAAGGTATGAAAGTTAAGCTGGCTGGCGGTTAATTAATTATTAAGGCCGCGATATTTATCGTGGCCTTAATTTTTTGCCGGGGGTATCAGCCAGCGGCTGTAAATTAATTTTATAGTGCGTGGTAAATATTATTTACCCACCTGGTGGCCGATAATCCCGCCGACTGCCGCGCCGCCCAGCGTACCCAGGGTGCTGCCGTCCGTTAATACCGCGCCGCCGATAGCGCCGGCACCCGCACCGATTGCGGTGTTGCGGTCGCGTTTAGACCAGTGAGAACAAGCGCTCAGAGACATTGCAACCGTGACGGCCAGCACTACAGCGGTCATTTTTTTGTTCATTGAAGTCATCATTTTTTTCTCCTGAATAATCTATTCATGGATACAACTTCCTTTAAGCATAGCGTGTTACTCCAGCCCAGGGGTTATTCCATGTCACTTTCGTTGCGCAGGTGTTACTTTAATCACGCAGGTGATAGTCACTTCCTGTTATATCGCTAATATTAATTCTACTTTCTATAAATTTTTCAGGCAGGTAAAAACTCTGAATTGAGGCGTCGGAAAAGTCTCAGACGAAACTCAGGCCGGACATTGTCCGGCAAAGCGTCGCGCGTAATAGCAAAAAAGGGGAATCAGGGATGGTCGACGATATCGACGGCTAATCCGCATTCGATTAATTGATTGCGAACGGCATCGCTAAGATTATTATCGGTAATAAGGCGATTAAATCGCCCGACAGGGCCGAGTGGATAGGGGTGAACAACATTGAACTTCGAACTGTCGCTAAGCACAATGGCTTCACAGCCCTTTTCCAGCACCGCATTGACCACGTCGGCTCGCATCATATCCCGTCCGGTAAATCCGGTTTCAGCCTGCCAGCCGTCAATACCGATAAAAGCCTTACTAAAATGGACCTGCTGGATACAGTGCCGTGTCAACGGGCCAACCATACTTTCACTGCGTTTTTGATAAATTCCGCCAAGCAGAATGACTTCCCCGGGAGACGCTTTCAGCAGATGCGCGATATAGCTACTGACGGTAATAATAGTAACATCACCGCGATCGGCAAGCGTACGCGCAAGCAGAGCGTTACCGCTACCGTTCTCGATAAATACCGTCTCACCAGAGGAGACAAGCGTAGCAGCCCATGCGGCCAGTTCACGTTTGATGGCGAAATGGGTCATCATCCGGGTTTCCACATCTTCGCTATCCAGTGGAACCGCGAAGCCGTGGGTACGACGCAGATAGCTCTGCTGTTCTAATAAATTCAGATCCTGGCGGATGGTGACTTCAGAGACACCGGTCATCTTCGCGAGATCGGCCACGCTGATGCGGCCTTTATCGATGACCATTTGCAAAATACTTTGTTGTCTGGCGTTCATAGCAACATCACGGTTAAGGGCTATTTGGGCTAACGAGTGGTCTTATGCGGCCGGTGGTAACGAGGAAATTATTAAATTTCCCACGGCGCTTTAGGCTGACCGGATTTCTCTTCCTGTTCGTCGCTGGAAAGCGCCTGCAGTTCAGCTTTCAGAATTTCCAGGTTATGGATAGCGGAGTGATAATCCCCGGCAACCAGAATATCCAGCACGGTATCGATACGTTGGGCGAGCAGGCGGGTATTCAGTTCTGACATGGCGTTATCCTGATAATAAATGTGAATAAAATCAATGATGCTAAAAATAGAAGAAAAAGAGAAGTGAAAAAAACGTACAACTCAATTATCTGCGCAGCGTTGCAGGCAATACCCAGAAAAACAAGGAAAAGGTAGAAATACGGCTCCACATGCGGGAGCCGTAGAGGGCCGTTTATCAGGCCGCGGGGCGTGCAATCACGCTACGGGTTTCCATGCGAACTTCAGCAATCGTAATGTCGATAACGTCGGTTACCTTATAGACGATTTCGCCTTTAATTTGCACGGTGCCGTTTTCCGGGCTGCAAACCAGTTCATCGCGTACGGCGTGCAGGAATGGCGCCGGAATAAAGGCGATCGCGCCATTATCAACCAGACGCACGCGCATGCCGCCGCGGCTGATATCAACGATTTCAGCGGCAAAACGGGTATCGGTTCCGGCTTTAGGGCTCAGATAGCGGGCGTACAGCCAGTCACCGACATCGCGCTCCGCCATGCGGTTGAGGCGACGGCGTTCCGCCATTTGTACCGTAACGTCATCCTGCGGACGGGCGATGGCTTCCCCTTTGATAATCGCTTTCAGCAAACGGTGATTGATCATATCGCCATACTTACGGATCGGGGAGGTCCAGGTTGCGTAAGCATCAAGGCCCAGGCCAAAGTGCGGACCCGGCTCGGTGCTAATTTCCGCGAATGACTGGAAGCGGCGAATACGGCTGTCGAGGAAACCGGACGGCTGAGCGTCGAGCTCACGACGCAGTTTGCAGAAGCCCTGCAGCGTTAATACTTCCTCTGGATCAACGTGCACATCGTGCGTCTTCAGCAATGCCGCTAATTGCTCGGTGTTTGCTGGATCGAACCCGGTGTGAACGTTATAAATGCCGAAGCCGAGTTTATCGCGCAGGACGCGGGCCGCACAAATGTTGGCGGCAATCATCGACTCTTCCACAATACGGTTAGCGATACGGCGCGGTTCGGCGACGATGTCCAGCACTTCGCCTTTTTCTCCCAGCACAAAGCGATAATCCGGGCGATCTTTGAACACCAGCGCGTGGTTCTGGCGCCATTCGCTACGCCGCAGGCAGACATCCTGCAGCAGTTTAATTTGCTGCGCGATGGTTTCACTCTCCGGCTGCCAGCTACCGTGGTTTTCCAGCCAGTCGGAAACCTCATCGTAGGCCAGTTTCGCTTTGGACTCGATGGTGGCGGCGAAGAACTCAATATCGTCTTCGATAGCGCCATCATCAGCCAGAATCATGCGACAGGCCAGAACCGGACGGACTTCGTTGGCGCGCAGGGAGCAGAGATCGTCAGACAGCTCGCGTGGCAGCATCGGAATATTGAAGCCCGGCAGGTAGTTGGTAAAGGCGCGGGTTTTCGCCGTATTGTCCAGCTTGCTGCCTGCCGTGATCCAGGCGGTCGGATCGGCGATAGCGACGGTCAGGTGCAGTTTACCGTCAGCGGTCTGCTCTGCGTACAGGGCATCATCCATATCTTCAGTGCTTGCGCTGTCGATGGTCACGAAAGCCAGCGCGGTTAAATCGCGGCGTTCCAGACCTTCATCAAGCATTTCAGTTGCGACGCCGCCCGGCGCCTCTTTTTCCAGATGATGACGCGCCAGAGTGACCCACCATGGCACGAAATGGTCATCCCCATAGGTGATGTACTGGGTGAGTTCGGCATAGAAACCGCGGTCGCCTTTCAGCGGATGACGGCGCATTTCGGCTACGGCCCAGTCACCCTCTTTAAAATCATGCTCTATGCCGCGAACGGCCCGGCAGGGAATGGCGTCTTTCAGCAGCGGATGATCAGGAACGATGGAAAGACGATCATCTTTCTTATGAACTTTGCCGACAAAACGCGTCAGAAACGGCTCAACCAGCTCTTCCGGCTCAGCGCTTTCGCGTTCTTTTTCCGTATTGACCACGGCGATAATACGATCGCCATGCATCACTTTTTTCATTTGCGGCGGCGGAATGAAATAGCTTTTTTGGGCGTCGACTTCGAGAAAGCCGAACCCTTTTTCCGTCCCCTTAACGACGCCTTCAACACGCGGCGTCTGGGAATGCAGTTGCTGTTTAAGCTGCGCTAGCAGCGGGTTGTCCTGAAACATAATGTCGTATTTTCGTGGCTAAAAGAGCGGCTGACATTTTTACGCGAATATGCCTGCCGCAGCAAGCGATGTTTCAGCATTTTACGTCTGAGGAGGGACGTTGCCGAGGGCGATTTTCAGACGATTCATCCAGCCGCACAGTCCACACCAGACGAGAAGATCGATAGCGGCGGTACGGGAAAGCCCCTGTTCGATCAGGAGCGTTAACCGATCGGTACTGAAGCGGTCGGGTGCACGGGTTAAAAGCCGGGCGGAGTGTAAAATTTGATACTCAATGGGGTGGTTTTTCCCCCACCGATGAATGTCAGGCTCATTACCACGTAAAGCCGCCGTCAGAGGGGTTAAATCCGGACATCGTGCGGCCCAGGCGTTAAAACAGCTAATGCTGCCATTAATGCGCGCGGATACCAGCGCCGCCTGCGCGGCGAACGGTTGCGCTTCGCTAAGATGAGCCAGAAGCTGTTCCAGTACATCAAGTGGCGGGCCCTGGATTGCCAGTAGCGGCGCCAGGTCGGACAGGCCCGGATGATTCTGCCATTTTGCTAATAACGACAGATACTCATCATTTTCGTAGCCTAAATCATAATCGTCGATCCCTGGTTCCCAGTCTACGTCGCCAGAGATAAAGCTTTCTTCCGGCGCATCTTCCTGCTGCGACATGCCGGGGAGCCAGCGTACCGGATAACCCTGAGCCGCCTGCAATGCGGCGATAGCGCGGGCCTGAAAGCCGACAAAGCCGATAATCTGATTGATAAGAATGATGTCGTCACGGCTCAGCCCGACTTCATCTAACTGACGACGAGCCTGCGCGTTAATCACCCAGGGAGAACTGGCGAGCTGGCGGGCATATTGCGTCATCTGCGCCAGGCGGCGGTTGCTCTCGCGGGAAGAGTCCGGGCCGGGAAGCGGCGCCAGGCGGGCGGCGTAATGATTACACAGACGCTGCACACCATAAACCTGGGCGGCGGTCAGCGCGGTACTCAGCCGGTCGTAGGCATTAAATGTAGGCAGACGATCGTCGTTAACTGATGCCGGGAAGAGGGCATCGGCCAGTTGACGGGCAGGCGTGAGCCAGCGTGCATGCGCCTGTCGCAGATCGTCGGGCAGCACCAGGTCGAGCAGAAAACGATCTTCGACATCAGCGGCTTCAGGGACGAGCGGCAATACATCCACCGGGCAGATCGTAGCCTGAGTCTCATGATACCAGTGGTTTTTGCCGTAAATGCGGCGTTGCTCCATGGGCGTTCCTTGTTCGGTATGTGGCAAACCGCCGTTTCGCGGTCATGCTATGCTGAACTATCCTGGCGTAACCCCGATACGGGAGAAAATATTGATACGTGCTAATAAATAGCAGATTGGAATAACGGAAGGAGAAAGCGTGATTGAGAAGGGGGGCAGGAACCCTCCTCACGATCGTGAGGAGGGCAAGGAACTTATTTCAGTTCCAGTTCGTTCATCGCGGCGATGCTGAAACCACCGTCAACGTGGACGACTTCACCGGAGATACCGGCAGACAGATCGGAGCAGAGGAATGCCGCGCTGTTACCCACGTCTTCGGTGGTGACGGTGCGGCGGATCGGGGTGACCGCTTCGCAGTGCGCCAGCATTTTGCGGAAATCTTTAATACCGGACGCCGCCAGAGTACGGATAGGACCGGCGGAGATGGCGTTAACGCGCACGCCTTCCGGACCCATTGCGTTAGCCATATAACGGACGTTCGCTTCGAGAGAGGCTTTCGCCAGACCCATCACGTTGTAGTTAGGAATTGCGCGCTCTGCGCCCAGATAGGAGAGCGTCAGCAGGGCGGAACCGGGGTTCAGCATACCGCGGCAGGCTTTGGCCATCGCGACAAAGCTGTAGGCGCTGATGTCATGGGCAATTTTAAAACCGTCACGAGTGACGGCGTTGACGTAGTCGCCGTCCAGTTGATCAGCCGGAGCAAAACCGATGGAGTGTACGAAACCATCAAATTTCGGCCATACTTTGCTCAGTTCAGTGAACAGAGACTCAATGCTGGCATCTTCAGCCACATCGCACGGCAGTACGATATTTGAGCCCAGCGCGGTAGCGAATTCTTCCACCCGGCCTTTCAGTTTTTCGTTCTGATAGGTGAACGCCAGTTCAGCCCCTTCACGGTGCATGGCTTGCGCGATACCGTAGGCGATGGACAGTTTACTGGCAACGCCAGTGATCAGAATGCGCTTACCGGAAAGAAAACCCATAGCTTTTAATCCTTATCGTTATTGCTTATTGTTACTTTAACAACTCTTTGGTTGGCGTTGTTATTTCAGAATAGCTCAAATTTAGCCGGGAATTATATCCCACTGACGACCCCTTGTGTCACGATATTTTTCTGTCAATCCTCACGGCATCGCGGGCAACGGCTATGCCGTCTCCCCGTCACCAGTGTCTGATGTCGCAGGTTTCTGGCGGCGCGGATGTCGATGGCGGTAAAAATCTCCGCTTTACTTGCCGTCTTTGCGCCAGGCATCGGCAGTCAGCGCCTCGCCGAAATGTCCGGCGATAAGGCGTTTCGTCAGATCGTGTAGTGGGGAAGCCAGCACATCGGCAGTGCTGCCGCGCTCGACGACTTCCCCCTGGTGCATCACCAGCACCTGATCGCTGATGTGTTTCATCATGCCCAGATGCTGGGTAACGTAAATGTAGGCGATCCCTTGTTTCTCCTGCAATTCCAGCATCAGGTTAATCAACTGCGAACGCATCGACATATCCAGCGACGCCAGCGCCTCGTCGCAGACAATCACTTTCGGGCGCAGGATCAGCGCTCTCGCCAGGCCGAGACGCTGTTTTTGTCCCGGCGCCAGCATATGCGGATAGTAGCTGACATGGTCCGGCAGCAGGCCGACCATACGTAGCGTATCGATAATCTGCTTCTGTCGCGCCTCGGGTTCAAGGGACGTATTCAGGCGTAACGGGAAATCAAGGATCTGTGAAATCCGCTGCCGGGGATTAAACGAGGTCGACGGATCCTGGAAGATCATGCGGATTTTCTGACTGCGGAAAGAGTAATCGCCGAATTCCAGCAGATGATCATCAATCAACAGTTCGCCAGTGCTGGGTTCAACCATTCCGGCGAGCATTTTCGCCAGGGTTGATTTCCCGGAACCGTTTTCACCAATAATCGCCAGCGTCTGGCGCTCGCGCAGCGTAAAGCTCAACGGCTTGACCGCTTCCACCGTTTGCCGGTGAAACCAGCCGGTACGATAGCGAAAGGTCTTACTCAGATTGCGGACTTCAAGCAATGTTTCGACCATTTCACTCTTTCTCCATGTTCAGCGGGAAATGACAGGCGTAGAGGTGGTTGCGGGCGCCAACCAGCCGGGGCGTCTCGATGCATTCACGCTGGGCATAGGGGCATCGCGGGCCGAGACGGCAGCCGATAGGCAACTGTTCGAGCAGCGGTATAGCGCCGGGCAGTGTGTTGAGGCGGCTTTTATGCGGCATGGCGCTGCCGAAATCGGGGATCGCCCGAATCAGCGCCTGGGTATACGGGTGATGGGGGATGGTCACCAGCTCTTCGCTCGGCGCGCTCTCCACCGTCTGCCCGCAGTACATGACGTTAATTTTATCCGCCCATTTACTGAGCATCTGCATATCGTGACTGATCAGCAAAATAGTGGTGTTGTTATTTTGGTTGAGCCGGGTCAGCAGGCGAATGATTTGCGCCTGTGTTGTGGCTTCCATGGCGTTGGTGGGTTCATCGGCGATCAGCAGTCGCGGCTGGTTGGCCAGCGCGATGGCGATCATCACTTTCTGGCACTCTCCGTCCGTCAGTTCATAAGGAAAGCTGCGCATCACGTCTTTATGATCTTTGATCCCTACGCGGTGTAAGAGCTCGATAGCGCGCCGTTTGCGCCAGCCCAGACGTTGCCACCAGCGTCCTTTAAACGTCCAGCCAGGGATGTTCTGCATCAGTTGCTGGCCGATACGTTCAGAAGGATCGAGGCAGGACTGCGGCTCCTGAAAAATCATCGACACGTTGTGGCCGACCAGCTTACGCCGCTCGCGACCGGAGAGGCGCAGCAGGTCGATGTCGTCGAAGCGCATACGGTCGGCGGTGACCCGCCAGTTGTCTTTGGTCACGCCGCAAATGGCTTTGGCGATTAAGCTCTTACCGGAGCCGGATTCGCCAACCAGGCCGCGAATTTCCCCTTCTGCAAGGGTCAGACTGACGCGATCGACGGCTTTAACCCAGCCTTCGTTGGTCTTGAATTCAATGGTTAAATTACGGATGTCGAGTAATGGCATTATTCCACCCCGGCGATGATTGCGCGGCGGATCCCGTCGCCCAGCAGATTAACCAGCAGGACGCTTATCATGATTGCCGAACCCGGCAGCATCACCGTCCACGGCGCGACGTAAATCAGCTCCAGCGCGTCACCGAGCATCGCTCCCCACTCCGGGGAGGGGAGCTGGGCGCCGAGGTCGAGGAACCCCAGCGCGGCGATATCCAGTATCGCCATTGACAGGGCGCGGGTGATCTCCGTGACCAGGCCGGAGGCGATATTCGGCAGCACTGCAAACCATAAGATATTCAGCGTTGACGCCCCGTCGAGGCGGGCAGCGATCACGTACTCTTTTTCCAGCTCGTCGTGTACCATGCTGTAAACCGAGCGCACCATGCGCGGCAACAGTGCCAGCCAGACGGCGAACATCGCGTGGCTCAGGTGTGGCCCGGCGAAGGCGACGACGATAATCGCCAGCAGCAGGGACGGTAGCGACAGCAGGGTATCAAGAATATGGTTCATCACGGCCGAACGTAGCCCGTGCGTGGAACCGGCAAACACACCAAGCGCCAACCCCAGCAAGGTTGCGCCGAGCGTCACCACAAATGCGCCGCCGACCGTTGGCGCCGCGCCGCTCAGCAGGCGGCTGAGGACATCGCGGCCAAGATCGTCAGTGCCGAGGAAGAACGACACTTCGCCGTACCGCGACCAGGATGGCGGCAGCAGTTGATAGCCAAGAAACTGCTGGTCGATGCCATAGGGGGCGAACCATCCGCCGAAAACGCACAGCAACACCAGCGCCGCGCAGCCGTACAGGCCGATCATGGCGGTCGTATCGCCGTAAAATTTTCGCCATACGGTGCGCAGCGCACTCGGCGGGCGCTTCTCCAGATAAACGCTATCGAAGGGCATACCACTCCTTATGTTTCAGTGGGTTAGCCATAGCTCCCAGAATATCTGATATCACATTCACAATAATCACCAGCGAGCCGATGACCATCACACCCGCCGAAATCGCGGCGTAGTCCTGTTGACGAATGGCGTTAATGAGCCAGCGTCCCAGCCCCGGCCAGCTAAAGACCATTTCGGTAATCATCGCCAGCGTCAGCATGGTTGAAAACTGCAGCCCCAGCCGGGGGATCACCGGTGGCAGGGCGTTATGCAGCACGTGGCGGTGCAAAATCGCTCGCCGTGATATGCCGCGGGTGGCGGCGGCCTTCACGTAGTTGGTGTCGTACACCTCACTGGTGCTGATACGCATCAGACGGATCACTTCCGTCGTCGGCGCGACCGCGAGGGTGAGCACCGGCAGCACCATATGGCGCACGGCGCTGACGATCATTTCATGGCGCCAGGGCGAATGGGAAAGCCAGGCGTCGATCAGTGCAAAACCGGTGACTGATTTAACTTCATACAGCAGGTCGAAGCGCCCTGAGACAGGAAACCAGCCTAGCGTGAGGGAGAAGAAGAGGGTCAGCAGCAGCGCCAGCCAGAATACCGGAATGGAGAAGCCCAGCAGCGCCAGGGCGCTGATCAGGGTATCCGGCCATTTATTGCGCATAATGCCCGCCAGCATGCCGACGGGAATACCGATGATCAGGGCAAAGCCGAAAGCAAGGATACAGAGCTCCATGGTCGCCGGGAACACTTCCTTAAGCTGCCTGGCGATGGGTTCCCCATTGATGCTGGAGACGCCGAAATCCCATCGCAGTATGCCTTCAAACCAGAACAGCCAGGCGTTCCATAGCGAGGCGCCCTGCAGCGGCGCGTGAGGGGTAAAGTAGCTCAGGCTGAAACCAACAAAGGTCAGCAGAAAGAGGGTAATCAGCAGCAGAAGCAGGCGGCGCAGGGTAAAAATAATCATGGTTTTTTCACCTCATTCTCTTTTTCCCGCGAGACACCGGCAAAAGAGGCGTTGCCGAACGGACTCAGCACAAGGCCTTTCATATCATAACGATAGGCCTGCAAACGCAGAGAAGAGGCTAAAGGCAGCACCGGCAGCTCCTTCGCCAGGATGTGCTGCGCCTCTTTATAAGCCTCAATGCGCGAGGCCAGTTGCTGCGACGTCAGCGCTTTTTGCAGCACCTCGTCAAATTCACGATTACACCAGTGAGCGTAGTTGGTTTGCGAGGCAATCGCCGCGCAGCTCAGCAACGGACGGAAAAAACTATCCGGATCGTTACTGTCAGTCGCCCAGCCGGAAAGCGTTAAATCGTGGTTCATATCCATCAATCTGGCCTCCTGGAAACGGCCTTCAACCGGCACAATGATCACCTTCACGCCAATTTGCGCCATATCCGCCTGGATCAGCTCCGCGGTTTTCAGCGGACTGGGGTTCCAGGCCTGTGAACTGGTCGGCACCCACAGTTTAAGCGTCAAATTTTCCAGTCCCAACGCGTTGAGGCGGGCGCGGGCCTCCGCTGGATTATATTCGGTGATCTTCGCCTCATTATCGTAAGCCCAGGAGGCGCGGGGCAATATTGACGCTGCCGTTTCCGCCGTTCCGTAGTAGATCGACTGCATCAGCCGCTGATTATTGATGGCCAGCGCCAGCGCGTGACGAACTTCCGGGTTATCCAGCGGCGGCTTAGCAGTATTAAATGCCAGCCAGGCGATATTCATCCCCGGGCGCAGCGTCAGGCGCAGACGCGGATCGTCACGCAATATAGAGAGCTGGCTGGCGGCGGGCCAGGCCAGTACGTCGCATTCGCCGGTGAGCAGTTTGGATAAACGCCCGGTGCCACCGGAGCCGAGATCGACGACCACCTGCGGCATCAGCGGTTTACCACGCCAGTAGCCCGGATGTCGCTGCAGGCGGATATACTGACCGCTACGATACTCTTCCAACTGGAACGGACCGGTGCCGACCGGTTGACGATCAATCAGTTCCTGGCGATCGTCCTTCGCCAGCTTTGCGGCATATTCAGCGGACATCACCGAGGCATAGTGGGTCGCCAGATGCCATAAGAACGACGCGTCCGGGTGCTTGAGGCGGAACTCAACGGTCAGATTATCCAGCTTGCGCACGCTTTCCACGCTGTCGGCGAACTGTAAGCTATCAAAATAGGGGAAACTGCTGCCGTTGACGTTATGCCATGGATGGTCGCGGTTAAAAATGCGGCCAAAGGTAAAAATGACGTCATCGGCATTAAAACTACGGGTCGGTTTGAACCACGCGGTAGTCTGGAATGGTACGTTGGGGCGCAGGTGGAAGCGGTAGGTTGCGCCGTTATCCAGGACTTCCCAGCTTTCTGCCAGCTCAGGGACCAGCCGGTAGGTATAGGGGTCGACATCGAGCAGTCGGTCGTAGAGCTGGGCGGCCAGGGTGTCGACAATCAGCCCGCTGCTGACCTTTTGCGGGTTGAAGGTGTTGACCTGGCCGCTCACGCAATACACAAAGCCGCTATCGCGAATATCGGCGTGAGCAGGCTGTGTGGGCGCGGCAAAAGCATGCCCACACAGCAGAGATGCTGCTGCCAGGAGAGAAGACAATGTCAGACGCATAGTTTCGTTTTGATTATAGAGCAAGACTCTATCTTATTAATATTAAATAACATTTACCACCACCTTAATGGCTTATGAAGAGAAAATAAGCGATGGCTGCATGGGTGATGTGGCAGACTGATTCAAATTCATACTGATTCTGACTTCGAGTATACCTCTTAAATCGCCGTGCGTTTGGCATCCCACCATGCGGAGAAATGCGCAACGTTGTCATCAGACATGCGAGGGCTTCATTAAAGAGGATGTTTATTGATGTATATGCAGCACGGTCTGCGGGTGCTATTCGTATTAAGCATGGTGCTTATCTCACGGATAAGCGCTCCGATATTTGCCACATGGTAACTTTTTCCTGGCGCTTTCTCCAGTTAGGCGTGTTGGTTGAACTGGGGGAAAGGCGGAATGAGGAATTAAAGCGAATGCAATCCCGCCCGCGTACGGCTCAAATCTGATGCTTTTTCAGCAATGCCCGCAGCTGATGGTAGGTCAGACCGAGTAACTCTGCCGCCTGCTTTTGATTGTATTTCGCCTGCGCCAGGCTCATCTCAAGCAGGCTTTTTTCTTGCTCCTGCTGAAAAGCGCGCAAATTGAGCGGCAGCGTTGGTCCGGGCGTCTTGTCTGCCGCAGAGTCCGGCGCAGAATGCTGCTGGCGGAAAGGGTTAATAATAATATTATCCAGCTCGCTGTCGCTGCTACCGTGGCGGTAAACCGAACGCTCAACGACGTTTTTCAGTTCCCGGATATTCCCCGGCCAGCGGTAGTTTTGCAGCGTCTCGACGGCGCGTTCGCTGAAGCCGGGAAACAGCGGCAACCCGAGTTCGCGGCACATCTGGATGGCAAACTGAGTGGCGAGCAGCATGATATCGCTTTGACGCTCGCGCAGCGGCGGCAGTTGCACCACATCAAATGCCAGTCTGTCGAGGAGGTCGGCGCGAAACAGACCTTCTTCCACCATGTGCGGCAGGTCGGCGTTGGTCGCGCAAATCAGGCGGACGTTCACCTGCAGCGGCTGGCTGCCGCCGACGCGCTCCAGTTCGCCATACTCGATCACCCGCAGGAGTTTTTCCTGCACCAGCATTGGCGCAGTCGCCAGCTCATCAAGAAACAGCGTGCCGCCATCGGCGCGCTCGAAACGGCCGGGGTGGCGTTTACTGGCCCCGGTAAACGCCCCGGCCTCGTGGCCGAACAGTTCGGAATCCAGCAGGTTTTCATTGAGCGCCGCGCAGTTCAGCGAGATAAACGGCCCCTGCCAGCGGGAGGAGAGGAAATGCAGGCGGCTGGCGATCAGCTCTTTGCCGGTACCGCGCTCGCCGATCACCAGCACCGGTTTATCCAGCGGGGCCAGCCTTGAAACCTGTTCCAGCACTTCAAGAAAGCTGTTGGCCTCGCCGAGCAGGTTATCCTTGTAATCCGCCATGATGAATTTCGCCATTTTGTAGTGTGATTCACCAGGTTACTTTAGCAATCCATTGGATGGATAACAACCACATCTTTTAAAATCAACAAGATAAAAAATGGCACGGTATTTGTATTAATGATCACACAGGCCGATGCCTGACACCAGAACTATGAGGATTGAAATTATGGGTATTTTTTCTCGTTTTGCCGACATCGTGAACGCCAACATCAACTCCCTGCTGGAGAAGGCAGAAGATCCGCAGAAGCTGGTTCGCCTGATGATTCAGGAGATGGAAGACACGCTGGTTGAAGTCCGTTCGACTTCTGCGCGGGCGCTGGCGGAAAAGAAACAGCTGAGCCGTCGTATTGAACAGGCCGTCTCCCAGCAGGCGGAGTGGCAGGAGAAAGCCGAGCTGGCGCTGCGTAAAGAGAAAGAGGATCTGGCCCGTGCGGCGCTGATCGAAAAGCAGAAGCTGACCGAGATTATCGCCAGCCTGGAAAATGAAGCGCAACTGGTTGATGAAACCCTGGCGCGGATGAAAAAAGAGATTGGCGAGCTGGAAAACAAACTCAGCGAAACCCGTGCCCGTCAGCAGGCGCTGATGCTGCGTCATCAGGCCGCAAGCTCGTCCCGCGATGTTCGCCGTCAACTGGACAGCGGCAAGATTGACGAAGCGATGGCGCGTTTTGAGTCATTTGAGCGTCGTATCGATCATATGGAAGCCGAAGCGGAGAGCCAGCGATTTGGTAAGCAGAAATCCCTGGATCAGCAGTTCGCCGACCTGAAAGCGGACGATGAAATCAGCGAGCAGCTGGCGGCGCTGAAAGCCAAAATGAAGCAAAATAACCAGTAATCGTATTCGGGCGGCACCGAGATGTGCCGTCGCCATCTGCAAGGAGTTCACATGAGCATGCTTTTTCTCGCCATCCCTTTGACGTTGTTTGTGCTGTTTGTTTTGCCGGTCTGGCTCTGGCTGCATTACAACAACCGTAGCGCCAGCGGCAGCTTATCGCAGAACGAACAGCAGCGCCTGCTGCAACTGACCGATGACGCGAAGCGTATGCGCGAGCGTATTCAGGCGCTGGAGGCGATTCTTGATGCTGAGCACCCGAACTGGAGAGAAAAATAATGGGCGGACTGGATTTGAGTAAAAAACTGTGGCGCGTTCCGCAGCATGGCATGGTGAAAGGGGTTTGTGCCGGTATCGCGCAGTACCTTGACGTGCCGGTAAAACTGGTGCGTTTGATTACCGTACTGGCAATGATTTTTGGTCTGTTTCTGTTTGTGGTGGTGGCCTACATCATTCTCTCGTTTGCGCTGGATCCGATGCCGGAAAGCGAACTGAATGGTGACAAAACACCGAGTAGCGGCGAACTGTTAGCGGCGGTGGATAAAGATCTGGCGGACGGCGAACGGCGTTTGCGTGAAATGGAGCGCTATATCACTTCCGACACCTTTTCACTACGCAGCCGTTTTCGCCAGTTGTAACTGTAACGGAGATTAACAATGAATGTGAAATGGCAGCAGGCGGGGCAAAAAGTGCAACCCGGCCTGAAAATCGCGGGTAAGCTGATTTTGCTGACCGCGCTGCGCTATGGCCCGGCAGGCGTCGCTGGCTGGGCGGTAAAATCCGTTGCCCGTCGACCGTTGAAAATGCTGCTGATGCTGGTTCTGGAACCGTTGCTTAGCCGGGCGGCTCAGCGGTTTTCCAAACGTCGCGGATGGCATATGTTATGAATACGTCACAGCCTGAATAGCAGGATGATAAAATGCTACGCAAGTTGCTACACTTAAGCCGTTAACGCGGGGGCCTCAGTCAAAGAGAGATGTCGAAAAGCATCAGCATGCATCCTCAGCCCTCCGTTATGGGGGGATGTCATTCATTGATTAACAATATACCCTCATATTATTTCCCCCCGGTCTTCAGGCACAACAGGATGGCGATGAAGCGACTCAAAAATGAACTCAATGCGCTGGTTAATCGTGGGGTTGATCGGCATCTTCGTCTGGCCGTCACCGGCCTTAGCCGCAGCGGTAAGACCGCCTTTATTACCGCGCTGGTCAATCAGTTGCTGAATATTCACGGCGGAGCGCGTTTACCGCTGCTTAGCGTCGCCAGAGAAGAGCGGTTGCTGGGCGTCAAGCGCGTGCCGCAGCGGGATTTCGGCATTCCGCGCTTCACATATGATGAAGGGTTGGCGCAGCTATATGGTCAACCACCGACCTGGCCGACGCCTACCCGCGGCGTTAGCGAAATTCGCCTGGCGCTACGCTACCGCTCTAACGACTCGTTATTACGTCACTTTAAGGATACGTCAACCCTGTATCTGGAGATTGTTGATTATCCCGGCGAATGGCTGCTGGATCTGCCGATGCTGGCTCAGGACTATCTTACCTGGTCACGGCAGATGACCGGACTGTTGCAGGGGCAGAGAGCGGAATGGTCGGCGCGCTGGCGGCAGCTTTGTGAAGGGCTGGACCCGCTGGCGCCCGCGGATGAAACCCGGCTGGCGGAGATCGCCGCAGCATGGACCGACTATTTGCACGCCTGCAAGCGTGAAGGGCTGCATTTTATTCAGCCGGGGCGTTTTGTGCTGCCTGGTGAAATGGCCGGCGCGCCGGCGCTGCAGTTCTTCCCCTGGCCGGATGTTGATGCCGGCGGTGAAGCTAAGCTTGCCCAGGCGGACAAACATACCAATGCCGGAATGCTGCGCGAGCGGTTTAAATACTACTGCGAGAAAGTGGTCAAGGGTTTCTACAAAGAGCATTTCCTGCGCTTTGACCGGCAAATTGTGCTGGTGGACTGCCTGCAACCGCTTAACAGCGGGCCACAGGCGTTTAACGATATGCGTCTGGCGCTGACGCAACTGATGCAAAGTTTTCACTATGGGCAACGCACGCTGTTTCGCCGCCTGTTCTCGCCGGTGATCGACAAGCTGCTGTTTGCCGCCACCAAAGCGGATCACGTTACCGTCGATCAGCACAGTAATCTGGTATCGCTGCTGCAACAGCTGATTCAGGACGCCTGGCAAAACGCGGCGTTTGAAGGGATCAGCATGGATTGCCTGGGGCTGGCGTCGATCCAGGCGACGCAGAGCGGGCTTATTGAGGTGAATGGCGAAAAGATCCCCGCGCTGCGGGGCCACAGGCTGAGCGACGGTCAGCCGTTAACCGTCTATCCAGGCGAAGTGCCTGCGCGCCTGCCGGGGCAGGCATTCTGGGAACAGCAGGGTTTTCAGTTTGAGAACTTTCGCCCGCAGGTCATGGACGTTGATAAACCGCTGCCGCATATTCGACTCGACGCGGCGCTGGAATTTTTACTTGGAGATAAACTGCGATGACCGAACCGTTAAAACCGCGTATCGATTTCGACGGCCCGCTGGAGGAGGAAAAGGCGCAAATCCTGAAGTCCGCTCGCGCTTTTGCCGGGGATGAGGCTGAGAAGTTCGCCCCTGCGCGGGTTGATTCGCTGGAAGAAGAAGAGGGCGCGGCGGAAGCGGTGGTGGAGTCGGTACTGCGGCCTAAGCGCAGCCTGTGGCGAAAAATGGTCAGCGCCGGGCTGGCGATCTTCGGCGTCAGCGTAGTGGCGCAGGGCATACAGTGGACGATGAACGCCTGGCAAACCGAGGACTGGATTGCGCTCGGCGGCTGTGCCGCCGGGGCGTTGATTATCGGCGCTGGCGTGGGTTCAGTGGCGACCGAATGGCGGCGTCTGTGGCGGTTACGTCAGCGGGCTTACGAGCGCGATGAGGCGCGGGATTTGATGCACAGCCACGCGGTTGGTAAAGGGCGGGGATTTTGCGAGAAGCTGGCGCAGCAGGCAGGCCTGGATCAATCGTATCCGGCGCTGCAGCGCTGGTATGCGGCGATCCACGAAACGCAAAACGATCGTGAGGTGGTCAGCCTGTATGCGCAGATCGTGCAGCCGGTACTCGATGCTCAGGCACGGCGTGAAATCAGCCGCTCGGCGGCGGAATCAACGCTGATGATTGCCGTCAGCCCACTGGCGCTGGTGGATATGGCGTTTATCGCCTGGCGTAATTTACGCCTGATCAACCGTATCGCCACTCTGTACGGTATTGAGCTGGGCTATTACAGCCGTCTGCGCCTGTTCCGTCTGGTGCTGCTGAATATCGCGTTTGCCGGGGCCAGCGAACTGGTGCGGGAAGTGGGGATGGACTGGATGTCGCAGGATCTGGCGGCAAGGCTGTCAGCGCGTGCGGCGCAAGGCATTGGCGCCGGGCTACTGACCGCGCGGCTGGGGATTAAAGCGATGGAACTCTGTCGTCCGCTGCCGTGGATCGCTGACGATAAACCGCGTCTGGGGGATTTTCGTCGCGAGCTGATCAGTCAACTGAAAGAGACATTACAGAAGAACAAAAACAGTCCGGAGAAATAACGGTTTTCCGCACGTCCCCGACCAGCGACGCGTCACCGGGGAGCGATCCTGACGTTACGTCACTTCTGAGCGTATAACTTTACGGCATAAACGTTATTTTTCCACCATGCTGTCAATAATTGTTGACAGCCATCTTCCCGTCAGCAGATAACTGTCCTATTATTCATCCGTCATTGGCCTTTGTAGGGTGAAAACGCTTATGCGTCTTGAAGTCTTTTGTGAAGACCGTCTTGGTCTGACCCGTGAATTACTCGATTTGCTGGTGCTGCGCGGCATTGATCTGCGCGGCATTGATATTGACCCCGTAGGCCGGATTTATCTCAATTTCGCCGAGCTGGAGTTTACTCACTTCAGCCGCCTGATGGCGGAGATCCGCCATATTGCGGGTGTAACAGACGTACGTACCGTTCCGTGGATGCCGTCTGAGCGTGAACACCTGGCGCTCAGCGCGCTGCTGGTAGCGATGCCGGAACCGGTGTTATCCCTGAACACCAAAGGGAAAGTCGAGCTGGCTAACCCGGCCAGTTGCCAGCTATTTGGCCTGAGCCAGGAGAAACTGCATAACTACCCTGTCGCGCAACTCATTACCGAGTTTAATCTGCAGCGCTGGCTGGAAAACACGCCCCAGGAATCCCACGCCGAACATGTGGTGGTCAACGGCCAGAACTTCCTGCTGGAAATCACGCCGGTCTATCTGGATGGCGAACAGGGCGAACGGGTACTGACTGGCGCGGTTGTGATGTTGCGTTCGACGGTTCGTATGGGGCGTCAACTGCAAACGATGACCATACAGGATACCAGCGCTTTTAGTCAGATCCTCGCCGTTAGCCCGAAAATGCGCCACGTTGTCGAACAGGCCCGCAAGCTGGCGATGCTGAGCGCGCCGCTGCTGATCGTGGGCGATACCGGCACCGGTAAAGATTTGCTGGCCCACGCCTGCCATCTGGCCAGCCCGCGAGCGGATAAACCCTATCTGGCGCTGAACTGCGGCTCTATCCCGGAAGATGTGGTGGAAAGCGAACTGTTTGGTGACGCGATTCAGGGGAAAAAGGGCTTTTTTGAGCAGGCTAACGGCGGCTCGGTGCTGTTGGATGAAATTGGCGAAATGTCGCCGCGAATGCAAACCAAATTGCTGCGTTTCCTCAACGATGGGACTTTCCGTCGAGTGGGGGAAGATCATGAAGTTCATGTCGATGTGCGGGTAATTTGCGCCACTCAAAAGAACCTGGTGGAACTGGTGCAAAAGGGCGCGTTTCGCGAGGATCTCTATTATCGCCTGAATGTTTTGACACTGTATCTGCCGCCGCTGCGCGATTGCCCGCAGGATATTATGCCGCTGACCGAACTTTTCGTGGCACGCTTTGCCGATGAGCAGGGGATCCCGCGGCCGAAGCTTTCTGCTGATTTGAATAGTATGCTGACCCGTTACAGTTGGCCGGGAAACGTGCGCCAGTTGAAGAATGCGGTCTATCGTGCGCTGACGCAGCTGGATGGTTTTGAACTGCGTCCTCAGGATATCCTGCTGCCGGATCACGAAGTGTCTTCATTGGCTGTCGGTGAAGAGGCGATGGAAGGCTCGCTGGACGATATTACCCGCCGTTTTGAGCGTTCGGTGCTCACGCAGCTTTATCGCAGCTATCCCAGTACGCGGAAACTGGCCAGGCGCCTTGGCGTCTCACATACCGCAATCGCCAATAAACTGCGCGAATATGGCCTGAGCCAGAAGAAAGGCGACGAATAACGCCTGCAACCGATGTAATGCTTGTCAGTTAAGGGCTCTCAGTTGCGTTTATGGCTGGCTGAGTGGTTTTGTCAATCGGTGGTTTAAACGAAAATCTGATTCGGTTGATTCACTAACTGAGCTGATACTACGGGCTGAAATATAAAGGATATAACTTTTTTATGATTTTCAGCCTCTGAAAAGCCCCTGACGAATAACGGACTCATCGCATGGGGGTTGGGCGCATCAAGGAAACCTGGCGAGAACGCAGGCGCGCATCCAGGACTGGCCGCCAGGACGGCGGCCAGAGGGCGGGTCGAGACAGGGACGTCGAGTCCCGCCCGGTCCGCCAGATGAAGCCGGAGTGGAGCGGACCGCGCAGCGGCAGGTTTTCAGCGCCATGCCGGGGGTGCAGGGGGACGGGCGAAACGTCCCCTTGCCCGTTCACACGCTGTGGATATAACGAATATCCGCGAATTTATCGTGAACGGAACGGACCACGGAATCTGAATGGGTGAAAACGGCGTCATGCTTGCCAGAACTACCGATAATGCGATTGCCACAGGCAAATAAAACAAAAGACAACACCGATGATTTGCCTAAGTGAACGGCATTACTGCAACCGGTGGCCTGTTCAGCCGGTTTTATTGTCGGGTGGCGGAACACGCCTTACCCGACAATAAAAAACAATATCAATATGTTGTGCATTCCGCGTAGGCTTATGTAAGCGAAGCGCCGCTGAGCAATTCTAAAAGAACGGTCTTTGTCAGCAATCTGATGTATAGACTCAATTAGCCTGAAATAGTGAAATCGAAATGATGAAATGATATTTAAATCAGTATGTTAATTAGTATTGCGTTATTCGTTTTGCAATTTATTGGGTATATACTCGGATCTTCACCTTTTTTCTCAGGGAGTACGCATGTGGATTCCGCGTAGTCGTTTTTTTCAATGGATGGAACTCCTGGCGTTATCTGGCGCGATCTCGTTTGTGCTGTTCTGGTTTCATCTTCCCGCCGCGCTGCTGCTGGGGCCGATGATTGCCGGGATTAGCCTGAGTCTTCGCGGCGCAAAGATTCTTGTTCCTCGTCCTTTTTTTATTGCCGCTCAGGCGATTATTGGTTGTATGATCGCCCGCAGCCTGACGGCCTCCATTTTCGGCGTCCTGCTGGCAAACTGGGCGCTGGTGCTGCTGATCCTCTTTTCTACACTCGCTATCAGCGCGCTGGCGGGATGGCTGCTGGTGCGTTACAGCGCGTTACCTGGCGCAACCGGCGCCTGGGGCAGTTCACCGGGCGGCGCCTCGGCGATGGTAATCATGGCCCAGGAGTATGGCGCCGATGTGAGGCTGGTGGCGTTGATGCAGTATCTGCGGGTACTGTTTGTCGCCGGTGCCGCGGCGCTGGTGGTGCGTGTCGCCCTCGGTGGTGACGCGCAGATGATGACGCAGGAGATTATCTGGTTTCCACCGATAAGCTGGCAACTGCCGCTCACGCTGTTGCTGACTGCGGCGGCAGGGTGGCTGGGTTTGCGGCTGCGGTTTCCGTCCGGCGCGATGCTGTTCCCGATGCTGATCGGCGCGCTGGTGCAGGGAGAAGGCTGGCTGCAGCTCGAACTGCCGGAGTGGCTGCTGGCGCTGGCTTATTGCGCCATAGGCTGGAGCGTTGGTCTAAAGTTTAATAAACAGATTTTTCTGCTGGCGCTCAAAACGCTGCCGCAGATCCTGGCATCAATTATCGGCCTGATCTTGCTGTGCGGGCTGATGGCTTTTGGGCTAACGCAGGTTATGCCGCTGGATTTCATGACCGCCTGGCTGGCGACCAGTCCTGGCGGGCTGGACACGGTGGCGATTATTGCCGCCGGCACACGGGCGGATATATCGTTTATTATGGCAATGCAGACTTTACGGCTGTTTACGATTTTGCTGACCGGCCCGGCGATCGCGCGTTTTATCTCCCGCCATGCGGCGCGGAAATAAAAAAGCCCCCGCTCAACGAGGGCTTACGTGGCCTGCCAGCAATATCACGCTTTCAGCGCGGCCAGGGCTGCGTCGTAGTCTGGCTCTTCGGTGATTTCGTTTACCAGCTGGCTATAAACAACCTGGTCATTTTCATCGATCACCACGACGGCACGCGCGGCCAGGCCGGACAGCGGACCGGCGGAGATGGCGACGCCGTAGTCGGTCAGGAACTGGGCGCCACGTAGCGTGGACAGCGTCACAACGTTGTTGAGGTTTTCCGCGCCGCAGAAGCGGGACTGGGCGAACGGCAGGTCGGCGGAAATGCACAGCACCACGGTGTTGTTCAGTTCAGACGCCAGTTGGTTAAATTTACGTACCGATGTCGCGCAAACGCCAGTATCGATACTTGGGAAAATATTCAGCACTTTACGTTTGCCGGCGAACTGGCTGAGCGCGACGTCGGAGAGATCTTTGGCGACCAGCGTAAACGGCTGCGCTTTCGCGCCCGCCTGCGGAATGGTGCCCTGAACAGAAACGGGGTTACCCTGGAAATGCACGGTTTGTGACATGGTTATCTTCCTGTTTACATATAGTTAACGTCGCGGCTAGTGTATGACATCATTCATCAGCACGGCAAATCCTTTTAATTTTAGCTGCGAGGTTCAGGGAATGCGAAATTTGCGAGTGTACGAAGAATCCTGGCCGTTACATACCCCTTTTGTGATTTCCCGCGGCAGCCGCAGCGAGGCAAAAGTGGTGGTGGTGGAAATCGAAGAAAACGGCGTGAAGGGGGTTGGAGAATGCACGCCTTACCCGCGTTACGGCGAGAGTATCGCGTCGGTGATGGCGCAGATTGTCGCAATTGGAGAACAGCTTGAACGTGGTGCTTCCCGTGAGCAGATTCAGCATTTACTGCCGCCAGGCGCGGCCCGCAATGCCGTGGATTGTGCGCTGTGGGACTGGCAGGCGCGTAGCGCGGGTAAAAGTATTGCGCAACTGTTGGATGTGACGCTGCCCGACCGGGTGGTCACAGCGCAAACGGTGGTGATCGGCACGCCAGAACAGATGGCGGCCAGCGCCGCCGCGCTGTGGCAAAAAGGGGCCACCTTGCTGAAAGTGAAGCTTGATGACCATTTGATCAGTGAGCGGATGATCGCCATTCGCGAGGCGGTGCCGGAAGCGACGCTGATTGTCGATGCCAACGAGGCCTGGCATAGCGATGGTCTGGCTGAGCGCTGTCAACTGCTGGCGGATATTGGCGTCGCAATGCTGGAACAGCCGCTTCCGGCGGAGGCGGATGCAGCGCTGGAGAATTTTATCCATCCGTTGCCCATTTGCGCCGATGAGAGTTGTCATACCCGCGAGAGCCTGGCAGGATTGCGCGGCCGCTACGAGTTGGTGAATATCAAACTCGATAAGACCGGGGGGCTAACGGAAGCGCTGCTGCTGGCGGAGGAGGCGGAACGTCAGGGGTTTGCGCGGATGCTGGGCTGCATGTTGTGCACGTCACGGGCCATTAACGCGGCGCTACCGCTGGCGCCGCTGGCCCGTTTTGCCGATCTGGATGGCCCGACCTGGCTGGCGGTGGACGTTGAACCGGCGCTGCGTTTCAGCCCCGGGGTGCTTCATCTTTGATCGTGCCAGCGTAGCAGTTCCGTCATTGCCTGAAGGTATTTATCCGTTGCCTCGTCAGAAGATATCGGGGGGAACTCGGCGGTAATGCAGGGCAGGCCGATATCCGCGCACCAACTGCCAAAGGAGCCGGGGGTTTCATAGCCGACGCTGCCCACCAGCGGGAGACTAAATGCGTCGGCCAGCCAGCGCCCCAGTATGCTATAGCCGGGATCTTCAATGCAGGTCAGCGGGTCATGAAATGAAACCACCCAGGCGGGATGGATCTGATGGATCAGCTGGCACAGCGCATGGACTTCTGGTTCTGAAGCGGGTTTTTCGCCGGTGGACAGTACCACATCGCGTTGCTCCGCCGCGCTGTTCCAGCGATAGACCGTTTCGCCTTCCTTCCAGTTCGCCGCGGGAAAATTTCGGTTCAGGTCGATACCGCGCGCGTTGGCGCGCAGCCCCAACTGGCAACCGTCAGGGTTTACCGCTAGCACAACGTGATGACGGCGCAGTTCCGGTTTTAATGTGCGTAACGCGCAGGAGAGGGTGACGATCGATGAATTTTCGTCGCCGTGGGTACCGGCAAGAATCAAACCGCTGCGGCTATCGGCCTGCGGCGCAGGGAACCATAGCAGCGGCGCGCCGAGGTGAGACTGACCATAGCGTTGCGTGCCGGGCGGAAAATCACCGCGCTGGGGACGCGGGCGAGAAGTGGGCATAGGGCATCCTGTTATCCGGTTATTTTTCAGTAGTGTTGTGTAAAACCGTTCTGGAATCAAATGGTTTCCGGTGATAACGAAATGCATATATATGTCAATTTTCTTTCACAAGCCGTTTGCAATTTCAGGTGATAAAACAAATAATTATCCCACTGCCAGCTCAGCTTTTTTATTTTAAAGGGGATCTTATGAAGTATCCTGTCACCTTGACATGTGGTGCGTTGTGGTTAGCCAGCGTCTCTTCTCTCGCCTGGGCGGCAGATGTCCCTCCCGGCACCGTATTAGCGGAAAAACAGGTGCTGGTGCGGCACATTAAAGACGAGCCCGCCACCTTAGATCCCGCCAAAGCCGTCGGTCTGCCAGAAATTCAGGTGATCCGCGATCTTTTTGAAGGATTAGTCAATCAGGATGCGCGCGGCAACCTTATCCCTGGCGTGGCGTCGCGCTGGCAGAGCAATGATAACCGTGTCTGGACCTTTACCCTGCGCGATAACGCCCGCTGGTCCGACGGGACGCCGGTGACGGCGGAAGATTTTGTCTATAGCTGGCGACGTCTGGTGGACCCTAAAACGACCTCACCGTTTGCGTGGTTTGCTGCGCTGGCCGGTATTATCAATGCGCAAAATATTATTGACGGTAAGGCCGCGCCAGAGAGTCTCGGCGTCACGGCCGTGGATGCGCGGACTTTGCGCGTTCAGCTGGACAAACCGCTGCCCTGGTTCAGCAAGCTGACGGCCAGTTTTGCTTTTTACCCGGTGCAGAAAGCCAACGTGGAGAGCGGCGACAACTGGACGCGTCCGGGAAATCTGATTGGTAACGGCGCGTATGTATTAAAAGATCGCGTAGTCAATGAAAAGCTGGTGGTGGTTCCCAATAGGCACTACTGGGATAACGGCAAGACGGTGATTCAGCAGGTCACTTTTGTGCCGATCAATCAGGAGTCGGCGGCTACCAAACGCTATCTGGCTGGCGATATTGATATTACCGAATCGTTCCCGAAAAACCTGTATCACAAATTGCTGAAGGATATCCCGGGCCAGGTCTATACCCCGCCGCAACTGGGCACCTATTATTACGCGTTTAATACCCGGAAGGGGCCAACCGCCGATGAACGTGTGCGGCTGGCGCTGAGTATGACCATTGACCGTCGTTTGATGGCGGAGAAAATTCTGGGTACCGGTGAGAAACCGGCATGGCGCTTTACGCCGGATGTTACAGCGGGCTTTACGCCGCAGCCGATGCAATTTGAGAGCATGAGTCAGGCGGAGCTGAACGCTCAGGCGAAAGCGCTGCTGCAGGCGGCGGGATATGGTCCGAACCGTCCGCTGAAGCTGACGCTGTTGTATAACACTTCGGAAAACCACCAGAAAATCGCTATCGCGGTGGCGTCAATGTGGAAGAAAAATCTGGGCGTCGAAGTGGCGTTGCAAAATCAGGAGTGGAAAACCTATATTGACAGCCGTAATACCGGCAACTTCGATGTGATTCGTGCATCGTGGGTAGGGGACTATAACGAGCCGTCCACTTTCCTGTCGCTGCTGACCTCGACGCACAGCGGCAATATTTCTCGTTTCAACGATCCGGCCTATGACAAAATCCTTGCCCAGGCGGCGCAGGAAACCTCGGAAAAAGCGCGTAATGATGCGTACAATGCGGCGGAAAAAATCATTATGGCGAAAGCACCTATCGCGCCAATTTATCAGTACACCAACGGGCGCCTGATTAAACCGTGGCTGAAAGGGTATCCGATAACCAACCCGGAAGATGTGGCTTATAGCCGCACGATGTATATTGTGCGGCACTGACAATTGACTAGCTCAATATAACCTTTGATAACCATAGCCAGAGCACTTAAGAGCGCGATTTATCGCGCTTTTATCTCTATTTAACCATCGTTTTGCAGATAAAATCCTCACCATTCCCGCCGAAAAACGGTCTTTGTAGAATAGCCGTTGCGGGAGTTGGCTCCCGATTTGGGCTAATTTTTATCGTAGCCCGGACGGTGAGAGTTGCCTCAACGCTGATTTTCTTCAGCAGACGATCGAACTGGCTGAGAACGCCAGGGATTTTGAGATTTTTGGCCGGTTCGTTAGCCCAAGCCTGCAACTGTTTTTCGTTCATAAAGCAACCTGCTTTTGATGTTGGATTGAACATATCAAAATCAGGCAATTATACAAATTGATGTACAGGCTCTTCATTGCTGAATGTCGGGTGTTTATATTTTAATTCATCCTTGATAAAACTCAATTACCAATTACCAATTACCAATTATCGTCCCGGTAATCAAAAGAGATAAAGTAGTTGAATTGACTCATGTCGATTCCATTTTCAAACTATGGTTGTAATATCGCTGTCCATGACTTTTCAACATCAAAATAGCCATTATTAATATTATCCTATAAAGGCAACCTCAGACTTTCATTTCTCTCAAAGCTATTTTAAATATTGCGTTTTGGGTCGGGGCCTTTTACCTGTTTACCCGTTTTCGTCATTCACAAATCTCTATCTTCATTTCAAACCGTAGATGCGGTCTTCCATGACACAGGTCCCGTAGGGCGCTGGATTTACCCACCCGGTAGCTGGATTTTCCCCTATATATCCAGACGCGTTTTCTCTCTTATGGCTGCGATAACTTTCTGCATATATATTCCCGTGGTGAGTGATATCCCAGCGCGCTGAGCGTCAGATGATGCCGACGTGCGCAGGCGTTAAGGGCGAGGCTGGTTTCGCGGTCAAGAGACAGAGCTAATCGGCGGCTTTTACAGCGATGTTCCGTTGAAAAAAGACGCGGAGCAGGGGGAAGCGTCGGTAATTGCGCCTGCCACCAGAGACGGTCGCGCGTTCTGAGCGTCTGCAACTGCGGATCGTGAAGACGCTGGTCCAGATAGTGAAACCATGCCACCTCATGTCGCGGAATAATATCGTCGGGCGGCGAGGCATAAAAACGCGCCAGATCCTCCATAACGATGCGAAATGACCCGGCATCAGCGGCGATCATGTCCAGATCGATATGCAGCCGGCTTTTCCCTTCCGGCAGCAATGAGAGGCTGATTTCACACGGCACGCCCCGGTCGCGCAGCAGCTGCTGGTTCTCCATGCGCTGACGTTTCTCCGCCAGCCGGGTCTGGATGTCTTCGCCGGTGCAGTGGCGGTAATCATCAAGACCCGTCGGAGGATGCTCCGCCACTACGTACTGCTGCCCCTCATCGCTGATGCGCAATCGCAGCATGGGGTGGCGGGCATACAGCGCGTTTATGGCCTGCCGGAAGCGCGCGCTGTCATGAATAAATCCGTCAAATTCGGCGTATAAGTGAGCGGCAACGCCGCCCAGCGCCTGGGGCGATTGCCTGCCGACCCAGGAAGCCGCCTGCATTGGAGTCAATGATTTCATTGGATATCTTTCCTGATTAAGCCAACGGAAACGCCCTGAATATATCGCACAGAAATACGAATGAAAATGATAATTATTATTCTTAATATTGATGTTTATTCAAAAGAAAGGCTATGATGCGATGGTTTACGATGGGTTAATTGCTGACCAAAGGGCTGAACGCGCCGATCGGAAGAGTGGCAGAGGGAGCAGGCAAAAAATGAACGTTTGTAGGGAAAAACAACGCCACTGGTTTAAGAGCGTCATGTGGGCGCTCGGACTGGTCATGTTCGCGGGGCAATGCGTCGCACAGGGATGGCCGAGAACGTTTCATAATGCCGATGACACGGTCACGTCGATTCCTCAGCAGCCCAAACGCATATTATCGACCGCCGTCAGCGTCACCGGAACCCTGCTGGCGATTGATGCGCCGGTTGTCGCCAGCGCCACAGCGGTGAACGGTCAGTTCTTCGGCCAGTGGCAGGACGTCGCAAAAGCCAAAAAGGTCGCGAAGGTGTGGCCGGCGGGCAGCGTCGATCTGGAACAGGCGTGGGCCGCAGCGCCGGATTTAATTGTGGTATCAATCAATGGCGCGGATTCCGCGCGGGCACAGCTGGCGGATTTACAGGCCATTGCGCCGGTTATCGTGGTCAATTACGGCAATCAGACCTGGCAGGATCTGGCGCGCCAGTTGGGTGACGCGCTGGGGCTGGAGCAACAGGCCGCCGCACGTATTGCCGGTTTCGATGCGCTGATCGCCAGCACCAGAACGCGGATTCGCCTGCCGGAAGGGCAAGCCAATATTATCAATTTCAATGGGCCGGGCACTGTCAATCCCGTGGCGACACCGGAAAGCGTTCACGCGCGGCTGTTGCAATCACTGGGATTCACCCTCGAAGCGCCCGACCCCGCATGGCAAAGTCATCTCACCCGCTCGGGCGATTTTATCTGGGTTGAATATGAAAACCTGACCCAGCTGAAAGCCGAAACAACCTTTTTGCTGAGCGCCAGCGATGTGCGCATAGACGAATTTATCAACGATCCTCTGTTACAGCGTTTGCCTTCTTCTCGCGCCCGCCAGGTCTACAGCCTGGGGCCTCACGCTTTTCGCGTCGATTTCTACAGCGCCAGTGAAATGGTTAAGGCGATCGCCGATCGTTTTGTCGTTGAAACGCCGTCCGCTGCGGCCACGCCGGAGGCGCGCTGAGATGTTTGCGCAGCGTCCGGGACGTGGGATGCGAAGTGCAGGGCTGGGCGGTGGTTTTCTTATTCTGTTGATGCTGGGTTTCTCCAGTCTCTGGTTTGGTTCGCGGACGATCCAGCCTGCGGTGATCTGGCAGGCGTTGACGCAGTTCGATCCGCAAAACAGCGCGCATCTGCTGGTCTGGCATTTACGCCTGCCGCGCACGCTGCTGGCGATGGTGGTTGGCGCGGCGCTTGGCGGAGCCGGGGTGATAATGCAGACGCTGACCCGCAATCCACTGGCGGACCCCGGTCTGTTAGGCGTTAACGCGGGCGCCACGCTGGCGATTGTGCTGTCGATTGCCTTTTTAAATGTCACCAGCGTCAGCAGTTATATGGTATTCGGTGTGGCTGGCGCCGGGGTTATCAGTATTCTGGTATTTATGATGGGCGGCCTGAACCATGCCAATCCGATTCGTATCGTGCTGGCCGGCGCGGCTCTGACTATCGTTCTGCTGAGTCTGACGCAACTGGTTATTCTGAACAGCGACGCCGATGCCTTCGACAGGTTTCGTCACTGGGTGACGGGCGCGTTGCAGGGACGGGGGTATGACGTGCTGCTGCCGGTCTCGATACTTGCGTGTGTTGGCATTATTCTGGCGCTGGCGGGAGGGCGAATGCTGGACGTGGCGGCACTGGGGCTGGACACTGGACGCGCGCTTGGCATTAATCCTCATGTGCTCGCTGGGATCTCTGCCGCGATCATCGTCATTCTGGCGGGGGCGGCCACGGCAACGGCCGGGCCGATCGGCTTTGTCGGTCTCACCGCGCCCCATTTTGCACGGGCTTTTGTCGGCTCGGGACACCGTCTGCTGCTGCCGTGGGCGATGATGTTCTCTGCAATACTGGTACTCAGCGCGGATATTCTCGGGCGGATGATTGGTCATCCCGGCGAGATTGGCGTCGGCATTATGGCAGCGTTAATCGGCGGACCGTTCTTCGTGCTGCTGGTTAAACGCTGGCAGGGGGCGCGCGTATGAGACAGAGGGCCGGATGGGTGTGCGCCGCCATGGCGCTGTTGCTTGGGGTGACGGGCCTGTATGCCTTGCTGGTCGGGCGTTTTATGCTTCCCGTGGAGTCGGCCTTCCAGGCGCTGCGGGGAGAAGGCGATCCGACGGCGCAGCATATTGTCAGGATGATCCGTTTGCCCCGCGTCCTGACCGCCATTCTGGTTGGCTTTGCGTTAGGCGTTTCCGGCGCGCTCTTTCAGTCGGTATCGAAAAATGTGCTGGGTTCCCCGGACGTGATCGGTTTTACCACCGGCGCAGCGACAGGGGCGATTATCCAGATCATTTTGTTTGACGGAAACCCGGTCGCCATTGTGCTTTCTGCCATGGCCGGCGGGTTCGCCACCGCGCTGCTGGTCTATTATCTGGCGCGCCATTATGGCGTGGTGAAGGGCCAGCGACTGGTGCTGATGGGGATCGGCGTCGGAGCGGTACTCAGCGCGCTTAATGCGTTGCTGCTGGTGAAAGGTGATATCGACAATGCCGTGGCCGCCACGCTCTGGCTGGCCGGTACCACGCAGGGACGCAACTGGTATCACGTGGCGCCGGTGGGGTTAAGCCTTCTGGTGCTGCTTCCGGCCATTGTTCTGCACGCCAGAGCGATAAATATCATGGCGATGGGCGATGATATTGCCAGCCAGCTTGGGGTGCGCGTTGAGCGGACGCGAAGAACGGCAATGTTCTGCGCCGTCACGCTGGCCGCGGTGGCCACCAGCGCGACAGGGCCAATCGCGTTTATTGCCCTGATTGCGCCGCAGCTGGCGTTACGCTTAACCAGAACGCCGGGATTGCCGGTTTTCAGCGCCGGGCTGGCTGGCAGTTGCCTGCTTCTGGGTGCCGATATGCTTACGCAAATTCAGCCGCTGGCATTAACCCTTCCCGTTGGCCTAATGACCGGGATTATCGGCGGCGTTTATTTACTTATTCTGCTGTTGCGAATGCCTTCCTTTTAGGAGGCATTTTTTCAGGCGGGTTCGGTGCGTCTGATGAGAAAGTAAGTCACTCATAATAAGGCCGTCAGGCTGCCAATATAAAGCAATGTGTTCTTTGTCGCTCAATCTAACAATAAGCAAATTTAGTGCGCCTTTTGGGAAAGGAGAAAACAATGAGCGAACCAGAGAGTGATAAAGCACAACAGATATTTTTAAAATACCGACGCCGTAGTACGGCGCAGAAATACCCTGTTCCTTACGCAATATTTGGCTTATATGTATTTGCCGCCGGAGACGTCATGGCCGCAGAAGAAGTATCTCGGCGTGACGATAATTCTCAAACGGATACGATTGTGGTCACCGGAGAGAAAGTGACCCGGACGCTCTACGATACCAGCGGCAGCGTCGAGGTATTTGATGACGCACGTATTAATGCGATGCCGGGCGCGTCCCAGGTCTCGGATCTCTTAAAAATGACCGCCAACGTTGTCGATACCGGTATCGGCAACGATCTGCCGACGATTCGCGGTATCGACGGCTCAGGCCCGGCAAACGGGGCGAATGCTTTCCTGAATGGCACCCGGCCGCGGTTGAATCTTTCGCTGGACGGGCGTTCCCTGACCTACAACGAGCTGGCGTTTGGGCCGCAATCCTTGTGGGATATGGAGCGGGTTGAGGTCTGGCGCGGACCGCAAAGCTATATCCAGGGGCGCAACGCGATTGCAGGCGCCGTGGTGATGACCAGTAAAGATCCGACCTTCGACTGGGAATCCTCAGTGAAGGCGGGCGGCGGGAATCAAAGCTCTACCGTGGCTTCCGCGATGTTATCCGGGCCGATTATTGAAGATCAACTGGCGTTTCGTCTCAGCGCCGATAGGCAGCGGCGCGACAGCTTCGTCAATTTAATCTCCTACGATCCGGTGGGCGATCCGCGGGAAATTGAAGCCACCAATCTGCGCGGCAAGTTATTATTCAACCCGGCCGGGCTTCGCGAACTCACCACTAAACTGACCGTTAACCACTTTGACAGTCGGGCGCCGCAGAATGAGACGCTGAGTCCGAAAAATCATGTCAGCGCTCGTTTCGACCCGCGGCGTCCGGTGTTTGAGACCACCTCGACCAGCGGTATCTGGGATCTGGCCTGGGAAGCCTCGGAAAGCCTCAGCCTGGAGAACAAGCTGATCTACACCGATTTTGACAACCACCGCCGCACCGTAGAAAGCCTGCCGTGGGCCAATATTGACGGGAAAGAGTTTCAGACCGAGCCGCTGGCCCGCTTTGGCGTCAAAGGCGATACCCTGCGCGGACTGGTGGGTGCGCGTTATTTCCACGCCTCGCAGGATGAGTTTGTGAACCTGTTTGGCGGCAGCAAGTTCAAGGATAAAACGGAAACCTACTCGGCGTTTGGTGAACTGACCTGGGCCGTGACCTCAGAGGTGGATATCACCGCCGCAAGCCGCGTCGAGCGCGAGCATCGTCAGCGCAAAGGCGGTGCGACCCGGAAGGTGGATTTTGATGAAACCTGGGACGTGTTCCTGCCGAAACTTGATATTGCCTGGAAACCGTTACCGCAACAGACGTTAGGCATGAAGGTGTCGCGAGGATATAACGCCGGCGGGGCGGGAATGACCTTTGTCGCGCCGTTAATTAACTATACCTACGATCCTGAATATGTCTGGAGCTATGAATTATACAGCCGTCACGGGATCAGTGACTGGAATCTGGAATTAACCAGCAACCTGTTTTACAACGATTATAAAGATATGCAGTTACCGTATTATCTTAATTCCAACAGCAGTTCGATGGTGATCAGAAATGCGGATAAAGTCGAAACGTACGGCGCGGAACTGGGCGCTATCTGGAAACCAACGCTGGATTTTGAACTGAACAGTTCCGTTGGGGTTTTAAAAACCAGGATTAAAAAATTCTCCAGCAGCGGAATAGACGGACATGAATTACCGCGAGCACCGTCATTAACGGCAAACCTCGGCGCGAAATATATGCTGATGCCCGGACTGGAATTGAGCGGAGACGTTCGCTTTACCGATACCTATTATTCCCAGTATGACAACGATACCCGGGGCGAAATTCCCTCGTCATGGATAGCGAATATGCAGGTGGCTTATACCTTCACCCATGGCCGCGTCAGCGTCTTTGCGCAAAACCTGTTTGATTCTGACAAGCGAATTATGGTGATCGACAACGATGTTTCGACGGCGGTGTTGCAGCGCCCACGTCTTGTCGGCGTTGCCGTGCAACTGGATTTCTGAGGCGAAAAGCGTGGGGGAGGTTCGGCTCCCCCAAATATCAACACGATCTGGCGAGGTGGGCAGTTCGCCTGAGAGGGGCTCATGAGTACGATTTTTTATCAGTCCGGCACGCAGCGTACTGAAAAGGCCAGCGAGGCTGAAGAACAGATCTGGTTTGAGCATCAACAGCAGCAGCATGGTGAAAGCCAGCATTGCTTTGCCTGGACGCTCGATAGCCGCGTCGATACCGGGCGTTTAGTGAATGCGCTCTTATGGCCGACTCGGTGGGCGGCCCGGACGTAACGATGGCATCCCTGCGCGAGAAGATGGACATCGCCCAACAGGAAGGACTACAACATTTATGAACCCAATGGACCACATTCAGCTTAGCGATATTCAACGTATCTATCCTGCGACGACGGTGGTTGAGCTGGTCTTCAGCGACGCGCAACAGGCGTTGTTTGTCAGCGCGCCGGACTGGGAAGATGAAACGCAGTCGCGGGTGCTGCGCATTAATCCGCAGACGCTCAGCGTGGAAGCGGAGATCGCATTGCCGGTAAAAGGATTCGGCGTGGCGCTGGACGATAAGCGCGGCTTGCTTTATCTCACGCAGGGTTTTAATGGCTCGGTGGCGGTGGTGGATATCTGCAAGAACCGGCTTATCGCCACCATCCCGCTGATGGAAGAGGTCGTTTTTGAGCAACGTTACCAGCAGGAGGGCATTTCCGGCGCGCGGCTGGCGTTTTTGATGCGCGAACTGGCGCGCTTTGGCGTCAGTGAGGGCTATCCCTGGAAGCTTCGCGAACTGGTGTTTGATCCGGTCACGGAGCGGCTGTTTTTGCCGGGACTGGGGCTCGGGATCGACAGCGTTTTATTTGTTATCGATACCCGCGAGCGCAGGCTGGAAAAAGTGCTGCCGGGCTTTCGCTATAACGTCGTAGGCATCACGCTGGATCGCCAGGGGAGGAGAGTGTTTGTGTCGAATATGCAGGGACAGCTTTTCGTTGTCGATCCGGACACGCTGAGCATCGTTCATTGCCATGAGGTGGCGGCCGATCAGTTACTGAATATGATTTATGACCGCCGTCAGAACAGACTGTTTGGTGTGGATCAGGGAATCGATCGCCGAGACTGGCGGAACAACCATCTTGAACGGGACTACATTTCGCGCAGTCAGGGGCATGAAGTTTTTGTGCTCAATGCGGATACGGCTGAAATTATCGCCCGGATGGCGACGGATGAAATACCTATCGGTCTGGTATGGGATGATGAGCAAGAACGACTTTATGTTGCGAACCGGCGAGGGATACGCGTCGATAAGGGGGAAGGAACGCTTACTGTCTTTAATACTCGCAATTATACGAGAGTGCAGACACTACAAATTCCCCCTCATCCTAATAGTCTGGCGTTCGACACGGAGAAAAAATATCTATTTCTCACCGTGAAGAATGACGAAACGTTAATTCGGGATAAGCAACCAGAATGTGTTGCTCGCCTTCGTTTGATTAAAAAGACGGTAGAATAACTTTACAGACTGCTATCTGCCTATCACTACAATATGACGTTGCGCTGACTTCATATCATGGATTTAAGCAGGGCAGTCAATGCCAGTGACGGTAAAAATAACGGTAAGTTAATGTGATATTATAAATATCTATACTCTAAATAATTCGAGTTGCAGGAAGGCGGCAAGAGAGCAAATCCCCAGGAACATAGATAGCTATGTGACTGGGGTGAGCGAGCACAGCCAACACACATGCAACTTGAAGTATGACGAGTATATAATTATCACATCGTTATGGTGTCATTCTATAGTTCGGTACGAGAGCCCCCGCCAGGCGCATGGTTTTTCATGGTGCCGCCTGGCCTGCTTTTTTTGTAACATCTGAAAACTAAATGAGATACACTTGCATTAACGAAATCATTATCCGGTAACATTTTGCTCGGGCGCACTCATTTTCTCTCCATTGCAGCGTGGTTGGCTCTGTTTTCAGTAGCCATGTTGTTTGTTGCGCCTGTGATTTCCAAAGCGTTAGTACACCGTAATGTCTGTCAGCAAACGCTCGTTGCCGGGATGCGCGGCGTGCCTGAGGTAGAGCGCGGCATGGCAATGAATATGCCAGAAATGCATCACGGCGTGGTCCCGTCAGCGACCTGCGATAAAAGCGCCGCAATGGATCATCTCATGAGTTCGGGTCAGGTGATGTCTCCGATGGAAGAGATTGCCTGTGGATATTGTCTGCTCCTGATTCATTTGCCTTTTGTCGCGTTTTTACTGACCGTACTGCTCTGGCTGATGTTGTTTTGCCCACGCCGGGCTCCGGTTTTACAAATCGTTTTTACGCCGGTCTTCCGCGCCTGGGCGCCACAATGCGCGCGTGCGCCGCCTTCTGTTTTTCTGTCTGCGATGTAATAAATCACAAAAATTTGCGTCTCTGTCTGCCCGTTTCAGCGCTGGCAGGATGAGTTACGCCCGAAAAACAGTAAGGCAAAAAATGAAATCATATAATTTTGCGCACACGACGCTCGCTTCACTGGTACTGCTGACATTTATGACAAGCAGTGCATCTGCCGATGAACAACACAATCACTCGACGGTGCAGGATGATGCTGTCATGGTTGTGACCGCCCCCGTTTCCTCACCTCTTGAAATCGTCACCTCTCCCAAAACCCCGCGTCAGCCAGTACCGGCGAGCGATGGTTCCGATTATCTGAAAACCATTCCCGGTTTTTCCCAGATTCGTAATGGCGGCACCAATGGCGATCCCGTATTTCGCGGTATGTTTGGCTCTCGTCTGCGTATCCTGACGAATAATGGCGAAATGTTGGGGGCATGTCCGGCCAGAATGGATGCGCCCAGTTCATATATTTCTCCGGAAAGTTTTGATCTTCTGACACTGATTAAAGGGCCGGAAACGGTGCTTTGGGGGCCGGGTAACTCAGCGGGAACGATTCGCTTTGACCGGGAGCCGCCCCGTTTTGATAAACCGGGTATTCAGGGAACGGCCAGTTTGCTTACCGGCTCGAATAATCGCTGGGATGAAAATGCGGATATCAGCGTTGGCAGCGAGGAGGGGTACCTGAGGCTTATGGGGAATAAGTCCCGTTCAAACGACTACAAGGACGGTAATGGCGATCGTGTTCCGTCAAAATGGGATAAATGGAATGCTGATATAGCGCTCGGCTGGACGCCTGACAAAGATACCTTGCTGGAGCTGACGGCAGGAAAAGGCGACGGAGAAGCTCGCTATGCTGGACGCAGTATGGACGGTTCCCGGTTCAAAAGAGAAAGTCTTGGGATGCGTTTTGAAAAATCCAACATTGGTGACGTTTTTGATAAGTTCGAAGCCAATGTTTACTATAACTATGCCGATCATGTTATGGATAATTACTCCCTGCGTTCGCCAGGCAACAGTATGTCCGGGGGCATGGGCGGCATGGCGAACTCCATGGGCTCTTCAATGAATTCCGGCGCGTCAATGAGCATGCCGATGGCGATGGAGCTGGATCGACGTACCGTGGGTGGCCGCATGATGGGAACTTGGCTATGGTCTGATTTTGAGCTGCGGAGCGGCGCAGATTCTCAATTTAATACCCATCGTCGTAAATCTGATGAGGTCTGGTCCAAAGATGCGCGTTTTCATGATTACGGTGTGTTCGGTGAACTGACCTGGAACGCGACCGCACAAAGCAAAGTAGTCAGCGGTGCTCGCCTGGACAGGGTGATTGTCGACAACTTTACCGATGAGGGCGCATCTGAGCGTACAGATACTCTGCCCGCAGGATTTGTTCGCCTGGAGCATAATCTTGCAGACTTACCCATTATGTTTTACGCCGGTCTTGGATATACCGAACGTTTTCCCGATTACTGGGAGCTATTCTCGCCAACCTATGGGCCGGATGGCTCCACCGACGTTTTTGACAAGGTGAAAACAGAAAAAACAACGCAGATTGATATTGGCGCACAATACAAAGGTCAGCGTGTTAATAGCTGGATTTCCGCCTATGTCGGACGGGTTAACGATTTCATTCTCTTCCGTTACGATCGCAATAACGCGCGAGTCAGTCAGGTTGATAATGTCAACGCCACTATCATGGGGGGCGAGGCGGGTTTCAGTTATCAGCTTACCGATACATGGAAAACCGATGCCAGCCTCGCTTATTCATGGGCGCAAAATACCGATGATCATCAACCGCTGCCGCAAATTCCGCCACTGGAAGCACGCTTTGGCCTGACATGGGAGAAAGGCGACTGGAGTAGTACCGGTCTGTTAAGGCTGGTCAGCAGTCAGCATCGCGTTGCGATCAATGAAGGGAACGTCGTTGGAAAGGATTTTGACAGCAGTCCCGGTTTTGCCGTCTTTTCCGCTAACGCCGCCTATCGTGTGAATAAATACGTTAAGGTCAGCGCCGGTGTCGATAACCTGTTTGATAAGACCTACAGTGAACATCTGAACCTGGCGGGTAACAGTAGTTTTGGTTATTCCGCAAATACTTCCGTTAATGAGCCGGGCAGAACATTCTGGGGCAAAATTAACGTGACATTCTAAGGCTTTCCCGGTTTGGTTGCGCCTCTGATGTAAGACTTCTCAGGGGAATTCCGGCGTCCTGGGGGGCGAGCAAAACGCCTCCCAGGACGTTCACATGCAATGAATATGAAGAATATCCTCGTACTTACAGCGAACGGAACAGGCCACGGAATCAAATGGGCGAAAACGAAAAATCGCCATGTTCGCCAGAACCGCCGGTTCTGCGTCCTCAGAAAAGATCAATTCGCGTATTAATCCCCACGGTACGGCCCATATTGACCTGCGCGACCGCGCTGCTGCCGTTCATGTAGCCATAGGTACGGTAACGACGATCGAACAGATTATCGACATAGACGGAAATATTCATCCGCTCAGTCGCCTGCCAGCCGAGGCTACCGTCCAGTGTTGCGTAAGTGCCTTGCCGCAACTGGTTGGCGCCATCGAAATAATGCGGCCCGACGAGATTGATTGCCAGTCGCGGCAGCAGTGCGCCATAGCGGGTATCAATTAAGCCGCTCACACGGCTTCCCGCACCATAACGGGGGACAAACGGCACCCGCTTGCCGCGATACAACTCACTGTCATTGGTGAACTCGGAACGGATCGCGTTGCCATTAATATCCCATGACCAGCCTGGCGCAAACCGCCATTTCACTTCCAGCTCCACGCCGGTGGCGTCGGCTTTACCCGCATTGCTTAATGTCTGCATCCCGACCGGGCCAGAGTAGAGCTGCATGTCTTTGGTACGGGTATAAAACGTCGCGGCCTGTAGCGTGACATCCGCGGTTTCGTAGCGGGTGCCAAGCTCATAGTTGATGGACTTTTCCGCGACAAAAGGTCTGGCGGCAAGGCCTGGCGTCGGCACAATATTGTATCCGGAAGGTTTATATCCCTGGGCGACGCGGGTATAGACCCGCCAGTCGTCGGTCAGCATATAGCCGGCGGATAGCTGCCCGAGTAGCCGATCGTCGTCGCTTTTTCCGCTATCGCCAAACGGGCTACCGGCCATGTTGCCGTGGTATTGCGTACTGGCCTTATCGTGTGAGAAGCGCGCGCCGCCGCCGATATCAAAACGATCGGTTACATGCCAGGTCAGGTCACTGTATGCGGCCAGCGTTTCAGCGGTGGTATAACCGGTACTGCTTAAATAAGGTCCTGTCGGCATATCATAGGCGGAATTTAACTTCTCGCGGGTGTTCTGCCGGTACAGCCCAAATACCATATCAACGGTACGCGCATCGCCCAGGGTTGCGGCGCGTAACTCCTGCACATCCTGATTCCAGCGCTGAGGAATATGAACAATTAGCGAACCGGAAGGGAAGGTGCGCGAATAGTGCTGCTGCTGCCAGGCGCCGATCAGGTTGAAAACCCAGTCATCGGTAGTGTATTTGCCACTCAGGGTCTGGCTGTCAGTGCAGCGCCGCATATACGGATCCGGTGAACCATCGCTGATCAATAATTTACGACTTTTAATATCACTCCATGCCACATAAGCATCCTGGGTGGCGCGAGTACATTCGCGTGAGGCGGAAAAGCCCATTTCCCAGGGCCGATCGTCCGGGGCGAGACGCAGTTTCACATTTCCTGCGCTGGCGCGGGTGCCGCCTAAATCATCGCTTCCCGTCGCGGGGTTAATCATGTCGCCGTCATCAACCTGGCGTAACAGGGTGACGCCGCCGTACAGCAGGCCATCCTGAAGGGGGCCGCTGAGATTGAACTTACCCCGATAGCTATCCCGGCTGCTGACGCCGCCTTCAATATAGCCGCGCGGCGTGCTGTCCGGCTGCCGGGTGACGATATTGATGATCCCGCCCTGTGCGCTTTTGCCATATAAGGTTCCCTGCGGGCCGCGCAGTAGCTCCACGCGTTGCACATCGGCAAGCGTCTGGAGAGTGTTGGTGGCAAGCTGGGGAACGCCATCGACATACAGGGTGACCGCCGGGTTATAGAACTCCTGCGCCGAAGAGACGCCGCGTAGCGAGATGGCCGAAAAAAGCATGTTACCGCTATTTTCAATATTCAGACCAGGCAGGACTTTGGGGAGTTTGCCGCTGGCAGTGACGCCTGCATCGCTTAATTCCGGCGCGCTGACCACGGTAGAGGAGACATTGTTGGCGGATGCCGAGCGGGAAGATTGTTTACTGGCGGTGACCACCAGCGTGCTTTCGTCTTGCTGTGAAGTCTGGGCATTAGCCATGGCGGGGAGCAATAATCCCCCCAGCACCAGAGGTGAAAGCCGTGTCATTTTCATTGCTGTGAGTCCCTGTAAAACGGCGAAACGCCAAAAATAGCGATAATGGTGAATTGAAAATGATAACTATTTCTAATTGAGCGGCTACCCGAAACGGGATTATTTATGCCCGTTTCGGGTCAGGGGCGGGAATAACGACAGTTGCCCGGATGTGGAAATCATATGAGGCATGACCTTGTTAGATCATGCGTTTAAAGGCCGAAGGGGTTACGCCAAACTGTTTCTGAAAAGCGGCAGAGAAATGGCTGGCGTTGGCATAGCCCAGATCGGCCGCCACCGTCATGACGGTGGTATTGCCGTTGGCCAGGCGTCTTCTGGCTTCCTGCATGCGTTCAGCCTGAAACAGGCCATAGACGCTGTTGTTGAACAGAACGTGGAAGCCTCGCTTAATTTTGAGAACGCTCAGACCGGACTCTCTGGCCAGCTCCGCGACGCCCGGCGCTTGTGTCAGATCGGCCAGCAGCAGATCCTTCGCCCGCAGCAGTTTCTGGCGTTCCATCGGGTTGACGTGGCAGGAGAGGCAACCGGCGTCTTCACGATGTTCATCCAGCACCAGACTGAGCATGACCAGACTTTGCCCCTGCAACCATAGCGTCGATGGCTTTTGTTCATGGCTGAAGCCGCCGTGCATGCGCATCAGCGCGTGACGCAAGGCCTGAGCCGTTAAGTGGGTTTCAGCATTACAACGCTGCTGCTGGCAACAGCAGCGGGAGTCGATCTTATTTTTAATAACCGGACTCATATCCGGCACCCACAGCGCGAGGGTTTCAGGGCTAAAGGAGAGGGTAATGCTCTCGAATCGGTCACAATAGGAGGCGCTGCCGCGGCAGTCTGGCGTATGGGTAATGTAATGGCGATTGCGCGCAAGCTCCCAGTCGGTATGGCGCCTGAGTCCCTGAATCGCAAAGCGCGATGTGCCTTCCAGGATGCACGAGAAGTTAATCCTGCCCAGATCGTCGTGTAGCTGCAACGTCTCAGGCTGCGCAAAATGGCCCCTCCAGAGCAAAATATCCATACCTTCCTGCAACGAACAGCGCAGCAGTTCACACTGAGCAGGAATATTGCCATCGTTTGCAGGTTTCCCGACCACCAACTGGTGAACAGAGATTTCAGATTGCGTTTGCGGTGACTCCGTCATGACCTGGTTATCTCCCTGTGGCTTAGACCAATGCGGGTATAAATAGAACCGAATGGGGTAGATGAGTTATTGATAATGGTTATTATTCACATTAATTCTCAGAACGCCACCCTGAATTGTCGTTTTTGGCGTCCGTAAAAATTCATCAGGAAATTCAGTTACTCCCATGTCATCTCAATCATCCAATACTGAATCGCTGTCCCGATTTCCTCTCTGGCAGGTGATTACACCGGTTCGCAGGAAGGTTATTTTAGCGATGGCGCTGGCGGGGCTGGCGGCATTAACCAGCCTGGGGGCGCTCCTTTTTCTGGCGTGGAGCCTGCGTGACATTCGCGCGACGCCTGACGCTATTCCGGCCTGGCCGCTGGGCGGCGTGATCGGCTGCGTGGTCTTAACTTTTGTTCTGCGCTTGCAGGCGTTCAATACCTCTCATTACGCGGCTTTTCATCTGGAGAACATTCTGCGCAGCAGGTTAGCCCGTAAAGCATTGCAGCTTCCGCCTGGTGTGTTACAGCAAATGGGTAGCGGGTCAGTGGCGAAAGTGATGCTGGATGACGTGAAGTCGTTACATATCTTTGTGGCCGACAGCACGCCGCTCTATGCCCGCGCGATCATCATGCCGCTGGCGACAATCGTTATCTTGTTCTGGCTGGACTGGCGGCTGGCAATCGCGACGCTGGGGGTACTGGCGTTTGGATCGGTTGTTCTCGTGCTCGCCCGCCAGCGTTCGGAAGATATGGCTCAGCGTTATCATAAGGCGCGCGAGCAGGTCAGTGCGGCGGTTATTGAGTTCGTGCAGGCCATGCCCGTGGTGAGAACGTTTGATAGCGGCAGCACCAGTTTTTTGCGCTATCAACGCGCCCTTGAAGAGTGGGTCGATGTGCTCAAAACCTGGTATCGCAAAGCCGGTTTTTCAGCGCGTTTTTCCTTCTCGATTCTGAATCCTCTCCCGACCCTGTTTGTCCTGATCTGGTCGGGATACGGCCTGTTGCACTATGGCAGTCTCGATTTTATCGCGTGGGTGGCCGTTTTACTGCTGGGCAGCGGAATGGCCGAAGCCGTAATGCCAATGATGATGCTCAATAACCTGGTCGCGCAAACGCGTTTAAGCATTCAACGTATTTATCAGGTTCTCGCGATGCCGGCGTTATCGCTGCCGCTGTCTGACCAGCAGCCGAAAGAGGCGAGCATTACCTTTGAGCAGGTGAGCTTTCATTATCCGCAAGCGCGTACTGGCGCCGCGTTGCAGGAGGTGAGCTTTCATGTGCCTGCCGGGCAAATTGTGGCGCTGGTCGGGCCAAGCGGCGCCGGAAAAAGCACCGTAGCGCGCTTGCTGCTGCGTTACGCCGACCCGGACAAAGGCCATATCCGTATTGGCGGCGTGGATCTGCGCGATATGCAGACGGACACCCTGATGAAGCAACTCTCATTTGTGTTTCAGGACAACTTCCTTTTTGCCGACACGATAGCCAATAACATTCGTCTGGGCGCGCCGGATACGCCGCTGGAGGCGGTAATAGCGGCGGCCAGAGTGGCGCAGGCCCATGATTTTATTAGCGCGCTGCCAGAAGGTTACAACACGCGAGTCGGGGAACGCGGGGTATTTCTCTCCGGCGGCCAGCGGCAGCGCATCACTATCGCCCGGGCACTTTTGCAGGATCGCCCCATCCTGGTGCTCGATGAGGCGACGGCGTTTGCTGACCCGGAAAACGAAGCGGCGCTTATCAAGGCGCTCGCGGCGGCCATGCGCGGCCGGACGGTCATCATGGTCGCGCATCGTCTTTCAATGGTGACTCAGGCCGATGTGATATTGCTGTTTTCCGACGGACAGCTCAGGGAAATGGGGAACCATACGCAACTGTTGGCGCAGGGCGGCCTGTATCAACGGCTCTGGCAACACTATCAGCAGGCGCAGCATTGGGTGCCGGGTGGAACACAGGAAGAGGTGGTGGAAAATGAAAGACAATAATCCTGCGGATAACCTGGCCTGGCGCGTCATCTGGCGCCAGCTTATCTCCAGCGTTGGCAGCCAGGCCAGGATGCTGCGGCGCAGTATGCTGGCGCTGTTGCTGGCGGCATTCATGCAGGGGATCGCCTTTGCTTGTCTTTATCCGATCATTGATGCGCTGTTACGGGGAGACGCGCCGCAACTTCTCAACTGGGCTGTGGCCTTCAGCGTCGCCGCGATTGTGACGCTGGCGCTACGCTGGTATGGCCTGGGCTTTGAATACCGTGGTCATCTGGCGCAGGCCACCCATGAGTTGCGCCTGCGACTTGGCGAGCAGTTACGCCGCGTGCCGCTGGAGAAGCTCCAGCGTGGCAGGGCGGGCGAAATGAACGCCTTGCTGCTGGGCAGCGTGGATGAAAACCTCAATTATGTTATCGCGATAGCCAATATTTTGCTGCTCACCATTGTCACGCCGCTGACGGCGTCGCTGGCGACATTGTGGATAGACTGGCGGCTGGGGCTGGTGATGTTGCTGATCTTCCCTCTGCTGGTGCCGTTTTATTACTGGCGCCGCCCGGCGATGCGGCGACAAATGCAGACGCTGGGGGAAGCGCACCAGCGGCTGAGCGGCGATATCGTTGAATTTGCTCAGGGGATGATGGTATTGCGCACCTGCGGCAGCGATGCCGATAAAAGCCGGGCGCTGCTGGCGCATTTCAATGCGCTGGAAAACTTACAGACCCGCACTCACCGCCAGGGCGCTGGCGCGACGATGCTGATCGCCAGCGTCGTGGAGTTGGGCCTACAGGTGGTGGTGTTATCCGGGATCGTCTGGGTGGTGACGGGCACTCTGAACCTCGCCTTTCTGATTGCCGCCGTCGCGATGATTATGCGCTTCGCAGAACCGATGGCGATGTTTATCAGCTACACCTCGGTTGTGGAACTGATCGCCAGCGCCCTGCAACGGATTGAGCAGTTTATGGCGGTAGCGCCGCTTCCCGTCGCAGCGCAAAGCGAGATGCCGGAACGTTATGATATCCGCTTTGACAACGTCAGCTATCGCTACGAAGAAGGCGACGGCCACGCGCTTAATCATGTTTCTTTGACGTTCCCGGCAGCCAGTATGAGCGCGCTGGTGGGGGCCTCCGGCGCAGGCAAAACCACGGTCACCAAACTGTTAATGCGCTATGCCGATCCGCAGCAAGGGCAGATTTCTATTGGCGGCGTCGATATTCGCCGCCTGACGCCGGAACAGCTCAATAGCCTGATTTCTGTTGTTTTCCAGGATGTCTGGCTGTTTGATGACACGCTGCTGGCGAATATCCGTATCGCGCGCCCACAGGCGACGCGACAGGAGGTGGAAGAGGCCGCCCGCGCTGCGCAGTGCCTTGAGTTTATTTCCCGCCTTCCGCAAGGCTGGCTGACGCCAATGGGAGAGATGGGTGGCCAGCTATCGGGCGGCGAGCGCCAGCGGATTTCCATTGCCAGAGCGTTATTGAAAAACGCGCCGGTCGTCATTCTCGATGAACCGACCGCCGCGCTGGATATTGAAAGCGAGCTGGCGGTGCAAAAAGCGATCGATAACCTGGTTCACAACCGGACGGTGATTATCATCGCCCACCGTTTATCCACCATCGCCGGGGCCGGAAACATTCTGGTGATGGAAGAGGGACAGGTGGTTGAGCAGGGTACCCATGCGCAATTGCTCTCTCATCATGGACGTTATCAGGCGCTGTGGCAGGCGCAAATGGCCGCGCGCGTGTGGCGCGACGACGGGGTTTCCGCGTCTGGAGAGTGGGTGCATGAGTGATGTTCAGTCGAATGTGAAACCGCTGACGTTGACGACCGGGCGGGTGATTTTTGCTATTGCCGGCGTCTATGTGACGCAGAGCCTGGTATCGGCGCTGTCTATGCAGTCCTTACCCGCGCTGGTGCGCGCTGCTGGCGGCTCGCTGGCGCTTGCCGGTGCGACAACCCTGTTCATGCTGCCCTGGGCGCTGAAGTTTATTTGGGCGCCGTGGATCGAGCGCTGGCGGCTTCCGCCCGGTAGCCAGGAACGCCGTTCCCGCATGTTAATCCTGCGTGGTCAGGTCGCGTTAGCGGCGATACTGATGATTGCCGCAGCGATTGGCTGGTTTGGGCGAGAAGGGGGATTCCCCGATACGCAAATCGTCGCGTTATTTGTTCTGTTTATGGTGGCAGGTACGGTCGCCTCCACCATTGATATCGCCAGCGACGGCTTTTGCGTCGATCAACTGACCCGCGCGGGTTACGGCTGGGGAAACAGCGTGCAGGTCGGCGGTAGCTATCTGGGAATGATGTGCGGCGGCGGGGTGTTCCTGATGCTGTCGGCAGCATCCGGCTGGCCTGTCGCCATGCTGATGATGGCGATGTTGATTATGGCGCTGTCATTCCCGCTGTGGCGCATTACGGAGCCGACGCGAACAGCGACTATCCCGCATGTTCCGGCGTTAGGTTATGCGCTAAGGAGGAAACAGGCACGCCTGGGCTTACTGCTGGTATTGATGCTGAATTCAGGCATGCGGTTTGTGCTGCCTCTTCTGGCGCCGCTGTTGTTGGATCATGGGTTGAGCATGTCCGCGTTGGGCGCGCTGTTCAGCGGCGGCAATATTGCAGCGGGCATAGCAGGAACGCTGGCCGGCGGATTGCTGATGAAATACACCTCACCCGGCAGAGCGCTGTTGACGGCTTATGGCGTCCAGGGGATCGCGCTGCTGGCGGTGGTGATGACGCTCATGATGGCGCCGGGTCATCTGCTGCTGCCGGTTCTCCAGTGTCTGGTCATTGTCCAGTCCATTTCGCTGGCCTGCGCGCTGGTCTGTCTTTATGCCACGCTGATGTCGCTTTCATCGCCTTTGCAGGCCGGTGTCGACTTCACCCTCTTTCAATGTACTGACGCGGCAATCGCCATTCTGGCTGGCGTTATCGGCGGCGTTGTTGCTCAACATTTTGGCTATGCGGCCTGCTTCCTGTTTGCCGGGGCATTCACGTTGCTGGCGGCGTGGGTGGCTTATATCCGGCTGCATTCGGCAAAAGAACTGATGACAAGCGCAATGGATTGATCCGGGAATATCACGCCTGTTTGACGACGAAGGTGTGATATCTGCGCATATCAATGCTGTTGATATGCAGAAACAAAAGACCAGGTACGGTTATCTGTCAATGTCGCAGGAAATCAAGTGATTTTCATCAATAAAATAGAGAGCAAAAGTCACGCTAGTTCCATAAAACTGTGATCTTGATCAACATCGATAATCATCAATGCATTAAATATTACATACGGAAAATAAATGTAATGTATTGGTGGTGAATTTTATGGCGATTAAAGATTTTTTTGTACAAACAAAACCCGGTCGGCGTCGTTATGGCGTAGCGCTATTTGTCGGGGTGATTGCAGGGATTATGTCGGCGTTTGTGAAATGGGGGGCAGAAGTTCCTTTGCCGCCGCGTACTTTCTCCGGCGGCAGGGATGAATTTAATCCCCCTTATCTTTTCCTGCGCGACTACCTGGGAATAGACCCCACCCATACGGTGTATACTTTTTCCGAGCACATTATCAATCCGGTGATGGTCACGCATATTATATTCTCTCTGGTATTTGCCGTCGGCTATTGCGTTGTTGCCGAAGTTTTCCCGAAGGTTAAATTATGGCAGGGGGTATGGGCAGGTATTGTCGCCACTATCGCCGTTCACTGGATCTCTTTTCCGTTACTGGGCCTGACGCCTTCATTATTGAATATTCCGGCGGATGAGTATATTTCGGAACTGGTGGGACATATCTTTTGGTTCTGGGCAATTGAGATGATTCGTCGCGATCTTCGCAACCGCATCACTCACGAGCCTGACGCTGAAGTGCCCCTGGACGCGCCGTTCAGATAAGCCGTCATGAAAGAACCCGTGATTTCGCGGGTTCTTTAGGGCAGCAGTCTGACTACGCCAGAGATTGAGGCATCGTATTCATCGCAAAGTTGAGAATCTTTTCGCCGTCAAATGAAGCATAAGGCAAACTTTCAATAACAGCGATTTCTTGCCCGGATCTCAACGCGTTAATAAACTCTTCAATCTTATACTGAATATGCGGAGCGACCAGAACACCATCATAGGCAGGCGCGACGCTAAAGAAGTTTTCAACACCAACGGCGCTGATTAAGAGGTCTAATGCCTGGTTATCGGCGATTTTTTGCATTTTTCTGGCAATAATTCCTGCTGTTGCGCCGAACAAGCAACATATTAATAATTTTTTCACGATTTAACCCTCGGTGAGATACCGAGGCTACATTATTCCTCTACCGTTAACGAAAATGCGCGACATGTCAATTTTACAGGTTAATTTCTTGCGTCCATTTTATTCTGACCGTCGCCATCACAGAAGCTAAAAAACGCAAACGTGCGTGATGCTGTGAATGGTTGGGGATGATTCGCCGATTACTTTTTTTTACGTGAAATAACGAAGCGATCGCCAACGCGCGTGAGCTTCGCCCCATTGACACAGTATTCGACGGCAAACTTAAAAAACGTATCCGAATCAAGTTCGAAATCCAGTTCGATTTTTATGGCCTCGCCGGACTGCAGAAGCTGCTTTGCCTGTTCCAGATTGCTGGCTTTTACTGTTTCCATCTCTTCACCTCGTTTTTGCTTTTGCACTGATGGCCTCCGAACCCTATCTTACAACGTTTGTATTACAGCCGTGCGACAGCGAGTTCTTATTGGCTTTTCCGCCGTAGGCAATCTCCGTTATTGCTATGGGGTCTTCGCGGTATGCCTGGTGGGCACCCACAGGTTGTGATCACAGAGCGGACTAACGGATTCTATCCTCCTCTCAATGAGCGGAAATTTCCAGCGTACAATGGCCGACCATCGGTAAGTGCCGGGAGCACGAACCTTCTGTCTGGAGCCATTGGGCCGCCAGCGGCGCTCACGACAGACTAAATTCCCCACAACTTCAATGCCTTCACGCCAGGGGGCGACAGGTGGGTTGATAAATTCCTGGTAAATATCGATACTGTATAAAAACACAGTATCATTGCAAGTGAGTTTATTATGATGTTCTACAAACCGGTTGAATTGCGCCAGGTCATGTCGATTCCGCTGTTTAGCGACCTTGTTCAGTGTGGATTTCCCAGTCCGGCGCAGGATTACATTGAGAAGGGGATTGACCTCAACGAGCTGTGTGTCCGTCATCCTGCGGCAACCTATTTTGTCATGGCGACAGGCATGTCGATGGTTGACGCCGGTATTTATGAAGGCTCGCTGCTGGTGGTAGATCGCAGTCTGAAAGCGAAGCATGGCGATATCATCATTGCTTCACTGGCCGGTGAATATACGGTTAAGCGTTTGTGCACTCATCCCATCATGCAACTGCTGCCGATGAATCCCGATTTTCCGCCGATTGTGCTACACAATGACGGCGAAGATCTGGAGATTTTTGGTGTTGTCACTTTCAGTATCAACAGGTTTCGTTAATGTTTGCCCTGGTGGATGTCAATTCATTCTATGCCAGCTGCGAGATGGTTTTTCGCCCGGATTTACGCGGGCGTCCGGTGGTGGTGTTAAGCAACAATGACGGCTGCGTGATCGCCAGAAATGATGAGGCTAAATTGCTGGAGATCCCGATGGGCGCGCCATATTTCAAGGTGAAATCGCAGTTTGAACGCCATCAGGTGGCGGTATTCAGCAGCAATTATGCGCTGTACGGTGATATGTCCCAACGGGTGATGACGCTGCTTGAAGAGCTGGCTCCTGCGGTTTATCAATATTCCATTGATGAAGCCTTTGTGAATCTTAGCGGAATGCACCGTTCTGAGGAGCTTGAAGCATTCGGTCGCCATGTGCGAAGTACATTGCTCCAGTGCACCGGCCTGACGGTGGGCGTGGGGATCGGGCCGACGAAGACGCTGGCCAAACTGGCCAATTATGCGGCAAAAAGATGGTCAACATTCTCGGGTGTTGTCGATCTCTCTTTGCCGGTCAGGCAGCGGAAACTGCTGGCGCGGGTTGACGTCGGTGACATCTGGGGCGTTGGCCGCCGCACCGCGAAAAAACTCAATGCGATGGGGATTAACACCGCGCTTGAGCTTGCCGGAACGCCAACTGCACTGATCAGAAAGCATTTCAGCGTCGTGCTGGAGCGTACTGTACGAGAACTGTGCGGCGAACCCTGCCTTGCACTGGAAGAATTTATCCCGAGTAAACAGCAAATTATCTGCTCGCGTTCATTTAGTCATAAGGTGACTGAATACGAACTGATGCGGGAAGCCATATGCAGCCACGCGGCGCGCGCCGCCGAGAAGCTGCGCGCCGAGCATCAATATTGTCGCTATGTTTCCGCCTTTGTGAAAACCAGTCCGTTTGCGGGTAATGAAGCCTGCTACGGCCAAAACGCCGGTACCCACATCCCGATCCCGACCCGGGATAGTCGGGATATTATCAAGGCGGCGATAAAATGCCTGGATACAATCTGGCGGGAGGGATACCGGTATCAAAAGTGCGGGGTGATGCTGGGGGACTTCTTTAGCCAGGGCGTGGCGCAGTTCGGATTGTTTGATGACTATCAACCACATGCTAATAGTGAAGCACTTATGACGGTGCTGGATTCCGTCAATCAACGAGAGAAAGGTCAGCTTTGGTTTGCTGGGCAAGGAATCGCGCGTCGCTGGGAGATGAAGCGGCACAGGCTGTCGCCAGCCTACACCACCCGGTTGAGTGATTTGTTGCGGGTGAAGCTGTAAAGCGTTGCTATCTACGATTCATGCTATCGTCGAAGCGCTGATCACGCTCGTCGGGTTGTCACCCGCAGGGCCGCAGTGATTCGGTTTCCTGTGGACGTTAGCCCGCCAATAGGTTTTTTCCCCATTCTCTGTGCTTTTTCATCAGTGAATTCAGTGGCATGTCGCGACTAACTCTTGCGTAACCGTTGTGTAGGGCTAGACTACGGAAATCAGCATAAGTTAACGGAGGTTCAGTGGACGCAATTAAGGGCTCGCAACTCCAGGTGCCGGATGCCATTTTTGCCTGGGTGCTGGACGGGCAGGGCGGCGTGAAGCCGCTGGCGGACAGCGACATTATTGATAAGGAACATCCTTGCTGGCTGCATCTTAACTATACCCATGTTGACAGCGCGCAATGGCTGGCGTCGACGTCGCTGCTGCCCAATAATGTGCGCGGTGCGCTGGCCGGAGAAAGCACGCGCCCCCGCGTGACGCGGATTGGCGATGGGGCACTAATTACGCTGCGCTGTATCAACGGCAGCACTGATGAGCGCCCGGACCAACTGGTGGCGATGCGCCTGTATATGGACGAGCGTTTAATCGTCACAACCCGGCAGCGTAAAGTTCTGGCGCTGGACGATGTACTTGGTGACTTGCGTGAGGGGAATGGTCCGGTAGACGGCGGTAGATGGCTGGTGGAAGTCTGTGATGCGCTGACCGATCACGCCAGCGAGTTTATTGAGCAACTTCATGACCGGATTATCGATCTGGAAGATGATTTACTGGACCAGCAGATACCGCCCCGCGGCTTTCTGGCGCTGTTGCGCAAGCAGCTTATCGTTATGCGCCGCTATATGGCGCCGCAGCGCGATGTTTATGCCCGTCTGGCCAGTGAACGTTTGCCGTGGATGACAGACGACCATCGGCGGCGGATGCAGGATATTGCCGAGCGTCTGGGGCGTGGGCTGGATGAAATTGATAGCTGTATTTCCCGCACGGCGGTGATGAGCGATGAGATCGCGCAAATTATGCAAGAATCGCTATCACGCAGAACGTATACGATGTCGCTGATGGCAATGGTCTTTCTGCCGAGCACTTTTTTAACCGGACTGTTTGGCGTTAACCTCGGCGGGATCCCGGGTAACAGCTGGCATATGGGGTTCCTGGTTTTCTGCGTAATGTTAGTTGTTCTCATTGGGGGTGTTACATGGTGGTTGCATCGTAGTAAATGGTTGTAAAGAATCGCCTTTTATCATAATGATGATGCTGAAAACCCGGTAATGTTTGAGCGAAATCAATAAACTCTCCCCCTGTTCAGGGCAATATCCTTAACGCAGGTGAATGCAACGTCAAGCGATGGGCGTTGCGCTCCATATTGTCTTACTTCCTTTTTTGAATTACTGCATAGCACAATTGATTCGTACGACGCCGACTTTATTAAGTCGGCTTTTTTTTGCGCCCTCTTTGTCAGCTTCTACGCTTAATGGGTGTACCCGCCCATCACCGGAGTCAATATGTGCTATCAGTCGCTAAACTCAATACCTGTCCCCCCTGAACCGAATGAGCCGATTCCTGTACCAGATCCCCGGCCGCGCCCGCATCCGCTACCGGATCCGCCGCCTGACGATGAACCGATTAAGTTGTCGCATCGGCGGCGGAGATCTGCGAGGATACGCGCCTGCGAATTGTCCGCCCTTTAATGTAATGCGAGAAATTATTGTGACCGCTTTTTCAACTCTGAATGTTTTGCCCGCCGCCCAGCTAGCTAACCTGAATGAACTGGGATATCTGTCGATGACCCCGGTCCAGGCGGCGGCCTTACCGGCTATCCTCGCGGGTAAAGATGTGCGCGTGCAGGCGAAAACCGGCAGCGGTAAAACGGCGGCATTTGGCCTCGGATTACTCCAGCACGTTGACCCATCGTTGTTTCGAACCCAGGCGCTGGTACTGTGTCCGACCCGTGAACTGGCGGATCAGGTGGCCGGAGAACTTCGTCGTCTGGCTCGCTTCCTGGCAAACATTAAAATTTTGACGTTGTGCGGCGGTCAGCCTTTTGGCGCTCAGCGCGATTCGCTCCAGCATGCGCCGCATATTATTGTCGCTACGCCGGGGCGCTTACTCGATCACCTGCAAAAGGGCACCGTATCGCTGGATGCCTTACAAACGCTGGTGATGGATGAAGCGGACCGGATGCTGGATATGGGATTTAGCGACGCCATTGATGAAGTGATCCGTTTTGCGCCGGTTTCACGTCAGACGCTGTTGTTTTCCGCGACCTGGCCGGAGGCTATCGCGGCTATTAGCGGCCGGGTGCAGAATAACCCGCAATCCATTGAAATTGATGCTGTTGATGCGCTGCCGGCTATCGAACAGCAGTTCTTCGAAACCACGCAATACGGTAAAATCGCGCTGCTGCAAAAGTTACTGAGCCAGCATCAGCCCACCTCGAGCGTGGTGTTCTGTAACACCAAAAAAGATTGTCAGGCCGTCTGCGATGCGCTGAACGCTGCCGGGCAGAGTGCGTTATCGCTGCATGGCGATCTTGAACAACGCGATCGCGATCAGACGCTGGTGCGTTTCGCCAACGGCAGTTCGCGGGTGCTGGTGGCGACAGACGTCGCCGCTCGCGGGCTGGATATCAAGTCGCTGGAGCTGGTGGTGAATTATGAGCTGGCCTGGGACCCGGAAGTTCACGTACACCGCATTGGCCGTACCGCTCGCGCCGGCGAAAGTGGGCTGGCTATCAGCCTTTGCGCGCCGGAAGAGGCGCAGCGGGCGAATATTCTTGCGGAAATGTTGCAACTGAAGCTGAACTGGATAAACGGCCCGACGAGCAGCAACATTGTGCCGCTGCAGGCAGAGATGGCTACGCTGTGTATTGATGGCGGTAAGAAGGCTAAAATGCGCGCGGGCGATGTGCTGGGCGCGTTAACCGGCGATATCGGCCTTGATGGCGCAGACATCGGTAAGATCAACGTCCATCCGGCGCATGTCTATGTCGCCGTGCGTCAGCCGGTGGCGCATAAGGCGTTTAAGCTGCTGCAAAACGGGAAAATTAAAGGTAAAGCCTGCCGGGTTCGCTTACTGAAATAAGCGAAGAAAGCGCGTCTCAGGTGACGATCTGAGACGCGGGGCGGTTATTTCACTTCGACAACGTTCAGGCGTAGTTCATTCAGTTGCGCTTCATCTTCATCCGGCTGCCAGCCTGCAGGCTGCAGCGGGATCTCTTCGCGATCGAACGCCAGGTCGCCGCCGTTGACTACTGCGGATCCGTGGTGAATACCTTTAAAGTCGAACAGATTGACGTCGCTCAGATGCGACGGCACCACGTTCTGCATTGCGCTGAACATGGTTTCGATGCGGCCCGGATAGCGTTTATCCCAGTCGCGCAGCATATCGGCAATCACCTGACGCTGGAGGTTAGGCTGTGAGCCGCACAGGTTGCATGGAATGATTGGGAACGCTTTGGCCTGAGAGAAACGCTCAATATCTTTTTCGCGGCAGTAGGCCAGCGGACGAATAACGATATGTTTACCATCGTCGCTCATTAGCTTCGGCGGCATACCTTTCATCTTCCCGCCGTAGAACATATTCAGAAACAGGGTCTGCAGAATGTCGTCGCGGTGATGCCCCAGGGCGATTTTCGTCGCTCCCAGCTCCGTTGCCGTGCGATAAAGAATACCGCGACGCAGACGAGAACAGAGTGAACAGGTGGTTTTACCTTCCGGGATTTTTTCTTTAACAATGCCGTAGGTGTTCTCTTCAACAATCTTATATTCAACGCCCAGTTGCTCAAGATATGCTGGCAGGATATGCGCCGGGAAGCCCGGCTGCTTTTGATCGAGGTTGACCGCTACCAGCGAAAAAGAGACCGGCGCGCTTTTTTGCAAACTGCGCAAAATCTCCAGCATGGTGTAGCTGTCTTTACCGCCGGAGAGGCAAACCATAATGCGGTCGCCTTCTTCAATCATATTAAAATCGGCGATCGCTTCGCCTACATTGCGGCGCAGGCGCTTCTGCAACTTATCGATATTGTATTTCTCTTTCTTTGTAAAGTTATGATTTTCTTGCATTATTAACATTCTCAAAATCGAAAAAGGGCATATAGGGGGCAAAATGTGTTAGAGCCCAGGCCGGGAATTCAGCATAGAAACCTGGTCGCCGTTCATCTTTTCTATCCATGTACTATAAACGTCGTACACCATTTGCGCGTTTTCATGCCCCATCTGATTGTCTATAAAAGACGGGTTTGCGCCAGCCGTCAGGAGCCAGCAGGCAAAAGTATGCCGCGTATGGTACGGATTCCTGCGGTGAATGCCAGCGCGTTTTGCGGCGTCTTCCCCTCTATTGCCGATATGCGATGAGATTTTGCCTTTTTCCGTTCCGCGACCGGGGAGCGGCGCGATAACGGATACAGGTTACAGACATGATTGGTACAGAGATAAAACGGTTTACAACTATTTCCCGATAAACGCTTATGCGATCAATATTCGGCAGGGGGCGTCGCAGATGTGACGGAGACATCTACATGTCATCACTCATCACGCGGTGTTTTATACACGTCAGTATGACGCCATCAAACCACATACATTTATTTCTGACGTTATTGGGTGACGGACTCTTTAAAAAGATGTTGGTAATAAAAACCAATAAGATCAGTATGATTGGGATCGTTATGAGGATTTTCATTATCTGACGGCCCAGTGAGTAAGAATATTCCACTAAACTACACCGGAAATGTGATTCAGAACACATTAATTTAGCGTCCCGCCCGACAGCCGTATGCAAGAGCTGCCGGGCAGGCTGGTGCCATTCGGGCAGAACAGACACCATGAATGATTGTATTGGTGGCTTGGTTGATAAACCAGACGTTCGTGGTTTTCCGGTCATCTTTCAGAGTTGTCCTGATAAATGCCCTGGTGATTTGTTTATCGATTGAGTGACACGCTGAGTTGCTCTGTGCCATGACATGAATAGCATGGACAGCGCCACCATCGACTTTACCGGCAGGTCTGCCATAGGCAACCCGGTGCGCTCGTCTGGTCAATTCGTTGAGGATGAGCGCTTCGCTACCCGCCAGCCCCACGAAATTCTGCGTGTTATAAATCAGCGCAGGAGAAAATGATTGCGCTGATTCCGTATAAATAACCAGTATTGGTGTGGGCGAATCAGGAACGCATCGATAAACCTGCTCTTTAGTTATTAAACGGGATTAAGTGCATTTTTTCCTGCAGCAGCGGCATCAGCCATTCGATAAATAATCGCAGCGGGCGCGAAAGATGCCTTCTGTGTGAGTACAGAATATTAACCGGCAGCGGGCGCGGCAGAAAATCCGGCATCACCGTGTGCAATGTACCGGCGGTCAGCATTTCGTGTACGTCGTACTCGGGGATCTGGATCAGCCCCATGCCAGCCACGCAGGCCGCGATGTACGCTTCGGCATTATTTACCGTCAACAGCGAATCAACCTCGGTGCTGAGTATCTCACCATCGCACTCCCACTCCCAACGTTCCCGGCGACCTGTTGTGGGAGAAGAATACCCAACCGCAATATGCCTGGTCAGTTCCTGCGGAGATAACGGCATACCGTAGCGGGTGATATAGGCCGGTGACGCCACGTTGATTATGCTGAGATATCCAACCCTCCTGGCCACCATACCCGAATCATTTAGCACACCGACACGTACGGCGCAGTCCGTGCCCTCTTCGGCGAGATTGACGCTACGGTCTGTCACGCCTGGCTCTACCTGAATGGCCGGGTAGCGGGAAAAAAAATCGGGCAGCGCGGGAATAATGATACCTCTCCCGACCCGACCGGGAACATCAACTCGAATTTTCCCCGTAACCTGAGCACGGGTTCGCCTGAACAGGTTCTCTGCCTCCTCGACGTCCTGAACGACAACCTGACAGCGTGTATAAAATGTTTCCCCGTCAGAGGTCAGCGACACCTGACGAGTGGTCCGGTGAAACAGGCGGGCATCAAGCCGGGCTTCCAGTTCGCGGATGGCGGCAGAGACGGTCGATGCTGGTCGGTTCATGGTTACAGGCCATTTACCCGGTTTTTTGACGCAGCGATCGGTTCCGTTAATCGATGATTTTGGCAAAAATAGCGTATTTCTTGTTTTCGCCCGTTTGATTCAGTGGCCGGTGTGGTTCACCGTCATTATGAAGAGACATGCTCTCTCTTGGCTGCGAATGGCATGGGCCGTTTCCCGCGCGCCCCATGCCTCCAGGCATTGCGCTGAAACTTTCTGCTGCGAGATCCGATTCACTCCAGTCTTGATCTGCGGGCGGAACTCGCCCCCGTGGGCAGCGCAAACCCGGTTTGAGATTTCACCAGACTTACCCGAAAAAGTAACACGTTGGCTTGATAGTCGCTGACAACTTCCAGCGTTCTCGTCAGGGCGTATTTTGATAGTGCCATAAAGACTGCTCCTGACTCAGTTGGATGTGCAACTTTTAGGGGGCAGTCCTGTGGGCTAATGGCGATCAGCGCACAACCAGCACTGAGCATTCGGCGTGGCGTACCACGGCGGCGGCATTAGAACCGAGCAGATAGGTCGTAATATCCGGACGATGCGAAGAGATAATGACCAGGTCTGCCGGAAGTGATTTCGCCAGCGCGAGGATTTTATCTTTCGGCGAGCCCTCTGAAACGTGAAAGTGAACGCGATCTTCAGGGATATTAAACTTTGACACGATCTCTTTCAGCCGCGCTTCCGACTCGGCTCTCAGATCATCCATCGCCGGTAGCTCTGCGGTATAGGCCATTCCCAGCGAAGCGTAATAGGGAAGGGAGGGAATGACGGTCAGGAAATGGACCTCGGCATCATCGATTCTGGCTTCAGACTCAACGTGCTTGATAACGCGGTCAGTTAATTCTGTATCGGAAACATCGATGGGCACAAGAATCATTCTGTTCATAAAACCTCCTGTTAATGTAACCACTAAAAGTGTAGGCCATCCAGGCAATTATTGTACATTGAGCATACTCACACTTTTGCCATCAGGCGCGGCGGCGCTCGGTATATTTACCTTTAATCACGCCATCGTAAAAACGACCCTTAGAAACAACCTGCAGAAAATCGCGGTAAATACGCGGTGGCACGCCGATATACTGTAGCGTTTTGTTATCGCGAAAACGGATTTCAAGCGTACCTGATGTGTCGTCATAAGCGATGGAGGTGATTCGGGATGATTTTACGGGATGATGGTGCATGGCAGGCGTCCTCTACGGCTACGTCAGTTCCTGGAAGCAATATATCATTCATCGGACGATTATTTTAAGGTAACAGATATATTGTTTTGTTTTGAATATGGTGCTTAAGGGCATGAAAAATAAGTCTCCTCCGGCATACACGGAGGAGACCCAGAACCTGATTCATCAGGGGGATTTCACTTGCTGCCTTAGCCCATCAAACACCTTGCGCTTTGAACGGGCCGGGCGCTTATTATGGACAGCGAAACACCAGCGTATTAACTTTCAGCCGCTGATTTTTCCGCCTTACCGGCCAGTTGGGCGAGGAAGTCATAGCGTTTTTGCAGATCCAGCGTCGCATCTTTCCACAGTTGCTCGGCCACTTCCGGCTGCTGGGCGTTCAGACGACGGAAACGCTGCTCATGCAGTAGCGTCTCAGCCAGCGCATCTGACGGCGGACGGGAATCCAGCGCCAGCGGGAGCTTACCTTCATCGGCACGACGTGGGTCGAAGCGGTACAGCGGCCAGAATCCGGTAGCGGTTAACTGACGCATCTGATCGTGGCTCAGGGCCAGGTCGTAACCATGCTCTTCGCAAGGACTGTAGGCGATAATCAGCGATGGTCCCGGATAAGCTTCCGCTTCCTGAATCGCTTTCACCGTCTGATTCAGCTGCGCGCCCAGCGAAATTTGTGCCACGTAAACGTGACCGTACATCATCATGCTGACGCCCAGATCTTTGCGCGCTTTGCGCTTGCCGTGTTCGCCAAACTTAGTCACCGCGCCCAGCGGCGTGGCTTTTGACGCCTGGCCGCCGGTGTTGGAGTAGCACTGGGTATCGAGCACCAGGATATTGACGTTTTCGTTGAGGCTCAGCACATGGTCGAGACCGCCAAAGCCAATATCATAGGCCCAGCCGTCGCCGCCAATCAGCCAGATGGATTTTTCCACCAGCGCGTCGGCGTCGGTTAACAGCTCCTTCGCACCTTCTTCATTTGCCAGTACCTTGCGCAACTCGGCCACCTGCTCGCGGCGCATTTCAGGCGTTGCTTCGGCATGCAATGCGTCATTCAGCTCAGCCGGAAGTTTATTAGCGAACTGCGACAGCAGACGCATGACGCGCTGACGGTGTTGATCGACGGTGAGACGGAAACCAAGGCCGAATTCGGCGTTATCCTCGAACAACGAGTTTGCCCATGCCGGGCCACGGCCATTGGCATCGGTGGCGTATGGCGTGGAGGGCAGGTTGCCGCCGTAAATCGATGAACAGCCTGTGGCGTTGGCAATCAGCATCCGGTCGCCATAAAGCTGAGTCAGCAGCTTGATATACGGCGTTTCGCCACAGCCGGAACAGGCCCCTGAATATTCAAAGAGCGGAGTGATCAGCTGCGAGGTGCGGATATCGATACGTTCCAGCTTGCTGCGATCCATTTCCGGCAGATGGAGGAAGTAGTCATAATTCACTTTCTCTTCTTCAACGTGTTCAAGGCGCGACATCATATTAATGGCCTTGATTTCCGGGTTTTGCCTGTCTTTCGCCGGGCAAACTTCAACGCACAGGTTACAGCCGGTGCAATCTTCCGGCGCGACCTGCAAAACGTATTTTTGCCCGCGCATATCGCGGGATTTGACATCCAGTGAGTGCAGGCTGGTCGGCGCATGTTCCATTGCCTCCGGCGAGACCACTTTCGCGCGAATTGCCGAATGCGGGCAGGCGGCGACGCAGTGGTTGCACTGGGTGCAAAGTTCTTCCTTCCAGATCGGGATCGCTTCGGCGATATTGCGTTTTTCCCAACGCGTGGTCCCCATCGGCCAGGTGCCGTCCGGCGGCAGCGCGGAAACCGGCAGCGTATCGCCAAGCCCCGCCAGCATTGCCGCGGTCACGGTTTTGACGAAATCCGGCGCCGCGTCGGACACCACCGGCGGACGGTCTGGGCTGCTGGCATTGATCGGCTGGAGCGGCACTTCCGCCAGAGACTCGCGGGCCAGCGCCAGCGCCTGCCAGTTACGCTCCACCAGTTCCTGACCTTTATTGCTGTAACTTTTGGCAATCGCCCCCTGCAGCGCCGCGAGGGCGCTATCACCCGGCAAAATTTGCGTCAGATGGAAGAATGCCATTTGCATGACGGTGTTGATGCGCGCGCCAAGACTGCAGTCGCGGGCGATCTTCGCCGCATTGACGATATAGAACCGCGCTTTTTTCTGGTTTAGTATCGCCTGCACGTCCCGCGGCAGACGCGACCAGACTTCATTGGTGCTGTAAGGCGTGTTGAGCAGGAAAATACCGCCTGGCTTCAGTCGTTCGACCATCTGATATTTGTCGATAAACTGCAACTGATGACAGCCGACGAAATCAGCCTGGGAAATCAGATAAGAAGAGCGAATGGGTTTTTCGCTGACGCGCAGGTGTGAAACCGTCAGCCCGCCGGCCTTTTTTGAATCATAGACGAAATAGCCCTGTGAGAACCACGGTGTCGAGTTGCCGATAATCTTGATATTGTTTTTGGTCGCCGAGACGCTACCATCGCTGCCAAGACCGTAGAACAGGGCTTCCAGCTTCGCTTCTGATGGCAGGGTATTTTCCAGCAACGGCAGGGAAAGGTTGGTAACGTCGTCGTAGATACCGACGGTAAAGCGCGGTTTGGGTTTAGCGGCGCTCAGTTCGTTGAAAATCGCCAGTACGCACGCCGGACCGAACTCTTTTGAAGAGAGACCGTAGCGGCCACCAATAGTGCGCGGCAGGGTTTCGCGTTCGCCGCGGTTGAAGGCTTCCGCCAGCGCGGTCATCACGTCGAGATAGAGCGGTTCGGCCTGAGCGCCAGGTTCCTTGGTGCGGTCCAGCACCGCCACCGCGCGGGCGGTTTCCGGCAGGGCCTGCAGCAGATGGGCCGCAGAGAAGGGGCGATAGAGGCGAACTTTCAGCACGCCGACTTTTTCCCCGCGGTGCAGCAGTTCATCCACCACTTCCTCGCAGGTGCCGATCGCGGAGCCCATAATCACGATAACGCGTTCCGCCTGCGGATGACCGTAAAACTCAAAGGGTTTGTACTGGCGTCCGGTGGCGGCGGCAAAATCGTCCATTGCGGTTTCGACACACTCATAGACCGCGTTGTACCACGGATTCGTCGCTTCGCGGGACTGGAAATAGGTATCCGGGTTGGCCGAGGTGCCGCGGATCACCGGATGTTCCGGGTTCAGGGCGCGCTGGCGATGTTCATCGATCTTATCCTGCGGCAGCAGGCTACGAATGGTATCGTCTGCCAGCGGAGCGATTTTGTTGATTTCGTGCGAGGTGCGGAAGCCATCAAAGAAATGAATGAATGGCACCCGGCTTTGTAGCGTGGCGATATGCGAAATCAGCGCAAAATCCTGCGCTTCCTGCACGCTGCTGGCGCAGAGCATCGCGCAGCCGGTCTGACGTACGGCCATCACGTCGGAGTGATCGCCGAAGATAGAGAGCGCGTGGGTGGCTACGGTTCGGGCAGCGACGTGCAGCACAAACGGCATCAGCTGGCCCGCCAGTTTGTACAGCGTCGGGATCATCAGCAATAACCCCTGGGATGACGTAAAGGAAGTCGACAGGGCGCCGGTTTGCAGCGCGCCGTGAACCGCGCCGATTGCTCCGGCTTCGGACTGCATTTCGACGACGCGGGGGACATCGCCCCAGACATTTTTCAGCCCATCGCCAGCCCAGGCGTCCGCCTGTTCCGCCATCGTCGAACTGGGCGTAATCGGGTAGATGGCGATAACTTCACTGGTGCGAAACGCAACTGACGCGACCGCGCCATTACCGTCGATAGTGATCATAAGAAGACACCCTTACATTGCGCAAAATAAAGAAGCGACCCGGCAAAACGCCGCAAGTCCTGTAATTATATAAGGGTTATTTTAGCAAACTGACCCGCTAACCATTTTCGCATTTGTGTCCTTCATCTGCGCTCCATCAATGATGAGATCAATTTTTGCCCGGTTAGTGGCGAAATCAGCTAACCAGAGGGTGTCAGATGCTTCAATCTATTCATCGGGAAACGGGATAAACGCGATCGGTCGTGGAAATATATCAGGGCGTCGTGACTCTTTCCCTTCGCCGCTGGCCGGGGGGCGCGAATAAGGCAAACCTAAACCTTCGCCACAGTTCGTCAGATCAATCCTGCGCAAAAAAATTGCCAGAAAATGTTAATGAGGCGCATAAATACCCGATTCGCCTCTCGACGCGGCGCGCTGAGCTGCCTATTATTCTTGGGTTTGTTCATTTTCAGATGTCTCTGAGGGGGGAAGATGCGAGCAGCGTTTTTAGTGGGATGTGCCGCGTTATTACTGTCGGCCTGTAGCAGCGAGCCTGTACAGCAGGCGACGGCGGCGCACGTGTCGCCAGGGATGCGTGCCGCGATGAGCAGCACTGGTCAGGCAAACTGCGCGATGATCGGGGGGGCAGTATCGGTGGCCCGCCAGCTTGATGGTTCGCTTATTGGCATGTGCGCATTGCCTAATGGCAAGCGTTGCAGCGAACAAGCGCTGGCAGGCGGCAACTGCGGAAGCTATTAATTCACCAGGTCGGCGAGTTTATACACCAGCGTCTGGTCAGCGGTCGCCAGCGTCAGCTGCGTTTCCGTCAGGTCGACCTGTGCGCCTTCGCGCAGCATTTTGCTCAGCGTCGCATCCAGCGTATTCAACTGCGGGTCCGTGCAGAGCATGCGGGTCATCGCCAGCTCTTCCACCTTCAGCTCGCCGTCAGAGACTTTACCCGTGCCGCTAAAGCGGTTGCACATATTGCCTGAAACGTACATTTTGCCTGTTATTGGCATCTTTTCGCCAAAGCTCAGCTCCAGAGGCTTATCGGCGGCTTTCAGCGGCTGACCGTTGATGCTGGTCAGCACAAAACGATGGTGCTGAAGCTGTTCTGCGTGGGTTGACACTTTATTGTTATAAACGCAGCCCGACAGTAACACTCCCGTCGCCAGCAGTGCAGCAAACTTGTTCATTTATTCTCCAGAAATATTTATAGCATCAATAAGATAAAGGGATTGTAACTGTACTGCAGACCATTTCTGTGGGGAATATCTGAATGTGCCCCCTGTGAAGCGGGAGCACAAAAAGAAAAGGAAAATTAAACCAGCGCGTTAGGGCAGGTTTCACCGGCCTCCACCTGGCGCAGGTTATCAAGCGTCGTTTGTGAAATACTGATCAACGCCTCAGCAGTCAGGAACGCCTGGTGGCCGGTAAACAGCACGTTGTGGCAGGCGGAGAGGCGGCGGAACACATCGTCCTGAATCACGTCGTTGGACTTATCTTCAAAGAACAGATCGCGTTCGTTCTCATACACATCCATTCCCAGTGCGCCAATTTTCTGGTGCTTCAGGGCATCAATCGCCGCCTGCGAATCGATCAGCGCGCCACGGCTGGTGTTGATGATCATCACCCCGTCTTTCATTCGCTCGAAGGCGGCTTTATTCAGCAGATGATAGTTTTCATCGGTCAGCGGGCAGTGCAGGGAGATAACATCGGACGCTTTGTAGAGCGTGTCAAGATCGACGTACTCGACCCCCAAATCCAGCGCCGCGGCGCTTGGGTACGGGTCAAAAGCCAGCAGCCGCATGCCAAAACCTTTAAGAATACGCAGCGTGGCAACGCCGATTTTACCGGTACCGATAACGCCCGCGGTTTTACCGTGCATGGTGAAACCGGTTAACCCTTCAAGGGAGAAGTTGGCGTCACGGGTACGCTGGTAGGCGCGGTGGATGCGGCGATTCAGCGACATCATCATGCCGATGGCGTGTTCCGCGACCGCTTCCGGTGAATAGGCCGGTACACGTACCACGCGGAAGCCGAGTTCTTTAGCGGCATCAAGATCGACGTTGTTGAAGCCAGCGCAACGCAGCGCAATGAACTTCACGCCGTGCGCCTTCAGTTCTTCAAGTACCGGGCGGCTACCGTCATCGTTAACGAAGATGCACACGGCTTCGCAGCCGTTGGCGGTCTTAGCGGTCTTTTCGGTTAGCAGAAAGTCAAAAAAATCGAGTTCAAAGCCGTATGCTTCATTAACCTGCTGCAGGTATTTCTTATCGTATTGCTTCGTACTGTATACCGCAATTTTCATAATATTTTTCTCCAGTGATAATACCGTCACGGTAGCATAATTAAAATATACGTACAAATATTAAAAATAAGTTTAATCATCCGCTTATAGTGATAATTCTAGAGCATAACGAGGGGTTAAGAAATCGCGTTAAAAGACAAGATGTTCAGTAAAAGCCGAGGCTCAATGCTCCCGGCGCCAGCAGGATTAGCGGCCAGAGCAATCCGGAACTGACGTTAGCGATCTGAAAGTGTCGCAGTGGCGTTCCGCTGGCGCCGGTCACCAGCGGGACAGTTGCCCGCAGCGGGGAGAGAAAACGGCTAAAAAAAACCGCCCAGGCACCGTGGCGACATAGAAAGAACTGCGCGCGCGCGAGACGCCCGGCGCTGAGCCAGCGGATACGATACACATGGTGCCGATAGCGGCGCCTCAGCAACCATGAGAGCCAGAATCCACCGATTGCGCCGAGGCTGGCGCTAAGCCACATTAATACGAAATGCCCTACGCTGGCGGAGGCCAGCGTGCCGAGCAACAGCAGACCGGAGGTGCCAGGAATCAGCAGCGAAATGGCGGCACAGGATTTGCTCAAGGTCAGCAGGAAAACCATCAGTAAGACCAGTGAATAATGATCCTGAGCGTACGCCATCAGTGAAATAATCAACGCCACAGCACAATCCGTTTATGACCGCAGGATTAACGAGTGTCGCAGGAGAACACTAAACCCCGGCTCAATAAGCTGCTGGAGAATCATATGGGGGAGACTACGCTTAAATGGGATGGAAACTTTAACTCACAGGTCGAACGTGCCACAATGACGGCCTCTCGGCTTTTACTTATTTCTAATCAGGATATTAGCTGCCCATGAAGGGTAAATATAAAGCCGCCATCGCGCTGTTACTCGCACTTGTATTGCTGCCACTGGCTTTGCTGTTGACGCTCACCCATTGGGTGCCCACCCTGGCGGGCATCTGGTTGCCCGCGGGAACCCGGATCGCTTTTGACGAAAGCCCGCGCCTGACGCGCTCCTCGCTGCGTATTCCTGATTTGCGTTATCTGGTTGGCGACTGCGAAATTGCTCACGTTGCTAATGCCGAACTTTCCCGTCCCAGCCGCTGGCGTTTACATATCGCTGAACTGGATATTAATAGCGCTTGTCTGAATAAACTGCCGGAAAGCGAAGTGACGTCCGACGCGCCGAAAACCCTCGCCGAATGGCAATCGATGCTGCCCTACAGCTGGCTGACGATTGAAAATTTGCGCTTGTCGCCGTGGGAGAAATGGCAGGGGCGGCTGGTGATGTCGCTCACACCACATCAACAGGATATCGGTTATAGCGGAAAAGCGCTTTCTCTCCAGGCGCGACTGCGCGGTCAGACACTCACCGTCAGCGATTTCTCCGCGCGGCTGGTGGACGATCAGGCGCCGGTAAAGCTGGTGGGTGAGTTCCATATGCCGCTGATACCGAACGGTTTTCCGGTCGATGGTCAGTTATTCAGTACGTTCGCGTTTCCGCAAAACCCTGGTCTGGTGGATGCCGAACTGATGTGGCAGGCGAATCGTGGGCAGTTGCTGGTGACGCGGCGCGGTGAGGTGGAGCCCATGCTCGACCTGCCGTGGGAAATTACCCCGGATCGTATCGCTATCAGCGATGGGCGCTGGCATACCGACTATGCGGGTAACACTCTGAGCGGGCGTGTCGCGTTTTCTGTTGGCAACTGGCAGCAGGGAACCGAGCAGATGCAGGTGAGCGGGCGGCTTAACGTGCTCACGCAGGGGAAAGCGGGTAAAGGCAATGTGGTGCTCAATATTGGCCCCGGTAAACTCAGTATGGACGGTAGCGACATGCCGCTACAGATAACCGGGGACGCTAAATTCGGCGATCTGATTTTTTATGCCAGGCTGCCCGCGCATCTGAGCGGCCCGCTGACGGCGCCAGAGCTTGCTTTCCACCCTGGCGCGCTGCTGCGCTCACGGGGAAGCGTCATTGATTCGCTCAATATTGATGAAATCCGCTGGCCGCTGGCGGGCGTCAACGTTACCCGCGAGGGCGTGGATGGCCGTTTGCAGGCCATCCTGCGCGCCCATGAACAGAAAATGGGCGGCTTTACGCTGCATCTTGACGGTCAGGCGGACAATTTTATGCTCGATCGTGGCCGCTGGCAGTGGCGTTACTGGGGGGAAGGGTATTTTACGCCAATGCAGGCGCGCTGGGATGTCAAAGGGGCAGGTGAATGGGCCGACAGCGCTATCGTACTCAATAGTCTGTCGACCGGCTTTGATAAGCTACAATATGGCACCATGCTGGTGAGTTCCCCGCGTCTGACGCTGGATGAGCCGATTCAGTGGCTGCGTGATGCGCGGCATCCAAAACTGACTGGCGTGCTATCGCTGGATGCCGGAAAAACCACCTTCAGCGGCGGCAGCGAGCTACCGCCCTCGACGCTTAAATTTCAAATCAATGGTCGCGATCCCACCGGGTTTCAGTTTCGCGGTTCTCTGCAGGCGCAAAACATTGGTCCCGTGCGCGTCGCCGGACGCTGGGACGGCGAACGCCTGCGCGGCGAGGCGTGGTGGCCGAGACAGTCATTAACCGTCTTCCAGCCGCTGGTGCCGCCGGAGTGGAAAATGAACCTGCGGGAAGGCACCCTTTATGCTCAGGTGGCGTTTTCCGCCGCCGCCGATCAGGGGTTTGAAGCAGGTGGCCACGGGGTGCTCAAAGGCGGTAGCGCCTGGATGCCGGATAGCCAGATTAATGGCGTCGATTTTGTGCTGCCGTTCCGCTTTAGCGACGGTACCTGGCAACTTGGCACCCGCCGTCCGGTATCGTTGCGTATTGGCGATATCATCAACCAGTTTACCGCCCGCAATCTGACCGCGGACCTTCAGGGCGCCTATCCCTGGCGCGAGGACGCTCCCCTGCAATTAAGCAATGTCAGCGTTGATATTCTCGGCGGCAAGCTGACGATGCAGCAATTGCGGATGCCGCAGCACGATCCGGCGCTGCTGCGTCTGCAAAATATCTCCAGCAGCGAGTTAATCAGCGCGCTTAAAGTGAAGCAGCTCGCCATCTCCGGGCCGTTTAACGGTGCGCTGCCGCTGTGGCTGGATAATGATAAATGGATTATTAAAGATGGCTGGTTCCATAATCCCGGCCCGATGACCATCCGCCTGGATAAAGACACCGCCGATGCGCTGGTGGCTGACAATGTTTCCGCCGGGGCGGCGATTAACTGGCTGCGTTATATGGAAGTGGCCAACTCGTGGACGCGCATTAATCTTGATAATCTCGGTATGTTGACGCTGACGGCGACGATTAGCGGCACCAGCCGGGCAGAGGGCAAAAGCAATACGGTGCGCTTAAACTATTCCCATGAAGAGAATATGTTTGACCTGTGGCGCAGCCTGCGTTTTGGCGACAATCTGCAGGCGTGGCTTGAACAGAACGCCAGGCTGCCCGTACCGCGCTGTCAGGACAGTCACACCTGTAAGGAACACCAGTAATGATCAAACTACTCACCGCTTTTCTGGCAATCATGCTGCTGGCGGGCTGTACGCCGCGCATTGAAATCGCGGCATCGAAGGAGCCAATCACCATTAACATGAATGTTAAAATTGAGCATGAAATTCATATTAAGGTGGATAAGGACGTTGAGAATCTGCTCAAATCGCGGAGCGATCTATTCTGAGGCGATGATGAGAACAGGACTGATAATCGCAATACTGGCGTGTGCGCTGTTCAGCACTCAGGCGCTGGCGCTGACCCTGAGCGAAGCGCGGCAACAGGGGCGGGTGGGTGAAACATTCGACGGCTATCTTGCGCCGCTGCGTCAGGATCAAGAAACCCTGACGCTGGTTAAGCAGATCAACGCCGCCCGCCGCGACAGCTATCAGCAACTGGCGGATGACAACAGTCTGTCGGTGGATCAGGTAGCGAAAATGGCCGGGCAGAAGCTGGTCGCCAGGGCGCAGCCAGGGGAATATGTGCAGGGCATCAACGGCAAATGGCTACGGAAAGAGTGATCTTGTGGTGAAAGCCTGAGGTTCTTTGCTCATTGGCTGATGTGTTTCAGTCAAATCATGTCGCCTCTCTTGGTTCTTCATCATTTTGGGTGCTCAGGTAAACGACGAACCCGCATAAAAACCGCAGTTACTGGCTTAACTGCGGGTATTGCCTGATGCTAATCCAGCAATGACGGATCGGCGTCGATCATTATCTGCTTCATCTCCTCGAAGTGCTGGCGGGAGAAATCCGCAATGCCTTCCCAGTCACGGGCGGTCTTCTCCGCCACCGCGTCAGACAATATCTTCAGCGGCTGTCCCGTTGACCATGCGGTCACCAGAATCTGACAGGCGCGCTCCAGCGTCCAGATATCGTCGAAAGCTTCGCCAATAGATGACGCGGTGACCAGCACGCCGTGATTGCCCATCAGCAGGCGGCGCTTATCGGCCAGCAGCGCGGCCAGTCGCGCCCCTTCCGCCGTGGTATCGGCCATGCCACCATATAAGGTATCGACGGCGATACGGTTGAAATAGCGCGCCGTATTCTGATCGACAGGCGGGATATGCGGCGTCGCCAGGCATGCGATGCTGGTGGTATAAACCGGATGCAGATGCAACACTACCCGTACTTCCGGCAGCCGCTGATGGATTTGCCCGTGAATCGCCCACGCGGTGGCGTCGACATCCGCACGTTGGGCGCAGGTTTCATCATCGGCATCCAGCAGCAGCAGATCGCTGGCGCGGATGCGTGAAAAATGCTTCCACTTTGGGTTCAGCAGGAACTTTTTACCGTCCGCCGACACCGCCGCGCTAAAGTGGTTGGCTACCGCCTCGTGCATCCCGAGGTGAGCGATAATGCGAAAGGTCGCCGCCAGGTCGATACGCATCTGTTCTTCATGAGACCAGGCCATATGATTACTCCGCTGTTGGCATCAGAGTTTTCAGATCCTCTGCCGTCGGCGCCTGGAAGTTATATTTCTTCAGCAGCGCGGCGTATTCCGGCGTAGCGCTGAATTTTTTCAGCCCTTCCTCCAGCGCCGTTTTCACTTCACTATTGCCTTTTTTCACGCCAAAGCCATTAAGCACCGGATAAATCAGCGTCTTAGAGGAGATAACCACCCGATCGCCGAGTTTATCAATGACGCCGCGCGCCACCGCCGCATCGGTAATTTGCGCTTCCACCGCTCGCGACAGCAGCGCCTGGGTCGTTTGCGGATCGGTGGTATATTCGCTGAGCGCAATCGGCTTCAGGCCCTTTTTCACGCAATAATCCGCCGACAGCTTTTGTAACTGCGCCAGCCATGAGGTGGCGCCCATTGAACCAATTTTGTGGCCGCAAAATTCTTCCGGCGTTTTCGGCTGATAGGCGCTGCCTTTCAGGGCGAGGATCGCTTCGCCGCTCTTCAGATAGGGCACCATGTCGATAACTTTCAGACGTGCGGCGGTGATATACATCGACGAGTTGGTGATATCGAAACGTCCGCCTTGTAATCCCGGAATTAAATTCGGAAAACGGGTATCAATATTCACCGCCTCGCGACCCATGGTTTTCGCCAGCCCGGCCAGAAATTCGATATCGAACCCGGCAGGCTTGTTATTTTCCATATATTCATACGGGAAAAAGGTCATATCTGAACCGGCGGTGATTTTCCCCGGCTGCTGGAAGGCCAGCGCGCTAAAAGACGTCAGGGCGCCGGCGGCGCACAGGAACAGGGCGGCAGGACGCAAAGCATTAAAACGTTTCATACAACCTCCAAAGAGTGGGCAAATTACATGCTGGCGCGATCGATACCGGCCTGCTGGACGAAAAAGGATGCGCCGCGTGGTTTTTGCGGCAGGCGTAAATGATTAACGGTACTGCGCACCAGGCCGCTCTCTGTACCCGCAACCAACAGTCCGGTATGAATGCTGGGCAACGGATTTTCGCCATACGGCAGAGCATCTTCTGCCGCATAAACGCTGATAAACAGCGTACGCGGCAGGTCGGTTGCATTGGGACTGGAGGCGTGGAGCAGGCGGGTGTGCATAAAACACACCGAGCCCGATGGACCGAAACAGGCCTGAGGCTGCTGACAGTGGGCCGCTTCAACCGTCTCGTCCACGGAGCCGGTAAAACGATCATTTTGCCAGTGGGACCACAGCGGCCCGTGATGACTACCGGGCACCACATTGAGCGGACCGTTTTCCGGCGTCACGTCGCTGACCATCAGCAGGGCGGTGATGATGTCGTCGTTGCTGTGCGGGGTAAACAGGAAATCCTGATGCCATTTCACCTGCGTGGCGGTGTGCGGCAGCTTGGAGTTAATCTTGCTGTGGTGGAACCGGGTGCCGCTGCCGCCGATAAGCTGACCGGCAATCGCCGCCATTTTTGATTCCAGAGCGGCGTGGCGGTAGGCGGCAGAAATCTCTGTGGGCGAACTGACCCGACGCAGAGAGGGATGATCTGCCGCATGGTCGCTTTCAATATCGAAACGCGGGCGACCGTCCAGGGTCTCGCCCCAGGCTTCGCTATGTTGCCGACTCTCTTCGACCCAGGCGTCGAAATCGGCCTGTAACAGCGCGATGTCTTCCGCGGAAAACACATCTTCGACAACCAGAAAACCTTGCTGATGAAACTGTTCGATTTGCCACTGGGCGATCATTATTTTCTCCTTTCGGTAACAGAGGCGTTAAGCCAAAGAGACATCTTTCAGGAAAGCATCCACGCGCGGATGCTGACCGTCGCGCAATGCCTGGGGCGTGTCGTCGCAGACCACGCGTCCTTTTTCCATAAATACAATCCGGTCGGAAACTTTGAAGGCGAAATTCATCTCATGGGTGACGATAACCATGGTGATGCCTTCATGGGCGAGCGATTCGATAACCTGCAGAACCTCGTTAACTTTTTCCGGGTCCAGCGCCGAAGTGGGTTCATCAAACAGCATAATTTGCGGACGCATCATTAAGGCGCGGGCAATTGCTACCCGCTGCTGCTGGCCGCCGGAAAGCTGATGCGGATACTTCCACGCATGCTCCAGCATACCGACTTTATGCAGCAGCTCGCAGGCGTGCTGTTTGAGCTCCGCTTCGCTGGCCAGATGGTGATAGCGAGGCGCCAGCAACAGGTTGCCGAACACCGTCAGATGCGGGAACAGGTTGAAGCTCTGGAATACCATACCGATGTTCTGGCGATGTTCGGCGTTCTCCATAAAGCGCGGTTTCTGCTGCCCGTGGCGATCCAGATGAATAAACGGTTGACCGTTAATGTTGATCTCACCGTTATCTATCTGCTCAAGGCCATTCAGCAGGCGAATTAACGTTGTTTTTCCGGAACCGGAAGGGCCGATAACGGAGACCACTTCGCCCGCCTGAATTTGCAGACTGACCGCGCCCAGCACTTCGACATTGTTATAGGCTTTGTGCAGCCTGGAGGCCTGTAGCGCCGGTGCCTGCGGGATGCTAACGCTGCGCGCCATTGCCGGACGTCGGGCCGTCGCCAGTTGCAGCATTTCCGCATCCACCGGGCGCGTGGTTTTACGCTGGGTAACATCAAGCCAGCTTTCCAGGCGCTTAAGCAGGAAATCGAAGACGGTAACGATCAGGATGTAGTAAAACGCCACCGCCGCCATGGTCTCCATCACCAGGAAGTTCTGCGAATAGAGACGCTGGCCGACCATTAAGATCTCCGTCAGGGAGATAACCGATACCAGCGAACTGAGCTTGACGATGGCGATATACTCATTAGCCAGAGCAGGCAGCGCGACGCGCAGCGCCTGCGGGATCACCACTCGCCACTGGATGCCGGCATAGCGCAGTCCGAGCGCCCGGGCGGCTTCGCTCTGTCCCTTTGGAATTGACAGCAGTCCGCCGCGATGAATTTCCGCAATATAGGCGGCTTCGCTCAGCACCATCGCCAGCAGCCCGGCCCAGAACGGGTCGTTCAGCACCGGGGCGAATGACGGCAACGCCTGCGGCATGTTGTAGACAAAAATCAACAGCACCAGTAGCGGCATGCTGCGGAACAGCCAGATATAGAGGCGGGCAGGGGCATTAAGCAGCTTGCGCGGAGATTGTTTAGCCAGCGCCAGAATAAATCCCAGCACAATACTGAAAGCCCAGGTCAGCAAACTTAATTTGATGACGGTCCAGGTGGCCTGCCAAAAGTCGACATCGCTGAGCAGGCTAAACATATAGTTCCAGTTAAACGTCATGGGCTATTTCACTCGCCATAATTAACGGAAATTACGACGCTCCCGCTACGCGAATAATGTGCTAAAAGGGGGCAGCGCCGAAGGTCATATTGCAATAACACTATGCTGGCAGTTTTCTCCTGTAGGCAATTAGTAAATTTTTGGCCTTTAAGTTTAAAAAAACTATACAGCGATATTAACTGTAGGGAATTTAACGCAATTAATACGAAACACCACTAAAACAACTTAAAAACAATTGCTGTTATTTTTAAACATAATTAACGATGGAATGGTGATTTGCGCAATATTGGGGCGTGGCGTGAACAAATAAGGTGCATCGTGGCTTGTGGTGGTGCAAGTGGGCACATTTCATCTGAGGAACAACGGGCGAATAAATAGCGTTAGTGACTGTTCATGCATTTTTTAACGCGAAAATTGCATGGCACGATGCTTGCAGGTTGCTTATCGAAAAACTAAGCCCTTTGGGGCTAAGGCCATATTTTATCAATGGTGAGGCTATGAACCGATTTACGCTCAAACAGCTTAAATATTTCGTTACCGTGGTGGAAACGGAGAGTATCGCCGAGGCTTCTCGTCAGCTGCATATTGCCCAGCCGTCGATCTCAATTGCGATCAAAAACCTTGAAAGCACCTTCGATCAACAGCTATTTATCCGCCACCATGCGCAGGGGGTCTCGCTGACCTCAAGCGGCCGGCGCTTCTACGATAAAGCGAAAGAACTGCTGCGGTTGTCCTATGAGTTTGAACAGAATTCGCGAGCGGATAAGGATCTGGTCTCCGGGACGATTGCCGTCGGCTGTTTCGAATCCGTCGCACCGCTGTATATGCCGAAACTGGTGGCGGGGTTTAAAAAAATGTATCCCGGAATCAACCTGCAACTGTACGATGGCGAACAGCATGAGCTGATGCACGGTTTGCATCGGGGCCGGTTCGATCTGGCGCTGGTTTATGATCTGGAATTAGGCCACTCTATTCACAAAGAACTGCTTAATGCCCCGCATAAGCCCTATGCTTTGTTACCCGCGTCTCATCCGCTGGCGCAGAAAAAAAGCGTCACGTTACAGGAATTAAGCCGGGAACCGATGATTTTGCTCGATGCGGTACCCAGTAAAAACTATTTTGTCTCCATATTTAAAGAGAAAGGTTATCACCCGGAAGTCGCCTATAGTTCACCGTCAATTGAAATGGTGCGTTGCATGGTCGGTCAGGGATTGGGCTTTTCGGTACTGGTCACCCGTCCGCTGTGTGATATGACCTATGATGGCGAAAGACTGGTGCAAGTGGATATTGCGGATGATATGCCCGCGTCAACATTAATTATGGCGCATCTTGCGAATAATGAACCCACGCGCCCGACGCAGCTATTTATGGATTATTGTCGCAGCATTGAATTAACGCCGCATCAGTCCTGATAATTGAGTGTATCTGAGTCTGACGTTATTTTTTGTTGTCTTATTTAGCCTCATAAATTTCTATTCAGACGATCGTTTTATAATATTTTACCATTTCATCACACTTACTTAACCTGAGTTCTGTCAATTCCGACGCCTTAGTCGGACAACCGTGCTTGAAGGACACACACATGACAGAGCAGATTACAGAAATCGATACCCTGGTGGTGGGGGCGGGACAGGCAGGCGTCGCCATGAGCGAGCATCTGACGCATCACGGTATTCCCCATTTGGTGCTGGAAAAAAAACGCATCGCTGAGGCCTGGCGCAGCGGCCGCTGGGATTCGCTGGTCGCTAATGGCCCGGCCTGGCACGATCGATTTCCTGGCATGACGTTTCCCGGCTGTGACGCCGACAGCTTTGTCGCCAAAGAGCAGATCGCCGACTATTTTGTTGCTTACGCCAACACGTTTAACGCCCCGATCCAGACCGGCGTCGAAGTCTTTAGCGCAGAACGCTTAAATGGACGTCCGGGCTTTCGAGTGGAAACCTCGCAGGGAACAATCGAAGCGCAGCGTATTGTCGCCGCCACCGGACCGTTCCAGCGCCCGGTGATCCCGGCTATCGCTCCGCAGGATAGCGCGGTACATCAAATTCATTCCGCACACTATTTCAACCCGCAGCAGATCCCGGAAGGCGGTGTGCTGGTGGTCGGCGCGGGCTCTTCCGGGGTACAAATCGCCGATGAACTCCGGCGGGCGGGGCGCGACGTGTGGCTCTCCGTCGGCGCGCATGACCGGCCGCCGCGCCGCTACCGTCAGCGCGATTTTTGTTGGTGGTTGGGGGTATTAGGGCTGTGGGATGCGGCGGCGAATCAGCCCGGCAAGGAGCATGTGACGATTGCGGTCAGCGGCGCACATGGCGGCAATACCGTTGACTTTCGCCAACTGGCGCACCAGGGAATTACGCTGGTCGGGCAAACACAGAGCTTTAAGGATGGCAAAGCCGTCTTCCGCGACGATCTGGCGGACAACATTCGCCAGGGCGACGCCTCCTATCTGGCGCTGCTTGACGCCGCGGATGACTATATTGCCCGCAACGGATTGTCGTTGCCGGAAGAGCCGGAAGCACGGTTCTTCCTGCCCGATCCCGATTGCCTGACCCGGCCGCTATCCGAACTCGCCCTGGCAAAAGCGGGTATCAGCTGCATCATCTGGGCAACCGGCTACACCACCGATTATCGCTGGCTGAAAGTGAACGCCTTTAATGAGCAACAGCGTCCGCAGCACCATCGCGGCGTCTCCAGCGAACCCGGCGTCTATTTCCTCGGGCTGCCGTGGCTTTCCCGTCGTGGTTCAACCTTTATCTGGGGCGTCTGGCACGATGCGAAATATATCGCCGACCAAATCGCTATTCAGCGCCAGTATCAACATTACCAACCTTCGTCTAACGCCTGATTTGAGGAGGCAAAATATGCCAACACATACCCGTATCCGGATGTTCAATACCAAAGAGACTTACCCGAATCAGACACTCAACAACGATCTGTGCCAGGCGGTACGCGCAGGAAATACCGTCTATGTTCGCGGTCAGGTGGGCACCGATTTTGCCGGTAATCTGGTCGGACTCGGCGACCCTCGCGCCCAGGCGGAACAGGCGATGAAAAACGTCAAACAGTTGCTGGAAGAGGCCGGAAGCGATCTGACGCATATCGTTAAAACCACCACCTACCTGATTGATCCGCGCTATCGCGAGCCGGTGTATCAGGAAGTGGGCAAATGGCTTAAAGGCGTGTTTCCGATATCGACCGGCGTGGTGGTATCAGCCCTCGCCCAGCCGCAGTGGCTGATGGAGATCGATGTTACGGCGGTGATCCCCGATGACTGGAATGAAAAGGAGGCATAATGACGATTTCTATCTCTGCGCTGTGCCCGGAATCAGGACAACTGGGTATTGCGATTAGCTCATCCAGCATTGCCGTCGGCGCCCGCTGCCCGTGGCTGCAGGCGGGCGTGGGCGCGGTATCCAGCCAGAACATCACGCTGCCCGCGCTTGGCCCGCAGATCCTCGCCGGGCTGGAAGCGGGGCTCTCTTCGGAGCAGGCCCTGAAAAAGACGCTCGGCGAAGATCGGTTCAGCGACTATCGCCAGGTAACGGTGATCGACGCCAGCGGCGAAAGCGCCGTTTTCAGCGGCGAGCATACGCTGGGAACATGGCAGGTCGCGCAGGGCGAGAACTGCGTGGCGGCGGGCAATATGCTGGCGAATCAGCAGGTCGTTCGTGCCATGACGACAGCATTTGAAAGCGCAACGGGCGAACTGGCCAGTCGGTTGATTGCCGCTTTGCAGGCGGGAATTGATGCGGGGGGCGAAGCCGGGCCGGAACACTCCGCAGCGCTGAAGATTGTGGAAGATTACGCCTGGCCGGTTGTGGATTTACGCGTGGACTGGGCTGAAGAGAATCCGGTGGCGGAACTGGCGGCGCTGTGGGTGGCGTATGAACCGCAAATGGAAGCTTATATTACCCGCGCTCTGGACCCACGCGAAGCGCCATCTTATGGCGTACCGGGCGATGAGTAGTCGCCTGCGTGAGATCCTCGGACGCTTGCTGGCGTTTGATACCACTAGCCGCGAATCGAATCTGGCGCTGATTACCTTCATCGCCGATTTTTTGCGCGAGCGCGGCGTGACGTCTCAGCTGTTTTATGATGACGAAGGGCGCAAGGCGAATCTGTATGCCCGCATCGGCCCGTCTGGTCCCGGCGGCGTGATGCTTTCTGGTCATACTGACGTGGTGCCGGTGGACGGCCAGGCATGGACGGTGCCGCCGTTTGCGCTCACCGAGCGTGACGGGCGTTACTATGGCCGGGGCAGTGCTGATATGAAAGGGTTTATCGCCTGCGTACTGGCGTCACTGGACGCATTTCTCGCCGCGCCGCTGCGAATGCCGCTGCACCTGGCGTTTTCCTATGATGAAGAAGTGGGTTGTCTGGGCGTGCGCAGTCTGGTGGATTTTTTACGCGCGTCGACGGAAAAACCGGCGCTGTGCATTATCGGCGAGCCGACAGACATGCGCCCGGTCTATGGGCACAAAGGCAAGCTTGCCATGCGCTGCTGCGTAGAAGGGCATGCCTGTCACTCGGCTTACGCGCCGGAAGGGGTCAATGCGATTAGCTATGCGGCGAAGTTGATTACCCGGCTGGATGCGCTGGGTGAAAGTCTGGCACAGCAGCAGGATAGCCGCTTTTCGCCGCCATCAGGCACGCTGCAGGTGGGAACCATCCACGGCGGCTCCGCGCTGAATATCGTTCCGCACTCCTGCTGGTTCGATTTTGAAATTCGTTATTTACCCGGTACGCATCCGCAGAGGGTGACCGACGCGTTGCACGCTTATGCCAGCGAACAGCTACTTCCCGCGATGCGTAAGGTGGCCCTGAACAGCGATATTCGTTTCCAGCCGCTGAGCCACTATCCGGGACTGCTGAGCGATCCGCAGTCAGACTTTGCCCGCTGGCTGGCGCAATGGTGCGGTAACGACGCTTTCACGACGGTGGCCTACGGTACCGAAGGCGGCCTGTTTGATGAGGCGGGCGTCGCGACGCTCATTTGCGGGCCGGGCAGTATGGAACAGGGCCACAAGGCGGACGAGTATCTCAGTATCGCACAGGCTGAAAGCTGCATGGCTATGCTGAAAAACCTGTGCGCGTGGATGCGTGCCGACCCTCACGATTCTCTCACCTGATTTATCAACACAGGATGGCGACTATGCAAAACCAGCACTCTGCGTGTATTGATCAACAGACTATCGACCTCTGGCAATCGGATGGCGTGGTGTTACTGAAAGGCGTATTTACGCCGTGGGTCGAGAGCCTGTCGAACGGCGTCGCCGAACTGATGGCGAACCCCAGCGAATATGGTCATGCGCGAACGGTAATCCCGAAGGACGGTTCGGCGCCGTTTTTTCAGGACTATTGCAACTGGGCGCGGATCCCTGAGTTTACTGATTTTGTGTTTCACTCTCCGGCGGCGGAAATCGCCGCGGCGCTGATGCGTTCCCGGACGGCGAGGTTTTTCCACGAACACACGCTGGTTAAACAACCCGGCGGCAGCACGGTGACGCCATGGCACCACGATCAGCCCTATTACTGCGTGGAGGGGCGGCAGAACGTGAGTTTCTGGATCCCGCTCGATCCGGTGGCGGAGGAGATTTCGCTGCGCTGCATTCGCGGTTCGCATCTGTGGGATGAGGCGTTCAGCCCGACGCGGTTTAACGGTTCAAAGCTCTATTCCCACACGCGCTTTAAAGAACTGCCGGATATCGATGCCCATCAGGAAGATTACGATATCGTCAGTTGGGCGCTGGAGCCAGGCGATGCGGTGGCGTTTCATTTCCGCACGCTGCACGGTGCAAACGGCAATTCAACCGCTCGTTCGCGACGGGTCTTTTCCGCGCGCTGGGTAGGGGACGACGCCACTTTTGCCGACCGCGGCGGGGTGACATCGCCGCCCTTTCCGGGGCTGACTTTACGCGACGGCGAGCCGCTGATCGCCGATGAATTTCCGCAGGTCTGGCCGCGGTAGTGGCGACAAGTCTGGCGGGTGGCGCGACGTCTGTCCAGTAGGCCCGGTAAGGCGTTAGCCGTCACCGGGCAAAACAGACAATCCGGAATGCAAAAAATATTCTGCCGGTACTGTGCGCCCGCATTGAAGAGGGCTGGCATCTTACGAAGCAGAATGCAATGTATGAAACATTTATCAGCCTGTTCCGCCTGCTACTGCCGCTGCTTCGCGATGGCGACCCAACAGAACTTACGTCCGAACGCTGTTTTCAAATCCGGTTGCGGGAGGTTATGACAGAAAAATTGTCAGCCCGGCGTCGCTGTGGCATTCATCGTTGAGCTCAGCGATGGCTTCCATACCGTTCGACGCTGTAACTGTTCATACTGTCAAACGCGGGGAACGGTTGCGGTCTCTGCGTCGGCTTCAGCGATTAGTGCCCGGCCAGTTCGTGAAAGAACGCTGGGTTGTCCTGAATAACCGCCAATACTTTTGCCGCCAGACCTGTCGGATTGCGTCGCCTGGACTCCCAGCTTTTAATGGTATCCACGCTGGTTCCCAGCGCTTTCGCCATTTCAGCCTGGGAAATGTTAAGCTGCGCTCTGATCGCCTTTACATCAGCGACCTCATAGCGAGCGACCCGGGCAGGTGTTTTATTTCCGTTTTTGATATCGACGGCCTCTTCAAGAGACGCTTTAAGCTCGTCAAAATAACCCATTTTAAACCTCATTTTTTAGTCGCCTGGTCAACTTTTTGAGTTCGGCTTTTTCAACTGCGGTCAGGCTATCCTTGGTGCTTTTCGGGTAGGCCAGAACCAGATAGATAATCTCGCGGGTTGCCCGGAAATAAATCACCCGTATGCCGCCGCGTTTTCCGTGTAAACCTGTCGCCATTCTCATTTTTCGTAGCCCACCAGTATTCTGGATGATATCGCCAGTATCCGGGGCGCCGATGAGCGTTCTCTGTAGTGCCCGCAGCTCATCATCGGTGGCAAGCTGTTTTATCTGGCGGGTAAATAGTGACGTTTCGATAAATTCAATGGCATGGCACACGAGAACTCTCCTTGCTAAGGTACCATGTACACCAGTATGTGTACATGGTACCTGTCCATGGTTTTTCAATAACGGTAAATTTTGCCATCCGTGACCGGCATGTGTGCGGGTTTGGGGAGTGCCGCTATGGTATAAGTTGCAATTTTATCGTGTGGGAGCGAGTGTTGATTTTACGAGGTGACACGTAAAGGCGTGATGAACTGGGGGAGGTAACTCCCACCGGGCGGTGGGAGTGAAAATCTTATGCTGCAACCACGCTATCGATAGCCGCTTTCGCATCAGACTGGGCTTTAGCCGCCACTTCCGGGCCGTAGGCGATGCCTTCCGCAAATACGAAGTTCACGTCGGTGATACCGATAAAGCCGAGGAAGGTGGACAGATACGGCGTGACCAGATCGGTTGGGGTATCTTTATGGATACCGCCGCGGCTGGTGACCACCACCGCGCGTTTGCCTTTCACCAGACCTTCCGGGCCGGCTTCAGTGTAGCGGAAGGTCACGCCAGCGCGCGCCACCAGGTCGAAATAGTTTTTCAACTGAGTCGGGATGTTGAAGTTGTACATCGGCGCGGCGATAACAATCACATCGTTCGCCTGCAGTTCAGCGATCAGTTCGTCAGAAAGTGCCAGCGCTTCCTGCTGACGCGGAGTCAGCGGCGCATCGCTCGGACGCAGAGCACCCACCAGTTCACCATCCAGTACCGGAATCGGGTTTGCAGCCAGGTCACGTACGGTGATAACGTCCTGTGCATGCTTTTCACGCCATTGTTCAACAAAATAGTCAGACAACTGACCAGACTGAGAGTACCCTGCCAGAATACTGGATTTCAGAACTAATACTTTGCTCATGGGTGTTTCCTTTTTAATGTGATAGACGGGCCGATGCCCTGGTGCTTGTTGACACTGTATTCACAATCATGCCACAGAGAAAGCGCAATAAATCGAACTCACTATTCAATATTTTTGAATAAGGCACAAAATGCGCGGATATGGTACGCTGGCGCACTATTTTAAAAGAGATTTTTTCCGGCGGCATACTGCCCGATAACGCTATGACCGAACAACAAAAATTCACCTTCTTACAGATCCAGAAGCAGCTTGATGGCCTGATGTTGCGCGATAAGTCACGCTTTGCTCGTCGCCTGCATGGGGTGAAGAAGGTTAAAAATCCTGAAGCCCAACAGGCGATTCTTCAGGAGATGGCGCAAGAAATTAACCATGCGGCAGGGAGAGTCCTGCTGCGCGAAGCCGCCCGGCCGGATATCACCTATCCGCAAAACCTGCCGGTTAGCCAGAAAAAACAAGAAATTCTCGAAGCCGTGCGCGACCACCAGGTGGTGATTGTGGCGGGGGAGACCGGCTCGGGTAAAACCACGCAGCTGCCGAAAATTTGTATGGAGCTGGGGCGCGGTATTAAAGGGCTGATCGGCCATACGCAGCCGCGTCGTCTGGCGGCGCGAACCGTTGCCAACCGTATTGCCGAAGAGTTGCAAACGGAACCGGGCGGCTGCATCGGTTATAAAGTCCGTTTCAGCGATCGCGTCAGCGACAACACGATGGTCAAGCTGATGACGGACGGTATCCTGCTGGCGGAAATCCAGCAGGACAGGCTGCTGATGCAGTACGACACCATCATCATTGATGAAGCGCACGAGCGCAGCCTGAATATCGACTTTCTGCTTGGCTACCTGAAAGAGCTGTTGCCGCGTCGCCCGGATCTGAAAATCATCATCACCTCCGCGACCATCGACCCGGAGCGCTTCTCGCGTCATTTTAACCATGCGCCGATCATTGAAGTTTCCGGCAGAACGTACCCGGTTGAGGTGCGCTATCGTCCGATTGTCGAAGAAGCGGACGATACCGAGCGCGATCAGCTTCAGGCGATTTTTGACGCGGTGGATGAACTGGGGCGTGAAAGTCCCGGCGATATCCTGATCTTTATGAGCGGCGAGCGTGAAATCCGCGATACCGCCGATGCGCTCAATAAACTGAACTTGCGCCATACGGAAGTGCTGCCGCTGTATGCGCGGTTGTCCAACAGCGAACAGAACCGCGTGTTCCAGGCCCATAGCGGGCGTCGTATCGTGCTGGCGACCAACGTGGCAGAAACCTCGCTCACCGTGCCGGGCATCAAATACGTTATCGATCCCGGCACTGCGCGCATCAGTCGCTACAGCTACCGCACCAAAGTGCAGCGACTGCCGATTGAACCGGTTTCACAGGCTTCCGCTAACCAGCGTAAAGGCCGCTGTGGACGTGTGTCGGAAGGGATCTGCATCCGTCTGTATTCGGAAGATGACTTCCTGTCGCGCCCGGAATTTACCGACCCGGAGATTCTGCGTACCAACCTGGCTTCGGTTATTTTGCAAATGACGGCGCTGGGGCTGGGCGATATCGCCGCATTCCCGTTTGTTGAAGCGCCGGATAAACGCAACATTCAGGACGGCGTGCGTCTGCTGGAAGAGCTTGGGGCGATTACGACCGATGAGCAGCAAACAGCTTATAAACTGACGCCTTCAGGACGCCAGTTGTCGCAGCTGCCGGTAGACCCGCGTCTGGCGCGGATGGTGCTGGAAGCGCAGAAACACGGCTGCGTGCGTGAGGCGATGATCATCACCTCCGCGCTGTCTATTCAGGACCCGCGTGAGCGCCCGATGGATAAACAGCAGGCGTCCGATGAGAAGCACCGTCGTTTCCACGATAAAGAGTCTGACTTCCTCGCCTTTGTGAATCTGTGGAATTACCTCGGCGAGCAGCAGAAAGCGCTGTCGTCGAACCAGTTCCGCCGCCTGTGCCGCACCGATTACCTGAACTATCTGCGCGTGCGCGAATGGCAGGATATCTACACCCAATTGCGCCAGGTGGTGAAAGAGCTGGGTATTCCGATAAACAGCGAACCGGCGCAATACCGTGAAGTGCATATCGCGCTGCTGACCGGGCTGCTGTCGCATATCGGGATGAAAGATGCCGACAAGCAGGAGTATACCGGCGCGCGCAATGCCCGTTTCTCCATCTTCCCGGGTTCCGGTTTGTTTAAGAAGCCGCCGAAGTGGGCGATGGTCGCAGAACTGGTGGAAACCAGCCGCCTGTGGGGGCGCATTGCGGCGCGCATCGATCCCGAGTGGGTGGAACCGGTTGCCCAGCATCTGATTAAGCGTTCTTACAGCGAACCGCACTGGGAACGGGCGCAGGGCGCGGTGATGGCGACGGAGAAAGTGACCGTGTACGGTCTGCCGATAGTGGCCGCGCGTAAGGTGAATTACAGCCAGATCGACCCGGCGCTGTGTCGCGAGTTGTTTATTCGTCATGCGCTGGTAGAGGGCGACTGGCAGACGCGCCACGCCTTCTTCCGCGACAACCTGAAGCTGCGTGCGGAAGTGGAAGAGATGGAGCATAAATCGCGCCGTCGCGACATTCTGGTCGATGATGAGACGCTGTTTGAGTTCTACGACCAGCGCATCAGTCATGACGTGATCTCCGCGCGTCACTTCGACAACTGGTGGAAAAAAGTCAGCCGCGAAACGCCGGATCTGCTCAACTTTGAAAAGAGTATGCTCATCAAAGAGGGCGCGGAAAAAATCAGCAAGCTGGATTACCCGAACTTCTGGCACCAGGGAAATCTTAAGCTGCGGCTGAGCTATCAGTTTGAACCGGGCGCCGACGCCGACGGCGTCACCGTCCATATCCCGCTTCCGTTGTTAAACCAGGTGGAAGAGTCCGGGTTTGAATGGCAAATTCCAGGTCTGCGCCGTGAGCTGGTGATTGCGCTGATTAAATCGCTGCCGAAACCGGTACGACGGAACTTTGTTCCGGCGCCAAACTATGCTGAAGCGTTTTTGGGTCGCGTAACGCCGCTGGAGCTACCGTTGCTGGATGCGCTGGAGCGTGAGTTACGGCGGATGACCGGCGTGACGGTAGATCGCGAAGACTGGCACTGGGATCAGGTGCCCGATCATCTGAAGATCACCTTCCGCGTGGTGGATGACAAAAACAAGAAGTTGCAGGAAGGGCGTTCTCTGCACGATCTGAAGGATACGCTGAAAGGGAAAGTCCAGGAGACGCTCTCGGCGGTGGCTGATGACGGCATCGAGCAGAGTGGGCTGCACATCTGGAGTTTCGGTCAGCTGCCGGAAAGCTATGAGCAGAAACGCGGCAATTACAAAGTGAAGGCGTGGCCAGCGCTGGTAGATGAGCGTGATAGCGTCGCCATCAGGCTGTTTGACAATCCGCTGGAGCAGCAACAGGCAATGTGGTGCGGTTTACGCCGCTTGCTGCTGCTGAATATTCCGTCGCCGATTAAGTATCTGCACGAAAAACTGCCGAACAAAGCCAAGCTCGGTCTGTACTTCAACCCGTATGGCAAAGTGCTGGAGTTGATTGACGACTGCATCTCCTGCGGCGTGGACAAGCTGATCGACGTCAATGGCGGCCCGGTATGGACGGAAGAGGCTTTTGCCGCGCTGCATGAGAAGGTGCGCGCCGAGCTGAACGACACCGTTGTCGATATCGCGAAGCAGGTCGAGCAGATCCTGACCGCCGTGTTCACGATCAACAAACGTCTGAAAGGACGCGTGGATATGACGATGGCGCTGGGGCTGTCTGATATCAAAGCGCAAATGGGCGGGCTGGTGTATCGCGGTTTTGTCACCGGCAACGGCTTTAAGCGCCTCGGCGATACGCTGCGCTATTTGCAGGCGATTGAAAAACGGCTGGAGAAACTGGCGGTCGATCCGCACCGTGACAGGGCGCAGATGCTGAAAATTGAAAGCGTGCAGCAGGCCTGGCAGCAGTGGATTAACAAGCTGCCGCCAGCCCGCCGTGATGACGACGACGTCAAAGAAATCCGCTGGATGATTGAGGAGCTGCGCGTCAGCTACTTTGCACAACAGCTCGGCACGCCGTACCCGATTTCTGACAAGCGGGTGTTGCAGGCGATGGATCAGATTACCGCGTAATTATGGCGTTTCCCCCGGTGGCGCAGTCAATCGTGCTTACCGGGGGAGCGCGTACTGAATGGTGGTCCGCTATCTGGCGGAAATGCGGCATAATATTTAATGCGGTTTTGTCATCAGCTTCATCATGGGAATGTTATCCAGGATAGATGCCGCGATCTCTACGCGCCATCAAAATCCGTTCGCAGGCCACAATATAGGCGGCGGTACGTAAAGAGCACGCTTTTTCAATCGCTTTTTCGTACACGTGAACGATAGCGTCGGTCATGATGCGGTCCATTTTGGCGTTGATCTCCTCTTCGCTCCAGAAGAAGCTGGCCATATCCTGCACCCATTCGAAGTAGCTGACGGTCACGCCACCGGCATTACAGATTACGTCCGGCACCACCACGATGCCGCGCTCAGCCAGTACGTCATCGGCTTCCGGATAGGTCGGGCCGTTGGCGCCTTCGAGCACCAGTTTACAGCTAATGATTTCCGCCCGTTCACGCGTGATCTGGCCTTCCAGCGCCGCCGGGATCAGAATATCCATTGGCATGGTCCAGAACGCTTCTTTCGCAATTTCACGTGCCCCCGGGAAACCGGCAATTTGCTTGTTCTCAGCCTGCCAGGCGGTCAACGCGGTCATATCAATGCCACCCTCGTTAAACAGTGTCGCCGTATGGTCCTGAATGACGACGATGCGTGCGCCGACGTCAGCAAACAGACGAGCGGCTTCACTACCGACGTTACCAAAACCTTGCAGCGCCACTTTCGCGCCTTCAATTTCGATACCGCTGCGGCGCGCGACTTCACGTCCGGTGACGAATACGCCGCGACCGGTGGCTTTTTCCCGGCCGAGGGAGCCACCGAGATGGATAGGTTTACCCGTCACCACGCCAGTGATGGTGGTACCGTGATTCATGGAGTAAGTATCCATCATCCAGGCCATTACTTTGCCGTTGGTGCCGACATCTGGCGCCGGGATATCTTTTTGCGGGCCGATGATGATGCCGATCTCGCTGGTATAGCGGCGGGTAAGACGTTCCAGTTCACCTTCTGATAATGAGAACGGATCGACGCGGATACCGCCTTTCGCACCACCATAAGGAATATTGACAGCCGCGCACTTGATGGTCATCCAGGCGGAAAGCGCCATCACCTCATTCAGATCCACATCCGGATGGTAGCGAATCCCCCCTTTACCCGGCCCACGCGATAGATTGTGCTGGACGCGATAACCTTCGAAATGACGGATGGTTCCGTCATCCATTTGTACTGGTATATCAACAATTAGCGCACGTTTAGGGTGGCGCAGCGTTTCAATCCAGTATGCGAGATCGCCCAGGTAGGGCGCGACGCGATCGATTTGGCGCAGGTAGGTGGTCCAGGGCGATGTACTACTTTCAGAAGCGTAAGATAACTTTTCCATAAGAGTCCTGTTTTACTGTGGTAATTATATTGTTGGTCGCGGAAAGAGATAGACATAAACTCTGTAAACGGAAGGTTATCACCAATTTAATAGAATGGAATTTGACGAAAATGCAGAATATACCGCCGTTACGTGAGAGCGAGGTTGTTTATGCATAACAAATCATATGAACAGTGTTTTTGTGGGTGAATATGCATTTTGCGGCCTTAAAACCGATACAGAGATGATTTTCACCTATTTATCAGAATATTGAGCTCCTTCAAAAAGTGAATAAAATGCTATCTGTGTGTATTGACTATGTTGCAAAAGGAGAGGTGAACGTATTCTTCGTCGATTTGCCGTTTATGATCTCAAATGTCTTCGGCGGTTTATGATGATATTCGCTCACTGAAGCGTGAAATGAAGGAAACAGGAGAAGGAATGTCAGAATATTTTCCAGCCTTGCCTGAGGCGACATTAATGGCGGCAAACCAGCTTGGGGCGTGGCTGGCGCAGGATGATTTGCCTCAGGAGGCGCAAATAGAAGTGGTTGTGCTGGCAGGCAATGCGGTGATCCCGACCATTGATTTTGCCTGCCAACTGGCAGCACGTAGCGCTGTTCCACTGCTGATCAGCGGCGGTATCGGTCACTCCACCGCTTTTTTATATAACGCAGTGTTAAATGATCCACGCTACTGTCAGTTACCGGTATCAGGTCGCGCTGAGGCGTGTATTCTTGCCGATATCGCTCATCGCTTCTGGCATATTCCGCTGGAGCGAATTGTGGTGGAAGACCAGTCCACCCACTGCGGAGAGAACGCGCGCTTTACCCGATATATGCTGGAGCAGAGGGGCGTAGCTCATGGTACGGGCGTTGTCATTCAGGATCCGACAATGCAGCGCAGGACGATGGCGACGTTTGCCCGCGTCTGGCAAGGAGAGGAGGCCGCGCCACGGTGGTACAGCGCGCCGGGCTGTTCACCGATATTGTGCAATGGTGAAAGTGGATTAACTTTCAGCGGTGAGAATAAGGGGCTGTGGCCGGTTGGTCGCTATCTGGCGTTGATGCTGGGTGAGCTACCGCGTTTGACGGATGATCCGCAGGGTTATGGTCCGCTGGGTAAGGGGTTTATCGTCCATGTTGATATTCCTCCGCATATTGTTCAGGCGTGGCAGACGCTGCGCGACGACAGTCTGTTATCCGATGCGCTGAGTGCGCGCCAGTTGGGTTAAACGGCGAAGGGATTTTTTCTGAACGGTGCTAATGCGGTTCAGGCGTTATCTGTTTCCCGGCAATCTGAACAAGAAACAGTCGTGGAGAGAAAAAGGCGCACACTATTCGAGGATACGCCTTGTCTTTCCTCAAACGCGACCATGTGAACGCATTCCATCATCCAGCCGCATTTGCTATTTGCCCGTTTCCACCAGGACCCTCGCAAACGGGCACTGCGTGTTATTCAATAACGTGCTTTTCAGCCTCTGGTTTGCTTGTTTTTATGAAATGTCTCACAAAAGCAAGTCGTCGAACTGTCTCTTTGCCTGTCAGGCGATAGTTTTTAACATTAAATTCACTTGCTAAAAACAATAATGCCACAGGAGCAGATCATGACAGCACCCGTTCAACACCCTATGTACATTGATGGTCAGTTTGAACCTGGCCGCGCTGATGCATGGATTGATGTCATCAATCCGGCGACCGAAGCGTTGCTTTCGCGGATCCCCGATGGCAGCGCGGAAGATGCGCAACGCGCGATTCTGGCCGCTGAGCGAGCACAGCCCGCCTGGGAAGCTCTGCCTGCCATTGAGCGAGCGGGATGGTTACGCAAAATCGCTGCCGGTATTCGTGAACGGGCTGATGAGATCGCTGCGCTGATTGTTGCCGAGGGCGGGAAAATTCAGCAACTGGCGGCGGTTGAAGTCTCATTTACTGCCGATTATCTCGACTATATGGCCGAATGGGCGCGGCGCTATGAAGGGGAGATCATCCAGAGCGATCGTCCGGGCGAAAATATTTTGCTTTTCAAACGCGCACTGGGCGTGACGACAGGGATTCTGCCGTGGAACTTCCCGTTTTTCCTGATTGCCCGCAAACTGGCTCCCGCACTGATTACCGGCAATACCATCGTGATTAAACCGAGCGAGTTCACGCCGAATAACGCTATCGCCTTCGCGCAAATCGTGCATGACATCGGCTTGCCGAAAGGGGTGTTTAACCTGGTGCTGGGCCGCGGTGAGACGGTTGGACAGGAACTGGCGGGGAACCCGAAAGTCGCGATGGTGAGCATGACCGGTAGCGTAGCTGCTGGCGAGAAAATTATGGCGGCAGCGGCGAAAAATATCACCAAAGTGTGCCTGGAGCTCGGCGGAAAAGCGCCCGCGATTGTGATGGATGACGCGGATATTGAACTGGCGGTAAAAGCGGTGGTGGATTCACGGGTTATCAATAGCGGGCAGGTATGTAACTGCGTCGAGCGCGTCTATGTGCAAAAAGGCGTTTACGATCGTTTTGTTAACCGGTTGGGCGAGGCATTAAAAGAGGTACAGTTCGGCGATCCGGCTTTACGAGACGATATCTCCATGGGGCCGTTGATTAACGCTGCTGCGCTGGCGCGCGTTGAGCAGAAGGTCGCGAAGGCGGTCGCTCAGGGGGCGCGGGTGGTGCTTGGCGGCAAGGCCGTGGCAGGTAAGGGCTATTTTTATCCGCCGACGCTGCTGCTGGATGTGCGCCAGGAGATGGATATTGTTCATGAAGAGACGTTTGGGCCGGTATTGCCGGTGATCGCGTTTGACACGCTCGAAGAGGTGCTGGCGATGGCGAACGACAGCGACTATGGCCTGACCTCATCAATTTATACTCGCGATCTGAACGTTGCCATGAAGGCGATAAAAGGGCTGAAGTTTGGCGAAACCTATATTAACCGCGAGAACTTTGAAGCGATGCAGGGCTTCCACGCTGGCTGGCGCAAATCAGGGATTGGCGGCGCTGACGGGCGGCACGGCCTCAATGAGTATCTGCAAACCCAGGTGGTCTATTTGCAGGCGTAATTGCGTGGACAATAGCGGATAGCTGGCGCTATCCGCTGTGATGTTATTTCGCGAACTTATCCAGTACGCGAATCAACTGAGTGACAAAGCCATACTCGTTATCATACCAGGCGACTGTCTTCACAAGCTGGAGGTCGCCGACTTCTGCAACCTCCAGTTGGGTGGCGTCATAAATTGACCCGAAATGGCAGCCAATAACATCCGACGAGACGATCTCTTCTTCGGTATAGCCGAACGATTCATTGTTGGTCGCCGCATTTTTCATCGCCTGATTGACCTCTTCGGCCGTGACCTTTTTCTCCAGCACCGATACCAGCTCGGTGACTGAGCCTGTTTTGGTCGGTACGCGCTGGGCATGGCCTTTCAGCTTGCCGCTAAGCTCCGGGATGACCAGGCCGATTGCCTTCGCCGCGCCAGTGGTATGCGGAATGATATTTTCCGCCGCCGCGCGCGAGGCGCGCAAATCTTTTCCGCGCGGGCCATCAACCAGCGACTGGGTACCGGTATAGGCGTGGATGGTGGTCATGGTTCCCACTTTAATACCGAAAGCGTCGTTGAGCACCTTTGCCATCGGGGCCAGGCAGTTGGTGGTGCAGGAGGCGACGGAAATAATCGTATCGTCTGCGGCCAGTGTGTCATCGTTAACGTTATACACGATAGTTTTCATATTGCCTGCTGGCGCGGAAATCAACACTTTTTTCGCCCCGGCGGTCAGGTGCGCCTGTGCTTTCTCTGCTGACGTATAGAAGCCGGTACATTCGACGATAACGTCGGCGCCCACCGATTTCCACGGTATATGCTGAGCCTCTTTTTCGGCATAAACGGTAATTTTTTTGCCATTAACAATCAGAGCATCTTCAGTAAAATCAATGCTCCATGGGAAAGGGCCGTAGTTAGAATCATGCTTTAACAGATAGGCCAGCACTTTCGGCGAGGTGAGGTCGTTAATGGCCACGACCTCTAATGAACTATTGACCTCCAGTAACCGACGCAGCACCAAACGTCCAATACGACCAAATCCATTAATCCCAAGTTTGCTCATGAAGAATCTCCCGGTAAGTTGAATCGACAGGTTAAAACTTCTCCAGGCTTAGTCCAGGCATCGGCATTGAGCAACCCGCACGGTACCACTCGCCATTAATCATTCGGAACAAATGAACCGAAAAGCTAATGGATACAATCCGCTGTGAGGGAATAATTTTTTTGTTGCGGTGTTATACCTTGAGGCGATATTGGGGAGGAAAATATGTGGAGCATCATCTTTGACTTATATAACCAACGGTTAGCCGGTAGTCGTTCCCGGCACAGCAAATGCGTCTAATGCCTCGCCATCAAGACGGTAACGTATCCACTCACTTTGCGGGAGGGGGGCAGTGAAGTCAGGATCAGGCTCCCGGTTTTCGTTTCGAGCTGCATTATTTATCGCATAGGCCGGTGTTGGCGGAACGACTGGCCGGCGAGGGGCTCGGTGATAAAGGCCAGGCGCTTTTTAACCGCAGATTGATGATGAGGCGGTTTCCGGTTTATAAAGTAGAATGCCAGAGTGGTGGTTGCCAGGTATTAATATGTACCATGTTTAGCGTCGATGATGCGAATTATGGCAAATATGCTTACACAGGTAACCAACGGGCAGTGTTATCGAGGCAAATCCCATTGAGTTTTTTATGTTTTTCCATAACGAATGTTTCACGAAAACAGCGCAATGTCATTATCATTTTTGTGATCACTTATCCATAAACATGACGCCCATCACAAAATATTAGTGTTCTTTGATCCGTGTCGCTTTTTTCCTCTCACCGTAAAGAAAACGTTTCCTGTGAAAGGCGGAAAACGTTTGTCAGCACTTAGACAAAATAAACATTAGTATATACGTATCTTAATTGACGTAATACGCGGATGGAGATGTACGTATATGCTCATTGCACGAGAGAATATTTTTTTAGATCAGTCCTTCAGGGATAAAAAGGAAATTTTTCGTTTCCTTGCTTTACATGCTGTGGCTCAGGGATGGGCTGATGATGCCGATAAGATTGAAGAAGATCTTTGGACTCGAGAAAACCAGTATTCAACGGGGTTTGAGAGCCAAATTGCGATCCCGCATGCTAAAACGGAAAACGTCTCCGAGGCCGGTATTGTTTTTATCCGTCTACAGCGCCCGATTAACTGGGAGAGCCTCGATGGTCTACCGGTGAAAATTATTTTTGGCCTCCTGGTACCTGAGGCTGGCGCTAAAATTCTGCATCTACAGATTATAAATAGCCTTGCCAGTCAGATAGTTGATGATGAATTTCGCGACCAACTCTTTGCGGTTAACGATGTAGAAGAGTTATTCCAATATATGAAGTCACGCATTTCCGTTGAGGAGGAACTATGAAAATTGTCGGCGTTACGTCCTGTATTGCCGGGTTAGCTCATACGCCAATGGCGGCTAAGTCTCTGGAAAAAGAAGGAGCTCGTCTCGGTCATCAGGTGAAAATAGAGCAGCAGGGTGCTATGGGTATCATGAATAAAATTACAGCTGAGGAAATTAACGCTGCTGATTTTGTACTCATCGCGGCCGATCGTACCATTGAAGAAGAGGAGCGTTTCTCCGGCAAAATAATTATTAGGGTAAAAATAGGACAATGTGTCAGTCACGCCTCTGACGTTATTTCTAAGTGTGTTTCGGCCGTTGATGCCCGTCGCAACAAATAATATCGGTGATGCCATGAAAAAAATAATGATTGAAATAAAAAATCATCTCATGACGGGTATTTCCTACGCACTACCTGTCATTATTGCCGGTTCTCTGATGGTTGCTGTGGCCAAAATAATCGGCCTGGCAATTGGTGAGTCTAATCTGGATGCCTTTGCAAATAGCGATGGTCTGCAAAACTGGCTTTATCTTACTCAGAACATTGGTTTTAAGATTATCGGCTTGATGAACTATGTACTGGGTGCCTATGTAGCCTATTCCATCGCGGGTAAAAAAGGGCTGGCCTCGGGCTTTACTGCAGGTTTGATAGCTTCGCTAACGGGATCAGGCTTCCTTGGCGCAGTTCTGGGAGGATTGCTTGCGGGATACTCATCAGAGTGGGTTGCACGTAAGATTCGCATTACCGGTTCAGCAGCGAGTTCCGTACCACTGATTATTTTGCCGTTTATCACAGTGGGACTGCAGGTTGTCATTATGCTGCTCCTGCTGGGCGATGTCCTGAGCTGGCTCAACACTTCGTTGATGGCGTGGGTACAGAGGATGACGGAAGATGGTACCAGTACGGTTGTGCTTGCTGCAGTCCTTGGTGGAATGATTTGTTTCGATCTTGGCGGCCCGGTTAATAAGGCGGCATGGGGAACGGCTAATGTCCTATTTTTGAGCGGCGTATATCTTCCCGCGATACTGGTTAACGTTGCGATTATTATTCCTCCGTTGGGTTATGCGGCAGCGCGTTTCTTACGACCACACAACTTCAATCAAACGCTGAAAGAGGCGGGAAATGGCTCCATTATCATGGGTATTCTCGGAATATCTGAAGGTGCGATTCCGTTTACTTTGCGCAATCCGGCACGCCTGATCCCGCTTAACGTGTTGGCCGGGACGCTGGGATCGGTGACGGTCGCGCTTTTAAAAGCCTATCCAATTATGCCGCCGCTCGGAGGATTATATGGTGGATTTACTGTTGGTAATCCCTGGGCCTATTTTATTGGTGCTTTGGTCGGCACAGCTATTATTGCTGTCGGCGCAAACATGCTTGTAAGTTTTAACGATGATGAGCCGGATCTTAAACTGAGTAAAAAGAGTGATGCGGAAGAAATTGAAATAAAGTTTGATTAATTTTTGCACTTTGCGCTACGGGAGATGTTATATGAAAAATAGAATTGTCCATATTTATACCCATACCCACTGGGATCAGGAATGGTATTTTACATCATCACGCTCACGCATTTACCTTTTTAATCACATTAAAAATGTAATACGGATACTTGAGAGCAACAATGATTTCCCGTGCTACCTTCTGGATGCGCAAAGTGCGTTAATTGACAGCTATCTCCAGTGGGCTCCGGAAGATAAAGAGGTATTGTTCAAACTTATTGCCGAAAAACGGTTGCTTACCGGGCCATGGTATACGCAGACAGATCAGTTGGTTATTCATCAAGAGTCTGTTGTGCGTAATCTCTGGTACGGAATGCAGGTGGCGACAGACGCAGGTCATTGCATGATGGTGGGGTATGTCCCTGACTGTTTTGGCCAGGGCGGCAATATGCCGCAAATATATAAACAGTTCGGCATTCACCATGCGCTTTTCTGGCGCGGTATTGCCGATAATACGCTGCGTGAAACGGAATTTATCTGGCGAGGGGATAATGGCGATCGCCTGTTCGCGGTCCAGATGCCGTGGGGATACCACTATGGCGGATTGCTTGATGAAACGCCTGAAACAATGGCTGAGTTTCTGAATGAAAAAATGTCGTCAATTGAGGCGCGTAGCGTGCGTAAAAATTTGCTTTATCCGCATGGTTTCGATCAGGCTCCGATACGAGAGAATCTCCCGGAACTGGTGGAGCAGTTTAATGCCTGCGATAAAGAGCGCCATTATCAGATAGCTAATCCATTGACTTTTCTTAAGGAACTGGAGAAAGAAGCCGCGGTCGATGCGCGGGAATTGCAGGGCGAATTGACAGAGGGTAAACACTCACGGGTACATAAAACCATATTCTCATGTCGTGCAGACCTGAAGCTGCTCAACAATGAGATTGAGGCATTGCTGGTTAACACGCTTGAACCGGTGCTGGCGATTAGCCGCAGCCTTGGCCTGCCGTATCCATCCCATATCATTGCCGATATCTGGAAGCTGATGTTTTACAATGCTGCCCATGACAGTATTGGCGGCTGCAATAGCGATGATACGAATCAGGATATCTACTTTCGCTATAAACAAGCCCGCGATTTGGCTGTGAATTTACTGGAATTGCATACCAGGTTGATTGCTATACGCACGCCGCGTGAGCACGATTATACGTTTTCGGTATTTAATCCACAGACTCATGTTGCCGCACCTTTGGTGACTTTTGATGCCTGGCTTCCGGGTATTCCGTTTACTTTGCGCGATGCAGCAGGTAGGGCGCTGCCTTATTTTATTGAGGAACGGACAGAGCTGACTCAATATGTGTTGAATCAAACGATACGCCTTAATCCAGGTAAGCCGTACCATAAGCCGGAAAAAGTTTTTCGTAGCAAAATCACGGTGAAGAGCAGTGATTTACCGGCGCTCGGCTATACCCGCTGGATCCTGGATTTTTCAGCCGATGGCGCCAGCCGGACGACGTCTGACGGTGGACAGGTTATCGAAAACAGAGCATATCGGATCGATGTTGAAGAAAATGGCCTGTTAACCATTACACATAAAGCCAGCGGTAAGCGCTATGAGCGTCAGATGTTACTGGTGGAGAACGGCGACGATGGCGACTCTTATAATTATTCTCCGCCGCGTGGTGATTTGGTTGTTACTTCAGAGGGGGGCCTGACCGCCGTCAGCCGCACAAGCAATGACCTGACTCAGTCTCTGAACTTAGAGTATGTTTTACACGTTCCAGGTGATCTTGCCAGACGTGCGCAGGGCGTGAGGGATTGCGCAATGAAGGTAGCTGTACGCGTCATGCTTCAGCACGATGATATGATTCGCTTTGCGATTGATGTGGATAATCAGGTGCTCAGCCATCGCCTGTGCGTCCACTTTGCTACCGATATTCTTGCCAATGTTTCTTATGCCGATCAATTATTTGGAGTTGTGGCTCGCCCGGTGCAGTTGAGCAATGCGCTACAAGTATGGGAAGCGGAAAACTGGCATGAAAAACCGATATCTATTGAGCCGATGCAAAGCTACGTTAATTTGCATGACGACAATCATGGATTCACATTGCATACCAATGGCGTGCGGGAATATGAAATCGTTGGCGATAGCTTTGACACGATTTCCGTGACCCTTTTCCGCTCGTTCGGCTTTATGGGCAAAGAAAATCTGCTCTACCGTCCGGGACGTGCTTCGGGTGAGTCGGTCGTGGCCACTCCGGATGCACAAATTCTGGGTATGTTGTCCTTTACCTTTGGCTGGCGTATTTTCAGCGGCGTATTTGATGCGGCGCAGCATGCGCGAGTCTCGAAAGCGTTATTGACCTCATTTCCTGTTTATCAGGACAGCGACTTTCTGAATGGTCGTCTGCGCTTCTGCCTGAGCGATGAAGCGAGATCTTATCCGCAGGAATACAGTTTGCTGGAGTTGCCTGATGGTCCGAATGATGCGCAAGTCAGCGTTGTGAAGTGCGCGGAGCAAGGTGATGGGCTGGTTATACGCTTCTACAACCCTAATCTGGAAACTGCTGTGACAATCCCGACGCTGGAAGGGTCATACAACGTTATGCTGGATGAGAAAACGCCCGCCGGGGAAAGGGTAACGCTTAAGCCAAATGACCTGCAGACTGTCTACGTAGAAATCGAATAAAGAGAGAAAGATGAGACTGTTTACCAATAAGCGGATCAGGGATATTTTCAACCATATAGCGCAGGAAAGCGCGACGCAAACCGAGCTTGCGAAGGAGATGAATGTATCCACTCGTACGATTCGTAATGATCTGAAAGAGCTCAGCGATGTCATCATTGGCTCCGGTAACAGTCTCATTTACGACAGAAAACGCGGTTATTCCATTAAGATAGATAATCCGGCGGGGCACAGAGTGCTTATTGAGCAGTCGCAGCGGCCGTGGAAGGAGACGCGTTCTACGTCTGAGCGGAGGCGGGCTTTGTTGGCCGCGTTTATGCGGCAGGATGTGGAAATCTCTCTGGAAGAGCTGGAATCGCTGTGGTTTATCAGCATCTACACGCTGAGAAACGATATTAACTTACTGAAGCGCCACTTTGCTCTTTATGAACTGGATATTCATGCTGAAGGAACTGACAAATATCGACTTTCGGGAAGTGAAATCGCTTTGCGCCGCTGCATGTATGATCATCTGCTGCGTTCAAAAGAAGTAGAAGACGACTATTATTCCCTGTTTTCATCAGATGTGCATATTTCTGATATCAAAAAGATATTAAGCCAGTATTTAGTTCAGTACGGTCTGGTAATGAGCGATGTGAATATGCGCTTTTTTACTCTGATGTGTGCGATCACCTGCGAACGTATACGCGGTGAATGCTGGTTACTTGAGTATGAATTTACAAATGCCGATCCTGATATTAAAGCGTTCGCAGGCGAAATTTTTGCACGGCTACTGACGGGGACGGCAACGAATGTTCCGCAAAGTGAAATAGATTATCTGGCCATGAATCTGGCGGCATTTTGCTCAACTCAGCGCGAAGGGGCCTTACCGCCCGGGGAGGCATATATTGCCGAACAGGCGGTTATGAACCACTTTCTCAGTTATGTCAGCACCTCGTGGTTCTGTGATGTGAATTACGATGAATTGGCGCGCAAGAATCTGCTTAATCATATTAAATCCATGCGTATTCGGGTTAATAATGGCATAACAATTATTAATCCACTGATTGAACAGATTAAACGTCATTATCCATTAATGTATGAAATGACCCTTGCGGCATTTAGCGAACTGGCGCATTTTTTTACCGGAGAAATAAGCGACGATGAAATTGGTTATCTGGTCATGCACATTGGCGCGATTCTGGAGGAAACTCATCTGAAGGATGAGAGCAAGACGGTTACCGCGTTGGTTGTGAGCGATCAGGGCAGCGCTTCTACCCGAATCGTATGCCAGAAAATTGTGCGCATGTACCCGAATATTTCGATCACCAAATGTATCTCGGTTGAACAATACAAGATGATGGCATACGTTGAGGAGAGTCTGGTCATCAGCCTGGTAGAGATTGAAGAGAAAAATCGCCGGGTCATCAATTTGCCGCCGCTGCCGGAACGATGGCAACTGGAGAATATGAAATACTTTCTTAGCGCAGATAATGCGCAGCCAGAAGCGATGGTGAACTATTTCTCTGCGGAACACTTTTTTGTATTTGATAGTCAGACTCATACAAAAGAATCGCTAATCAACTTCCTCTCATCACAGCTACAGTTACAAGGTAGAGTGGATGAAAAATATTATAGATCAGTTCTTGAACGTGAAGGGCGGGCATCGACCTTACTGGACGATAAAATAGCTATTCCCCATCCTTTAGGTTTAGTCGCATTAAGTACGATGGTTACCGTTGCTATTTTCCCTGAAGGTATCGAATGGGAGCCTGGTAAATTAATAAAACTGGTCTTTATGCTGGCAATTAGTGAAGACGCATTTATTGATAGCATGCTTATCTATGACTATTTAACGAATATTCTGGATGATGATGTGATTGATAGCCTGAGCCAGTGTAATAACTACGCCGAATTTATTTCTTTTTCAAAAAATTACTTCTTATAAAAATATTTAAGCCGCATCTTAATGGTGCGCTTAATAATGTGCTGCTCTTTATCTAAAAATAACAAAGGGGTTAATGATGAAATATAGATATTATCTCTGTGCCTTATTTGCGATCTCCGCGCCAGCAATATCGGCGATGACATTCGATACACCGCAAGGAAGTCTGAAGCTTTATGGCGACGTCGAGTTTAATACCGATGGTGCCAGCCGAACCGGACAATTAACCTCGCTTAAAACCAGTGCAGGTAAAGACTGGAAAGCTGGCGATGCTGAGCGTTGGGATGTTAATGGTCGTATTTTAATTGGCCTTGATGGCTATCGGACCTCCGGTAATAATCAGTTTGCCGGTTTTTCCGTGCAGCCTCTTGCGGATCTCTCTGGTTCTATGAATCTGGATGACGCCGCTTTTTTCTTCGGTCAGGAAGATAACTGGAAAATCAAGATTGGACGATATGAAGCCTATGATATGTTCCCCCTTAACCAGGATACTTATATTGAGTACTCCGGGAATACGGCTAACGACCTGTATGACGATGGCTATGGCTATATCTACATGATGAAAGAAGGGCGCGGGCGTAGCTCCGGTGGCGCTATCCAGTTGAGTAAAATAAGCGGGCCTTTCTATTTTGAACTTAACACTACGGCGCGTGATGGTACCGGTTTGTTCCAGGACAGCAACTATCATGGCAATAGTCTGGAAAACAAAAAAAATGTTATTTATATGCGCCCGGTGATTTCTCTTAACCTTAATGAGATTACCGCTGCTATCGCCATGGAAAGTAACGTGGTGAATAATGCCTACGGCTATACGGACAGCAACGGGAAATTTAACAACCAGTCCAGGCGTAATGGCTATGGGGCAACAGTGAGCTGGAATGGGCAGAAAAACAATCCTGAGAATGGTATGATCATCAATATGAGTACGGCATATATGGATGCGACGGGAGAAAAAGATTTAAGCGCTGGAATTAACGCCCTATGGCGTGATTTTGAACTTGGCTACATCTATGCAAAAAATGACATTAAAGAGTTTAATGTTAGTAATATGGACGTTACAAATGCCAGTGACGTTATTATAGGAAAGTATGACATCAACACTGTGCATTCGTCATATCGTATTCGTAATGTGATGGATATGGACAATTTTGATATTTACCTGGGAGCCTATTGGTCACGTATCAGTACTAACAATACTCATGATGATCAAGATCGTTATGGCGCACGTGTAAGATTTAAATATCACTTCTAATTTTTTTTATTGAATCGGCTTGCTGCATGTTATTTGTAAGGGCACTTTTTTTGGCTTTAATTTAATCTATTGCATCAGGCCGGTTCGTTTATCTCCAAAAGATACAAGGAGACCATATGCTTTACCTTGGAATAGATATTGGCGGTAGTAAAATAGCCGCAGTGGTAATGGATGCCACAGGGCATGAAGTAGCTCGTTATCGCACGTCCACAACTAAAGATACTTATGAGATGTTTATTGCCGGGCTTATGGCATTTATTGTTGACATCAGAAATAAGGTCGACTCTGATATGGCTACAGGTATTGCCCTACCCGGCAGTATTTCACCCGTCAGCGGCAGAATTAAAAACTCAAATATTCTGGTGCTAAATGGTCAGAATTTAAAATCTGATCTGGCCGATAGACTTGGCGCTCCGGTCATTATCGCTAATGATGCTAACTGCTTTGCACTTTCGGAAGCCTGTGACGGTGCCGGGCAGGGGTATGGAGTGGTGTTTGGTTTAACATTAGGGACTGGGTGCGGAGGCGGTATTGCGATTCATCAGCAGTTATTTCCCGGCGCATGGGGGAATGCGGCCGAATGTGGGCATATTGCGCTTCCGGGTTATCGCCCTGTGGATGATGGTCCTGACGTCATTTGCTACTGCGGAAAACGCAATTGTAGCGAATCTTTTGTTTCTGGCTCCGGTCTTGCTGAGCGCTATTATCAGCTTTGCGCAAAGCGCTGTAGCGCGCCAGAGATTCTACAGCGAGTCAAAAAAGGGGAGTCTCAGGCGCAAGAACAGATTCAACGCTTTCGCTACCAACTGGCGCGTTTGCTGGCGACAGTGGTCAACATTATTGATCCACATATTATTGTACTTGGCGGCGGTTTATCGAATGAACCGCTGCTGATTGATGCTATTGACAAGGAGGTAGCCCCGCTGGTTTTCACTGATATGTTTCAGACGCCGATTGTAAAGGCCCGGCATGGCGATAGCAGTGGCATGCGCGGTGCGGCCTGGCTTGCCGTACGGCAGAATGAAAATAAAAACGCCCCCTGTTGCTGATGCACCAAGGGGTGGGGATTATCGTCGTTCATCAGTCGTCCCATTTGTGGCTTAGATAGGCGGCCACAAATCCAAAGAACAGAATGGTTCCCAGAAGGGCCATAAAGACATGCATATTTCCCGGCATCATTAACCTCCATTAGTTTTGCTATGCGCTACGGTATCCTTATTGAACAGACTTACGGTTGTTGGTGAGATTATAATCAGGTCAATCTAAACAAAGGGTTAACCCGTTGTCGGATTTTGCCATTCGTCGCCAGCGGGTAGCTTGCGTTTATTCTCTGCCATCACGCTTTTCCGATACTGCAACGGGCTGAGGGAAAATTGTTGACGAAAGTGATGGCGCAGGGTGCTGGCGCTGGCAAATCCACATAACTCAGCAATCTGTTCAATACTCAGGCGGCTGGAGGACAGATGTTGTGCGGCGCGCTGCAGGCGCTCATCAAGCAGCCAGCGGGCAGGGGTTTTACCGGTGGCGTCTGCGAAACGGCGCAATAAGGTGCGCGGACTCATACCGGCTCTTTCCGCCAGTGAGGCCACGGTGTGGCTGACGGCAAGATTCTGGTGGAGAAAATCGAATAATTGCCCCAGCCGCAGGCTCTCCCGGGCTCTGGCCACCGGTCGCACAACCTGCTGAGCCTGAGCCCCATCACGATGGGGGGAAACCACCAGGCGTCGGGCGACGATATTGGCCGCTTCGGCGCCAAAATCTTCCCGTACCAGATGTAAACACAAATCGATTCCCGCGGCGCTTCCCGCAGAAGTCATCACGCCATCAGCGCCGACGTATAATACATCGTCAATTACATCAATCAGTGGAAATCGCCTGTGCAACTGATCGGTATAGCGCCAGTGGGTTGTTGCCTGACGTCCGTTGAGCAACCCGGCTGCAGCCAGTACGAAAACTCCGGAGCATATAGAAATGATGCGGCAGCCCCGTGCCTGGGCGGCGACTAAGGCTTCACAAAGCGCGGGAGGAACAGGGGAGTCAATCCCGCGCCAGCCGGGCACCACGATGGTATCCGCTTCGCTTAATAGCGCCATATCGCCATCGGCCATCAGACGAATGCCGCCGGTAGCCCGCAGTTCACCGTCATCGACGGCAGCCACAGCAAAGCGATACCAGCGTTCGCCCATTTCCGGGCGAGGCAGACCGAAAATCTCTACCGCAACGCCAAATTCAAAGGTACACAGGCCATCATAGGCAAGGGCAATCACCCGATGACGTGACAACGTCACTGATTGAGTTGTCATGATTTCAGCGTTTTTAGTCATGGTTGCTGGCAGATGTGTCGCAGGCGGAGGATTAACTTATTGGTATCACAGACAAGGAGAAGATGCCATGAGTGTTGTAACCGCTTTTGCCCCCGCCAGTGCCAGTGATGCCGTCGCGTGGTTTCGTCGCCGATTAAGCTTTGAGACGGACTGCGCTGATGTTTATAGCGCGATGCGCGACGGTGAAACCGACTTCGTCCTGCTGCATGTGGTTGGCAGCGAGGAGAGCTTTTCCCGTCGTCATCTCCCTGATGCGCTGCATTTACCGCACCGAGAGATAGATGAAGCCAGAATGGCCCAATGGCCTGCGGAGACGTTGTTTGTCGTCTATTGTGCCGGGCCACACTGCAATGGGGCGGATATTGCGGCCTTGAAACTGGCGCGGTTGGGAAGACGGGTAAAAATCATGCTCGGCGGCTTAACCGGCTGGGACGATGAGGGGTTGCCTTTCGCAAAATGAATTTATTTCATGTCACATGAAATATTCTCGTTTGCCGATGAACCGTTGGCATGACACTATCTGGACATATAGCCATCCAGAAGTCCAAAATTCAAAAATGAACTATCACGGTGGGTAACTAATCCTCCCCGCCGCTAAGGAGACACCATGCAACGCCATCAGCCCCCATTCCGCGCCGATATCGTCGGCAGCTTTTTACGCCCGGATGCCATTAAACAGGCGCGTCAGCAGCTGGCCGCGGGTGCCATTGACGCTCAGCAGTTGCGGCAGATAGAAAATGAGGCGATTCGTCATCTGGTGCAGCAACAGTGTGAGTGTGGCCTGCATGTGGTCACTGATGGTGAGTTCCGCCGTGCGTGGTGGCACTTTGATTTCTTTGACGGTTTACAGGGCGTCGAGCGCTACGATGCAGAAAAGGGTATCCAGTTTAATGGCGTGCAGACCAAAGCACACGGTATCCGGGTGACGGGTAAACTGGGCTTTGGCGATCATCCGATGCTGGAGGATTTCCGCTATCTGAAAAGCATCAGCGGCAGCGCGCAGCCGAAAATGACCATTCCCAGCCCGAGCGTGCTGCACTTCCGTGGCGGACGTAAAGATATCGATGCGACGGTTTACCCGGATCTCGCCGAATATTTTGCTGACCTGGCCACAACCTGGCGTGATGCGATCCGCGCTTTTTACGATGCTGGCTGCCGTTATCTGCAGCTTGACGATACCGTCTGGGCCTATCTGTGCTCAGATGAACAGCGTCGACAGGTTCGCGAGCGCGGCGAAGACCCGGATGAACTGGCGAAGATTTACGCTGAGGTCCTGAATAAAGCGCTGGAAGGGAAACCGGAGGATCTGACCATCGGTCTGCACGTATGCCGCGGTAACTTCCGTTCGACCTGGATTTCCGAAGGAGGCTACGAGCCGGTAGCGGAAGTGCTGTTCGGTAGCGTCAATATCGATGCCTTCTTCCTTGAATACGATAACGATCGTTCCGGCGACTTTGCCCCGTTGCGCTTTATTCGTCCGGGTCATCAGCAGGTCGTACTGGGATTGATCACCACCAAAAATGGGGAGCTGGAAAATCCGCAAGGCGTAAAAGCCCGCCTGCAGGAAGCCGCGCAGTATGTTCCGCTGGAACAGATCTGCCTCAGCCCGCAGTGCGGTTTTGCCTCCACTGAAGAGGGGAATTCACTGACCGAAGCGCAACAGTGGGATAAAGTTCGTCTGGTTACCGGTATCGCCGCTCAGGTCTGGTAATTCCCTCATAGGGCAGTGTTGCACCATCTTAGGGCAACACTGCTCCTCGCATTTCATCTCTCTTATCCTCCACCGTGTTTTCAGGCTAACTGGCAACCTGGCACCGTTCTTGCCTTATCACTTCTGCTTGGTTGTTAATTCATTTTTTGTCTTTGAACGATTAAGGAGTGATAGAGATGCAGCGTCGCACATTATTAAAAGCTTTTGTTCTCTCCGCCTCAGTTATCAGCATGGGCTTGTCATTTCAGGCTTATGCCGCCGATACCATTAAAGTCGGGATTATGCATTCGCTCTCCGGAACGATGGCGATTTCGGAAACCCCGCTGAAAGATGTCGCCCTGATGGCTATCGACGACATCAACGCCAAAGGCGGCGTGCTGGGTAAAAAACTGGAACCGGTGGTGGTGGACCCGGCATCAAACTGGCCTCTGTTTGCGGAAAAAGCGCGGCAGTTGCTGACCCAGGATAAGGTTGCAGTGGTCTTTGGCTGCTGGACCTCCGTATCGCGTAAATCGGTTCTACCGGTATTCGAAGAGCTGAACGGACTGCTGTTCTACCCGGTACAGTACGAAGGCGAAGAGATGTCGCCAAACGTTTTCTACACCGGCGCCGCGCCAAACCAACAGGCGATCCCGGCGGTGGAATATCTGCTGAGTGAAGATGGCGGCGGGGCGAAACGCTTCTTCCTGCTCGGCACCGACTATGTCTATCCGCGCACCACGAATAAGATTCTCCGCGCCTTCCTGCACGCCAAAGGGATTCAGGATAAAGATATCGAAGAGGTCTATACCCCGTTTGGCTATAGCGACTACCAGACTATCGTTGCCAACATTAAAAAGTTTGCCGCAGGCGGTAAAACGGCGGTGGTCTCAACGATTAACGGTGATTCTAACGTCCCGTTCTATAAAGAGCTGGCCAATCAGGGGCTGAAAGCGACCGATGTGCCGGTGGTGGCATTTTCCGTCGGCGAGGAAGAGCTGCGCGGTATTGATACCAAACCACTGGTAGGTAACCTTGCGGCCTGGAACTACTTCGAATCCCTTGATAACCCCACCAACAAACAATTTGTCGCCGATTACCGCGCCTACGCTAAAGCACATAATCTGCCAAATGCCGATACGGTCGTGACCAATGACCCAATGGAAGCCACCTGGGTTGGTGTGCATATGTGGGCGCAGGCGGTCACCAAAGCCGGCACGACCGATGTGGACAAGGTTCGCGAAGCGATGGCCGGGCAGACCTTTAAAGCGCCGTCGGGCTTCACCCTGACCATGGATGCCACCAATCACCATCTGCACAAGCCGGTCATGATTGGTGAAATCGAGAGCAACGGCCAGTTCAACGTGGTCTGGCAGACCGACGAGCCCGTTCGCGCCCAGCCCTGGAGCCCGTGGATTCCCGGGAACGATAAAAAACCGGATCACCCGGTAAAAAGCACCAGCAACTAAGCATTAAACCCCGGCGCAGCCCGGGGGGAATCATTCTCTGTGGCCCGGGCTTTGCGGGCCACTCTGGAAAGGAGAACGATCATGAACGTGTTACGTCTCATGAGTTTTGCGCTGCTGATAATATTGATACCGTGGCGAGCGCAGGCAGCGGACGCCGATGATTTTGTTGCGGCTAACCGTAGCCAGCAGGCTCGACTGCTTGAGCAGTGGGCCACCGCGCCGCAGGCGCAGCGATTACCGCTGTTGCGGGCGCTTAAAAGTGAAACATTAAAAGCTGATGGCAGCGGCCACGCGTTTAGCCAGCAGGGGGATAACCTGCTGGCGCTGGGCGCATCGGCGACCCCTGACGGGGCGACAAAACCGGTACGCCTGACTAACCGGCTAAGGAATCTGGTGGCCGGCGCGCTGGCGACCCATTTACTTGTTAGTGACAACGTCACGGAAAGAGCGGCAGCGGCGAAAACCCTTCAGCGAGAGGCAACCCCAGAGATGGCGGGACTGCTGCAACAGCGCCTGGCGGTAGAAAGCGATAGCGCGGTGAAGGCGCAACTGGAAATTGCGCTCGCGCGTCTGCAGCTTGCCAGTCCGCAATCCGCGCAGCGGCTGGCGGCGATTGAACTGCTTGGCCACTCCGGCGACCCGGAAACTCAGGCGCTGCTCATGCCCTACAGCGATGCTCAACATGAACCTGACCCGGCGATTCGCGCGGCGGCGCAGGCGAGCCTGAGTAAAATTCAGCACCGTCTGCTGCTGGGCGACCTGCTCGGTCAGGCCTTTATGGGGCTGTCGCTGGGTTCCGTCTTGCTGCTTGCCGCGCTCGGTCTGGCGATCACTTACGGCCTGCTGGGGGTGATCAATATGGCCCACGGCGAGATGCTGATGATTGGCGCCTATAGTTGCTGGCTGGTGCAGCAGGCGCTGGCGCAACTGGCGCCGCAGTGGCTGGCCTTTTATCCACTGATTGCGCTGCCGGTGGCGTTCCTGGTCACCGGCGGGATTGGTATGGTGCTGGAGCGCAGCGTGATTCGACATCTCTACGGACGCCCGCTGGAGACCCTGCTCGCCACCTGGGGCATTAGCCTGATGCTGATCCAACTGGTGCGTATGCTGTTTGGCGCGCAGAACGTTGAAGTGGCCAACCCGGCATGGCTTTCCGGTGGCATTCAGGTTTTACCTAACCTGATTTTGCCGTGGAACCGGCTGGCGGTACTCGCTTTCGTGCTGCTGGTGCTGCTGTTTACCTGGCTGACGCTGAACAAAACCCGGCTGGGGATGAACGTGCGGGCGGTGACGCAAAACCGCGCGATGGCGGCCTGCTGCGGTGTGCCGACCGGGCGGGTGGATATGCTCGCATTTGGTCTCGGTTCGGGGATCGCCGGACTCGGCGGCGTGGCGCTCTCGCAGCTCGGCAACGTCGGGCCGGAACTGGGCCAGGGCTACATTATCGACTCCTTCCTCGTGGTGGTGCTGGGCGGCGTCGGGCAACTGGCCGGTAGCGTGGCGGCAGCGTTTGGCCTCGGGATTTTTAATAAAATTCTTGAACCGCAGATGGGGGCCGTGCTGGGGAAAATCCTGATCCTGGTGCTGATTATCCTGTTTATTCAGAAGCGCCCACAAGGACTGTTTGCTCTCAAAGGGAGGGTTATTGACTGATGAGCCAACCGATTACGTTAACCCTGGTGCGCAAAGCGCCGCGCCCGTTGCAATGGCTCGCGGCTCTGATCCTGCTGGCGTTGCTGAGTATGCCGTTTCTGGCGCTACTGCCGGCGACGCATCCGCTGGCGGTCTCTACCTGGCTGCTGACGCTGACCGGCAAAATTCTCTGCTATGCCATTGTCGCCGTGGCGCTGGATTTGGTCTGGGGCTATGCCGGGATGCTTTCGCTTGGTCATGGGATCTTTTTTGCCCTCGGCGGCTATGCCATGGGCATGTACCTGATGCGTCAGGCCGCGGGCGACGGATTACCGGCTTTTATGTCGTTTCTGTCGTGGAGCGAACTGCCGTGGTTCTGGTGGGGCACGCAGCACTTCGCCTGGGCGATGCTGCTGGTGGTGCTGGTTCCTGGGCTGCTGGCGCTGGTTTTCGGCTGGTTTGCCTTCCGCTCAAAAATTAAAGGCGTCTATTTTTCGATTATGACCCAGGCGCTGACCTATGCCGGGATGCTGCTGTTTTTCCGCAACGAAACCGGTTTTGGCGGCAACAATGGTTTTACCGGTTTTACCACGCTGCTCGGTTTCTCCGTGACCGCCACCAGCACCCGGGCGGCGCTGTTTATGGCGACCGTTCTGCTGCTGTTGCTCACGTTATGGATTGGTTATGTGCTGGCGCAAAGCAAATTTGGCCGGATACTGACGGCGGTGCGCGATGCGGAAAACCGTCTGATGTTCTGCGGCTACGATCCGCGTGGATTTAAGCTGCTGGTGTGGACGCTTTCAGCGGTGTTATGCGGCCTGGCGGGGGCGCTGTACGTGCCGCAGGTCGGGATCATCAATCCCAGCGAAATGTCGCCCACCAATTCGATCGAAGCGGCGATTTGGGTGGCGCTGGGCGGGCGCGGGACCTTAATCGGCCCGGTGCTGGGCGCGGGGCTGGTCAATGGCGCGAAGAGCTATTTTACCGTGGCGATGCCGGAATACTGGCAGCTTTTTCTTGGCCTGATTTTTATTATCGTCACGCTGTTTTTACCACGCGGGGTTATCGGCCTGCTGCGTAAAGGAGATCGGTAATGCAAACGGATGAAGCCATCTTTACCCGTCAGCAGCCGACGGATCGCTTTCGCGAACAGACTGACCCGGTGCTGCAACTGGAGGCGATTAACGTCAACTTTGACGGTTTTCAGGCATTAACTGACCTGTCGCTCCAGATTGGCGTGGGTGAACTGCGCTGCGTAATTGGCCCGAATGGCGCGGGCAAAACCACCCTGATGGATGTGATCACCGGCAAAACCCGGCCGCAGAGCGGCAGAGCGCTGTACGATCAATCGGTGGACTTAACCACCCTTGATCCCATCGCCATCGCTCGCCAGGGCATCGGGCGCAAGTTCCAGAAGCCGACGGTGTTTGAGGCGCTGACGGTGGCGGAAAACCTTGAACTGGCGATGAAGGGCGATAAGTCGGTATGGGCCAGTCTGCGGGCGCGACTGAACAGCGAACAGGCGGACCGAATCAGCGAGACGCTGCGTCTGCTACGTCTGGACGCCGAACGCTATCGACCGGCAGGGATGCTGTCGCACGGGCAAAAACAGTTTCTGGAGATCGGTATGCTGTTGGTACAGGAGCCGCATTTGTTGCTGCTGGATGAACCCGCAGCCGGGATGACCGATGCCGAAACGGAGTATACCGCCGAACTGTTCCGCACCCTTGCCGGGCAGCATTCGCTGATGGTGGTTGAGCACGACATGGGATTTGTTGAAACTATCGCCGACCGGGTGACGGTGCTCCACCAGGGACAGGTGCTGGCGGAAGGGTCGCTACGAGAAGTGCAGGATAACGAACAGGTGATTGAAGTTTATCTCGGACGCTAAGGAGCGAGGATGCTACAGGTTAATCAGCTACATCAATATTATGGTGGCAGCCATATTCTGCGGGGGGTGGATTTTGCTGCCCGTCAGGGCGAGATCACCTGCCTGCTTGGGCGCAACGGGGTGGGGAAAACCACTTTACTGAAGTGCCTGATGGGGCTAATACCTGCGCGTAGCGGCGAAGTGTTGTGGCAGGAGAAAAATATTACCCACCGCAAACCGCATCAGCGCGTACAGTCCGGGATTGCCTATGTTCCCCAGGGGCGCGAGATTTTTCCTCGTCTGACGGTGGAAGAGAACCTGCTGATGGGGTTATCCCGCTTTCCCGCCCGCGATGCGCGTCAGGTGCCGGAAGAGATTTATCAACTGTTTCCGGTATTGAAAACCATGAAGCAGCGGCGCGGAGGCGACCTTTCCGGCGGTCAGCAGCAGCAACTGGCTATCGGTCGCGCGCTGGCCAGCCGCCCGCAGTTGTTGATTCTTGATGAACCGACGGAAGGGATCCAACCCTCGGTGATTAAAGAGATTGGCGAAGTTATCCGCCAGTTGGCGAATCGCGGCGATATGGCGATTTTGCTGGTTGAGCAGTTCTATGATTTTGCCGCCGGGCTGGCGGACCGTTACCTGGTGATGTCCCGGGGCACGATTATCCGGCAGGGGAGCGGCAGCGAGATGGACGCCGACGGTGTACGCGGAATGGTCACCATTTAGCTTTTTTCGTGCAGAAAGCATCCCGGATTGCGCCTGACGCGTTATCCGGGCGATTAAACTTATACTGTGCGCTTTTAAACCGGGCATGGCGCATGCGCCTTGCCCGGGGGGCATACCGCCGCGTGACTCAGCGGATTACTTTCGCAACAGCCGCTGCAACCGCGCCTGACGCCAGTTTTTGATCCATTCGTTAAACACAAACAAGCGTAGCCCCTTCATCGCCAGCAGTGTCCCCCAGATAATCGCCACCCAGGCAGACCACTCGCTCTCCGAATCCGTGAGCCTGTTGAGCACCGCCAACAGTGCGCAGACCACCACTGCCACCATCAGCGAACGATAAAAATGGCTCTCTTGCTCAATACGCGCTTTAGCGTCTTCAATACGTAAATCCAGCGTCTCTTCGTGGCCAACTGGCGAATCGCCGCTAATCTCGGCAACATTTACTTCAAACACTGCGGCAAGCGCGCTGAGCGTCTCCAGCGCGGGACGATCGCCGTTCTCAATTCGCTGGATGGTCCGCACGCTGACGCCAGCTAACTCGGCAAGCTGCTCCTGTGACCAGGCGCGCTGCAGACGGAGTTGTTTAACTTGATTACTGCTGTTCATTGTTTCTATCTCCAGGGGAAAACCTGAGACGGAGTGTTATCGTCCGGGCGGATGAGCGCCACGATCGGAACCCGACAGCAGCACGACAGCAACCTGACAGCCGCACGGCGTCTGGGATCAGGCGCTGGCGGCCGTCTCGTCGCGCCACGGTCGTACGTTCATTCCGCGGAAAATCATCAGCCGTGCGGCAACCATAGACAGCATTAATATCACAAACAGCGACCAGTGCGGTAGATGGGTCAAAATAGCGCCGGTCAGCGTCGGGTTAAACGCCGCGCCAAGCCAGCCCAGCGACTGGGCGGAAAAGTAGCTGGCTTTCATTCCCGCCGGGGCGATGTTATCGATTAGCATATATTCACCGGGTGCGTAGATAACTTCCCCTAAGGTAAAAATTGCGGCGGAGATGCCCCACAACAGCAGGTTATTGTTGGAGATCATAAAACCGCTCAGTCCGAGAACAAAACAGACCGTACCCAACGTCATCAGCCGACAAATATTGTGGGGAGAGAGACGACGACCGACGCTGTACTGTAACCCCACCACAACCGCGGCGTTAACCGGCAGCACCACGGCGACCACTTTTTCGGCAAAATCGCTATCGGCAACGACCAGCAAATACTGGGAAATACAGGAAGCGAAAGCGCCGCCGACAAACGACGCCAGCAGAGCGGAGAGGGTAAACCACAGTAAGGCTCGGTCATGCAGAAGCACCGAAGGCGACCAGTGGGCGCCATTATCCTGCGTCACCACGGCCTTTGCGCGTCGTACAAATAGCTGAATAAACACCAGCGGCAGCGCCGCGCAGCCGGCCGCCAGCCAGAAAGGCAGGTTAATGCTGCGCATCACTAACAGGGTGCCGATCGGCGGACCGATCGTCCAGCCGATATTGATAAAGGTATAGTTAAGAGAGAAAATTCGCGCTTTTTTTTCCGGCGACAAGACATCCGCGAACCAGGCTTTTAGCACCGTAGCGAACACAGAGTAGGCACAGTTAATCAACGCGAAGAAAAATACCACCAGCGCGACGCTGTCGACCAGTGGGATGGCGATAAAACCGCCAATAAACGCCAGCACGGCGAGGGTCATATAGCGCTTTTTGTCGAACTTATCGGCCAGAATGCCAAAACCCATACTGAATAGTACGCCGACGATCAGGGCGACTGACAGCGCATTACCGATCTTATCCACTTCCAGTTGGTACTGACGGGTGAGGTAGATAGTCATAAACGGTAATGTTGCGCCACGACCAATAGTTAACAGCAACGACGAAGCCAGTAGCGCTGCGGTTGAGCGCCTGAGTGTCAGTATCATTTTCCCTTGCCTGATATGATGTTATTTTTGTAATACAGATCACAAATAGCATGGTGGTCTGGACTTGTATAGTGCCGGACAGCATTGATATGGGCACAAATGCCCTACCTGAAATAATGATCTATGCGTCAGGCGAATTATTCGCTACTTTGATTTTGTTCACAAAAATTCCAATAACAACTGAGGCAGGGTATGACGCGTAAAGACGGGCTGTTGGCATTACTGGTTGTGGTGGTATGGGGGCTGAATTTTGTGGTGATTAAGCTGGGTCTGCATAATATGCCGCCGCTGATGCTTGCCGGGCTGCGTTTTTTGCTGGTGGCCTTTCCGGCGTTACTGTTTGTTGCCAGACCAAAAATTCCGTTGCGCCTGTTGCTGGGCTATGGTCTGACGATAAGCTTCGGCCAGTTTGCGTTTCTGTTTTGCGCGATTAGCCTGGGCATGCCTGCCGGGCTGGCATCGCTGGTGTTGCAGGCTCAGGCCTTCTTCACCATTATTCTTGGGGCGTTTGTCTTCGGCGAGCGTCTGCAGGGTAAACAACTGGCGGGGATCGCACTGGCGATTTTTGGCGTGCTGGTGCTGGTGGAAGCCAGCCTCGGCGGCCAGCATGTGCCGCTGGTGGGCTTTATGCTGACCCTGGCGGCGGCGCTAAGCTGGGCCTGCGGTAATATTTTTAACAAGAAAATCATGTCGCATGCGAGCAGGCCGCCGGTGATGTCGCTGGTGGTGTGGAGCGCGCTGATCCCGGTGCTGCCGTTTATGCTGGCGTCGTGGCTCCTTGATGGCTGGCAGGTGATGGTGACCAGTTTACGCCATATCGATCTGTTGACGATCCTGTCGTTGCTCTATCTGGCGTTTATCGCCACCCTCGTCGGCTACGGAATCTGGGGGGCGCTGCTTGGCCGCTATGAGACATGGCGAATTGCGCCGCTGTCGCTGTTGGTCCCGGTTGTCGGGATGGCCAGCGCCGCGTTACTGCTCGGCGAGACGCTAAACGGCGTGCAACTGCTGGGCGCGGTGCTGATCATGGCCGGACTGTATATTAACGTGTTTGGTCTGCGGATCGTGCGTCCGGGACTGGCACGGGGATAAAACGTCTATCCCATTTTACCGCGCAATGCGAACGATTGAGGCGACTGGATCCTGTGATTCAGTCGCCGATTAAAAGATGGCTGGCGTCGACAGTACCAATACAAGTACTGAATGGGTATTGTTCATTTCTTTTGTGCTTTCATCGGGCTGCAACAGCTAGCAGAGATCTCTCCGGGAAGCATCGTATCGCTGATATTCAGCCTTACATATAAATGAACAAGTCAGCATAAATACTGTCAGCATAACCAGAATAACCAGTGTTGTTGTGGAACCGGCGAGAACAAGTAAATAGCCAGCCAGCAGACTGCCCAGACCCGCGCTAAGCTTAACAAATGTTCCGCTGATTGCTGATATTCTGGCGGCAAGCGCAACCGGCATTTCCTGAATGGTGAAAACGTTATAGCCCACATTCCACAGGCCGCCGAGTACAGCCTTGAAGACAAAAAGTGAGAATACCCAGAATGGGCTGGCTGAGATAATAAAACCAACGAATACGATGACCCGTAGGATATTTATGACAAGCACCAGCGTTCTGAAAGTCAGCATATTCATTATCTTTCCTTTCGATAAACGCCGAGGAGACGATTTTGATGAAAATGACCGGGCAGTAAAATGCAAAAACGCACCAGCTTATCTGTACGGGATTGAGGCCGAGACTTAATGCCAGTAACGGTAAGGCGATATGGTAAATTTCGATGCCGAGGAGAGAAAAAGCAGAACTCACTACAAAAATATTAAAGTTTCGCTTTATTGCAAATTCGTCCATAAAAGCGTTTTCCTTTTTCACTGGTCAACAAAGAGCAGCGACGCCTGCCCCCTCAGCCCTTCATCATCGACAGAATAAAATGACTCGCCACATGCTGGTTTACCGTCAAATATCGCCTGTGTAACCTGGTGACTATATTAAGCCATGTGCTATCCGGACTGAAATTATGTCGTGGATGTTGTGACTAACGTTGCGGAATGAGTCCGTTATGCGAAGACGCGACGTTGACAGGAAAGCGGGGGAATGCGTGTGCGGAACACTGCGGTAATCTGCGATGAGCAAAAAAAGCCCCGGGGGCGGGGCGAAAGGGATTTTAGTGGCTTTGTTGGTTGTAATACGCGACGCCCAGTTCATCTGATTTATCACTGCCTGAGGCCATGTGATTAAAATCAAACGGCGAATGATGTTCTTCCGATGGCATCATCATCGCATCGCGTTTGGTGTGATGAACCGGCGTGGTGGTTTGCTCCGCATACCCCTCGCCGGAGACCAGCGCCACGAGCAGCGTGGCGACGGCAACGAACAGTTTCATGAGTTCCTCAATACGTTTTTCCCGGCGATTAACAGCAGTTATTCAGTGGGTGCAGATAGCGCGACTCGCCCGGCACGTCGGTAACGCGATACTGATGCGGCGGGACATCGAAATAGTTTTTGAACGTTCGGGTTAACGTTTGTTGTGATTCAAAACCATAGCGCTCCGCCAGATATAAAATCGGCTCATCGCTTTGCTTGAGCTTTTGCGCAATCTCGGTCAGTTTGCGGCTGCGGATATACTGCCCCAGCGAGTGGCCGGTTTCTTTCTTAAACATTCTTTGCAGGTGCCATTTGGAGTAACCCGAACGCTCTGAAACTTTTTCCAGCGACAGGGGGGATTCCAGGTTATCCTCGATCCACGACAAAATACTTTGGATAGTGATGGCGTCGTTATTGCGTCTGGACATCATCTTACCTCTTCTTTATTACGGCAGGATTTTTTTAAGCAAATACTCAAGGGTGACCACTTCATCCGCCGACAGATGTTTTGTGAGTTCCTGGTGCAATTTCTGACCAACAGTCTGATGACACTGCTCACAAAGGGCCGCGCCGTCAGGTGTTAACTGTACCAGTACACCGCGTTTGTCAGTGGGGTTGGGTAACCGTGCGATCCAGCCTTTACAGGCCAGACGATCGAGCATGCGCGTCATTGCGCCGGGGTCAACAGAAAGCACGGTTTTCAGCGCAACGGGGGTAATGCATACTTCACAACGAATGGAGCAGAGCACCCGAAACTGGGTGGCAGTAATATCCATCGGGGAGAGGTAGTCGTTGAGCAGGCGATCTTTTTTCTGATTAACCATCTGAATCAAGTGACCAAGGGGGATCATGTCGTTAAACAGGTCTCTCGAACTTTTCATGATGGTTGCCCAGGCAATGATTTAGTTGCGATGGATATTATTGCTCATGCAAATATAAGTCAACTTAATGAATTGGCGGATGCCACAATTTGCTAAAACGAATAGTTGTGATGTAGGTCACTCTACTTCGCGCTGTTGGCGGTGGATTTTTCTGAATCAAGGTGCTTATCCGCACCTGGAAACACAAGACATACTTTTTATAACGTAATGTTTACAGGGTGTTAATTCACTATGATGGATCTCTTAAAAGCGATAGGCCTGGGCCTGGTGGTGATTTTACCGCTGGCAAACCCGCTCACTACCGTAGCGCTGTTCCTCGGCCTCGCGGGGAATATGAACAATGCCGAGCGTCATCGTCAGTCGCTGATGGCCTCAGTGTATGTGTTCGCCATCCTGATGGTTGCATGGTATGCCGGGCAACTGGTGATGAATACGTTCGGCATATCGATTCCCGGGCTGCGTATTGCCGGGGGACTGATCGTCGCGTTTATTGGTTTTCACATGCTGTTTCCGCAGCAGAAAGCGCATCATTCGATGGAAGCGAAGCTGAAATCCGAAGAGCTGCAGGATGAACCGACAGCCAATATCGCCTTCGTCCCACTGGCGATGCCAAGTACGGCAGGGCCGGGAACAATCGCGATGATCATCAGTACCGCGTCAACGGTAAAGCACAGCGCTGAATTCCCTGAGTGGGTGTTTCTGGTGGCGCCGCCGGTGACTTTCGCATTAATCGGCATCATTCTGTGGGCCTGTTTGCGTAGTTCCGGGGCGATTATGCGCCTGGTCGGCAAGGGGGGAATAGAAGCAATTTCCCGCCTGATGGGCTTCCTGTTGGTGTGTATGGGGGTGCAGTTCATTATTAACGGCGTGCTGGAGATCATTACCAAGTATCACGCCTGATGGTGCAGGCATCGGGATAAAAAAGCCTGCCGATCGGCAAATGCTTGTCAGTTAAGGGCTGTCAGTTGCATTTATGGCTGGCTGAGCGGTTCTGTCAATCGGTGGTTATGGCGAACATGGCGCGTTTTTCGTTTTCGCCCATTCAGATTCCGTGGTCAGTTCCGTTCACGATAAACTCGCGGATATTCGTTATATCCACAGCGTGTGAACGGGCAGGGGGACGTTTCGCCCGTCCCCCTGCACCCCCGGCATGGCGCTGAAAACCTGCCGCTGCGCGGTCCGCTCCACTCCGGCTTCATCTGGCGGACCGGGCGGGACTCGACGTCCCTGTCTCGACCCGCCCTCTGGCCGCCGTCCTGGCGGCCAGTCCTGGATGCGCGCCTGCGTTCCCGCCAGGTTTCCTTGATGCGCCCAACCCCCATGCGGTGAGTCCGTTATTCGTCAGGGGCTTTTCAGAGGCTGAAAGTCATAAAAAAAGTTATATCCTTTATATTTCAGCCCGTATCAGCTCAGTTAGTGAATCAACCGAATCAGATTTTCGTTTAAACCACCGATAATGCGATTGCCAGAGGCAAATAAAACAAAAGACAACACCGATGATTTGCTTAAGTGAACGGCATTGGCCGATCGGCAGGCTTTTTTCATCACCGAAGTCAGGAGTGGTGTGGTTGCTGGTCTTCCAGTGAGGTTGGCCAGCGGCGGAAAATCATTACCGCCCACACCAGCGCGATCAGAGCCGGGATTGCGCCAACATAACCAATAGAAGCCATCGACAACTGGGTACTGACCTGACTGCCCACCAGCGCGCCCGCGCCGATACCGATATTAAAGATCCCCGAGAACAGCGACATCGCCACATCGGTGGCATCCGGCGCTAAGGCCAGCACTTTCACCTGCATTCCGAGACCAATGATCATAATGGCCATCCCCCAAAAGACGCTGAGCAGCATCAGATGGTTGGCGTTGTGCGATGCGGGCAGCAGCAGCAGCAGGCAGGCCAGCAGCAGGCCAATCGCGGCGTTAATCAAGCCGGAAGCATGGCGGTTGCCGAGTTTACCAAACAGGATGCTACCGACAATGCCAGCGCCACCCAGAGTCAGCAACAGCACGGTGGCGAAATTATTGCTCAAACCGGCGACAGTTTGCACGAATGGCTCAATATAGCTGTAGGCGGTATAGTGCGCCGTGACCACAATGACCGTCAGCAAATAGATACTGAGCAACGCCGGACGGCGGAAAAGGACTGGCAGGCTTTTCAGTGACCCCGAGTGTTCGCTCGGTAGTGTTGGCAGCAGCCTGATCAAACACGCCAGCGTGACCATCGCACCCAGACCAATGACCAGGAAGGTTGTGCGCCAGCCAAAATATTGTCCAACAATGCGGCCAATTGGAATGCCGAAGACCATTGCCAGAGCGGTACCGGTGGCAATCAGGCTCAACGCCTGGGCGCGTTTGCCGTAGGGCGCCATGCGAATAGCCAGCGCAGAGGTGATTGACCAGAACACCGCATGAGCGAAAGCGATACCAATCCGGCTAACGATCAGGACGTTAAAGTTCCACGCCAGGAATGACAATATGTGGCTGGCAATAAACAAGACAAACAGTATCACCAGCAGTCGGCGTCGTTCCATCTTGCTGGTTAACAGCATAAAGGGCAGAGACATCAGGGCGACGACCCAGGCGTAGATGGTGAGCATAATCCCGACCTGCGCGGTTTCCATACCAAAGCTGTCGGCAATATCTGACAGCAGGCCGACTGGCGCAAATTCGGTGGTATTAAAGATAAACGCCGCTATCGCAAGCGTGACTACGCGAAGCCACGCAACTTTGCGTGAAACCGTCTTTGTCATCATAAATTCAGGAGTGGTCACGAAGAGGAAAGATGAGCCACGATCTTAAAACGATTGCTGATAAAAATACAATCATTTCGTGATCTATATCTCATTTTTGCTTTGGCTTGATGACGGTGGCTAACAGATTAATTTTTCTATAGAACGTGTGCATTTTACGTGTTTATGTCATGTTATCGATAAGCAAAAAAAATGAAAGGGCAGAATCATGCAGGAAATTAATTTTTATCTGGTTGACGCATTCAGCAATGTTAACTTTGGCGGTAATGCCGCAGCGGTTTGCCCACTCACTGAATGGCTACCGGATGCAACGCTGCTAAAAATGGCGCAGCAGCATAATCAGTCGGAAACCGCGTTTTTCGTCCGTACGGATGAAGGATATGAGCTGCGCTGGTTTACGACCCAGTATGAGATAAATCTCTGCGGCCATGCGACGCTTGCTGCCTCGCACGTGATTTTTGAATATCTTAATCACCCGTCATCGACGATTGTGTTCAGTACTCGTTTTGTTGGCGAGCTGCGCGTAACGCGCACTGGTGACTGGCTGACGCTGGATTTTCCGGCCTGGGCCTCAACGGTTGTCGAGCAGCCGCCTGCGGATCTGTTGACCGGTCTGGGGCTGAATGAGGCACAGGAGGTTCGCGTAGCACGCGATTACCTGGTGATTTTAGGCGATCGCCAGCAGGTGGAAGCCGTGCGCCCGGATATGCAGCGGCTTCAGCATCTGGGTAAAATGGTCTGTATTAGCGCAGCCGATGCTGAATATGATTTCGTTAGCCGCTTCTTCTGCCCGGGTGAGTCGGTCGCTGAAGATCCGGTAACCGGCTCAACGCACAGTATGCTAATTCCGTACTGGGGTGAAAAACTCGGCAAAACGGAAATGCTGGCCCGTCAGGTTTCGGCCCGCGGCGGCGATCTGCGTTGCCAGTGGCGCGGCGAACGGGTCTTAATCGGCGGGCAGGCGACGACCTATTTAATCGGCAAGATTACGCTGCGTTAAGGAGAGAGGCGGTGTGGGAAGATCCGGTGACCGGTTCGGCGCATACCATGCTGATTCCATACCGGGGCGCGAAGCTGGATAAAAGCCAGATGCTGGCGCGTCAACTTTCCGCGCGAGGCGGCGATATTCGCTGTACGCTAAAAGGGGAAAGGGTCTTAATGAGTGGGCAAGCTGTAACGTATTTGCAGGGCGAAATTTTCATTCAGTGATCCATTTTTCTGCTGAGATATCAGCGCCCGGTTTGCCCGGACGCTGATATGCGCCTCAATGCTGTTTCACCGTATTTAAATCGCTTGCTTGTGCGGTTTTCTCACTAATAGGCTCGACTTTTCCAAGTAAAAATAAATAGTTAAGTATTCCAATAACCACCAGGATCGCGGAGAAGATCAAGGCCCAGGTGAAGGAACCGGTTGTCGCGACTATCGCGCCGGTAATGATGGGCCCCACGGCGCCTCCCATATTAGATACGGTGTTTTGTAATCCGGCGACGATAGAAACACTATTTTTGGGGGCGACATCCCCGGGCAATGCCCAGACTTGTGAGGCGGCAACCGTCGTGCCTGATTTCGCCACGCATAATAAAAAGACGGTCATGAAGACTGAGTCAGTCAGAGGGGCAAAACCTATGCATAGCGCCATAAGTAGCCCGATAGTCAGGAAGAGTTTACGTGTTACCGTCAGGGAAAAGACCTTTTTATGTACCAGACGGTCAGATGCCCAGCCAGCAAAAACCTCAATCACCATTCCGCACAATAGCGGTAACGCCGCTACCATACCCATTTTAATAAAGTCCATTCCTTTATCTTTCACAAGGTAAGTGGGCAGCCAGGTGATAAAAAAATAGGAGGTATAGTTAATGGTAAAGAATCCGATACACATGGCCCAGATATTACGGTAGCGCAGCAGTTTGTACCATTTTATTGGTAATACAGATTTATCGCCGTGCCTCTGTTTTTGTCCGTCACGAATATGGCGGATTTCTGCTTCACTGATTGCTTTGTGTTCTTCCGGATTTTCAGCATAGACAAAATACCAGGCGATAACCCAAACCAGTCCGACGCCACCAATAATCAGAAAGGTCAAACGCCAGTCGAAGGTATATATCATCCAGACGATCAGGGGCATAGCGACTGCGCCGCCAAACTTGGAGGCACTATCAAATAAACCTGATACGGTCGCGCGTTCTTTGTCAGGGAACCAGCGTGCCGCAATTCCCGCATTACTGGGGTAGGCGGCTGCTTCACCCACGCCCAGAGCCAGACGTAGCGCCAGAAGAGACTTAAATCCGGTGGCAAGTCCCATCATTGAAGTGGCGATTGACCACCAGGCCACTGCGAGGCCAAGACCTTTCTTCTGACCGTAACGATCGGCAAACCATCCGGCAGGAATTTGCAGTAGTGAGTAAGACCAGAAGAACGCCGCCATGATGAAGCCCATCATTTCAGGATCGAGTTTTAGTTCATCAATCAAATGCGGTGCGGCAGCGGATAAAACGGTACGATCGATATAATTAATGGCGATAGCGAGCCACATTAATCCAGCGATCCACCAACGAATACGTGTATTGAGAGCGACCTTATTCATATATTCGGCTCTTAAGTAGATGTTTATCATATTCAGTGGGAATGCGATGCTTCCCACCTCGTTATTTACAGTGAATTCATTATATTTTCTGGGCGTTGCTTGCCGATGATGCAGGCAATAATATTATTCACGCAGCGTTCACTGATATTGCTGATGGCGCCATCGGTATAACCAGCAATATGTGCAGTAGGAATAAAGTTGGTTAAGGTAAATAATGGATGTTGATGACAGGGTTCATGTGCAAACACATCTGCCGCCGCGCCAGCAAGGTGGCCGCAACTCAAGGCATCATATAAATCCTGTTCATTCACGATCCCCCCACGAGATACATTAATTAAAAATGCACCTTTTTTCATTTGGTTAAGCCGAGGGGCAGAAAAAAGGCCTTCAGTTCCAGACGTTAAGGGAATGTGCAAGGTGATAAAATCACTGCGCTCAGTCAGGGTATCCAGCGAGACATACTCAATCTGATGCTCACGGGCAAAGGCTTCATCTTGCCAGTCATCACAGGCCAGGACCCGCATGTTAAACCCGCGCGCTCTTAGCGCGACCTGTTTACCAATATTACCTAAACCAACAATGCCGATAGTCTTGCCGTAGACATCGGTGGCAAAAATTCGCGGCCAGTTACCCGCGCGGGTTTCTTCAATTGCCTGTGAAAGCTGACGTGCGCTATTGAGAATTAAGGCAAAAGCGAAATCAGCAACGGCGTGTTTATTGGCATCTGGTACATTCGTGACGAATATCCCTCTCTGGCGAGTGGCATTAAGATCAATGTTATCGACGCCGACGCCGTGTTTACAGACGATTTTTAAATTTGGCGCTTTCTCCAGTAATATTTCATTCACATCGGTAAATGCGACTATCATTGCAACGGTATCGGGCAGATGTGCTTCGAGTTCACTAAAAGGGGCATCAGCGGCAAGTTGAATTAATTCAAGATCGGCGTTTCTGAGCGCTGTACATGGCGCTGCGTCATATTTTGCAAATGACGGTGAGGTACAAATCACTTTCATATCCAGAACCTGTCTATTTAGCGACGTTAATCATCGCAAGATTGAAGACCCGTTCCGGCGCGAGTCGCGCCGGAGGACGAAACGGTTATTGCAGATAAGTGTTAATGATCCCTTTAATCTGCGACAGTTGTTGCTCACTAAACTGCACCGCATAGCGGCTGTCGCCAACCTCGTGGCCCATTAGCTGTAATGCCTTTTTGACCGCGGCTGGCGAGAACGCCACTTTATAAAGATCGGTACGTAGTCCGGTCACACTCTCCTGGGCCCTGCGAGAGCCTTCAATATTACCGGCCTTAAACTGTGACCAGATGGCGTTGATCTCGTTTGGTGCGACATTAGCCAACCCGGAAATGCAGGCGCTGCAGCCATCGACAAACCCCTGATGGATCAGTGAATCAGGGCCATTCAGCACGTTAAAATCGGCAATATCCTGTACCGCATCGAGGAACCCCTTCAGGCTTTCATAACTCCCTGCGCTGTCTTTGATGCCGATAATATTCGGATGTTTTGCCAGCGCCCGCGCGGTTTGCGGTTCGATTGTATTGCCCGTTCGCGCCGGGATGTTGTACAGAAACATCGGAACGCTCAGCGCGTCGGCGATGGCGGTATAGTGGCTGATAAGCTCCTCCTGTTTAAGCGGCACGAACCACGGGGTGATCACCGATACTGCGTCAACCCCCAGTTTTTCAATTTGCTTACCCAGACGAATGGTTTCGCGGGTGGATACTTCGCCAATGTGCGCGACCACCGGTGCTTTTCCGGCGGCTTCTTCCACGCAGGCTTTGGCGACGGCGACTTTTTCCGCCTCATTGAGTACAAAGAACTCGCCGTTGGTACCGCCGCAGAAAATACCGTTGCCCGCCGCCATCTGCCGCCGGACCTGCTGTTTCAGCGCCGGGATGTTCACTGCGCCATCGACGGAAAAAGGTGTGACAATGGCGGTCAAAACGCCGGTAATTGAATTGCTCATTCTGGTTTATCTCCCTGGTTTTATAGCTGTGGAAACAGCGTGCGATAAATCGCCTGGACCTGGTCCTGGTTGACGCTGCATGGTGCGTTATTCATTAACCGTTTAACGTTAAGCGCTGCTTCGCTGAGTTCGCCGATGCTCTGCTGCGGGACGCCCAGGGTGGCGAGGTTGTCGGGCAGCTGTAGTTTTTTCACCAGCGCTGCAAGCCAGGCTACCAACGCGTGTGATTTTTCTTCAGCGCTGAGAGTCAGGTCGGCATCGGGAAGCAGTTCCCAGACCTGGGCGAATTTTTCCACCGCATGCGGACGCACCACTTTCATACAGGGTGCCAGCAGGATGGCGTTCGCCACGCCATGGGGCAGATGATACTTGCCGCCCAGAGGATAGGAGAGAGCGTGGACCAGGTGGGTGCCCGCATGGTTAATCGCCACCCCGCCATAATAAGAGGCCCACAGCATCTCCAGTTTAGCCGTCAGATTCTGCGGATCGGTCACCGAAAGCTCGATATTGCGTACCAGCTTGTGCAGGCCAATCAACGCGGCGTTATCGCTAATCGGATTAGCGACCGTTGAGGTAAAGCATTCAAGCAGATGGCATAGCGCATCAATGCCGGTAGAAGATGCGATATGCGCGGGCATGCTGGTGGTTAACTCCGGCAGCAGGGCGACATAGTCCGGCAACAGTACCGGAGAGATAATCCCCACTTTGGTGTTCTGTTCCGGGATCGCCAGGATCGCGTTTGGTGTGGCTTCGGAACCGGTTCCCGCCGTCGCCGGGATCAATAATGATGCCACTTTCTGCTGCGGTTTTTCTCCCTCTAGCAGCGCGGTCAGCCCCGGCGAGCTGGGATGCAGCAGGACGGAGAGCAGCTTGGTCACATCCAGAACGCTGCCGCCACCGATCCCCACCACCATTTCCGGCTGGTCTGCGGTGACGAGACTATAGATCTGCGCCATATCATGCTGGCTCGGTTCGGCGGGAACCGCATCAATCATCTGTACCTGACGGCCTTCATCTTCCAGAAGCGCGCGAATCCGCCGCGTGGCGTCGAGTTTGCCAACATTGGTATCGGTGATCAGCAAAATCCGTTGTTTGCCTGCCAGCAGCGGGCGCAGGGCGGTAAACGCGCCCGCGCCGCTAATCAGAGTGCTGTTAATGGTTGCCACGTCTCTCTCCTGTCATTTGAATGATTGAATTTAATCATTCATGCTCGTATCACTCGCTTAGTGGAGAGAAGTTATAATTTATACAGCGAGTGAATAAATTGAACTTGCTCACATTTAATCAATTGTGATTGAATATAATCATTATCAGCTTCCAACAGCGAGATAAGGGATAACGATGGGCAGTGGCGATAATAAGGTGCTGGTGCTGGCTGATGACTTCACTGGCACTAATGACGCAGGCGTTAGCCTGGCGGAGAGCGGAATGCGGGTTGAGGTGGCGTTCACTGCGGATTATCAAGGTGAGGCGCAGGCATTAATCCTCAATAGCGACAGTCGCGCGTTGACGGGTGAAGAGGCGGCGCGGCGTGTCACGCATTTACTACAGGCGGTCTGGCCACGTTTTCAGCCGCGGTGGATGGTGAAAAAAATCGACTCCACGCTGCGGGGGAATCCTGGTGCGGAGCTGGACGCCGCGATGCGGGCGATGAATTGCCGGGTGGCGGTTCTGGCGCCTGCTTTCCCGGCTGCCGGGCGGGTCACGCGCGGCGGTCAGTGCTTTGTGCATGGTTTACCGGTTGATGAAACGGAGTTCGCCAGCGACCCGAAAACACCGGTGCGTAGTGCGGATATTGCCACCGTCGTGGCGCAGCAGAGCGACTGTCGTTGTTTGCACGTGTCGCTGGATAAGCTGGCGACAGAACTGGCCTGTCCGGCCAGCATACCGCGCGTGCTGATTGTTGATGCGGAAGTGAATCACCAACTGGATGCGGTTATCGCCGCGGTAATGGATACGGAGCAGCACGTGCTGTTGGTGGGCTCGGCGGGTTTATGTGACGCGCTGGCGCGCAAGCTGAGCACCGTGCAGCATGGGCCGTTGCTGGCGGTTGTTGGTTCGATGAGTGAAATCGCTCAGCAGCAGGTTGCCAGTCTGAGTACCCATCCGCGGGTAACGCGGATCGATATTGATGTCGCCAGGGCTTTCGACGGCGATGCAACAACGGATGCCCGGCAAATTGCCGCGGTATTGAACGGAAATAATCATTGTGTGCTCACTACGCGGCCCGATAGCGCGGCGCGAAAGGGGATTGATGGTCTGTGCCATCGGTACGGCGTGGATCGTGCTGCGCTTGGGGAACGTATTTGCTGGTATCTGGCGCGGGTCAGCCAACTAGCTATCGCGCAGAGTCAGCCAGGCGCGCTCTATTTATCCGGCGGCGATGTAGCCATCGCTGTGGCCCAGGCGCTGGGCGCAAGCGGATTTCATATTACGGGTCGTGTGGCGCAGTGTGTGCCGTATGGCAATTTTCTGGGGAGTCGCTGGCAACGGCCGGTAATGACCAAGGCAGGCGGATTCGGCACGGCAACCACATTGCTGGAGGTCGTGAATTTTATTGAGGAGAAAATGAGTGACTAACATCATTGCGGTAACGATGGGTGACCCGGCTGGCATTGGTCCGGAAATTATTATTAAATCTCTGGCAACGGGGAAACTGAGCGGCGCGCCGGTGGTCGTGGTGGGCTGTGCGCAGACGCTGCGGCGGGTTATGGCGAAAGGAATTACTCCGCGTGCTGAGCTTCGCGTCATTGATAATCCCGGACAGGCGCAGTTTACGCCTGGCACCATTAATGTGATTGATGAGGCACTGACCGATCCGGAAGGATTGCGCGCCGGGGAGGTGCAGGCGCAGGCTGGCGATTTGGCTTACCGTTGCATCAAGCATGCCACGGCGCTGGCGCTGGCCGGTGACGTTTCGGCGATTGCCACCGCACCGCTAAACAAAGAGGCGCTGCATCTGGCCGGGCATCATTTCCCGGGGCATACTGAAATGCTGGCGCATCTGACGCAAACCAAAGATTTCGCGATGGTGCTGTATACGGATAAGCTAAAAGTTATCCATATATCCACACACGTTGCGTTGCGTCACTTCCTTGATAACCTGAATCAGACGCGCGTGGAGACGGTTATTGCTATCGCCGATAGCTTTCTGCGCCGTGTCGGCTTCAGCAATCCGCGTATTGCCGTCGCTGGCGTTAATCCTCACGCCGGCGAAAATGGCCTGTTTGGCGATGAAGAGATCCGTATCGTTGGTCCGGCGGTCGCAGCGATGAAAGCCAAAGGGCTCAACGTTACCGGCCCCTGTCCGCCGGATACGGTATTTATGCAGTGCCATGAAGGGATGTTTGATATGGTGGTGGCGATGTATCACGATCAGGGCCATATTCCGCTAAAATTACTCGGATTTTATGATGGGGTGAATATCACGGCCGGACTGCCGTTTATCCGGACTTCCGCAGACCACGGGACGGCGTTTGATATTGCCTGGACAGGCAAAGCCAAGTCTGACAGCATGACGACCTCTATTGAGCTCGCCATGCAAATAGCACAGGAATAATATGAAGGGATATAACCGGTTAGAGCAGATTATGGATTTTCTGAAGAGCCATAATCTGGTGACAGTCGACCAACTGGTCACGGTGACCAGCGCGTCGCCAGCAACCATTCGCCGCGATCTGATTAAACTCGATGAGGAAGGGGTGATCAGCCGCACACATGGCGGCGTGACGCTTAACCGGTTTATACCTTCCCAGCCGACGACGCAGGAGAAATCTCAGCGCAGTCGGCAGGAGAAACACGCCATCGCCAGCCTGGCGGCGACATTAGTCAACCCCGGAGACGCGATTGTGTTGGATGCCGGCACGACGATGATCGAACTGGCGCGGCAAATTACCCATCTGCCGTTGAGGGTTATCACCAGCGATCTGCATATTGCGCTGTTTCTCTCGGAATTCAGGCAAATTGAAGTCACCATTATTGGCGGGCGCATTGATGATAGCAGCCAATCCTGCATCGGCGATCACGGTCGTCGGCTGTTGCAAAATATCTGGCCCGATCTGGCATTTGTAAGCTGTAACGGCTGGGATCTGGAGAAGGGCGTGACCTCGCCAACGGAAGAAAAGGCGGCACTGAAGCGCGATTTAATCGCTAATGCCCGGCGGCGGATATTGCTGGCGGACAGCTCTAAATACGGGGCCTGGTCGCTGTTTAACATTACGCACCTGGACTCACTAACCGACATTATCACCGATAATCATCTGCCGGAAGAGACGCGCGACGCCCTGGCGCATATTCATCCCCGGCTGCTCATTGCCGATTAGCCGGGAAGACGATTTACGGCAGACGGGCGATATTGGCCTTAATAACATCAATTGAGTGGCGGAATTTCTCCGCTTCATCATCGGCTAACTGCAGCTCAATAATCTGCTGCACGCCGCTTTGTGTCAGTACCGCCGGGACGCCTGCCGCCGCGCCGCTCACGCCATATTCCCCTTCGAGAATGCACGATACGGCCAGCGCACGATGGCTACCGGTGAAAATATTACGACAAATCTCGGCGATGGTGCCGGCGACGCCATACTCGGTACAGCCTTTTCCTGAGTAAATCTCAAACCCCAGTTTGCGCACCTTTTCGGCAATTAACTCCCGGTCGAGGATTTTGCCGGTATGTTTTTGATAGACGTCGCCAATGGCGGAGCCGTAAACCGCCGAATGCGACCAGACCGGAAACTGGGTGTCGCCATGTTCGCCGAGAATAAAAGCATCGATACTTTGCGCGCCGATATTCAGCGCCTGCGCCAGTATCCGCCGTAAACGCGTGGTGTCGAGCCAGACGCCGGTGCCCAGCACCTGACTGCGCGGCAGACCTGAAAGCTGCCACACCTGCCAGGTGATAATGTCGCAGGGGTTGGTGGCGATCAAAAAGATGCCGTTGAAGCCATTCGCCATCATCTGCGGAACGAGGCTTTGGACAATTTTTGCCGTGTTAGTCAGCTCGTCCAGACGGGTTTGCCCTGGCTTCAGCGCGCCACCGGAAACGGTGATCACCGCGATATCGACATCCGCGCAGTCGCTGGCTTCCCGCGTGGAAATGGTCATCATCCCCGGCATATAGGCCGCCGCATCGCTCAGATCCTGTGCATGGGCGTCGGCGCGGGCTTTGTTCAGATCAACGAGGATCAGCTCCTCGCAAATATTTTGATTTAACAAAGCGTAGGCTGCGGAAGCGCCGACGTTGCCGACCCCGATAATCATCACTTTGCGCGCTTTGGTATTCATCGCATTCTCCTGATAACAGATGTCGTGTCGCAAAATTACTGCGTCTCAAGGTGATGGCGCAAGCGAGGAGGGGATCTATAAGTTAATGCTATGACAGTGAAGTGTATGCCCTGCGCTACAGTGCGCTGAAAAAAGGAGCGTATTTATGTACACCATCGCCGCGATCCCGCCAGACCATCCGGATCTGAATGCCTTAATTGCCCAACTGGATGCTTACCAGCAGGCGCTTTACCCGGCCGAAAGCAATCATTTGATCGACCTTAGCGCCCTGCCGCCGGCGTCTGTGATTGCACTGCTGATCCATGATACCGCGTTACGACCGGTCGGCTGTGGGGCGATTGTGCTCGGTGAAGAGGGATTTGGCGAGATGAAACGCGTATTTATCGATCCAAATCATCGCGGTCAGCAACTGGGAGAAAAACTGCTGGCGGCACTGGAGAAAGAAGCGCTACGTCGGGAATGCCATACCGTGCGTCTGGAAACCGGTATTCATCAGCATGCCGCCATCACCTTATATACCCGCAATGGCTACCAGACTCGTTGCGCCTTTGCGCCGTATCAGCCCGATCCGCTGAGCGTCTTTATGGAGAAACTGCTGCTTGCCGATCTTCGTTCAGCAGCGCTATAAACGCGTCAAGCTGGCGGGTTTTTGCCCCGCGCCGCCATATTAGCCAGGTGGTCAGCCAGCGCCACTCTTCGGCCAGCGGCCAGGCGGAAACCTGCTGGTGGCCAGGCATACTCTCCAGCATACTGCGCGGGATCAGCGCCAGTCCTGCGCCTGCAATCACGCAGGCCAGCATTCCGTGATAAGACTCCATCTCATGGATCCGTCCCGGCGTCGCACGGTCAGCATGAAACCAGTTTTCAAAATGGCGGCGGTAGGAGCAGTTGGCGCGAAACGCGTAGACACTGGCGCCGTTAACCTCGCTGGCCCGTGAGATGGGCGAGTGACCAAAGGGGGCGACGATCATCATCTCTTCCGGGAATACCGGGAGCCCTTCCAGCCCCGGATGGACCAGCGGTCCGTCAACAAAGGCCGCGCTGAGTTTCCCTTCCAGCACCCCGTCGATCATCGCCCCGGAAGGGCCGGTTGAAAGGGCCAGATGGATCTTTGGGTAGCGCTGGTTATAGTGCGCCAGGGTGGGAGAGATCCGCACCGCGGCGGTGCTTTCCAGCGATCCGAGTGAAAATAACCCCTGTGGTTCATCGCCGGCAACGACCATGCGAGCTTCCTCAACCAGGGCCAGGATCTGCTGGCTATAGCGTAAAAAGCTGTGGCCGGCGGGCGACAGACGCAGGCGTTGGTTTTCACGAATAAACAATTCGACGCCGAGGTCCGCCTCCAGTTGACGAATGCGCGTGGTCAGGTTCGAGGGCACGCGGTGTACCTTCTGTGCGGCCTGGGTGATGCTGCCAGTGCTGGCGACGGCGTTAAACATCTCGAGCTGGCTCAGGTCCATAGTATTCTTCTTTAGTGAATGGGTTGCTTAATATTATTCAGTTTTAATGAATGGAAGGGTAAGCCAGAATAAGGTGACTTCGCAATCAACACAGAGAGAAAAACGATGAATTTATCTGCGACTCATGCGGTTTCCGTGAGCCCGGCCACCGGAGAGACGGTGTCATCTCTGCCCTGGGCGACTGAACAACAGGTCGATTCCGCTATTGCCCTTGCGGAACAGGCTTATCGCCAGTGGCGTAACGTCAGCCTGGCAGAGCGGGCGGCGGCATTGCGTAAAGTCGGCAGCGTGATGCGCGCCCGTAGCGAGGCGCTGGCGCAGATGATTAGCCGCGAAATGGGTAAACCGATAGCCCAGGCGCGTGGTGAAGTTGCTAAATCGGCTAACCTTTGCGACTGGTATGCTGAACACGGCCCGGCGATGCTGAATACCGAAGCGACCCTCGTGGAAGAGAATAAAGCCGTCATAGAGTACCGCCCGATGGGCGCTATCCTCGCCGTCATGCCGTGGAACTTCCCGGTGTGGCAAGTGCTGCGCGGCGCGGTGCCGATTCTGCTGGCGGGCAACAGCTATCTGCTGAAGCATGCGCCGAACGTGCTGGGCAGCGCGGAGATGATCGGCGAAATTTTCACTGCGGCGGGCGTGCCGGATGGCGTGTTTGGCTGGGTGAATGCCACTAACGAGGGTGTTTCGCAAATAATTAACGATTCACGTATTGCGGCGGTCACCGTGACCGGCAGCGTGCGGGCCGGGAAGGCCATCGGCGCTCAGGCCGGCGCGGCATTGAAAAAATGCGTATTAGAACTGGGCGGTTCCGATCCGTTTATCGTGCTTAACGATGCCGACCTTGATGAGGCCGTGACGGCAGCGGTGATTGGTCGCTACCAGAATACCGGGCAGGTCTGTGCCGCCGCGAAACGTTTTATTGTCGAAGCAGGGATTGCCGATGCCTTTACGCAGAAATTTGTTGCCGCCGTTGCCGCGCTAAAAATGGGCGATCCGCGCGATGAGCAAAACTATCTCGGGCCGATGGCGCGTTTTGATCTGCGCGACGAGCTGCATGAGCAGGTGCTGGCGACCCTAAGCGAAGGGGCGACCCTGCTGCTTGGCGGGGAGAAAATCGAAGGCGCGGGCAACTATTACGCCCCGACGGTGCTTGGCAGCGTCACCGCGGAGATGACCGGTTTTCGCCAGGAGCTCTTTGGCCCGGTGGCGACCATCACCGAAGCCCGTGACGCAGACCATGCGCTGGCGCTGGCAAACGACAGCGAGTTTGGTCTGTCGGCAACAGTCTACACCACCAGCGAAGAGCAGGCGCAGCGTTTCGCCAGGGATCTGGAATGCGGTGGCGTGTTTATCAATGGCTACTGCGCCAGCGATGCCCGCGTGGCGTTTGGCGGCGTGAAGAAAAGCGGATTTGGTCGCGAGCTATCCCACTTCGGCCTCCATGAATTCTGCAATGTGCAGACCGTCTGGAAAGATCGCCGCTAAGCCCTGACTGTTCCTCCGGTTGCGCAGTGGCGTGCCGCGCAATCGGGGAATTGCATCAGTTTTCTGCTTGCGCACGTTATTCCGTTTATCCCTGACAGGAAAGCAAATAAGAAACAGGCTGTTTCTCGGTGCGTTGTGCGCCTATAATTAGCGCCCGAATTTTGTTGTTGGCAAGGAGCCTCGCGTGGCGATGGTAATAAATAACGCAATGCTCGATGCCATTTTGGCTGAAGTCAGGCCGCTGATTGGGCGCGGTAAAGTCGCGGATTACATTCCGGCACTGTCACGCGTCAGCGGCGATAAGCTCGGTGTTGCTATCTGCACGGTGGACGGGCAGCACTACAGCGCGGGTGACGCGCATGAGCGTTTCTCCATTCAATCTATCTCGAAGGTCCTGAGCCTGGTGGTGGCGATGAATCACTATCAGGAGGATGAGATTTGGCGGCGAGTCGGCAAAGATCCTTCCGGTCAACCCTTTAATTCCCTTTTGCAACTGGAAATTGAACAGGGCAAACCGCGCAATCCCTTTATTAACGCCGGGGCGCTGGTCGTCTGCGATATGCTGCAAAGTCGCCTTAGCGCGCCGCGTCAGCGAATGCTGGAAATCGTCCGTCGTCTGAGTGGTGTGGGCGATATCGCTTATGATCCGGTGGTTGCCCGTTCTGAATTTGAACACTCGGCGCGTAATGCTGCGATTGCGTGGTTGATGAAATCCTTCGGCAACTTTGATAATGATGTCGCCACGGTGCTGCAAAACTATTTCCACTATTGTTCGCTGGAAATGAGCTGTGCCGAACTGGCGCGTACCTTCCTGTTTCTGGCTGACGGCGGCATTGCGGCACACCTTGAAACGCCGGTTATCGCGCCGATTCAGTCACGGCAGGTCAATGCGCTGATGATGACCAGCGGGATGTACCAGAATGCCGGTGAATTTGCGTGGCGCGTTGGTTTACCCGCGAAATCCGGCGTCGGCGGCGGGATTGTGGCTATCGTGCCGCAAGAGATGGTGATTGCGGTCTGGAGCCCGGCGCTTGATGACGCCGGGAACTCGTTGGCCGGGATCGCGTTACTGGAAAAGCTTACCCGGAGACTGGGAAGGTCGGTATTCTGATGGCGTCAATCGAAAATCTGTTTACCCGTTTACAACGTTCGTCTTTTCGCGCTCGCTTTCGGCTCGGCGCTAAGGAACGGCAATATTGCCTGGCTAAGGGGCCCGACGTTATTGATCAGCATGCGGCTGATTTTATCGCCAGACGGCTGGCGCCGGCGGTAATTCCTAACGACGGTAAGCAGACGCCAATGCGCGGCCATCCGGTATTTATCGCGCAACATGCGACGGCGACCTGTTGTCGCGGTTGTCTGGAAAAGTGGCACGCTATCCCGCGCGGTCGGGCGCTCAGCGAAGGCGAGCAGCGTTATGTCGTGCAGGTGATTCATCACTGGCTGGTGATCCAGATGAATACTGACGCATAATTCATCCGGCGCCGGTGGATGCCGGATAATTATTCTCATGATACAATAAATCGCTAACTGATTATTAACACAATAAGTGTCTGAAACAATTAGACGGATCATCATGAATGTCTTCACTGTCAATTCGGTCATTCTCGCTGTTTCGTGAGGATCATCGCCTGCGCGACGCGCTGGTGTTGTTCACGTTAACAGTACTTCTGCACTTACTTGGCGGAATGCTGCGCCTTGTACAGGAACTGTCATTCTTCTGGCCGCTCAATGCCGTGATGGCAGGGATTTTTGCGCGTTATGTCTGGCTAAATCGCAGTTATTTTTACGCCGTCTGTTTTGCCGCCATGCTTATCTGTGACGGTTTAACCTCTCGTTGGGGAATGGGATTCGCCTCTGTCCTGATTAATTTCTCCAATATCGTCTTTATTGTCACGCTGGCGCAGCTCATCTTATGGGATAAGCGGCGGACAGATTCGATGCCGGGGCCGATTAACGCGCTGAGTTTATTTTGCTACTGCCTGTTCGCCGCGCTGCTCTGTGCCGCCATCGGGGCGCTGGGGTCGGTGGATGTTGAACGCGCCACCTTCATTCCCCAACTGGCGGACTGGTTTAGCGAACAATTCTCGACCGCTGTGCTAATCCTGCCGTTTATTTTGACCCTCACGCTGCCTTCTGCGTCAGGCGCTTTTCGTCTGCGTCAATTGTTGCCGGTGATTGCGCTGGTGTTGTCGATCGGGCTCGGCGTTGCGGTGGGCGGGGCCGGAAGCATTACTTTCCCTTTACCCGCGCTGATCTGGTGTGCGATTCGCTATCCCTTACCGCTGACCTGCCTGTTAACCTTTATAACCGGGATTGGTGAAATTCTGCTGGTCGCTAATTCGCTTATCCATTTCTCTGCCGATGCCCGGATGCAGCCGTGGCAACTGTTTTCGACGCGTCTGGGGATCGCGGCCATGTTAATTAGCCCGGTTATTGTCGCCTCCAGCGTCGAAGCGATTAATAACCTGGTTAAACAGCTGGCGTTGCGCGCTGATTTTGATTTTCAGACAAGGGTCTATTCCCGCTCGGGGTTATGTGAGGCGCTGAAACATCAGCCTCTGCCATCTGACAGGTTATTAACGATCATGGTGCTGGATATTGATGGCTTCAAGCAGATCAATGAACAATGGGGATATGAGTGCGGAGACTGCGTGCTGGCTCAGTTTGCCCAACAGGTGCGGTTGCTGGTGGGGGAAAAGGGGATGGTGGCGCGTATTGGCGGGGAAGAGTTTGTCGTCGCAGCGCAGACCTCATCAGCGCAAGAGGGGCAAATGCTGGCGGAGACCATTCGCCAGGGCATTGCGTCGCATTCCTTTATCTGGGGGCAAAACAAAATCCAGTTAACGCTCAGTATTGGGCTGGAGAGTCAGAATCCGGGAACCTTAAGGGTGAGCGAACTGTTCAATCAGCTACTAAGGGAAGCCGACGATAATATGATTCAGGCAAAAAAATCCGGCTGCAATCGTATTTACACCGAAAAACTGGCGGAAAGTTCGCCATAAGAAAAGCCGATGATACTGGTGCTTGTGTTAAATATGGATTAAAAACATAGTGATGTGGTCAATTTCGGGGAGTGACCTATGACCACATCTTTCTCTCTACGCACGCTGTCGCGTGACGATATTCTTGAATTCCTTCCTCAGCTTACGGATGTCCTCGTCAGTTGCGTTAATGGCGGCGCGTCGGTGAGCTTTATGCTTCCTTTCGCCCCGGAAACCGCAACGGCATTCTGGCTAAAAATAGTGCAGAGCGTGGCTAACGGTGAACGCATTGTCATCGCGGCGGTAGATGCTCGGCAGCAACTCGTTGGTACGGTACAACTGGTTATCGACCAGGCGGAAAACCAGCCGCACCGTGCCGATGTTGCTAAACTTCTGGTTCACCAAAATGCACGTCGCCAGGGGCTGGCAAATGCGTTGATGATCAGACTGGAAGAAATAGCCCGGGAATACGGAAAGAGCGTGCTGGTGCTGGATACGGCCACCGGTAGCGGGGCAGAAAGCTTTTACGCCCAGTGCGGCTGGGAAAAAGCTGGCGAAATTCCGCGCTATGCGTTGATGCCGGATGGAGAGCTGAGCGCAACATCGCTGTTCTATAAATTCCTCTGATCGCGCTGATATTGCATACAGCTTTGATCAAAACAGGGTTTCATTGATATAAAAACCTGATAACTTATTAGACCAATTTATCAGGTTGTATGACTACTCTGTGAGGAAACTGATTGTGAAAACATTAAACCGCCGTGATTTTCCGGGCGCGCAGTACCCTGAACGCATCATTCAGTTTGGTGAAGGCAACTTTTTGCGGGCGTTTATTGACTGGCAGATCGATCTGTTAAACGAACATACCGATCTGGGTTCCGGGGTCGTGATCGTGCGTCCGATTGACAGCGCATTCCCACCGTCGCTCAGCACCCAGGATGGCCTTTACACCACCATCATTCGCGGTCTGAATGAGAAGGGCGAAGCGGTCAGCGACGCGCGTCTGATTCGTTCGGTAAACCGGGAAATCAGCGCCTATGCGGATTACGATGAACTGTTGCGTCTGGCGCATAACCCGGATATGCGGTTTGTGTTTTCCAATACCACTGAAGCCGGGATTGCCTACCATGCCGGCGACCATGTTGATGATACGCCGCCGGTGAGCTATCCGGCGAAGCTCACACGCCTGCTGTTTGAGCGCTATAGCCATTTCTCAGGCGCGGCGGATAAAGGCTGGGTCATCATCCCTTGCGAACTGATTGATTATAACGGTGAAGCCCTGCGCGAACTGGTACTGCGCTATGCGCAGGAGTGGGGGCTGCCGGACGCGTTTGTGACCTGGCTGGATGACGCCAACGCGTTTTGCTCAACGCTGGTGGACCGCATCGTGACCGGTTATCCGCGCGATGAAGCCGCGCAGATCGAACAGCAGTTGGGCTATAAGGATGCCTTCCTCGATACGGCAGAGCATTTCTATCTGTTCGTGATCCAGGGGCCGAAATGGCTGGCTGCAGAGCTTCGCCTTGATAAATTGCCGCTTAATGTGCTGATTGTTGATGATATTAAGCCCTATAAAGAACGTAAAGTGGCGATTCTCAACGGGGCACATACCGCGCTGGTTCCGGTAGCCTTCCAGGCGGGGCTGGATACCGTTGGCGAAGCGATGAATGACGCGGAAATCTGCTCTTTTGTTGAGCAAGCGATTTACCAGGACATTATCCCGGTTCTCGATCTGCCGCGCGATGAGCTGGAATCGTTTGCCAGGGCGGTTACCGGGCGTTTCCGTAACCCGTACATCAAACACCAACTGCTCTCGATCGCCCTTAACGGGATGACTAAATATCGTACCCGTATTCTGCCGCAGTTGCTGGCCGGGCAGAAGAAGACGGGCAAGCTCCCGGCGCGGCTGACCTTTGCACTGGCGGCGCTGATCGCGTTTTATCGCGGCGAGCGTGATGGCGAGAGTTATCCGGTGCAAGACGACGCCGAGTGGGTAGCACGCTATCAGGCGCTATGGGCTGACCATCGTGACGCGCAGATCTGTACCAGTAAACTGGTACACGCGGTGCTGGCTGTGGAATCCCACTGGCAGCAGGATCTGACAAAAGTCCCTGGGCTGGTTGAGCAGGTGACGCGGGATCTGGATACCATTCTGCGCGATGGCATGCGTGCGGCTGTTAAACCGTTGTGTTGATTACAGATTAGGTTTCCCGGGGTTAAATGCCACTCGCAGAGTATCTCTCAGACGCAATATAGCCCGTCATCTGTGTGTTCAGTTCGCTCTGGTGTCATCGAGGGAGTGGGCTGGGCTCACTCTCATCCGTTGGCCGCCGTTCTGGTGGCCAGTTGGCGGTTGTGATGCGGATCAGAACGGACAACGATTTTCTTTGAAAGGCATAACTAAACGGACGGCGCCCCGACATCGTTGAGTTTTCATTTTTCATTAGTTACAACATACTATCAATTTACCCCCATAGCGCAAATTTTAAGACCGTGCCAACCCCGTCTGGCAGCAAAACGGGAAATTAAGCGAAAAGATGAATTGTGTGCCGATGCTTGAAGAAATGATCCGACAGGAAAATAATGGATTATCCGTATGAGGAGACAGATCGATGGCCATTGAGGTTCGTGAAGTGGGTCAGCAGGACAAAGCACAGTGGTTGCTGCTTTGGGAAGGCTATACTGGGTTTTATGGTAACCCACAGCGAGAAGAGGTCACGGAGTATACCTGGCAGCGTATGCTTGATCCCGGTTCATCGGTTTTAGGTCGTGTGGCGGTAGTGGATAACCGGGTGGTGGGGTTTGCGGTATGTGTGCTGCATGAAGGAACATGGGTGACAACGCCCATTTGCTATCTGGAAGATCTGTTTGTTGCCCCGCAGGTGCGCGGCCGCGGTATCGCCAGAACATTGATGCAGGCGCTGCATAAGGAAGGAAAAGAGAAAGGGTGGTCGCGACTCTACTGGCATACCCGAACCGATAACCCGGCCCGGCATCTGTATGATGAATTTACGCCAGCGGATGACTATGTTCGTTATCGTGTGACGCTCTGAAAGTCGGAAATTAAGAAGTTATTAAGATTTTCCCTGTAAAACAGGGGAAACGACTCAGGAGAAACAAAATGGAAAAACGCATAGAGGCGGTTGTCAATTTAATTATGTTTCTTTCATTGCTGGCTACGGCGTGGGATCTCTCCCTGGTGCATCATCTTTCCTGGTAAACCGGACGATACGGCACCGCCGGTGCCGTGATTTTATCCTTCTGCTGCCGACGACCGACGGGCGACGATAAACAGGCGAGGAAACAGCAGTAATACTTTTCCGTTACGCTGTAACTTATAGTGCTGCTTAAGCAGTTCCAGATAACGCTTAAGAAATCTCTCCCGTTGCTGATCATCCAGCGGTTGTAAAAATGGCCGAAGGCCTGTCGACTGTAGCCAGTCAATAATAGCCTGATGCGAATCGAGGGGATGATAGTAAGTTGTACGCCAGATATCCACCTCGCAGCCGCATGCGGTCAGAATATCGTAATACTCCTGTACACCGGGTAACGGAAGGCGCCCCCCTTGCGGAAAATCCAACTCTTCCGCTACCTGCCGCATCAGGGTATGTGAGGGTTCCTGCCAGTTATCAGGCATTTGTACCGCCAGCACACCGTTTTTCGCAAGATTATTCACCAGATGAGGAAGGAGCCGCTGGTGATCCGTCAGCCACTGCAATGAAGCATTAGCGTAAATCACGTCAGCCGGGCGTGCAGGATGAAAGGTGGTGATATCCGCATTGATAAACTGGCAGTCGGGTAGCGTTTGCGCGGCCTCTTGCAGCATCGCCGGTGAATTATCGACGCCGACAATCGTCGCTTCTGGCCAGGCATCGCGTAACAGTGCGGTGCTGTTGCCCGGCCCGCAGCCCAAATCTACCGCTAGTCTGACGGGATGATGGGCGATGCGGGCGAGGAGTTCAGCGGCGGGGCGCGTGCGTTCCGCGCCAAATTTCAAATACAGAGAAGGATTCCAGTCTGCCATAGGGGGCTCCGGTCGAGGGATAATCCACCACCAGCATATACTGCAATGCTTATCTGGCAAAGCATCGGCAACATCATCATAACAATCTCGGCCATACTGCAATTTACAGGCGTGTCCTCACCCTGTCCGCACAGGGAAGTCTGGTTACCAGGATTCGTGTCTGCCAAATTTGTCGCTCTCTGGCTGCATTGTTCGCTCCGCGGTGGTCAACGCATGCGCGGTTTAAATTAGTTGTGGTATATACCCGTCATACTTCAAGTTGCATGTGCGTTGGCTTTCCTCGTTCACCCCAGTCACGTACTGGAGTACGCTCCCGGGGATTCACTGCGTCGCCGCCTTCCTGCAACTCGAATAATTTAGGGTATATCTCTTATTTAAAATCACAAATAAATAACATCTGTGTTATTTATTGAATACAATTACTGATGGCCAACATGGCAGCAAAATGCCAGACATTTAAAATGCAATGGCCATATATCTTCACCACAACGAAAGGTCAAATTGTTTTTTGCCATGCTGTGTAAATAATTATAGAGAAACTTCATTTATATATTTAGCTGAAAAATCGCGTTTAATTATTCTGATGAGTGTGATTTAATTCATCGGTCGTTTTATTGTGAATATCATTATGATCCAGTCCATACAGGTATTATTCAAACAAGCAACCCGGCGCAGGCTTCGTATACGCGCAGGGCTTGTTATGGCCTGTTGGCTACTACTTAATCTTCAGTTAGCTGTCGCAGCGCATCATAGCGGGCAGCAGCAACCGGTCACGACGCAACTTCAGGTTCATCATGTTGTCGATGGCAGGGTGATTATGCCGGGTATGGAAAACGCAGGCCAGAAAGTGATCTGCGATAAACACTGCGGCCCGGATAGCGCACAGCCTAACGCTTCCACCTCGCTACAACTGAATGTATTGACTGGCGACACCGCCTTAGTTGTTGTTTCTCCACAACAGGAGATTTGCGCTGAACGTATAGACTGGCATACGCCGCCCGTCACTGGCCCACCGGCTGAAATACGCTTCTGCCGCTTCAGAGAATAAATCACCGTTAAAAAACATCCATCAGATCGGCCCGGTTTGCGGGCGACTTACTGTTTTTTTTCGGAGATTTTATTATGCGTTCGACCTCTATTTTTCTGGTTATCACCAGCGTTCTGACCCTTTCCACCGCTTCATTTATCGCCAGCGCTGAAGAGAGCGCCATGCATCACCATAATATGTCTGCAATGGCAGATATGCCGGGTATGAATTCGCAGGATAATAGCGCACCGATTTATTCCGCCAGCGGCGTAATAAAAGCCTGGCGTGACAATGCTGTCGCGATCGCCCATGGTCCGGTGACACAACTGAACTGGCCCGCGATGACCATGAGTTTTGCACTTGATGATTATCAGGGGGAAAAACTCATGGCAGGACAGCGGGTCGATTTTACCTTCCGTCAGACTGATTCCGGCTACGCGCTCGTTTCCATTACCGCGCTATAACCTCGGAGTCATTATGCACATCTTAAATAAGGCGGCCCTGGGGCTGCCACTTCTGCTGTTGCTGATATCAACCGGCGGGCAAGCGACGACGCTGACAGAAGCCTTATCGGCGGCGGAAAGTTATTCCGCCGAACTTTCCGCCAACGATTATCAGGTTAACGCATTAAAAAACAGGGCGGATTCCGCTCTGCAACTGCCCGATCCGAAGCTGAAACTGGGGATTGAGAATGTCCCGATCGGCGGAAACAACGGTCGTCGTCTGACCCGCGAGGGCATGACCATGGAAAAGGTCGGCATAATGCAGGAATACATCAGCAGCACCAAGCGCGAGCGTAAAGCCGACTCGATAACCGCCGAGGCGCGGCGAGCAGTCGCCAATGCGGATGTTATTCGCGCGAGACTTCAGCGGGAAACCGCTCAGGCGTGGCTGGATCTGGCGGTGGCGCAGAAGTCGCTGCGTTCGGTTCAGGCACTGATTAGCGAGACGTCCCGACAAATCGGGGTGCAAAAAGCGGGCGTCAGCAGCGACAGCGTCACGCCCGGTAGCGTGCTGGACGTTCAACTGGCGCTGAACGCCATGAGAAATGAGCAGGATAACGTCCGTCGCGACGTGCAGATTGCTCAGGCGCGGTTAATGCAGCTTACCGGCAAGGATGTCCGCGATATCTCCGGCCCGCTACCGCGTATCGAGCGATTGCCTGCCGATGAGGCCACCTTGCTTGAAGGCGTTAAGCTCCATCCGGAAGTGATTCAGGCGGCGCGAGAAGCCGATCTGGCAAAAGCGAAGTCGGGGCAGTCCGCCGTGGCGGCGATCCCCGATGTCGGGGTCGAGGTCTATTACGCCAGGCGCGGGGACGATTACGACGATATGGTCGGTGTGATGTTTACCGTCGACCTGCCTGTTTTTCAGGGTAAACGCCAGGACAAAGATCACGCCGCCGATGTCTCCCGCACCTATGAAGCCAATGATCGGTTGACCCTGCTGGTGCGCGAACACCAGGCGCAGCAGTATCAGTTGATCTCGCAATACCATGCCGCGAAAGCCATTTATGACCGCCAGCAAAACGACATTTTGCCGCTGCTGCGCAAAAAAGTTAGCCTCGTCAACGCCCGCTATCGGGCTGGCGGCGGTGGGCTGATGGAACTGCTCTCGGCCCGGCGTGATCTGCTTAACGGCGAGATCGCCAGTAATAATGCTGAGAAAGCGCTCGCTAATGCGTGGGCCGCCATTCGCTACCTTATTCCGCAGGATGTTAAATAATGAAGCTTAAATCTGTTCTTTTTTTTGTGGCGCTGGCCGTCATTCTTGCCATAACGGGTGGATACTGGCTGGGCTCGCGTAACGTGTCGATGTCATCCGTTGAGAAGCCGCACAACCCGGCGGAACGTAAAGTGCTGTACTGGTACGATCCGATGAGCCCCGGCACGCGGTTTGATAAACCGGGAAAATCACCGTTTATGGATATGGATCTGGTCCCGCGCTATGCCGATGAAGGCGAGGGGGATGACGCCGGTGGGGTGCGAATCAGCGCCCGTGTGCAGCAAAATCTTGGGGTGCGCACGGCTAACGTTTCCCGCCAGCCGCTGGCGCCGAAGCTAAATGCCTTCGGGACGGTCGCCATTGATGAGCGCAGCGTTGAGACGGTTCCGGCGTTGGCCACAGGCCTGATTGAGAAACTCCACGTCAACGCCTCTCAGCAGTTTGTTAAAAAGAACGAGGCGCTGGCGGAACTGTGGATTCCCCAGTGGGCGGCAGCCCAGCAGGAGTATCTGGCGGTGAGACAGCTTGGCGATCGCGGGCTGACTGCCGCCGCACGTGGCCGCCTGCAGCTGCAGTTTATGCCGGAAGCGATTATCCGCAGCGTCGAGCGCAGCGGCAAGCCGCAAACCCGCATGACCGTTCGTGCGCCGCATGAGGGGTATATCAGCAAGCTTGATGTCCGTACTGGCGCGCAGGTGACGGCAACGCAGCCGCTGTTCGAGCTGGCCAGCCTCGATCCGGTATGGATAGTGATTGATTATCCAGAAAACCAGGCCAGTTTGCTGCACGTTGGAAGTCAGGTGACGGCGACCACCCGCAGCTGGCCTGGCACCACCTTTCAGGGAACGGTGAGTGAACTGCTTCCTGACCTTGAGACCAGCACCCGCACGCTGAAAGCCCGCGTGGTCCTCACTAATCCGCAGCATCGGCTCAAACCGGGAATGTATGTAAACATCCAGTTGGTTGATGAGACTCAGGGGAGTGCGGTTCTGACTATTCCTGAAGAGGCGCTGATCGTTACGGGTGCCAGCAATCGGGTGCTGATCGCCGACGGCGAGGGGCATTTCCGACCGGTGGAAGTGATCGCCGGGCGTACGCAGAATGGTCTGGTTGAGATTAAATCCGGTCTTGCAGAGGGACAGAAAGTGGTCACCTCCGGTCAGTTCCTGATTGACTCCGAAGCCAGTCTGCGCAGCGCGTTGCCACAGCTTTCCGGGCAGAGCGAAGAGAGAAAAAACTACTCAACGCATGGCGTTATCAAAGCGCTGAACGGTGAGACGGTGACCATTGAGCATCAGCCGGTCGCCGAACTGAAATGGCCAGCAATGACCATGGATTTCGCTATTACGACGCAGCAGCGCCAACAAATCCGCCCCGGCGAGTCGGTTATGTTTAGCTTTGCCCTTACCGATGACGGGGCGCGAATCACGACAATAATGCCGATGAGCGGCGCTAAGGAGTCGCTATGATTGCCGCCGTTATCCGTTGGTCATTGCGCAATCGCCTGCTGGTACTGTTGGCGGCGTTTATTATGGCTGCCTGGGGCGTCTGGTCGGTGCAGCGAGCACCGCTGGATGCGTTGCCGGACCTCTCCGATACCCAGGTGATCATTCGCGTGAGTTATCCCGGTAAAGCGCCGCAAATTGTGGAAGACCAGGTAACCTATCCGCTCACCACCACGATGCTGTCGGTGCCGGGAGCGAAAACCGTGCGCGGTTTTTCCATGTTTGGCGATTCTTACGTTTACATACTGTTCGATGACGGGACCGACCCGTACTGGGCGCGCTCCCGGGTACTGGAATATTTAAGCCAAATCCAGAGCAGTCTGCCGCCGGAAGCGAAAGCATCGCTGGGGCCGGACGCCACCGGTGTAGGTTGGGTGTTTGAATATGTGCTCACCGATAAAAGCGGTCAGCATAGTCTGGGCGATTTGCGGGCAATTCAGGACTGGATCATTAAATATGAACTGAAAACTGTGCCGGATGTTTCGGAAGTTGCCAGTGTTGGCGGGATGGTGAAAGCGTATCAGGTGATCCTCAATCCCGATCGGCTGCGGGCGCTGAATGTCACCCATGAACAGGTCATTAGCGCGATCCAGAGCGCCAACCAGGAAGGAGGCGGTTCAGTGCTGGAAATGGGCGAAGCGGAATATATGGTGCGCACCACCGGCTACCTGAAGTCTATTGATGATTTCAATCAGGTGGTAATCGCTTCGCGCAACGGCGTGCCGGTGCTGCTTTCCGACGTCGCCAGCGTGCGCCGCGGCCCGGCGATACGTCGCGGGGTCGCCGAGCTGAATGGCGAAGGCGAAGTGGCGGGCGGGATTATCATTATGCGCTCGGGCAAAAACGCCCTGACCACCATTAATGCGGTGAAGGCCAAACTGGCGGAGGTGAAAAAAAGCCTGCCCGCAGGGGTAGAGATTGTCCCGGTCTATGACCGATCGCAGCTGATTAAAAATTCGGTCGAAACCCTGACTCATAAGCTTATTGAAGAGTTTATCGTCGTTGCGCTGGTTTGCTCGCTATTTTTGTTCCACTTCCGCAGCGCGCTGGTGGCGATGATCACGCTGCCGCTGGGGATCCTCGGCGCGTTTATTGTCATGCACTATCAGGGCGTCAGCGCCAATATGATGTCGCTTGGCGGCATTGCGATAGCCATCGGGGCGATGGTCGATGCGGCAATCGTGATGATTGAAAATATGCATAAGGTACTGGAGCAGTGGCGGCACGATCATGCCGAACGCCAGCCATCTTCCGCCGATTACTGGCAGATAGCTCAGCGCGCGGCATCGGAAGTGGGGCCTGCGTTGTTTTGCAGTCTGTTGATTATCACCCTGTCGTTTATTCCGGTATTCACCCTTGAGGCGCAGGAAGGCAAGATGTTCGCACCGCTGGCGTTCACCAAAACCTGGTCGATGGCGGTGGCTGCAGGGCTGGGGATCACGCTGGTTCCGGTGCTGATGGGGTATTTCATTCGCGGCAAAATCCCTGATGAAACCGCCAATCCGCTTAACCGCTGGCTGATCCGCGCCTATGAGCCGCTGCTGGACAAGGTGTTGCAGTGGCCGAAAGTGACGCTGACGGTGGCCGGGCTGCTGCTGGTTGCCACGCTATGGCCGCTGTCCCGGCTTGGCAGCGAGTTTCTGCCGCAAATTGATGAGGGCGATCTGTTATATATGCCCTCGACGCTGCCGGGGATCTCCAGCCGTGAAGCCGGACGCCTGCTGCAACAGACCGACCGTCTGATTAAGACCATTCCAGAAGTGCAAAGCGTGTTCGGCAAGGCCGGACGGGCGGATAGCGCCACCGATCCGGCGCCGCTGACCATGCTGGAAACCACCATCCGGTTAAGGCCCAAAAGTGAATGGCGGCCCGGCATGACCATGGATAAGCTTATCAGCGAGCTGGACAATACGGTGAAGGTTCCGGGAATCGCCAACGTCTGGGTTCCGCCGATTCGTAACCGCCTGGATATGCTGGCGACCGGCATTAAAAGCCCGGTAGGCATCAAAGTGAACGGCAATAATCTTGCGGAAATTGAAAAAACCGCCGAGGAAATCGAACGCATCGTGCGTAACGTGCCGGGGGTGACATCGGCGCTGGCCGAACGCCTCGACGGTGGTCGTTATATTGATATCAATATTGACCGGGTGAAGGCGGCACGTTATGGCGTATCGGTGAAGGAGCTACAGTCGGTGGTCGCCAGCGTCGTGGGCGGCGATAACATCGGTGAGACCATCGAGGAGCGCGAACGCTATCCAATAAGCGTCCGCTATCCGCGTGAAATCCGCGACTCGCTGCAAAAGCTGCGCGATTTGCCGGTGGTAACGCGTGGCGGGGCGCAGGTGGCGCTCTCTGAACTGGCGGATATCGCCATCACTGATGGACCGCCGATGCTGAAAAGCGAAAATGCCCGCCTGTCGGACTGGATCTACGTCGATATTCGCGGGCGCGATCTGAAATCCGCCGTTGACGAGATGCAGAGTAACGTCAGCAAGCAGCTCACGCTGCCCGAAGGCGTCTCGCTGACCTGGTCCGGGCAGTATGAGTATCTGGAGCGCGCCACGGCGAAGCTGAAAATCGTGCTGCCATTTACCCTGATGATTATTTTTATCCTGCTTTACGTCACCTTCAGTAAGGTTAAAGACGCGCTGTTGATCATGGGCACCTTGCCGTTTTCACTGATCGGCGGCGTCTGGCTGCTGTGGTTGCTGGGCTACAATCTGTCGGTAGCGGCAGCCGTCGGCTTTATTGCCCTTGCGGGCGTGGCGGCGGAGTTCGGGGTGATTATGGTGCTCTATTTAAATCAGGCAATCGCCAAACGACACGGCCAGCTTGATGACCAAAGCCTCAACGAAGCGATCCATGAAGGGGCGGTGCTGCGTGTCCGTCCGAAAGTGATGACCGTGGCGACAATTATGGCCGGACTGCTGCCGATTATGTGGGGAGGCGGTACCGGCTCAGAGGTGATGCAGCGTATTGCCGCGCCGATGATCGGCGGGATGATTACCGCGCCGTTACTGTCGATGCTGGTGATCCCGGCGGTTTACCGCCTGACGCACCGTAAAAAACGCTAATACCGGACATCCGGGTCAGACGGCCCGGGTGTAAATTATTCGGCGTTTTTAAGATCTTCCGCGCGTTTAGCGGTGGCGTAAACAAAATCCAGCATCGGCTCAAGGTCGGTATCATAGCCAGCCTGAATAATTTTGCTGCGTAACCATTCGATCTCACTGGTAATATCCGGGTGGAAGATATTGTTGTCCTGAGCTTTGCGCAGCCATTTCAGCAGGAAATTATTTTTCCCCCGGACGCCACCCGATTTTTTCGATTTTGTATATATTTTCAGTGCGACCAAAACGCAGTAATAAAAATGGACGCGCTGATTAAAACTTTGGTGCATGTTTTTATTTCCCGCCAGATCAGGTTGCGGACGGGCATGGACCTTAAATCATACGATCTCTGATATTCACCCGTACCACCATCGCGCCTCTTTGCCGGGCGCTGACGCGATGGTGGCATGGAAGCCGAATTGCAGTCAAATATTGATTAGTTTTTTGCCAATATTTGCGTCAGACATCGCTCGACGCATATTCCTCAGCGCCGCAATAAACCAGCACGTTATTGCAGGTAAATTCACGAACTCGATATAACACCAGCCGGTTAGCGCGATAATCAATACATCGATAAGTGGTGTAGCCGATTTAGGGCATCCAGCGTCTGTTTTGCAGCACCACGCGATAACCATCGTGATCGACAAAGGTTTTGCCGTTCACATTCCAGTACGGATTAAACGCGCTGACCAGTATGAAACCGGCGGTCAGCATTTTTCCGCACTGCTCCTGCCATGCTGCGGCTTGCGGGTAATAGAGCACCAGTAAATCCTCCGCGCCGGGTGAGGGCGTGAGCGGATGATGATGGCAGAGGGTGAACTCCAGATGCCAGCCAGTATCCCGGTGCCCGACCATCACACCGCTAAAGCCGTCATGATCGGAAAAACTCGCTATCTGCGCCAGGCCAAGGCCTTCGCAGTACATTTTACTACTCAGTGCAAGATCGGAGACCGGCCTGGCGATGCGCATATGGTTAAATGTCATAATAACCTGTATCGATAAAGGGTTGGTCAAATGACTGTATCTGTTTTTGCGGCAGTCATTTGTCGCGAAGAGCCTTTATTCTTGCCTGTTCTTTTGCCGCGCTTCTGCTGACGCTTACCCCAGGCCTTGATACTCATTAATTTTGCGCACATCCACCGCGGAAGGCGGAAAAAAGTCTTTCAGGCGGCACTGGGGATTGATACAGGGTGTTTTATCTGGGGGCGGCGGTCGCTTTTGGTCTCGGGGCGTTGCTGGCGGCATCGGAGCTGGCGTATGACTTGCTGAAGTGCTGCGGAGCCGTCTACTTATGCTGGCTGGGTAGTCAATTAATACTCAGACCCCGTCGTAATGCCGTTCACTTAAGCAAATCATCGGCGTTGTCTTTTGTTTTATTTTCCTGTGGCAATCGCATTATCGGTGGTTCTGGCGAGCATGACGCATTTTTCGTTTTCGCCCATTCAGATTCCGTGGTCTGTTCCGTTCACTATAAATTCGCGGATATTCGTTATATCCACAGCGTGTGAACGGGCAGGGGGACGTTTCGCCCGTCCCCCTGCACCCCCGGCATGGCGCTGAAAACCTGCCGCTGCGCGGTCCGCTCCACTCCGGCTTCATCTGGCGGACCGGGCGGGACTCGACGTCCCTGTCTCGACCCGCCCTCTGGCCGCCGTCCTGGCGGCCAGTCCTGGATGCGCGCCTGCGTTCCCGCCAGGTTTCCTTGATGCGCCCAACCCCCATGCGGTGAGTCCGTTATTCGTCAGGGGCTTTTCAGAGGCTGAAAGTCATAAAAAAAGTTATATCCTTTATATTTCAGCCCGTATCAGCTCAGTTAGTG
>NZ_VCHQ01000032.1 GCF_005860775.1 Klebsiella indica
CGTTTTGCCCGTCCCCCTGCACCCCCGGCATGGCGCTGAAAACCTGCCGCTGCGCGGTCCGCTCCACTCCGGCTTCATCTGGCGGACCGGGCGGGACTCGACGCTACTCGTCCCATCCCTGGGACTCGCCCTTCCAGGGCCAGCGCAAGCGCTGTTCAAAATTGCTCCCGGCAATTTTGTCCCTGTCTCGACCCGCCCTCTGGCCGCCGTCCTGGCGGCCAGTCCTGGATGCGCGCCTGCGTTCTCGCCAGGTTTCCTTGATGCGCCCAACCCCCATGCGGTGAGTCCGTTATTCGTCAGTGGCTTTTCAGAGGCTGAAAATCATAAAAAAAGTCATATCCTTTATATTTCAGCCCGTATCAGCTCAGTAAGCGAATCAACCGAATTAGATTTTCGTTTAAACCACCAATAATGCGATTGCCGCTGACAAATAAAACAAAAGACAACACCGATGATTTGCTTAAGTGAGCGGCATTGGGGCAATATCACGGCAGTATTATCGACCCTTTGATAGCATTATACGTCGTTGAGATCGCCTCCTCAGTTCCAGGCACGTTTAAGAACATTCAGTTCCCGCTCTCGCATGGTCAAACTTCTCCTTTCCCGCTACAGTTAATTTTCCACGGTACAAAAGGAGAGGACCATGCTCTATATCTTTGATTTAGGTAATGTGATTGTCGATATTGACTTTAACCGCGTGCTCGGGACATGGAGTGATTTAACGCGCATCCCTCTTGCGACACTGAAGCAGCATTTCACTATGGGGGAGGCGTTTCATCAGCATGAGCGCGGCGAAATCAGCGATGAAGATTTTGCCGCAAAGATGTGCCACGAAATGAATATGTCGCTGAGCTACGAGCAGTTTTCTCATGGCTGGCAGGCTGTTTTTGTTGCCCTGCGCCCGGACGTTATCACGATCATGCAAAAATTACGTGAACAGGGGCATCGGGTGGTGGTGCTGTCGAATACTAACCGTTTACATACCACTTTCTGGCCGGATGAATACCCGGAGATACGCGCTGCCGCTGACCATATCTATCTTTCGCAAGAGATGGGGATGCGTAAACCCGAAGCGCGGATCTACCAGCGTGTTCTCGAATCAGAAGGTTTCCCGGCTGAGAATGCGATCTTTTTCGACGATAACGCCGATAATATCGCGGGGGCTAATCTGTTAAGCATCACCAGTATTCTGGTGACCGGAAAGGAGACCATCCCTAACTATTTTGCCAAACAGTTATGTTAAAAACCGTTCATCAAAAAACAACGCGCAATGTGCGGCTGCTGGCAGGCTGGCTAAAGCTGTTATGGCGGCGTATTGATGAAGATAATATGACGACTCTGGCGGGCAACCTTGCCTATGTATCGTTGCTCTCCCTTGTGCCGCTTATCGCCGTGATTTTCGCGCTGTTCGCGGCATTTCCGATGTTTTCTGACGTCAGTATTCAGATTCGTCATTTTATTTTTGCCAATTTTATCCCGGCGACCGGGGATGTCATTCAGGGCTATATTGAGCAGTTTGTGGCTAACTCCCGGCGAATGACCGCCCTGGGCGCTTTCGGTCTGATCGTGACATCGTTGCTGCTGATGTATTCCATTGATAGCGCGTTGAATACGATCTGGCGCAGTACCCGAAAGCGACCAAAGACATACTCCTTTGCGGTTTACTGGATGATCCTGACTCTGGGGCCGCTACTGGCGGGGGCCAGCCTGGCGATCAGTTCTTATCTGCTGTCGTTACGGTGGGCAAGTGAACTGAATAGCTTTATTGATGATGTCCTGCGCATTTTCCCGTTGCTGTTATCCTGGGTGGCATTCTGGCTGCTCTACAGCATTGTGCCGACGACACAGGTATGCAACCGCGATGCGGTGGTTGGTTCGCTGGTCGCCGCGCTGCTCTTTGAAGCAGGCAAGAAGGCCTTTGCTTTATATATCACCGCATTCCCGTCATATCAGTTGATTTACGGCGTGATTGCCGTGGTGCCTATTTTGTTCGTCTGGGTGTACTGGACGTGGTGTATCGTCTTGCTTGGCGCTGAAATTACTGTCACTCTCGGTGAATACCGCAAACTGAAAAAAGAAGAAACAGAACAATCATGATTGCATTAATTCAACGCGTATCCCGAGCCAGCGTTACCGTGGAGGATGACGTGACGGGTGAAATTGGCCCAGGGCTTCTGGTGCTGCTGGGTGTCGAGAGCGACGATGATGAGCAAAAGGCGAACCGTCTATGCGAACGCGTACTGGGATACCGTATTTTTAGCGATGCCGAAGGCAAGATGAACCTTAACGTACGGCAGGCTGGCGGCAGCGTGCTGGTGGTCTCACAGTTTACGCTGGCGGCGGATACCGGGCGCGGAATGCGTCCCGGATTTTCTAAAGGGGCGGCGCCGGATAAAGCGGAAGCGCTGTACGAATATTTCGTTGAGCGCTGTCGCCACCAGGAAATGAATACACAGACCGGAAGATTTGCTGCCGATATGCAAGTTTCGCTGGTGAATGATGGCCCAGTGACTTTTTGGTTGCAGGTATGAGCCAGTTTTCAGTCAGGCAGCGGATAACAAAAGAGAGTACAGCTATGTATCACCTTCGTGTACCGCAAACAGAAGAAGAGTTAGAGAGCTACTATCAGTTTCGCTGGGAGATGCTGCGTAAGCCGCTGCATCAGCCGAAAGGCTCCGAGCGGGATGCCTGGGATGCGATGGCGCACCACCAGATGGTGGTCGATGAAGAGGGCAATCTGGTTGCCGTCGGGCGACTATATGTCAATGCGGAGAATGAAGCTTCCATTCGCTTTATGGCTGTGGATCCCTCGGTACAGGATAAAGGTCTGGGGACCCTGATGGCGATGACCCTGGAGTCCGTTGCCCGTCAGGAAGGCGTTAAACGCGTGACCTGTAGCGCCCGCGAAGATGCGGTGGACTTCTTTGCTAAGCTCGGTTTTGTCAATCAGGGTGAAATTACCACTCCGACCACCACCCCGATTCGCCATTTTTTGATGATCAAGCCGATTGCCTCGCTGGACGATATTTTACACCGCGGCGACTGGTGCGCTCAGCTACAACAGGCCTGGTATCAGCATATCCCGCTTAGCGAGAAAATGGGCGTGCGCATTCAGCAGTATACCGGGCAAAAATTTATCACCACCATGCCGGAATCCGGCAACCAGAACCCGCACCATACGCTGTTTGCCGGCAGCCTGTTTTCACAGGCAACGTTAACCGGCTGGGGGCTTATCTGGCTGATGCTGCGTGAGCGGCATCTCGGCGGCACAATTATTCTTGCCGATGCGCATATTCGATATAGCCAGCCCATTAGCGGACGCCCCAGCGCCGTTGCCGATCTCGGCTCCCTGAGCGGCGATCTCGATCGTCTGGCGCGAGGGCGCAAAGCGCGCGTTCAGCTACAGGTTGAACTCTTTGGCGACGACCAGTTGGGTGCGGTTTTTGAGGGGATCTACATTGTTCTTCCCGCGAAGCCGTTCGGCTCGTATGAAGAGGGCGGGAACGAAGAAGAGTAGTTTCCCTGCGTGCTTATCTCTATTGGCCTGGTGATTTAACCCGCCAGGCGATATCCCTCATAGCGCTTCGTGCCGCCGGGCTGATTCCCCCTGACTGAAAGAAGCCATGAATCACCCCGAGATAGCGCTGACAGGTGCAGTCAACGCCCTGCTCAACCATGTGCCGATACAGCGCTTCGCCTTCATCACACAAGGGATCGTATTCCGCGGTCAGAATATGCACTGGCGGTAAGCCATTAAAGTCGTTACGCCACAGCGGGCTGGCTTCCGGATGACGGCGTTCTGTTGATGAGAGGTACATTTCATAGCCACTGAGCAGCGTATCCTCGGTGATGATGTAATCTTTACCGTTGTCGATATAGCTCTTCATGCTGGCGGTGGGATCCAGCATCGGGTAAATCAGAATCAGTTGCGCTGGCTGCCAGCTATGGGCAGCTTTAAGGCGCAGAGCGGTCACTAATGCCAGATGTCCTCCGGCGCTATCGCCAGCAAGCGTAATACGGGAAGCGTCGATTGCGAGTCGTTCTGCGTGGCGATGAATAATCAGCGTTCCCTTTTCCGCATCGTCATGCGCGGCAGGGAAAGTCTGCTCTGGCGCTAGCCGGTATTGCATGGCGATAACCCGACAGCCGCTATGGTATGCTAACTGGCGGAGCTGATTGTCATGAGTGGCGAAACCGCCGCTGATAAAGCAGCCGCCGTGGAAATAGATAACGGCAGGGAGAGCGCCAGAAGCGTTAAGGGGAGAGACAACGCGAAATGCCATGCCCTCAAGCTCGATATCTTCTACCTGAACGCGCTTTTCCTGTTCTCCAGCCAGTACCGTACTGGCGATATAGCCGCGTCTACGGTCATCAATATTCTGTTCGCGCGATGAGGGGCGGCCTGCATCGATAAATTCCTGAACCAGTTCTGCAATGCCTTTTTCAAGCGCCATTTGTTATTCTCTTTCCTGTTTGGATATACAGTATTTTGGCCTGGTTTTTAATAAAAGAAAACGGCAGATTTCAGTCAAGGGATGCAATGCGATGCTAAAGAGTTTACTGGAATACCAGACGTGATGACGTCTTACTTATTTGTAAGCCGGGCAGCAAGCGCCGCCCGGCATAACGTCAGCAACTACTCCCCTTCTCCCGGGAACAGGAATGGGTTGATGGAGCTGCGGGCAAAACCCTCTTGTTCCATACGCGCGTCCAGCACCAGAGATGCCAGGTCATCGGCGACGGCGTCAACGTTTGGATCTTTTTCCTGATAGAGAATTTTCAGGTAAGTCCCACAGTCGCCACAGCTTTCGGCTTTAATCGCCGCTTGCTCGTTATCCAGCGACCAGTAGTGCAGATCCCGGGTCTGTTCGCAGTTGCTGCATTTCACGCGTACCACGTGCCACTCGGTTTCACACAGGTTACAGTGGAGATAACGCAGACCCTGGGTGGTGCCAATTTGTACCACGCTGGAGACCGGCATAGAACCGCATACCGGACAGAACTGACGCTGCTCACCATATTCCGCGCGGGCTTTTCCAGGGATCAGGCTGGCCATCTGCGCCCAGTAGAGCGACAGCGCGGCCCAGATGAACGGTGCTTTATCGCTGCTGACCGACGTGAAATCAGACGCAAACAGCGCGCTTGCCATCAGTTCCAGCTCCTGCTCCGAGGCCTTCTCCAGATTCTCGATAACCGCCAGCGCCGGGCCGCTCATTTCAGGCTTCAGCTCGGCAATCAGCGAATGCAGCAGCTTATGCCAGTGCTTATCACGAGGCAGAATGTGGATATCGAGCGGCGGTTTACCCTGCGCGTTCGCTTCTTTGATGCGCGTAGTCAGATCCATCTCCAGCGGGTGGTCGTACAGCACCACTTCCTGCGCATGGGCGATCAGCGCGGCAAAGCGCAGGTAATCGCCCAGCGGGTTATTTTCAGCCAGTTCGCGCAGGCGTGTGGCGCGACGGTGATATAAATTTTTTAGCCGGGGGAATAATAGCGGCGGGATCATATCCGTCGCGCGTTTTTCGCTCTGTTCCAGCTCGTCTTGCGGGATGATACGAATGCTCATTGAGTCACTTCCTGGTTGGGCAGGCTATCCCCTGGTTTTTCAGGCTGCGCCAGCGTTGGTTGCGCGCGTTTGCCGTTTTGATGCGACCAGAAATCCATGAGGTATAAAGTGGCCTGCTCTGTAATTTGGCGGGCATCATGTCGTCCGCTCTGTGAATATCGCTAATGATAACCGTAATTGACCTACGGGATATACCTATGGCATCGCAATGTGTACGTTACGATACCCGATGTTGATACCGCAGACTATGCGCCGTGCAGCTGTGAATAGCTCGTCGTGGACTCAAGCGGTGCAATAGCTAAGCTGCATGTCTGCTCTGTTTGCGACGCAATACCGATTTTCGCGCGAGGGCGAACCCACGCAGTCCGGGGATTCACGATATGTCTTTTTAGTGAAAGTATCTATTCGATGCTCATATGACCAGAATCCCGGTTGGTTCGCTGTCTATATAAAGCGGTATCCGCTAAAAAAATGGCGTCGATGCACGACGCCATTTTCGCGAGCCACAACATACTTGCGCTAATGGTTAGCGCTTATCCTGCTTTTCGCTAACCTCACGGTACCAGCGTGGGTGATGCTTCTTCGCCCATGTCTTCGTGACCCAGCCTTCCACCATCGCGGTAATCGTGCCTTTTACCCACAGCGCGGCGTAAATATGCACCATGATAACCACAATTAGCGCCACGGCGGAAAACGAATGCAGCAGCAGCGCAAAGCGGATCACCGGAATGGAGAACGCTGGCGCAAAGTACGGACGCCAGATAATCACCCCGCTTACCAGCAGCAGCACCAGGAGGATAATCGCCGCCCAGAACACGCATTTCTGGCCGAAGTTATAGCGCCCGGTGTCGCCCACTTCCTCATTAACGACGATCTTGCGAATATTCTTCGCCCAGAAGATATCGTCCCGGTTGATCAGGTTGTGATGCCAGTAACGGAAGAACATGATGATGAACGAAGCAAACATGATTACGCCGACAAACGGGTGCAGAATGCGCGCCAGCTGTGGGGTACCCATGATTTGCATCAGCCAGTTGAAGGACGGGAAGAAGAAGCCCAGCCCGCTCACCGCCGCCAGCACGAAGCAGAAGGCGGTGACCCAGTGGTTGATTCGCTCTGGCGCTGTGTAGCGCACGATGGTGTCACGTCTTTTCATTTGCGCACCTCGTCATTCTCTTCATGCAGGTTGTCTTCTTCCTCTTCTGCGCGGTTCGGGCCGACACCGACATAGTGGAAGATGCTGGCGGCGAAGGTGGCCGCAAAGCCGACCGCCGCAAGAGGTTTCCAGATGCCTTTCCAGAACTTCACGGTGGCGCTGATTTCCGGATTTTCCGGCAGGCCGTGATACAGATTCGGCTTGTCGGCGTGGTGCAGCACGTACATCACGTGCGTACCGCCGACGCCTGCCGGATCGTACAGTCCGGCGTTGTCGTAGCCGCGGGTTTTCAGCTCGGTCACGCGCTCAGCCGCCAGGGTTTTCATATCCTCTTTGGAGCCAAAGTGGATAGCGCCGGTGGGGCAGGTTTTCACGCAGGCCGGTTCCTGTCCCACTGTTACGCGGTCGACGCACAGGGTGCATTTGTAGACGCGGTTGTCTTCCGGGTTCAGGCGCGGCACGTTAAACGGACAGCCGGCGATGCAGTAGCCGCAGCCGATGCACTGCTCGGACTGGAAGTCGACGATGCCGTTGGCATACTGAATGATCGCCCCTTCCGCCGGGCAGGCCTTCAGACAGCCCGGATCGGCGCAATGCATACAGCCATCCTTGCGGATAAGCCACTCCAGTTTGTCGTTCTGCTCTACTTCCGAGAAGCGCATCACCGTCCAGGATTTGGCGGTCAGATCGGCGGGGTTATCGTATACCCCGACGTTATGACCAACTTCATCACGGATGTCGTTCCATTCTGAACACGCCACCTGACAGGCTTTACAGCCGATACAGGTGGTGACGTCGATAAGCTTCGCCACCTCTTCCTGATACTCTCGCGCCCGCGGCGCGGGAGTGAAACCGTTAGTCGCGGAACGACGAACGATGTCTTGCGATTGATAAGCCATAGGTCGTCTCCGTTACACCTTTTCCACATTCACCAGGAAAGATTTGAACTCCGGCGTTTGTGTGTTCGCATCACCGACAAATGGCGTCAGGGTATTGGCGATAAAGCCTTTCTTCGCCACGCCCTCGTAGCCCCAGTGAATCGGAATACCGATAGTGTCGATATCTTTACCGTCTGCTTTCAGCGTGCGAATACGCTTAGTCACCACCGCCTTGGCTTTGATATAGCCGCGGTTAGAGGAGACCTTAACGGTATCGCCGTGAGCGATGCCGAGTTTATTCGCCAGCTTCTCGCCGATCTCCACAAACTGTTCTGGCTGTGCGATGGCATTCAGCAGCGCGTGCTTGGTCCAGTAGTGGAAGTGCTCGGTCAGGCGGTAAGTGGTGCCGACGTACGGGAATTTCGCCACTTTGCCCATCTGCTCAAGGTCGTCTTTAAAGACGCGAGCGGCCGGGTTAGAGACCACATTCGGGTGCAGCGGGTTAGTTCCCAACGGCGTTTCAAAGGGTTCGTAGTGTTCCGGGAACGGCCCTTCCGCCATCTTATCGATCGCGAACAGGCGCCCCATCCCTTCCGGCTGCATGATAAACGGCCCAACGTCGCTGCCAGGCGCGGCGGCGCTGTAGTCCGGGATATCAATACCTCCCCATTTTGCGCCGTCCCATTTCAGCAACTGGCGTTTCGGATCCCACGGTTTCCCCTGGGTGTCAGCGGAGGCGCGGTTATACAGAATGCGGCGGTTAAGCGGCCATGCCCACGCCCAGCCCAGCGTATTGCCGAGGCCTGACGGGTCGGCGTTATCACGGCGCGCCATCTGGTTGCCGTCCGGCGTCCAGCTACCGGTGAAGATCCAGCAGCCGCTGGCGGTGGTACCGTCATCCCGCAACTGCGCGAACGAACTCAACTGCTGGCCTTTCTTGACGATCACCGCGCCGGTTGCCGGATCGACAAGATCCGCCAGCGCTTTACCGTTGCTCTCCATCGCCACTTCTTCCGAAGCGGGTTCATGAGGGGTGGCGTAGTTCCACGTCATGTTCAGCACCGGCTCTGGCGTTGTGCCGCCCTGTTCGGCGTACATCTTACGCAGACGCAGGAAGATACCGGCCAGAATCTCGCCATCGGTGACGGCAATTCCGGGGGCGTCCGCGCCTTTCCAGTGCCACTGCAGCCAGCGGCCGGAGTTAACGATAGAACCGTTCTCTTCGGCGAAACAGGTGGATGGCAGGCGGAACACTTCGGTCTGGATTTTCGACGGATCAACGTCGTTCGACTCACCGTGGTTTTGCCAGAAGGTGGACGTTTCGGTATTGAGCGGATCGATGGTCACCAGATACTTCAGTTTCGAAAGCGACGCCACGATCTTGTTTTTATTCGGGAATGAGGCCACCGGGTTAAAGCCCTGGCAGATATAGCCATTCACTTTACCCTGGCTCATCATCTCGAAATACTGCAGTACGTCGTAGCCTTTATCCCACTTCGGCAGCCAGTCAAAGCCCCAGTTGTTTTCTGCTGTGGCTTTATCGCCAAAGAAGGCCTTCATCATGGAAACGAAGAATTTCGGGTAGTTGCCCCAGTAGTTCACCTGGCCCTTCAACAGCGGTTTTGGCGTGTTGGCGGCGAGGTAGGTTTGCAGATCGGTCTGTTTTTCGTTCGGCAGCGTCAGGTAACCCGGCAGGCTCTGCGACAGCAGGCCGAGGTCAGTCAGCCCCTGGATATTGGAGTGACCGCGCAGGGCGTTGACGCCACCGCCAGCCATCCCCATATTGCCGAGCAGCAGCTGGATCATCGCCATCGTACGAATGTTTTGCGCGCCGATGGAGTGTTGCGTCCAGCCGAGCGCATACAGGAACGATGCGGTTTTATCATGGGCGCTGGTTTCCGCGATATATTCGCAGACTTTCAGGAAGTCGGCTTTTGGTGTACCGCAGATGTTTTCGACAACTTCCGGTGTATAACGGGAAACGTGCTGTTTCAGCAGGTTCCAGACGCAGCGCGGATGTTGCAGCGTGGTATCGCGTCTGGCAAAGCCGTTTTCATCCAGCTCATAATTCCAGGACGTTTTATCGTACTTGCGGGCTTCCGCGTCGTAGCCGCTGAACAGACCGTCTTCAAAGCTGTAATCCTCACGCACGATCAGGCTGGCGTTGGTATAGGCTTCGGTATATTCACGGTTGATTTTTTCGTTGTTCAACAGGTACAGCATGACGCCTGACAAGAAGGTAATGTCAGTACCGGAGCGAATGGGGGCATAGAAATCGGCCACCGATGCGGTACGCGTAAAACGGGGATCGATCACAATCAGCTTCGCGCCATTGTGAATTTTGGCTTCCATCGCCCAGCGGAACCCGACAGGGTGCGCTTCAGCGGCGTTACCGCCCATTACCACGACGAGGTTGGCGTTTTTGATGTCGACCCAGTGGTTGGTCATCGCACCGCGACCAAATGTTGGAGCAAGACTTGCTACCGTTGGTCCGTGTCAGACGCGCGCCTGGTTGTCGACCGCGAGCATGCCGAGCGATCGGGTAAATTTCTGGGTTAAATAACCGGTTTCGTTACTGGAAGCGGAGGCGCACAGCATACCGGTGGTCAGCCAGCGGTTAACGGTGGTGCCCGCGCTGTTTTGCGCGATAAAGTTGGCGTCGCGGTCCTCTTTCATCAGCTTAGCGATGCGGTCAAACGCCTCATCCCAGCTGATTTGCTGCCACTTATCGGAGCCTGGCGCACGGTATTCCGGGAATTTCAGGCGGCTTTCGGAGTGGATAAAGTCCACCAGACCGGCCCCTTTCGGGCAGAGCGCACCACGGTTGACCGGGTGATCCGGGTCACCTTCGATATGGAAGATTGACGCTTTGGCATTTTTTGCGCCGTCGCCGAGGCTGTACATTAACAGCCCGCAGCCAACGGAACAGTAAGTGCAGGTGTTACGGGTTTCGCGGGTGCGCAGCAGTTTGTACTGCCTGGTTTCCGCGAGCGCTGCGCCGGGGGCAAAGCCCAGCGCCGCTGCCGTCGTTCCTGCCATACCGCCAGCGCAGATCTTAAAGAACTGCCTTCTGCTGACCTGCATGGTTCGCTCCTTGTTTCGACATTGTCACGTATAGTTATTTGCTTTGCGGTAAGAGCCGCGAAGGTTCAGAATTGAGGTAATTTCCCTCGTTCCTGAAGGGATATAAATAGAATACCACATTGTGTGTGTGCCTGTTCCAATACGGTTAAGATAAAGTGAACAAGAACCCTCATAAACAAGTCGAAAACGTGATGGATATCACGGGTTGTCGCCAGGTCGCGCTCTGGAAGCGTGAAAATTTGCAACAGCCTCAGCCAGACACGCTGGCTGAAGAAGTTCCGGTCGCGTTGGTTTACAACGGGATCTCGCACGTGGTGATGATGGCGACGCCGAAAGATCTGCAGCAATTCGCCGTAGGCTTTTCCTTATCTGAAGGGATTATTGAAAGCCGACGCGAGATTTATGGGATCGATGTCGTACAGGCCTGTAACGGTCTGGAGGTGCAAATTGAGCTCTCCAGCCGCCGTTTTATGGGGCTGAAAGCGCGTCGTCGCGCGCTGGCTGGGCGCACCGGATGCGGGGTATGCGGCGTTGAGCAGCTCAACGATATCGGCAAACCGGTGCAGCCGCTGCCGTTTACTCAGACATTCGATCTGGCGAATCTCGATCGCGCGCTGGCGCATCTGCATGATTTTCAACCGATAGGTCGCCTTACCGGCTGTACGCATGCTGCGGCCTGGGTTGACCCTTGCGGCGCTCTTGCGGGCGGCTACGAGGACGTTGGCCGGCACGTGGCGCTGGATAAACTCCTCGGACGCCGCGCCGACGTAGAGGGGGACTGGGGCAGCGGCGCCGCGCTGGTCTCCAGCCGCGCCAGCTATGAGATGGTGCAGAAGGCGGCGATGTGCGGAGTAGAAATCCTGTTTGCGGTTTCCGCCGCCACCACGCTGGCGGTGGAGGTTGCCGGACGTTGCAACCTGACGCTGGTGGGATTTTGTAAGCCGGGCAGAGCGACGATCTATACCCATCCACAGCGGTTAATTGCGGGTTAAATTTAAGTCAATTTTTTTGAATGATAAAGACAAATCCTTCCGCTTTTTGTTTGGTCATGTGAGGGCTACTATTTATCACATCAAGGCACAACGCCTTATCTAAACAACTAACGTAAAGGGTTTATATCATGAAAAGCATCAAAACTTTTGTCGCAGTTATCGCTATGGCCGCTTCTTTTGGTTCCTTCGCCGCTGAAACCGTAACCGCTTCCGCGGCAACGATGGACGGCGCGGAAGCGAAAATCGCCGCTCAGGCCCAGGCCGCTGGCGCAGCGTCTTATAAAATTACCGAAGCCTTTACCGGTAACCATGTGCATATGACGGCGGAACTGAACAAATAAGCTTAAGAGCTACTGTCGAAAGAGCGCCTGCGGGCGCTTTTTTTGTGTCTGGTGGTTCAGGTGCGGCAATTTACTGAATTGCGTTACCTCTCGACTCAGCGGGGTGACCAATCATTCAGGTGAATTTAATATCATCGTGTGGTCTGAATTAATCCGCTTTCTCCTCATCTGGTTCCCGGAAACCGCGATTCCCGGTGCGTCATCATTAGCATTAGCGACTTTCGGTGGATTCCACCGTCACGACTATTTTGTAATTGTACATTGCAGATTCCCTTAATTTTGCAGGCGATGCGAACACCTTATCCGACCTACCCTCTCTTTATTTGCAACAGCGCCGTCGCGACATTGTCGTCCGGAGAATGTCTGGCGACGGCCCTGGGGCTCTCCAGTTCGGTGCATTAAATCGATTTCAGGCGAGAGAATCGCGCATTTTTGTTTGCTTCCGTTTTGCCTGAAAACATGAGATTGATGTCACTCTTCCGCCCTCAGACGGCTCGTATACTGCAATGGTGGCATCGGGGTTAATTATGTTTCTTGAAGAACGTAGAAAGTCTATTTTGCGATATTTAGATGAGCATGAGCGTGGCCATGTGAATTATTTTTCTACTTATTTTAATGTCACGAAAGAAACGATACGCAGTGATTTAAATGCGCTTGCAAATATGGGTCTGGTGCAGCGCTGTTATGGTGGGGCCATTATTTTACGCCGTAGTTTGCAGGCCGAGCTTATTTCGGAAACCGGTGATAGTTTTGAGGTACTGCTGCGACCTGTTAATCACCGTAAATCACCAGGTGATGAACGCCAGAAAGGAAAATTTATGCAGGGTAAGGTATGTGTATTCGGCTCGTTCAATGTTGATATTGTCGCTAAGGTTGAGCGTTTCCCGCGGGGAGGCGAGTCGCTGATGGCGCTGGGCAGCAGTCTGGGGCCTGGCGGGAAAGGGGCAAACCAGGCAACCGCCGCCAGCAAAGCGGGTGCCCAGGTGCATTTTGTCGCCAAAGTGGGCAAAGATCAGTTCAGCAATTTGGCGGCAGAACATTTAACGCGTTCGGCTATTCACTCTTACACCCTGTATCAGTCAGAGAGTGAGCCGACCGGGAATGCGATTATTTACGTTTCTCAGGAGAATGGCGAGAATATGATCGCTATTTATTCTGGGGCAAATACCACCATTACCCACAGTGAAATTCAGGCAATTATTCCTGAGTTATCGTCATCTGATGTGTTATTAGTGCAACTGGAAAATAACTTCGATGCGACGCATTCAATTATTAAAATAGCTCACGATTTGGGTAAGCGCGTTATTCTCAATCCGGCACCTTATTCTGCTGAAATTATTCATAGCATTCCCTTTGTTGATGTGATTACGCCGAACGAAACGGAAGCCTCTTTATTATCGGGTATCGACATCAAGGATCTTGATACGGCAAAAGAAGCCGCCCTGCACATTGCCGGGCTGGGCGTTAAGAAGGTGCTGATTACCATGGGATCGCGTGGTGCGTTGCTGCTGGACAACCATCAGTTTAGCCATATCCGCGCTTTCCCTGCCGTCACCGTGGATACCACCGGTGCTGGCGATGCTTTTAACGGCGCGCTGGCCGCTTCGCTTGCCGCCGGAAACAGTCTGGTGCAGGCCGCAACCTGGGCCTCCGCCTTCGCCTCTCTGGCCGTTGAGCTGGAAGGGGCATCCAACATGCCTGACTTCGAACAGGCAAATGCACGACTTCGGACCCTCTGAATCCAGGAAAAATAAGATGAAAACGATCAACGGTATTGTTCCAGTAATGCTGACGCCATTTACAGCTGACGAACGGATTGATTATCCGGCGCTGGCGAAATTAATCGACTGGTATCTGGAGAAGGGGGTTGATGCGCTGTTTGCCGTCTGCCAGTCCAGTGAAATGCAGTTCCTCTCCTTAGCGGAGCGCGTCGAACTGGCGCGCTTTGTGGTACAGCACGTTAATGGCCGTATTCCGGTTATCGCCTCTGGTCATATCAGCGACGATCTTGAAGCGCAAAAAACCGAACTGCTGGCAATGGCGCAGACCGGCATTGATGCTCTGGTGCTGGTGACCAATCACCTCGATCCGCGTAATGAGGGCAGCGAGGTCTTCCACGCCACGCTCAATGCGCTGCTGGAAACGCTGCCAGCCTCTCTGCCGCTCGGCCTTTACGAGTGTCCGGCACCGTATCGCCGCCTGCTTAGCGATGATGAATTTTCCTGGTGCGCTAACAGCGGTCGCTTCATTGTACTGAAGGATGTGAGCTGCGATCTGCCGACCGTTGAACGTCGCGTACGTCTGGCGCAGGGTACGCCGCTCAACGTCATTAACGCCAACGCGGCCATTGCGTGGCCAGCGATGCTCGCAGGTTCCCAGGGCTTTAGCGGCGTGTTTACCAACTTTCATCCTGAACTGTACAGCTGGTTGTGGCGGGAAGGAAAAAACCAGCGCGCGCTCGCCGATGAACTGGCGATTTTCCTCTCGCTGGGGGCTGTGACCGAAACGCTGGGTTATCCGAAAAACGCCAAAATTTATCATCAGCGGCTGGGGACTTTTGATGGCATTACCTGCCGGGTCAACAAAGATGATGTGCTGAATAAGTTCTGGGGACTGACGGTGATCCTTGACCAGATCCGCGCCGGAACCGAACAGTGGCGTCAGCGTATCGCGGGCTAAGCGGAGGATACCATTATGATAGTAACCAGCCTGCAGGCATGGCCCGCGCAAGAGTCGGCTTACCATCCGATCATTCGTCAGGCGCTGGCTTTTCTTGCGCAGCACGACTTTCAGGACTTCGCGCCGGGCAAAATCGACCTGATCCCCGGCAAACTGTTCTGCCTGTTGCAGGAGATGGACAGCGTTCCCTTTGCGGCGTCGCGCCCGGAGTCGCACCGCCAGTTTATCGATATTCAGTATTTGATCTCGGGTCATGAGCGGATCGGCGTTAGTCGCGTTGAAAGTGCACGACATACTGTTGTTGATGACCATACGCCGCAGCAGGACATTATGTTCTGGCAGGTTAAAGAAGAAGAGATCCAGCTGGAACTGACGCCCGGTATGTTCGCGATTTTCTTCCCGCAAGATATCCACCGTCCATGCTGTCATCCGCAGGGGGGCGGCGTTAACCACCTGCGCAAGGCAGTGATTAAAATCGATCGCCAGTTACTTGAGGAGGCGGTATGAGCACCGTGAATCCGACTTCCGCCACGGCAATTTCGCCGCCGACGCTTTCCCGACGTCGCTGGGGGATTATTTTAATTCTGCTGCTGGCTGCGGTGGTGAACTACCTTGACCGCGCCAACCTGAGTATCGCCAATACCACTATCTCCAGGGAGTTTGGTTTCTCCGGCACCGAAATGGGTCTGCTGTTGTCGGCATTCCTCTGGCCTTATGCGCTGGCTAACCTGCCTGCCGGATGGCTGGTGGACCGTTTTGGCCCGAAGAAGATGTTTACCAGTGCGCTGACGCTGTGGTCCGCCGTGACCTTCCTGATGGGATTTGTGAACACTTATAGCTTTTTCTACGGCTTGCGGGTATTGCTGGGGATAGCGGAATCACCGTTCTTTACCTCGGGGATCAAAATTACCCAAAGCTGGTTTGCGGAGAAAGAACGCGGTTTGCCGACGGCAATCATCAATACTGGTTCGCAAATCGCTAACGCCGTTGCGCCGCCGCTGCTGACTATCCTCTTGCTGTGGGTTGGCTGGCGCGGGATGTTTATCACCATCGGTCTGTTGGGGATTCCGTTAGCGCTGGCATGGCTGAAGTTTTATCGCGATCCAGACGCACGGGAAGCGATGCTTATCCATACCGGGCAGGTCGCCGGGAACGCAATGGATAAACCGCAGGTCAGTTGGGGCCAACTGTTCCGCAACAAAACCACCTGGTTCATGATTTCCGGCAACTTCTGCATCATGTTTACCATCTGGGTGTATCTGACATGGCTGCCGGGTTATCTGGAAACGTCGCTGGGATTCAGCCTGAAGCAGACGGGTTTTATTGCATCCATTCCGTTCTTCGCCGGTATTCTTGGCGTGCTATGCGGCGGGATGATTTCTGACCGTCTGATTCGCAGAGGAGTGAATGCGGTGACGGCGCGTAAGGTGCCAATTGTTCTGGGCGCGGTAATGGCGGCCTGTTTCGTGATGCCAATTCCGTTTGTAAGCAACAGCGGTACGGCGATTACGTTGCTGACGCTGGGCTATTTCTGTTCGCAGATGCCGTCCGGGGTGATCTGGGCGCTGGCCGCGGATATGGCACCTAAAGAACAGGTTGCTTCTCTCGGCGCGATCCAGAACTTTGGCGGTTTCCTTGGCGCGGCGCTGGCGCCGGTGATCACCGGGATTATTCTGGATGTGACCGGGCACTTTACCAACGTCTTTATTCTCGGCGGCTGCCTGCTGTTCCTTGGCGCCTGTTTCTATGGCTTCTTTGTGCGCAAACCGTTAGCACAGTAGTTCTCTCCCCAGACAGAGCGCCGACTGGCGCTTTGTCTCTCATATTGCGGGCTATTCGCCGCACTCTTCCACGCAAACTGAGAGACTTATTGCCGCTTATGTTTATTTCGCGCCGTGGATGATTAACCGTGGATGGTTTGATGGCACAGGGGAATAATGGCTTCGCTTTAAATCGGTTTTCTTATTCACTGCAAAGTTGCCCCGCCAGGTTCAGCGGGGCAATTATGGGGTTAATCCAGATAAAACACGCCTTTTAGCTCTGCGCTTACCGGACTGTTGTCCGGGTTGGCAGGCATCACATCGCGCATATGTTTCCACCAGCGCTGGCATACCTCGGTACTGGCGACGGCGTCCCAGCGCGCTTCTGATTCAATCTCCACCGTCGCAAACAGCAGGTTGCGCTCTTTATCGAGATAAATCGCGTAGTGGTGCGCGCCGTGGGCTTTCAGCACCGCTTCCAGTTCCGGCCAGATCGGATTGTGGCGGCGCTGATACTCTTCATGAGCGTCCGGATTTACCTGCATAACAAAAGCTTTACGGATCATAATGCCTCCAGATAGAGTTCGCGGACTTCATCGCGGCTGGCGGTGCGCGGGTTACATGGTGCGCATGGGTCGGCCAGCGCTTTGTCCAGCCAGCCTTCGATATCCTCTTTATTAACGCCAAGCTGGCTGAAGCCTTGCGGAATACCGACGCGTTTGCTCAGAGCGCGGATGGCGTTGATCGCCTCTATGCTGGCGGCTTCATCGCTCATGCCGCGGGTATCGACGCCCATTGCCTGCGCCACGCGGGCAAAGCGAGAGACCGCGTTCGGGCGGTTAAAGTTTTCGATGATCGGCAGCAGGATCGCGTTGCATACGCCGTGCGGCAGATTGTGGGTCGCGCCCGGCTGGTGGGCGAGGGCGTGAACCAGGCCAAGACCGGCGCTGTTAAACGCCATGCCCGCCAGATACTGACCGAATGCCATCTGCTCGCGGGCTTCCAGGTCGTGCCCGTCGTCCACGGCTTTTGGCAGCCACAGATTGATCAGGCGAATAGCTTCCAGAGCGTTGGCATCGGTCAGCGGGTGCGCGCCAATGGAAACGAAGGCTTCGATCGCGTGAGTCAGCGCATCCATACCGGTGGCGGCGGTAATGGCTGCAGGAATATCCAGCATCACGCTGGCGTCATCGACGGCGATATCCGGGATGATATTCGGGTCGATAATCACCTCTTTCACCTGGCGTGCGGAGTCGATGATCACCGCGTTACTGGTCATTTCTGCGGCCGTCCCGGCGGTGGTGTTGATCGCCACCAGCGGCACCCCGGCGTTTTTCACTTTGCCGACGCCGGAGTAGGCAGTTGATGGCGCCGGGTTGGCGGTCAGTATTTTTACCGCTTTGGCGGTATCAATCGGGCTGCCGCCGCCAAAGGCGATAAGGTAGTCGCAGCCCGCGTTCTGATACGCCGCGTAACCTTTTTGCACCAGCGCTTCGGTTGGGTTAGGGAACACGTCGTCAAACAGATGATAAGGCATTTGCTGCGCATCCAGCGCGGTGAACAGGCTGTCGAGCAGGCCCAGTTTCACCAGTTGACCATCGGTGACGATCAGCGCTTTACCCCACTGTTTACCCGCCACCAGCTTGACCATATCGCCGATTGCGCCGGCGCCGTGGAGGCTGATTTTGGGAAGTGCCAACATAAAACTCATGATAATTCTCCTTAAATATCTATTTTGGGAAATCCGTTCCCCTCACCCTGCTCCTCTCCCCAAAGGAGAGGAAGAAAGGCCGCACCGTACAGTTCCCTCTCCCCGAGGGGAGAGGGTCAGGGTGAGGGGGAAATTAAATGCGTCTTCGTTGCATAATCCGCTTTGTAATAATCGGCAGCGAAATCACCACAATCAGCATCGCGCCGATAATGATCGACATCACGATGCCCGGCACGTTGAGCAGGCTCAGGCCGAACGTTACCAGCCCCATCAGAAAGGCGGCGATAATCACCCCTGGCATGCTGCCGGAACCGCCGAGAATATTGACGCCGCCGAGTACCGCCATGGTGACCACCGCCAGCTCCCAGCCCATCGCCAGCGTCGGGCGGGTACTGCCGAGCCTTGAGGTCAGCAATACCGCCGCCAGTCCCGACATCAGTCCGACCAGCGCAAACAGCGCCAGGTTGTGGCGCTTGACGTTGATGCCGGAGAACCAGGCCCCGGTGGGGTTATTGCCGATGGCGTAAGTCCGGCGGCCAAAGTTGGTCTTATGCAGCAGAAAGGTAAAGGCGACGGCGAGGAGGATAAACAGCGCGAACTCGAAAGAGAGCGCGCCCCACACGTAGCCCTGACCGAACCAGGCGAAGCTATCCGGGTAGTGATTCAGCGCCTTGTCACCCAGCAGGATGTAGGTGATCCCGCGATACAGGCTCATGGTGCCGATGGTGATGACAATCGACGACAGATTAAAGCGCGTTACCAGGATGCCGTTAAACAGGCCGCACAGCAGCCCGACGCCCAGGCCGACGGCCACCAGCAGCGGCGTATCCATGCCCGCTGCCGCGCAGAATCCCATCACCGTGGAACTGAGCGCCATCGTTGACGCCACCGAGAGATCGATTTCTCTGGCGATAATCAGCATCGCCATCGGCAGCACGATGATCGCTTTTTCGGTGAAGTTAAACGTGGCGTCCGACAGGTTCCAGATATCGAGGAACCAGGGGGAGGCGAGGGCGTTGCCGATAAATACCGCCAGGGTCACCGCCAGCAGAAATCCTTCCCAGCACAGCAGGCGGCGCAGCGGCGACGGCGCGCCGGTAGCGTTTTTCATCTCTTCTGCAGATAGCATCATTTTGCTCATGATTTCACCGCCTGTTTCTGTCGGTCTAACGCCGCGTTGCGCAGAATTAATCGTCCATGTCCCTTATTGCTGCGTTCGTTAAGTAGCACCGCAATCACGATAACCGCGCCGGAAATGGCCATCTGCCAGAATGGCGAGATCCCGATCACCGGCAGCGCGTTATTGATCACCCCAAGGAACAATGCGCCGCACAGGCAGCCGAGCACCCGGCCGGTTCCGCCCATGGTGCTGATGCCGCCGATGACGCAGGCGGCGACCACCTGTAATTCAAAACCGTTGGCGACATCGACGTAGGCGACGGCAAAGCGCGAAATCCACAGGTAGCCGCAGAATCCGGCCAGCGCGCCGGAAAGGCAGAAGCTGACGAACTGCATTTTCCCGGCGTTAATTCCGGTGTAATACGCCGCCGTAGCGTTACCGCCTGCGGTGTACAGCGCTCGTCCGCTACGGCTGTAGCGTAAGAAATAGCCGACCAGCAGTAGCGCGGCGATGGCGTACCAGCTCAGCAGCGGCAGGCCCAACAACGAGGCGCGCGGCAGGCCGAGAAAGCTGGCGCTCATCTGGTGCGAATTGACCCAACTGCCGTCGGAGAGCAGGAAGATAATGCCGCGATAAATACTCATGGTGCCGAGCGTCACCACAATGGCCGGAATCCCGAGCCGCCAGACCAGCAGGCCGTTAATCGCCCCCATCAGCAGACCCAGCAGGGTTGCCAGCGCCAGCAGTGCCAACACGGGAATCCCTGGATAGTGGGCGTTGAGCAGCGCGACAATCATGCCGGTCAACGCCAGGTTGGCGGCCATCGACAGGTCGATACCTTTGGTGAGCAGCACCATCATCTGGCCGAGAGCAAGGATGATCAGAATGGCGGTGTCGTTAAACATCTCCACCAGATTACCCGGCGAGACAAACGACGGCGTCCGGCTGCCGATAGCGGCGATCATCACCACGATGACCGTCGCCAGCAGCGCTTCGCGGTGTTTAAACAGTTGTCGTCCCATTACGCCGCCTCCTGACTTGTGCCGCTGGCGGCGCTGACGATGGTTTCCGCCGTCGCCTCACCGGCGCGGTATTCCGCGACCATCAGCCCTTCATGCATGACGATAATCCGGTCGGCCATGCCCATCACTTCCGGCAGTTCCGAAGAGACCATAATGACCGCCAGCCCCTGGCTGACCAGTTCGGACATAAACTGATGCACCGCCGCTTTGGAACCGATGTCGATACCTTTGGTCGGCTCGTCGAGGATAATGACTTCCGGGTGGGTCGCCAGCCATTTGCCGATCACCACTTTTTGCTGATTACCGCCGGAGAGGGTCTCTACCGCCTGACGCCAGCTAAAGGCTTTGACCTGCAAGCGCGAGGCGTACTCATCCGCCAGCCGCCATTCGCGGGCGTCGTTAAGCACCCCATTGGGGTTCAGTTTGCTGAGCTGCGGCAGGCTGATGTTCTGGGCGATCGGCAGGGCGATAATCGCCCCTTGCTTCTGTCGTTCTTCCGGCACGCAGACGATACCGGCGCGGATAGCGTCGGCAGGCTGGCGAAAGTGGACGGTTTCGCCCTTCAGCACGATCTCGCCGCAGGAGGGATGCGAAACGCCGGAGAGCGCTTGCATCAGCTCGGTACGTCCGGCGCCCACCAGGCCGTAAAAACCGAGGATTTCACCTTTGCGCAGGCTGAAGTTGATATGGGCGAACTCGGTAGGATGACAGAGATCTTTTACCTCCAACACTGTTTCCCCCGGGACACAGTCGACTTTCGGGTAGGTTTGGGTAATCGCGCGGCCTACCATCATCGCCACCATCCGCTCCTCGGTGATGTCGTTAATTGCCCCGGAGTTGACGTAAACGCCATCGCGCAGAATGGTGTAGTAATCCGCCAGTTCGAAAATCTCATCGAACTTATGTGAGATAAACAGAATCGCTTTGCCGTCCTGCTTCAGGCGTTCAACGATCTGATAAAACTCCAGAATTTCGTGTTGTGAGAGTGCGGCGGTGGGTTCATCGAGGATCACCACCTGGGCATCAAAGGAGAGCGCTCTGGCAATCGCCACCATATGTCGCTGGGCGATGCTGAGGGTTTTTAGCGTCGCGCGCGGGTCGATCTGCACTTCAAGGCGGTTGAGAATTTCGCTGGCTTTGCGGTGCATCGCGGGCCAGTCGAGCTTCTTCAGCAAGCCGGTATAGAGATAATGGCCGACGAAAATATTTTCGCTGACCGAGAGTTCGTCAAACAGCACCGTTTCCTGATGGATCGCGGTGATCCCCACCTTATGGGCTGATTCCGGATTGGGCAGGTGGATTGGAATCGCTTTATAGAGAATATCGCCCTCTTCAGGCTGATAAATACCGGTCATCACTTTGACCAGCGTGGATTTGCCGGCACCGTTTTCGCCAATTAAGGCGGTCACTTTGCCGGGCCAGAGATCGAGCTGTACGTTCTCAAGGGCGCGCACACCGGGAAAGACCTTGGTGATGCCCTTAAGAGACAGCAGAGGCGTGGATGCGGACATGATAATTCTCCGTAAAAATCACCCCTTACCCGAACCCTCTCCCGGAAGGGGGAGCGAATTGTGCGGCGCGCCCTGCATCATTGCGCAGAGGGCATCGCTTTCTTCCTCTCCCTTTGCGAGAAGGCCGGAGTGGGGGCTCAGGGATTAGAAAATTTTTGAGAACTTATCAATGTTGCTGGCATCGTAGATGAACGGTTTGCCCATCGCGCCGTTACCATTGGCATCCAGCTTCACTTTACCCAGTTTGCCCATACTGGCTTCGGTTTTGCTCGCCGTGCCTTTGACTAAATCGTCGGCGAGGTAAGTGGCGGCGTAGCCAAGATCAATGGGGTTCCAGATGGCGAAGCTTTTGCTGGCGCCGGACTTAATCGCTCCGGCCATTTCTGACGGTAGCCCCAGCCCGGTCACGTACACTTTGCCGATTTTGCCCTGGTCTTTTACCGCCTGCGCGGCGGCAACGATCCCTACCGACGAAGGCGAAACGATCACTTTCAGATCCGGATATGACTTCAGCAGCCCTACCGCTTCGCGGTAGCTTTTATCGGACAGGTCATCTCCATAGGCAACGGTCACCAGATGGACCGACGGGTACTTCGGCAGCACCTTTTTCATCTCCTCAATCCAGATGTTCTGGTTAGTGGAGGTCGGGGTGGCGCTTAAAATCGCCACATCGCCTTTTTCAACGTTCAGCGCTTTTAGCGCATCGGCGGCGAGCCTGACGTTGGTTTCGCCAATTAAGGCGTTATTGGACGGATTAAGGTGGATCTGGCGGCCCGCAGGGGCGACGCCGGAGTCCCATGAAACCACTTTAATACCGCGTTGCATTGCTTTTTTCAGCACCGGCACCACGGCGTCGGGATCGTTAGCGGAAATGGCGATCGCATCGACTCTTTGAGCGATCAAGCCATTCAGCACTTCGATCTGCGCTTCGGCGGTAGTGGTGGTCGGGCCGGTATAGATAACATTTACATCGCCTAACTCTTTGGCCGCCTCCTGGGCACCAACGTTTGCCGCTTCGAAGAAGCCATTTCCCAGTGATTTCGCCACAAGGGCGATTTTAACTTCCGCTAAAGCAGAACCGGACAACGCCAGGGCGGCAACGGTGAGGATCAAGCTTGTCTTTGTTTTCATTGCTTTTACTCCACATGATTGAGTTAGATTCCCGTCGTTTTCCGCCTTTGCAGCGTTGTCGCTTGATTCCGTGACTTACGCGTGTAAGCGCCGGAGGAGTTACTGCGACACCTACTTTCTGCATGGCGAAATACTCAGAGAATATTTTGCAGGTGACAGAGTTCGCCCCATCTCAGTGAGCGGGGCGCGATGTTGTTATTGATAAAGGTCTAACGCGGACTGCATTGGTTGAACATTAAAGCGTTTGCCGAGGGCAATCAGCTCTTCGCGAGTGATGGTTTGTTTCATTCCTCCCATTGAATAGACTTTCACCAGAACTTCAGCAGATTTTTCGGCGGTATCGATCAGGCCGAAGGTTTCGTCCAGATTGGGGCCGCTGCCGAAGACGCCGTGGAACGGCCACAGCACCAGCGAGTGTTTTTGCATTGCCTCGGCGGTGGCCTGACCGATTTCGTCAGTACCTGGCACCATCCACGGCAGAATGCCGACGCCGTCCGGGAACACCACCAGACATTCGGTGCTGCCTTCCCACAGTTTGCGGGTGAACAGCTCGCTGCTGTTTTCCAGCACGTAGGTCAGGGCGATCAGGTTGGTAGCGTGGCAGTGCATGATCACGCGGTCTTTGCCGTTGGTCAGTTTGATGCGCTCGCTGTGCGACAGGAAGTGCGCCGGTAGCTCGGAAGTGGGCACCGCATCGTGAGTCAGTCCCCACAAAATATGGTATCCCTCGCCGTCACTGTCGACTTTCACGACCCCGAGATTCGCGGCAGGGTCGAGCTGGACGTTGCGGAAGAATTTACCGGAGCCGGTGACAATAAATGGCTGATTGGCCAGCGTTGGCATCGGCTGGCTCAGGGCGATATAGCGCGGTTTAGCGTGGAAATCTGCCGCGTAGGGTTCGATATCCGCTTCGTCGAGACGCAATGTCAGGTTGCCGCCGTTGCGCTCGTCCCAGCCTTTGAGCCAGGCGTCGGAAGTGGCTTTAATCATGCCCTGGACGAACCAGGCGTCGAGAATGGTCTGCATAGTCTAGTGTTTCCTGTTGATTCGGCGCGGGTCAATCACCCGCCATGTGCCGCTTATGGTTATCCGCGCTGGCTCAGAACCGCATTTTCGTAAGCCCGTACGTTATCCAGCCACTGGCTGCCTGCCGGCGTATCGTGACGCTGGCAGTACATCTCCCAGATAGCCTGCCACGGCAGAGATTTCTGCTCTTCCAGCAGCGCCAGACGGGCGGTGTAATCGCCGTCGATTTCCAGCTGGCGCAGTTGTTCGGTTGGTTCCAGCAGGGCGCGCAGCAGCGCTTTTTTCATATTGCGGGTACCGATAACCCATGCCGCGATGCGGTTAATCGACGCATCGAAGAAATCGAGGCCGATATGCACGCGGTCGAACAGGTTGTGGCGGATGATTTCGCTGGCGATAGCCTGGGTTTCATCATCCAGCAGCACCACATGGTCGCTGTCCCAGCGTACCGGGCGGCTGACGTGCAGCAGCAGATGCGGGATATAGAGCATCGCGGCGGAAATTTTGTCAGAGATGACTTCTGTCGGGTGGAAGTGGCCGGCATCCAGGCACAGTGCGGTCTGACGGCTGGTGGCGTAGCCCATATAGAACTCATTGGAGCCGACGGTGTAGCTTTCCGCGCCGATACCGAACAGTTTGCTCTCCACGGCATCAATGTGGTGAGCCGGGTTGAATTTCTCGCTGATGACTTCATCAAGCGCATTCAGCAGACGCTGGCGCGGAGCGAAGCGGTCAACGGTGATATCTTTCATGCCGTCCGGGATCCAGATATTCATGACCGACGCGGTGCCTAACTGTTCGCCGAAATATGCGGAAACCCGGCGGCTGGCTTTACAGTGATCGATCCAGAACTGGCGGATTTCATCGTTCGCGTGCGACAGCGTAAAACCATCGGCGCTTAGCGGATGCGAGAAGCAGGAGGGGTTAAAATCCAGCCCGAGATTGTTGGCTTTCGCCCATTCCACCCAGTTTTTAAAGTGTTCCGGCTTGATTTCATTACGTGGAACCGGAGTATCCGATTCCAGATAGAGCGCGTGCAGGTTCAGGCGTTTTGGCCCTGGGATCAGGCTCAGCGCCTGTTCGAGGTCAGCGCGTAGTTCGGTTGCGTTACGGGCTTTACCCGGATAGTTACCGGTGGCCTGAATGCCGCCGGTGAGACTCCCTTCCGGGTTTTCGAAACCGACGACGTCATCGCCCTGCCAGCAGTGCATGGAAACAGGCAGGCGGTCCAGCTGGCGCAAGGCCTCCTCGACATCCACGCCGATGCTGGCGTAACGCTGTTTGGCAATTTCCCAGGCTTGTTCAAGTTGAGTGGTCATGCGCAAAGCTCCTTGTTCTGTTGTGGCTGAAACTGCGCAACGAAGCGAGCAATTTCATTTTCAGGATTAGGGGTAAACGTGGTGAGGGCATAGTTCTGTCGCACCACCTGACGGAATTCATCGACGTTATTCAGTTCGTCGAGGGTCATGAGCTGGATACCGATATTTCCCAGCGTGGAGGCTTCGATGGGGCCGGCGATCACGGTGATACCGCAGGCGTCCGCGCACAGCTGGTTGAGTAGTTCGTTCTGGCAGCCGCCGCCAACGATATGGAGCTGGCTGAATGGCTGACCGCGAAGGGTTGCCAGTTCATTGAGTACCCGGGCGTACAGCAGCGCCAGACTGTCGAAAATGCAGCGCGCCAGTTCAGCGTCATTATCAGGTATCGGCTGCCCGGATTCGCGGCAGGCGGCCTGGATTTCGGCGCTCATATTGGCCGGATTGATAAAGCGATCGTCGTTACAGTCAATGATGGCGCGGCAGGCCGGAAGCGCGGCGGTACGCGCGATCAGTTGCGGCAGATCGCTGACGTTTTGCTCTTTCAGCACCCGTTGCAGTAGCCACAGGCCCATAATATTTTTCAGCACCCGATAGCGGCCTTCAGCGCCGCCTTCGTTGGTGATATTTGCCTTCAGCGCCTCCTCGCTGGTGCAGGGGATTTTGCTTTCAAAGCCCATCAGCGACCAGGTGCCTGAAGAGAGATAAGCGGCGTTTTTACCGGCCAGCGGCGAAGCGATGACCGCGCTGGCGGTATCGTGGCTGGCGACGGCCACCACCGGGATGGGGTTGCCCTGCGGGCAGATCCAGTGGCCGATAACGTTGCCGGGATGCGTCGGCGTACCGAACCATTCGCGCGGCGCGCCGGTCCAGTTCAGCAGCTCTTCGTCCCAGTTATCGTTATTGATATTGACCAGTTGCGTGGTGGTGGCGTTGGTGTATTCCCAGTTCATGTTACCGGTCAGGCGAAAGCTGAAGTAGTCCGGGATCAGCAGCGCGTGCGCGGCCTGGCTGACCAGTTCCGGCTGCTGTTCAACCACCGCGCGGAGCTGATAAAGAGTGTTAAACGGCAGAAACTGAATACCGCTGCGGCGATAGATTTCCTCGCGACCTAATTGCTCTTCGGCATGGCGCATCAGCCCCTGGGTACGCGCATCGCGATAGGAAACCGGCAGGCCGACGCGCTGGCCCTGTTTATCCAGCAGGACATAATCCACGCCCCAGGTATCGATACCGATGCTATCGATCAGGATGCCCTGTTCGCATACCTTGTTCAGCCCGAGGCGAATTTCGCCTTCCAGGCTATCGATATCCCAGCAGTCGAAGCCATTGACTTTCTGTAAATGATTGGCAAACCGGTGAACCTCACGCAGCGCCAGGGTTTGCTGCCCGGAGGTATAGCTGGCGAGCATCACCCGCCCGCTGGAGGCGCCTAAATCAACGGCGACACAATGACGAAAACGCATAGGAAGTTCCTTGTGAAAATCATTGCATGCAGTCTAAAAAAGTCGCGCCTGGCTCACCTTCTTGTTACTGACAGGTGAAATTCGCCCCTGGCAAGAAAGCAAAGGTGACCGTGAGAGATGTCACAGTTTTGTTTTGTCAACGATGCGTCGGGAGATGTGATGTTGTCCGCAGTTCCCGATCTTTCCCGTCGTTTCTTGAAAAAGCGGCAGGTTTTACGAATTTTGCGGTCAAAAATTGAAGGCTGGATTGCCGCCCCTTGATTACTATTTGCTCCACTGATTGATAAAATTTCTCATTTCGAGGAGCGGCTATGACCATGTTGCACTGTGTGGATTTCTTTAAGTCCGGCGCTTCAACTGTCGCCATTGAACCGCGGCTTCCGCAATCGGCCTTTCCGGAGCATCACCATGATTTTCATGAAATTGTTATCGTGGAGCACGGCACCGGGATTCATGTTTTCAACGGTCAGCCCTATACCATCAGCGGCGGATCGGTTTGCTTTATTCGCGATCACGATCGTCATCTCTATGAGCACACGGACAATTTATGTCTGACCAATGTGCTCTACCGCGCGCCGGACGCGTTTCGTTTTTTGTCCAGCCTGAACGAATTGTTGCCGAAGGAGCAGGAGGGGAATTATCTCTCGCACTGGCGGGTCAACCAGAACGTTTTACAGCAGGTTCGTCAGATTGTGAGCCAGATAGAGAATGTGGGCGTGGACGCGGATATGCATTCCATCGCCAGCCGTGAAATTTATTTTATGCAACTGCTGGTGTTACTGCGTAAAAGCAGCCTGGCGGAAGAGACGACAGACAATGATGCGCGGCTCAATCATCTGATGGCCTGGCTCGAAGACCATTTCGCTGAAGATGTTTGCTGGGAAGAGGTGGCTGCGCAGTTTTTCCTGTCATTGCGCACGCTGCATCGGCAGTTAAAACAGCAAACCGGTCTGACGCCGCAGCGCTATTTGAACCGGGTGCGGTTGATAAAAGCGCGGCATCTGTTGCGGCATAGCGATGACAGCGTGACGGATATCGCCTATCGCTGCGGGTTCGGCGACAGTAACCACTTTTCTACGCTTTTTCGCCGGGAATTTGACTGGTCTCCGCGCGATATTCGCCAGGGGCGTGACGCCATTCTTCAGTAACGCGAGAGCAGTCAACGTTTTAGCAGACATAAACGCGAATAATATGCCCTGAATAATTCGGGTTGCAGACGTTCTGTACAGCGCTTGCGCTGGCAACGCGCAGGCAACCTGAAGTATGACGAGTATCAAACGTTATTCGCCCTGGAGTTGATGCCGTGGTAGGTCAGCTGATTCTTCGCAAAGATGAATTTTTTGCCTCCCCCGCTCAGGCGGTGGCGGTCGCCGATCGCTACCCGCAAAACGTCTTCGCCGAACATACCCATGAATTTTGTGAACTGGTGCTGGTGTGGCGCGGTAACGGTCTGCATGTCCTTAACGATCGTCCGTGGCGTATTACCCGCGGCGACCTGTTTTATATTCGCGCGGAAGATAAACACTCCTACGCCTCAGTTAATGATTTAGTCCTGCAAAACGTGATTTATTGCCCGGAGCGGCTGCGGCTCAACTTTGACTGGGCAGCGTATATACCCGGCCTGTTCGGTACTCCGTGGGTCCCGCACTGGCGGATTGGCAGCAACGGCATGGCTCAGGTCAGGCAGGTGATTACTCAACTGGAGCATGAGAGCTGCCGCAGCGATGCGCGGGCTGATGATATGGACGAACTGCTGTTCGCGCAGTTGGTGCTTATGCTTCAACGCTATCGCTACGCCACCGATAATCTGGCGGCGACCCAGAGTGAAGCGCTACTCGATAAACTGCTCACCGAACTGGCCGGCAGCCTGAATCGCCCTTTCTTTCTTGACCGGTTTTGCCAGCGGGAAGGGTGCAGCGAACGTGCGTTACGCCAGCAGTTTCGTCAGCAGACGGGAATGACCGTTAACCATTACCTGCGCCAGTTACGCATCTGCCATGCCCAGTATCTGCTGCAGCACACGGAACGGTTGATTGGCGAAATAGCGATGCAATGCGGGTTTGAAGACAGTAACTACTTTTCGGTGGTGTTTAACCGCGAGATTGGCATGACGCCGGGGCAGTGGCGGCAGCGCAGCCGCACTGCCGCATAACTCCGCTTAGTTCGCCATGCCGAGGCCGACGATATTGGCGGCGATAATAATCACCACGCAGCCGAGGCTCAGTACGCTCACCGGGCGACGACCGGCGTTTTTCCACTCTTTCAGCACCAGACCGACCAGGCCGCCGCACAGAACATAGAAGCTCATATGCAGCATCCAGCTCATGTAGTCATACTGCGCCGGAATCCGGGCATGGCCCCAGGCATAGAAGAAGAACTGGAGATACCACATCAGGCCGCCCAACGCGGAAAGCAGAATATTGCTGATGATCAGCGGTCTTGCCAGCGAGAAGTCGGCTTTTATCGACAGATCTTTTACTTTTGCCAGGCGGATAAAGCAGAAGCCGAGATTGATCACCGCGCCACCGCCCATAATCACCACGTAGCTTGGCAGCGCAATGTAGAGCGGGTCAACGCCGAGCGCGGCGGCGGCTTCATGCATCGGTTTGGCGGCATTCATCGCAAATGACATACCGGCAGAGAAGATGCCGCACATCACCGCCAGTATCAGCCCTTTTTTCAGGTTGAACTCCTCTGCTTTGATGCCCATTTTTCGCTCTTTAAGCTGGCCGGCGCGGGTGACGATACCCACGCCAATCACCGCAACCAGCACGCCGAGCAGCGTCAACTGGCCGCCTTTGGTGTTAATTAAGGTATCGAACTGACCATTGATAATCGGAGTCATTAGCGTGCCGACGATCAGCGTAATGCCGATGGCGATGCCGATTCCCATCGACATGCCGAGGTAGCGCATGGTCAGACCATAGTTGATATTGCCGATCCCCCACATTGCGCCGAACAGGAAGACGGGCAGAAGAGTGGAAGCGCTAAAGGAGCTGTAATAAGCCCAAAAATCAGGCAATAGCATGGCACTGATGGCCCAGGGCAGAATCAGCCAGGAGACGACTCCGCCAATAGACCACATGGTTTCCCAGGACCAGTGTTTAACTTTCTTGAACGGGGCATAAAAACAGGCCGCGCTGGCCGCGCCTATTAAATGCCAAAAAATACCCATCGTAATCGCGTGATCCATTGATTTTATCCTCATCTATTTTTTATCGGATAAATCTTCTTCCGACACTGGAGAGTGTAAAAATCGATCACTTTTTCCGCCTTTAAGCTGTTGCCACCAGAAACGTCATTCTGGCAACCATCAACTTAATTAGTTGTTCTGCATCACAAAATCGGTTGTATAACGGACTGTTATAACCTTATTAAAAATACGGCATTGATAAGCGTTTTCAATATCATTTAATTAACTATAATGAACCAACTGCTTACGCGGCATTAACACTCCCGCCGCTCGACAATAATGGAGATGATTATGAGTTATACACTGCCAGACCTGCCGTACGCTTATGATGCCCTGGAACCGCACTTCGACAAGCAGACGATGGAAATCCATCACACTAAACACCACCAGACCTATGTTAATAATGCCAATGCCGCGCTGGAAAGCCTGCCGGAATTCGCCAGCCTGTCCGCTGAAGAACTGATCACCAAACTGGATCAGCTGCCAGCAGACAAAAAAACCGTTCTGCGTAACAACGCGGGCGGTCACGCTAACCACAGTCTGTTCTGGAAAGGGCTGAAAACCGGTACCACGCTGCAGGGCGACCTGAAAGCAGCTATCGAGCGCGATTTCGGTTCCGTTGACAACTTCAAAGCGGAATTTGAAAAAGCCGCAGCCACCCGTTTCGGCTCCGGCTGGGCGTGGCTGGTGCTGCAGGGGGACAAACTGGCGGTGGTTTCTACCGCTAACCAGGATTCCCCGCTGATGGGTGAAGCTATCTCCGGCGTTTCCGGCTTCCCGATTCTGGGCCTGGACGTATGGGAACACGCTTACTACCTGAAATTCCAGAACCGTCGCCCGGACTACATTAAAGCGTTCTGGGACGTGGTGAACTGGGACGAAGCCGCAGCGCGTTTTGCCGCCAAAAAATAAGGTTGCATTGTGCTGAATGAGAAGCGAGTCTGATGGCTCGCTTTTTTTATATTTGCAGCACAAGGAGCAGCGATGCACTATCCGGTGAATGTCTTTGTCGGCAAGGTAAGGGATTATGACGGCAGCCGTCCCAGCGCCATCGGTAAAATTCAGGTTGATGGCGAACTGACTCTCGGCGATTTGGGGCTGGAGGGCGATGAGCAGGCGGAGAAGAAAATTCACGGTGGGCCGGATCGTGCGTTGTGTCACTATCCCCGTGAACATTACCGTCACTGGGCCCGTGACCTGCCACAGCAGGCGGATCTTTTCTGTGCTCCGGCATTTGGCGAGAATCTTTCGACGGAAGGGCTGACGGAAAAAAACGTCTTTATCGGCGATATTTTCCGTTGGGGAACGGCGCTGATTCAGGTGACGCAGCCGCGTTCCCCTTGCTTTAAACTTAACTATCATTTTGCTGTCAGCGATATGGCGCAATTGGTGCAAAACAGCGGCAAAACCGGCTGGCTGTATCGGGTGCTGGCGGGCGGGCAGGTGTTCAGCGATTCGCCGCTGGAGCGGGTTTCCCGGCTAAGCGATATCAGCGTCCATGAGGCGGGCGTGATTGCCTGGCAAATGCCGTTTGATGATGAGCAGTATCATCGCCTGCTGGCGGCCGCCGGGTTGTCGGTAAGCTGGAGCCGGACCTTGCAAAGACGGCGCTTAAGCGGACAGATTGAAGACAATTCGCGGCGGTTGTGGGGGAAATAATGTCCCCGGCTGGGCGCAGCCTCAGCCGGGAGTGATGGCATCAGGTTCGCTTATACAGCGGCAGCCAGATAGTTAAGCGTAAACCGCCCAGCGGGCTGTCATCGGCTTTTACCCAACCGCGATGCTGTTGAATCGCGGTTTCGACAATCGCCAGTCCCAGGCCCGTGCCGCCAGATTCGCGATCGCGCGCTTCATCGGTGCGGTAGAACGGGCGGAAAATTTGCTCGCGATCCTCCGGGCTCACGCCTGGGCCATCGTCATCAACGTTAATCGTAATCCCGTCTTTGTCTACCGAGAAGCTGACGGAAATTTTAGTATGCGAGTAGCGCAGCGCGTTACGCACGATGTTCTCCAGCGCGCTTTCCAGCGCATTGGGATTACCGTACAGCGGCCAGGGCCCTGGCGGATACTCCACGGTGAACGATTTCCCTACCTGTTCGGCTTCAAATGTGGCGTTATCCAGCACTTCGCCCCAAAGCTGGTTGGCTTTTACCGTCTCGCTGACCAGCGCGGTTTTCGCTTGATTGCGCGACATTACCAGCAGGTCGTTGATCATGCTATCCAGCCGTTGGGCCTCCATCTCAATACGTTCCAGCTCTTTACTCTCGCCGCTGCGGCGGCGCAGTAGCGCCGTACCTAACTGCAAACGTGTGAGCGGCGTGCGCAGCTCGTGGGAGATATCGGATAGCAGACGATGCTGGCTGGACATCATGCGCTCCAGGGCCGTCACCATCTGGTTAAAGCTGGTTCCGGCGGCTAAAAACTCCTGCGGGCCGGATTCCAGCTCCGGGTGTTGTCGCAGGTTGCCCTGGGCGACCTCATCGGCGGCATTTTTTAGCTTACGTGCCGGTTTTGCCAGACTCCACGCCAGCCATAATAGCAGCGGAGCGCTAACTAACATGGTAACGATCAGCAGCAGTAACGGTCGATCGAAAAGCAGATTGATAAAGTCTGATTGCGAGGTGTTGGCAGGCCGAAGCAGATAGAGCTGGTAATTATCTTCCCCATCTTTGACGGAAAAAGGCCCGACCATTTCCAGGCGGCCATAGCGCTTTTTCTGCGGGTGAGCGGCGTTATCCGCCTGGCCGATAAAATTGCGGATGATCTGCATTTCGTTGCGTTCGGCACCGATAACGCGGCCTTCACTGGTAACCAGCAGTAAACGCTGGCCCGGCGGCGCCCACTTATCAATGGCGCGAAACAGACGACGCCACCACATCAGGTCGTTCGGCGGATCGTTCGCCAGCTCGGCCTCAACGTGTTGTTCGATCATGATGCCCTGACGTTGCTCACTCTCCAGCAGCTCCGTCATCTGGCGCGAATCCAGCTTGGGCAGCATCAAAACCAGCATCAACACCAGTGCCAGCGTCAGCCAGAAAATAGCGAAGATGCGTGCGGTCAAACTACCGATCATGAAGCCGATACCATCAGATAACCGCGTCCACGCAGGGTTTTAAACCAGGGATGGCCATCTTTGCGTTCCGGCAACTTACGTCGCAGGTTGGAGATATGCATGTCGATCGCACGATCGAACGGCGTCAGGCGTTTACCTAATACCTCCTGGCTCAGATGTTCACGCGATACCACCTGGCCAAGATGCTGCGCCAGCAGATAGAGCAGGGTGAATTCAGTACCTGTGAGCTCCAGCGTCTGACCATCGAAACTGGCTTCCTGGCGACCAGGGTTAAGGCTTAGCGCGTCCACTTCCAGCGTAGGCGAGCCGGCCTCGGTCGTTTGCTGCTGCTCGCTCCAGTGCGAACGGCGCAGAATAGCGCGTATACGCGCCACCAGCTCACGATCGTTAAACGGCTTGGGCAAATAGTCGTCCGCGCCCAGCTCAAGGCCGAGAACGCGATCCAGTTCGCTGCCGCGGGCCGTTAGCATGATGACCGGGGTCTGGTGTGTCTGACGCAACTCTTTAAGCGTATCGATACCGTTTTTCTTCGGCATCATCACATCAAGCAAAAGTAAATCAATGCTGTCGTCCAGAAGAGTCAGCGCCTGTTCCCCGTCATGGGCCACGAGCACATTAAAACCTTCCATATCGAGCAGCTCTTTTAACAGGGAGGTGAGCTCCCGGTCATCATCTACTAACAGGATTTTATTCATTGTTTAAATACCTCCGAGGCAGAAATTACGTCATCAAGGCTCGCTAATCCATGACTTTACGTTGTTTTACACCCCCTGACGCATGTTTGCAGCCTGCATCGTAGACTCTCTCTCGTTGAATCGCGACACAAACGTTTTGGGAGTATGTGATGCGCAATGTTCTCGCTGCCGTCATGGCCTCAACGTTGATGCTAAGTGTATCCAGCATGGCCGCTGAAATCGCAGCCAGCGTTAACTGGCTCCCCGGTGATGACGACAGCCAGCGCAACAGTCAGGGCCATATGTTTGACGGCATAAGTTTAACCGAACAGCAACGGCAACAGTTACGTGATCTTATGCAGCAGGCACGCCACGACAGGCCACCTGTTAATGTTAGTGAAATGGAGACAATGCATCGTCTTGTCACCGCAGAAAAATTTGATGAAAACGCTGTGCGCGCTCAGGCAGAAAAGATGGCGCAGGAGCAGGTTGCCCGCCAGGTTGAAATGGCAAAAGTGCGCAATCAAATGTATCACCTGCTAACGCCAGAGCAGCAAGCGATTTTAAATACTAAGTACCAGCAACGAATGGATCAGTTGCGTGAAGTTTCAAGGATGCAACAAGGCTCAGCAATAACGTTTTCGAGTAATAGCAGTACCCTGCAACCCCAGTAACAAACCCTGTTTTCCTTGCCATAGACACCATCCCTGTCTTCCCCCTCATGATGAGGGGGTTTTTTTTATCTGTAATTCGGCGTTTTCCTTGTTCCCTGTCCCGGTAAAAGATCGGGTTATACTAAGCGCATTGCGAAGCAAGGAGCGTTTATGAATCAATCCTATGGGCAGTTGGTGAACCGCGCAGCTATTGCGGCGACGGTGATGGCCTCTGCGTTACTTTTGATCAAAATTTTTGCGTGGTGGTATACCGGCTCCGTGAGTATTCTGGCGGCGCTGGTGGATTCGCTGGTGGATATCGCCGCCTCGCTGACTAACCTGCTGGTGGTGCGTTATTCGCTGCAACCGGCTGATGAAGAACATACCTTTGGCCACGGCAAGGCGGAGTCACTGGCGGCGCTGGCGCAAAGCATGTTTATTTCCGGATCGGCGTTATTTCTTTTTTTGACCGGCATTCAGCACATTGTGCGTCCTGAGCCGATGAAGGCTGCCGGCGTTGGGATGGTGGTAACGCTGGTTGCGTTGTTAAGCACGCTGGCGCTGGTGACGTTCCAGCGCTGGGTGGTGAGAAAAACGCAAAGTCAGGCGGTGCGCGCGGATATGCTGCACTATCAGTCCGATGTTATGATGAACGGTGCAATTCTGGTGGCGCTCGCCCTCTCCTGGTACGGCTGGCATCGTGCCGATGCGCTGTTTGCATTAGGCATCGGTGCCTATATTCTATATAGTGCGCTGCGGATGGCTTATGACGCTGTTCAGTCATTGTTAGACCGCGCTCTTCCTGATGAGGAACGCCAGGAAATTATCAATATCGTGACCGGCTGGCCTGGGGTTAGCGGGACGCACGATCTACGAACGCGGCAGTCAGGGCCGACTCGCTTTATTCAGATTCATTTGGAAATGGAAGATAGCCTCCCACTGGTTCAGGCGCATAAGATTGCCGACCAGGTGGAACAGGCGATTCTGCGCCGTTTTCCGGATTCTGATGTCATTATCCATCAGGACCCCAACTCTGTGGTGCCGCTTGCGCAGCAGGGTGTTTTATGAGCTTTAGGTTATAGTCTGTAAACTTGATGTAAAAGTGTGGGGCGGATCGGCATTTTTTGTATAAATTACCGCCATTTGGTCTGACCTGAATCAATTCAGCCAGAAGCGTTTGATATACTATTGCAATTATTGATGTGCACTCCTGGTGAGAGGGCGCTTCAGGCAACAGGATTATTTTTTGCTTCCTAAGTTCAGAGGTAGTCATGATTAAGAAAATCGGTGTGTTGACAAGTGGCGGTGATGCTCCGGGCATGAACGCAGCAATTCGTGGCGTTGTGCGCGCAGCATTAACGGAAGGTCTGGAAGTTTTTGGAATCTATGACGGTTACCTCGGCTTGTATGAAGATCGTATGGTTCAGCTCGACCGCTACAGCGTCTCCGATATGATCAACCGCGGCGGCACTTTCCTGGGGTCAGCGCGCTTTCCGGAATTCCGTGAAGAAAAGGTGCGCGCCGTCGCTATCGAACACATGAGAAAACGCGGTCTGGATGCGTTAGTGGTTATCGGCGGTGATGGTTCCTATATGGGCGCCATGCGTCTGACCGAGATGGGCTTCCCCTGCATCGGCCTGCCAGGCACGATCGACAACGATATTAAAGGCACTGACTACACCATTGGTTTCTTTACCGCGCTGAGCACGGTTGTTGAGGCGATTGACCGCCTGCGCGACACCTCCTCCTCTCACCAGCGCATTTCTGTCGTTGAGGTCATGGGGCGTTACTGCGGCGACCTGACGCTGGCGGCGGCAATCTCCGGTGGCTGTGAATTCATCATGGTTCCTGAGGTTGAATACACGCGTGAAGACCTGGTGGCTGAAATTAAGGCCGGTATCGCCAAAGGCAAAAAGCATGCTATCGTGGCCATCACTGAGCATATGTGCGACATCGATGAACTGGCGCAATTTATTGAGAAAGAGACAGGCCGTGAAACGCGCGCGACCGTTCTGGGTCACATTCAGCGCGGCGGTTCTCCGGTTCCTTATGACCGTATTCTGGCATCCCGTATGGGGGCGTATGCGATTGAACTGCTGTTGCAGGGCTTCGGTGGCCGCTGCGTCGGTATTCAGAACGAGAAACTGGTGCACCACGACATTATCGACGCCATCGAAAACATGAAGCGTCCGTTCAAAAGCGACTGGCTGGAGTGCGCGAAGAAGCTGTACTAAAGGTTCTGGCGGTAACAAAAAGGCCTTCTCTCTGAGAAGGCCTTTTTTACGAGTGGATGTTACTCAATATCCAGGGGATCTTCGGAGAGGATGATCCCGGTATTATCGGCGTACAGATGATCGCCGGAAAAGAAGGTGACGCCGCCGAAGTTGACGCGAATGTCGCTTTCGCCAATACCTTCGCCCGCTGCGCCCACAGGAATAGCAGCCAGTGCCTGGATGCCAATATCCAGGTCTTCCAGATCGTCAACCTGGCGCACCGCGCCATAGATGACTAACCCTTCCCACTCGTTTTGCACGGCCAGGCGCGCCAGGTCTGCGTCAATTAACGCACGCCGAACGGAACCACCGCCATCAACCAACAGGACATGACCTCGGCCGTTCTGTTCGAGCAGATCGTAGAGCAACCCGTTATCCTCGAAACATTTCACCGTGATGATTTGTCCCCCAAACGACGACCGCCCCCCAAAATTGGAGAACAGAGGTTCCACGACGTTGACATCCTCCTGGTAGATGTCACAAAGCTCGGAAGTATCGTATTTCATAGGCTTAACGTTCAGTTGCTGCGAGAATTTCCAGTATATCGCGTGAATCGTGTTGTTGGCAAAATCATCAATTGTTAATTGATATTTGTCAGTTAACCGACAAGCTTATTGCAAATAATTCCGATAACAAACAACAGGTTGGTCAGTAAAGCGCCTTTTACGGTTCTTTCCAGCATCGGACGCATCGCTATCGGATCGCGCTCGCGCATCACAAAACGCGCCTGCTTGACCAGCAGAGGCGTAGCCAACAGGAACAACCAGCCCCAGAGGCTATGAAGGGACATGAGATTAAACAGCGCCAGGCACAGCAGCGAGCCAATCAACAGACAGGCATGATAACGGCGGGCGTTAACGGGCCCCAGACGTACCGCAAGGGTGTTCTTACCGTTGTCGCGGTCACTATCGATATCACGCAGGTTGTTAATATTCAGTACCGCCGTTGCCAGCAGGCCGCAGGCGGTTGCCGGTAAAAAAATGACCGCTTCAACGCTGTGTACCTGGAGGTACCAGCTTCCGACGACGCTGAGCCAGCCGAAAAATACCAGCACCGAAATATCGCCGAGACCGATATATCCGTAAGGACGCGTGCCGACGGTGTAAGTAATGGCCGCGATGATGGCCAGCCCGCCAAGCACCATAAAACCAATAAAGTCGGCCATAGTTTGCCAGGCAAAAAACAGCAGCGCCAGACCGGAGAGACAAATCAGCACCACGGTCAGCATTAACGCGCGTTTCATCTGCGCCTGGGTGATAGCCCCTTTTTGCATGCCGCGCAGGGGGCCAATGCGATCGGGTTTGTCGCTGCCTTTTACCGCGTCGCCATAATCGTTGGCCAGATTGGAGAGTATTTGCAGTAAACCCGCGGTAATAATGGCCAGTAGGGCGATCCAGGGATCGAAACGCCCCTGATGCCAGGCAAGAGCGGAGCCGACAATGATAGCGGCGAAGGCCAGAGGTAATGTTTTCGGGCGCAGGCTTTCCAGCCAGGCCTGGGTGCGAGTGATAGCGTGTTCAGTCATATGTCCCGGCCAATAAAAAATGGGGCTCTACCCATCATACTTCAAGCTGCGGGTGCGTTGGCTACGGATTACCCGGCCCATCCATGGGCTTCGCCCCGGCGGGCGGGCACCAGCGTTGTTCAAAACGGTCAACCGTTTTGTCATGCAACTTGAATTATCAGGGTATCTATAGCCCCATCTATAGTGATGAAATTGTATTGAACCGGATTATAAGATAAAACGACTCAGATCTTCATCTGCCACCAGTACATCCAGATGCTTACCGACATATTCCGCATCAATGGTCACGGTTTGCCCATTCATTTCACTGGCGTCGTAGGAGATGTCTTCGATCAGACGCTCCAACACGGTATGCAGACGACGGGCCCCGATGTTCTCGGTGGTTTCGTTAACCTGCCATGCGGCCTGAGCGATGCGCTTGATGCCATCTTCCGTGAACTCGATATTGACGCCTTCGGTTGCCATCAGCGCTTTATACTGCACAGTGATGGAGGCGTTTGGCTCGGTCAGGATGCGCTCAAAATCGTGTGTGGTTAGCGCTTTCAGTTCAACACGAATCGGCAGACGCCCTTGCAGCTCAGGGATCAGGTCCGATGGACTGGCCACCTGGAACGCCCCGGAGGCGATAAACAGGATGTGATCGGTTTTGACCATTCCGTGTTTGGTGGAGACCGTGCAGCCTTCAACCAGCGGCAGCAGGTCGCGCTGCACGCCTTCGCGTGAAACATCGGGGCCAGAAGTGTTGCCGCCACGCTTACAGATTTTGTCGATTTCGTCGATAAACACGATACCGTGCTGTTCAACGGCCTCAATGGCATCCTGCTTCAGCTCTTCCGGGTTTACCAGTTTCGCCGCTTCTTCTTCAACCAGCAGCTTCATCGCGTCTTTGATTTTCAGCTTACGCGGTTTTTGCTTCTGACCGCCGAGGTTCTGGAACATAGACTGCAACTGGCTGGTCATCTCTTCCATGCCCGGAGGGGACATGATTTCAACGCCCATCGGCGCAGCGGCGAGCTCGATCTCAATCTCTTTATCGTCAAGCTGCCCTTCACGCAGTTTTTTGCGGAAAGACTGGCGCGCCGCGGAAGGCTCCTGAGGCTGTTCGGCCTGACCCCAGTTGTTTTTTGGCGGGGGGATCAGTACGTCGAGGATGCGTTCTTCCGCCAGTTCTTCTGCGCGATAGCGGTTTTTATCGATGGACTGCATGCGAACCATTTTGATCGCCGCATCGGTCAGATCGCGGATAATTGAATCCACTTCCTTACCAACATAGCCCACTTCAGTGAATTTCGTCGCTTCGACTTTGATGAACGGCGCGTTGGCGAGCTTTGCCAGACGGCGTGCGATTTCAGTTTTACCGACGCCGGTAGGGCCGATCATCAGGATATTTTTCGGTGTGACTTCGTGACGCAGCTCTTCGTTAAGCTGCATACGACGCCAGCGGTTGCGCAGCGCGATGGCGACGGAACGCTTGGCGGCATCCTGGCCGATAATATGTTTGTCCAGTTCGCTGACAATTTCGCGTGGGGTCATTTCAGACATGGGAGATCCTTACGCTTTAGACGGTAATTCTTCGATGGTATGGAAGTGGTTGGTATAAATGCAGATATCACCTGCAATATTCAACGCTTTCTCTGCGATATCGCGTGCGCTCATATCGGTATTTTCCAGTAAAGCACGCGCCGCAGCCTGGGCGTAAGGACCGCCGGAACCGATGGCAATCAAATCGTTTTCTGGCTGCACCACGTCACCGTTACCGGTGATGATAAGTGATGCGTTTTCGTCAGCTACGGCCAGCAGGGCTTCCAGCTTGCGCAGCATGCGATCGGTTCGCCAGTCTTTCGCCAGTTCAACGGCGGCTTTGACCAGATGTCCCTGATGCATTTCCAGCTTACGTTCAAACAGTTCGAACAGCGTGAAAGCGTCAGCGGTGCCGCCAGCGAAGCCTGCGATCACTTTGTCGTTATACAGACGGCGCACTTTTTTCACGTTGCCTTTCATTACGGTGTTGCCCAGTGTGGCCTGGCCATCACCAGCAATCACGACATGACCGTTACGGCGAACACTTACAATTGTAGTCACGAGCAGACCCCTTGGTTACAAAAGCGAAATAGAGGCCCCGCAGTGATGCGGGGCAGAATGCAATTATAGATGGGGGGGATTTTGCGGGTTTCAACCCCTGACGGCGAGACGAATGCAGTTTGCGTGTCCGGCCATTTTCAGCCGTTCAATCATATTGCTGGCGTTTTCTTTGCCCTTCAGCGGCCCAATCACTACCCGGTTCCAGCCGTTATTGGTGGTGATGTGCGAGGAGAAGCCTTCAAATGCCAGTTGAGCACGAACGGTCTCCGCCTGCTCGGCGCCTTTGAAAGACCCACACTGAATCATCCAGCTACGATCGTCTTTTTTCTCCGTCGCCGCGGCTTTTGGCGCGTCCTCAACGCGGGTCACCGGAGCGGCGGCCTGAGTTTTAGGTTGCGTCGTATTGGTATGCGCAGGCGTTTGCAGCAGATCCTGATACGGCTGCTGATTTGATGCAGTTTGTTTCGGCTGCTGTACCGGTTTGGGCTGCTCCACAACCCGCGGCTGGGTGCGCGGCTGCTGGATCGGTGCCTGCTGCCGGGACTGCGCTAACTGTTGCTGAGCCAGACGCTGACGCTGCAGCGTTTGCTGGCGCTGTGCCGGTGTTTGTTCGTTCCACGGCACTTCGGTCAACTGCGTGGGCTGTTGACGCATATCGGCCTGCATTTGCGCCAGTAGCTGACGCTGCTCGTCCGTCAGTTGCTCCGGCTTCATGACTTCGCCGCCGGCTGTCGGTTCCGTTGGCGCACGTACTCCAGGCTGGCGGCTCTCCAGCTCTTTAATATAGCGCCAGCGCTCTTCTGGCTTTGGCGGTAAACCGTTGCCTGTCGCCTGGCGATTTTGCAATACCGCGGTTTCTTCTTTCTTATGGTGCGTAATGAAGTACAGTCCACCGATAAAGGCCACCAGCACGGCTGCCGCGATTGCGACCATAGCGGGTGACACCGCAGAAATGCCGCTTTGCTTGTTCCTTGAGCTTCGGGTATTGCTCTTTTTGCGCCGCGAAGAAGCCGGTTGGCTGCGGCGTACATAATCTCGTTGTGCCACTATCGTTTCGCTGTCTTATTCGTTTTTCAGCCCGACATGTTACTTAAGTGGCGGGCCTTTGACCAGAAGAGCAGGCCCGAAAGCCTGTGGTTATGTTCGGATATTGCGCGTACTACCGCGAATAATCAGCTCGCAGTCGAGTAGTCGTGAACCGCTGTTGACGTTATGCCCATGCAACTGATCCAGCAAAAGCAGCATCGCTTCGCGGCCAATATCAAAACGTGGTTGCGCAACTGTCGTCAATGGCGGATCGCAAAATTCAGACAAAGAGATGTTATCAAAACCCACAATAGAGAGATCTTCAGGCACTTTCAGACCGCGGCGTTTTGCCAGCGATAGCGCGCCCAGCGCCATAATATCGCTATGACAGAAGAGCGCCGTTGGCGGCACTGGCAGCGCCAGAAGTTGCTCCAGCGCCATGGCGCCGGCTTCATAAGTAAAATTGCCACGGGCGATGTAGTGCGGATCGACGGTTATTCCGCTGCGGCGCAGCGCCTGGACATAGCCTTGCAGGCGATAATGACATAGCGGCATCTCTTCCGGCCCGGCGATACAGGCAATGTGGCGGTGCCCCAGCTCGCGCAGGTAGTTAACGGCATTGAATGCGGCGGTGAGGTTATCAATATGCACTGTCGGCAGCTCCAGCTCGGGAGCAAACTCGTTAGCCATGACCATTGGCGGCAGATTGAGCTGCTCTTCCACGCCAGCATCGAAGGGTAAACGGGAGCCCAGCAGCAGCATCCCGTCGATCTGCTTGGTGATAATCAGATCGATAAAGGTTTTTTCCTGGCGATTCTGGTGGGCGCAATCGCCAATGAGGACCAGATATTCCTGCTTTGCCGCCGTGACTTCAATACCGCGAATAATCTCGCTGAAAAAGGGATCGCAAATATCGGGCACAATCACCAGGATGGTGCGCGATTCATTGCGTTTCATATTGCGTCCGAGCGATTGCGGCAGATAGCCGACTTCAAGTGCGGCCTGCTCTACCCGATTGCGGGTACTCTGCGAAACCTTATCGGGGTTCATTAACGCTCGGGATACGGTTGCCGTGGAGACGTTTGCCTTCTGGGCGACGTCTTTCATGGTGGCGGCAACAGCCTGTTTTTTGGGTTTCACCTGTTTTCTCCTCGCTGACCGGCGCAGACACATCCCTGGCGTTCTGACATCAGCCACATTTTTAACAGATAGTACATCCAGAGAGTTACAGAATTTTCATCAAAAACGTGATGGAGGTTAGATTTTTCGATCCGCCTCGCAATAGACGTCTTAGCTTTCAATAGGATCGACATCCACAATCCATTTCACTTTGCGTGCTTCCGGTAGCGTGTTTATCAATGCCAGCGTCCCGCTGACGATATGCTGCAGATGCATGCGCGACGGGTGCTGGAGAAGAATTTGCCAGCGCCAGCGCCCTCCGCGCTTTGGCGCCAGCGCCGGAACAGGACCGAGTATCCACAGCTTATTGTCGGCCAGCGGGCTGGCCTGTAATAGATTGCGTAACTGCTGTAAAAAGAGCGGGGCCTGCTGATTGGTATGATCTTCCGCGCGAATCAGTACATGGCTGGTCCACGGCGGGAGCTGCATGCTTTGTCGTTCTGCCAGAGCCTGCCCGGCAAAGGCGTCATAGCCTTTATACAGCAGCGTTTGCAGCAACGGGTGTTCCGGGTGGTGAGTCTGCAGGATCACCTCGCCCTGTTTACCGGCACGTCCTGCCCGACCTGAAACCTGAGTGTAGAGCTGGGCGAAGCGCTCCGCTGAACGGAAATCAGCGGAAAATAGCGCGCCGTCAACATCCAGCAGGGAAACCAGCGTCACGTCCGGGAAGTGATGGCCTTTCGCCAGCATTTGGGTGCCGATAAGAATACGCGCGCCGCCGCGATTCACGTCGGCAAGATATTGCTCCAGCGCACCTTTGCGGCTGGTGGTGTCTCTGTCGATACGCGAAATGGGTATACCAGGAAACAGCGGGCCCAGCGCATGTTCAAGTTGTTCGGTGCCCAGGCCGACCGGTACCAGGTGCGTCGAACCGCAGGAAGGGCACTGGCGCGGAACCGGGCGCTGGCTGTCGCAGTGGTGGCAGCGCAGATGCTGCTGGGCCTGGTGCAACGTATAGTAGCTGTCGCAGCGCGGGCATTCGGCGATCCAGCCGCAGTCGTGACACAGCAGCGCCGGCGCGAAGCCGCGGCGGTTTAAAAACAAAATCACCTGGTTATCGGCCTGTAGATGCTGACGCATGCGACCGATCAGCGCCGGAGAAAGCCCGGCCTGCAACGGCTGACCTTTTAAATCCAGAACATGTTGTTGAGCCGGGCGCGCATTGCCTGCGCGTTTGGTCAGTTTCAACTGGCGATACTTGCCCTGGCGGACGTTATGCAGCGTCTCCAGCGCCGGCGTCGCCGAGCCGAGAATGATCGGAATTTGCTCGCTATGGGCGCGCCAGACCGCGAGGTCCCGTGCGTGATAGCGCCAGCCTTCCTGCTGTTTATAAGAGCTGTCGTGCTCTTCGTCGATCACGATCACTCCGAGATCTTTAAATGGCGTAAACAGTGACGAACGAGTGCCGATCACAATCGCCGCTTCACCGTTTTTGGCTTTCAGCCATGCGGAGAGGCGCTCGCTGTCGTTAAGGCCCGAATGCAGTACTTCTACCGGGGCGTTAAAACGGTGGCGGAACCGGGCGATAGTCTGCGGCGTCAGGCCGATTTCCGGCACCATGACCAGCGCCTGACGCCCCTGCGCCAGTACGTTTTCGAGAACGCTCAGATAAACTTCCGTTTTCCCGGAGCCGGTGATCCCGGCCAGCAGCCAGGCGGAAAAACTGTCTGAGGCGCTGTGAATGGCCCCAACGGCGGTCGCTTGTTCGGTGTTGAGGCGCAGGCGCTCGCCGGGCACCGAAAAGCTTGCCCGCCAGTCGGTAATGGCCGGCGCTTCGCTGGCCAGTTCGGCAAGACCTTTACTCCTCAGCGCCTGTAAAACGGTATCGCTAAATTCCAGCTCGGCAACCTGATGCCGCCAGATTTTTCCCTGACGCAGGGCCGCCAGCGCTTTTTGCTGCTTTGGCGAGCGCTTAAGGCTGTTTATGTCAACCGCTTGCCCCTGTTCGCTGGCAAACCAGTACCATAGCGGGGTCGTGTTGGCAGGTTTCCCCTGGCGGAGCGGAATGGGCAGCGCGTGGAATAACACATCGCCAATGGGATGGTGGTAGTAGTCCGCTGCCCAGAGCAGCAATTGCCAGACTGAAGAGGAGAACACCGGTTCGGTGTCGAGGGCCTCGGCAACCGGCTTGAGGTCGTCGAGCGGTAATTCACTGTGTGTGCCGATCGACACGACAATGCCCGTCCGTTCCTGTTTACCGAACGGGATGCGCACGCGGCAGCCTGCTTTGACCGGCATACCGTCAGGCAGCACATAGTCAAAGGTGCGGGGCAGCGGAACGGGCAGGGCAACGTGAGCGACGAGCATGTAATCTTCCTGACTTGAAATCTGGCGGGTTAGTATACACATTGTGGTAAAGGGGCGCGGATCAGTTTGCATATGCTGGTTAAATTCTGTATGATTCGCCGCCTTTGATGCATGTTGTCCGGCATCAAAATCTATTACCCGGGGATTTCACTTAGCGGGATCGCGCCGGGAAATTATTAACATCGCGTGGTGTCTGGCGTTAGGGCTGGAAGAGCGACGCGGCCTTAACTGAGGTTCTCCCATGAAAAAAGATATTCATCCGAAATACGACGAAGTTACTGCTTCCTGCTCTTGCGGTAACGTCATGAAAATCCGTTCTACCGTAGGTCACGACCTGAACCTCGACGTGTGCGGTAAATGCCACCCGTTCTACACTGGCAAGCAGCGTGATGTTGCGACCGGTGGTCGTGTTGACCGCTTCAACAAGCGCTTCAGCTTACCGGGTTCCAGCAAGTAAGTTGCTGAAGAAGCCGCCTCAGGGCGGCTTTTTTGTGTTTTTCACAGTGCAATACCGCGAAAGGAAAAGGGCAGCAGCACACTTTTGCCCTTTTTACTGGCTTAATATTCCCACGTATCCGGGTCGATCCCCATCTCACGCATAATCTGTTTCGCCGCTTCCGGGATTTCATCGCTGCGCTCTTTACGCAGGTCTTCATCGTTAGGTAACGGTTGACCGGTAAAGGCATGCAGGAATGCTTCACACAACAGTTCGCTGTTGGTGGCGTGACGCAGGTTGTTCACCTGACGACGCGTGCGTTCATCGGTGAGGATTTTTAACACCTTCAGAGGAATGGAAACCGTAATTTTTTTTACTTGCTCACTCTTCTTACCGTGCTCAGCGTATGGGCTGATATATTCGCCGCTCCATTCAGCCATGAGTTACCTTAATCCTCTGTTTATTTAGTTAAGGGCCAGAAATGCAAATTCAGGCCATACTTGCGCGTAGTTTACCGTAGAGGGGCGCGTCTGACACCAAACAAGCCGCCATGGATGTGCGCTAATGCATATAATTTTAACGGCTATTTCTCGTTTGCTCAATCTATACGCAAAGAAGTTTAGATGTCCAGATGTATTGACGTCCATTGTAACAATGTTTACTCTGGAACCTGACTTTTCACCGATTCAGCTCAGGAACTCCCCAACATGACGCGTAAACAGGCCACCATCGCAGTGCGTAGCGGTTTAAATGACGACGAGCAGTACGGTTGCGTTGTCCCGCCGATTCACCTCTCCAGCACCTATAACTTCACCGGATTTAACGAACCTCGCGCTCACGACTATTCTCGCCGCGGTAACCCAACCCGTGATGTGGTTCAGCGTGCGCTGGCAGAGCTGGAGGGCGGCGCAGGAGCGGTTCTGACCAATACCGGTATGTCGGCGATTCTGCTGGTTACCACCGTTTTCCTGAAACCTGGCGATCTGCTGGTGGCGCCGCATGACTGCTACGGCGGCAGCTATCGCCTGTTTGATAGCCTGGCAAAACGCGGCAGCTATCGCGTGCGGTTTGTCGATCAGAATGACGAACAGGCGCTGAGCGCCGCGCTGGCGGAAAAACCGAAGCTGGTGCTGGTGGAAAGTCCAAGTAATCCATTGCTGAGGGTGGTGGATATTGCGAAAATCTGCGGGCTGGCGCGTGAGGCTGGCGCGGTGAGCGTCGTGGATAACACTTTCCTGAGCCCGGCATTGCAGAATCCGCTGGCGCTGGGCGCCGATCTGGTGTTGCATTCATGCACCAAATATTTGAACGGCCACTCTGATGTGGTGGCCGGAGTGGTGATCGCCAAAGATCCGGCCACTGTCACCGAACTGGCATGGTGGGCGAATAATATCGGCGTTACCGGCGGCGCATTTGATAGCTACCTGCTGCTGCGTGGTTTACGTACGCTCTCTCCGCGTATGGAGGCGGCGCAACGTAATGCGCTGGCGATTGTCGGCTATCTGAAATCGCAACCGCTAGTAAAAAAACTGTACCATCCGTCGCTGCCGGAAAACCAGGGACATGAGATTGCGGCGCGTCAGCAAAAAGGTTTTGGCGCAATGTTAAGTTTCGAACTGGATGGCGATGAGCAGACGCTGCGTCGTTTCCTGAGTGGACTATCCCTGTTCACGCTGGCGGAATCACTGGGAGGCGTAGAAAGCCTGATTTCCCATGCGGCGACAATGACTCACGCGGGCATGTCGCCTGAAGCGCGTGCGGCAGCGGGGATCTCAGAAACGCTGTTACGTATTTCAACCGGTATTGAAGATGGTGAAGATTTAATTGCCGATCTGGAAAATGGCTTCCGGGCAGCAAACGAGGAATAAACATGAGTGTGATTGCGCAGGCAGGGGCGAAGGGTCGTCAACTGCACAAATTTGGTGGGAGTAGTTTAGCTGATGCGAAATGTTACCTGCGCGTCGCGGGGATCATGACGGAGTATTCGCAGGCGGGCGATATGATGGTCGTCTCTGCAGCAGGCAGTACCACCAACCAGTTGATCAGTTGGCTGAAGCTCAGCCAGACGGATCGCCTCTCTGCGCATCAGGTGCAACAATCGCTTCGTCGTTATCAGATGGATCTGATATGTGGATTATTGTCAGCGGAGGCTGCGGATACGCTGATCGCGATGTTCATTCAGGATCTTGAACGGCTGGCCGCTCTGCTTGATGGCGGTGTTACGGATGCAGTCTACGCCGAGGTGGTCGGTCACGGTGAAGTCTGGTCAGCTCGCCTGATGGCGGCGGTGCTGAATCATCTGGGTATGGACGCCGCCTGGCTGGATGCGCGTAGCTTCTTACGCGCCGAGCGCTCCGCGCAGCCGCAAGTGGATGAGGGGTTGTCTTATCCACTTTTGCAACAACAGATGGCACAGCATCCGAATAAACGCCTGGTGGTGACGGGCTTTATTTCGCGCAACAACGCCGGGGAAACCGTGCTGCTGGGGCGTAACGGTTCCGACTACTCCGCCACGCAAATTGGCGCCCTGGCCGGGGTGTCTCGCGTTACTATCTGGAGCGACGTGGCCGGGGTCTACAGTGCGGACCCGCGTAAGGTGAAAGATGCCTGTCTGCTGCCGCTGCTGCGTCTTGATGAAGCCAGCGAGCTGGCTCGTCTGGCGGCACCGGTGCTGCATGCCCGTACGTTACAGCCGGTATCCGGCAGCGATATCGATTTACAATTACGCTGTAGCTACACCCCGGATCAGGGGTCGACGCGTATCGAACGCGTGCTGGCTTCCGGCACCGGGGCGCGTATTGTCACCAGCCATGATGATGTCTGCCTGATTGAGTTCCAGGTGCCGGCGGGTCAGGATTTCAAACTGACATATAAAGAGCTGGATGCGATTTTAAAACGCGCTCAGCTGCGTCCGCTGGCCGTCGGCGTTCATGCCGATCGTAAGCTGCTGCAGTTTTGCTATACCGCCGAAGTTGCTGACAGCGCGCTGAAACTCCTGGATGAGGCTGGCCTGCCGGGCGAGCTGCGCCTGCGTCAAAATCTGGCGCTGGTGGCGATGGTCGGCGCGGGGGTGACCCGTAATCCGCTGCACTGTCACCGCTTCTGGCAGCAACTGAAAGGGCAGCCGGTGGAGTTTACCTGGCAATCAGAAGAGGGGATCAGTCTGGTGGCGGTGCTGCGCGCCGGGCCAACCGAGAGCTTGATTCAGGGCCTGCATCAGTCGCTGTTCCGCGCGGAAAAGCGTATTGGTCTGGTGCTGTTTGGCAAAGGGAATATTGGTTCCCGCTGGCTGGAACTGTTTGCCCGCGAGCAGACCACGCTTTCCGCGCGCACGGGTTTTGAATTTATCCTTGCCGGGGTAGTGGATAGCCGCCGTAGCTTGCTCAATTATGCCGGTCTTGATGCCAGCCGCGCGCTGGCTTTCTTTAATGATGAAGCCGTGGAACAGGATGAAGAGTCGTTGTTCCTGTGGATGCGCGCGCATCCGTACGATGATTTGGTGGTGCTGGACGTGACAGCCAGCGAACAACTGGCCGATCAGTACCTCGATTTCGCCAGTCATGGTTTCCATGTTATCAGCGCAAATAAGCTGGCGGGCGCCAGTAGCAGCAGTAAGTATCGTCAAATCCGCGATGCGTTTGAGAAAACGGGCCGTCACTGGCTGTATAACGCCACCGTGGGGGCCGGTTTGCCGATAAACCACACGGTGCGCGATTTGATTGATAGCGGCGATACCATTCTGGCGCTGAGCGGCATTTTCTCCGGCACGCTCTCGTGGTTATTTTTGCAGTTTGACGGTACGGTGCCGTTTATTGACCTTGTCGATCAGGCCTGGCAGCAGGGGTTGACTGAGCCGGACCCGCGGGTCGATCTTTCCGGGAAAGATGTCATGCGTAAGCTGGTGATTCTGGCGCGTGAAGCGGGCTATGACATCGAACCGGATCAGGTACGCGTCGAATCGCTGGTGCCAGTTCACTGCGAAGAGGGGTCTGTCGATCATTTCTTCGAGAATGGCGAAGAGCTGAATGACCAGATGCTGCAGCGCCTGGAAGCGGCGCGTGAAATGGGTCTGGTGTTGCGCTACGTGGCGCGTTTTGACGCCAATGGTAAAGCGCGCGTGGGCGTAGAAGCGGTGCGCGAAGATCATCCTCTGGCGTCGCTGCTGCCGTGCGATAACGTTTTTGCTATCGACAGCCGCTGGTATCGTGATAACCCGCTGGTGATCCGCGGGCCGGGTGCCGGTCGCGACGTCACCGCCGGCGCGATTCAGTCCGATATTAATCGACTGGCGCAATTGCTGTAAGATCGCGTAAAAGGTTCGTGTAAGCGCAGGCCATTTTATGCTGTCGCGCCCATCCGCCGTCCTGGCGGCCAGAGGATGGGCGCCTGGGTTCTCAGCAGAACGTCCCATTAACCTGACATAGCGGATCTTTTCAGATTAATGTGCGGCAAAAACTTCTTTGGCGGCAAACAGGCCATTCAGAGCCGCCGGGAATCCGGCGTACACCGCCATCTGCATAATAACTTCCGTCATTTCTTCTCGCGTCAGCCCGACATTTAACCCTGCGGCGAGATGCTCTCATTGCCGTATCACAAGCCGTTAATCGCAGCATTACTCGCATCATTTTCGGCCATTCAGCTTGAATGGGTAGTGTTTCGCCATCTGGACGATGCCAGCCAGCAGCTTCCGCCTGGCCTGGGTGTTGTGACACTGCCTGGCAACAATCGTTTGTCTGATGAGTTGATAGCAGTATTTGAAAAATCATGGGGTTAGTGGACGTGACATGAATCAATTTCATCTTGTCTGAATATTCCTCACTCTTTACGCTGATTTTTCTATTGACGCCTGCATACTTTTCCGTCATTTTTACATCTGGACGTCTAAACGTATAGAAGTTCGCGATACGACAAACAAAAATGCGATTGATGAGGTAAGGTATGAGCTTTTTTCACGCCAATCAGCGGGAAGCCCTGAATCAGAGCCTGGCGGAAGTGCAGGGGCAGATTAATGTCTCCTTTGAATTCTTTCCGCCGCGCACCAGTGAAATGGAGCAAACACTATGGAAATCCATCGATCGCCTGAGCAGCCTGAAGCCGAAATTTGTCTCCGTCACCTATGGGGCTAACTCCGGTGAACGCGATCGTACCCATAGCATTATTAAAGGGATAAAGGAGCGTACTGGCCTGGAAGCGGCGCCGCATCTGACCTGCATTGACGCCAGTCGTGATGAGCTGCGTACCATCGCCCAGGATTACTGGGACAGCGGGATTCGCCATATTGTTGCGCTGCGCGGCGACCTGCCGCCGGGCAGCGGCAAGCCGGATATGTACGCGGTCGACCTGGTCACGCTGTTGAAAGAGGTGGGGGACTTTGATATCTCCGTCGCCGCTTACCCGGAAGTGCATCCGGAAGCTAAAAGCGCGCAGGCAGATCTGTTGAATCTGAAGCATAAAGTGGATGCGGGGGCGAATCGCGCGATTACCCAGTTCTTCTTTGACGTGGAAAGCTACCTGCGTTTTCGCGACCGTTGTGTCTCCACCGGCATCGACGTAGAGATTATTCCGGGTATTCTGCCCGTTTCGAACTTTAAACAGGCGAAAAAGTTTGCCGATATGACCAATGTCCGTATTCCGGCGTGGATGGCGAAAATGTTCGAAGGCCTGGATAATGACGCCGAAACTCGCCAACTGGTGGGAGCCAACATCGCCATGGATATGGTGAAAATTTTAAGCCGCGAAGGCGTCAAGGATTTCCACTTCTACACGCTAAACCGTGCGGAAATGAGTTACGCGATTTGCCACACCCTGGGCGTGCGTCCGGCATAATTATTTTCTCAGCGGCGGCGATACTCTCTCGCCGCCGTTTCTGGGTTCCGTGACCCGGCAGAATCGTTAAAACAGGTTTGTTATCCGTCTCATACATACCCGCCAAAGGTGGGCATGTGTGCCTGATGCCGTTCACTTAAGCAAATCATCGGTGTTGTCTTTTGTTTTATTTGCCAGCGGCAATCGCATTATCGGTGGTTTAAACGAAAACCTGATTCGGTTGATTCACTAACTGAGCTGATACGGGCTGAAATATAAAGGATATAACTTTTTTTATAATTTTCAGCCTCTGAAAAGCCACTGACGAATAACGGACTCACCGCATGGGGGTTGGGCGCATCAAGGAAACCTGGCGAGAACGCAGGCGCGCATCCAGGACTGGCCGCCAGGACGGCGGCCAGAGGGCGGGTCGAGACAGGGACGTCGAGTCCCGCCCGGTCCGCCAGATGAAGCCGGAGTGGAGCGGACCGCGGAGCGGCAGGTTTTCAGCGCAATGCCGGGGGTGCAGGGGGACGGGCGAAACGTCCCCCTGCCCGTTCACACGCTGTGGATATAACGAATATCCGCGTATTTATCGTGAACGGAACAGACCACGGAATCTGAATGGGCGAAAATGAAAAATGCGCCATATTCGCCATAACCACCGATTAGCGGAGCTGCTTACCCGCCATAACACCGGATGCATCTCCCTCAATTGACCAGCATTAGGGCATATGTGCCGGGTTCACTCCCACTCTTGCAGGAAGCGTTGACCGTACTGGTCGGCGACCAGTAATGCCGCATAGACCTGATCCGGTGTCGCGCCGCCGGGCATATTGTGGATCGTTTCGCCTTCAGCGCAGGCGGCTTCCGCCACGGTGCGCATTTTTTGTGGAATGTCCACTTTAATATCCAGTTGCGCCAGGGTGACAGGCAACCCTACGCTATGGCACAGCGCCGCTACGGTTTCGATCTCTTCCACTGGCGCATTTTCCAGCACCAGTTGAGTGAGCGTACCAAAGGCCACTTTTTCACCATGATAGTAGCGGTGTGCATCCGGAATGGCGGTCAGGCCGTTGTGGATAGCGTGCGCCGCCGCCAGGCCGCCGCTTTCAAAACCGACGCCGCTCAGGTAGGTATTGGCTTCAATAATGCGCTCCAGCGCCGGGGTGACAACATGCTGTTCCGCTGCCAGCATCGCTTTTTCGCCTTCTTCAATCAGCGTGTTGTAACACAATTCAGCCAGCGCCAGTGCCGCCTGGGTACACTGACCGCCCGCCATGGTGATCGCGCCGCTTCGTGAGCAGGCACGCGCTTCAAACCAGGTGGCCAGCGCATCGCCGATCCCCGCCGCCAGCAGGCGTGCTGGCGCGCCGGCCACAATTTGCGTATCGACAATCACCCTATTTGGATTGTGCGGCAGCATCAGGTAGCTGTCGAATTCACCGTCATCGGAATAGATAACCGACAGGGCGCTGCACGGCGCATCGGTTGAGGCAATCGTCGGCGCAATGACCACTGGCAGATTCATAAAGTGTGCTAATGCTTTTGCGGTATCCAGCGTTTTACCGCCGCCGATACCCAGTACGGCCGTACAGTGTGCCGAAGCGGCGATCTCGCGTAATCGATTGATTTCATTATGTGAGCACTCGCCGCCGAAGGGAGCGATTTCGGCAATCAGGCCAGCATCTGCCAGACTTTTGCGCAGTGTTTCTTCGGCAAAACCGAGTACGAATTTATCGCCAACGATGAGCCAGCGTTCAGCCAGCGGTTTGAGGTATCCGCCCAGGCGAGTCATTACGCCTGCGCCCTGAATATATTTACCGGGTGATTGAATAATGCGATCCATTTCTATTCCTCCTGGATGACCGGATACCGCCCCTCCGGGCGGCTCACCGATCGGGTTACAGGTTCAGCGTTCCAAAAGCGTTATTCCAGTCCAGCTCAAACTTCTCTATGGCCGACTCTACCGCAGGCGTGCCAAGCATTTGTTGCGCGACATCTAACGGAAGGGTGATTGCTTCACAACCGGCCAGCAGGCAATCCAGAGCCTGGCGGGGGGTTTTGAAGCTGGCGGCCAGAACTCTGCTTTCCGGAGCATGCAGTTCCAGCAGGGATTGCAGCTCCTGTACCATACGGATGCCGTCTCCGCCTTGTGCGTCCACGCGGTTGACGTAAGGCGCGACGTATTTTGCTCCCGCCAGAGCGGCCAGCAGGCCCTGGGAGGCGCTGTATACCGCGGTGCCGAGTGTGGAAATGCCTTCTTTTTTCAACAGTTTGATGGCCGCCAGACCTTCGGCGGTGACCGGGATTTTTACCACGATACCGGGTATGGCGTTGCTCAGGCGTTTAGCTTCTTCCACCATGCCCTGGGCATCGCGACTCATGGTTTGGGCGAACAAAATACCTTCCGGCCCGACGGCTTTTTGCAGTCGCGGCAGAACATCCCAGATCGGCGTTTTACCGGCGGCGATAATACTGGGGTTGGTTGTCACTCCGGCTAGTGGGTAGATACGTGCCAGACGTTCAACTTCTGCTACGTTTGCGGTGTCCAGATAGAGTTCCATAGTGCTTTCCTCAATGCATAATTCAGAGATGTTGAGGTAAGGATAGGGCTTTCACTTGCCGCGTTGCCAGATGACAAATTTGCCAAAAACTGGATAAATGTACGCATTGTCATTAAGGATGATTTAGATCACGTTTACCGGCTTACCTGGTATTACCCGGATACAGGGTGGCAGAAAAGGCGAAAGGTGGAACTTACAAAAATCTAGTTTTCTGTACTGCGAGGCTTTTCTGTCAACTGGCTGTGATACTGGCGGCGATACTCTGAGGGCGAACGTTCGGTGTTTTTACGAAACAGGCGGCAGAAGTAGTTGCTGTCGGCGAAACCGCAGGCGTGAGCGATATCTTTGATTTTCATATCATGGCCTTTGAGAAGCATTCTGGCCTGTTCAAGACGGATATGATTCAGGTATTCGTTAAAGCCCATTGGCCCGCATTTCTGAAACAGATGCGAAAGGTAGTTTGGCGAGAGATAAAATTTCTGCGCCACGGACTCACGGGTGAGGGCGTCAGCAAAGTGGCTATCGATATATTTCCGGATGGCTTCAAAAAGCGCCTGGCTCCGCGAGGACGTTTGCGCCTGGCTGCCTAACAGATCGGCACAGTGGCTGAGCAGGCTGGTGGCAATGCAGCGTGCCGTACGTTGTTCCTGCGGCTGCATCTGCATTTCATTCAGCGCCTGGAGTAGGAATGAGCCAACTCGCGGTCCTCGACGCGGCACCTGCTGTTTTTCCACGATAGTTAGCATACGCCCGTCCCAGCGTTGCAGCACGAATTCCAGCTGCTGCTTACCGAACAAAAGACTTAAAAGCGTGGCGGGGGCCTGCCATTGCGGGAAATTCCACCCTCCGGCAGGAACGAACAGCGCATCATACTGTGCCAGCAAAGCGGGTTCTGCTTTGATGGCCGGGTCGTTAAGCTGGCCTTCCAGCAGGATTTCGAGTCGGGGAAAATCAACGCTCCGTACCCGATCGGTAATCGGGCGCGTTTGCGTGGAAAAATGGACTAACCGAATAAGTGACGGGGCTTTAATCAAAGAATCAATAATCTGATTGATGTCGCTATCCATTGTTGCTCCGCAAAACGTACCTTGTCCTCATCATAGCGAACATCATGAGGAGGGTAAAAGGCGGATCAGTCGCCGGCTGGGTGTTGCATAATGTGTTTGATATGTTATATCGTAACATATTATTGCAGAAATTGACTCAGGAGAGAGTGATGAACAGAAAGATTTCCGTCCTTGCGTTTGGTATTGGCATGTTACTGGCGGGGAGCCAGGCCTTTGCCCATGGACACCATAGCCACGGGCCTGCATTGACCGAGGCGGAACAGAAAGCGAGCGAAGGGATTTTTGCCGACCAGGATGTGAAAGATCGGGCGTTAAGCGACTGGGATGGCATCTGGCAGTCGATTAACCCCTATCTGCTGAACGGCGATTTAGATCCGGTGCTGGAGCAGAAAGCCAAAAAAGCCGGCGGCAAAAGCGTAGAGGAGTATCGGGAATATTATAAGAAGGGCTATGCCACCGATGTGGATCAGATTGGCATTGAAGATAACGTGATGGAGTTTCATATCGGGAAAACCGTTAATGCCTGCAAATACGCCTATTCCGGCTATAAAATTCTGACCTACGCATCTGGGAAAAAAGGCGTGCGTTATCTGTTCGAATGCCAGCAGGCGGATTCAAAAGCGCCGAAATTTGTTCAGTTTAGCGATCACATTATTGCGCCGCGTAAGTCGCAGCATTTCCATATTTTTATGGGCAATACGTCGCAAGAGGCGCTGCTGAAAGAGATGGATAACTGGCCAACCTATTATCCTTATGCGCTGCATAAAGAGCAGATTGTCGACGAGATGCTGCATCATTAATAAAAATCGCTCCGGTAAACGTGATGCTTACCGGAGCGACGGGTTTTACCCGGTAATTAGCCGGTGTTGCGCATACCGGCCGCCACGCCAGCGATGGTCACCATCAGGGCTTGTTCAACGCGTGGATCGGGTTTCTCGCCTTTCTCTTCCGCCATACGCGAACGATGCAGCAGTTCGGCCTGGAGCACGTTCAGCGGGTCGGTATAGATGTTGCGTAACTGGATAGACTCGGCGATCCACGGCAGGTCGGCCATCAGGTGGGAGTCGTTAGCGATCGCCAGCACGACGTTGATATCCGCGGACAGCAGTTTGCGCAGTTCTTCACCCAGTTTCCACAGTTCTGGTTTCACCAGACGTTGATCGTAATACTCCGCCAGCCACAGGTCGGCTTTGGAAAAGACCATCTCCAGCATGCCGAGGCGTGTGGAGAAGAATGGCCAGTCCCGGCACATGCTTTCCAGTTCGCTCTGCTTACCGTCTTCAACCACTTTTTGCAGTGCGGCGCCAGCGCCTAGCCAGGCCGGCAACATCAGGCGATTCTGTGTCCAGGCAAAGATCCACGGAATCGCGCGCAGTGACTCGACGCCGCCGGTCGGGCGACGTTTTGCCGGACGGGAGCCCAGCGGCAGTTTACCCAGTTCCTGTTCCGGCGTGGCGGAACGGAAGTAAGGGACGAAATCTTTATTTTCACGCACATAGCCGCGGTACATATCACAGGAGACGTTGGACAGTTCAGCCATGATGTCGCGCCATTGTGGTTTGGGCTCCGGCGGCGGCAGGAGGTTGGCTTCCAGAATCGCGCTGGTGTAGAGCGACAGACTACTGATCGTGACTTCCGGCAGACCGTATTTAAAACGGATCATTTCGCCCTGTTCAGTGACGCGCAGGCCGCCCTTCAGGCTTCCTGGCGGCTGGGAAAGCAGCGCCGCATGCGCAGGCGCGCCGCCACGGCCGATTGAACCGCCGCGACCATGGAATAACGTCAGTTCAATACCGGCTTTTGCACAGGTTTTGATTAATGCGTCCTGCGCCTGATACTGCGCCCACGACGCGGCCATGACCCCCGCGTCTTTGGCTGAATCAGAATAGCCAATCATGACCATCTGCTTGCCCTGGATAAAGCCGCGATACCAGTCGATATTCAGCAACTGGCTCATGACATCGTTGGCGTTGTTCAGGTCATCCAGCGTTTCGAACAGCGGTGCGACCGGCAGCGCGAAGCCAATTCCGGCCTCTTTCAGCAACAGATGTACCGCCAGTACGTCAGACGGCGTTTTCGCCATCGAGATAACGTAAGCGGCAATGGAACCGCGCGGCGCTTCGGCGATCACTTTACAGGTCTCAAGCACTTCACGCGTGTCATCGCTCGGCTCCCACTGGCGAGGCAGCAGAGGACGCTTGGAATTCAGTTCGCGGATCAAGAAGGCCTGCTTATCGGCTTCAGACCAGCTTTCATAGTCGCCAATGCCGAGATAGCGGGTCATCTCACCCAGCGCTTCGGTATGACGGGTGCTCTCCTGGCGGATATCAATACGCACCAGCGGTACGCCAAAGGCTTTTACGCGGCGCAGGGTATCCAGCAGTTCGCCGTTGGCGATGATGCCCATGCCACAGGCTTGTAGCGATTGATAGCACGCATAGAGCGGCTCCCACAGCTGTTCGTTTTGCGTGATAAGACCTGCCGGCTTCGGCAGCTTCTGCCCCTTCAGTCGCGCTTCCAGCCAGCTTTGTGTCTCCATCAACTGGGTGCGCAGTTTTTTCATTAAGAAACGATAGGGTTCTTCCTGCGTGCCCGCCAGTTCGCGCAGTTCGTCGGTGCATTCGACCATCGACAGTTCGGAAATCAGTAACTGGACATCTTTCAGGAACAGGTCAGTTGCTTTCCAGCGGCTGAGCAGCAAAACGTGGCGGGTGATATTGGCAGTTACGTTCGGGTTGCCATCGCGGTCACCGCCCATCCAGGAGGTAAAGCGAACCGGAACGAAGTCCACCGGTAACCGATAGTTGAGATTATCTTCCAGCTGTTCGTTTAGCTCACGAAGGTAGCCAGGCACGCCTTCCCACAGGCTGTTTTCAACGACGGCGAAGCCCCATTTGGCTTCATCAACCGGGGTCGGGCGGTTCTTGCGGATTTCATCGGTGTGCCATGACTGGGCAATCAACTGGCGCAGACGGCGCATGATCTGGTGACGTTCATAGTCAGCGATATCGCTGTTATCGAGCTGCTTCAGACAACTGTTGATTTCCCCCATCTTGTGGATCAGCGTGCGACGCGTGATTTCGGTCGGATGGGCGGTCAATACCAGTTCCAGCGACAGGGATTCAACTGCTTGTTTAATTGTCGTTTCGTTGAGATCGGGTTGGTCTTTGAGCTTTCTCAGGGTTCGGGCAATCACTTCCGGGTTACTGGCGGCTTCCCCTTTCGGCGAAATACTGTGGTATTGCTCAGCGGTATTCGCCAGGTTCAGAAACTGGCTAAAGGCGCGCGCCACCGGCAGCAGTTCGTCGTTTGACAAGTTTTGCAGCGTGGTGAGCAGTTCCTTTCGGTTGGCTTCATTGCCTGCGCGAGAAGATTTGGACAACTTACGGATAGTTTCAACACGATCAAGAATGTTTTCTCCCAGCGCATCCTTGATGGTGTCGCCCAGCACCTTACCGAGCATACTGACATTACTTCGCAAAGCGGAATATTGTTCGTTCATGTTAACCCAGACACCCCATCTCATTTTATTTTGTTATATCCGGCGCTCGATAAGTTTGAGCGGTGGATAAGCAACCGTCTTTTATAAAGCCACGTAAAAACCCCTACGTCAATTGTTGCGAAATCGCTTCAGCAAACGAATAAATTGCGACAATTTGCGAAATTTAACTCAGAGGTCGCTTGATAAGTGTTGCTTATGAGTATGTGCCGATTGTCACCCTCCCGATTGAAGGGAAATAATCGGGAGGGGCATGTTTTAGTGCCAGCAAAAATGGTGGATTACCTGAGTGATAAGCTCACGGGTTGGCTTAATAAAGCGCGTTTCCAGGTACTCATCCGGCTGGTGGGCTTGATTGATCGAGCCAGGGCCTAATACCAGCGTCGGGCAGAGAGTCTGAACAAACGGCGCTTCCGTACAGTAGTTCACCACTTCGGTTTGCGCGCCGAGCAGTTTCTCCACCACCTCAATCAGCTTATGGTCCGGCGGGCATTCGTAGCCAGGGATAGGCGGATGCAGTTCGGAAACGGTCAGACGCCCGGGCCAGCGTTCGCTCACCGGAGCCAGCGCTTCGTTCAACAGTCCATTGAGATCGTTAAGGGTCATACCTGGCAGCGGGCGAATATCCATGTGCAATTCGCAGCAGGCGCAAATGCGGTTGGAGGCGTCGCCGCCGTGAATTGCCCCGAGATTGAGCGTGGGGTATGGAATGGTGAAAGCGGCGTGGTGATAACGCGCTTTTAAATTGTCGCGCAACTGCATAATGCGGCCGATGGCGTCATGCATCAGTTCAATGGCGTTAACGCCGCGTGCCGGATCGCTGGAGTGGCCGGATTGCCCCTGGATGCGAATCGCGTTGGACATATGGCCTTTGTGGGCGCGCACGGGCTGCAGTGAAGTCGGCTCGCCGATAATGGCGCAGTCCGGTCGTAGTTGCGTGGTTTCAGCGAAATAGCGGGCTCCCGCCATGCTGGTTTCTTCATCGGCCGTTGCCAGAATATAGAGCGGCTTCTTTAGTTTAGTAACGTCAACATCGCGCAGTGCGTCGAGAATAAACGCGAAGAAGCCTTTCATGTCCGCAGTACCCAGACCGTATAGCTTATTGTCATGTTCAGTCAGGGTAAAGGGATCGCGGGTCCAGCGACCGTCATCAAACGGGACGGTATCCGTATGCCCGGTAAGTAACAGACCGCCAGCGCCGTGGCCGGTACTGGCCAACAGATTGAATTTATTCCGCGTGTCCGGCACGGGCTGAACTTCAACGTTAAAACCGATGTCGCGGAACCATCCCGCCAGCAAATTGATTAAAGACTCATTGCTTTGGTCCAGCGCCTCTTCGGTTGCGCTGATGGAAGGTGTGGCGATCAACGCGCGATAAATCTCGATAAATGGCGGTAAATTGTTTTTCATTGTTGACACACCTCAGGTCGTGATAGTATCAATATTCATGCATTATTTGTGAATAAAAATACATTATCGTTGAGCGTAAGAAAACCCATCGAATGTAAGGATGATACTTTTACGGCTCAACAGAGTGGGGAAGGCTACGGTCTTCCTGGGCAAATAGACGTAAGCAAGAAAGAAGGTGAAGAGCCCCAATGTTGAACACGCTGATTGTGGGCGCCAGCGGATATGCCGGCGCAGAGCTAGTGGCCTATGTAAATCGCCATCCTCATATGACCATAACCGCTTTAACGGTCTCCGCGCAAAGTAATGATGCCGGAAAATTAGTTTCCGATTTGCATCCGCAGTTGAAAGGTATTGTCGATCTGCCGCTGCAGCCGATGTCCGATATCAGCGAGTTTAGCGCTGGGGTGGATGTGGTTTTCCTCGCCACCGCGCATGAAGTGAGCCATGACCTTGCGCCGCAGTTTCTCGCGGCTGGTTGCGTGGTGTTCGATCTCTCCGGCGCATTCCGCGTGAATGACGGCGCCTTCTATGAAAAATATTACGGTTTTACTCATCAGCATCCTGAACTGCTGGAACAGGCGGTTTACGGCCTGGCCGAGTGGCGCTCTGAGGCGCTGAAAAAGGCGGCATTGATCGCGGTACCCGGCTGTTATCCGACCGCGGCGCAATTGTCGCTGAAACCGTTGATCGATGCAGGCCTTCTGGATCTTAACCAGTGGCCGGTGATCAATGCGACCAGCGGCGTCAGCGGCGCCGGGCGTAAGGCCTCTATCGGTAATAGCTTCTGTGAAGTCAGCCTGCAACCCTATGGCGTTTTCAACCATCGCCATCACCCGGAAATATCCACACACCTCGGCGCAGCGGTGATTTTTACCCCGCATCTGGGTAATTTTAAGCGCGGGATTCTGGAAACCATCACTTGTCGCCTGAAGCCTGGGGTCAGTAACGAGCAGGTCGCAGCAGTGTTCCGGCAGGCTTATGCGGATAAACCACTGGTTCGTTTATATGATAAAGGTGTCCCGGCGTTGAAAAATGTCGTGGGTCTGCCATTCTGTGATATTGGTTTTGCGGTCCAGGATGAACATATCATCATCGTGGCGGCGGAAGACAACCTGCTGAAAGGCGCGGCGGCGCAGGCCGTACAGTGCGCAAATATTCGTTTCGGTTTTGCTGAGACGCAGTCTCTTATTTAAGGTGTGATGATGAATCCTTTAATTATCAAACTCGGCGGCGTCCTGCTGGATAGCGAAGAAGCGCTGGAGCGCCTGTTTACGGCACTGGTGAACTATCGTGAAGCGTATCATCGCCCGCTGATTATTGTGCACGGTGGCGGGTGCGTGGTTGATGAATTGATGAAGCAGCTCAATTTGCCGGTACAAAAGAAAAACGGTCTGCGGGTAACGCCGGCGGATCAGATCGACATTATTACCGGTGCGCTGGCGGGAACCGCTAATAAGACGCTGCTGGCGTGGGCGAAAAAACACGGTCTGGCTTCTGTCGGGCTGTTCCTCGGCGATGGCGACAGCGTTAAGGTGACTCAGCTTGATGAAGAACTGGGCCACGTCGGGTTTGCTCAACCGGGCTCCCCGACGTTGATCAATACGCTGCTGGCGGGAGGGTATTTGCCGGTAGTGAGCTCAATTGGCGTGACTGACGACGGTCAGTTGATGAACGTTAACGCTGACCAGGCGGCGACGGCGCTGGCGGCAACGCTCGGTGCAGACCTGATTCTGCTGTCCGATGTCAGCGGTATTCTTGATGGTAAAGGCCAGCGCATTGCTGAAATGACGGCGGCGAAGGCTGAACAGCTGATCGAGCAGGGTATTATCACCGACGGGATGATTGTCAAGGTGAACGCCGCGCTGGATGCGGCTCGTACTTTAGGTCGCCCTGTGGATATCGCTTCCTGGCGTCATGCCGAGCAGCTCCCGGCGTTGTTTAACGGTACGCCAATCGGCACGCGTATTCTGGCATAATTAATTTATCATTTTTGTCGGCCCGGTAAGCGCAGCCCACCGGGCAGTAAAATTCAAAGATATTAAGGAAGCATGTTATGGCACTTTGGGGTGGGCGTTTTACTCAGGCAGCGGATCAGCGGTTCAAACAGTTCAATGACTCTTTGCGCTTTGACTATCGCCTGGCGGAGCAGGATATCGTTGGCTCTGTTGCCTGGTCTAAAGCGCTGGTGACGGTCGGTGTATTAACCGCCGATGAACAGCAGCAACTGGAAGCGGCGCTGAATATTTTACTGGAAGAGGTGCGGGCTAATCCTCAGCAAATCCTCGCAAGCGATGCCGAAGATATTCACAGCTGGGTAGAAGGCAAGCTGATCGATAAAGTCGGCCAGTTGGGGAAAAAGCTGCATACCGGACGTAGCCGTAATGACCAGGTCGCCACTGACCTGAAGCTCTGGTGCAAGGATACGGTTGTGGAGCTGCTGTCGGCGAATCGTCAGTTGCAAAGCGCGCTGGTCGAAACCGCGCAGAATAATCAGGACGCGGTGATGCCGGGTTATACTCACCTGCAGCGCGCGCAGCCGGTGACTTTTGCGCACTGGTGTCTGGCTTATGTTGAAATGCTGGCCCGTGATGAAAGCCGCCTGCTGGACACGCTGAAGCGTCTGGACGTCAGCCCGCTGGGCTGCGGTGCGCTGGCGGGTACGGCCTATGAAATCGATCGTGAGCAGCTTGCAGGCTGGCTGGGATTCTCTTCGGCGACCCGTAACAGCCTGGATAGCGTGTCCGATCGTGACCATGTCGTGGAACTGCTGTCCGATGCCGCCATCGGTATGGTGCACCTGTCGCGTTTTGCGGAAGACCTGATTTTCTTTAATACCGGCGAAGCGAACTTTGTTGAGCTCTCCGATCGCGTAACGTCCGGCTCTTCCTTGATGCCGCAAAAGAAAAACCCGGATGCGTTAGAACTGATCCGCGGCAAATGCGGTCGCGTGCAGGGTGCGCTGACGGGGATGATGATGACCCTCAAAGGGCTGCCGCTGGCTTACAACAAAGATATGCAGGAAGATAAAGAAGGGCTGTTTGACGCGCTCGACACCTGGCTCGACTGTCTGCATATGGCGGCGCTGGTGCTGGACGGTATCCAGGTGAAACGTCCGCGTTGTGAAGAAGCGGCGCAGCAGGGTTATGCGAACGCGACCGAGCTGGCGGATTATCTGGTCGCTAAAGGCGTTCCGTTCCGTGAGGCGCACCATATTGTTGGTGAAGCGGTGGTTGAAGCCATCGCCCAGGGTAAGCCGCTGGAAGACCTTTCTCTGGCCGATCTGCAAAAATTTAGCGGCGTTATCGCGGATGACGTCTATCCGATTCTGTCGCTGAAGTCGTGCCTTGATAAGCGCGCGGCTAAAGGCGGCGTTTCGCCGCAGCAGGTCGCGCAGGCGATTGCCGACGCTAAACAGCGCCTGGTTTGAGTTATCAGTTCTCTGGCTGACAGGCGGTAAATAAAGGAGGCTCGGGCAATCCCCGGGCTTTTTTATGCAAAAAAAAAAGCGGACGCAAGGTCCGCAAAAGTTCACGTTGGCTTTAATTATCCGGGAGATAATCGATGAGGGGACTTAATGATGTTATAAAGTTTCCCTGATTTATCGATTTATTCTTGAACAGAAAACTTGATAGGGATAATCGTTCATTGCTATTCTATCTATCGCCATGAACTATCGTGGCGATGGAGGATGAATAATGAATATTCGCGATCTTGAATATCTGGTAGCGCTAGCCGAACACCGCCACTTCCGCCGTGCGGCGGACTCTTGTCATGTGAGCCAACCTACGCTCAGTGGGCAAATCCGGAAACTGGAGGATGAGCTTGGCGTGATGTTGCTGGAGCGCACCAGCCGTAAGGTTCTGTTCACCCAGGCGGGGTTACTGTTGGTCGATCAGGCGCGTACCGTGTTACGCGAAGTGAAAGTGCTCAAGGAAATGGCAAGCCAGCAGGGGGAAACGATGTCCGGGCCATTGCATATCGGCCTGATCCCGACGATTGGCCCTTATCTGTTGCCACTGATTATCCCAATGTTGCACCAGACCTTTCCGAAGCTGGAAATGTATTTGCATGAGGCGCAAACGCACCAACTGCTGGCTCAGCTTGACAGCGGTAAGCTGGACTGTGCGATTCTGGCACTGGTCAAAGAGAGCGAAGCCTTTATTGAGGTGCCGCTGTTTGATGAGCCGATGATACTTGCTATCAATGAAGATCATCCGTGGGAGAACCGTGACCGCGTACCGATGTCGGACCTCGCCGGGGAAAAGCTGCTGATGCTCGAAGACGGCCATTGTCTGCGCGATCAGGCGATGGGTTTTTGTTTTGAAGCCGGTGCAGATGAAGACACACATTTCCGGGCGACCAGTCTCGAAACGCTGCGCAATATGGTAGCCGCCGGTAGTGGCATCACACTGTTACCCGCTTTAGCCGTGCCGCAGGAGAAAAAACGCGATGGCGTAGTCTATGTGCCGTGTATTAAGCCAGAGCCGAAACGTACCGTCGGGTTGGTTTATCGCCCGGGCTCGCCGCTGCGTAGCCGCTATGAGCATCTGGCGGAGGCCATCCGCGGTAAGATGGATGGCCATTTCGATGCGGCGTTAAAACAGGCGGTTTAAGCCATTTAACGCAGCGACCCGATAGGCTTCCGCCATGGTTGGGTAGTTGAAGGTGGTGTTAACGAAGTACTCAATGGTGTTACCGCCACCTTTCTGCTCCATAATCGCCTGGCCGATATGAATAATTTCGGCCGCGCGTTCGCCAAAGCAATGTATACCGAGGATCTCTTTCGTTTCGCGATGAAACAGGATCTTTAACGTCCCGACGCTCATGCCGACAATCTGCGCCCGCGCCAGATGTTTGAACTGCGCGCGCCCCACCTCATAAGGCACTTTCATCGCGGTGAGCTGTTGCTCAGTTTTACCGACGGAGCTGATTTCCGGAATGGTGTAGATCCCTGTCGGGATGTCTTCAATCAGATGGGCTGAAGCTTCACCTTTTACCAGCGCCTGGGCGGCAATACGCCCCTGATCGTAGGCGGCGGAAGCCAGACTTGGATAACCAATTACATCGCCGACGGCATAAATATGTGGCAGGGCGGTCTGATACATACTGTTGACCTTCAACTGGCCACGGCTGTCTGTTTGCAGGCCGATATTTTCCAGTGCCAGGGAGTCGGTATTTCCGGTGCGGCCGTTGGCGTATAGCAGGCAGTCCGCTTTCAGTTTTTTGCCGGATTGCAGGTGCATGATGACGCCGTCATCCACGCCTTCAATTTTCTCATACTCTTCATTGTGACGGATCACCACGCCGCTGTTCCAGAAGTGATAGGAGAGCGAATCTGACATCTCCTGATCGAGAAATGCCAGCAGGCGATCGCGGGTGTTGATCAGATCAACCTTCACCTCCATACCGCGGAAGATCGAGGCATATTCGCAACCGATTACCCCGGCTCCGTAGATAATCACATGGCGCGGCTCGTGGTGCAGGCTGAGAATAGAGTCGCTGTCATAAATGCGCGGGTGATGAAAATCGACATCGGCCGGATGATAAGGGCGCGACCCGCAGGCAATCACGAACTTTTCCGCCGTTACGGTTTCAATGGTGCCATCGTGGCATTCCAGCGCGAGAGTGTGTTCATCAACGAAGTGGGCGTTACCCTGTAAAATTTCACAGTGGTTACGCTCATAGAACCCCTGGCGCATATGGGTTTGTTGGTTAATAACGCTGTCGGCATGATTCAGAATGTCGGCGAAGGAAGAACGGAGAAGGCGGGAGTGGTCGCTGTAGAGGGGGTTTTGATTAAACTCGATAATACGGCTGACGGCATGGCGAAGGGCTTTCGACGGGATGGTGCCCCAGTGGGTACAACCGCCGCCGACGTTATGGTAGCGTTCGATGACGGCAACGCGCGCTCCTTGTTTCACCAGTCCCATGGCGGCGCCTTCTCCGCCAGGGCCGGAACCGATCACAATTGCATCATAATCCCAAGAGTGTGTCATGGCATTACTCACCTGTTTTATACATAAAATAAACACGATGATAACATTTGCCGCACTTTAACCCAATTATCGTTGTGCTTTTTTGCGGCATAAAAGTAGAAACAACTCGTAAACAATCATTCACAATCCAGTGTAACCAGATTAGATCTGATCTCTGGTATAGTGCCAGCAGGACATGTGGAAGGATTCAGATAACGTGATGGGCGTAAGAGCGCAACAAAAAGAAAAAACCCGGCGTTCGCTGGTGGAGGCAGCATTTAGCCAGCTAAGTGCTGAGCGGAGTTTTGCCAGTTTGAGCCTGCGTGAAGTTGCGCGGGAAGCAGGGATCGCCCCAACGTCCTTTTACCGACATTTCCGTGATGTTGATGAGCTTGGTTTGACCATGGTTGATGAAAGTGGTCTGATGTTGCGTCAGCTCATGCGCCAGGCACGTCAGCGTATCGCTAAAGGCGGCAGCGTAATCCGTACTTCTGTTTCTACTTTTATGGAATTTATTGGTAATAACCCGAACGCTTTCCGTCTGTTACTGCGTGAGCGTTCCGGTACTTCTTCGGCGTTTCGTGCCGCAGTCGCCCGTGAAATTCAGCATTTTATCGCGGAACTTGCCGACTATTTAGAAATCGAAAACCATATGCCGCGAGCGTTTACCGAAGCGCAGGCTGAAGCGATGGTCACCATCGTGTTTAGCGCCGGCGCCGAGGCTCTGGATGTGAGCCCCGAACAGCGTCGGCAGCTGGAAGAGCGGCTGGTACTGCAGCTCAGAATGATCTCGAAAGGCGCGTACTACTGGTATCGCCGTGAACAAGAAAAAATATCAAATCATTCCGCATAACGTGAAGGACGATCAATGAAACACTCAATACAAGATAGAGGTACACTGCTGCTGGCGTTGATCGCAGGCCTGTCCATTAATGGAACTTTCGCTGCGCTATTCAGCTCAATTGTCCCTTTTTCCATCTTCCCGATTTTGTCGCTGGTGCTGACGGTTTACTGCCTGCATCAGCGTTATCGCAATTGCAGTATGCCGGTCGGTTTACCGGGCCTGGCCGCCGCCTGTTTTATCCTCGGCGTTCTGGTTTACAGCACCGTGGTGCGTGCGGAATATCCGGATATTGGCTCTAATTTCTTCCCGGCGGTACTGTCGGTGATTATGGTGTTCTGGATTGGCTATAAAGTGCGTAACCGCAAGAGTACGGCAACTGAATAATCTCTCGCCCGGCAACACTGCGGTTGCCGGGTTTTCTCCGGATCTTTATTTTTTCGTTAGCAGTACACCGCATTCCATATGGTGGGTATAGGGGAACTGGTCGAATAGCGCCAGGCGAGTGATCTCGTGCGTTTTACTTAGCGTTTCCAGATTCTGGCACAGGGTCTCTGGGTTACAGGAGATATACAGAATACGCGAGTATGCCTGCACCATCTTTTCCGTTTCGCTATCCAGACCGCTGCGCGGCGGATCGACGAAAATCGTCTCACACTGGTAGCTTTTGAGGTCGATCCCCTGCAAGCGGTTAAACTCCCGCACGCCATTCATCGCCTGAGTAAACTCTTCCGCTGACATACGGATAATTTGTACATTATCAATATGGTTGGCGGCAATGTTATATTGCGCCGCCGCCACGGACGGTTTAGCGATTTCCGTTGCCAGCACGCGGTCGAAATTTCGCGCCAGCGCCAGCGAAAAGTTGCCGTTACCGCAGTACAGCTCAAGCAAATCGCCGGTTGCGTCTTTTGTCGCGTCGATCGCCCACTCCAGCATCTGAATGTTCATCGCCGCGTTCGGCTGAGTGAAGCTATTCTCCACCTGGCGATAGACCATTTCACGCCCGCCAACCGGTAAACGCTCATCGATATAGTCGTGATCCAGCTCGATTTTAGTCTTAGTTGCACGGCCAACCAGATGCACGTTCAGGTTTTGCGCCCGCAGCGTATCACGGAAGATTTCCGCCTGCTGACGCCACTCATCGTCGAGTTTTTTATGATACAGCAGTGATATCACGGCCTGGTTGCTCAGCGTGGTCAGGTAATCGACCTGAAACAGTTTATGACGCAGTACCGGGTTATTGCGCACGCCCTCAATTACGGCGGTCATTAACTGATTGATCAGTTCGCTGGCGGCCGGGAAAGTATTCACCCTGATGCGGGATTTTGTCTGCTGGTCAAATATAATGTGATACAGGTCATCGCCATCGTGCCACAGGCGGAATTCCGCGCGCATGCGATAATGGTTGACCGGCGAACGAAACACTTCCGCAACCGGTGCGGCAAAAGGCGCCATCATTTTCTGCAAGCGGACGACTTTTTCTGCCAGCTGCGCTTCATATTGTTCGGTAGGAAGGTGTTCGGGGGTCATGATGCATCCTGAATAAAATAAGTACGCGGGGATTGTAGGGAAAGTGCCGGGGATGTCCAGCCATTGATGATATAAGGAAATATAACCGTAGAAGTCTGGACTTCTATATGTTTCTAATTATAGCATCGTGTTACCGGTCCTGTGAGTTAATAGGGAATCCAGTGTAAATCTGGAGCTGACGCGCAGCGGTAAGGAAAGGTGGGATGAGCGCATTGTGCAGACACTGCGATTTTTTTGCGGGAAGTCCTCATCCATTAAACACCCCGAGCCCGAAGACCTGCCGGAACACGTCGCATTTGGCTTCTATCATCGCGTGCTATTGATAGTCGTCGGCGGCATCCTTCGTTTATTACGGATGCTTTTAAAATGATTAAAAAAGCTTCGCTGATGACGGCGCTCTCCGTCACAGCATTTTCCGGCTGGGCGCAAGATAGCAATTCAGATACGTTAGTGGTGACAGCAAATCGTGTGGCTCAACCTATCGAGACCGTGCTGGCGCCGGTGAGCGTGGTGACGCGGCAGGATATCGATCGCTGGCAGTCAACCTCTCTCACCGATGTGATGCGCCGCCTACCGGGCGTGGACATCGCGCAAAACGGCGGCATGGGGCAGCAGAGCTCTCTTTTCGTACGCGGCACCAACTCCAGCCATGTCTTAATCCTGGTGGATGGCGTACGTCTGAATCAGGCGGGCGTCAGCGGCTCTTCCGACTTAAGCCAGTTCCCTATCGCTCTGGTACAGCGTATTGAATACGTACGCGGCCCGCGCTCGGCGGTCTACGGCTCAGACGCGATTGGCGGTGTGGTGAACATTATTACCACTCGCGACCAGGACGGCACCACGCTCAATGCTGGCGTTGGCTCAAATGGCTATCAGAACTATGGCGGCAGCACGCAGCAGACTTTCGGCGGTAATACTCGCATCACCCTGGCGGGCGACTATACCTATACCAAAGGCTTTGATGTGGTTGCGGAAGGCAATACCGGTGGCGTTCGCCAGCCGGATCGCGATGGCTTTATGAGCAAAACGATCTACGGCGCGCTGGAGCATAGCTTCTCCAATGAGTGGAGCGGCTTTGTGCGTGGGTACGGCTATGACAACCGGACGGCCTATGATGGCTCTCCTTACGGTGGCGTATTAGTTGACACTCGCCAGTTGTATAGCCAGACCTGGGATGCCGGCCTGCGTTTTAATCAGGATATCTTCCACTCGCAGCTGACCTCCAGCTACAGCCACAGTAAGGACTACAATTACGATCCGCGACTGGGGCGCTACGACACCTCGGCGACGCTGGATGAAGTGAAACAGTACAATGTGCAGTGGGCGAACACGGTCGATGTTGGCCACGGCAACGTTGGCGCTGGAATCGACTGGCAGAAACAAACCACTGAGCCTGGCACGAACTATGTGACCGATGGCTACGAAATCCGTAATACCGGCCTGTTTATCACTGGCTTGCAAAAGTTAGGCGATTTCACCCTGGAAGGGGCGGCGCGTAGCGATGATAACTCGCAGTTTGGCCAGCACGGTACCTGGCAGAGCAGCGCCGCGTGGGAGTTTATCGACGGCTACCGCTTTATCGCCTCTTATGGCACCGCCTACAAAGCGCCGAATCTCGGCCAGCTGTACGGCTTCTACGGTAATCAGAATCTCGACCCGGAAGAGAGCAAGCAGTGGGAAGGGGCCTTTGAAGGCCTGACGTCTGGCGTGACATGGCGCCTGTCCGGGTATCGTAATGACATCGATAATCTGATCGACTACGACTCGCAGCTGATGAAATATTACAACGTCGGCAAGGCGCGTATTAAAGGTATTGAAGCGACGGCATCGTTTGATACTGGGCCGCTGGCGCACAGCATCAGCTATGACTATGTCGATGCGCGTGATGCGAAAACCAACGAGCTGCTGGTGCGCCGGGCAAAACAACAGGTGAAATACCAGTTGGACTGGCAGGTTTATGATTTCGACTGGGGTGTGACCTATCACTATCTTGGCACCCGTTATGACAACACTTACGACCCGGTAACCTATGCGCCTGAGAGCGTTAAGTTGGGCGGTGTAAGTTTGTGGGATCTCGCAGTTTCGTATCCAGTCACCTCACATCTCACAGTTCGTGGTAAAATAGCCAACCTGTTCGATAAAGATTACGAGACAGTATATGGCTACCAAACTGCAGGACGAGAATACACCTTGTCTGGCAGCTACACCTTCTGATCCACGTCCCACCGTGCTGGTGTTTGATTCCGGCGTCGGTGGGCTGTCGGTTTACAATGAGATTCGGCAGCTTTTGCCGAATCTGCACTATATCTATACTTTCGACAATGTCGCTTTCCCCTACGGTGAAAAGAGCGAAGCGTTTATTGTTGAACGCGTTCTGGACGTCGTTACCGCCGTTCAGCAGCGCTATCCTCTGGCGCTGGCGGTTATTGCCTGTAACACCGCAAGTACCGTTTCACTTCCTGCACTGCGCGAAAAGTTCGCCTTCCCGGTTGTCGGCGTCGTTCCGGCGATAAAGCCAGCCGCTCGCTTAACGGCGAATGGTATTGTTGGACTGCTGGCGACGCGTGGGACGGTAAAGCGCCCTTATACGCGCGAACTTATCGCTCGTTTTGCAAATGAATGTCGTATAGAAATGCTGGGTTCTGCAGAGCTGGTGGAACTGGCGGAAGCGAAGCTGCATGGCGAAGAGGTGCCGCTCGACGAGTTGCGCCGGATTCTGCGTCCGTGGCTGCGAATGCAGGAATCACCCGATACAGTAGTATTAGGTTGTACGCACTTCCCGTTGCTCACAGAAGAGTTGCAGCAGGTGATGCCGGAAGGAACACGCCTGATTGATTCTGGCGCAGCGATTGCGCGTCGAACAGTCTGGTTGCTGGAACATGAAGCGCCTGATGCAAAATCCGGCGATGCGAATATTGCATACTGTATGGCGTTGACGGCAGAGACTGAAAAGCTTTTGCCCGTTTTACAGCGTTATGGCTTCGCATCACTGGAAAAATTGCCGCTTTAAGCGCGTTTTGCACAAAAAAGAGACGCTTGAAATAATTTTTGAAAACAGGGCTTGTCAACGTCTCAGAACTCCCTATAATGCGCCTCCACTGACACGGAACAACGGCATGCAAGCCGCCGGGTCAGCGGGGCTCAGCGGTGAAAAGTCACCGTGAAAACCGACAGGGAAAAGCAAAATAATTGCTTGACTCTGTAGCGGGAAAGCGTAATATGCACACCCCGCGCCGCAGCGAAAACGAAGCGGCACTGCTCTTTAACAATTTATCAGACAATCTGTGTGGGCACTCAAAGTGACATGGATTCTTAATGTCTTCGGACAATAAATGAATACCAAGTCTCTGAGTGAACACGTAATTCATTACGAAGTTTAATTCACGAGCATCAAACTTAAATTGAAGAGTTTGATCATGGCTCAGATTGAACGCTGGCGGCAGGCCTAACACATGCAAGTCGAACGGTAACAGGAAGCAGCTTGCTGCTTTGCTGACGAGTGGCGGACGGGTGAGTAATGTCTGGGGAACTGCCCGATGGAGGGGGATAACTACTGGAAACGGTAGCTAATACCGCATAACGTCGCAAGACCAAAGAGGGGGACCTTAGGGCCTCTTGCCATCGGATGTGCCCAGATGGGATTAGCTTGTTGGTGAGGTAACGGCTCACCAAGGCGACGATCCCTAGCTGGTCTGAGAGGATGACCAGCCACACTGGAACTGAGACACGGTCCAGACTCCTACGGGAGGCAGCAGTGGGGAATATTGCACAATGGGCGCAAGCCTGATGCAGCCATGCCGCGTGTATGAAGAAGGCC
>NZ_VCHQ01000033.1 GCF_005860775.1 Klebsiella indica
GCTCTGCGCCATACCAGTCCGGCAGCAGGTAACCATCGCCGGATGGTTGAAGCATGTAGCGGACAACCGGTGACATCACGGATTTTTATCGCCAGCAGTTCGGTACTCCAGCGGGAACGCTGATAACCAAAATCGCCGGGAGAATGCTTAACGAGCTCACGCAGCAATGCACAAATATGCTCGAACGGCCAGCGTCGGGAGCGTCCTGCGGGTAAGGATTTCAGGCCTTCAATACCTGAGTGCGTAAACCAGTTAATCCAGCGACCAACGGATGAACGGGCACAACAGAGTGTTCTGGCAACATCGCTGACCCGTTCACCCCGATGAAGCATCAGCATAGCCGTTAGCCTGCGGGCATGATTTTTATCGCGAGTTTTATGGATAGCTTTCTGCATCAGGCGTCGTTCGCCACGGGGTATTGGTGCTATGATCGGCATCGCTCAGTCCGGTTGGTGATTTGGGATATTCAGCGATTGATCAGATCGCATAAACCGGACTGAGTTCCCCCTGAGTGATCTACTATTCCGAGCAGTTATTTAGTGATGGCTATATTTGAAATAGGAGTAAAAGTTTTTCAAGTAAGACCTTGTAGTTTGGAACCCTGTCTTAATTAGTCACTTTTAGATATCCATAAAAACTATATCAGTGAATCAGCGAAGATTCTTCCTAAAGAAAAGTTATATTAATATTCATACAAAAACTTAAAGTCGACGATTTTTTATATTTTTTCGTTCGCCTCGAAGTTATTCATCATGTCTTATGATATATAAAAGTATATTGGATATTTTTTGTTTGCTCTGGGCTGGATAGATGCAGCATAGTAACGACTTTACTTTGTTTGAGAAAAGTTCATTATGTGAATTGAAATTTAGATACATTCATTGAATGTTATGAAAAATTAAATGCACTAATATAGTTTTCATTCATCTGTCCATTTGTTCTGATGCTAGTATTAGTTATGTCCGAATACGTGCAAAGTAAAAAGGTAAATGGTAAGCCTTATATAACCGGTATATTGTGTGACTCGAAAATAAGAGAGTGTTGATACATCAGTAAACCTGACACAATGTAGCGTAAGAGTACAAATTAATGCAATACATCGCATTTAATGAAATTCATAAGCTTTACCGGGATTATAGTTGGCCAGAGTAATCACTTTGTATACTACAGGTTATTACTGAGTATAATCGATACAATGAATTTGGGTTTCATGGTTGGTTCAGCGCCTAAGGCCTTGAAGGTTAACCGCAACGCATGTCTAAGATAATTTACTTTCTTGTAATATTCGATACATGTCATTAAAGAGCAATAGTGAGTTATTAAACGTAACTATTTAGTATGACATATTTGTTTTATATGATAGTTATCAGCCGCTTTCAGATGAAAAAAATAACATCTTGAAGTTTTTTGTTATTAACATTGTATTTCTAATACTTATAGAGGACCATATGTCAAAGGAATTTAGCATTGGAATTGTCGCTGATTGGCTAGTTTCTTATGCAGGGGCAGAACGAGTAATTAAAGAATTTGTAGATGTTTTTCCCGAATCTGAACTTTTTTCAGTTGTTGATTTTTTAGATAATGCTGCTCGTGTTAATCTTCAGGGAAAAATTTCAAAAACAAGCTATATTCAAAAATTTCCAATGGCAAAAAAACATTATCAGAAATATCTTCCTTTTATGCCAATGGCTATTGAACAACTAGATGTTACTTCACACAATATTATATTGTCTAGTAGTCATGCTGTAGCTAAAGGAATTCTCACTGGGCCAGATCAACTTCATATTAGTTATGTTCATTCGCCGATTCGTTATGCATGGGATTTACAGCATCAATATTTGCGTGAAGCTCACTTCGATAGAGGATTAAAAGGATTATTAATAAAATATTTATTACATAAAATTAGGATGTGGGATTATAGAACTGCTAATGGTGTAGATCATTTTATTGCAAATTCTCATTTTATTGCACGGCGAATACAGAAGGTCTATGGGCGAAAAGCAGATGTTATTTATCCTCCTGTTAATGTTGAACTCTTTACGTTGAATTCTAATAAGGATGAGTACTATTTCACAGCATCACGTTTGGTTCCTTATAAAAGAGTTGATCTCATTGTTGAGGCTTTTTCTGCTATGCCTGAAAAAAAACTTGTTGTTATTGGTGATGGTTCCGAAATGTCGAAGATTAAAGCAAAGGCCTCCAGTAATATTGAAATACTTGGTTACCAGAGTGATACAGTGATGTTAAGTCACATGAAAAAAGCTAAAGCATTCGTTTTTGCCGCAGAAGAAGATTTTGGCATTACTCCTGTTGAAGCGCAGGCTTGTGGAACCCCTGTTATAGCTTTTGGTAAAGGCGGAAGCCTTGAGACAGTTCGACCTTACGGTGTGGATAATCCAACTGGATTGTTCTTTTATAAGCAAGACGTTTCTTCAATTATTGAAGCAATCAATAAATTCGAATTAGTTAAGGAATATATTCTCCCCCAAGATTGTCGCAATAATGCAGAAAAGTTTTCATCTGAGCGTTTTAGAAAAGAAATCTCAAATTACGTTGAGTCAAAATGGAACTCTTTCTTAGATAATAAACAGATACTATACTGAATAAGTCTTTCATGCCTTAAAGTCAAATAGATAAATCAGATAGTAATCTTAAAAGTAAAATATGGAAAATAGCATGGCAATCCTACATCACCGAGCTCGCTCTAAACCAAATGCATCCATCATTTCCATGATGCAGCGCTTCTCAGATATTGCTATTATTTTTCTGGGATTATATTTTGTTTCGTCATTAAATAATCTATTGTTCGGAGTTAGAGAAATCTTGGTTGGACTCCTTGTTTTAGTTATTTTCCAGATGATAGGTGGTATAACTGATTTTTATAGATCATGGCGTGGTGTCAAAATATCAACTGAGCTAAAATTATTAGTACAAAACTGGACCTTAGGACTGATATTTACTTCTGGGATAATATCTTTTTTTTCTAATTTCGATTTTTCATATAAAATATTTTTACAATGGTATATTGCGGTTAATGTAGTTATTGTTTTATGCAGAGTTGCTATAAGATATTTTGCGGGTATGATACGTAAATTTGGATATAATACACGTTATGTAGCCGTTGCTGGTTCATTGCCTGCAGGTATAAGCTTATTGCGTAGTTTCGAAGAAGAGCCATGGTTAGGCTTTGTTGTTAGAGGGATCTACGACGATGTGAAGTCAAGCGATATTATAAATCAATATTCTGGTGATTTGAAACAATTAGTTTCTGAAGCTAAGGCAGGGAAACTTGATCGTATCTATATAGCCATGAATATGGGGGATGAAGTTAAGCTCAAAACTTTAATAAAAGAACTAACTAACACTACTTGTTCTGTATTTCTTATTCCTGACATTTTTACATTTAATATTCTTCAGTCACGAACAGAAGAAGTGAATGGCGTTCCCGTTGTCCCCCTTTTTGATACACCACTTAACGGGATAAATATGGTATTTAAACGTCTCGAAGATATAATAGTCTCATCCATTATATTAGTTTTTATCTCTCCAGTTTTGTTGTTTATTGCTCTTGCTGTTAAAATGACTTCACATGGTCCAATTCTTTTTCGACAAATAAGATACGGTATGGATGGTAAACCGATTAAAGTTTGGAAGTTTAGATCGATGGTAGTAATGGAAAATGGCGGGATTGTCACTCAAGTAACAAAAAATGATAGCAGAGTTACCAAAATCGGTCGGATTCTTCGTAAAACATCGCTTGATGAGTTACCACAATTTTTTAATGTTCTTCAAGGTGAAATGTCTATTGTTGGCCCAAGGCCCCATGCAGTTGCTCATAATGAACAATATCGAAATTTAATTGATGGATATATGCTACGGCATAAAGTAAAACCAGGAATCACAGGTTTAGCACAAATTAATGGTTGGAGAGGGGAAACAGATACATTAGAGAAAATGCAAAAACGTGTTGAGTATGATCTTGAATATATTCGTGAATGGAGTATTTGGTTAGATTTAAAAATAATATTTCTGACAATATTTAAAGGCTTTGTTAATAAATCGGCATATTAGAACTACTAGATAGTTTATTTAATAGCTATTACTTGATTCATGAGCCCATGCTTTTATTTTTAATGAATAATAATACTAGTAACGTTATATACTAGAGAATTATTTCTGAATAAATATTACTTCTATACTATACGATTTGATGCATTTAAGATAACATTATCATTACATTTAAGCTGCGAACAGTCGCAGTGACCACACCTGACAGGAGTATGTAATGTCCAAGCAACAGATCGGGGTTGTCGGTATGGCTGTGATGGGGCGCAACCTTGCGCTCAACATCGAAAGCCGGGGTTATACCGTCTCCGTTTTCAACCGCTCCCGTGAAAAGACCGAAGAAGTGATTGCCGAGAATCCGGGCAAGAAGCTGGTCCCACACTATACAGTACAAGAGTTTGTTGAATCGCTCGAAACTCCACGCCGCATCCTGTTAATGGTGAAAGCGGGTGCAGGCACTGACAGTGCCATCGATTCCCTGAAGCCGTATCTGGATAAAGGTGACATCATCATCGATGGTGGCAATACTTTCTTCCAGGACACCATTCGCCGTAATCGCGAGCTCTCAGCAGAAGGCTTCAACTTCATTGGTACCGGTGTATCCGGTGGTGAAGAGGGCGCTCTCAAAGGCCCATCAATTATGCCTGGCGGGCAGAAAGAAGCTTATGAGCTGGTTGCACCGATTCTTAAGCAGATTGCCGCAGTCGCAGAAGACGGTGAGCCATGCGTAACCTACATTGGTGCAGATGGAGCTGGTCATTATGTGAAAATGGTCCACAACGGTATTGAGTACGGCGATATGCAGCTGATTGCTGAAGCCTACGCTTTACTGAAAGGTGGCCTGGCGTTATCTAACGAAGAGCTGGCGCAGACATTTACCGAATGGAACGAAGGTGAACTGAGCAGCTACCTGATTGACATCACCAAGGACATCTTCACCAAAAAGGATGAAGAGGGCAAATACCTGGTTGATGTGATTCTGGATGAAGCGGCCAACAAAGGCACCGGGAAATGGACCAGTCAGAGCTCTCTGGATCTTGGTGAGCCTCTGTCCCTGATTACTGAGTCTGTATTTGCTCGCTATATCTCTTCCCTGAAAGTGCAGCGCGTTGCTGCTTCAAAAGTGCTGACTGGGCCGCAAGCGCAAACTGCGGGTGACAAGGCCCAGTTTATTGAGAAAGTTCGCCGTGCCCTGTATTTGGGTAAGATTGTCTCTTATGCTCAGGGTTTCTCCCAGTTGCGTGCAGCATCCGATGAATACCACTGGGATCTGAACTACGGTGAGATCGCAAAAATCTTCCGTGCTGGCTGTATTATTCGTGCTCAGTTCCTGCAGAAGATCACGGATGCCTATGAACAGAATGCGGGTATCGCTAACCTGCTGCTGGCGCCATACTTCAAACAAATTGCCGATGAGTATCAGCAGGCGTTGCGTGATGTGGTTGCTTACGCGGTGCAGAACGGTATTCCGGTCCCGACTTTCTCTGCGGCCATCGCTTATTATGACAGCTACCGTTCCGCGGTGTTGCCAGCGAATCTGATTCAGGCTCAGCGTGATTATTTTGGTGCGCATACCTATAAGCGTACCGATAAAGACGGTGTATTCCACACTGAGTGGTTGGATTAATTTAGTTTTGCAATAGCCAGACTGTTGGTCTGGCTATTTCCTCCGCATATTTTTATGCATGCTATGCATCTGTTGGTATTCCATTTTCTGAATATATAATTTTATTGCTCTTTTTTCGGATTCCTTAGTATATCTGCTTTCTGTATTTCTATATTACTCTTCTTCTGTCTTCAGTATTTTTCTGGGTGTTTAATCACAGGGTTTAATTAAAGGATATTAATATGTTGCTTCCTGTAATTATGGCTGGCGGGACAGGTAGTCGTCTCTGGCCGATGTCTCGTGAACTTTATCCTAAACAGTTCTTACGGCTGTACGGGCAGAATTCAATGCTGCAGGAAACTATTTCTCGACTGTCGGGGCTTGAAGTTTATGAACCGATGGTTATCTGCAACGAAGAACACCGATTTTTGGTGGCTGAGCAGTTACGGCAGCTCAATAAACTGTCAAACAATATCATCCTTGAGCCGATTGGCCGTAATACCGCACCCGCTATCGCGCTTGCTGCATTGCAGGCGACGCAAAATGGTGAAGATCCGCTGATGCTTGTACTCGCGGCTGACCACATCATTAATAATCAGAAGATCTTCCACGATGCCATTCGTGTAGCGGAGCAGTACGCACAGGCTGATCATTTGGTCACGTTTGGTATCGTACCGGATTCCCCGGAAACCGGGTATGGCTATATCCAGCGTGGCGAAGCTCTGAGTGAAGGGGAGCAAACGCCATATAAAGTCGCTCGTTTTGTGGAGAAACCGGATCTGGAGCGTGCACAGGGCTACCTGGCTTCCGGTGAATACTACTGGAACAGCGGAATGTTTATGTTTCGGGCCAAAAAATACCTTTCTGAGCTAGAGAAGTTTCGTCCCGACATCCTTGAGGTGTGTACAGCAGCAGTCAGTGCCGCTGATAGCAGTAGCGATTTTATTAGCATCTCGCACGATATTTTCAGTACCTGTCCGGATGAGTCTGTTGATTATGCCGTGATGGAAAAAACTGCCGATGCTGTCGTGGTAGGATTGGATGCAGACTGGAGCGACGTGGGATCCTGGTCTGCCCTCTGGGACGTTAGCCCGAAAGATGATCTGGGTAATGTACTGATGGGGGATGCCTGGGTACACAATAGCCAGAACTGTTATATCAACAGTGACGAAAAGCTGGTGGCGGCCATTGGTGTTGAGGATCTGGTGATTGTCAGCACCAAAGATGCAGTTCTGGTGATGAACAAAAACCGCTCTCAGGATGTGAAAAAAGTAGTGGAGTACCTGAAGCTTAACCAGCGTAGCGAATACAAACGCCATCGGGAAATTTACCGTCCCTGGGGGCGCAGCGATGTGGTGGTGCAGACTCCACGCTTTAACGTTAACCGGATTACTGTTAAACCGGGTGGAGCGTTTTCCATGCAGATGCATCACCATCGTGCTGAGCACTGGGTGATTTTGGCAGGTACCGGGCAGATTACGGTTAATGGCAAACAGTTCCTGCTTACTGAAAATCAGTCAACCTTTATTCCCATAGGTGCCGAGCACTGCCTGGAAAACCCGGGGCGTATTCCTCTGGAAGTACTGGAAATACAGTCTGGCTCATATCTGGGCGACGATGACATTATTCGTATTAAAGATCAGTATGGCCGTTGCTAATTTGTATTTAAGGACTAAATAGATGGCAAAATTAAACTGTTTTAAAGCCTACGATATTCGTGGTGAACTTGGCGAAGAATTAAACGAAGATATTGCCTACCGAATTGGTCGTGCTTACGGCGAGTTCCTGAAGCCAAAACAGATTGTAGTGGGTGGCGACGTCCGCCTGACCAGCGAGTCCTTGAAGTTGGCGCTGGCCAATGGTCTGATGGATGCGGGTACTGATGTGCTGGATATTGGCCTGAGTGGTACAGAAGAGATTTACTTTGCCACCTTTCATCTTGGCGTAGACGGTGGTATCGAAGTGACGGCCAGTCATAACCCGATGAACTACAACGGTATGAAGCTGGTACGGGAAAATGCGAAACCAATCAGCGGTGATACTGGTCTGCGTGATATTCAGCGTTTAGCGGAAGAGAATCAGTTTCCACCGGTAGAACCATCCCGGCGCGGTACACTGCGTCAGATTTCTATTCTGCAGGAATACGTAGACCATTTGATGGGTTACGTGAATCTGGCAAACTTCACCCGTCCACTGAAGCTGGTGGTGAACTCCGGCAACGGTGCTGCGGGGCATGTGATTGATGAAGTAGAAAAACGTTTTATTGCTGCAGGCGCACCAGTGACCTTTATTAAAGTGCATCACCAGCCGGATGGTAATTTCCCCAACGGTATTCCTAACCCACTGCTGCCGGAATGCCGTCAGGATACTGCTGATGCGGTACGTGAGCATGCTGCTGATATGGGTATCGCATTTGACGGAGACTTCGACCGCTGTTTTCTGTTTGATAACGAAGCAGAATTTATTGAAGGTTATTATATTGTTGGTTTGCTGGCAGAAGCTTTTTTACAGAAGCAACCGGGGGCAAAAATTATTCACGACCCGCGCCTGACATGGAACACGGTAGATATTGTGACCCGTAGTGGTGGTACGCCGGTGATGTCGAAAACCGGGCATGCATTTATTAAAGAACGTATGCGTCAGGAAGATGCCATTTATGGTGGCGAGATGAGCGCACACCATTATTTCCGCGATTTCGCTTATTGCGATAGCGGGATGATCCCGTGGCTGCTGGTAGCAGAACTGTTGTGTCTGAAAAACAACTCTCTGAAAGCGCTGGTGGCGGATCGTCAGGCGGCATTCCCGGCTTCCGGGGAAATTAACCGTAAGCTTGAGAATGCCGCAGCGGCGATTGATCGTATCCGCGAGCGCTATGAGCCGGATGCAGCGAATGTAGACACGACTGACGGCATCAGCATTGAATATCCGGAGTGGCGTTTTAATCTGCGTAGCTCGAATACTGAGCCTGTTGTGCGTCTCAATGTCGAATCGAAAGCGGATGATGAATTAATGAAGATTAAAACCGAAGAAATATTAGATCTTCTTAAATAAAAATTATTCTGAATTTAGGCCATAAGGACAGGTGTTTAGAATTATGCATCACCTTATGGCTCTTTCTTGACTTCCTGTCTTCCTGAGAGTAGAAACATCCACAGTTTTGTTTAATTAGCGGCTAATAAGCCGCCATCCAGTTAACTGATTAAAGTGTGATCGAATGAAAATAACAATTTCCGGTACCGGCTATGTTGGTTTGTCGAACGGCATCCTGATTGCGCAAAACCACGAAGTGGTTGCGCTGGATATCGTTCAGTCCAAAGTGGATATGATTAACCAAAAGATTTCCCCGATTGTCGATAAAGAAATTCAGGAATATCTGGCGGAAAAACCGTTGAATTTTCGTGCGACAACGGACAAGCATGATGCATATCGTAATGCGGATTATGTCATTATCGCCACGCCGACTGATTACGATCCGAAAACTAACTACTTCAATACCTCGACCGTTGAAGCCGTTATTCGCGATGTCACGGAGATTAACCCCAACGCGGTAATGATTATCAAATCAACCATTCCTGTTGGCTTCACGCGTGAGATTAAAGAGCGCCTTGGTATTGATAACGTTATTTTCTCGCCGGAATTCCTGCGTGAAGGTCGTGCGTTGTATGACAACCTGCATCCGTCGCGTATCGTGATTGGTGAGCGTTCAGAACGCGCGGAGCGTTTTGCCAGTCTGCTGAAAGAGGGGGCAATCAAGCAGGATATCCCAACGCTGTTTACCGACTCGACGGAAGCCGAAGCCATTAAGCTCTTTGCCAACACCTATCTGGCCCTGCGCGTCGCGTACTTTAATGAGCTGGATAGCTATGCAGAGAGCAATGGGCTGAACAGTAAACAGATCATTGAAGGGGTATGCCTCGATCCGCGTATCGGCAATCACTACAATAACCCCTCTTTTGGCTACGGCGGCTACTGCCTGCCGAAAGATACTAAGCAACTGCTGGCGAACTATGCCTCTGTGCCGAATAACATCATTGGCGCGATCGTCGATGCTAACCGCACGCGCAAAGATTTTGTCGCCGACTCTATCCTGGCGCGTAAGCCTAAAGTTGTCGGGATTTATCGCCTGATAATGAAGAGCGGCTCAGATAACTTCCGTGCCTCCTCTATCCAGGGGATTATGAAGCGCATCAAAGCCAAGGGGATTCCGGTCATTATTTATGAGCCGGTGATGCAGGAAGATGAGTTTTTCAATTCCCGCGTTGTGCGTGATTTTGACGCTTTCAAACAAGAGGCTGACGTGATTGTCTCTAACCGTATGGCGGATGAGCTGGCCGATGTGGCTGATAAAGTCTATACCCGCGATTTGTTTGGCAGTGACTGATCTTTTCATCTGGCCGGGGTGTAAGCATCCCGGCCAGACCTTCTCTTCAACCATCACCCGCCTGAACTCTGTCCAACTATTCATCCTGCAAATCTTCCCGAGCTTCCTTTCCGTTCTCTCCGCATAAAAATGTGACTCCGATTAAATTCCTGAATTGCGCATCTTGTCCTAATCATTCAGGTCGGATATGTTAAATCCACCTTGTGAAGAGCTACCGTCACTGAGATGTGGACGCTGGAGATAAGCGCCGGAAGGTAAGACAAAGCCTGCTTGCAGGCTTTTGTTATTTCTGAAGCCCGCCCAAGGGAAAGAGACCGTCAGTGCCATGAGATTCGCGCTGGCTTACACTGAACGGCCTGCGCGGGAGTGTTTCTGTGCAGACTCGTATGGGCGATGAAAAGATTAGCCATGCCGTCATACGAAGAAAATATCAATGCCAGACCCGTGCTAAAAATTTCTTATCATTTTTTATCGGCTAATCATAAGGCCTTTCAACGTTAACCGAAAGGCGTGTTAATTTTCTTGCCGCAACTAACTATTAATATACTTAATTATATTAAGTTCTTTCTTTTTACCACTTATGTTTATTAAACGTTAATTTGTTCTTTCGTTGATCCTTGATATAAGAAACCAGCGAAAAAATAGAAATAATCAACAGAATAGCAGCGACGATCAGGAAAATTACGTTTGCCATAATTCGTCCCCCAGAGAAAGTGATAGTATAAATCCATTCGCTCGTGAGTGAATACTGCATCGACAGCAATATGAACTACATGTTTAACATACCCTGGGTTTAAGAAATTTCCTAGATTTGTTTTTATGTAAGGTGGTAGATAAATATTCTGCTATTGAATTATTTTCTGAGTTATATTTATGAATTTTATTGTAATTATGGCAATGACAGCTAAAATTTGTTGTTTTTTTGCAGAATAATACTTCATTAAAAATTAGATGAAAAAATGTACAAATGATGCTTTCTGGTATGAATTGTTGTTGTTTTGTTAACAAGCTGCGCTTTTTGTCGTTGTGATGGCTGAAAAAGTTATCCATAACCGCGCTACGCCTGATACAGAACTTCTGGCAACCATCGCAGAATAGACAACCGCAGTGCTTGCACCGCGGTTTATCATAAGCGATCTGGCAATCGCGATTAGGCTTTGTAATAGGCTTTATACCAGTCCACGAAATTTTTCACGCCCTGTTTGACGGTCGTTTGCGGCCTGAATCCCACCATATCGTACAGCGGTTTGGTATCGGCGCTGGTTTCCAGCACATCGCCAGGCTGGATTGGCATCATATTTTTCTCCGCGACCATCCCCAGCGCCTCTTCCAGCGCGGTGATATAATCCATCAGTTCAACAGGCGAGCTGTTACCAATGTTATACACGCGGTAGGGGGCCGAACTATCTGCCGGAGAGCCTGTTTCAACGGTCCACTCAGGGTTCGGCTGCGGGATAATATCCTGCATCCGCACAATCGCCTCAACGATATCGTCGATATAGGTGAAGTCGCGCTTCATCTTGCCGTAGTTGTAGACGTCAATGCTTTTTCCTTCCAGCATCGCTTTAGTGAACTTGAACAGCGCCATGTCCGGGCGCCCCCACGGACCATAGACGGTAAAGAACCGCAGTCCGGTCGTCGGGATACCGTACAGGTGAGAGTAGGTATGCGCCATCAGTTCATTGGCTTTTTTGGTGGCGGCATACAGCGAAACCGGATGGTCAACCGAGTCGTCGGTGGAGAAGGGCATTTTGCGGTTTAAGCCATAGACGGAACTGGATGAAGCATAGAGCAGGTGCCCGACTTTATTATGGCGGCAGCCTTCGAGAATATTCAGGTAACCGATCAGGTTAGCGTCGGCGTATGCAAAGGGATTTTCCAGGGAGTAACGGACGCCAGCCTGGGCGGCAAGATGGATCACCCGGTTGAACTGCTCCTGGGCAAAAAGACGGGCAATCCCTTCACGATCCGCCAGATCGATTTTGTGAAAGCTGAACTGGGGGGATTGCAGCAAATCCAGGCGGGCCTGTTTAAGATTGACATCGTAGTAGTCGTTCATATTGTCGATGCCGACGACGTCATGACCTGCCTCAAGCAGGCGTTTACAAGCATGAAAGCCGATAAATCCTGCGGCTCCAGTCACTAAAAACTTCATATTTATCCTCCGGGCTCGCTGTGTCCCGCATTATATAATGATTGATTTTACACTGGCTTGCTGTGTGGATCACCTGCTTTACCATTGCGCGGGGATCGCGCCTGCATAAAAGCATGGCCGGGGCGCGTTTGAGCGTGGAGGCGAGTCTGTATCAGCGATTGTGCCCGCATTTTTGCCGGGTGGCGGCTGCCGCCTGACCCGGCCTACACGACCTTCAGCATTCGGCGACGCAGGCACGTGCAGGCGCAGCGCCGCCGGGCGATTCCGGAACAACGCACATTGTCAGCAGTGTGAAGTGGGTTAGTGCGTTTGAGCGTGGAGGCGAATCTGTATTAGGCTGTGTCCCTTAACTTAACAATCGCCTTAAAAATAACCTGATCGCCCCCAGTTTTAGCATGCTCAGGTAGTTTCTGGCTGTTTTTTCCGAACGTGTGGCGATTCGCCTGTTTTCTTTCAATGCTGCAAAGCTACGTTCTACTACATTGCGCTTTTTATATAAGTGGATATCCAGTTTTCGGCGTCCATCACGGCTGGTTTTCTCATTACTTTTAAAAGGAATAACTGCCTTGATTCCCTTCAATTTCAAACTAGTACGAAATTTTTTACTTGAATAACCTTTATCCGCCAGCACTGCTTTTGCCCGGGATTTCAGGCACCCACTTTGACGAATAATGCCGACCCGGTTGAGCAGAACTTGTGCATACTGGCTCTCGTGGGCTTGTCCACCACTCAGGCAGAAGCTTAATGGCAATCCTGTCCCGTCTGTCGCCAAATGG
>NZ_VCHQ01000034.1 GCF_005860775.1 Klebsiella indica
TCCCAAGGGTATGGCTGTTCGCCATTTAAAGTGGTACGCGAGCTGGGTTTAGAACGTCGTGAGACAGTTCGGTCCCTATCTGCCGTGGGCGCTGGAGAACTGAGGGGGGCTGCTCCTAGTACGAGAGGACCGGAGTGGACGCATCACTGGTGTTCGGGTTGTCATGCCAATGGCACTGCCCGGTAGCTAAATGCGGAAGAGATAAGTGCTGAAAGCATCTAAGCACGAAACTTGCCCCGAGATGAGTTCTCCCTGAGACTTAGAGTCTCCTGAAGGAACGTTAAAGACGATGACGTTGATAGGCCGGGTGTGTAAGCGCAGCGATGCGTTGAGCTAACCGGTACTAATGAACCGTGAGGCTTAACCTTACAACGCCGAAGATGTTTTGGCGGTGAGAGACAATATTCAGCTTAGATTCAGAGTTGAGTACGCAATAGTTTGCGCAGCGGCAAGGCGGCAAGAGAAGTAAAGGAAGGAGCATACAAGAGTATGTGACTGACTTTACAAGCGCAGCCAACGCAGCGGATGCGATAAAGTATTGCGTACAGAGCACAAAGAATTTGCCTGGCGGCCGTAGCGCGGTGGTCCCACCTGACCCCATGCCGAACTCAGAAGTGAAACGCCGTAGCGCCGATGGTAGTGTGGGGTCTCCCCATGCGAGAGTAGGGAACTGCCAGGCATCAAATTAGAAGTATGGCACAGACTTTCGAGGCAGTTCACTACTCGACAGAGAGCAGGACAAAAGCGAAAGCTTTTGAACGTTGTGAAGCAACGGCCCGAAAGGTGAATCATGAAGTGATTCATAAACTGCCAGGCATCAAATTTAGCGTGCTGATATGGCTCAGTTGGTAGAGCGCACCCTTGGTAAGGGTGAGGTCCCCAGTTCGACTCTGGGTATCAGCACCACTTAATATGGTTAACGTTCGGCACTTTAGAAAAGAATTTGTCTGGCGGCTGTAGCGCGGTGGTCCCACCTGACCCCATGCCGAACTCAGAAGTGAAACGCCGTAGCGCCGATGGTAGTGTGGGGTCTCCCCATGCGAGAGTAGGGAACTGCCAGACATCAAATAAAACAAAAGGCCCAGTCTTGCGACTGGGCCTTTTGTTTTATTTACTGTTTATCGTTGAACATTGCGTAGCAACGGCTGCCCGTGACACTTTTCAAATACGCCAGCATTAGGCTAATGTCAGCGCTAATGGCGAAATTTCCTGCCAGATAGTTTTCCCCATCCCGGCGATTGCCGTAGAATTGCCCGTTTCATGTATCACCACCATTAAGGAAGATACCTTCCATGGACAAACGGTTTGTTCAGGCCCATAAAGAAGCGCGCTGGGCGCTGTGGCTTACCCTTCTCTATCTTGCTGCCTGGCTGGCTACCGCTTATCTGCCAGAAGGCGGTATTGGCATTACGGGTCTGCCGTACTGGTTCGAATTAGCCTGCCTGTTGGTACCGCTGCTATTTATCCTGCTGTGCTGGGCCATGGTGCATTTCATTTTCCGCGATATCTCTCTGGAGGATAATGATGAAGTTTGAAATCATCATTGTGCTGCTCGTTTACCTGCTGGTGGTATTCGGTCTATCGTTTTACGCAATGTGCAAGCGCAGCAACGGCAGTTTTCTTAGCGAATATTTTCTTGGCAGTCGTTCAATGGGTGGCTTCGTCCTCGCGATGACGTTAACTGCCACTTACATTAGCGCCAGTTCATTTATTGGCGGGCCGGGAGCAGCCTATAAATATGGGCTTGGCTGGGTGCTCCTGGCCATGATTCAGGTACCGACAATTTGGCTGTCACTGGGTATTCTCGGCAAGAAATTCGCTATCCTGGCGCGTCGCTACAATGCGATAACGCTGAATGACATGTTATTGGCGCGCTATCAAAGCCGGGCGGTCGTATGGATAGCCAGCGTAAGCCTGCTGGTTGCTTTTGTCGGTGCTATTGCCGTGCAATTTATCGGCGGCGCCCGACTGCTGGAGACCGCCGCCGGCATCAAGTATGAAACGGGCCTGCTTATTTTTGGTATCACTATCGTGTTGTACACGGCTTTCGGCGGTTTTCGCGCCAGCGTCCTCAACGACACCATGCAAGGTATGGTGATGCTGATCGGTACAATCGTGCTACTGGTTGGCGTCGTTCATGCGGCAGGTGGCCTGCATAATGCTGTAGATACATTACAACACATCGATCCGCAGCTAATTTCGCCACATGGCGCGAATGATATCCTTACTCCGGCTTTTATGACATCCTTCTGGGTCCTGGTGTGTTTCGGCGTTATTGGCCTGCCGCACACAGCCGTGCGCTGTATCTCTTATAAAGATAGCAAGGCTGTCCACCGCGGGATCGTAATCGGTACTATCGTTGTCGCTATTTTGATGTTTGGTATGCATCTGGCTGGTGCGCTGGGAAGAGCAGTACTACCCGACCTGACCATTCCGGATCAGGTGATTCCAACGCTGATGGTACGCGTTTTGCCGCCGTGGGCTGCGGGGTTATTCCTGGCGGCGCCGATAGCGGCGATTATGTCGAATGTAAATGCCCATTTATTACAGGCGTCAGCTACGATCATTAAAGATCTTTGGCTCAGCGCTCAGCCGACGAAAAGACATAATGAGCAAAAACTCAAGCGGATCTCAACGATCGCTACGTTAGTGCTGGGGATCCTGATGATGCTGGCTGCCTGGCGTCCGCCAGAAATGATTATCTGGCTCAATCTTCTGGCATTCGGTGGACTTGAAGCGGTGTTCCTTTGGCCGCTGGTGTTTGGCCTGTACTGGGAACAAGCGAATGCGCAAGGCGCATTGAGCGCCATGATTGTTGGCGGCGTGCTGTATGCCCTGCTCGCTACTTTTAATATTCAGTACCTGGGTTTCCATCCAATTGTGCCCTCGTTACTGCTGAGTTTGCTGGCTTTTCTGGCCGGAAACCGTTTTGGTTCCTCCGCGCCGCAAGCTGCTACATTGACTACCAATAAATAAAGAGTTCTGTCATGCCATGGATCCAACTGAAACTGAATACGACTGGTGCTAATGCGGAAGAGCTGAGTGATGCTCTGATGGACGCGGGCTCCGTTTCTATTACTTTCCAGGATACTCACGATACGCCAGTATTTGAACCTTTGCCCGGCGAAACCCGTTTGTGGGGGGATACTGACGTTATTGGTTTGTTTGATGCTGAAACCGACATGAAAGAGGTGGTTGCCATTCTCGAACAGCACCGGCTATTGGGGCGCGGTTTTGTGCATAAAATAGAACAACTGGAAGATAAAGACTGGGAGCGCGAGTGGATGGATAACTTCCATCCGATGTGCTTCGGTAAACGTCTGTGGATTTGCCCGAGCTGGCGTGAGGTTCCGGATGAAAACGCCGTTAATGTGATGCTGGACCCAGGTCTGGCATTTGGTACCGGTACGCATCCCACGACTGCGATGTGTTTACAGTGGCTCGACGGACTCGATCTTAAAGGCAAAACGATTATTGATTTTGGTTGCGGCTCCGGCATTCTGGCCATCGCGGCATTAAAACTTGGTGCAGCGAAAGCGATTGGCATTGATATCGATCCACAGGCTATTCAGGCCAGTCGTGATAATGCCGAGCGCAATGGGGTTTCCGGCCGACTGGAACTTTATCTGCCTCAGGATCAGCCAGAAGCCATGAAAGCCGATGTGGTGGTCGCAAACATTCTGGCTGGCCCTTTGCGCGAGTTGGCCCCGCTCATCAGCGTACTGCCCGTTACAGGCGGTTTACTGGGCCTTTCCGGCATTCTTGCCAGTCAGTCGGAGAGCGTCTGTGAAGCCTATACCGATCTCTTTGTACTTGACCCTGTGGTCGAAAAAGACGAGTGGTGCCGAATTACTGGTTATAAAAAGTAAGCATCGGATACGGCCTGCGGGCCGTATTGTTGTTTCCAGTTGCTGCTTAATGACGTCAGGAAATGCGATTTAGATCGCATTATGGCGTTCTCTTTGATTGCAAAAACAGCGCTCTGGGCTCCGAAACGCAATCTTTATCTGAGAAAAATCGAGAAGTTTTACGATTTTATAAATGGACACAAATTATTCAATAACATCTAACATAATGATTAATATGTAAATTTATTGCTCATCCTGATGCAAGTGCTGAATTCATTGATCTGCAACAGCGGATTGCTCAAAGTTTGGCCTTTCATCTCGTGCAAAAAATGCGTAATATACGCCGCCTTGCAGTCACAGTATGGTCATTTCTTAACTCATGCGCATCGGACATTACCAGCTCAGAAATCGACTGATCGCAGCGCCTATGGCTGGCATAACAGACAGACCATTCCGGACGTTGTGTTACGAGATGGGAGCGGGATTGACCGTATCCGAGATGATGTCCTCCAACCCACAGGTTTGGGAGAGCGACAAGTCCCGGTTACGGATGGTGCATGTGGATGAACCCGGTATTCGTACCGTGCAAATCGCCGGTAGCGTACCGGAAGAGATGGCCGCGGCCGCCCGTATTAATGTGGAAAGCGGTGCCCAAATTATTGATATCAATATGGGGTGCCCGGCTAAAAAGGTGAATCGTAAGCTTGCAGGTTCAGCCCTCTTGCAGTACCCCGATCAGGTGAAATCCATTCTGATGGCGGTCGTCAAGGCGGTAGATGTTCCTGTGACTCTCAAGATTCGCACCGGCTGGGAACCGGAACACCGTAACTGTGTAGAGATTGCCCAACTGGCTGAAGAATGTGGTATTCAGGCTCTGACTATTCACGGGCGCACACGTGCCTGCTTGTTTAATGGGGATGCTGAGTACGACAGTATTCGGGCAGTTAAGCAGACAGTTTCCATTCCGGTTATCGCGAATGGCGACATTACTGACCCGCTTAAAGCCAGAGCTGTGCTCGACTATACGGGGGCTGATGCCCTTATGATAGGCCGGGCGGCTCAGGGAAGACCCTGGATCTTTCGGGAAATCCAGCACTATCTGGACACTGGAGAGCTGCTGCCGCCGCTGCCGTTGGTAGAGGTTAAGCGCTTGCTTTGTGCGCATGTTCGGGAATTGCATGGTTTTTATGGCCAGGCAAAAGGGTACCGAATCGCGCGTAAACACGTATCCTGGTATCTCCAGGAACACGCTCCAGATGACCAGTTTCGGCGCACATTCAACGCCATAGAAGATACCAGCGAACAGCTGGAGGCGTTGGAGGCATACTTCGAAAATTTTGCGTAATAGAAATAAAGAGCTGACAGAACTATGTTCGAACAACGCGTAAATTCTGACGTACTGACCGTTTCTACCGTTAACTCTCAGGATCAGGTAACTCAAAAACCCCTGCGTGACTCGGTTAAACAGGCACTGAAGAACTATTTTGCTCAACTGAACGGTCAGGATGTCAATGACCTGTATGAGCTGGTACTGGCTGAAGTAGAACAGCCCCTGTTGGACATGGTGATGCAATACACCCGCGGTAACCAGACCCGTGCTGCCCTGATGATGGGGATCAACCGTGGTACGCTGCGTAAAAAACTGAAAAAATACGGCATGAACTGATATTAATCAGTTAATTGCTTGATATAAAAGGCGCTCTTCGGCATGGGGAAGCGCCTTTTTTATTGGGAGTGAGATTCCTGACGATACACCCTTTGTCTGAGGGCTACGACGGGCCAGGGTGGCCTGCTGTTCTGCCTGAGAGGTGAGACTCGCACACGGTATTGCTTGCGGGCCCGGGCGCGTTGAAGGGAGAGAGGTTGCGGTACTGCCCGCAGAAACAGCTGACAGTAGTGAGATAGTGAAAGGGAGGCTTTGAGCCTCCCTTGCGATTTACCACCTCAGAGCAGAAATAAATTTGCCATATCGTTGGTGGACGGACGCATTATTTTTCCTGCAATCCGAGTTTTTTCTCCAGATAGTGGATGTTGGTGCCACCATGCTGGAAGTGCTCATCGTTCATGATGCGGGTTTGCAGGTCAATGTTGGTTTTGATGCCATCAATGATCAGTTCCTGCAGCGCATTTTTCATACGGGCAATTGCTACATCACGGTTTTCACCGTAGCAGATCAGCTTGCCGATCATGGAGTCATAGTATGGCGGTACAGTATAACCCGCGTAGATATGAGATTCCCAGCGAACGCCAAACCCGCCCGGCGCGTGGAAACGGGTGATTTTCCCCGGGCTCGGCAGGAAGGTATTCGGGTCTTCGGCGTTGATACGGCATTCTACCGCGTGGCCTTTTACCACGACTTCTTCCTGTTTGATAGACAGTGGCTGGCCAGCTGCGATACGCAACTGCTCTTTGATCAGGTCAACGCCGGTGATCATTTCTGTCACCGGGTGTTCAACCTGAATACGGGTGTTCATTTCGATAAAATAGAACTCGCCGTTTTCGAACAGGAACTCAAACGTACCCGCGCCACGATAACCGATATCAACGCACGCTTTTGCGCAACGTTCGCCGATGTAGCGGCGCAGTTCTGGCGTAATACCCGGCGCTGGCGCTTCTTCGACCACTTTCTGGTGACGACGCTGCATGGAACAGTCGCGTTCCGCCAGATAGATCGCATTTCCCTGGCCGTCAGCCAGTACCTGGATCTCGATATGACGAGGATTTTCCAGGTATTTTTCCATATACACCATGTCATTGTTGAAAGCCGCTTTCGCTTCAGCTTTGGTCATGGCGATGGATTGCGCCAGTTCAGCGTCGCTGCGCACCACGCGCATACCACGCCCGCCGCCGCCGCCGGAGGCTTTGATAATCACCGGGTAACCGATGCGTTTGGCGTGGGCGCGGTTAACATCCATATCATCGCCCAACGGGCCGTCAGAGCCCGGTACGGTTGGTACACCTGCCTTCTTCATGGCGGTGATGGCTGATACTTTATCGCCCATCAGGCGGATAGTCTCAGCTTTCGGGCCAATAAAGATAAAGCCGGAACGCTCAACCTGCTCGGCAAAGTTTGCGTTTTCGGACAGGAAGCCATAACCCGGGTGAATAGCGACCGCACCGGTGATCTCCGCGGCGCTAATAATCGCCGGGATATTCAGATAGCTTTTTACGGACGGGGCCGGGCCGATACAGACCGTCTCATCCGCTAACAATACGTGTTTTAAATCGCGATCCGCGGTTGAGTGAACAGCAACGGTCTTGATGCCCAGTTCTTTACTTGCACGCAGGATACGCAATGCAATCTCGCCGCGGTTGGCGATAACAATTTTATCCAGCATGTTCGCCTCGTTATTCGATGACGACCAGTGGCTCGTCAAATTCTACCGGTTGACCACTTTCGACCAGAATCGCTTTCACTACGCCGGATTTATCGGCTTCGATCTGGTTCATCATTTTCATGGCTTCAACGATGCACAGGGTATCGCCCACGTTAACTTTCTGACCGACTTCGATGAACGCTTTCGCGTCCGGGCTTGGGGTGCGGTAGAAAGTACCAACCATTGGGGAACGTACGATGTGACCACTGATTTCCGCTGCTGCAGGGGCATCCACTGCTGGCGTTGCCGTAGGCGCAACAGCGCTGGACAGCGCTGGCTGCTGCTGCATCATCGGTGCGGCGTAAGCCTGCTGCATCACCGGGAAACTTGCGCTCGGCGCGGCGCGGCTGATGCGTACAGACTCTTCGCCTTCAGAAATTTCCAGTTCGGAGATGCCTGATTCTTCAACCAGCTCGATCAGTTTTTTAATCTTACGAATATCCATGAGTGGGTTCCGTACTCTTTGTTTAGTGTGATTGTGACAGGTGTGTTAGCACCGTCTGTAAAGCATATGTATTACGACTGCGCGCAAGATCCTGGCGCTTCTGTTTTATGCTGATATGGCCAGTGCCAATAGCTGAGAAGCAAAATGTGGAACTTATCAGCCATTATGCGGCTATCTTCTGCTATTCTCGGGCAAAAAACAAAATATACCTTCGATGCGCGATTGTCACCTTTTCAGGGGTTAAAAACCCCGTCAGGAAAGCCAAAGTCGCACATTATAACTATTTCGTAGCATTTCGCAGCTAAATACTGGTCTTATCAGGGAAGATAATCAACCGCTATCATGCAAAGCGTTACGCCTGATAAGAGATTTGCGGGGGAAGGCGCATATCCGGAGATTAGCGCCACCACTGGCGGAACTTCTTGTATCGCCATGCTAAAAGTAAGATGGCCAGCAGCGCATAAATTATCGGCTGCGGAGATAAGATCTTCACCGACCACAGGTAGTGAATCGGGGCGAGGATGGCGACGATATAGACGAAGTTATGCAATCTTGTCCAGCGACGGCCCAATTTTCGCTGCATCGCTTGTGTTGATGTCGCGGTCAGAGCCAGCAGAATCAACCAACTGATCAAGCCCAGCGTCAGATAAGGTCTGGTGACCACCTCTTCCCCCAGTAACGTCAGGTTGTTGATGCCGAGTTCAAGCAGTATATAGCTGGTCAGGTGCAGCGTTGCCCAGGTAAAACACCACAATCCTAATAATCGCCTTGTCCGTATCAACAAGGGCTGTTTAGCGTAGCGTGCCAGGGGGGAGACAAGCAAGGTGGCAAGCAGGAATTTAAGTGCCATCCTACCGGTAAAGTGCTGAATATCTTTTGCCGGATCGGCGCTGAAATACCCCTGATATCCTGCCCAGAATAGCCAGAGAAAGGGCAAAAAACCGGCCAGGTGGAGAAGCACTTTCAGCCAGGTTATCTGTTGTACATTAAGGCGCACTAATAGTTCTCCCGTAAATTCAGACCCCGGTAGAGCGATGCCACTTCATCCGCGTAGCCATTGAATAATAAGGTTGGCTGACGTTTAACGTCCAGGATGCCGCCTGCGCCGATAAAGCGCTCGGTGGCCTGGGACCAGCGAGGATGATCGACATGCGGATTAACATTGGCGTAAAACCCGTATTCATCAGGAGCGGCCAGGTTCCAGGTGGTGGGCGGGCGGTCACGGGTCAATTCAATACTGACGATGGATTTGATCCCCTTAAAGCCGTACTTCCATGGGACGGTAAGCCGTATCGGCGCACCGTTCTGCGGGGGCAGGGCTTTGCCATATACGCCGACGGTGAGCAGAGTCAGAGGGTGCATCGCTTCATCAAGGCGCAATCCTTCAACATACGGATACGCCAGACCGCCGCCGATAAACCGGTCCTTTTGTCCGGGCATTTGCTCGGGGGCATAAAGCGTTTTAAACGCTACGTAGCGTGCATTGCTGGTGGGTTCAACCTGCGACAGTAATTTATGTAGCGGGAACCCGACCCAGGGGACGACCATTGACCATGCCTCCACGCAGCGCATCCGGTAAATTCGCTCTTCCAGCGGGAACCGTTTGATCAGATCGTCATGATCGAGGGTGAGTGGTTTTGCCACTTCTCCGGCAATCGTCAGCGTCCAGGGATCGGTACGCAAACTGCCGGCATTAGCGGCAGGGTCGGCTTTATCCAGGCCGAATTCATAGAAGTTATTATAGCCGGAGACCTTATCTTCGGGCGTCAGCGGCAGACTGTTTTGCCATTTTGCCGGTTTATCGAAAGTCAGCGCTTTACCGGGAGGGGCCGGAGGGCGATCATGACCTTTAAACCAATCCAGCAGATCGGCCCGCGCGGAGGGCGAGAGGGAAAGCGCGGTCGCGCTGATACCCAACAGTTTCAGGATCTGGCGACGTTGAAGCATAAAAACGGACTCTACTGTTACATCGGCTTCCGTTAGTTTTTTCAGTTTCATGGCATCCTCCGTCATAGGTTTTTCTAAGCATGACGGAGGCGGCGAGTTATCGCGAATATGTCACGAAAAATTGCAGATTAGGCAATCTTGACCAGCGTACGGCCCTGAACCTGGTTTGCCATTATCTTATCGGCAAATGCCGGGGCGTCAGCGAGAGAGATTTCAGTTGCGCTTTGCGTATAGAATGATTCTGGCAGATCGCTAACCAGACGCTGCCAGGCCAGTGCGCGACGTGCAGGTGGGGTCATCACGGAATCAACCCCCTGCAGGCGAACATTACGCAGAATAAACGGCATTACCGTGGTCGGCAGGGCAAAACCCCCCGCCAGGCCGCAGGCCGCGACGCAGCCGCCGTAGTTCATCTGCGCCAGCACTTTTGCCAGCACTTTGTCGCCAACGGTGTCCACGGCGCCGGCCCACAGCTGTTTTTCCAGCGGGCGGGTTTCGGCGAACTCATCCCGATTCAGAATACGCTGGGCTCCCAGGTTTTTCAGGTATGCGTGGGTACTTTCACGGCCGGTTACTGCCGCCACGTTGTATCCCAGATGATGTAACAGGGCGACAGCGGTACTGCCAACGCCACCGCTGGCACCGGTCACAACGATTTCGCCATCTTCAGGACGAACACCGGCATCTTCCAGCGCCATCACACACAACATGGCAGTGAAACCCGCAGTGCCAATGGTCATTGCTTTACGGCCATCCAGGCCTTGAGGCATCGCAACCAGCCAGTCGGCCTTGACGCGCGCCCGTTCGGCGAGCCCGCCCCAGTGATTTTCACCGACGCCCCAGCCGGTCAGGAGCACCTGTTGTCCGGCATGAAAACGAGGATCCTCGCTGCTGTGTACGGAACCGGCAAAATCGATGCCAGGAATCATCGGAAAGTGGCGAATGATTTTCCCTTTGCCGGTAATCGCCAGCGCGTCTTTATAGTTAAGGCTGGACCACTCGATATCCACTGTCACATCGCCCTGCGGCAGTTGGCTGGCATCAAGGGTTTGCACCGAAGAGATTGTTTTGCCATCCTGCTGATCTAAGATTAAAGCCTGCATGCGCCGGTCCTCGTAGGTTGGATGATTGGAAAATTTTTTCTGCAGACTATACTCGCTAACGACATTATTACACCGACATAACGCAATAAATTGCCAGAAGCGTCAGCTTTGATAGTATGCGTCGATCTTTAGCAAGTTAGTGCTTACTTTAATGTAAGCGCGGCAGAGGGCCCGAATGCCCATCGGGCAGTCATTCACATGCGGAGTTAACACAGGGATGCGATTAACGACGAAATTCTCAGCATTTTTCACGCTACTTATCAGCCTGGCTATCTTTGTCACGCTGATTGGCGCTTCGCTGAGTTTTTATAACGGTATTCAGCTAAAAGTGGCGAACCGGGTTCAGGCGGTCGCGACGATGTTGGATAATCGCCTGGTTTCTTCGTCTTTTGAGCAACTCGAACCGCAAATGGATGAGTTGATGGCGCCGGTAGAAGTGGTGCGCGTTGATTTTAGGATCCACGGCAGGTTGGTCTACAGCCGTTCGCGCAGTGACAGCTATCGTCCGCCTGGTAGCAGCCACCAGCTCCGCGATATCACCGTGCCATCGCTTAAGTATCCCGGCATGGATATCCATCTGGTCTATCTGGACCCAATGGCCAATTACTTTCGTTCAATACTTATCACCGCGCCACTCTCCATTGCGATTGGCTTTATGGTGCTGATGATCTTTTTTTCGGTGCGCTGGATCCGTCGCCAGTTGGCGGGGCAGGAGTTACTGGAACTCCGCGCCGCACGTATTCTTAAAGGTGAGCGTGGGCCGCAGGTTCAGGGCTCCGTATATGAGTGGCCCGCCAATATCAGTAGCGCACTGGACACGCTGCTATCAGAACTTCAGTTCGTTAGCGATCAGCGAAGCCGCATGGATACCCTGATTCGTTCTTATGTGGCCCAGGACTCAAAAACAGGGCTAAATAACCGGTTGTTTTTTGATAATCAACTGACGACGCTGCTGGAAGATCAGGAGAAAGTGGGATCATATGGCATTGTTATGATGATCCGCTTGCCTGATTTTGACCTTTTGCGCGATAACTGGGGACGCCGGGCGACTGAAGAACACTACTTTACGCTGATCAACATGCTCTCTACTTTTATTATGCGCTATCCTGGCGCACTGTTGGCGCGTTATCACCGGAGTGATTTTGCCGTTCTGCTTCCGCATCGTACGTTAAAAGAGGCGGACAGCATTGCCGGGTTGCTTTTAAAGGCGATGGATGCCCTGCCGCCGACGCGCATTCTCGATCGAGACGATATGATGCATATCGGCATCTGTGCCTTTCGTAGTGGGCAAACGACGGCTCAGGTGATGGAACATGCTGAAGCGGCAGCGCGCAACGCGGTCCTGCAAGGAAGTAATAGCTGGGCGGTCTACGACGACTCCTTGCCGGAGAAAGGGCGTGGTAACGTGCGTTGGCGCACCTTGATTGAACAGATGCTAAGCCGCGGTGGGCCGCGACTCTACCAGAATCCCGCAGTGTTCCGTGATGGTCGCGTACATCATCGGGAGCTCATGTCCCGTCTTTATGATGGTAAAGAAGAGGTGATCGCGGCGGAATATATGCCTATGGTGCTGCAGTTTGGTTTATCGGAGGAGTATGACCGTTTGCAGATTACCCGGCTGTTGCCATTTCTCGGTTTCTGGCCGGAAGAGAATCTTGCGTTGCAGGTGACGGTAGAGTCGTTAATTCGCCCGCGCTTTCAGCGTTGGTTGCGCGATACCTTGATGCAATGTGAAAAATCGCAACGGCAACGTATTATTTTTGAACTTGCAGAGGCGGATGTTTGTCAATATATCGGCCGATTGCAGCCGGTGATGCGGTTGATTAACGCTTTGGGTATTCGGATCGCCGTTATTCAGGCGGGTCTTACGTTGGTCGGGACCAGTTGGATCAAGCAGCTTGATGTGGAAGTGATAAAGCTGCATTCGGGGTTATCGCGAAATATAGAAAAACGCAGTGAGAATCAGCTATTGATCCAAAGCCTGGTGGAAGCCTGTAAAGGAATGCCGGTTCAGGTTTTCGCGACAGGCGTGCTCAACCGTAGCGAGTGGCAGGTGTTGTCTCAATGCGGTGTCACCGGCGGTCAGGGGGAATTTTTTGCCGCCTCACAGCCACTTGACACTAATGTGAAAAAATATTCGCAAAGATACTCTGTTTGATCTGCCGTTTAGCGTTATTTCACGTAGAATAATGCGCGCCATAGTGATGGGGGTGTGCTTGTCTACCTGCCGGATTGTCGCAATGTAAAATGCCAGTGAATGACCTTTGACAGGTTGCAGATTAAAGCGCGGATCGCTGCTGGAGATTTCATCGGCGGACTGACTCAGGCAAATTTGTAACAAAGGTAACAAACTGCACTAATTTTCACCGCAGCAGATGATTTTTGCGCCTTGTCGCTGCTGCGCGTGGTTGGTAAAGTAAGCGGATTTTGTTTTCCGCCCCAGCTTTCAGGATTATCCCTTAGTATGTTAAAAAAATTTCGTGGCATGTTTTCCAATGACCTGTCCATTGACCTGGGTACCGCGAATACCCTTATTTATGTAAAAGGACAAGGCATCGTATTGAATGAGCCTTCCGTTGTGGCCATTCGTCAGGATCGTGCCGGATCGCCGAAAAGCGTCGCCGCTGTGGGTCATGAAGCGAAGCAGATGCTTGGGCGTACGCCAGGCAACATTGCAGCTATTCGTCCAATGAAGGACGGCGTTATCGCCGACTTCTTCGTGACTGAAAAAATGCTTCAGCACTTTATCAAACAGGTGCACAGCAATAGTTTTATGCGTCCAAGTCCGCGTGTGCTGGTCTGCGTGCCCGTTGGCGCGACCCAGGTTGAACGCCGCGCTATTCGTGAATCCGCGCAGGGTGCCGGCGCTCGTGAAGTTTTCCTCATTGAAGAGCCGATGGCCGCCGCGATTGGCGCGGGCCTGCCGGTCTCTGAAGCGACCGGTTCTATGGTTGTGGATATTGGCGGCGGTACGACTGAAGTGGCGGTGATCTCCCTGAATGGCGTCGTTTACTCCTCTTCTGTGCGTATCGGTGGTGACCGTTTTGACGAGGCTGTGATTAATTATGTGCGCCGTAACTATGGTTCGTTGATCGGCGAAGCTACTGCAGAACGTATCAAGCACGAGATTGGTTCCGCTTATCCTGGGGATGAAGTTCGCGAAATCGAAGTCCGTGGGCGTAACCTGGCGGAAGGTGTGCCGCGTGGCTTTACGCTAAATTCAAATGAAATCCTTGAAGCGCTGCAGGAGCCGTTGACCGGTATCGTCAGCGCGGTGATGGTTGCGCTGGAGCAGTGCCCTCCGGAACTGGCTTCCGATATTTCCGAACGCGGGATGGTTCTGACCGGCGGCGGCGCTCTGTTGCGCAACCTTGACCGTCTGTTAATGGAAGAGACAGGAATTCCTGTCGTAGTTGCAGAAGATCCACTGACCTGCGTCGCGCGTGGCGGCGGTAAGGCACTGGAAATGATCGATATGCACGGCGGCGATTTGTTCAGCGAAGAGTAGTCAGCCTGAGATCCGGGCGGTCCGTATTGGGCGGCCCTGGTCTTGACTGACACGAGAATACGCATAGCCTATGAAGCCAATTTTTAGCCGTGGCCCATCGCTACAGATTCGCCTTATTCTGGCGGTTTTGGTGGCGCTTGGCGTGATAATTGCCGACAGCCGCCTGGGTACGTTCAGCCAGATACGAACGTACATGGATACTGCCGTCAGCCCTTTCTACTTTATTTCTAATGGGCCCAGAGAACTGCTGGATAGCATATCGCAAACGCTGGCTACCCGTGACCAACTCGAACTGGAAAATCGCGCGCTGCGCCAGGAACTGTTGCTGAAGAACAGTGATTTACTGATGCTGGGTCAGTACAAACAGGAGAACGCGCGCCTGCGCGAGCTGCTGGGGTCTCCGCTGCGCCAGGATGAGCAAAAAATGGTGACCCAGGTCATCTCAACGGTTAACGATCCCTATAGCGATCAGGTCGTTATTGATAAAGGCAGTGTTAACGGCGTTTATGAGGGCCAGCCGGTAATCAGTGATAAAGGCGTGGTCGGGCAGGTGGTTGCGGTAGCGAAACTGACCAGCCGCGTGCTGCTGATTTGCGATGCCACGCATGCGCTGCCGATTCAGGTGCTGCGTAACGACATTCGCGTTATTGCTGCCGGGAATGGGTGTACTGACGATCTGCAACTGGAGCATCTGCCCGCTAATACGGATATTCGCGTTGGTGATGTGCTGGTGACCTCGGGTCTCGGCGGTCGTTTTCCTGAAGGGTATCCGGTTGGTGTGGTGTCGTCCGTGAAGCTGGATACTCAGCGCGCGTATACGGTGATTCAGGCGCGTCCGACCGCAGGTTTGCAGCGTTTGCGTTATCTGCTGCTGCTGTGGGCCGCCGATCGCAACGGCGCGAATCCGATGACGCCGGAAGAAGTCCATCGTGTGGCGAATGAACGTCTGATGCAGATGATGCCGCAGGTTCTGCCTCCGCCAGATGCGATAGGGCCGCCAATGCCGGATCCGGCAACGGGGACAACGCAGCCTCTGCCAGCAGGAGGGCAATAGTGGCAAGTTACCGTAGCCAGGGACGCTGGGTTATCTGGCTCTCGTTTCTTATCGCACTATTGCTGCAGATTATGCCCTGGCCGGAAGACATTAGCGTCTACCGGCCAAATTGGGTATTACTGATCCTGTTATACTGGATCCTCGCGTTACCTCATCGGGTAAACGTCGGTACGGGGTTTGTGATGGGAGCGGTTCTCGATCTCATCAGCGGCTCAACGCTGGGCGTTCGCGCGCTATCATTAAGTATTGTGGCTTATCTGGTCGCACTAAAATATCAGTTGTTCCGCAATCTGGCGCTCTGGCAACAGGCGCTGGTGGTGGTCGTGCTATCCCTCACCGTGGATATCATTGTTTTCTGGGCAGAGTTTTTAGTGATCAATGTCTCTTTCCGTCCGGAAGTGTTCTGGAGTAGTGTAGTAAACGGTGTGCTCTGGCCATGGCTATTCCTGCTGATGCGTAAAGTGCGTCAGCAGTTTGCGGTGCAATAAGATTGATATGACAACGCTGTATCTCGCTTCAGGTTCTCCGCGTCGGCAGGAACTGCTGACTCAGCTTGGTCTCTCCTTTGAACGTGTGGTTCCCGGTATTGAGGAGCAACGTCGCCCACAGGAGAGCGCGCAGCAGTATGTTACCCGGCTGGCGCGCGAAAAGGCGCAGGCTGGTGTGGCGTTAGCGCCGCTTGATCTCCCCGTTTTGGGGGCGGATACCATCGTTATTCTTAACGGTAAGGTGCTGGAAAAGCCGCACGATGCCGGGCATGCCGCAGAGATGCTGCGTATGCTTTCCGGGAAAACCCATCAGGTCATGACGGCTGTAGCCCTGGCCGATAAGCGGCAAACGTTGGATTGCCTGGTTGTGACAGAGGTGACTTTCCGCGTGCTCTCAGAACAGGATATCGCCGGCTATGTCGCCAGTGGCGAGCCTTTAGACAAAGCAGGTGCATACGGAATTCAGGGGCTGGGTGGCTGTTTCGTCAGGACGATAAATGGCAGTTATCACGCCGTAGTCGGCTTACCGCTGGTGGAAACGTATGAGTTGCTGAGTCATTTTAACTCACTGCGTGAAGAAAAGGGATAAAGATGACAGCTGAATTATTGGTTAACGTAACGCCGTCGGAAACTCGCGTCGCATACATTGATGGTGGCATCCTCCAGGAAATTCATATTGAGCGTGAGGCGCGACGTGGGATCGTAGGCAATATCTACAAAGGTCGTGTCAGTCGCGTGCTGCCGGGAATGCAGGCGGCTTTTGTAGATATTGGTCTGGAAAAGGCCGCATTTCTGCACGCTTCCGACATTATGCCCCATACCGAGTGCGTGGCGGGCGAGGAGCAAAAACAGTTTACCGTTCGCGACATCTCTGAACTTGTCCGCCAGGGTCAGGATTTAATGGTGCAGGTGGTGAAAGATCCGCTCGGAACCAAAGGCGCCCGCCTGACCACCGATATCACCATTCCTTCTCGCTATCTGGTCTTTATGCCCGGCGCCTCACACGTCGGCGTCTCTCAGCGTATTGAAAGCGAAGCGGAACGCGAGCGCCTGAAAAAAGTGGTGTCAGAATACTGTGATGAGCAGGGGGGATTTATTATCCGTACCGCCGCGGAAGGCGTACATGAACAGGAGATGGCCGCTGATGCCGCTTATCTCAAGCGCGTCTGGACGAAAGTGATGGAGCGCAAAAAGCGCCAGCAGACACGCTACCAGATGTACGGCGAACTGGCGCTGGCGCAGCGCGTGCTGCGTGATTTCGCCGATGCTCAGCTTGACCGCATTCGCGTGGACTCCCGTCTGACCTACGAATCGTTGCTTGAGTTTACTGCCGAATATATTCCGGAGATGACCGACAAGCTGGAGCACTATAGTGGTCGTCAGCCGATCTTCGATCTTTTTGATGTCGAAAATGAAATTCAGCGCGCGCTGGAGCGTAAAGTTGAGCTGAAATCAGGCGGGTATCTGATCATCGATCAAACGGAAGCGATGACGACCGTTGATATCAATACCGGCGCATTCGTTGGTCACCGCAATCTGGACGACACCATCTTTAATACCAACATTGAGGCGACTCAGGCGATTGCCCGCCAGCTACGGCTGCGCAACCTTGGTGGGATCATCATCATTGATTTCATTGATATGAACAATGAGGATCATCGTCGCCGGGTGTTGCATTCGCTTGAGCAAGCATTGAGCAAAGACCGGGTCAAAACCAGCATTAACGGTTTCTCCCAGCTTGGGCTGGTAGAGATGACCCGCAAACGTACCCGCGAAAGCATCGAGCACGTGCTGTGCAACGAATGTCCGACTTGTCATGGTCGCGGCACGGTGAAAACGGTGGAAACGGTGTGCTATGAAATCATGCGCGAAATCGTGCGTGTGCACCATGCCTACGATTCTGACCGTTTTCTGGTCTATGCTTCTCCTGCGGTAGCGGAAACGCTGAAAGGGGAAGAATCGCACGCGCTGGCGGAAGTGGAAATCTTTGTCGGCAAACAGGTCAAAGTACAAATTGAGCCGCTCTATAATCAGGAGCAGTTTGATGTGGTAATGATGTAATCATCCTCCTGGCCTCTGTTCAGGCCATTATTCCTGAATAAGGGGCGTAAGGGTGACGTGTAAAAAGCTGACAAGGAGAGATGCGTGAGGCGACTGCCCGGGATATTACTGCTCACCGTGGCAACATTGATTGTTATCGTCGCACTGCTGGTGAGTGGTCTGCGTCTCGTATTGCCGCAGTTGAACAACTGGCGTCCGCTGGTGCTGGAAAAAGTTTCCGCGATGACGGGCGTGCCGGTTGATGCCTCGCAACTGAGCGCCAGCTGGCAAAATTTTGGCCCGACGCTTGATGTTCGTGATGTTAAGGCTGACCTTAATGACGGCGGCAAACTCTCTGTTAAACGCGTTACTCTGGCGCTTGATGTCTGGCAGAGCTTGCTGCACATGCGCTGGCAATTTCGCGACCTGACTTTCTGGCAGTTACAGATTCATACCAATACGCCTATCCAGGCGAATAATAATGGCGAAGGTCTGAAACCCGACCGTATCAGAGATCTTTTTCTCCGCCAGTTCGATCACTTTATTCTGCGTGACAGCCACCTCAGCTTTCTGACCATTTCGGGTCAGCGGGCAGATCTGTCCATTCCGCAGCTTACCTGGCTGAATGGTAAAAACCGCCATCGCGCCGAAGGGGAGTTAAGTCTCAGCAGTCTGACTGGTCAGCATGGCGTGATGCAGGTACGTATGGATCTGCGCGATGAAGACGGCCTGCTTAACCAAGGACGCGTCTGGCTTCAGGCTGATGATATCGACGTTAAGCCGTGGCTTGGGCGCTGGATGCAGGACAACATTGCCTTGCAGAGTGCGCGTTTCAGCCTTGAAGGCTGGATGACCATCGACAAAGGTGATGTGGCCAGCGGCGATGTATGGCTGAAAAAAGGCGGGGCCAGCTGGCAGGGCGACAAAGATGAACATCATCTGTCGGTGGATAACCTGACGGCGCACATCTATCGCGATAATCAAATCTGGGGATTTCGGATCCCGGATACGCGAATCTCTATTGATGATAAACCCTGGCCGAGTGGCGCGCTGGCGATGGCGTGGATCCCGGCTCAGCGCGTCGGCGAAAATACCCCCCAGCACAGCGACGAACTGCGTATTCGCGCCAGTAATCTTAATCTCAGCGGCCTGAGCGGGCTACAGCCGATGGCGGACAAACTGGCCCCTGCGTTGAGTAAAATCTGGCGAACGACGCAGCCTGACGGGAAAATCAATCTGCTGGCGCTGGATATTCCGCTACAGGCTGTGGATAAAACGCGCTTCCAGGCCGACTGGAGCAACATGTCATGGAAACAATGGATGCTATTGCCGGGGGCTGAGCATTTCTCCGGAAGCGTTGCCGGAAGCGTGGAAAACGGCGTTCTTCATGCCTCAATGACTCAGGCAAAAATGCCTTATGAGACGGTCTTTCGTGCGCCGCTGGAAATCGCTCAAGGTGATGCGACACTCAGTTGGTTGAAGAATGATAAAGGCTTTGAGCTTGATGGCCGTGACATTGATGTGCAGGCTACTGGCGTTCGCGCTCGCGGCGGGTTCCGCTATCTGCAACCGCAGGGCGAGCAACCCTGGCTCGGTATTCTGGCCGGTATCAGTACCAGCGATGGCAGTCAGGCATGGCGCTACTTCCCGGAAAATTTAATGGGTAAAGCGCTGGTGGATTACCTTAGCGGGGCGATTAAAGGTGGCCAGGCAACCGATGCCACGCTGGTGTACGGCGGTAATCCACATCTGTTCCCTTATAAGCATAACGAAGGCCAGTTTCAGGTCTCGGTGCCGCTCAAGAACGCCACCTTTGCTTTTCAACCCGACTGGCCCGCACTGACCGGGCTGAATATCGACCTTAACTTTATCAATGACGGCTTGTGGATGAAGGCCGATAAAGTCATGCTGGGTAAAGTCACCGCCAGTAACCTGGAGGCGGCGATCCCTGACTATTCGCGAGAAAAGCTGCTGATTGACGCCGATGTTAAGGGGCTGGGTAAAGATGTGGGGCCTTACTTTAACGCGACGCCGTTGAAAGCATCTCTGGGTGCGGCGTTGTCCGATCTGCAACTGGATGGAGATGTGAGCGCTCGCTTACATCTTGATATTCCCCTGGATGGCGAGATGACCACCGCGGAAGGTGACGTTCAGCTAAAAAATAACACGTTGTTTATCAAGCCTATTGATGCCACGCTGCACAATTTGAGCGGTAAATTCAGCTTTGTAAACGGCGATCTGAAAAGCGAACCAATGAATGCCAGGTGGTTTAACCAGCCGCTGAATGTTGATTTTTCGACTGCTGAGGGTGAAAAAGCGTTCCTGATTAACGTTGGGATGAATGCTAACTGGCAGCCTGCGCGTACCGGCTTACTGCCAAACGCGTTGGATGGCGCTTTGAGCGGCAGCGTGCCCTGGGATGGCAAGGTGGCAATAGAATTGCCCTACCGCGGCGGCGTCAATTACAAAGTCGATATTAACGGTGACCTGAAGAATGTAAGTAGTCACTTACCCGCACCGATGGATAAGAAAGCCGGTGAGTCCCTGCCAGTAAAAATTAAGGTCGATGGCGGGTTGCGCAGTTTCAATCTTACCGGCGCCGTAGGGGCTAAAAACCATATTAATAGTCGCTGGCTGCTGGGTCATAAGCTGACGTTGGATCGCGCTATTTTGACCTCTGACAGTAAGACTGTTTCACCGCTTCCTGAGCAGTCCGGTGTGGAGCTAAATTTGCCGCCGATGGATGGCGCACAGTGGCTGGCGTTATTCCAGGGCGGCGTAGCAAATGATGTCAGCAGTAACCTGAGCTTGCCGGAGCGAGTGACATTGCGTACGCCTGCGTTAGTGATGGCGGGTCAGCGCTGGAATAATGTGAGTCTTGTTGCCCGGCCCGATATGGGGGGGACGAAGATCGACGCTCAGGGTCGTGAAATCAATGCGACGCTGACGATGAGTAATAATGCGCCGTGGCTGGCGACGATCCGCTACCTCTATTACAACCCGACGTCAGCAAAAAATTCCGCTGCGGCGGAAACTCGCGTTCCTTTGGCCGATGCTCATTGGGATTTCCACGGCTGGCCTGACCTTCAGCTCCGTTGCGCGGAGTGCTGGCTATGGGGGCAAAAATATGGCCGTATTGAGGGCGATTTCACTATCCGCGGTGATACCCTGACGCTGACGAACGGACTGGTGGATACCGGTTTTGGCCGCCTGACGACTGATGGTGCCTGGGTTAACGCCCCGGGCGGCGTACGTACGTCGCTGAAGGGTAAGTTGCACGGTAATAAAAGCGATGATTTTGTGAATTTCTTTGGTATCTCTTCACCGGTAAAAGGATCGTCGTTCGATGTGGATTATGATCTGCACTGGCGTGCGCCCCCGTGGCAGCCTGACGTTGCGTCACTTAATGGGATCCTCAAAAGCCATCTTGGAAAAGGTGAATTTACCGATCTGAGCACCGGTCATGCAGGCCAGCTTTTGCGTTTGCTCAGCGTTGACGCTCTGCTGCGCAAGCTGCGCTTTGATTTTAGCGATACATTTAGCGAAGGGTTCTACTTCGATTCGATTCACAGTACGGCGTGGATTAAAGACGGCGTGCTGAATACCGACGATACGCTGGTCGATGGCCTGGAGGCCGATATCGCCATGAAAGGGTCTGTGGATCTCGTCCGCCGCCAGCTGGATATGCAGGCGGTGGTGGCGCCGGAAATTTCGGCCACTGTGGGTGTCGCGGCGGCCTTTACTGTTAACCCCATCATCGGCGCTGCGGTCTTTGCCGCCAGTAAGGTGCTGGGGCCGCTGTGGAACAAGGTCTCTATTTTGCGCTATCGCATTACCGGTCCTATCGATCAGCCGCAAATTAATGAAGTCCTGCGCCAGGCACGGAGCGACAAAAAGCAATGATTTGACGATTGTGGGGAATTATCGCACTCTCAATAGATAGCATTCTGTACCCGTCATACTTCAGGTGGTTATACGCGCGCAGGTCAGAAATGGCCCGACCTGTCCCGTAGGGGGCGGCACAAGCGCCGTTCAGGAGCCTTTTTTGGCATTCCTGCCCGGCAGTCTGCACTATTTAGGGTACTTTTTTCCGCCTGAAAGGCGGCAACAAACGAGTAGCATAACGATGAGTCTGAACCTGGTAAGTGAACAATTACTGTCGGCAAATGGCCTGAATCATCAGGATCTGTTTGCCATTCTTGGTCAACTGGCCGAGCGCCGTCTTGATTATGGCGATCTCTATTTTCAGTCGAGCTATCACGAGTCCTGGGTTCTGGAAGACGGCATCATTAAAGATGGTTCGTACAATATCGATCAGGGCGTCGGCGTGCGTGCGGTAAGCGGGGAAAAAACCGGTTTTGCTTACGCCGACCAAATCAGCCTGCTGGCGCTGGAACAGAGCGCACAGGCGGCTCGCACCATCGTGCGCGACCACGGCGACGGGGAAGTTCATACTCTCGGCGAAGTAGGATACCGCTCGCTCTATACCCGTATCGATCCGCTGCAAAGCATGAGTCGTGAAGAGAAGCTGGATATTCTGCGCCGGGTGGATAAAACCGCTCGTGCCGCCGACAAGCGGGTGCAGGAAGTTTCCGCCAGCCTGAGCGGCGTTTACGAATTAATTCTTGTTGCCGCCACCGACGGTACGCTGGCGGCCGATGTGCGTCCGCTGGTGCGTCTCTCCGTCAGCGTGCTGGTGGAAGAGGATGGCAGACGCGAACGCGGCGCCAGCGGCGGCGGCGGCCGTTTTGGTTATGACTATTTCCTCGCGGTACAAGATGGCGAAGTGCGCGCCGATGTCTGGGCGAGAGAAGCCGTGCGTATGGCGCTGGTCAATTTGGGCGCCGTCGCGGCGCCTGCCGGGATGTTGCCAGTCGTATTAGGCGCAGGTTGGCCTGGCGTATTGTTGCACGAAGCGGTCGGACATGGTCTGGAAGGCGATTTTAACCGTCGCGGGACGTCGGTTTTCAGCGGTCATATGGGGGAACGGGTGGCCTCTGAGCTGTGTACTGTGGTGGATGATGGCACGATTGCCGATCGCCGCGGCTCCGTCGCTATTGATGACGAAGGTACGCCGGGTCAGTATAACGTACTGATCGAAAACGGTATTCTTAAAGGCTACATGCAGGACAAGCTCAACGCCAGGCTGATGGGCGTCGCACCAACCGGCAACGGACGTCGCGAGTCCTACGCGCATTTGCCGATGCCGCGGATGACCAACACCTACATGCTGGCGGGGAAATCGACACCGCAGGAGATTATCGAATCGGTTGATTACGGTATCTATGCGCCGAACTTCGGTGGCGGCCAGGTGGATATCACCTCCGGTAAGTTTGTCTTTTCGACCTCGGAAGCTTACCTGATTGAAAAGGGAAAAGTGACAAAAGCGGTGAAAGGCGCCACGCTTATCGGTTCCGGGATTGAAACGATGCAGCAGATTTCGATGGTGGGTAACGATCTGAAGCTGGACAGCGGCGTCGGCGTCTGCGGTAAAGAGGGGCAGAGCGTGCCGGTAGGCGTCGGTCAGCCAACGCTTAAAGTCGATAATCTTACCGTCGGCGGTACTGCCTGACCTGTCCCAGTGCGCTTTCGCCCCTGCGAAAGCGCAAATCAACTCTGCGGCGTTGCGATGAAAGCCGCACGTCAGCGGCAGACAGTCGAGTGACTCATTCAGCACAGCGCGTTAACTATCGCTACCTTCTTTCCGGGAGATCAGGCGCCTCCGCGGCCATGCATCCCCTGATAAATTTTTGCTACGCCGACGAAATACTCAGTCAGGTAGTTAATGCACACCTGTACTTTCAGCGGCAGTTTATCTTTCTCGGTATACAATGCGTAAACCGGGCGCGGATCTGACTGATAGCTCGGTAGCAGGATCTCGATTTCACCACGGTTTATCTCGTCGATCGCCCACATTATCGGGACATATGCCACCCCGACGCCCGCTGTCAGCCAGCGGACCAGCGTCATGGGATCATTAGTGACAAAACGCCCCTGAGGGATCAGTTTGGTTGAGATCCCTTCCGGGGCGATGATTTCGAATTCATTATCAGGCCGTACACTGTATTCAAGCCAGGAGTGGCTGGCGAGATCTGTCGGCTTTTCCGGATACCCGGCGTGCTGAAGATAGTTTTTCGCCGCGCAGAGTACCATCGGCATAGAGCCCAGGCGGCGGGAAAAGAGGCTGGAGTCCTGTAGCGCGCCAACGCGAATCACCACATCCAGGCCATCGGCAATCAGGTCTGGCGCAGGGATGCCGGTGACCAGGTTTATCGATAATCCCGGGTACTCTTTGAGCATTTCCGCCGTTATGCTGGCCAGGACATTCTGTGCCATCGTTGAAGAGCAGCCGATACGAAGCGTACCGATAGGTGTATTGTTAAATGCATACAGCTGTTCATGGACATCCTGAACTTCGAACAACATTCGCCGACAGCCTTGATAATAGATTTTTCCTGCTTCTGTTAAGCCAAGGCTACGGGTACTGCGATTAAGTAGCTTCACCTGTAGTTCATCTTCCAGTTTGGCAACTGTCTGGCTGATGGATGAAACGCTCATCTGGAGCTGGCGCGCCGCGGCGGTAAACGAACCGAGTTCGACCACTCTGGCAAAAATGGACATACGTTTTAGTCGTTCCATTATTCACTCTGGGTTAAAAGTGATTTAGATCACACAATATAGATAAGGCTGCAATTATTACGTTACTATATTGTTAGCTAAATAATAAACGCATCGCATATACCACCTGTACGCTTCTTATCAAGGTCATCATGAGTCTGTTTCCTGTCATTGTGATTTTCGGCTTGTCATTTCCGCCGATCTTCTTTGAATTGCTATTGTCGCTGGCTATCTTCTGGCTGGTGCATCGCTTGCTGGTTCCGACCGGCATCTATGATTTTGTCTGGCACCCGGCGTTGTTTAATACCGCGCTGTATTGCTGCCTGTTTTATCTGATATCGCGTTTGTTCGTTTGAGGTTGATGTGAAAACACTAACAAGAAATACCCTCCGTACCGCAATCACAGTGATACTGGTTATCTTTGCATTTTTCGCTATTTTCCGCGCATGGGTGTATTACACCACTTCACCCTGGACACGCGACGCGCGTTTTAGTGCGGATATTGTGGCCATCGCCCCGGATGTGTCCGGCCTGATTTCACAGGTGAATGTAAAGGATAACCAACTGGTTAAGAAAGACCAGATCTTGTTCGTCATTGACCAGCCGCGATATCAGAAAGCGTTAGCCGAAGCGGAAGCTGATGTCTCCTATTACCAGACCGAGGCGCGAGAGAAGCGCGCGGAAGCCAGCCGCCGTAATCGTCTTGGCGTACAGGCGATGTCCCGGGAGGAGATCGATCAGGCAAATAACGCTCTGCAAACCGTTGAGCAGCAACTGGCCAAAGCAATAGCAAGCCGCGATCTGGCAAAGCTGGATCTCGCCCGTACGGTGATTCGTGCGCCTGCTGATGGGTGGGTGACCAACCTGAACGTTTACAGCGGCGAGTTCATCACGCGCGGCTCAACGGCCGTTGCGCTGGTGAAGCAGAATACTTTTTATGTCATGGCCTATCTTGAAGAGACCAAGCTTGAGGGCGTGCGTCCCGGTTACCGGGCCGAAATCACGCCATTGGGAAGCGGGCATATTCTTAAAGGTACTGTAGATAGCATCGCGGCAGGGGTTACTAATACCAGCAGCAGTAGTGATGCAAAAGGGCTGGCTTCGATTGATTCTAATCTTGAATGGGTACGCCTTGCACAGCGCGTACCGGTGCGCATTCATCTTGATCATCAGCAGGGTAATCTCTGGCCTGCGGGAACCACCGCGACGGTAGTGATTACGGGGAAAAAAGATCGTGATATCCGCAAGGCGAACATCTTCCAGAAACTGGCGATGCGCCTGCGTGAGTTCGGTTAATCGTTATGGGGATCTTCACGATTGACCCTCGGCATCTCCGGTTTGCCGTTAAGTTAGCCTGCGCGGTGGTGCTGGCATTATTCGTCGGTTTCCACTTCCAACTGGAAACGCCGCGCTGGGCAGTACTGACCGCGGCGATTGTCGCCGCAGGGCCAGCATTTGCCGCCGGGGGAGAGCCTTACTCTGGGGCGATTCGCTATCGCGGGATGCTGCGTATCATCGGCACTTTTATCGGTTGCTTTGCCGCGCTGGCGATTACAATGTTGATGATCCGCGCACCGCTGCTTATGTTGCTGGTTTGCTGCCTGTGGGCGGGATTCTGCACCTGGATTTCATCACTGGTACGAGTAGAAAACTCTTATGCCTGGGGGCTGGCGGGTTATACCGCGCTTATCATTATCATCACTATCCATGAAGAGCCGATGCTGGCGCCACAATTTGCCGTCGAACGCTGCAGCGAAATTGTGGTTGGTATCGTCAGTGCAATCATGGCCGACCTGGTGTTTTCACCGCGTTCGATAAAAAAAGAGATCGACCTTGAGCTGGATAATCTGCTGATTGCGCAATATCGTCTGATGCAGCTTTGCGTGGCCCACGGCGACAAAGAGGAAACCGACAGCGCCTGGGGCGCGCTGGTTCGCCGAACAAATGCAATGGAAGGCATGCGCAGTAATTTGATCATGGAGTCTTCACGCTGGGCAAAGGCCAATCAGCGCCTGAAGGCAATCAATACCCTTTCGTTGACTTTAATTACCCAGGCCTGTGAAACCTATTTAATTCAGAATACACGGCCTGAGATGGTTACCAGTGATTACCGTGAACTGTTTGCCGAGCCGGTTGAAACCGTTCAGGATGTGCACCGACAACTCAAGCGCATGCGCCGTTTTCTTACCTGGAAAGGGGAGCATAATACGCCGGTGACGATTTACAGTTGGGTTGGTGCTGCGACGCGTTATTTGTTATTAAAACGAGGCGTTGTCGGTAATACTAAAATCAGCCGTATTGAGGATGAGGTGCTACAGGGCGAGGTGGTTGTTAAAGCTGAGTCTGCTGAGCGTCATCATGCGATGGTCAACTTCTGGCGTACTTCGATCTCTTGTATCCTTGGTACGCTGTTCTGGCTGTGGACCGGCTGGACTTCGGGGAGTGGGGCAATGGTGATGATTGCTGTCGTCACCTCGCTGGCGATGCGTCTGCCCAATCCGCGGATGGTGGCGATTGATTTCCTTTATGGCACGCTGGCCGCTTTGCCGTTGGGCGCACTGTTTTTCCTTGTGATCATGCCTGCGACCCAGCAAAGTATGCTGTTATTATGCATCAGCCTTGCGGCGATGGCGTTTTTTATCGGCATTGAGGTACAAAAACGGCGGCTGGGATCGCTGGGGGCGCTGGCCAGCACGATCAATATTCTGGTGCTCGATAATCCGATGCAGTTTGAGTTTAACCAGTTCCTCGATAGCGCATTAGGGCAGATCGTGGGATGTTTCCTCGCGCTGATGGTCATATTGCTGGTGCGCGATAATTCGCGGGCCCGCACCGGGAGGGTCCTGCTCAACCAGTTTGTCTCCGCGGCAGTGTCGTCGCTGACGACCAATATGACACGGCGTAAAGAGAACCATTTACCGGCACTCTATCGCCAGCTTTTTCTATTGCTGAATAAGTTTCCGGGCGATATCGCCCGTTTTCGTCTGGCGCTGACCCTGATCATCGCACATCAGCGTTTGCGTGATGCGCCGGTTCCCATAAACGATGATTTGTCGGCGTTTCATCGGCAGCTACGTCGTACGGCGGATCGCGTTATTTCCGCCAGTAATGATGATAAGCGGCGCTACTATTTTACCCGTCTGCTTAATGAGCTGGATATTTATCAGCAAAAATTGCAGCAATGGGACGCGTCTGGGCAGGTGACCGAACCTGTACGCAGGCTGGTGGAGGTACTCCATAAATATCAGCATGTTCTCACCAGCAGTTAGCAGCGAATCACTATACTTAATCATCAGAGTAACGACTCTACCACCAGCGTGCAGAGAGACGCCGGATCAGGGGAGATATACCCAAAATAATTCGGGTTGCAGGTGTGGACAGGATGCGTGTGATGATGACTTATACCTTTGACTTTGATGGCATAATCGAGCAGCAGGATTTTTATCGCCAGTTTTCGCGTACCTTTGCTTTAGAACGTGAGAAAGTGAATAACCTTGATTCGCTGTGGGACGCGGTGACCGGCGGGTTGCTGCCAGTACCGCTGGAGATTCAGTTTATTCATTTAAACGATAATCAGCGTCGGCGATTTGGCGCATTAATTTTGCTGTTTGATGAAGCGGAAGAAGAGCTGGAAGGCGCGCTGCGTTTTAATCTGCGTCAGGCATAAAAAGGCCCCTGACAGAGCAGGGGCAAGTCGTCGGATAAGACGACGAGGGTTTATTTGTACAACTCAGCCGTTGCGTGCCAGCTATCGCCAGTACGGGCTTCAATAATACGGTAGCTGCTGGCGCCTTCTTTCTCGGCCTTAGCCGCCAGTTGTTGACGCATATCCATCGGGGCGCTGCCTACCTGAGAAATAGAGACGGTACCCATGGACTGCAGATTTTGTGCCTGCTCTGCGTTCACTTGGTTGACTGCCGCATTCGCGCCGAAAGAGAGAACGGATGCCAGTCCCAGGGATGCGATAATCATTGCGCTTTTCATGATCTTTTCTCCAACCTTAGTCATTGCAGCGGCAGGAGGTTGCGATCAACCTGGCCGCTGAAGAGATTCTGTATTCAGTTAATTATCAACTCTCATTAAATCTTATTGATAAAGTTCAGCCGTGGCGTGCCACTGGTCACCAGCGTGCGCTTCGATAATGCGATAAGAAGAAGCTCCTTTTTCTTGCGCTTTCTGGTTCAGCATTTCGCGCATGTCCATCGGGGAGGAACTGACTGCGCTAACGGAAACGGTACCGATGGCCTGCCGGCCTTGAGCCTGTTCGCCGTTGATAACATCAGCGGCGAAAGCACCAAAAGAGAGGACAGAGAGGATGCTCAGTATTGCTACAGTGGTTTTGATTTTCATGATATTGACCTCGTCGAATCTTTTTGTCAGGGGCTTTTGTTTCGTGACCCCTATCACAAAATCAAGTATACACTAATAACTGAAAATATTAATACCGTGCTAATTATTTCTATCAATAATGATTACAAAGAAGTATCTTTCTTATAACGTATAAGAATTACAAATATCATCGTTTGGCCGTTATTACCTGATATATTCAATTAAATCATTATGATAGATGGATTTGATCTTTTGTGCGTTTTAGACTGAACCATTAGGTAAAGGAATGTATAGAGGCGAAAAAACACACAAAATGTTAAAGAAATGATAATTTTTTGAAAGGCATCCCCCTGGCGCTAACCAGAGGGACGTCGTTTAGAGTTCCTGCTCAAACAGGACGAGAATGGCGTCATGCAGCTCTTTAACGGAAAAACCCCTGGCCGGTGTGGTAAAGATGGTGTCATCTCCGGCGATACTGCCAAGGATGCCTTCAGCCTTGCCAAGGGAGTCCAGAAGGCGGGCGATCAGCTGTGCCGCGCCAGGGCTGGTACGGATGACCACGACTGAATCGTTATAGTCGATGTCCAGCACCAGATTTTTCAACGGGCTGGAGGTGGTCGGCACACCAAGCTCGGCAGGCAGGCAATAAACCATTTCCATTTTTGCATTACGCGTACGTACCGCGCCAAATTTCGTCAGCATACGTGAGACTTTCGATTGGTTGATATTATCGAAACCTTCTTCTTGTAATGCTTGTACGATTTCACCTTGAGAGCTGAATTTTTCTTCTTTTAGCAGCGCTTTAAACGCTTTAACCAGTTCTTCTTGTTTTGCCGAAATTCGCATAAGTCACCCAATTATGGTGGTAAAAACCGTCTTATTATGCATAAGAATGCATTTTTATGCAAATAATCCGCAGAGGAGAAGCGTAAAAAATATTATGAAGGGGGCATATTTTAGCAAAAAAAACTAATCAGGAACATGCCTTCGTCACGGTGCGCAAATTGCGGGAAAAGTAAATAAAATGTTATTAAATGATATTGTTCTGTTGAACACGCTGGGTGTATTGTAACCAGTAGTCGTTCCGGTACTACGCTTTGCTGGATGATCGGCCCCAGGGAGAAACGCAATGTTGCTGCATTGCTACGCGCAACGACGCATTCTTCAACCATAATTATTGTAATTATTCATCTCGTGAATTAAGGTCCCGGCCACGGAGTAACGAAAGACGATATTAACCATAATAAGGAGTTTAGGATGAAAGTTGCAGTCCTCGGCGCAGCTGGTGGAATTGGCCAGGCGCTTGCCCTACTACTTAAGACCCAACTGCCTTCAGGTTCAAAACTCTCGTTGTACGACATCGCTCCGGTCACGCCGGGCGTGGCGGTGGATCTTAGTCATATCCCTACCGATGTAAAAATCAAAGGTTTTTCCGGTGAAGACGCGACGCCAGCGCTGGAAGGCGCCGATGTGGTGCTGATATCCGCAGGCGTGGCGCGTAAGCCCGGCATGGATCGTTCAGATTTATTTAATGTCAATGCCGGTATTGTGAAGAATCTGGTGCTACAGATTGCCAAAACCTGCCCACAAGCCTGCATTGGCGTTATTACCAATCCAGTCAATACAACCGTGGCGATCGCGGCGGAAGTGCTAAAGAAAGCCGGTATTTATGACAAGAACAAGCTGTTTGGCGTCACCACGCTGGATATTATTCGTTCTAATACTTTTGTTGCCGAACTGAAAGATAAATCTTCAACGGCGATAGACGTACCGGTTATTGGCGGCCACTCAGGGGTGACGATTCTGCCTTTATTGTCACAAATTGCGGGCGTGAGCTTTAGCGAGCAGGAAGTGGTGGATTTAACCAAACGCATTCAGAATGCAGGCACTGAAGTTGTTGAGGCAAAAGCTGGCGGCGGTTCAGCAACGCTGTCTATGGGCCAGGCCGCCGCGCGATTTGGCCTCTCTTTGGTGCGGGCCCTGCAGGGCGAACAAGGGGTGGTGGAATGCGCTTACGTTGAGGGCGATGGTCAATATGCCCGCTTTTTCTCACAGCCGCTGCTGTTAGGTAAAAATGGTGTAGAAGAGCGGCGGCCCATCGGTAAACTCAGCGCGTTTGAACAACATGCTCTGGAAGGTATGTTGGACACGCTGAAGAAAGATATCGCCCTCGGCGAGGATTTCGTGAACAAATAGCGTTTAACGAAAAGGGAAGCCGGGGCCTGCGCTCCGGCTTTTTACGCGCTTCTCTGGCTCCTTAATGACTGCAAATCTGTCTTTTGACTGGCAGGTGCCAGCGAGAGCTATGGCAAAAGTCGCTCCGGGATGTTTGCATGAATGATGCCGCGGGAACATCAGATCGCGTGGCCTGTGTGGTGGTCGCTGATGACCGTAACCGGGTTTCTGGTCAGATCCCCGGTCAGGGCTAAATTTGCTGACTAAAAGCGTTCCCTTGTCCGGGCGAGCTTGTTAATTTGTTGCCGGATATTCCTGTACGATGACATGCAGGGTGATTTTTTTATCGTCACGCATAATGACCACCGGAATTTCCGATCCCGGGCGAATCTCCGCCACCTGATCCATGGTTTCCAGCGCCGAAACGGCTGGCTTATTGTTAACCGAGATAATCACGTCGTTGGCGCGGATCCCCGCCAGGGCGGCTGGCCCATCCGGTGCGACGCTGTTCACCACGATCCCCTGGATCTGATCGAGACTGCCGCCACCTTGCGTATGCAGTGGCGCAATCTCTCGACCACTGATACCTATGTAGCCACGGATGACGCGACCATCACGGATCAGCTTATCCATAATCTTGGTTGCCAGTTGAAAAGGAATGGCAAAACCGATCCCCTCCGGCGTTTCGCCATCGTTACTTTTATCAAATGAAAGGGTGTTGATCCCCATCAGTTCGCCCAGCGAATTCACCAGCGCGCCGCCGGAGTTACCGTGGTTGATTGACGCGTCGGTCTGCAGGAAGTTCTGCCGTCCGGTGGGGTTGAGGCCGATACGACCGGTGGCGCTGATAATTCCCTGGGTAATGGTCTGCCCGAGGTTGTACGGGTTACCAATCGCCAGCACGACGTCACCAATATGCGGCACACGTTTTGGGTTAATCGGGATGACAGGCAGGCCACCGCTGGCGTTGATTTTTAACACCGCCAGATCGGTAAGGGAGTCGGAACCGACCAGGAGCGCTTCAAAAACCCGACCATCCTGCAATGCGACGATAATCTGGTCCGCATCGTTAATAACGTGCTTATTCGTCAGAATATAACCACGTTGGTCCATTATGACACCGGACCCGAGAGTCAACTGATTATGGCTGCTGCTATTAAGGGCGCGATTATAGACGTTGACCACCGCAGGGGCGGCGCGACGAACGGCAGAATTATAGCTGGCGGGGGATTCATCCGCGCTATCGTACTCTGTGGTCGGCGAAAGGTGCCATTGGCGTAGCGAAGGCATAACGGCCAATAATACTCCCCCGACGATCAGACCGATGATTATCGAACGTAAAAGCTTTCCAGGCATGATGCAGATATCGTTGGTGAATGGACAGTCGCAGCATAACACGACTTATCCGGACATCGCACGGTATGCGATGTCCGGAAGCGAGTTAATGCAGGAGCAGATAAATGCTTTCATTACCGCGGATAACGTTCAGCGCGATGACCGTTGGTTTGTTTTCCAGCATTTTTCGCAGTTCCGCAATGGAATGAATACGCTCTCGGTTGAGGCCGATAATCATATCGTCTTTATGTAGCCCTGCCTGCGCCGCAGGACTGCCTTTATCGACGCTATCAATGAGCACGCCCTGAGTTCCATCTTTCATCTTACCGTCGCTTAATGATGCACCCTGTAAGGCGGGAGTAATGAGCTCCGCGCTGGCGGTTGATGAGGTGCTCTTATCCAGCGTGACATCGACATCAATATTTTTACCGTCACGCAGCAGCCCTAACTTCACTTTGGTTCCGGGTTCTGTGGTCGCGATGCGGGAACGCAGTTCGGCGAAGCTACTGAGCGGTTTGCCGTTCAGGCTGACGATAACGTCACCGGATTTGACCCCTGCCTTCGCGGCGCCGGAGCCTGGCAGAACTTCGCTGACAAATGCGCCGCGCTGAACGTTAAGGTTCATCGCTTTGGCGATATCCGCGCTCATCTCCATGCCTTTAATCCCCAGCAGACCGCGTTTGATTTCACCAAATTGGATCAGCTGCTGGGCAAGGGTTCTGGCCATATTGCTTGGGATCGCAAAACCAATGCCGATGCTGCCGCCGCTCGGGGCCAGAATAGCGGTGTTGATACCGATCAGCTCACCGTTGAGATTTAATAGCGCACCGCCAGAGTTGCCGCGGTTGATGGAAGCATCGGTCTGAATGAAGTTTTCCAGCCCCTCAAGGTTCAGCCCGCTACGCCCGAGGGCGGAAATAATCCCGGAAGTGGCGGTTTGTCCGAGACCGAACGGGTTGCCAACGGCGACGGCGAAATCCCCCACCCGCAGTTTGTCAGAATCGGCAATTGCGATTTGGGTCAGATTACTGGGTTTTTGTATCTGCAGCAGGGCGATATCACTCTGTTCATCGCTGCCGACCAGCTTTGCGTCAAATTCGCGGCCATCATTGAGCTGGACGCTGATTTTCTGCGCGTGGGCGATGACGTGATTATTGGTTAACACGTAGCCTTTCGCCGCATTAATAATGACGCCGGACCCAAGGCCTTCAAAAGGCTGAGCCTGCTCTTGCGGCACGTTGTCGCCAAAATACTTTTTCAACTCTTCCGGCATATTCTGGGTCGGCGAGGCCGAGCCTTCGACCTGTATGCTGACCACCGCCGGTAACACTTTTTCCAGCATCGGCGCAAGGCTTGGCAATGCGCCCTGACCGGGAACCTGTGTCGGTAATGATGCCGCAGCCGGAGGTAAGGCGGACAACGATAACCCAATGCTTAACGCTAACGCACTCAACAGCAAAGTCTGTTTCTTCATTAGATGCTGGCTCTCATAACCTGAGGTGTATGGAAAACGTCCCGAATAGCCTGATGTTATTGAATTTTCGATCAGGTAACAATGTGATCGATGTTTAAATTGTAGCTGGGATGAAAGGGGGAGACGGGCGCAGGAGATACGCCCGGAAAATATTTTTATTACTGAGGGCGCATTAGTCGTGTTTGACACCGCCGCGCAGCAGGCCGGACGCGCCTTCAGAATAATCACGCGGCATTTGCACCGGCGCTTGATCGTTGCCCGCTTCTGACTCCGCCAGTCGGTTACGGAAAGGATTGGCGTCAGCCATGCTGTCCGGCAAAAGGGTACTGGAGCTTTTCGCCATATGCTGGTACAGCTGGCGATAGTCACGTGCCATGTTATCCAGAAGCTCGGCGCTCTGGGCGAAATGGCTCACCAGTTCTTCACGGTACTCTTCCAGCTCTGCTTTATTCTTTTCCAGTTCGAATTGCAGAGCCTGTTGTTGGCGTAATTTGCGGTTGCCAAAACGCATAGCGACGGCGCCAATGATAATACCGACAACTAGCCCAATTAGCGCATATTCCCAGGTCATGAACATCTCCCGTTGTTTTGTGGTTCCGTAGGGTGGTTTTGAGGCTCTCCGCCTGCGCCCGATAATGCCACTATAACCGCTAATTCTACAGAAGTGGAATCCTGGCGTATCATCGCGTAGTGTAGAACGGCCTTTTTTTCGTCAATCGTGAGCTACGGCACGACGGTTTTCAAGGAATAACAAGTAGATCATGCAAAGCCTGTCCCCAACATCGCGTTACCTTTCTGCCCTCAAAGAGGGTCATTACCAACCTGACGACGTTCAGCAAGAAGCGGTTAGTCGTCTTGATACCATTTACCAGGAATTACAGAATAAGCCCGCCGCCGTGCCGCAAAATGAGGGCGGTCTGCGGGCAAAACTCGGTAAGCTGCTGGGTAGACGTCAGTCTGCCGCTGAGCCAGTCGCGGTGCGTGGCCTCTATATGTGGGGCGGGGTGGGGCGGGGGAAAACCTGGCTGATGGATATGTTCTATCAAAGTTTGCCTGGCGAGCGTAAACAGCGTCTGCATTTTCACCGTTTTATGCTGCGCGTCCACGAAGCGTTAACCACTCTGCAGGGGCACAGCGACCCGCTGGAGATCGTTGCCGACCGCTTTAAAGCTGAAACGGATGTGCTCTGTTTTGATGAGTTTTTTGTTTCTGACATCACCGACGCGATGCTGCTTGGCGGCCTGATGAAAGCGCTGTTCGCGCGCGGCATTACTCTGGTGGCGACGTCGAACATCCCGCCGGACGAGTTGTACCGAAACGGTCTTCAGCGTGCCCGTTTCCTGCCCGCCATTGACGCGATCAAGCAGCATTGCGATGTAATGAACGTGGATGCCGGTATTGATTACCGTTTGCGCACGCTGACCCAGGCGCATCTGTGGCTGTCGCCGCTGAACGCAGAGACGCAGCAACAGATGGATAAGCTTTGGCTGGTTCTGGCGGGGGCGAAGCGTGAGCAAACGCCTACGCTGGAGATAAACCATCGTCCTCTGCCGACGCTGGGCGTAGAAAACCAGACGCTGGCCGCTTCTTTTACGACGCTGTGTATGGATGCGCGTAGCCAGCATGACTATATTGCGCTTTCTCGCCTGTTTCACACCGTGATGCTCTTTGATGTTCCGGTTATGACGGCGCAGCTTGAGAGCGAAGCGCGGCGATTTATCGCGCTGGTGGATGAGTTTTACGAACGTCACGTCAAGCTGGTGGTCAGTGCGGCGGTGCCGCTGTATGACATTTACCAGGGCGAACGGCTGAAATTCGAATTCCAGCGCTGTTTATCGCGTTTGCAAGAGATGCAGAGCGAAGAGTATCTGAAGCGGGAGCATTTACCGGGCTAAAAACGGGGACAAATCACATAAAGGGGTCGATCTTTGACCTCGACTTCTCTATAATCTTGCGACCCCACGTTACGAGAAGGTTTTTTTCCCAAAACTTTCTATGCGCCGGCATAGGCTATTCGAAGGGGTAGGTTTGCCGGACTTTGTCGTGTGAACCTCAACTGACCAAACGTTTGGGTGTTCGCCAACGTGTAACTTATTTATTTGGGTAAGCTTTTAATGAAAACTTTTACAGCTAAACCAGAAACCGTACAACGTGACTGGTATGTTGTTGACGCGACCGGTAAAACTCTGGGCCGTCTGGCTACTGAACTGGCTCGTCGCCTGCGCGGTAAGCATAAAGCGGAATATACTCCGCACGTTGATACCGGTGATTACATTATCGTTCTGAACGCAGAAAAAGTTGCTGTAACCGGCAACAAGCGTGAAGACAAAATGTATTACCACCACACTGGCCACATCGGTGGTATCAAACAAGCGACCTTTGAAGAGATGATTGCCCGCCGTCCTGAGCGTGTGATTGAAATCGCGGTTAAAGGCATGCTGCCAAAAGGCCCGCTGGGTCGTGCTATGTTCCGTAAACTGAAAGTTTACGCGGGCAACGAGCACAACCACGCGGCACAGCAACCGCAAGTTCTTGACATCTAATCGGGATTATAGGCAATGGCTGAAAATCAATACTACGGCACTGGTCGCCGCAAAAGTTCCGCAGCTCGCGTGTTCATCAAACCGGGCAACGGTAAAATCGTTATCAACCAACGTTCTCTGGAACAGTACTTTGGCCGTGAAACTGCCCGTATGGTAGTTCGTCAGCCGCTGGAACTGGTCGACATGGTTGAGAAACTGGATCTGTACATCACTGTTAAAGGTGGTGGTATCTCTGGTCAGGCTGGTGCGATCCGTCACGGTATCACCCGCGCTCTGATGGAGTATGATGAGTCTCTGCGTGGCGAACTGCGTAAAGCAGGCTTCGTTACCCGTGATGCTCGTCAGGTTGAACGTAAGAAAGTCGGCCTGCGTAAAGCGCGTCGTCGTCCGCAGTTCTCCAAACGTTAATTGTTTTCTGCTTGTGCAGAACAATTTGCGAAAAAACCCGCTTCGGCGGGTTTTTTTATGAATTAATCAGCCACTTTCTCTCTATAATCGCCCCGTTATTACTACTTTTTCAGCATTTCCAGAATCCCCTCACCACAACGTCTGCAAAATCTGGTAAACTATCATCCAATTTTCTGCCCAAATGCAGGTGATTGTTCATTTTTTGTCTGGATGATGGGCGGAAATGATGTCACGCAAATGGGGTTTTTACATCTGGCTGGCCATATGTGGTCGGCAGCAGTACAAAAATTCTGAATATACCTGGAGGTTTTCATGGCTGTCGCTGCCAACAAACGTTCGGTAATGACGCTGTTTTCTGGTCCTACTGACATCTATAGCCATCAGGTCCGCATTGTGCTGGCCGAAAAAGGTGTTAGTTTTGAGATAGAGCACGTGGAGAAGGACAACCCGCCTCAGGATCTGATTGACCTCAACCCGAATCAAAGCGTACCGACGCTTGTGGATCGTGAGCTCACTCTGTGGGAATCTCGCATCATTATGGAATACCTGGATGAGCGTTTCCCGCATCCGCCGTTAATGCCGGTTTATCCGGTGGCCCGTGGGGAAAGCCGTCTGTACATGCATCGTATCGAAAAAGACTGGTATTCGCTGATGAATACCATTCAGACGGGTACTGCCGCGCAGGCTGATGCAGCGCGTAAGCAGTTGCGTGAAGAGCTGCTGGCGATTGCGCCGGTGTTCACGCAGAAGCCATACTTCCTGAGCGATGAGTTCAGCCTGGTTGATTGTTACCTGGCTCCGCTGCTGTGGCGTTTGCCGGTGCTCGGTGTCGAGCTGGTTGGCGCAGGGGCGAAAGAGCTCAAAGGCTATATGACTCGCGTATTTGAACGTGACTCCTTCCTCGCATCTTTAACTGAAGCCGAGCGTGAAATGCGCCTTGGTCGAGGCTAAATGATGGACGTATTACAGCTGACGCCGCGTCGCCCGTATCTGTTACGGGCGTTTTATGAATGGCTGCTGGATAACCAGTTGACTCCGCATCTGGTTGTTGACGTGACGCTGCCGGGAGTAATTGTCCCGATGGAGTACGCTCGCGATGGGCAAATTGTGCTTAATATTGCCCCACGCGCTGTCGGTAATCTGGAACTGGCCAACGACGAAGTGCGTTTCAACGCGCGTTTTGGCGGCGTGCCGCGCAATGTCTCTGTTCCGATGGCTGCTGTGCTGGCGGTTTATGCGAGAGAGAATGGCGCCGGAACCATGTTCGAACCGGAAGCAGCCTATGACGCGGACGTTAGCAGCCTGAACGATGACGAAGAGCAGTCTGACAGCGAAACGGTCATGTCGGTGATTGATGGCGATAAGCCGGATAATCACGATGACGATCCTGATGACACGCCGCCTCCTCGTGGCGGGCGTCCGTCGCTACGTGTTGTGAAATAATCCTTTCCAGGCCCTTTGGGGCCTGTTTTCTGATCACTCCCGAATTCTTGTGTTAAGCTGAAACCGCCAATCCGCCGGGAGTTTGCCGAAGGTGCCATGTTCAATGATGATTGATGCCATTCATCGCCACGCGTCTGGTCAAGTTGAACGCGCCACCTCAATAGCCTGTCCGCATCCTGACGTGCGTTAACGCTTCAGCGGATTCTGGTTCCTCAATACCTTGCACAGCCTGAATTCGGGGTTATTAATCAGGGAGCTATTATGTCTTTACTTGAGAGACTGGATGCACATATTAGCGCGAACGGTGGTTTGATTGTTTCTTGCCAGCCAGTCCCCGGCAGCCCTTTGGATAAACCGGATATCGTTGCTGCGATGGCGCAGGCTGCAGAACAGGCTGGCGCTGTGGCATTGCGAATCGAAGGCGTAGAAAATCTGCGCGCTGTCCGCGCGTTAGTGATGGTACCTGTGATTGGCATTATTAAACGCGATCTGGACGGTTCCCCGGTGCGGATCACGCCATATCTGGAAGATATTGATGCACTGGCGCAGGCCAAAGCCGATATTATTGCTATTGATGGTACCGACCGTGAACGCCCTGTTCCTGTGGCCGCGCTGCTGACACGGATTCACCAGCACAAGCTGGTGGCGATGGCCGACTGTTCTTCTCTGGAAGATGGACTGTCTTGTCAGGCGCTCGGCGCTGAGATTATTGGCACCACACTGTCGGGCTATACCACGGCACATATCCCGAATGAACCTGATCTGGTACTGGTGAAAGCGCTGACTGAAGCGGGATGTCGGGTGAATGCTGAGGGGCGCTATAACACGCCCGCTCAGGCGGCCGAAGCCAGGCGGCAAGGCGCATGGGCGGTGACTGTTGGTTCAGCGATTACCCGTCTGGAACATATATGCCAGTGGTATAACGCGGCATTAAAAGAGGCATGACCATAAGCACGCTATGGATATGGATCATATCCACTCTGTTTATCGTGAATGCGGCAGGCACAGATCAAAGCCAGTCGAAAAAATCCGCACCGATTTGTTAAGCTCATAAAAAAAGCCCGACGCTGAATCCCGTCGGGCGATGATGGATTACCCGGATAAGACGACTATCCAGGCTTTCGCATTACACTTCCAGGTAGTTCAGAATCCCATCCGCCGCCTTACGGCCTTCGGCAATCGCCGTCACCACCAGATCGGAACCGCGCACGATATCGCCACCGGCGAAGATTTTTGGGTTACTGGTCTGGAAGGCATTATCGCTGCCTTCCGGCGCAATGACGCGCCCCTGGGAATCCAGCTCCACGCTGTGTTTCGCCAGCCATTCCATGCTGTGCGGACGGAAACCAAATGCCATAATAACCGCATCAGCAGGTACGACGTGTTCAGAACCGGCGACGATTTCCGCGCGCCGACGGCCTTTCGCGTCTGGCTGGCCCATTTCGGTACGCGCCATCTTCACGCCGCAGACTTTACCGTTAGCATTCACTTCAATGCCTAACGGCTGGACGTTGAACTGGAACTCGACACCCTCTTCACGCGCGTTTTTCACTTCGCGTTTAGAGCCCGGCATATTCTCTTCGTCACGGCGATAGGCGCAAATGACGTGAGAGGCGTTTTGACGAATAGACGTACGTACACAGTCCATTGCGGTATCGCCACCGCCGAGGACCACCACGCGTTTACCTTCCATGCTGACGAATGGTTGCTCAGTCGTTTCGCCAAAGCCCATAATCTGCCTGGTATTGGCGATCAGGAACGGTAGCGCGTCGAACACGCCAGAGGCGTCTTCATTTTCCAGCCCACCGCGCATTGACTGATAGGTGCCGACGCCAAGGAATACGGCATCGTAATCTTTCAGCAGGTCGTCGAGCTGCACATCACGGCCCACTTCGGTGTTGAGCCTGAATTCAATACCCATGCCGGTGAAGATCTCGCGACGACGAGTCATCACCTCTTTTTCCAGCTTAAAGGCCGGAATACCGAAGGTCAGCAGGCCGCCGATTTCCGGATGACGATCAAAGACCACCGCTTTCACGCCGTTACGGGTCAGCACATCCGCACAGGCCAGGCCAGCCGGGCCGGCGCCAATAATCGCGACGGTTTTGCCGGTTTGCTTTACGCCAGACAGGTCTGGACGCCAGCCCATTTCAAATGCTTTATCATTGATATAGCGCTCGATATTGCCGATGGTTACCGCGCCGAACTCATCGTTCAGGGTACAGGAACCTTCGCACAGGCGGTCCTGCGGGCAAACGCGCCCGCAGACTTCCGGCAGCGTGTTGGTCTGATGCGACAGTTCCGCCGCTTCGAAGATACGCCCTTCATTCGCCAGCTTCAGCCAGTTCGGGATGTAGTTGTGCACCGGGCACTTCCATTCGCAGTACGGGTTGCCGCAGGACAGGCAGCGATCTGCCTGTGCCTTAGCCTGGCCTTCTGAAAACGGCTCATAAATTTCCACAAACTCAATTTTACGGATCTTCAGCGCTTTTTTCGGCGGATCAACGCGCTGTAAGTCGATAAATTGATAAACATTCTGACTCATCTTAACCCCTTACTGCGCCTGCACCCGCAGCTCCGCTGCGGAACGACTACGGTGACCCAACAGTGCTTTAACATCGCTGGACTTCGGTTTAACCAGTGCGAACTTCGCCGAGAAGGCCGGCCAGTTGGCCAGGATCTCTTCGCCGCGCTGCGAACCGGTAAGCTGCACGTGCTCGGTAATCAAACCGCGCAAGTGCTCTTCGTGGATAGCCAGAGACTCAACGTCCAGCACTTCCACCAGCTCCGGGTTCACGCGTTTGCGGAAATCGCCGTCTTCATCCAGAACATAAGCAAAGCCGCCGGTCATTCCCGCGCCGAAGTTAACACCGGTTTTGCCCAGCACGCAGACGATGCCGCCGGTCATATATTCACAGCCGTTGTCGCCAATGCCTTCGACGATGGTGATCGCGCCGGAGTTACGCACCGCGAAGCGCTCGCCTGTGCGGCCAGCCGCATACAGACGACCGCCAGTTGCGCCGTACAGGCAGGTGTTGCCGATGATGCTGGCTTCGTGGCTCCGGAAGGCTGAACCAACCGGAGGGCGAATGGCGATCAGGCCGCCAGCCATACCTTTACCCACATAATCGTTAGCGTCGCCGGTAAGATGCAGTTCAACGCCGCCCGCGTTCCAGACACCGAAGCTTTGGCCGGCCGTCCCGCTGAAGTGGGCGATAATCGGGTCAGCAGCGAGCCCCTGGTCTCCGTGGGTCTGGGCGATATAACCGGACAGCGAGGCCCCAACGGAGCGGTCGGTGTTACGGATATCGAACCAGAACGTTTTACTCTGCTTGCTGTCAACAAAGGGTTTTGCCTGTTGCAGCAGTTGCGCATTGAGCACGCCGTTGTCGAACGGCGGGTTGTTCTCGGTGCAATACAGCGCCTTACCTGGATGCGGTTCCGCGGTTTCCAGCAGTCGGGACAGTTCCAGCTTCTGCTGCTTAGCCGTAAACCCTTCCAGTTCTTTCAGCAAGTCGGTACGACCAATCAGATCCACCAGACGCTTCACGCCAAGCGATGCCATCAGCTCGCGAGTTTCACGGGCGATAAATTCAAAGTAGTTGGTCACTTTGAACGGTAAGCCGTGGTAGTGGTTTTTCCGCAGCTTATCATCCTGGGTTGCGACGCCGGTTGCGCAGTTGTTCAGATGGCAAATACGCAGATATTTACAGCCCAGCGCTACCATCGGGCCGGTGCCGAAGCCGAAGCTTTCCGCACCAAGAATTGCCGCTTTGATGATATCGAGGCCGGTTTTCAGACCGCCATCCACCTGCAGACGAATCTTGTGACGCAGGCCGTTGGCCACCAGCGCCTGCTGGGTTTCCACCAGCCCCAGTTCCCACGGACAACCCGCGTATTTCACTGAAGATAGCGGGCTGGCGCCAGTACCGCCGTCGTAACCGGCGATGGTGATCAGATCAGCATAGGCTTTCGCCACGCCGGTCGCGATGGTGCCGACGCCCGGTTCAGAAACCAGCTTCACGGAGATCATCGCTTTCGGGTTGACCTGTTTCAGGTCGAAAATCAGCTGCGCCAGATCCTCGATAGAGTAGATATCGTGGTGCGGCGGCGGAGAGATCAGCGTCACGCCAGGTACGGAATAACGCAGTCTGGCGATATATGGCGTAACTTTATCGCCCGGCAACTGACCGCCTTCGCCAGGCTTCGCGCCCTGAGCAACTTTAATCTGGATCACATCAGCGTTGACCAGGTAAGCAGGGGTGACACCGAAACGACCGGAGGCTACCTGCTTGATACGCGACACTTTATTGGTGCCATAGCGTGCCGGATCTTCACCCCCTTCGCCGGAGTTAGAGTTACCGCCGATGCCGTTCATCGCTTCTGCCAGAGCTTCGTGCGCTTCCGGGCTTAGCGCGCCGATAGACATCGCCGCCGTGTCGAAACGTTTAAACAACTCGCTTGCCGGTTCAACGTCGTCCAGGCTGACGGTGGCCCCGTCAGGGGTCACCGCTAACAAATCGCGCAGCGTTGCCGCCGGGCGCTCATTGACCAGCCTGGCGTACTGCTGATAATCACTGTATTCGCCGCTTTGTACCGCTTGCTGCAGGGTACGCACCACATCCGGGTTATAGGCGTGATATTCGCCGCCATGGACATATTTCAACAGTCCGCCCTGGGCCAGCGGCTTACGCATCAGCCAGGCGCGTTTCGACAGGTTCAGCAGGTCTTGCTGGAAGTCGTCGAAACCGGCACCGCCGATACGGCTGACCACGCCCTGGAAGCACAGGTCGGATACTTCGCGATGCAGGCCCACAGCTTCGAACAACTTCGAGCAGCGATAGGATGCGACGGTCGAAATACCCATCTTCGACATGATCTTATACAGACCTTTGTTGATACCGTTACGGTAGTTCAGCATCACCGTACGGTACGCTTTGTCAATCGTGTTGTTATCCACCAGTTTCGCCAGGCTTTCATAGGCGAGGAACGGGTAGATAGCCGTCGCGCCGAAGCCCAGCAGCACAGCAAAGTGGTGCGGATCGCGGGCGCTGGCCGTTTCAACAATAATGTTAGCGTCGCAACGCAGGCTCTTATCCACCAGACGGGTCTGAATCGCTCCCACGGCCATTGGGGCCGGTACCGGCAGGCGGTTTTTACCGATGTTGCGATCGGACAGCACCAGCAGGACGGTACCATTACGCACCATCTGTTCGGCTTTATCGCACAGCACTTTGACCGTTTCAGCCAGCGTGGTTTCGCTGGCATCAAAGGTGATATCCAGGATGTCGGCACGATAGTGCTCTTCTTCCATGGTGGTCAGCTGTTTAAAATCAGAGTACAGCAGAATCGGCGACTTGAAGCTCAGGCGGTGAGCCTGGCCTTCCGCTTCGCAGAAGACGTTCATTTCACGGCCAATGCTGGTGGCCAGCGACATGACGTGCGCTTCACGCAGCGGATCGATCGGCGGGTTGGTCACCTGCGCAAATTGCTGGCGGAAATAGTCGTAAATGATACGCGGCTGGCTGGAAAGAACGGCGAATGGGGTATCGTCACCCATTGAACCGACTGCCTCCTGGCCGTTTTCACCCAATACCCGCAGGACGGAGTCCAGCTCTTCAGCGCTGTAGTTGAACTGTTTCTGGTAGCTGGCGAGGGTATCATCATCCAACTGACGATTACCGACCTCTTCATCGGGCAGCTCTTCGAATGGCACCAGGCGACGGACGTTTTTCTCCATCCACTCTTTATACGGATGGCGGCTTTGCAGATCGTTGTCGGTTTCCGCAGAGTGCAGGATGCGCCCCTCACGGGTATCGATAACCATCAGCTCGCCGGGGCCGACGCGGCCTTTTTCCACCACTTCATCCGGCTGGTAATCCCAGATACCGACTTCGGAGGCGCAGGTGATGAGTTTGTCGCTAGTGATCACGTAGCGCGCCGGGCGCAGGCCGTTACGGTCAAGATTACAGGCGGCGAAACGACCATCGGACATCACGATGCCCGCCGGGCCGTCCCACGGCTCCATGTGCATGGAGTTAAAGTCAAAGAACGCGCGCAGCTCTGGGTCCATATCCGGGTTGTTCTGCCAGGCTGGCGGAACCAGCAGGCGCATGGCGCGGATAATGTCCATCCCGCCCGCCAGCAGCAGCTCCAGCATATTATCCATGGAGCTGGAGTCGGAGCCGGTTTCATTGACAAATGGCGCGGCATCGTGGAGATCCGGGATCAGCGGCGTCTGGAATTTATAGGTACGGGCGCGAGCCCACTGGCGGTTACCGGTGATGGTATTGATTTCGCCGTTGTGCGCCAGATAGCGGAACGGCTGCGCCAGCGGCCAGCGTGGCACGGTGTTAGTGGAAAAGCGCTGATGGAACAGGCAAATGGCTGATTCCAGGCGCAGATCCGCGAGATCCAGGTAGAAGCGCGGCAGATCCGCCGGCATACACAGACCTTTATAAATATTGACCAGATTCGACAGGCTGCAAACGTAAAAATCTTTATCATCCTGCAGACGTTTTTCGATACGGCGACGGGCGATGAATAAACGGCGCTCCATGTCGCGCGGACGCCAGCCTGCCGGGGCGTTAACAAAGATTTGCTCAATACGTGGCAGCGAGGAGAGGGCGATTTCACCGAGAACGCCATCGTTGGTAGGCACTTCGCGCCAGCCGACAATAGACAGCGTTTCACGCTGAAGTTCTTCTTCGACGATACGGCGCGCCGCTTTGGCCAGTTCAGGATCTTTATTAAGGAATAACATCCCAACGGCATAATTCTTGGCTAAACGCCAGCCGCGCTCTTCCGCAACAATCCGGAAAAAGCGATCGGGTTTTTGTAGCAACAGGCCACAACCGTCGCCGGTTTTTCCATCGGCAAGGATCGCACCGCGGTGCTGCATTCGGGCCAGTGCGTGTATAGCGGTTCGCACCACCTTGTGGCTAGGTTCGCCTTCTATGTGGGCGATCAGGCCGAAACCACAGTTATCCCTCTCAAGGGATTTATCGTACAACATATCAGTGAACCTCCCCAGGCTCTACGGGACGCCCTCCGATACCGATTGCGCACGGGCACAGAAAGAGCATGGCGACGGGGTTTACACCTCGCATTCGCCCTCTTTAAATCCTTTTCGCATCGGAACACAAGTTTGAGGACTTGCTATTAAGAGGGAATCTCAATTACTGCATAAATATGATGAGCAGAACGCTCATCCAGAAAGCTTCCAGCGGATTCCCAACTTATCGGGAATCCACACATACGTCAAATGGCAATCTTATTTATACAAAAATGTACTATACAACATTTAACGTGATGATTTTTATTAAAATAATCGCATTTTAAATGCCATTGAAACGTATCGGGGGGCATAATCGAGTGTGATCTGTCTCACTATATCAATGGCATGATATTGTATTTATATGCTTAATTATTTTTTATTTTTGGATTTTTTTTCTTGTTTTTTTCTGTTTTTTGGTTTTTAACACTGTTTTGTGCCCTGATAAAGATAATGGTAAATTTGCGGCTATATATAAGGAAAACTCATTACCTTAAAGGTGAATTTAATTGCAGTTATCTTGATTTTTTATGCAACGGGATAAACGGCCACGTTGACGATTGATCCAGGTCATCGTCGTCAGCGGCTAAAAATGGCAGGCTTGGCCCCTTTCTTAAGGCCGGTCTACCAGATTATGCAGTTACAAAAATTAGTCAATATGTTTGGCGGGGATCTTGCGCGTCGCTATGGCGAAAAGGTCCATAAACTGACGCTGCATGGCGGCTTTAGCTGCCCGAATCGTGATGGCACCATTGGCCGCGGCGGCTGTACTTTCTGCAATGTCGCCTCCTTTGCCGACGAAGAACAGCAGCATCGCTCTATTGTCGAACAACTGGCGCATCAGGCGCAGTTGGTGAATCGGGCTAAGCGCTATCTGGCCTATTTTCAGGCTTACACCAGCACCTTTGCTGAGGTACAGGTGCTGCGCGCCCTGTATCAACAGGCGGTCAGCCAGGCCAGTATCGTCGGATTGTGTGTCGGTACGCGCCCGGATTGTGTCCCAGGCGCCGTCGTGGATCTGCTTTGCGAATATCGGCAACAGGGTTACGAGGTATGGCTTGAGCTGGGGCTGCAAACCGCCCACGATAAGACGCTGCATCGAATTAATCGCGGCCATGATTTTGCCTGCTACCAGCGTACTGCGCGTCTGGCGCGTGAGCGAGGGCTGAAGGTATGCTGCCACCTTATCGTCGGCCTGCCGGGGGAAGGGCAGGCAGAATGCCTGGAGACGTTAGAACAGGTGGTGGAAACCGGTGTGGATGGCATTAAGCTGCACCCGCTTCATATTGTGAAGGGAAGCATCATGGCGAAGGCGTGGCAGGCCGGACGGTTGAAGGGGATTGAGCTGGACGACTATACGACCATCGCTGGAGAGATGATCCGCCATACTCCACCTGAGGTGATTTATCACCGTATTTCCGCCAGCGCCCGTCGTCCGACGCTGTTGGCCCCTTTATGGTGTGAGAATCGCTGGACCGGAATGGTTGAGCTGGATAAATATCTCCGCGAACATGGCGTTCAGGGGGCGGCGCTGGGATTGCCGTGGCGCCAGCCTGTCGCGTGAAGTATGAAGGGTCTCTGCATTTTTTGCACAACTTACAGCGTCTTGCTCAGAATTGAGTATTATTGTGCGGAGTTGTCGCTAAGGAATTCCTTATGAAGCAAATTCGTATGCTGGCGCAGTATTATGTTGACCTGATGATGAAGCTGGGTCTGGTGCGTTTTTCAATGCTACTAGCTCTGGCGCTGGTGGTACTGGCGATTGTTGTGCAGATGGCCGTTACGATGGTGCTGCATGGCCAGGTGGAAAGTATTGATGTTATCCGCTCCATTTTCTTTGGCCTGCTGATCACCCCGTGGGCGGTCTATTTCCTCTCGGTGGTGGTTGAGCAACTGGAAGAGTCCAGACAGCGTCTCTCGCGGTTGGTGGAGAAACTGGAGGAGATGCGCGAGCGCGATCTCAATCTTAACGTCAAGCTTAAAGACAACATCGCTCAACTGAATCAGGAAATCGGTGAGCGTGAAAAAGCCGAGGCGGAGCGTGAAACGACGCTTGAGCAACTGAAAATAGAAATGAAGGAGCGTGAAGAGACGCAAATTCAGCTTGAACAGCAGTCCTCCTTTCTGCGTTCTTTCCTTGATGCATCACCGGATTTGGTCTTCTATCGCAATGAAGATAAAGAGTTTTCCGGCTGTAACCGCGCCGTGGAGCTATTGACGGGCAAAAGTGAAAAACAGCTTATTCACCTGAAGCCACAGGATGTATACAGCGAAGAGGCGGCGGATAAGGTGCTGGAGACGGATGAGAAAGTCTTCCGCCATAACATTTCGTTGACCTATGAACAGTGGCTGGATTACCCGGACGGGCGGAAAGCCTGCTTTGAAATCCGTAAAGTGCCGTACTATGACCGTGTTGGTAAACGGCGTGGGCTGATGGGGTTTGGTCGCGATATTACCGAACGTAAGCGCTACCAGGATGCGCTGGAGCGGGCCAGCCGGGATAAGACCACCTTCATCTCAACAATCAGTCACGAGCTGCGTACACCGCTTAATGGCATCGTGGGGCTTAGCCGGATCCTGCTGGATACCGAACTGACTGACGAACAGGAAAAATACCTGAAAACTATCCATGTCTCTGCAGTAACGCTGGGTAATATCTTCAACGATATTATTGAGATGGATAAGATGGAACGGCGTAAAGTTCAGTTGGACAACCAGCCGGTTGATTTCACCGGTTTCCTCGCCGATCTGGAAAACCTCTCTGGCCTTCAGACGCAGCAGAAAGGTCTGCAATTTGTGCTGGAACCTACCTTGCCGCTGCCGCATAAAGTGATCACCGATGGTACGCGTCTGCGTCAAATTTTGTGGAATCTTATCAGTAATGCCGTGAAGTTTACCCCGCAAGGCGGGTGTGTGAACGTTCGCGTGCGCTATGATGCAGGCGATATCCTGCACTTTGAAGTGGAAGATTCGGGGATCGGCATTCCTGAAGCGGAGCAGGATAAGATTTTCGCGATGTATTATCAGGTCAAAGATAGCCATGGCGGCAAACCGGCAACCGGTACCGGCATCGGCCTCGCCGTATCACGTCGCCTGGCGCGGAATATGGGGGGCGATATTTGCGTTTCCAGTCAGCCAGGTAAGGGAGCGATCTTCACTCTCACCGTACATGCGCCTGCCGTTGCGGAAGAAGTGGAAGATACTCTGGCGCAAGATGATATGCCATTACCCGCACTGAATGTGCTGCTGGTGGAGGATATCGAATTAAACGTGGTTGTCGCGCGCTCGGTGCTGGAGAAACTGGGTAACAGCGTGGATGTGGCGATGACCGGGAAAGCCGCGCTGGAGATGTTTACCCCCGGTGAATATGATCTGGTGCTGCTGGATATTCAATTGCCGGATATGACGGGCCTGGATATCTCTCGTCAGTTGAAGCAACGTTTCACTGCTGATCAACTTCCGCCGTTGGTGGCGCTCACGGCTAACGTACTGAAGGATAAAAAAGAGTATCTGGAGGCAGGGATGGACGATGTGCTCAGTAAGCCACTCTCTGTTCCGGCGTTAACCGCGATTATCAAGAAATACTGGGATTCACCGGAAGAGGAAGAGAACGAGATGCCCTCTATAGATGTCGATAAATCGACTTTTGTGCTGGATATTCCCATGCTTGAGCAATACATCTCGCTGGTGGGACCAAAGTTGATTAATGATGGTCTGGCGGTTTTTGAGAGGATGATGCCGGGTTATCTGGCTGTACTCGAATCAAATCTGACCGCGCGTGACCAAAAAGGGATTGTCGATGAAGGACATAAGATAAAGGGGGCTGCGGGCTCAATCGGCTTACGTCACATTCAGCAGCTTGGTCAGCAGATTCAAACACCGGATCTGCCCGCATGGTCAGATAATGTTGCTGAATGGGTTGAAGAGATGAAATCCGAGTGGCAAAGCGATGTAGCCGTGCTAAAAGCATGGGTCGCGGCGGCGGAGAAAAAATGACCCCGGATAAACCGGGGTGCGCGAATACTGCGCCAACACCAGGGAACGGGTTGTTGGGCCAGAATCATTTGAGTGATTTTTTACGCGGCGCAACCTGAGAATTTGGTTTGCTCGCTCATTAAGATAGCAAACCTTAAATAATTTGTTACGTGAATCGGTAAAATATGTGAAGCATAGCGAGTAAATCAAAATTTTTTACTGGTTTCATAGACTTGTACTAAGGGGCTGATGTGATGAAGAGAATTGGTGTCGTGTTGAGCGGTTGCGGTGTTTATGACGGAAGCGAAATTCATGAAGCGGTCATCACCATACTGGCTATCGTCCGCAACGGTGCCGAGGCCATCTGTTTCGCGCCTGATAAAGTACAAACCGATGTCATCAATCATTTGACCGGTGAAGTGCAGTCTGAAAGCCGCAATGTGCTCGTGGAAGCAGCGCGTATTGCGCGTGGACAGATTCGGCCTCTGGCGGCTGCCAGGGCGGATGAGCTGGATGCGCTGATCGTGCCAGGCGGTTTTGGCGCGGCGAAGAATCTCAGCAATTTCGCCTCACAGGGCAGTCATTGTGAGGTTGATAGCGATCTGAAAGCGCTGGCGCTGGCAATGCATCAGGCCGGTAAACCACTGGGCTTTATTTGTATCGCTCCGGCTCTGTTAGCTAAAATTTTCACCATCCCGCTGCGCGTGACTATCGGTACCGATCTTGATACCGCCGATGCGATAGAAGAGATGGGAGCTGAACATGTACCTTGCCCGGTCGATGATATTGTGGTTGATGAAGATAACAAAGTCGTGACGACTCCGGCGTATATGCTGGCGCAGAATATTGCCGAAGCGGCAAGCGGTATTGAAAAACTGGTTGCGCGCGTGCTGGTTCTGGCTGCATGAAATACCGCTTTTCACCACTGCCGATGATTAAGCGCTTTTTGCTGCGGCTGTTGTTGGTGTGTGTAGCGGTATGGTGCGGAGGAATTGCGTTGTTTAGCATTCTGCCGGTGCCTTTTTCTGCGGTGATGCTGGAGCGGCAAGCTGGCGCCTGGCTCTCCGGCGATTTTCAGTACGTTGCCCATTCCGACTGGGTGGGAATGGATCAGATTTCGCCCTGGATGGGGCTGGCGGTTATTGCCGCAGAAGATCAGAAATTCCCGGAACATTGGGGATTTGATATCCCGGCGATTGAGAAGGCGTTAGCCCATAATGAGCGTCATGAGAACCGGATTCGCGGCGCATCGACCCTGTCACAGCAGACGGCGAAAAACCTGTTCCTGTGGGAAGGGCGCAGTTGGCTAAGAAAAGGTCTGGAAGCGGGGCTGACCGTCGGTATTGAGATGGTGTGGAGCAAAAAACGCATTCTTACCGTTTATTTGAATATCGCTGAGTTTGGTCATGGAACGTTTGGCGTGGAGGCCGCGTCGCAGCGCTATTTTCATAAGCCGGCGAGTAAGTTGACGGCATCTGAAGCGGCGCTGTTGGCTGCGGTTTTGCCAAATCCGATTCGTTTTCGCGTCGATGCGCCGTCAGGGTACGTCCGCAGCCGTCAGGCGTGGATTTTGCGGCAGATGCGCCAGTTAGGCGGGGAGGGGTTTATGCGGGAGCATAAGCTACATTGATGCTTGCCGTGTTCTCATTTTCTTTCAGCCCCGGTAAGCATAGAACGACCGCGAAGGGTTTAGTCTTCATCAAATCCGGCATTGAAGAGCGCGATAACCGCCGCCAGCGCCTCAGCTTCTTGCGGACCGTTGGCTTCAATCTCAATCTGACGCCCTTTGGCCGAGTCGAGCATCAGCAGGGCTATCACGCTATTGGCTTCAGCTTCAATCCCTTCGTCATTGCGCAACAGCACCTCAGCATCATAGTTCTGCATTAATTCGAATAATTTCATTGCCGGACGAGCGTGCATGCCCAGCTTATTGGTGATCTCAACGGTTTGCTTCACGGTCATGATTTACGTTTTTCCAGCGTCCGGTGACGAGACTGCACGTTTTTACCGCGCGAGCGGAAGTAGTCCGCCAGCTGTTCGGCGACGTAAACTGAACGGTGTTTACCCCCGGTACAACCAATCGCCACCGTCAGATAGCTGCGGTTATTGGTCTCCAGCATGGGTAACCATAGCTCAAGATAGCTGCGGGTCTGGTAGATAAAATTGTGAACTTCTGTGTGTCGATCGAGGAAGGCGGCGACCGGTTTATCGAGGCCAGTCATTGGACGCAGCTTTGGATCCCAGTGCGGGTTTGGCAGGAAGCGCACATCAAAGACGTAGTCAGCGTCGATGGGGATGCCGTGCTTAAAGCCAAAGGATTCGAAGACCATTGTCAGTTCGCGTTCGCGTTTACCTAACAAACGCGTGCGCAGCATTTCAGCCAGCTCATGCACTGACATTTCGGAAGTATCGACAATCAGGTCGGCGCGGGAACGCAAAGGCTCCAGCAGATCGCTCTCTTCATCAATAGCGCTTTCCAGCGACAGGTTTTTACTCGAGAGCGGGTGCAGGCGCCGCGTATCGCTATAGCGGCGAATTAAGGTGTTACGATCGGCATCAAGGAACAACAACTGAGGCGAAAATTCGGCGGGCAGGTTTTTCATCGCCTGCTCAAAGACTTCCGGCGACTCGGGCATATTACGCACATCAATGCTGACGGCCGCCGAAATATTTCTGTCCGCAAGGGTGCGCGCCAGTTCGGGCAGCAGTACAACTGGCAGGTTATCCACGCAGTAAAAGCCCATATCTTCCAGCGCTCGCAGGGCGACGGATTTCCCCGACCCTGAACGGCCGCTGACGATCATCAGTACCATGTACCGTTTCTCCTCAGTACGATAAAGAGTAAGGTGCGATTCCTGTTATGCTTCATCATTGCTTCCTGAACCGGTGATGATGTCATATAGCTCTTCATCACTTTGTGCGGCGCGCAGGCGACGGCAAATGGTTTTATCCGCCAGACGTTTTGCGACCAGCGACAGCGTATGCAGATGCGTTTTTGTTTGATCGGCGGGAACGAGAAGAGCAAACAGGAGATCGACGGGTTGATTGTCGATAGCATCGAATGCGATGGGGGTTTCCAACTGAACAAAAACGCCCACAGCCCGTAGCGTATCCTCTTCAAGTTTGCCATGTGGAATCGCAATACCGTTACCAATCCCGGTACTGCCCATTTTTTCACGGGTGAGAATGGCTTCGAACACCACCTGGGGCGGTAAGCTTAGCTGTTTTGCCGCCAGCTCGCTGATGATTTCCAGCGCGCGTTTTTTGCTTTGGCAGTGAACCTGGCTACGGGTACATTCCTGGTTAAGGACGTTGCTCAGTTGTAGAGCCGAATCGTTATTTGTCATAATTTCACCTGAGCTCTTCCTTGCCAACCGCCGGTAAGCGGTTGGCACAGGCTATTGCCCGGACAATTAGTGTTGTTTCAGTTTATCTTTATGTTTTGTTAACTGTCTCGCCAGCTTATCAATAAGACCATCGATGGCGGCGTACATATCCTGCCCTTCCGCACTGGCATGGATTTCACCACCATTGACATGCAGATTGGCATCCGCAATTTGCGTCACCTTCTCTACTTTTAACACTATATAGACCTGGTTGATCCTGTCGAAAAACTGCTCCAGTTTGCTAAATTTCGCATTCACGAAATCACGCATTGCGGGGGTTATTTCGACGTTTTGCCCTGTAATGTTGAGCTGCATAGTGTCTTCCTTATCGGTTGGGTCAAACTAACTGTTTACGCTGGTTTGACGGCGGAATAGATAAAGATTCTCGGTACTTAGCGACGGTACGGCGCGCCACCATAATACCCTGCTCGGATAACATGGTGGTGAGTTTACTGTCGCTCAATGGCTTCGCGGGGTTCTCCGCGGCGATTAACTTCTTCACCAGCGCACGAATGGCTGTCGACGATGCTTCGCCGCCGCCTTCGGTGTTGACATGGCTGGAGAAGAAATACTTCAGCTCAAAAATACCGCGTGGACTGTGCAGGTATTTTTGCGTGGTAACGCGTGAGATAGTGGATTCATGCATTTCGACGGCCTGGGCAATATCTGCCAGAACCATCGGCTTCATAAACTCTTCACCCTGTTCAAAGAAGGCCTGCTGCTGTTCAACGATACAGCGACTGACGCGTAACAGTGTATCGTTACGGCTTTCCAGACTTTTGATAAGCCAGCGGGCTTCCTGCAGATTACTGCGGATAAACTGACCATCCGCATCGTTGCGTGCGCTGTTACCCATGGCTGCATAGTGCTGATTGATCTTCAGGCGCGGAAGGCTGTCTGAATTGAGTTCGACCACCCAGCGACCGTTCACTTTGCGCACCAGAACATCAGGAATAACATATTCGGGTTCACCGGTCTGAATGGACTGGCCAGGGCGCGGATCCAGCGACTGGATCAGATTTACTGCTTCTTTGAGGACGTCTTCTTTGAGACGGGTGACGCGCATCAATGTGCGGAAATCATGATTGGCCAGCAGATCGAGATGATCGCTAATGATCTGTCGCGCTTCATCAATCCATGGCGTCTCTTTGGCAAACTGAGAAAGCTGGACCAGCAGGCAGTCGCGCAGATCTTTTGCCGCTACGCCGACGGGATCGAAACGCTGAACACGTTTGAGAACGGCTTCGACCTCTTCAAGCCCGATTTCATCATCGCCGATGCTTTCCACGATCTCTTCAACAGAAACGGTCAGGTAGCCAGTATCATCAACGGCATCGACGATCGATGTGGCGATAGCGCGATCGGTGTCAGTGAAAGGGGTGAGTTCCACCTGCCACATCAGATAATCCTGCAGGCTCTGGGTGGTTTCCCCCTGATAAATCGGCAGTTCATCATCCTGATAATCCACCCCGTTGCCTGACGGGGTACCTGCGGTGTAAATCTCATCCCAGCTGGCGTCAAGCGGTAACTCTTCCGGCATATCTTTCTGCTCAAGAGCGTCAACGCTATCCAGAGATTCGCGATCCTCTGTCTCTTTGGTTTCTACCTCATCGTGAAGATCGGTTTGCTCGAGCAACGGGTTACTCTCCAGCGCCTGCTGGAGTTCTTGCTGGAGTTCTAACGTGGACAACTGCAACAGGCGAATTGCCTGCTGTAGTTGTGGCGTCATGGCAAGCTGTTGGCTTAACCTTAATTGCAAACCTTGCTTCATATTCAGAGCTAATATCTCCGGCTAAAACGTCTGTAACCTCTACCCTATCAGAGTCTGAAGTCTTCCCCAAGATACACGCGCTTAACCTGCTCGTCTTCAAGGATTTGTTGCGGCGTACCGTGGGCAATCAGGTGCCCCTGGCTGACGATATAGGCGCGCTCACAAACGGCCAGCGTCTCTCTGACGTTATGGTCGGTGATCAGTACGCCAAGTCCGCTGTCGCGCAGGTGTTCAATAATGCGTTTGATATCGATAACGGAAATCGGGTCAACGCCGGCGAAAGGTTCATCCAGCAGGATAAACTTCGGGTTAGCGGCCAGCGCGCGGGCGATTTCTACCCGGCGACGTTCACCGCCGGAGAGCGCCTGGCCGATGTTATCGCGCAGGTGCTCAATATGAAACTCTTCCATAAGCTCTTTTGCCCGGTCTTCACGCTGCTCATTGCTGAGATCGTCGCGAATCTGCAATACGGCCATCAGGTTATCGTAAACGCTCAGGCGACGGAAAATAGACGCTTCCTGCGGCAGGTAGCCGATACCGCGGCGGGCGCGGGCATGCAGAGGCAGCAAGCTGATGTCTTCATCATCAATAATAATGTTGCCCGCGTCGCGCGGTACAATACCGACCACCATATAGAAAGTGGTTGTCTTACCGGCGCCGTTCGGGCCCAGCAGGCCGACAATCTCCCCGGAGTTGACGGTCAGACTGACATCTTCCACCACCCGGCGGCCTTTATAGGCTTTGGCGAGATTCTTTGCAGTTAATGTTGCCATAACGAATTACTTACCCTTCTTTGACTGATCGTTGCCTTTGTCCTGCAACTGCGAAGGAACCAGTACCGTGGTTACACGTCCACCTTTATTGCTGAACGCCTGCATTTTTTGCTCTTTCACCAGATAGGTGATTTTGTCACCCTGAATATTGCTATCAAGCTGTTCCAGATGGGCATTACCGGTCAGAACGACAAAGTCATTTTGCAGTTCATAATGCATCTTTGATGCGCGGCCTTTTACTGGTTTGCCATTGTCCTGCATCTGGTAGAAGGTTGCCGGGTTACCGTAACCGTCGATCACTTCTTTGCCTTTCTCTCCGCCGGGACGGGTGACGACAACTTTATCAGCATTGATTTTGATCGTTCCCTGCGTGACGACAACATTACCAGTAAAGGTCACGACGTTGCCCTGCATATCCAGCGACTGCTGATCGGATTCAATATGAATCGGCTGATCGGTATCACCCGTTTTTGCCAGTGCCGGCAAGCTGGCGGCCAGTAAGGCGCTGGCGAGCGCAATCTTAAGGCTGAGTTTGTTTGTTCTGAATTTCATAAGAGGTTCTAACCTTTTCAATCAGCTCGGCATTTTTGCTGCGTAGGTTCCCGCGCATTTTCAGGCCGCTGGAATTAAATGTTGTCCCGTACAATGTCACCATGTCATCGGAGGTAACATCCTGTGTCACCAGGTTTATCTGGGCGTTATCCGTCGTAATTTTGCGCAGTTGAGCATCCGCTGTTAGCGCATTGACTTCAACGTGCCCGTAAAGATACAGCATGCGGTCGTTCGTTAACTTCGCTTTATCAGCCGTGACGGACCAGGTCGGTACTTTGTTCGTATCAAAGGTGGTCATCACGGGTTTAGTAAACCACGAGATTTGCTGCGCGGAAAAATACGCCACATGTTCAGCGGTCAACCGGTAGCTAAGCGCGCCTTCCGGGCTATAAACTACAGTATCGGTATGCTCGCTGGTATACGTTGGCTCATCAGGATTGACCGCCTGTTGGGAGGTATCGTCCGTACTCGCCAGGTTAAGACCAATCAGGATCAGCGCGGCCAGCGACAGTAAAATGATAACCCAACGTCTGGTTTTACTCATATCGATTGCCCTTTGGCCTCATCCAGCTTGCCTTGCGCCAATAGTAGCAAATCGCACACTTCCCGTACCGCTCCGCGACCACCGTTGATACGCGTGACGTAATCCGCACGTGGGATCAGCAGGGGGTGAGCATCGGCTACCGCGACGCTTAAACCGACTTCAGCCATAACCGGCCAGTCAATAAGATCGTCACCAATATAGGCCGCTTCATCTGCATGAACAGCCAGCTTGTTGAGTAATTCATGAAACGCCAAAAGCTTATCAGATTGCCCCTGGTACAGATGCGTGATGCCCAGCGTCTGACAACGGTCTTCCACCAGTTTAGCTTTTCGCCCGGTAATTATCGCCACTTCAATACCTGAGGTCAGGACACAGCGGAGCCCGTAGCCATCACGGACATTAAACGCTTTCAGCTCTTCGCCATTGTTGCCCATGTAGATAAGGCCATCAGACAGGACGCCGTCCACATCCAGGATCAATAAACGGATCTTCGCCGCCCGGTCGATAAACTCCTGGCTTACTGGCCCATAGCAGGTCGTCAACAGGGCATCAGTATTATTCATTATTTTTTCCTTACTTACACTACACCTGCGCGCAGGAGATCGTGCATATGTACCACACCCAGTAGACGGTCGCCATCAGCAACCAGTACGCAGGTGATGTGACGAGATTGCATCAGGTTCAGCGCATCGACGGCCAGCGTGCCGGGACGGATGCGGATACCGCCTCGCGTCATTACCTCGGCAATACTGGCATTGCGCATATCGATGCCAGTATCAAATACCCGGCGTAGATCGCCATCGGTGAAAATGCCGATGATGTTCATTTCATCATCGCAGATCGCGGTCATGCCCAGATTTTTACGTGTGATCTCCAGTAACGCATCGCGCAGCGTGGCGCGCAGGCTAACGTGCGGAATCTCATCGCCGGTGTGCATAATATCATTAACTCGCAGGAGCAGTTTACGTCCCAGCGCGCCGCCGGGATGCGACAACGCAAAATCTTCAGCGGTAAAACCGCGTGCTTCCAGCAGTGCCACCGCGAGCGCATCGCCCATAACCAGCGCGGCGGTCGTGCTTGTTGTTGGCGCCAGCCCCAGTGGACACGCCTCTTTAGGGACCTTGACGCATAAATGAATATCCGCTGCGCGCGCCATGCTGCTTTCAGGGCGACTGGTCATGCAAATTAATGAAACCTGCTGACGCTTGAGGACAGGGATCAGGGCGAGAATTTCATTGGATTCACCGGAGTTAGACAGTGCGATAACCACGTCATGTGAGGTGACCATGCCTAAATCACCGTGCGCGGCTTCGCCTGGATGAACAAAAAATGACGGTGTGCCGGTGCTGGCAAAGGTGGCCGCCATTTTACGTCCGATGTGGCCGGATTTGCCCATCCCCATCACCACCACTTTTCCGCTACAGCGAAAAATGGTCTCACAGGCGCGGGTAAAATCTTCATTAATGTATTGATCGAGCTGCGTCAGACCTTCACGTTCAATTTCCAGAACCTCACGGCCTGCCCGTTGAAAGTCAAAATCCGCTGGCAAATCTGTTTGCGACATAATGTTATCCCGAATCATTCAACGAAGAGCGGCGCTGTCCAGTACAGCATCGCCAACCAAAGCACAAAACCGCAAACTAACAGGGCACCGACAAGCCTGCCTGGCTGCTGTTTACGACGCCAGCACAGTAGGGCAAACACCAGGCTGACCAGCAGCATGACGCCATAGTCGCGGGTGAAGGCCTCTGCGGTGAAGGCGCCAGGGGCAATTAGCGCGGGGAGGCCGAGGACGAGCACAATGTTAAGAATATTCGCGCCAATGATATTCCCGATAGCAATATCATTTTCACCTTTTCGCGCCCCGGCGATAGCGGTTGCCAGTTCCGGTAAGCTGGTGCCTATGGCCACCACCGTTAAGCCAACGCTCAGCTCGCTGATGGCAAAAAAGTTTGCCAGTACCGTGGCGTTATCAACGACCATTCGCGCGGCCATTGGCATCACAATCAACGCAACGCCCAGCCAAAGCAAGGCGACGGGAAGCGACCCTTCACGTGGCAGCTCCGCCAGCTGTTCGCGGGTCAGGCTATCGCTACCCTGACGTTCCGCGAGACGGGCGATTTTAAGGGTGAACAGTAGCCAGAGTACGGCCAGCGTCAGTAAAAAAAAGCCATCCATCCTCGTGAGCTGCCCGTCATATAGCACAACCCCCGCCAGTAAACTGACCAGCAACATTAGCGGTAATTCACGACGCAGGATATCAGAATGCACGGTAAAAGGCTGAAACAGCGCAGTGATACCGAGAATCAACAGAATATTGGTGATATTCGATCCGAGCGCGGTGCCAATCGCCAGCTCGGTTTGCCCGTGGAGGGAGGCGGCGGTGGAGACGATGATTTCCGGTAAACTGGTACCGATGCTGACCACCGTCATGCCAATAATAAGCGGGGGGATCCCCAGGAGACGGCAAAGTATTGAAGCGGCGTAGACCAGACGATCGGCGCTGTAGACAACCAGCAATAAACCAATAATTAACAGAGCCGTCGCTAAGAGCATCTAACGTCCTTTCTTCAGGTATAATCGTCGCCTCGCTGGCCGTCCGTAGGCAGCGTAACGAATTCTTAATTTTGACTTTATACCCGTCATACTTCAAGTTGCATGTGCATTGACGCTGAGTGACTCGTTTTATTCATGGGATTTATCCTTATGGGCGGTGACTCTGCGGTGCGCGTTATTTAGGGAATATGTGCGGAAAAAGTAAAACAAATGCCAGTTTTGGTTAACCGGGGCGGGTAAGTTTCTGTAAAAATGTTGGGTTTGTGGTGAAAGAAAGCGCCATGCTTATCCCGATGGGTGTCTAGTAAGGATGATTTTATGAGCCAGAGTTTGGCGAATTTAGTCGAAGTGCGCGGTATTCGCTTCTCGCGGGGCGAACGTGTGATCTTTGATGATATCTCGCTGTCGGTCCCTCGCGGTAAGATCACTGCGATCATGGGCCCATCAGGGATCGGCAAAACTACCCTGTTGCGCCTGATAGGCGGCCAGATCCCACCCGATAAGGGCGAGATCCTGTTTGATGGTGAAAACGTACCGCAAATGTCGCGTTCGCGCTTGTATACCGTCCGCAAGCGTATGAGCATGCTATTTCAGTCCGGCGCGCTGTTCACTGATATGAATGTGTTTGATAACGTCGCATATCCGTTACGTGAGCATACGCGTTTGCCGGAGGCGCTGTTGCACACCACGGTGATGATGAAACTGGAAGCCGTCGGCCTACGCGGAGCCGCGAAACTGATGCCTTCTGAACTCTCCGGTGGTATGGCGCGCCGCGCCGCACTGGCGAGGGCTATTGCGCTGGAACCTGATTTAATCATGTTTGATGAGCCCTTTGTCGGTCAGGATCCCATCACTATGGGGGTGCTGGTGAAGTTGATTTCTGAACTCAACAGTTCCCTCGGTGTCACGTGTATTGTGGTTTCCCATGATGTACCGGAAGTGCTCAGCATTGCGGACTTTGCGTATATCGTGGCGGACAAAAAAGTTGTGGCGTATGGCAGCGCGCAGTCGCTGCGTGAAAATACCGATCCTCGGGTTCGTCAGTTCATTGATGGTATTGCCGACGGCCCGGTGCCGTTCCGCTATCCGGCGGGCGATTATCATCATGATTTATTGGCCAAAGGGAGTTAAGCGACTCATGTTGTTAAATGCGCTAGGCGCGCTCGGACATCGGGGTATAAAAACTATCGCGACGTTCGGACGTGCTGGATTAATGCTCTTCAACGCCGTTGTGGGCAAGCCCGAATTGCGTAAGCATGCGCCGCTGCTGGTGCGTCAGCTGTATAACGTTGGTGTGCTGTCAATGCTGATCATTATTGTATCGGGGCTGTTTATCGGTATGGTGCTGGGCCTGCAGGGCTATCTGGTATTGACCACTTACAGCGCAGAAACCAGCCTCGGCATGCTGGTGGCGTTATCGCTGTTGCGTGAGTTGGGGCCAGTGGTCGCCGCGCTGCTGTTCGCCGGGCGCGCGGGTTCCGCGTTGACCGCTGAAATCGGCCTGATGCGGGCGACTGAACAAATCTCCAGCATGGAGATGATGGCTGTTGACCCACTGCGCCGCGTTATTTCTCCGCGTTTCTGGGCGGGGGTGATCTCACTCCCACTGTTAACCATTATTTTTGTGGCGGTGGGCATCTGGGGAGGGGCGCTGGTTGGTGTTAGCTGGAAGGGTATCGACAGTGGATTCTTCTGGACTGCGATGCAAAATGCCGTCGACTGGCGGATGGATCTGGTTAACTGCCTGATCAAGAGCCTGGTTTTTGCCATTACGGTGACATGGATTGCGTTATTTAATGGTTATGACGCTATCCCCACTTCCGCCGGGATTAGCCGGGCGACGACGCGTACCGTGGTGCATGCGTCGCTGGCGGTTCTGGGGCTGGATTTTGTGCTGACTGCGCTGATGTTTGGGAATTGAGTTCATGCAAACGAGAAAAAATGAAATTTGGGTCGGTGTGTTCTTGCTGGTCGCGCTGCTGGCCGCGTTGTTTGTCTGCCTGAAAGCGGCGAACGTGACTTCCTTGCGTACGGAACCGACCTATCGGCTCTATGCCACCTTTGACAATATCGGCGGCCTGAAAGTGCGTTCTCCGGTGCGTATCGGCGGTGTCGTGGTGGGACGCGTTGAGGATATTTCGCTTGACCCGCAAACTTATCTGCCGCGGGTGACTCTCGATATTGATAAACGCTATAACCACATTCCGGACACCAGCTCGCTGGCAATCAGAACTTCCGGCCTGCTAGGGGAACAGTATCTGGCGATGAATATTGGTTTTGAAGATCCTGACCTGGGAACCTCTATCCTTAAAGATGGCGGCACTATCCAGGACACCAAATCTGCAATGGTGCTGGAAGATCTGATCGGTCAGTTCCTTTACAACAGTAAAGGCGGTGACAATAAGAATTCTGGCGATGATCGGGCTGCGAGCGAGGGGCATACTGATGCCACGCAGCCAGCCGGCACGACGCATTAATTTCAGGAGAGATGAGACATGTTTAAACGCTTACTAATGGTCGCCATGCTGGTGATTGCTCCTTTGACCGCGGCCGCCGCTGCGGATCAATCTAATCCATATAAGCTGATGAACGAAGCGGCGCAGAAAACCTTTGATCGCCTGAAGAACGAACAGCCGAAAATTCAGGCCAACCCGAACTACCTGCGCGATATCGTCGATCAGGAACTGTTGCCGTATGTTCAGGTTAAATATGCCGGCGCACTGGTGTTGGGACGTTACTACAAGGAGGCCACGCCGGCGCAACGTGAAGCCTATTTCGCCGCCTTCCGCGAATACCTGAAACAGGCCTATGGTCAGGCCCTGGCGATGTATCATGGTCAGACCTATCAGATTGAGCCGGAGAGGCCGTTGGGCGATGCGACCATTATTCCTATCCGCGTAACCATTCTTGATCCGAATGGTCGCCCACCGGTTCGTCTTGATTTTCAGTGGCGTAAAAATACCCAAACCGGTAACTGGCAGGCTTACGATATGATTGCGGAAGGGGTAAGCATGATCACCACCAAGCAGAACGAGTGGAGCGATCTGCTGCGTACTAAAGGGATTGATGGCCTGACGGCGCAACTGAAGTTAATTTCCGCACAGCCAATTACTCTGGAACAGAAAAAATAATGGCCGGGCAACTGAGCTGGGACCGTGACGGCGAGACGCTGACGCTACGCGGGGAACTGGATCAGGATTTCCTGCTCCCGCTCTGGCAGGCGCGCGCTCAGGCAACGGTTGGCGTATCGGCAATTGACCTCAGTGCAGTGACACGTGTGGATACTGCCGGACTGGCGCTATTAGTGCATTTTATCGCGCTGGTTCGCCGGCAGGGCCGGGAAGCGAACGTGATCGGCCAGAGTGAAAATCTGCAGACGCTGGTCCGGTTATATAACCTTCCTGCCGATATGATCCCATAATTTTTTCAATGAGTTATTGCTGAAGCTATTCTGAAAGCCCCGTCAAACTTTTTGATGGGGCTTTTTGCTTGTTTAAGACAGCGCCACTTTCCTCTAAGATGTTGGGCTGTTTTCACTATCAGATAAATGTTAGCCCATGGAAAATCATGAAATTCAGACTGTGCTGATGAACGCACTCTCCCTTCAGGAAGTCCACGTCTCTGGAGATGGTAGCCATTTTCAGGTTATTGCTGTGGGTGAGATGTTCGACGGCATGAGCCGGGTCAAGAAGCAGCAGACGATCTACGCCCCGCTGATGGAATATATTGCCGATAATCGCATTCATGCTCTGTCAATTAAAGCGTTTACCCCGCAGGAGTGGGCGCGAGACCGCAAACTTAATGGCTTTTAAGCTGTGGGGATGTTCCCCGCAGCGTATGTGAATTCTTAACAGAGAACAGAATCAATGGATAAATTCCGTGTTCAGGGGCCCACTCGTCTTCAGGGCGAGGTCACCATTTCCGGCGCCAAAAACGCCGCCCTGCCAATCCTCTTTGCTGCGTTACTGGCTGAAGAGCCGATTGAGATCCAAAACGTACCGAAGCTGAAAGATATTGATACCACCATGAAGCTACTGAGCCAACTGGGCGCGAATGTTAAGCGCAATGGCTCCGTATGGATTGATGCTGGCCCGGTTGACGTTTTCTGTGCTCCATATGATCTTGTCAAAACCATGCGTGCTTCTATTTGGGCGCTGGGACCGCTGGTTGCCCGTTTCGGCCAGGGTCAGGTGTCACTTCCTGGCGGCTGTGCTATCGGTGCGCGTCCGGTTGATTTGCACATTTCCGGCCTTGAGCAACTGGGCGCGGAAATTAAACTGGAAGAGGGCTATGTTAAGGCGTCGGTTAATGGACGTCTGAAGGGTGCGAATATCGTGATGGATAAGGTTAGCGTTGGCGCGACCGTGACCATTATGAGCGCAGCGACGCTGGCGGAAGGGACGACTGTTATTGAAAATGCCGCGCGCGAGCCGGAAATTGTCGATACCGCCAACTTCCTCAATACGCTGGGCGCGAAAATTACAGGTCAGGGAACCGATCGTATCACCATCGAAGGCGTCGCACGCCTCGGCGGCGGTGTATACCGCGTGCTGCCGGATCGTATCGAAACCGGTACGTTCCTGGTGGCAGCGGCGATTTCTGGCGGTAAGATCCTCTGCCGCAATGCCCAGCCTGACACGCTGGATGCCGTGCTGGCGAAGCTTCGTGACGCCGGCGCGGATATCGAAACGGGCGAGGACTGGATTAGCCTGGATATGCATGGTAACCGTCCAAAAGCCGTGAACGTGCGTACCGCACCACATCCTGGCTTCCCGACGGATATGCAGGCCCAGTTCACGTTGCTGAATCTGGTGGCAGAAGGCACCGGCGTGATTACCGAGACCATCTTTGAAAACCGTTTTATGCACATACCGGAACTGATCCGCATGGGCGCTCATGCTGAAATTGAAAGCAATACCGCCATTTGCCATGGCGTGAAACAGCTTTCTGGGGCGCAGGTGATGGCGACGGATTTACGTGCGTCTGCCAGCCTGGTGCTGGCGGGCTGTATCGCGGAAGGTACGACGATTGTCGATCGTATCTATCATATTGACCGCGGTTATGAACGTATTGAAGACAAACTGCAGGCGCTGGGCGCGAATATTGAGCGCGTCAAAGGCGAATAAATCGGTAGCGGCAGCAGCCCTCTGGCGTAGGTGCAAGGGCTGCTGTTTATAACCGTACGTTACTTACTCTTCTTTCTCTGACGCATCATCTGCGTCCTGTCGATGAACTGATGGGTATCAGGGTCGTGATAGCGCGACGGCCATATCACCCAGGGAACGGTTTCCAGCGCATTGGCAATGATCAGCTCGCCTTTAGGCCATGGTCGGGTTAATGCATTTGCCAGGGTTGAAGAACTTAAACCATTACGCCGCGATTCAGCCGCCAGAGATGTCCCTCTTTTGTGTAATCCGGCAATAATATCCGCTGGGTGCCAGTCGGTGAACTTATCCATAAATTCCTCCTGGTAAGAAAAAACTTTTCGTCCTTACTGGACGACGAGTCAATCATACCTTGAGTTCCAGTATTGTTCTAACAAGTTCTTTTAAATGGGTCTTATATTTAGGAATATATCAATGTGCCAGGGTTTTAAGGAGTTTGTTGGATTTTATTGGAACTTTCCCGCGATTTTGCACGGGAAAGTGGGGAGGGTTAATGATCGCGTTGTACCGCGATATGGGCGAGACCAATCAGCGCTTCACGCCACTGGGAGTCAGGAAGAACCTGCAGTGCGTTAATCGCTTTATCGGCCTCTTCTTCCGCGCGTTTTTGGGTCCATTCGAGTGAGCCACAGGTCGCCATGGTTTCCAGTACGGCTTCCAGCAGGTGGCGGCCATTACCTTGCTCTATCGCCTCGCGGATCATGGCGGCCTGTTCTGCCGTACCGTGTCGCATTGCGTGCAGCAGCGGAAGCGTGGGTTTACCTTCGTTCAGATCATCACCGACGTTTTTGCCGAGACGCGCGCCATCTGAGCTATAGTCGAGTAAATCATCGATCAGCTGGAAGGCGGTGCCCAGATAGCGACCGTAATCCTGGAGCGCCTTTTCTTGGTCAGCGGTGCAGTTGGCCAGGATGCCTGAACACTGGGCGGCGGCCTCAAACAAGCGCGCGGTTTTGCTGTAAATCACCCGCATGTAGTTTTCTTCAGTGATATCGGGGTCATTGACGTTCATTAACTGCAGAACTTCACCTTCTGCAATGACGTTAACGGCTTCTGACATCACCTCCAGAACTCTCAATGAGCCAAGACGGGTCATCATTTGAAAGGCCCGCGTATAGATAAAATCCCCCACCAACACGCTGGCTGCGTTGCCAAAGGCGGCGTTTGCTGTGGCTTTTCCTCTGCGCATGTCTGATTCATCCACGACATCATCATGTAGCAGAGTGGCGGTGTGGATAAATTCGATCAGTGCCGCTATAGCGACATGCGCGTTCCCGTGGTAACCGACAGCTCGCGCGGCCAGCACGGCAATCATCGGGCGAATACGCTTGCCGCCTCCACTGACGATGTAATAGCCTAACTGATTGATAAGCTGAACATTTGAGTTGAGTTGCTCAAGGATTGCCGCATTAACGCCCGCCATATCCTGCGCGGTTAACTCATTGATTTTTTCTAAATTCATCGCAAAAGCCGGGCCAAATGTCCTGTTACCGCGTATCCGAATGGGATCACAGAAGGAGAAGATAAAATTACAAGAATACGTGATTGTACTGAAAATTTGCCGTAGATAAACGTTGGCGTGAAAGTTGTGTTTTTTTCAGCGTTGATTTGCTAATCGCTCTTGTCAAAGGCTCGCGTTTTGCGTAATATTCGCGCCCTATTGTGAATATTTATAGCGCACTCTGAATCATACGAAGAGGTGCGCGGAAGCGGAGTTCTATATGTACGCGGTTTTCCAAAGTGGTGGTAAACAACACCGAGTAAGCGAAGGTCAAACCATTCGCCTGGAAAAGCTGGACATCGCAACTGGCGAAGCTGTTGAGTTCGCTGAAGTGCTGATGATCGCAAACGGTGAAGAAATTAAGATCGGCGTTCCTTTCGTTGAGGGCGGCGTGATCAAAGCTGAAGTTGTTGCGCATGGTCGTGGCGAGAAAGTTAAAATTGTTAAGTTTCGTCGTCGTAAACACTACCGTAAGCAGCAGGGCCATCGTCAGTGGTTCACTGATGTGAAAATTACTGGCATCAGCGCCTAAGACCTGAGGAGAGATTTAAATGGCACATAAAAAGGCTGGCGGCTCAACTCGTAACGGTCGCGATTCAGAAGCTAAACGTCTGGGCGTTAAGCGTTTCGGTGGCGAATCCGTTCTGGCGGGTAGCATTATCGTTCGTCAGCGTGGTACCAAGTTCCACGCTGGTGCTAACGTAGGTTGCGGTCGTGACCACACGCTGTTTGCAAAAGCAGACGGTAAAGTGAAATTTGAAGTTAAAGGCCCGAACAACCGTAAATACATCAGCATCGTTGCTGAGTAAGTTTTCGTGGTCCGGTAACGGATTGAAGCCCCGCACACGTTGCGGGGCTTTTTACATTAGAATCCCGGATATTTTTCTGCAGGGAAAACGGGTATGAAACAGCAGGCCGGCATCGGCATTCTCTTAGCGCTCACCACGGCGATGTGTTGGGGCGCTTTGCCGATCGCAATGAAGCAGGTTCTGGCAGTGATGGACCCGCCGACGGTGGTTTTTTATCGCTTTTTGATGGCAAGTTTTGGCCTCGGGGTCATCCTGACCGTTAAAAAAAAGCTGCCACCAATGCGAATTTTTCGCAAGCCGCGTTGGTTGATACTGCTGGCCATTGCGACAGGTGGCTTGTTCGGTAACTTCATTCTGTTTAGTTCTTCCCTGCAATATCTCAGCCCCACCGCCTCCCAGGTCATCGGTCAGTTGTCCCCGGTCGGTATGATGGTCGCCAGCGTTTTGGTCCTTAAAGAGAAAATGCGCGGCACCCAGATTATAGGCGCGATAATGCTAATTAGCGGTCTGGTTATGTTCTTTAACACCAGCCTGCTTGAGATTTTTACCCGCCTGACGGATTACACGTGGGGGGTTATTTTCGGCGTAGGGGCGGCGGCAGTATGGGTTAGCTACGGTGTTGCACAAAAGGTGTTATTACGTCGCCTGGCATCACAGCAGATCCTTTTTTTGCTGTACACTTTATGTACGATAGCGCTACTGCCGTTAGCGACGCCATCTCGTGTGTTGGCGCTAAGCAACTGGCAACTGGCCTGCCTGATTTTTTGCGGGCTGAACACCCTGGTGGGTTACGGCGCGCTGGCAGAAGCGATGGCGCGCTGGCAGTCGGCGCAGGTGAGCGCGTTGATTACCTTAACGCCGCTATTTACGCTGCTGTTTTCAGATTTATTATCACTGGCCTGGCCCGACGTTTTCGCCAGACCGTTGTTGAACCTGTTAGGTTATCTCGGTGCGTTTGTCGTGGTTGCGGGCGCGATGTATTCCGCCATAGGTCATCGTCTTTGGGGACGATGGCGCAAGCGAGAAGCGGCTGTGCCGCTGCCCCGCTCAGGCGAATGATTTACGGAGAGTAAAATGAAGTTTGTTGATGAAGCAACGATCCTGGTCGTAGCAGGCGATGGCGGCAATGGCTGCGTTAGCTTCCGCCGCGAAAAATATATTCCCAAAGGCGGCCCGGACGGCGGCGATGGCGGCGATGGCGGTGATGTCTGGCTGGAAGCGGATGAAAACCTGAATACGCTGATTGACTACCGTTTTGAGAAGTCCTTCCGCGCGGAGCGCGGGCAGAACGGTCAGAGCCGCGATTGTACCGGGAAACGTGGTAAAGACGTGACGGTGAAGGTGCCGGTGGGGACCCGTGTTATCGATCAGGGAACCGGCGAGACCCTGGGCGATATGACCAGGCATGGTCAGCGGCTGATGGTGGCTAAAGGCGGCTGGCATGGTCTGGGTAATACTCGGTTTAAATCCTCCGTTAACCGTACGCCGCGTCAGAAGACGATGGGGACGCCTGGCGATAAGCGCGATCTGTTGCTGGAGCTGATGCTGCTGGCAGATGTCGGCATGCTGGGGATGCCAAATGCCGGTAAATCCACGTTTATTCGCGCGGTTTCGGCTGCGAAGCCAAAAGTCGCTGACTATCCGTTTACGACGCTGGTACCGAGCCTCGGTGTGGTGCGTATGGATAGTGAGAAGAGCTTTGTCGTTGCCGATATTCCCGGGCTGATTGAAGGCGCAGCGGAAGGCGCAGGCCTTGGTATTCGCTTCCTGAAGCATCTTGAGCGTTGCCGGGTATTACTGCACCTTATTGATATTGAGCCGATTGACGGTTCCGATCCGGTTGAAAACGCGCGGATTATTATCGGCGAGCTGGAGAAATACAGTGAAAAACTGGCTTCTAAGCCACGCTGGCTGGTCTTTAATAAGATTGACCTGATGGATAAAGCTGAGGCGGAAGCCAAAGCAAAAGCCATCGCTGAAGCACTGGGCTGGGAAGAGAAGTTCTATCTGATTTCGGCCGCCAGTCAGCAGGGCGTGAAAGAGCTGTGCTGGGACGTGATGACCTTTATCATAGAAAACCCGATTGTGGCTGTGGAAGAAGAGAAAGCTGCGGAAAAAGTCGAGTTTATGTGGGATGACTACCACCGTCAGCAGCTTGAAGAAGCAGAGCTCGCGGCGGAAGATGATGAAGACTGGGACGATGACTGGGATGAAGACGACGAAGAAGGCGTTGAATTCATCTACAAGCGTTAATCCCCTAAAATCTCAAGGGCCGCATATGATGCGGCCCTTTTGCTTTAGTAATTCTGATATAAGTCTTTGTACAACCGGCTTTCGAACCGTACCAGTGGAATACGGCGGTTACGCTGATCGGCGGGTTCTACGGCATATCCTGACAAATACTGGACAAAAGCAAGCTTCTGCCCGCTGGCGGTGGTGATGAAACCGGCCAGGTTATACACCCCTTGCAGTGAACCCGTTTTGGCCGAAACTTTGCCATCAACGCCCGCCTCATGAAGCCCAGCCCGGTACTGCAGCGAACCATCATGGCCAGCCAGAGGCAGCATTGAGATGAAGTTGAGCTCATTATCGTGTTGGGCAATGTACTGAAGCACTTTCATCATTGTGGTCGGGGCGATGAGGTCATGGCGCGACAGGCCCGAACCATCAACGATAATGGTGTTTCCCAGGTCAATACCGGCCTGCTGGCGTAGAATTTGCCGCACCGCATCGGAACCGGCTCGCCAGGTACCCGGCACACCGAAACGCGCATGGCCAATGGTGCGGAATACCGTATCGGCAATCATGTTGTCTGATTTTTTCAACATAATTCGTAACAGGTCATGCAGCGGCGCAGATTGTGTGCTTGCCAGAACGGTACCCGCTGCGTTCGCCAGCGTTTGCCGCAGCAGCGTGCCGCTCCAGGTGATGCCGGCATCAGTCAGCTCGGCTTTCAGAATCGCACCGGCATAGCTGGCGCCATCCTGAATGGCGAAAGCCAGTGGCAGCGGCTCGCTACGTTGCGGTAGACAGCCGGTCAGGGTGTAGCGGTTGAGATCGCCGGGAACGACGTCCAGTTCACAATATTGTGCTTCAGAGGCGCCGGGAGCCAGAGTGCGCACCTGGCTAAACATGGTCACCGGGTAGTAAGATGCCACGCGAATAAACGCCAGATCGCCTGGCTTTTGCGCACTATAGAGCGAGATGGAGAAGCAGTTACGGTCAACAATCGCCGCCGCCGGTGGGGCGCTAAAGCACTGGGTCAGATCATTCCACGGCCAGCCTGGTGCTTTGTCATGGCTGGCGAATATGGAGGTATCGATCAGCACATTGCCCTCAATACGCTGGACGCCCGCTTTTTTCAGCGTAGCAACCATATTGCGGATATCCTGGCGGGTAAGCGTAGGGTCGCCGCCGAAGCGCGCAATGAGATCGCCTTTTATTGTACCGCCATCAATGCTGCCTTTCGTTTCCAGCGTCGTGGTAAAGCGGAAGTTCGGCCCCAGTTGCAGTAGGGCGGCCAGGGCGGTGATGACTTTTTGGGTGCTGGCTGGTAGCGCCATTTGCTGGCTGTGATAGTCTATCACTGGCGTTGGAGAACCTACTTTCTGTGCCATAAAGGCCAGGTTTGCCCCAGCAGGCAGCTGAGTAATGTATTCGTCAATATTCGCTGCCTGAGCGCTAATCGCTATACCGGCAGTCAATCCGATGATAAATCTGGGAAATCGCATAATCTCGCGCTAACAACCTGAAACCAGGACGTCATACTACGGCGCAACGCCCTGTAAAGTAAACGATGACCCATAGTGAACTTCAGGGTAAAATACGTATCAAATTGAAAATTGCTGCTGATCTGGAGAGTCCTTTCCGGGTCGGTTTTCTTTTTGCTCAAGTTCTGCATAAGTCTTGACCGGTCATAGCGTAGTGAAGTTTGCTCTGTGGCTGAATGATAAAGAGGTATAAAAATGCAAGCTATTCCGATGACCTTACGTGGCGCTGAAAAACTGCGCGAAGAACTGGATTTCCTCAAGTCCGTGCGTCGTCCTGAAATTATTGCCGCTATTGCTGAAGCACGCGAACACGGCGACCTGAAAGAGAATGCCGAGTATCATGCCGCTCGTGAACAGCAAGGCTTCTGCGAGGGGCGCATTAAGGATATTGAAGCGAAGCTGTCGAATGCTCAGGTCATTGATATCACCAAAATGCCAAACAACGGGCGAGTCATTTTTGGGGCGACGGTGAGCGTGTTGAATCTCGATACCGAGGAAGAGCAAACCTATCGTATCGTTGGTGATGATGAGGCCGATTTTAAGCAAAATCTGATTTCTGTGAATTCGCCGATAGCACGTGGTTTGATCGGTAAAGAGCAGGATGATGTCGTCGTCATCCGTACGCCTGGCGGCGACGTAGAATTCGAAATTATTAAGGTTGAATACCTGTAATCCGAATTCAACGCTACGATGTTGATGGATTGTAAAGAAAGGAAAAAGGCCGCTTAGCGGCCTTTTATCAACGTCCGGAGCATGGCATTTTGCTCGTCTACCCGCAGAAAACCCTCGATTTACACAGCATTGTGTTGATAACCAGGATATTCTTAGCGTGGCAGCGGGATTTTACGCTCTTTAGTCGGGCGATACAGAACCAGCGTTTTACCGATGACCTGTACATTACAGGCACCGGTTTCACGCACGATAGCATCCACGATCAAGATTTTAGTTTCGCGATCTTCCGAGGCGATCTTCACCTTGATAAGTTCATGGTGCTCTAACGCTTGTTCAATCTCGGCCAGTACCCCTTCGGTCAAACCATTGTTGCCAAGCATAACTACCGGCTTGAGCGGATGTGCCAGACCTTTCAGGTGCTGTTTTTGTTTAGTACTCAGATTCATCGTATTTTTTGCTTACGTTGGGATTGAAAACGGGTCATTCTACCGCCATCTCCCATATATCGCCAAACTACTGCGCCGATTTTTACACCGCAAAGTATGATGAACCCGAAATGGGAATGTTAAATGACAGGTAAAAAGCGTTCTGCCAGCTCGAGTCGCTGGCTTCAGGAACACTTTAGCGATAAATATGTTCAACAGGCGCAGAAAAAGGGGCTACGTTCCCGAGCCTGGTTTAAACTTGATGAAATACAGCAAAGTGACAAAATTTTTAAACCGGGGATGACGATTGTTGACCTCGGCGCTGCACCGGGGGGGTGGTCGCAATACGCGGTGACTCAAATCGGTAACAGCGGTCGCATTATTGCTTGCGATCTTTTACCTATGGATCCAATCGTTGGAGTGGACTTTCTTCAGGGCGATTTTCGTGATGAATTAGTCCTGAAAGCGTTACTTGAACGTGTCGGTGACAGTAAAGTACAAGTGGTCATGTCCGATATGGCGCCAAATATGTGTGGAACACCGGCGGTGGATATTCCCCGGGCCATGTATCTGGTGGAACTGGCGCTTGAAATGGCTCGTGATGTATTAGCGCCAGGTGGTAGTTTTGTAGTGAAGGTGTTCCAGGGCGAAGGTTTCGATGAGTATCTAAGAGAGATTCGCTCCCTGTTTACGAAGGTCAAAGTTCGTAAGCCGGACTCTTCCCGCGCCCGTTCGCGTGAAGTGTATATTGTAGCGACCGGGCGTAAACCATAACCGGTAGATTTCAGACGAAAGTTTGAAAGACGCTGGATATAGAGTATCCTGACGCTGTTTTTAACACAGTTGTAATAAGAGGTTAATCCCTTGAGTGACATGGCGAAAAACCTAATACTCTGGCTGGTCATAGCCGTTGTGCTGATGTCAGTATTCCAGAGCTTTGGGCCCAGCGAGTCTAATGGCCGAAAGGTAGATTATTCAACCTTCCTGCAAGAGGTCAATCAGGACCAGGTTCGCGAAGCGCGTATCAACGGACGTGAGATCAACGTTACCAAGAAAGATAGTAACCGTTACACGACTTACATTCCGGTTAATGATCCGAAGCTGCTTGATAACCTGTTGACGAAAAACGTCAAAGTGGTTGGCGAGCCGCCGGAAGAACCGAGCCTGCTGGCTTCTATCTTCATTTCCTGGTTCCCGATGCTGTTGCTAATCGGGGTCTGGATCTTCTTTATGCGCCAGATGCAGGGCGGCGGTGGCAAAGGCGCCATGTCGTTCGGTAAGAGCAAAGCGCGCATGCTGACGGAAGATCAGATTAAAACCACTTTTGCTGATGTCGCGGGTTGCGATGAAGCGAAAGAAGAAGTGGGGGAGCTGGTTGAATACCTGCGCGAACCGAGCCGTTTCCAGAAGCTGGGCGGAAAAATACCGAAAGGCGTCCTGATGGTCGGTCCTCCGGGTACCGGTAAAACCCTGCTGGCGAAAGCTATCGCAGGCGAAGCGAAAGTCCCGTTCTTTACTATTTCCGGTTCTGACTTCGTGGAAATGTTCGTCGGTGTGGGCGCATCTCGTGTGCGTGACATGTTCGAGCAGGCCAAGAAAGCGGCACCGTGCATTATCTTCATCGATGAAATTGATGCTGTCGGCCGTCAGCGTGGCGCGGGTCTCGGCGGCGGTCATGATGAACGCGAACAGACGCTGAACCAGATGCTGGTTGAAATGGACGGCTTCGAAGGTAACGAAGGTATCATCGTTATCGCGGCGACTAACCGTCCGGACGTACTTGACCCGGCGCTGCTGCGTCCTGGCCGTTTCGACCGTCAGGTCGTGGTTGGGCTGCCGGATGTTCGCGGTCGCGAGCAGATCCTGAAAGTGCATATGCGTCGCGTACCGCTGGCGCCGGATATTGATGCGGCAATTATTGCGCGCGGTACGCCAGGCTTTTCAGGCGCCGACCTGGCGAACCTGGTGAACGAAGCGGCGCTGTTTGCCGCCCGTGGCAACAAGCGTGTCGTTTCGATGGTCGAGTTCGAGAAGGCGAAAGACAAAATCATGATGGGCGCGGAACGTCGCTCCATGGTGATGACCGAAGCGCAGAAAGAATCTACCGCTTACCACGAAGCAGGCCATGCGATTATTGGCCGCCTGGTACCGGAACACGATCCGGTACACAAAGTAACGATTATTCCGCGTGGTCGGGCATTGGGTGTGACCTTCTTCTTGCCTGAAGGCGACGCAATCAGCGCCAGCCGTCAGAAACTGGAAAGCCAGATCTCCACGCTGTACGGCGGTCGTCTGGCGGAAGAGATCATTTACGGCGTAGAGCATGTTTCTACCGGTGCGTCGAACGACATTAAAGTCGCGACTAACCTGGCGCGTAACATGGTCACTCAGTGGGGCTTCTCCGACAAACTCGGTCCGCTGCTGTATGCAGAGGAAGAGGGGGAAGTGTTCCTGGGCCGCAGCGTCGCGAAAGCGAAGCATATGTCTGATGAAACGGCGCGTATTATCGACCAGGAAGTAAAATCCCTGATTGAGCGTAACTACAATCGTGCGCGTCAGTTGCTGAACGACAACATGGACATCCTGCACGCGATGAAAGATGCGCTCATGAAGTATGAGACCATTGATGCGCCGCAGATTGATGACCTGATGGCACGACGCGACGTTCGCCCGCCTGCTGGCTGGGAAGAACCGGGCTCGACCAATAATTCTGGCAATAATGGTACGCCGAGTGCGCCGCGTCCGGTCGATGAACCGCGTACGCCAAACCCGGGTAATACTATGTCAGAACAACTGGGCGACAAATAAGTTAGCCGTTGTTGATGCTGTTGTATTTTTCTAAAACCCCAGGGCGCTTGCTCCGGGGTTTTTCTTTTTCAATCTTTCTCTGACTCAGGGATTTAGTGATGAAACTCGTAGCCCAGGGCTCAACCCTCGATCTCTCTCACCCACATGTGATGGGTATTCTTAACGTTACGCCGGATTCGTTTTCTGACGGCGGGGCTCACAATACGCTGGTAGACGCCGTTAAACATGCCAACCTGATGATCAATGCCGGGGCGACTATCATCGATATCGGCGGGGAATCGACGCGCCCGGGGGCAGAGGATGTTAGCGTTGAGGAGGAACTGGCGCGGGTGATCCCGACGGTAGAAGCGATTGCGCAGCGTTTTGAAGTGTGGATTTCCGTAGATACCTCAAAACCAGAGGTCATCCGCGAATCAGCGCGGGTCGGAGCGCATATTATCAATGATATCCGTTCGCTTACTGAGCCGGGCGCGCTGGAAGCCGCGGCTGAAACCGACTTACCTGTATGCCTGATGCATATGCAAGGGCAGCCGAAAACGATGCAGGAGGCACCGAGGTATACCGATGTGGTTGCGGATGTCGAGAGGTTTTTTGTCGACCATATTGCGCGATGCGAACGGGCAGGCATCGCAAAAGAGAAATTGTTGCTCGACCCGGGGTTCGGTTTCGGTAAAAATCTTTCCCATAATTATGAATTGCTTGCACAGCTTGGCAAATTTCACCATTTCGGTCTTCCGTTGCTGGTCGGTATGTCGCGCAAGTCGATGGTGGGTCAGTTGCTTAACGTCGGGCCGACGGAGCGTCTGAATGGCAGCCTGGCTTGCGCAGTCATTGCTGCAATGCAGGGCGCGCAGATTATTCGCGTCCATGATGTTAAAGAAACGGTAGAAGCGCTGCGCGTGGTGGAAGCGACTCTGGCCGCTAAGGAAAATAAACGTTATGAGTAACCGCAAATATTTTGGGACTGATGGTATTCGTGGTCGGGTGGGTGATGCGCCCATTACGCCAGAATTTGTATTGAAGCTGGGTTGGGCGGCTGGTAAGGTCCTGGCGCGCCATGGGTCGCGTAAAATTATTATTGGTAAAGATACGCGTATTTCTGGCTATATGCTGGAGTCCGCGCTTGAGGCCGGTCTTGCTGCCGCGGGGTTATCAGCCTCTTTTACCGGGCCAATGCCGACTCCGGCAATCGCTTATCTGACTCGTACGTTCCGCGCTGAAGCCGGGATTGTGATTTCTGCTTCCCATAATCCCTTTTATGACAATGGCATTAAATTCTTCTCTATTGAAGGCACTAAATTGCCGGATGAAGTTGAAGAGGCCATTGAAGCCGAAATGGAAAAAGCGCTTACCTGCGTTGATTCCGCGGAACTGGGTAAAGCCAGCCGCATTGTGGATGCGGCAGGTCGCTATATTGAGTTTTGCAAAGGCACTTTCCCGAATGAACTGAGCCTCAATGCGCTGAAAGTCGTGGTCGATTGTGCTCATGGGGCAACTTATCATATTGCGCCAAGCGTTTTCCGCGAACTGGGGGCGCAGGTTATTACGATGGGCTGCGAGCCCGATGGTCTCAACATTAATGAAGAAGTTGGTGCGACCGACGTTCGTGCTCTGCAGGCCCGGGTACTGGCGGAAAAAGCTGACCTGGGGATCGCCTACGACGGCGATGGCGATCGGGTTATTATGGTTGACCATGAGGGCAACAAAGTTGATGGCGACCAGATCCTCTATATTATTGCCCGTGAGGGGCTACGCCAGGGACAGTTGCGCGGTGGGGCCGTTGGCACACTGATGAGCAACATGGGTCTGGAGCTGGCGCTCAAACAATTGGGTATTCCTTTTGTCCGTGCCAAAGTTGGTGACCGTTATGTTCTGGAGAAGCTCCAGGAGAAAGGCTGGCGGATCGGCGCAGAAAATTCCGGTCATGTGATCTTACTGGACAAAACCACCACTGGCGATGGGATTGTCGCCAGCCTGCAGGTGGTGGCCGCGATGGCGCGGAATCATATGAACCTGCAGGATTTATGCAGTGGGATGAAAATGTTTCCGCAGATTCTGGTCAACGTTCGCTTTACCGAGGGAAGCGGCGATCCGCTGGAACATGAACATGTGAAGGCCGTCACGGCGGAAGTTGAAACTGCGTTGGGGAATCGGGGGCGAGTGTTACTGCGTAAATCAGGAACTGAGCCGCTGATTCGCGTTATGGTGGAAGGCGAGCATGAAGAACAGGTCCATGAATTCGCCCATCGCATCGCCGATGCCGTGAAAAGCGTTTAATTCATCCCGCTAAGTGATTAAAAAGGCGATGCTTGTCGCCTTTTTAATCGACAAATAATCGATTTTTGCTGTTTTTTTCCGCACTTGATACAATGGACTGAAATTGCCCTTGCGAAGGTCATTCGCTTTGGTTAGTATTCACACCCGCTTCAGTGGGAAACGTTAAAACGTCCCGCTTTATTGGTTGAAGCACTTGGCATGCGGCGAATCCGCAAGGAACAGGTTGATTATGTACGAAGCTCTTTTAGTTGTTTTCCTTATTGTGGCGATAGGCCTTGTTGGTCTGATTATGCTGCAGCAAGGTAAAGGCGCTGATATGGGAGCCTCCTTCGGAGCAGGCGCTTCTGGCACATTATTTGGTTCCAGTGGTTCGGGTAATTTTATGACCCGTATGACAGGTATCCTGGCTGCGCTGTTCTTCATCATCAGTCTGGCGCTGGGCAATATCAACAGCAATAAAACCAATAAAGGAAGTGAGTGGGATAACCTGAGCGCGCCGAAAACCGAGCAAACTCAGCCGACAGCGCCGGCGCAGCCGAGCAGCGATATCCCGCACTAATAAGTCGTATCCGTGCCGAGGTGGTGGAATTGGTAGACACGCTACCTTGAGGTGGTAGTGCCCGATTGGGCTTACGGGTTCAAGTCCCGTCCTCGGTACCAATATTTAAAAAATGGACGTCAACTGACGTCCATTTTTGTATCTGAAATTCACGTAACTGCGCCTTGCTCCCCGATTTACACTCTCCCCAGAATGCTGTGATGAACTTAAGCGAACAAAAGCTGATTTCTGCAAAGGGCTAAAAGAGCATAACGAGATGGTAAAATCCCAGGAGCGAGATGCAGAGAAAGCATTTGAAGCAGCCGTCAGAGACAGGCTCGCGGGAAGAAAGAAATATGCAGCGTTGCACCGCGAACGTATTCTGAATAGGCTTGAAGAATATCTTTTCGCTATTTGAGATAAGTGCTGTTTAGCCGCTCTCACAACCAGAGGCTGATTTACTGATTAAAGCCGTTGAGTGAAGGGACGGTCAATAAGGCGTTACACAGACCGTCCCCGGATGGAAACATCGCGCAGTGATGTGCAGATGATCTTAAATAGCTCTGTGATGGTTGCTGCTTTTGTGAAGAGTCATAATAACTTTTCAGTTTGAATATTTAATTACAGGCTAATACTAATCTGACTACCGAAAACCCACGCATTTTTTATTTCACTGACTCCACCCGGATGAATCAATAGCTGGACATTGGGGCGAAGTTTAAGCCATGGAGTTACAACATAGTTATAATTCAATTCTGCAACATATTCCGAACCGCGAACAGGAGTCCACGATGGATTATCATAATCGTCGATACCTTTAAGCTGATTTGATAACCGGGCTCGCTCGGCAACTTTACTGTTTACATGCATTTTACTGAACCCCAGTCCTATAGAATCCTGGGCACGGCTGGCAAAGGGGCCTTTATAAATGGCACCAATCTGGGTTTGGTAATCCATTGTCGCGGTGTCGCGGTCGTTCATAGCCAGATGCCCGAATAGCGCTAATCCACGTTTTGGATTATCTGCTGCGGCAGTAATCTGTTGCTGTAAATAGATCCATCCACCATAACGGCCGTCGTGAACCTCAGCGGTGTGTTTACTCAGAACATAGGCGTTACCATCGCTGTCATTGAGTACATCTTTAGCATCTGCGGTATTATACCATGCGCCTATTTTCCAGCTTCCCGGGAGTTTATTCTGGCCAAAAGTCGGCGTGCCCCCCATTTCAGCCAGATACATATTCCCTGTACGCCCCGTATTATCTAACTTGAAACTGCCACTGCGCGTCGCATAATTGGGGTTATACATAAATGCACCAACCTGAAAATAAACCTGTGGTGTTATATTATAACGAATGCGAGTTCCCCATTGCCCAATCGGGGTGTTATACCAGACTCCGGCGCCATGTCCTGCAAGGGAACCACACAACGCCAGGTTCTGGAAGTTACAACCAATATTGTCAAAATCTTCACCGACTGGCATCAGCCCGATTTTGAGATCAAACATTTTATCCAGCCATGACTGGCGATACCAAAATTGGGCAGCATGCCATGTTTGTCCCCGTCCGTAGTTACTGTTAACGGTTGAACCAATAATGGGAGCTCGGGGATCCTGAATCCTGTCTTTCGTCAAATCGCGTCCATTACGATCGACTACCGATGCTTTAAATTCACCATCGGTAATACCGGCGATCTTTTCCAGATCTAAATCGAAGCCAATAGTATATTGATCGCTATAGCGGGCTGTCTTATTTCTGTTATAGCCACCGGCGACATTAGTCGCGACTATTGAACCGTATTCTAATGTAAAGTTGTACCCTTTTTTCTTGAGATCGCTTCTGAGCCCTCCCCAGTCGCCTGACATATATTTCCCGTTAGCTGAAAATGGTTGTTCGGCAGCGTGTAAAGGGATAGACACACATGCCGTCATCAGTAAATAACACAAACCTTGCCTTGTATATTTCATTTTATTGTCCCGGCCTGAGAATTTCAGGGTGCTTATAGATTGGACAAAATCATCCTCTCCAGAATTAATTTATGAGCTGGTTTATGAAAAACCTGAATATAAATTATGGAGAGGGCCTGGAAATAAACTTTTAATTATTAAAAATAAGGTCTGTTTGACAGACCTGTTTTAACTAAGGCGACAGTTCCTCCAGTGATTTCCCTTTTGTCTCAATGGCAAAAAGAAGTGTTATGAGCCCGCCAATCAGGGCGATAACGGCAAACACAATAAAGACAAAGCGAACACCAAATCCAGAGACAATGAAACCAACGAGCAATGGTCCGATAGAAGAACCGGCTCGTAGCCAGGCGCTGGAGAATGCTGTTCCTATCGCACGCAGTCGGGTTGGGTAGAGTTCCGCTGAGTAGAGATACAGAGAAAATGCAATTGTTTGCAGGATAGCGTATGTCATACTGCCGAAAATCAAGACTTCAGTCGCAGATTTGGCGCCCAATGTGCACAACGTGATGAGCGGCACGATAGCCAGTAAAAATGCCCAGGAATACCAACGTTTGCGGCCTACTTTATCAATCAGAAGAGCACAAATTATGGAAGCAACAACCCCGCAGGAGGACGTAATCCATCCATATGCCAGGCTCGTCCCCAGAGGCAGGTGAAACCAGGTTTTATACATTGTCGGAAACCAGGTGATCATCCCGTTATTCACGGTATAAACGGTCAACCAAAGTCCCCACAGCATAAATGTCCGGGATTTATACATACCTGAGAAGAGTTCTTTTACTCCGCTAGTTGATGTTTGTTGCACAATAACAGGCTTAATTATTGGCTCAGGCAATTCCATACCACGACGAATAGCTTCAGCTTCAAATTTGGCGACGACTTTCTCCGCCTCCTGTCGGCGACCTTTAGATTCCAGCCAGCGGGGCGATTCCGGCATTAACCAGCGCAGAGGGACCGTCAGTGCAGACGGAACCAACCCGATTAAAAACATCACCTTCCAGCCATAAATCGGGACAAGGAAAAACCCTATGAGACCAGCAAACATCATTCCTATTGGGAAGATAACTTCGTACAACAAGAAAAAGCGGCCGCGTTTTTTTGCACCAACAAATTCGTTGATATAAGCGCTGGCGACAGGGACCTCCGCCCCGATTCCCAGCCCCTGCAGGAAACGAATGACAAGAATAGACCACCCGTTCCATGCAAATAAGCAAGCTGCATCCATGACGACAAACATAATAATAGTGATACGTAATACACCAATACGGCCTATCTTTTCCGCCAGTGAACCGAAGAATAAGGCGCCACAAAGTTGACCCACATAACTGGCCGCAATGATGAGACCAACGAATGTTGGCGTGAGTCCCCATTCCTGAGTGAGTTGAGGGAGCGCAAAGGCAATAGCAATGATGGTGTATGCATCAAAGAACGTAGACAATCCCACCACCACACGGATAGCAAGAAGTCGACGTGTGATGGGCAACCTTTCGAGCCTTGCCAGTAACTCCGACGACTTCATCCCGGTGTTACTGGTCATGACATTACCAGAAGTAATAACCTGAGTTGACATATTGACACCCTGTTGATTGAGTTTTTGGGTATACATGCAAGATTACTGACCGCGGACCAGCAGACTGGCAGGCGATCACTTGCGGTACTGGGTACAAATCGGCTTCAACAAAATAATGTGATAACGTTTCTGCAATCGTTTTCACTTCGCGATAATGGTTGGCATAATTCCAGGTGCAGTCAATTCTGGCTGGTGTACAATTGTTAACCTGCTCACATAACAAGCATAATCAAATGGAAAAATGTGACACTAATCAGAAAGTCTGACAGTGAATATAAAAATGTTAATTAAATGTTTTCTTCTGAGGCCAGTAATGACAAGCATGCTGTTAAAGACAGGTAAGATGACATAAAACAAACCCTTTTCTTTTGGGATACGGAAATTTACCGTACCATTCCGCTATGATGCCATGTGCCCCTTGAGCTGTGGCGAACGAAACTTTTATCAATTTTTAATATCCGGAGTCAGACATGGGTCAGGAAAATACAGAAAATGATCAGATGGAAAAAAGACTGATAACCATGCGTGACGTAGCGAATGCGGCCGGAGTGAGTGTGTCGACGGTTTCCCGCATTCTGGATGAAAGGCTCCCTCCCTCAAAAAGCGCATCCGCAGAGAAAGTTCGTCAGGTAGCACGAGAGCTTGGATATCGACGCGACTATGTCGCATCCAGTCTTCGCCGGGGGGGAACCGGTACCCTCGGGGTGCTTGTGCCACGTCTGACCGATGCGGTAACCGCCATGCTGTTTGAGGAAATCGCCAGAGCGGCCGCGCGCCGAGGATATTTTGCGATCGTCGCAACATGTGGAGACGATCCTCTGGAAGAACGCAAGTCAGTTGAGTCACTACTTGACAGAAGAGTGGATGGGTTAATTATGTCCACGTGCCGGCTTGATGATCCGCTTCCCAGGGAATTGCGTAAAAGAGATGTACCGCACGTCCTGGTATTAAGAACTGACGGAATCAGTTTGTCTTCAGTCAGTGACGATGAACTGGGGGGGTATCTTGCAACACGTCATCTTATTGATTTGGGGCACAAAAATATTGGTCTGGTCGGTGGGCCTGATTTTGCATCGAATGCTCTTAACCGAAGAAAAGGGTTTGAACGGGCAATGAGCGAAGCCGGGTTAGAAATTAATCCTTCCTGGTGCTCTTCATCAGACTTTGATATTCGTTCCGGAGAGGAGGCCGGTATGAAGATATTGAACTCCTCTACGCCGCCAACGGCTATTTTTGCTGTCAATGATGAATTGGCTATCGGGATTGTGGCTGCAGCGCACCACCGGGGAATGGTCATCGGGCAGGATTTGTCCCTCGTAGGATACAACGATATTCCACTGGTCAGTCGGCTACCGGTCGCCCTGACGTCGGTCCGTACGCCGCTTGAACATATTGCTGCAAACGCCGTTGACATGCTTCTTAATGCAGATGAAAACCGCCTGATTCGAACTGTTAGTCCAACCCTCATTCCTCGTAAGTCCACGTCTTCTCCTCGCTAATCCTTGCTCGCCGTACTGGTGTCCCGGTCGACATGACGGCGAGTAATTTGCGATATATGTCTCATAAATACGGCATAACCCCTTTGTTTTTGTGACCTCAATTTCATTTCTCATTATACCCCTGTTGACTTGCTCACCAGCCAGGTCCAAATTTAATCACGTGAAAACGATTGCAGAAACGATTTCATATCATTTCAAAACCCATCGCTGAAAGCGACTATTGTCCACCAAGGAGACAGTCATGATTAATATCGACCTGAGAGGTTTGACCCCGGCACCGGTTACCCCATTTAACCGTGATGGCAGCATTGATTTTGACGCGATTCAGCGTCTGGGAAGCTGGCTGGGCAGTATTGACGGTGTTAAAGGTCTGGTTGTGCTTGGCCATGCCGGTGAAGGTACCTTCCTCACGCAGGACGAACAGGCTGCAGTTATCCGCGCTTTTGTAAAATCGGTAGACGGCAAACTGCCTATTATTGCTGGTATCACCGGTGAAGGCACTGAGGTTGCAGCCCTTGAAGCCAAACGGGCCGTTGCCGCGGGCGCTTCCGCTGGTCTGCTCTATCCGTCCCACGGCTGGTTACGCTTCGGCTATCAGGACGGTGCCCCGCAGGACCGTTATCGTGTGGTCTATGAAGAAAGTGGCCTGCCGCTTATCCTGTTCCAGTATCCGGATGTCACCAAAGCCACCTACAACCTGAAAACCATGCTGGATATTTCAGCACAGCCAGGTGTCTTCGCGATGAAGAATGGTGTGCGTAATATGCGCCGTTGGGACACTGAGATTCCTGTTATCCGTCGTGAACGTCCTGACCTGCAGATCCTGAGCTGCCACGATGAATACCTGTTGCACACTGCATTTGACGTAGACGGTTTCCTGGTCGGTTATGGCAACATTGCGCCGGTAGAACTGCTTGAAATGATTAATGCGGGTAAAGCCGGGGATTACAAAAAAGCTCGCGAAGTACATGACCGCCTGATGCCTGTAACCAAAAGCGTTTACCACCGTGGTTCCCATATGGAAGGTACCGTGGCTCTGAAACACGCGTTGGTTGCCCGTGGTATTCTGGAACATGCGACAGTACGTTCTCCTCTGTTACCGCTTGAACACGGTGCAGAAGAAGAAATTCATGCAGCTATTCGTGCTGCTGAACTGGGCCGCGTAACTAAATAACAAGACTTATTAAGAAGGGCAGCATCTCTGCATCGCGGATAGATGCTGCTTTCTTAAGATAGTTATTCTGTTCTCAAATATCACTTGCCTGTGACTGTCACTATTTTCCGATTAAGGTGGCAGTGTTATTTTTGATTGCCAGGTTCCGCAGACAAACAATAAATAATTTTCAGACAATATTACTGTATAACCGGGAGAGCAATGCTCCTGCCGCTCCCGTCCATTCAGGAATGGTATACCATGACTACATTAGTTCTGAATGCCAGTAACGCTGCAACCAGTATAACAACAAACTCAGCTGAACTGGTTGCACGTATAGAACGTATTCCTGTTACCCGAAAATTAATATTTATCCGCCTGGTAACAGGTATTTCCACTTTTTTTGATTCCTACACCGTTCTGGCTATTGCTTTTGCTATGCCAGAACTAATCAGTGAATGGAGCCTGACGCCGCTGTTTGTCGGGCTTATTATCGCGGCGAGTTATGTCGGCCAACTTTTTGGTGCGGTATTCTTCGGTTCACTGGCAGAGAAAAAGGGACGTCTGACGGTCCTGAAAATAACCATAATCATATTTGTCACCATGAGCGCAGCGTGTCTGTTTGCCTGGAATGGATGGTCGTTATTGCTCATCCGCTTTTTACAGGGCATCGGTATTGGTGCGGAGGTTCCCGTTGCCAGCGCTTATATCAACGAGTTTATTGGTTCCCGTAAACGCGGTCGTTTCTTTCTGTTATACGAAGTCATTTTCCCGGTGGGACTGATGTTCGCCGGTATTATTGGTTATTTTCTGGTTCCGGAGTATGGCTGGAAAGCGATGTTCTGGGTGGGGCTTATCCCGCCAATGATTGCCGCCCCTCTGCGCTGGTTGATGCCGGAATCTCCCCGCTGGTTGATTAGCAAAGGACGCCTGGAAGATGCGAACCGTATCGTCTCCAGTCTGGAAAATGAGGTTATCCGCCGGGGCGGTAGCCTTGAAGAGCCCGTAGTGAAGACGTTTAAGGCACCTCCCCAGACGGCAAATGGATGGCGTGAACTGTTTTCAGGTATTTATCTCAAGCGTACGCTGATGCTCTGGGGGCTATGGATAAGCGCTTATATGGTCAATAACGGCATGATAACCTGGCTGCCAACGCTTTATCGTAGCGCATTCCATCTTTCAGTCCCACTCAGCCTTGCATATGGCTGGATAACATCCGCTGCGGGGGTCGCCGCATCCCTGGCCTGTGCGCTGCTTATTGACAAAACGGGCAGAAAACGCTGGTACGGAACCGCTTTTATTCTGTCATCCCTGGCGTTACTGATTCTGGGGGAAAGTGGGGCATCCAGTGCGGTGATGGTGCTTATTTTTGCCAGTATCGCTTATGCCGTGATGCAAACCGTCACCTTCTCTCTTTATCTCTATTCTGCTGAACTTTACCCGACACGACTACGGGCGATAGGAACGGGTTTTGGTAGCGCCTGGCTGAGAGCGGGATCGTCTCTGGGAACGCTGCTGGTTGGGTTGATTGTCGCAGGCGCAGGGGTTGAATATGTCTTCTTTTTGTTTGCCGCGATGGCACTGATTGGCGGACTCATTACGATGAGTTTTGGTATTGAAACCCGTGGGGCAATTCTGGAAGAACTTTCGCCATAAACGCGCGTATCCACGTGTACAAATCAGGAGTCACAAGACTCTTTGTCTCAACAGTTCAGGAGTGATATTTCTGACTGAAGATTGAAGGTGAATAATGAAACTACTGAGTTTTTCTGTTGACGGAAATGAAAAATATGGTCTGGTCGCACCCGATGGGATAATAGATCTACAGTCATTCTTCCCGGAGTGTCCCGATCTTCGCGCTTTTCTTCCCAATGTTAATAAGCTAAAAAATAATATTTTATTGGGTAAGAAGGCGGACTATCAGATTAATCAGGTCACCTTTTTACCTGTTATAACCCGGCCTAATAAAATTATTTGTGCTGGTATGAATTATCAGGAAAAAAGAGTTGAATTTAACGAGCAGGATCCGGATCCTACGCTGTTTATTCGTTTTGCCGATACGCAAACAGGGCATTTGTGCGGTTTAGTTAAACCTTCGGATAGTAACGAGTTCGACTATGAAGGAGAGCTGGCGTTGGTGATAGGCCGTTACGGCTCACATATTCCGGAGGAACAGGCGCTTCAGTATATTGCCGGATACAGTTGTTATATGGATGGCTCCGTCAGGGACTGGCAGCACACCTGGTTTACCGCCGGGAAAAACTGGCCTTCAACGGGGGGATTTGGACCGTGGCTGGTTACGACTGATGAAATATCCGATCCGCAAAACCTGGAAATTGTTACACGCCTTAATGGTCGGGAAGTTCAGCGTGATAATACTTATAACATGATCCATAAAATTGCTAAATTAATCTCTTATATCAGTACATTCAGTGCACTTTCTCCCGGTGATGTCATTCTGACTGGTTCTCCTGGCGGGGTTGGGAAAAAACGACATCCACCACTTTACCTGTGGCCTGGCGATATGGTTGAGGTCGAAATATCGCAGATAGGTTGTTTGATGAATCCGGTAATAAGCGAGGATAGCGAGAACATAGCGACCTCCGTCGCGGCAATATCGGGAGGTTCCTGATATAACCCGGCTACAGCAAAAGGAAACATCCCACCAGTGGAGGATACACACATGATATTGCTGCAATTTTGCGTCGTTCTGTTATTTATTTTCCTTGGCATGCGGGTAGGCGGAATTGGGGTGGGATTTTCCGGTGGTGCCGGTGTCATCGTATTGTGCATGATGGGCGCAACACCGGGCGATCTACCGATGCTGGTCATTGTTTTTATCATGGTGGTCATTATCGCCATTTCTGCCATGCAGGAGGCCGGAGGCATAGACTATCTGGTCAGGTTAACCGAAAGGATGTTACGTAGTTATCCTCGTTTGCTTGTCATTACTGCACCTTTGTCCACGTGGTTGTTGACAATGATGGCGAGTACCGGCCAGGTTTCATTTGCATGCATGCCGGTGATTGTGGGTGTGGCTAAAGATAATCAACTTCGCCCAACAAGAGCCCTGGCTATTTCGGTAGCCGCTTCTCTTTTGGGGATTGTCGCCTCGCCAATCTCCGCAGCAGTCATTTTTTTCTCAGGAATACTGGAGAAAAATAACCAAGGCTGGGGGTATCTGGAGCTTATTTCAGTGACGATACCCTCAACATTTCTGGCATTGATGTGTACATCTGTATTTTATTTGTTCTGGGATCGTGCCCGGCAAACAGACAAGTTACCCCTCACTGCAGTATATTCTCAATCGACAGATAATAAAATTACTGTCCCGCCAGAGGCGAAACGTTCCGTACTGTTCTTTATTATTGGTCTGATTGCAGTGCTTTTGTACGCCATCATGAGTAGCCCAAGAATTGGTTTTATACAACATCCTGTACTCAACAGCGGGCAGGTACGTATTTCCGTTATGATGGCGGTCGCACTTTTAATTGTCTTATTTTGTCGTGTGAATGTCCATAATATTCCTTCGACGACGGTATTTAAAACGGGAATGACTTCCTGTATCTGTATACTGGGCGTTGCCTGGTTAGGATCTACATTTATGGATAGCAATAAAGTTTGGTTGCAAAATATGGTGTTCGAGTATCTGTCAGACTCGCCGCTGACACTGGCAATAATTATTATGTTGGTATCCTGCTTTCTTTATTCTCAGGCGGCATCAACGAAAATTTTATTTCCGATGGCATTAAGCATAGGCATTGCGCCAACTACATTAATTGCTTGTTTTCCGGCTACTGCCTCGCTTTTTATTCTACCAAATTATCCAACGTTATTGGCTGCCGTCGCTATGGATGACACGGGATGTACTCGCATAGGGCATCGGATTATCGATCATCCATTTGTTATTCCTGGGTTAATTGCTACGATACTTTCAATATTATTTTCGACAGGGCTGGTGTATATTTTTTAAATGTATTTATCCGCGATTTAAATACGTTGTGTAAGATTATCTGTTTTCTTCATACGTCAAGTGACGGGGACGTTGGCCGTGGCGTGTTCGATTCATCCATAGGACGCCCCCGGCGGGCTGCCGCCTTACGGTGTTTAAATCGGTGACTGACAGATTTGTGTTCACCCCAGTCACCTCGCTATTGATACTCCTGGGATTTACTCTCTTGCCATGTGATTTGGCCTTTGGCCTCACTTCTTCGGAGTCGGCGCAAGCGCAGTGAAAAGCGAGTAGCCGTTTCGTCCAGCGACCCGAATTATTTAGGGCATAAAGATATCTTTGGGCTGAATGTATTTAATATAAAAATTATAAAGTTCATAAATTTTTCCGGGTATACAGTTTATGTCCCGGCAAAGTATGGAGTCTTATTCTATGCAGCATAAAATTCAAATCCGTGAGAATCCCCCTGAGCATGCCGAAGCCTGTCTCTGCCATAGTCCCGCCTTTGTTCGGATAAATACGGTGTTAACCCGGGAAGCGGCAAAAGCGCCGCCGATCACGCCTGCAACCGTGGCTTCAGCGCTTCCTGGAAAGAACTCACCGCATGGCACCGCAACGGCGAATGCGTCTCATGTAAAAGTATTTACCAATGTCCGTATTTTTGACGGTATATCGGATCATCTGCGTGATGGCCTGCAGGTGATTGTCGAAGGACATCTCATTAAGGCGATTGAGGCGGAAGGTCAGGCTTTTCCTGACGAAGCCGTGATTATCGACGGGAAGGGCGGCGTACTGATGCCGGGGTTGATTGACGCCCATTGGCACGCGATCATGGCGCGACCGTCGATGATGACAGCCATGACGTCTGATTTTAATTATATACAGGCGCTGGCAATTGCCGAGGCACAGGCGACATTGCTGCGTGGTTTTACGACAGTACGTGATATGGGCGGCCCGGTATTCGGCCTTAAACGCGCCATTGATGAGCAAATCACCAGCGGTCCACGTATTTATCCATCGGGCGCTTTTATCTCGCAAACTGGCGGTCATGGCGACTTTCGTATGCTGAGTGACATTCCTCGCGCGCCTGCTGATAATTTAAGTTATATCGAACGCGTCGGCATTACCGCGATTGCAGATGGTCCGGATCAGGTGTTGTTACGCGCCAGGGAACAACTGATGCGTGGCGCATCGCAGGTCAAATTTATGGTGGGCGGCGGCGTGGCGTCGATGTATGACGGTATTGATGTTACCGAGGGCTCTGTGCCCGAAATCCAGGCGGCGGTAACGGCAGCTGAAAACTGGGGAACCTATGTTACCGTTCATGCCTATACCGCGCGTGCTGTCACGATGGCGATTGAAGGAGGCGTGAAGTGTATCGAACATGGGCAACTGGTTGACGAGGAAACTGTGCGGCTCATGGCTGAGAAAAAGCTATGGTGGTGCCTGCAACCTTTCCTTGATGATGCGGATGCCGTTCCTATGGCTACCCCCGCCTCGCGGGCCAAGCAATTGTTGATGTCGGCTGGCACCGATACGGCTTATCAACTGGCGAAGAAGCATAACATTAAAACGGCCTGGGGCACGGACACGTTGTTTGATGCTCGTCTGGCGACGCGGCAGGGGGCACAGTTGGCTAAGCTTATCCGCTGGTATACCCCTCTGGAAATTTTGAAAATGGCCACTAGCGTCAATGCTGAACTGTGTGCCATGTCTGGCCCTCGCAACCCGTATCCGGGAAAACTGGGAGTGGTAGAAGCGGGTGCGCTGGCGGATCTGCTCCTTGTTGATGGCGATCCTTTGAACGATATTCAACTGATTGCACAACCTGAACAGGCTTTTAAGCTGATAGTGAAGGATGGGGTCATCTATAAGAATACGCTGGAATAACAGTCTCAAAATTAACCTGTTTTTGATACTGGATTGAATAGCTTAAAATCAGGCAATGATCCTGATGCTGGTCAGTCAGAGGGCGGTCAGCCGTGTTTATGGCTGGCTGCGCGGTTCCGTTAATCGGTGGTTCTGGCGAAAATGGCGCATTTTTCATTTTCGCCCATTCAGATTCCGTGGCCTGTTCCGTTCACTATAAATACGCGGATATTCGTTATATCCACAGCGTGTGAACGGGCAGGGGGACGTTTCGCCCGTCCCCCTGCACCCCCGGCATGGCGCTGAAAACCTGCCGCTGCGCGGTCCGCTCCACTCCGGCTTCATCTGCCGGACCGGGCGGGACTCGACGTCCCTGTCTCGACCCGCCCTCTGGCCGCCGTCCTGGCGGCCAGTCCTGGATGCGCGCCTGCGTTCCCGCCAGGTTTCCCTGATGCGCCCAGCCCCCCCCGGCGGTGAGCCCGCAGTAAACCTGCAACGGCCTGACCGCTGAAGGTGATAAAAAACTGTTTCTTTAAGCAGCGACGAATACGCTGCTGAAACCACAAAATCCACAGCGTTCACGGGCGACGGTAGTTAATTTTCTGCGGGATTACGGTGAACGGAACCCGTGGCGCAGGGCCTGTATTTATGGTTTTCCAGGTCAGGTAAGGCGTCAGCCGCCACCAGGCAAAATGCGGGCATGGTAGCGAAACCCGGCCTGTTATCCTCCGGTGGCGCTGCTCTGGGGCCTCATATTCTGGTTCAGTGGGCTGTTCCGTTCACTGTCAGTACGCGGTCATTTTTTCTGTTCGTTACGTGTGAACGGGCAGGGGGACGTTTCGCCCGTCCCCCTGCACCCCCGGCATGGCGCTGGAAACCTGCCGCTGCGCGGTCCGCTCCACTCCGGCTTCATCTGGCGGACCGGGCGGGACTCGACGCTACTCGTCCCATCCCTGGGACTCGCCCTTCCAGGGCCAGCGCAAGCGCTGTTCAAAATTGCTCCCGGCAATTTTGTCCCTGTCTCGACCCGCCCTCTGGCCGCCGTCCTGGCGGCCAGTCCTGGATGCGCGCCTGCGTTCTCGCCAGGTTTCCTTGATGCGCCCAACCCCCATGCGGTGAGTCCGTTATTCGTCAGTGGCTTTTCAGAGGCTGAAAGTCATAAAAAAGTTATATCCTTTATATTTCATTCAGCCCGTATCAGCTCAGTAAGCG
>NZ_VCHQ01000035.1 GCF_005860775.1 Klebsiella indica
CCCGTACACGTAAACCCTTCCCTGAATCACTCCTCCGGGATGAAAAGCGTCTGCTACCGGCAGAGCCCTGTTGCCCGGACTGTGGGGGGGCGCTGAGTTATCTGGGTGAGGATGCCGCCGAACAACTGGAGCTGATGCGCAGCGCCTTCCGGGTTATCCGCACGGTGCGCGAAAAACACGCCTGTACGAAGTGCGACCGTATCGTTCAGGCTCCGGCGCCTTCACGGCCCATCGAACGCGGTATCGCCGGGCCGGGGCTACTGGCACGGGTACTCACATCAAAGTACGCAGAGCATACACCGCTGTATCGTCAGTCAGAAATATATGCCCGCCAGGGTGTTGAGCTGAGCCGCTCAGTGCTGTCGGGCTGGGTGGATGCCTGTTGCCGGCTGCTGTCACCGCTGGAAGAGGCGCTTCGAAACTATGTGCTGACTGATGGCAAGCTCCACGCCGATGACACGCCCGTCCCGGTGCTGTTGCCGGGCAATAAAAAGACGAAGACCGGACGGTTATGGACGTACGTTCGTGACGACCGTAACGCCGGGTCAGCGTCGCCACCGGCGGTCTGGTTCGCATACAGCCCGGACAGAAAAGGCATCCACCCGCAGACCCATCTTGCGGGGTTCAGCGGAGTGCTGCAGGCGGATGCTTACGCCGGGTTCCATGAGCTCTACCGCGAAGGTCATATAAAGGAAGCGGGCTGCCGGGCCCATGCCCGCCGAAAGATCCATGATGTGCATATCCGCACTCCGTCGGCCCTGACGGAAGAAGCGCTGAAACGGATCGGCGAGTTGTATGCTATCGAAGCGGATATAAGGGGAATGCCAGCAGAACAGCGGGTTGCCGAACGCCAGTTGAAAACGAAAGCGCTTCTTAAATCACTGGAAAACTGGCTGCGTGAAAAGATGAAAACCCTGTCGCGACACTCAGAACTGGCGAAGGCGTTCGCTTATGCCCTGAATCAGTGGCAAGCGTTGATGTACTACGCAGACAACGGCTGGGCTGAAGCGGATAACAACATCGCGGAGAATGCTCTGCGAATGGTCAGTCTGGGTCGTAAAAACTACCTGTTCTTCGGCTCTGATCATGGTGGTGAGCGCGGAGCGTTGCTGTACAGCCTGATCGGGACGTGCAAACTGAACGGCGTGGAGCCGGAAAGCTACCTTCGCTATGTCCTTGACGTCATTGCTGACTGGCCGATAAACCGGGTGAATGAACTGCTCCCCTGGCGCGTCGCACTGCCAACGGAATAACACATCCCCGTCAATACGGCCCTCGGTGTACGCTTACGCATGTGCGACATATCGAGTAACACTTTGTTCTTGCTTGCTTCTGATATGGCAAGGTGAAACTGTTTATCAAGGGAATAAAAACCATAAACATTATTCTCGAGGATGGCTTTCTCCATACTGAGATACAGGGACTCAATTTTCTGGATTAAACTATCCTCACCAGCCTGAGCAGCAAGTTTCGCACAGTGACTATCAACCAGTTCACGGGTATAGAGAATTTCTTCGATCGTATAGTCGCTGGAGGCGTGTTTTTTATCCGAAACGATGACCCCATTACCGGACTGGATAGTAATCCAGCCAGAAATTTCCAGCACAATAAGCGCTTCCCGGAGTGATGCCCGGCTAACAGCAAGTTGCTTCGCCAGCTCGCGTTCAGGTGGCAGGAAGCTTCCTGGAGGAAAAATATTATCATTGATCAGTTTGATGATGAGATTAGCAATTTTTTGATAAAGTCTCTCCTGTTTTATCTCAGGAATAACCATGTGCCCCCCATTTTCTTACTCTGCGCAAATTTTCGTTGGCTATCATATCATTCCTGGACTTAAGAGTCGTACTCAAGAGTTAAAGCCTCCTTGATTTCCATCGTTGAGAGGTCTCGGGGCGAGTCTGGGTAAGCGGTCAGAATCATTATTGCAGTGCGCTGCATTTAAATATCAATGGTCTGATGGAGATTTACTCTCTTTTTCAATGCTGTAAATACCCGTAACGCACGAAGTGCAATGATTGTCCCCGCAGTAATAACCCCCACACGACAAGCAGCACAAGGAAAATGTCATCGCCGGACGAGCCTGGGTGGAGAAATATCCTCCGATAAAAATCAAACGGTAGACAAATATCTCTCGCCAGTCCTCATATCCAACCTAACATCCCTGACATTTCCTCTGCCTTCATTTGGTGGAACACTTGCACCGTTTGTGATCGACGCGGTGCCATATTGCCCCCTTTTGGTATTCCGTTGTCATCGCTGTTTTCAGGGTGCGTGAGATTATAAATATTTACTACCAGTGATTTCAGTGGATTACAAAATTTGGCACCAGAATTGCTTATTCATTAATGGCTGATGGCCGCACACAGAAAAAGCGCACTTAAAATGCGCAATGCAACCACATAACCACATTTCTTCACACAGGATGCTTTATGAAAAAGATTATGTTCTCTACTTTATTCGCAGCAGCTTCTCTGCTTGCCGTCGCGCAGCAAGCGCATGCGGGCGCCACGTTGGATGCAATTAAGAAGAAAGGGTTTGTTCAGTGCGGTATCAGTGATGGTCTGCCGGGGTTCTCTTATGCCGATGCCAGCGGCAAATTCACTGGTATTGATGTGGATGTCTGTCGTGCCACTGCGGCTGCGGTGTTTGGCGATGCCAGCAAAGTCAAATACACGCCACTGACGGCAAAAGAGCGTTTTACCGCGCTGCAATCCGGTGAAGTGGACATTCTGTCCCGTAACACGACCTGGACCTCTTCGCGCGATGGCGGCATGGGCTTCCTGTTTGCCGGCGTGAACTATTATGACGGCATCGGTTTTCTGACCCATAAAAAAGCCGGTCTCAAAAGCGCGAAAGAACTGGATGGCGCCACCGTCTGTATCCAGGCCGGTACCGATACCGAGCTGAACGTAGCGGATTACTTCAAAGCTAACAATATGCAATACACGCCGGTGACCTTCGACCGCTCTGACGAATCCGCCAAAGCGCTTGACAGCGGCCGCTGCGATACCCTGGCGTCCGATCAGTCTCAACTGTACGCGCTGCGTATTAAGCTGGGCAAACCGGATGAGTTCATTGTTTTACCGGAAGTGATTTCGAAAGAGCCGCTGGGCCCGGTGGTCCGTCGCGGGGATGACGACTGGTTCACCATCGTTAAATGGTCGCTGTTCGCCATGCTCAACGCTGAAGAAATGGGGATTAACTCGAAAAACGTCGATCAGCTGGCGGCAAAACCCTCCAACCCGGACGTGGCTCACCTGCTGGGTGCTGAAGGCGACTTTGGCAAGGATCTGAAGCTCGACAACAAATGGGCGTTCAACATTATTAAACAGGTCGGTAACTACCAGGAAAGCTTTGACCGTAACGTCGGTAAAGACAGTGCTCTGAAAATCTCGCGTGGCCTGAATGCGCTCTGGAATCAGGGTGGCATTCAGTACGCACCGCCGGTGCGTTAATTCCGCCTTCCCGTCGGGCACTGCGCCATGCGGTGCCCAATGCGTTTTTTCACTGAGGTTTCAATATGTCTCAACGCCCAACCGTAAAAAGGGATTTTTCCATCGGTAACCCTACGGTTCGCGCCTGGTTTTACCAGATAGTCGCCATTGTGGCTGTGTTTACCGTTGCGGGATATCTCATCCACAACACGGTAATAAACCTGGCCAATCGCGGCATTACCTCCGGTTTTGGTTTTCTTGAACGTAACGCTGGCTTCGGCATTGTCCAGCATCTGATTGATTATACGGAAGGCGATACCTACGCGCGCGTGTTCCTGGTGGGATTAACCAATACCCTGCTGGTTTCCGCGCTCTGTATCGTTTTCGCTTCTATTCTCGGCTTCTTTATCGGCCTCGCGCGTCTGTCGGATAACTGGCTGCTGCGTAAGCTATCAACCATTTACATCGAAACGTTCCGTAATATTCCACCGTTGTTACAGATTTTCTTCTGGTATTTCGCGGTGCTGCGTAATCTGCCCGGTCCACGCCAGGCATTGAGTGCGTTCGATCTGATATTTGTCAGCAATCGTGGCCTGTACATCCCATGGCCTACCTCAGCGCCGGGCTCCTGGCCCTTTGTCATCGCACTGGCGCTGGCGATTGCCGGTAGCGTTGGCTTGCTGAAGTTTAATCGCAAACATCAGTTAAAGACCGGTCAGTTGCGCCGTACCTGGCCGTTTGCCGTGGCCATGTTCATCGTCTTCCCGCTGATCGCTCATCTGCTATTTGGGGTCGCCGCCCACTGGGATATCCCGCAACTTCGTGGATTTAATTTCCGCGGTGGGTTCGTCATGATCCCAGAGCTGGCTTCCCTGACCCTGGCGCTGTCGATCTACACATCGTCGTTTATTGCTGAAGTGATTCGCTCCGGTATTCAGTCGGTCCCGTCCGGGCAGAATGAAGCCGCCCGTTCGCTGGGATTGCCGAATCCGGTCACTATGCGCCAGGTGATCATCCCGCAGGCAATGCGGGTGATCATTCCGCCGCTGACCAGCCAGTACCTCAACATCGTGAAAAACTCCTCACTGGCGGCGGCGATCGGCTACCCGGATATGGTATCGCTGTTCGCCGGTACGGTGCTGAATCAGACAGGTCAGGCTATTGAGACCATTGCCATTACTATGGCGGTGTACCTGAGCATCAGTCTGATTATTTCGCTGCTGATGAACCTCTACAACCGCAAGATCGCGCTGGTTGAGCGTTAAGAGAACGGAATAACTATGTCTGTTACCACACATGAAACACCGCCTGTGCCGACGAATCCGGTCAGTAAAGCCTGGGCCTGGGCACGTAAAAACCTGTTCTCCAGCTGGTTCAATACCCTGCTGACGCTGCTATGCCTGTGGATTATCTGGAACGTGATCCCCCCGGCGCTGAACTGGCTGATCTTCCAGGCGAACTGGGTCGGATCAACCCGTGCCGACTGCACCAGAGAAGGTGCCTGCTGGGTGTTTATCCATGCGCGTTTTGGTCAGTTTATGTATGGCCTTTATCCCCATGAGCTGCGCTGGCGTATCAATCTGGCGCTGGTGATTGGGCTACTGTCCATCATTCCGATGTTTATCAAATCGATGCCGCGCCGTGGCCGTTACATCGTCTGCTGGGTGGTGGCCTATCCCATTATCGTCTGGCTGCTGATGTACGGTGGCTACTTTGGCCTTGGCCGCGTGGAAACCCGCCAGTGGGGCGGCCTGACGCTGACGCTGATTATCGCATCGGTGGGGATTGCCGGCGCGATACCGCTAGGGATTTTACTGGCGCTGGCGCGTCGTTCAAAGATGCCGGTCGTACGAACCCTGTCGGTAATTTTTATCGAATTCTGGCGTGGGGTACCGCTGATTACCGTGCTGTTTATGTCATCGGTGATGCTGCCGCTATTTATGGCCGAAGGGACCACCATCGATAAGCTGGTGCGCGCCCTGGTCGGGGTCGTTCTGTTCCAGTCGGCCTATATCGCGGAGGTCGTGCGCGGTGGCTTGCAGGCGCTGCCCAAAGGGCAGTATGAAGCGGCGGAATCGCTGGCGCTGGGTTACTGGAAAACGCAGATTCTGGTTATTCTGCCCCAGGCGCTCAAGGTCACGATCCCCGGTCTGGTCAACACCATCATCGCGTTATTTAAAGATACCAGTCTGGTGATCATCATCGGCCTGTTCGATCTTTTCAGTAGCGTGCAGCAGGCAACGGTTGACCCTACATGGCTGGGAATGTCGACGGAGGGCTATGTTTTTGCCGCTCTCGTTTATTGGATTTTTTGTTTTAGCATGTCTCGCTTTAGCCAGCATCTGGAACAGCGTTTTTACACCGGGCGTAAATCGCACTGAGGTTTTATATGACACAATCTATGATTAATTCTGCTGACGCAATGATGATTTCGCTCGAAAATGTGAATAAATGGTACGGACAATTCCATGTGCTGAAAGATATTAACCTGCAGGTGAAACCGCGCGAACGTATTGTGCTCTGCGGGCCTTCAGGGTCGGGCAAATCGACCACGATTCGCTGCATCAACCACCTCGAAGAACATCAGAAAGGGCGTATCGTGGTGGATGGTATTCATCTCAATGATGATGTTCGCAATATAGAACGCGTGCGAACGGAAGTCGGTATGGTATTTCAACACTTTAATCTTTTCCCGCACCTGACTGTTATACAGAACTGTACGCTGGCGCCGACCTGGGTACGTAAGATACCGAAAAAAGAGGCGGAAGAGCTGGCAATGCACTATCTGCAGCGGGTACGTATTGCTGAGCATGCGCATAAATTTCCGGGACAACTGTCCGGCGGCCAGCAGCAGCGCGTCGCGATCGCCCGTTCGCTGTGTATGAAGCCCAAAATCATGTTATTTGATGAACCGACTTCCGCCCTTGACCCGGAGATGGTTAAAGAGGTGCTCGATACCATGATTGGTCTGGCAGAAGACGGTATGACGATGCTGTGCGTTACCCATGAAATGGGCTTTGCCCGCACGGTGGCTGACCGGGTGATCTTTATGGATCGCGGTGAGATTGTGGAGCAGGCGCCCCCGCAGGAGTTCTTCTCTCAGCCGAAGTCAGAGCGTACCCGCGCGTTTCTGTCGCAGGTTATTCACTAGACGCTCGATCATCCCCCTCGCTTAGGCCGAGGGGGAAAAGGAAGAGGCCGGCCAGAGACGTCCAACACGCGCAGCGTCCCCGCCAGCAACTGCGTATTGCGTTTTATCCGGCCCTTTAACAAATGCCGTGCGCAGCCGGCACCGAAGCATTTCGCTACCCCGCTGAGATACCAGGTCAGTTCGGGAATCAGTTCGCTGAAAGTGGCGATATGCTGCGTTGCCAGCGCGGCGTATGACTCATTCTCGATCACCGGTATGCTGTAGCGCAACGCTTAGCGCCTCTTCACAAAGACATTGGGTTGACAGCCTTTGTGATATTGATAATCATTATCAATAGTGCATTTCTTCCACGACGCGTCGGTTTACTGCAGCCGCGTCGTTCCACGGGGACTTAAGAGCATGTCATCATCCTCGATTGCGTCTTACACTACCGATTGCTGCATCGTAGGCGGCGGCCCTGCCGGGTTAATGCTCGGTTATCTGTTAGCCCGGTCGGGCATTGACGTGACGGTACTGGAGAAGCACGCAGATTTTCTGCGTGATTTTCGCGGCGACACCATTCACCCTTCCACGCTGGAGCTTATGCATCAGCTTGGTCTGCTCGACGATCTCCTGATGTTGCCGCACCAGCGCGCGGAAAGCCTGTGGGCGGAGATCGGCGGGCGCAACGAGATGCTGGCCGACTTCTCCCACCTGCCGACGCGCTGCAAATTTATCGCCTTCATGCCGCAGTGGGAATTCCTCAGTTTCCTCGCCGGACAGGCCGCCGCTTTTTCCCATTTCACCCTGATACAGTCGGCGCAGGTGATCGCGCTGCGCTATAAGCAGGGCCAGGTGTGCGGCGTACTGGCGGACAGCCCGGAAGGGCCGATCGACGTTGCCTGCCAGTTGGTGGTCGGCGCCGACGGCAGGCACTCCGTGGTGCGGGAAAAAGCAGCGCTCAGCAGCTGATCATTTGGCATGCCGCGGGATCTGCTGTGGATGAAACTCAGTAAACAAGTGGGCGATCCGTCATGGTCGATGGGTCATTCCGGGCCAAAGCGTAACTTTATCATGATCGATCGCGGCGATTACTGGCAGTGCGGCTATGCGATCGAGAAGGGGAGTTTCACGACGATCCGACAGAACGGACTGGAGAAATTCTTGCTGCAGGTGGCGAGGGTGGCTCCGTTCCAGGACGATCGCTTTCAGGAGATTGTCAGTTGGGAGCAGGTCAGATTGTTGAGCATCCGTATCGACAGGTTGAAGCAGTGGGCGAAGCCGGGCGTGCTGTGCATCGGCGACGCGGCGCACGCGATGTCGCCGATCGGCGGAGTGGGCGTCAATCTGGCGATTCAGGATGCGGTGGCGGCCGCTAACGCTATTATCCTGCCGCTGCGCCAGCGGCGTTTGCAGCTAAAACATCTGCGGCGGGTGCAGCGGCGGCGTGATTTTCCCACTAAAGCCACGCAATTTTTACAAATCAAAATGAGCCGGCGCAGGACGAAAAAACGCCGTCCGGCGGGTCGCTCCCGTTTGATGATCTGGCTCAGCAACAGCCGCTGGCTGCCGCGGTTAGTCGGCCGCATCATCGGCCTTGGGTTCCGCCGCGAAACGCCACGGATGTTTTAGCGGCATGGGGATGCCGCTGCGGCTTACAACTCCTGTCAATCAGGGAGAAAAAGTCTTCTTCTGCCCTGGGGAAAGCGCATTTAGCGCATTCAACATGATATCCCGGGTTTGGTTAAGATGTTCTGTCAGTATGGCGATCGCGCGATCGGCATCATTCTCAAGGATCGCAGCCAGAAGTTGATTGTGGTCGGTATTGCGCTCCCCCTCTTCGGCGGCGGGGGGCAATAAAACGCGCTGATAGATGGAAAATGCCTCAGCCAGCTGTTTTATCATCAGGAACAGCCACTCGCTCCCGCAGTTTTCCATCATGATAAAATTAAAATCCTCATGACGTGAATGCCACCCTGGATTTAGCTTTCCAGGCTCTTCCGCCAGCGTTTGAGGTGTATGTACCAGTCGGTGGTTCGCGGCCACCAGCCGGGCCTGCCACTCTACATCTCCCGTCGCAATTGATTTCCGCAGGGCAATACTTTCAAAGATAATTCGTTGCTCCGTGAGATCCCGAAGATCGTCAGCGTCTAACCCGCGCACGCTGAAGCCCTGCTGGGGCGCTACATCTACCAGTAATTCGCCGGCCAGGCGATTCAACGCTTCCCTGATAACGTTGAGACTGACATCAAAGCGATGCGCCAGCTCAGAAATCTTCAGTTTGTTTCCCGGCATCAGTTGCCCGGTCAAAATCAATTCCCTGATACGAGCATAGATCGTCTGGTTCAGCGATCTTCCCTCCGTGAGCGTCTTCATTGCAACCTCTGCTTTATTTTCAATAAGTTAATTTTAAAAATGTCCATTATGATGTTAATGATAGCACAAGATATGTTAAGAAGATATTAATACTAAAAACTTATAATCAATAAAAAAATCCATTTTTTACTTTGAAAAAGGTTTTTTGCGGGTATTATCAGCATGACATCCAATCTGACGCAGGAGCTGATATGTCCCATCCACTGAAGAGGTCATCTTTTGAGTTTGAAGGTATGGAGGTGGGTTATTACACCGGCGGGGAGGGCAAGCCACTCATGATGATTCATGGCTCTGGTCCGGGCGCATCCAGTCTTGGAAACTGGAGTCGGGTGCTGGATAATCTGAGTCAGCGTTACCGCATTTATGCGATGGATCTGATTGGCTTTGGCATCAGCGACCGTAAACCTGCGCCACCCTATTTCGATTTCGCCATGTGGGTTCGCCAGGCTAAAGCGATGCTCGATTTTATCGGCGCGCCTCAAATCGGCGTCATTGGTCATTCTCTATCGGCAGCAATTGCCCTGCAGCTGGCAGCATCCGATAAACGAATTTCCGCGATATTAACGACCGGCGCTATCGGCGCCCCTTTTATCGTATCCGATGCAACCAGACGGATATGGCGCTGCCCGGTAAATCGTGCTGAATTAGCGGCAACGCTAAGCACATTAATTCATGACCCAGCGCTTATCGATGATGACTATATTGCCGCCCGCGAGCCGGTTGTTTTTGCATATGGCTATGCCGATTACTTTAATAGTATGTTTTCCGGAAATCCTCAGCAATATGTTGAACAAACAACGCTGAGTGATCAAACGTTATCAACGATTAATTGCCCGGTTATAATGTTACACGGTCGGGAAGATATTCCATTTCCGCCGGAAACATCGGTTATTTTAGCGGGGAAAATAAAGCAAGCTGACCTTTATATTCTTCATGGATGCTCGCATTCGGTAGCATTTGAACGCAGTCATTCCTTTTTAGCTGCAGTAAATCAACTGTTTAGTTAACTCTTCTTTTACGCACGCTCACGATTATGGATGACATTATCAGGGATTAGTAGGACGCCTGTATCTATACCGATTTTTATTTTGGAAAACGCTGTTCAATCTGGGGGGATGCATTTGTCCCTGTGTTTTGTGAAATGAGGAAACAATAATGAACTGGCTGTCTCAATATAAAAAAACACCTGCATCTTTATGTTTAACCTGTTTTATGACGGCGATGATACTTTCGCTATCAATGACCGCACCAGCGCAAGCAGAGGAAGATCGACTGGTGGGATTGATTCCCGCGATGACAGCAGACAAGCCATTTAAACTGGCGGTGACGGTCGTACATCTTAATGATGACTTTTATAAAGGTATTATTTATGGGATTACCGATGAAGCCAAACGCACCGGAGTGAATGTCGTGCAGGTTTCTGTTGCTGGCGCATATGGTAACGTCCGCGAGCAGTTTGCCCAACTTGAAGCCTTTAAAAGCATCGGCGCCGATGTCGCCGTATTAGCCCCTGCGGCCTATAACGGTTTTGATCCAATTATCAAATCCCTTAAAGAAACCGGCATGAAAGTCGCTTCGGTAGGCATCCCGGTTAACAGTAAGAACATCGATTTTGGCGTGCTTCAGGATGATACTTATATCGGAAAGCTGATGGCCGATGCTGTCTGTAAAGCTGCCGCAAAACCGAAAAAAGTGGCGATGATCCCGGGGCCAGCGGGCGCTGAGTGGGTGCGTCTGCGTTATGAGGGTTTTAAAGCCGAGGCGCAGAAATGCGCCAGTCCGATTTCGGTGATTGATTCTGCGTTCGGCGGCGGCATTGATTTGCAGGAAGGGCTGGCCAAAGCCACAGACATGATGCTGCGTAACCCGGATATTAACTTCATTTATACCCCGCAGATTACCCTCGGAATGGGGGCGGTGCAGGCAATACGCCAGCAGCATCGTGATGCTTCCGTGGTCAGCTCCGCTATGGTGAAACGGGCGGTGCCGATGATTGAGGACGGTAAAATGCTGGCGGTAGTTTCCGAGCCGGGCATCATCATGGGCCGCCTGATCGTACAGTACGCCATTCGCGCGATGGAAAATAAACCGCTGCCAAATCTGGCCCCAGCCGGCGCCGATGGCTTGAGTTATGCGCACTATAACGTGCCGAATAAAGTGCTCGATAAGAGTAATGTCGCAACACATCCTTTTGAAACATATGAAATTGCACCGGCGGACTGGAAAGTCCCGGCGATGCAGTAACGCAGCCTGAGGGAAGCGAGGATGAACAACGTAGCGTCCACTCTTAATCCGAATTCTCCCCTGCTGCGTATCAGTGGGTTGTGCAAACGATTTGGTGCGACCCAGGCGCTGAACAATGTCTCTGTTCAATTTGCCGCCGGGGAAATCCACTGCGTTCTCGGTGAAAACGGCGCCGGGAAATCAACCATCGGAAAAATCGTCAGCGGGCTCTATCCCGCTGACGAGGGAAGTATCTGGTACGACGACCAGCGGGTGGCTTTTAACAGTTCCCGTGAAGCGCGCCACGCCGGTATTGTCATGGTTTATCAGGAGCTGTCCCTGGCGCCGAGCCTGTCCGTGCGAGCCAATCTGTGGCTGGGGGCGGAGAGAGGTAAGACTCTGCTCTCACTTACTCGCCGCTCTCAGGAAAAGAGTTGTGTACAGGACGTTCTGAGCCAGCTTGGACTGGCTCACATTGATATGGAAAGCGCGGTGGGCCAGTTTCCGGTAGCGATCCAGCAACTGATTGAAATCGGTAAATCTCTGATGTCGCAACCCAGGGTGATTATTTTTGATGAACCCACCGCCATGTTGGGTGCTGTTGAAAAAGAGATGTTTTTTAGCGTTCTGCGGCGGTTGCGCGAAACGGACATGGCGTCGGTGCTGGTGACGCACCATATTGATGATGTATTAGCCGTCAGCGATCGCGTCACCATTATGCGCAACGGCCAGGTGGTGGACGCCTTTCCGGTGAAACCGGGAGTAACGGCAGATTTCATCGTCTCGCGTCTGACGGGCAAAGCACCTGGTCGCCATCGCGTTGAGAATAAAAGAGAACAAAACTTTCCGCCATTGCTCGACTTTGAAAACCTGCCGGTCAGCGGCGGCGGTAACCGGGTGTTCAGCTTAGGGAAAGGCGAAATATTGGGTATCTACGGTGTCGTTGGCTGTGGCGGCGACGAACTGTTGCAAAGCCTGGTGGGGTTTATCCCTACGCCGCCCGCAGTTTCGTCTCGCTTCCGGCTGGATGGTTATGAGTGGCGTCCGAAAAGCGTGGTGGATGCGCTGAAAAATGGGGTGGCCTGGCTACCTGCGGGGCGGGCCAGTAATGGCGTTTACCCCACGCTGTCGATTGCTGAAAATCTGATGATGACGCAGTTGAAAAGCTTCAGCCTGGCGGGATTCATCCGCTCCCGGCAAGTTGATGCCTGCGCCGATAAGATGCTGAAAGACTGCGGGGTTAAGTTCGCTGATAAGCATGATTTATTGACCAGTCTGAGCGGCGGTAATCAGCAAAAGGTATTACTGGCGCGGGCAATGGCAAGTGCAAAGAAAGTGCTGGTGCTGGAAGAGCCTACCGCCGGCGTGGATATCGATGCCAAGTATGAAATCCATCAACGCATTCGGGCGCTGGCGGCCAGTGGTGTCTCGGTGATCCTGCTCTCCAGTGATTTAGCTGAAACCATATCCCTGTGCGACACGGTCTGGACCCTGTTTCATGGTCATGTAGTGAACACGTATCGCACGCCGGATGAGCACGATAAAGCATCGATTATTGCTGATGTGGTGGGACAAGAAACAGCCGACGATGCTCCTGATGAATCAAGTGTCAGCCTGACGCGGGAGGGGATGTGATGAATACAAGCAGAGATGTCAGCCTGATGGCTTCGCAGAAACCGGCGATAAAACGTAAGTTCTCGCTGTCTGACTGGATGCTGCCGTTGCTGGTGGTGGTCGTTGCGATTGTAACGGGGATTATTCAGCCTCGGTTCTTATCGGTGAGTAACGGTATTAACCTGGCCTGCCAGCTTGCGCCGCTGTTGATCCTTTCGTTGGGGCAGGCGGTGGCGGTGATACGAGGAGGGCTCGATCTTTCACTCTCTTCTGCTATGTCGCTGGCCGGGGTGGCCGGGGTCATGGTGATGAATCATGCCGGTATTCCCGCCGGGCTGCTGGTGATGCTGCTGGTGGGAGCCTTTACCGGCGCGGTGTCCGGTATGCTGATCTCCTTTTTTAATACTTCACCGTTGGTGATCACGCTGGGTATGCTCTCGGTCGCTCAGGCGTTTGCGTTGATCCTTTCCGGCGGCGTACCTATTTATGATGTTCCCGCCGCTTATATTGACGCGGTCGGTTACGGCACGCTGCTGGGGATGCCGGTGATGGTGTGGATTGCCGTTGCGCTGACCGTGGCTATTGGCGTACTGATGAAATATACCCTGTTTGGCCGCTACGTTTACGCCATGGGATCTAACGTCTCTGCCGCGTCCAAATCCGGTATTAATGTTCGGCTTAATACGGTACTGGTTTATATGGTCAGCGGGTTCTGCGCCGGTATCGGCGCCATTATTCTCACCGCCTGGACAAGTTCAGCGCAGCCCATTGCGGCTGCGAATCTGACGCTGCAATCGCTGGCGGCGGTGGTACTTGGCGGTGTCGCACTTACCGGCGGGGCCGGAAATTTACGCCAGGTGATTACCGGTGTGGTGGTTCTGACCCTGCTGTCCAACGTAATGAATATGGTCGGCGTGTCGGCATATTATCAGACGCTTGCGGTCGGCGTAGTTATTATTCTGGCTGTGGTGCTTGACCGGTTTCGCCGTCGCGAATCGTACTAATCTTTGTCATGAGTATTCATGCGCAATACATCGGGCATGCTTGCCATGATTTAGTTTGCTATAAGGAGTGTCGTTGTGTCTGAAAACGTTAAGTATATCAACCCTGAAAATATCAGTCCGGCCCAGGGGCTCTATTCCAGTTTGACTAAAGTCCGCGCGGGCGATCTCTATTATATATCCGGGCAGCTCTCGGTCGGTTATGACGGTAACGTCGTCGGCAAAGGTGATTTTGATGCACAATTTGCCCAGGTGTTTAAAAATCTCGGCGAAGTTCTGCATGCTGTTAATTGTGATTTTAATGATGTCGTTAAATTCAATACCTATCTGGTGGCGTCGCAGCACATTGATAATTTCATGAAGAACCGACAAGAACTTTTTTCCAGACTATTTTCAACTGCCGATTATGCGCCTAATACTCTGCTGGTGGTCGACCGGTTGGTGAAAGAGGAGTTTCTGATTGAAGTGGAGGCTGTTGCTCGTTCTCGCGATTAATGACAGGTTTACCGGGAAGGTTAATTATGAAACTGGTCACTTATATTTACTCAAACACCAGGAAAATTGGTGTTATTAATCACGCTGGTAACATTATTGACGTCAGTGATATTGTAAACACGAATGATATGAATGTGCTTATCGAGCGTTTTGCGGAGGTCGAGAGCCGTTTAATATTATGTTGTGAAGGTTCTGGTGAAAATGAGGTGGCAATTGACGCCGTGCGCCTGCTGGCTCCCATTCCGGACACGCGGCGCAATATTTTCTGCGTCGGCAAAAACTACTATGCGCACGCTGAGGAGTTCGCCAACAGCGGCTATGATTCCAGCGCCGCGGCGGGCAACGTACCGGCAAATCCGATCATCTTCAGCAAGCCCTCCACCGCTATCTGCGGCCCTGGTGACGCCATCGACAGCACTCTGGATCCGTACAACACCATCGACTATGAAGCCGAGCTGGCGGTGGTGTTGGGGAAAAAGGGGCGGGTTGCGCAGGATGAGGATCCAATGACTTTTGTCTTTGGTTATACCCTGGTGAATGACGTCACTTCTCGCCATTTACAGAAACAGCACAGTCAGTGGCTGCTGGGCAAAGGAATTGATGGTTTCTGCCCGATGGGGCCGGTTCTGGTCACCGCCGATGAGTTTGGCGCCCCCGGCAGTCAGACGATCTCCTGTCATGTAAATGGTGAACTGCGTCAGCAAGCGCCTGTATCCGATTTGATTTTTGATATTCCGCGATTAATTAAAACTATTGGTCAGAATATTACCCTGCTGCCGGGAGATGTTATTGCCACCGGTACTCCGGCAGGCGTGGGACTCGGATTTTCTCCGCCTCGTTATCTTGCCCGCGGCGATAGCGTGACGGTTTCTATGAATGAAATTGGGCAGCTAACCAATACCATAATCTGATAAAAAAGAATGAGGTCATTATGGCTAAGATAGTCAGTGCAATCAGTATGTCTCACGTTCCGGGGGCATTAGGCTGGGCCGATGCGCCTTCCCCTGCACAACGCCAGCGGCTGGCGGAAATCCATGCCAGATTAAAACAGTGTATCGATGAAACTAAACCCAATCTGATCATCGCTTTTTTAGACGATCACTTTGAGAATAATTTTCGTAATTTAATGCCGACATTAGGCATACCGGTTAGTGATGCGAATATCGGTCCCGCTGAACATATGATGGAAGCGCTGAAATTTGATAAACAGCACCGTATCGCCAGCAATGCGGAAATTGCGCAACGGCTACTGGAAAAGCTTATTCACGGCGGTTTCGAAGCTACGCGGATGGGCGCGATTGAATATGGCAATAACCTGATGATGCCGCTGGTGTTTATTAATCCGGAATTCAATATTCCGGTTGTGCCTGTGTATATCAACGTCTTCTCTCCACCACTCATGCCTTATTCACGTGCCTATGATCTCGGCGAAAAAGTGCGGGAGATTATCGATTCTTTACCGGATGAGTTTCGCGTGCACTTTCTCGCCACCGGGGGACTGTCGCACTGGCCTCCGGTCTGGACAGAAGGCGCACCGGAGAGCGATGAGCTGCTGCAGCGCATGAAGATTTACCAGACCATCGGCAAGGAGGCGCTGATAAATGATCCGACGATCTATACCGATTTCGCGAAGTATGAAATTGAAATGATGAGCAAAATGGAGTGGCCGCTGGGGAACAGCCATCCGTTGGTCAACGAAGAGTGGGACCGTGAAATGCTGGAGCGTTTCGAAGCGGGCGATGTCAGCTACATGCGCGCGCTGACCTACGACGAAGTGGAAGAGCGTGGCGGCCACGGGGGCCATGAAGCCCTCAACTGGGTGGCGTTAATGGGCGCAATGAAAGGGGCTCGCCCCGATTATGTCGCCTATGAATCGGTCCCGGAGTGGATCACCGGTATGAGTTATCTGACCTATCCTGGCCAGGAATAAGGAGACGCGAGATGGCAAGAATTGCAGTCGTGGGTGCTGGTATGGGCGGTCTGGCCTTCGCTTCGGTTATGCGGAACAGTCAACACGAGGTGACGGTGTACGAACAGGCCAGTGAACTGGCTGAGCTGGGAGCGGGGATCTCTTTATGGGCTAATGGCACGCGTCTGTTCGAAGAGATGGGGATCGCCGCGCAGATGGCGGAAAGATCCTGTGAGACGGAGATGGCGTTTTTCAGAAATGAGGACGGTAGCATAGCCGGCGCTCAAGCGTTGGCCCGGGGAAACTGGTACCGGAATGAATATGGCTATCCCTATTACGGGGCATTCCGTACCCATCTGCAGTCGGCACTACTCGATGTGATTGGTCAACAGACCATTCGTCTGAATAAGCAACTGGCACGGCTGGAAGAGGCAGACAGTGAAATAACCTTACATTGGGCGGATGGCTCGATGGACAGTGCCGATTTAGTGGTGGGCGCCGACGGTATTAAGTCAGTCGTGCGGCAGTATGTCAGCCCTGACGCGTTGCCGTTGTTTACCGGCAATAGCGCGTTTCGAGGTCTGGCGAAAACCGCCGATCTTGATCTGCTGCCGGAACCACGCTCCTTTACCGACTGGATGGGTGACGGCATGCACGTGCTGAATTTCCCGGTGGGTAAAAATTTCGCATATCAGACCATCGTGGTGTTTATGGATGGTCCGGAAAAGTGGCTGGAAGCGTCATGGCGCGTCCCGTCGGATGCGGAGGAAATCCGCGCTCATTTCACCGGCTGGCACCCTGCCGTCGGCCAATTGCTGGAACACGTTAATCTGGCGGAACGCTGGGGGATGTTCCAGGTCAGTCCGATGTCCTCCTGGTATCGCGGGCGTGCGGTGCTGATTGGTGATGCCGCACACGGCATGATGCCGCACCACGGGCAGGGTGCGATCTCCTCTTTTGAGGACGCGGTAGCGTTGGCGCACATTCTCAATGATGACGCCACGACTTCCTTTACCGGCGGGCTCGAACGTTATGAACAGGAACGCAAAAAACGCGGTGAAAAAATCCAGAAATCCTCCCGCCGGCTTAATGATTGCCTCCACCTTCCGGCCGGACAGGATCGCGTTGAGCGTAATGCGGTACTTAATAGTCTGGAGCAGCACTTCTCCTGGCTGCACAGTTACCAGATTGGCGTTTAACGAGGGAAGCCTGGTGGGGCGCCGCTGATTCACATCATCCTGGCAGACTAATTAATACATTGCAGATCATGCCGCTGTGCGCTGGTTATGCGTAAGCGGCACGCTTATTGCCTGTGATGCTGTACCGATCCCAATAAACATCGCACTCTTTAGCAGGTATCAACATGCCCAACACATATGTAGTACTCTCGGTAGGAATCGAAGACAAGGTGTCGCCCACTCGCACGTTGATGTTTGCGTTACAGCACTTGCTGGCGCTGACTGGAATATGGGTCTTCCCGGTGATCATTGGCGCCTCGCTCAATCTCACTCACCAGCAGACCGGCACCATCGTGCAGGCCTGTTTTTTTACGACCGGTATTGTCACGATTTTGCAATCGAGTCGATTTTTACGTCTTCCGGTTGTTCAGGGGCCGACGGCCGCTTTTATGGTCGCCGTGCTGGGGTCGGCGCACAGCGTTGGGCTGGGTACCACATTCGGATCGATGTTTGTGGCGGCGTTAATCTTCGCCGCGCTCTCCATTCCGCTGAAACGGCTGGGGATTACCGGCCTGATGATTCGTTATATCTCACCGCCTATCGTTTTTGGCTGCCTTCTGGTGATTATTGGCGCGCAGCTCGCCAGTATTGGTCCGGCAGGCTGGTTCAGCACTGCCAGCGGCGGGACGCTGGGTAACAGCTTTATCGCCGCGTTAGTGACTGTTCTTACCATTATTAGTTGCATGGTGTTTGGCCGCTATGACCTGATAAAACGCGGTGCGCTGCTGTGGGGAATCGGCGTTGGCGTGATAGCATTTAAGCTAATGACGGCGTGGCATCTGCCGGATTTCGCCAGTACGCCATTTATTTCGTTACCCCACTTTTTCGCCTTCGGGTTCGGCGTGTCGATCCCGGTGGTGTTGCTGATGATGCTGGCGTTTCTGCAGGCCTCAGCAGAAGCCATGGGCATGTATTCTCTGCTGGCTGACTGGGGCGGGCAAACGTTGACGACGCAGCGGATTAATCGTGGGCTGTTTACCGAGTTTATCGGCTGTGCCGTTGGCGCGGCAGCAGGCGGATTGGGGACAACATCGTATCCAGAAAATGTTGGTATCATTCGGGTTTCTGGCGTGGCCAGCCGCTTTGTCACATTGACTGCCGGAGTGTTGTCGCTATTTATCGGGCTACTACCGCCGGTTGGGCTACTGCTGGCATCGCTTCCTGAACCAGTCCTTTCCGCCGCATCCTCTATTCTGTTTGGCATTATCGCCCTGAGTGGGGTGCAGATAATGGCGCGTATCCACTGGGACGAACTTAACCTGGCGGTAGCCGCCCCCGCTTTCATACTCTCCATGGGCAGTATGTACCTACCGCCAGCGGTACTGAATTTGCTGCCAGCCTCCCTGAAGGGAATCGTGGCGCAGCCGATGATTATTGGCATCATCCTGCTGATTTCTCTCAATCTCATTATCAATGTATTCGTGCGCGGCTTACGCAAGCCGGTGCTTGAGGAGGAGACATTTTTATGATGAAAAAAGTGACATGGGTGATTAATCCCGCTCGGACCGCGCTGATTGTGGTGGATATGCAGAAGGTATTTTGTCTGGAGGGGGCAGGGTTATACGTTCCTGATACGGCGAATATTATCGAAAACATTCAGGCGCTCAGTAGCCTGATGAGACAATGCAACATGCCGGTGATCTATCTGCGGCATGTGGTGCGGGGAGATGGCAGTGATACCGGGCGGATGCGCGATCTCTACCCTAACGTCAATGCGCTGCTGGGACGCGATAATCCGTCTGTTGAAATCATTGACGCTCTCTCCCCCATGCCCGGTGACATCGTGGTTGATAAGCTGTTTTATAGTGGTTTTCACAACACAGATCTGGATGCGATTCTACGAATGAAGGATATTGATACCCTGATTGTCTGCGGAACGGTAACCAACGTCTGCTGTGAAACTACCATTCGTGATGGTGTACATCGGGAATACAAAATGATTGCTTTAAGCGATGCCTGTGCGGCTATGCCCTATCCTGATATGGGGTTTGGTGAAGTGAGCGCATCAGATGTGCAGCGTATCTCGCTGAGTGCTATGGCCTATGAATTTGCCGAGGTGACGGATACCAGGGATATCATGGCGCGTATCCAGCGGACAGCGCCTCCGGCTTAGTCTGAACCGCTGTCGTGCCTGGATTGACCGCCCACGTGATGGCGATTTGTATAATCTCACATCTCAGGGGGAAAGATGATGCTTCAATACCGATATCCGACCATGCAGGTCGTTCAGTAGGCCGCGATAATCTGTTGATAGAGCGCTTCGGCGGCGGCGAGTTTGTCCAGCTCACAGTATTCATCGGTCTGATGCGCCATCGAGGGTTCGCCGGGGCCGAGAATAATACACGGTGGCGTATTAAGCGCTGGCAGCAGCAGCGAGGCATCGGTGAAATAGGGAACGATGCGCGGAACCAGCGGTTGCGGGTGTAAAGGCTGGCACAGGCGGAACAGATCGCGGATCCACGGCGTATCCGTATCGCTGAGTACGGCGGGCAGATCCACTAATGTTTCAAGGCGCACGTCTTCCCCCAGATGCTGATGCAGGCGCGTGCAAATATCAGCGTGCCGGAGATTTGGCGCGGTACGGATATCTACATCGAACGCGGCGCTGTCCGGGACGGAGTTGATATTCAGCCCGCCGCTTATCCTCCCGACGTTCAGCGTCGGCTGGCGCATCAGCGGATGCGGCGGGCCAGGCGAGAAATGACGGATCGTTTGCAAGGCGTCTGCTGCCCGATAAATCGCGTTAATCCCCAGTTCCGGCATCGCGCCGTGGGCGGTTTTTCCCCTGGTACGGCAGCGTAGCCAGAGTGCCCCTTTATGTCCGATGACAGGATAGTTCGCCGTCGGTTCGCCGACGATCAGCGCCCCGACGTCGGGTAACTGCCCCTGTGACAGCATCGCCTGCGCGCCATCGCAGCCTGTCTCTTCCCCGCCGGTCAACAACAGCACTACGCCACTCCCCGCGCGGATTTCTTCCAACCGCGCGACGCAGGCGCAAAGAAAAGCGGCGATCGCCGCTTTCATGTCGCTGGCACCACGGCCATATAACCGGTCGCCATCCACTTCGCCAAACGGATCGCGAGTCCACGAGGCGTCGCCGAGAGGAACGGTATCCAGATGTCCGGTGAAGGCCAGCGGTAAACCGTTTTGCTGGCCGGGTAAACGGGCCAGCAGATTGCAGCGCCCTTCGCCAAAGGTCGACAACGAGACCTGAAATCCTCGTTCCCGCAGCCAGTCGGCCAGGAACGCCATGCACTCCGCTTCATGGCCTGGAGGGTTGATCGTATCGAAGCTCAGCAACTGACGGGCGAGGGCGAGCGAGGGGGTATTCATTGGCGCGCCCCGGTTAGCCAGTCGAGCGCGTTAATCCACAGGCGGCGATAGCCATCCCAGGCGCTGAACGCCTCCGGTAGCCAGTGGGCCGACATATCGCTGGTCCAGACCAGGGAGCGTCCGCGCTGATACTGACGTACCGCCAGCAGCGGATGGCCGGTTCCGGCGATGGTCGCCAGCAGTTCGCCCTGCGGATGCATTTCCACCTCGTTATAACCCAGCAGCCATGGCCATTCACCGTCCAGCCCGTCCAGCACCGGATGACGGGCGACCGTTTCGGCGTAGCAGCCTTCTGGCGTTTCTACCCGGTCGTCCCACGCCAGGCAGCGTACCGGCAGCACTTTTTCGACAGCGGTGTTACGGAAACGGGCCGCGCCGTTAATCCCCTGGAAACTAAAGTAGCCGCCGATCATCATCAGGTTGCCGCCTGCCGCCACGTAATCGTGCAGCAGCGTCAGGCGGTTGGCGGTCCGTTTGCTCTTCAGCCAGGTATCCGGATGCAGCAGCAGCGTATTGGCGCCGATATCGGAAAGAATAATCACATCCCACTGCTGCAGCGCTTCAAGAGTCAGCGGAAAGTGGTTTTGCGCTTCATGGGCCGGCATGTGGGTGACGGCATAGTCGCTGTCCGCCAGCGCCTGCATAAACGCGTCCGCCCCGCTGTGAAAAGTGGCGGTAAAGAACTGATCAAAACCCTTTACGTGCGTGGCGCTGCTGGTCCATGATTCGCCGACCAGTAAAACTGATTTTTTCATTGATTTCTCCATTAGCCGCCGAAGACGCGCTGCGGGTTAGCGATCATCAGCGTTTCCAGTTGTTCGTCGCTGACGCCGTGACGGCGCAGACGCGGAACAAAATGTTTGAGGATGTAGCCATAACCATGGCCGCCGTAGCGAGTCAGCATGGTTTTCAAAAAGACGTCCTGCGAGAGCAGAATTTGCTGAATAAAGCCGTCGTCGATCAGCTCGCGGATGGCGCGGGCGTTCTCCTCATCGGAGGGGGACTGTGCCGATTCGTCGGCGTAGTAGTAGCTCATCCCGATCATGTCATATTCGAGAAACGCGCCGCGTCGGGCGAGATCGCGCTGATAGGTCTTATCCGCAAAGCTGGGGTTCATATGACATAGCACGGTGTGGCGCAGGTCGGCGCCTTCCTCTTCAAGGATATCCAGCACCTTGTGCCCCAGCCGCTCCCATCCCGGAAGATGTACTTCAATCGGCACGCCGGTGGCGGCGTTGGCGCGTCCCGCCGCACGCAGCGATTTCTCTTCCAGCGGCGTAAAACGGCTGGAGACGCCAATTTCGCCAATCAGCCCGGCAATCACCGCGGGCTTCTCTTCTTTGCCGCCGACGTCGTAGATCAGTTTGTCGGCGAGCGTGGCGACGTCCAGCGCTTTTGACCACTCCGGATGCGATGGCTCAAGGTAGAGCCCGGTGCCCATCACGATATTGAGTCCGGTCAGGCGTGAAATGCGCTGCAATGCCCGTGGGTCGCGGCCAATCCCGAGGTTGGTAGGGTCGACCACGGTGTCGCCCCCCAGAGCACGAAATTTGAGCAGTTCGGCTATCGCTGTATCGACATCGAACAACTGGCAATTATCGCGGCTCATCAGCGGATTCATCGCCAGCTCGCCAAGATTTTCAATGCTCACCGGCGCTTCGGCAATATGCCGATCGCTACAGCAGCAGGGAGCGACCCATTTCCCGGCGGCATCAAGCAGAATATGCTCGTGCATCAGGGTAACCCCCATTTTCGCCAGCGGCATCGGGCCGAGAACGGTCATTACGTGGCCACTGTTCACGCCAACCGGCAATGGCTGTGGATGACGAAAAATGGATCCTTTCACGTTCATGGTTACTCCTTAGCCGGGCGGCGAACCGGATTGAGAATGCGGGTGTTCAGCCAGATCGCCAGCAGGATGATGGCGCCGGTGGCAATCTGGGTATAGAACGGGGAGATATGCGAGAGAATCAGCCCGTTCTGGATCACGGCGATGGAAAGCGCCCCCAACAGACTGCCAATAATGGTGCCGAATCCGCCGAACAGACTGGTACTGCCGAGTACGACCGCAGCAATCACTTGTAACTCAAAGCCTTCCCCCTGGTTGGAGGATCCACTACCAAGACGCGCGGTGATGATCATCCCCGCCAGCGCGGCGGCCATACCGCTGAGCATGTATACGCGTATCGTCACAGACTGGGTATTGATCCCGCCGCGTCGCGCGCCCTCCGCGTTGGCGCCAATTGCGGTAACGTAGCGGCCAAAACGCATATGATTCAACGTGATATGTGCGACAATCAGTACCGCGATGCCAATGAGCGCTGGCATAGGTACGCCGAACACCCAGGCCCGCCCCATCTGGATAAACGGGTTGTCTTCCGGCACCGGAATCGAATAACCCTGCGTGATCAGCAGCGCGATGCCACGCACGATCGCCAGCGTCGCCAGCGTGACGATAAACGCCGGGATCCCTTCACGGGCGATAAAGAATCCATTGATCGCGCCGATCAGCGCCCCCACCAGCAGACCGCCGATCAATACGACCGGCCACGGCACTCCCCATTGATTAAGGGCGATCGCCGACAGCGCGCCCACCAGCGCCAGGGTTGAACCAACGGAAAGGTCGATCCCCCCGGTGGTGATCACAAAGGTCATTGCGCTGGCGACGATCAACAGTGGCGCAGTCTGGCGGATGATATTCAGCCAGTTGCTGCCGGTGAGAAAGTTGCCGGTGATCAGCGAAAAGACCACGCAACAGAAGACAAAAAACAGCGCAATGCTGACCACCCCGGAGTGGCTGTGCATAATGCGCTTCGGTAGCGAGTGCTGCATGACGCGCGGGCTGGATAGATTAATCATACTCATCGATATCCCCTTAATGGGCGCGAGCGGAGTGAGCGGTAAATTTCTCTCCGACGATCAGGTTAACGATATCCGCCAGGCTGGTATCACGGACCTGCCGTTCGGCGACGCTGGTGCCTTCATACATCACCATAATGCGGTCACAGACGAGAAAGAGATCCTGTAGACGGTGGGTGATCAGAATGACGCTGACGCCGCGGGCGCTTACCCGCTTGATCAACGCCAGCACCGCCTCCACTTCGGCCACCGCCAGCGCGGCGGTGGGTTCATCCATGATCAGCACTTTAGGATTGAACGCGGCTGCGCGGGCAATGGCGATAGCCTGACGCTGACCGCCGGATAAATTACGCACCATCACTTTGGTATCGGGGATCGAGATCCCTAAACCTTTTAGCATGTTGCGCGCGTCGGCATGCATTTTGGCTTCGTCAAGAAAGGGGAGGCCGAGGATTTTTTTAATCGGTTCTCGGCCCATAAACAGATTACCGGCGACGTTGACGGTATCGCACAGCGACAGATCCTGATACACCATTTCGATCTGGCAGCGACGGGCGTCGGATGGCGTCAGAAATCGCTGCTCGACACCATCGATACGAATTGTACCGCTGGTGGGAACAACCGCGCCGGAGAGGATCTTGGTTAGCGTGGATTTACCGGCGCCGTTGTCTCCCACCAGTCCCAGCACTTCGCCGGGAGCGAGCTGAAGATTAACGCCGCGCAATGAGCGTATCGAACCGTATGTCTTGGTGATGTCCACCATTTCGACGCGGGCCGGTGCTGCCTGTTGATGCATGCCATTACTCCCAAAAATGTATAGATGGTCGATGACGTTGCGGTCGGGCGGCGTATCATCCGGCGGTTCACTTCTTGTAAACCGGTTTACTTCATGATGACACGACGCCCTTTGGTTTCTGCTGCTGTATTCGGTACTCGTTCGCCATGGTGATTAAAGCAGCAAACGTGCCAGTTGCAGGAAAGGTGGTGAGTAAGTCTGCTAACTGTATGAGTAAACAGCGATTATTAATGATGTGTTAAGTAAACCGGTTTACTTCGAGCGGAAGGTAAAAGCGGATGTGGCGATAAAATGTGCTAAGAGTGTGCAAAAGATGCTCTGATTTAGTGCATCAACGTGCGAATAGAGTCTCTGGCGATCCATTCGACGGGCAAACGGGTTTGATCCGCAACGCTTTCGCCGCGCAGCAGACGTAACATCAGATTGACGGCGGTGTGCCCCATTTGATGGGCCGGCTGGCGGATTGTCGAAATCCGTGGCTGGGTGAATTCGGCGTAGCTGGCGTCATCGAAACCCACGACCGATAACGCTTCCGGCGCCTGCAGATGCCGGGCGCGTAGACCGTCAAGTATCCCCAGCACCAGAAAGTCGCTGGCGGCGAAAATTGCGGTTGGCGGTTCATCATAAGAGAGCAGATGGTCGAGCGCACGGGCGCCATATTCACGCTCATATTGACCATACATCGCCCATTCTGGCGGGCAGTTAAGCCCCGCCAGCGCCAGCGCCTCGCAAAACCCCTGATAACGCTCGCGTACGCTCATTAACGCGTCCGGGCCACCGATAAAAGCGATACGGCGGTGTCCGGCGGCGATCAGTTGCTCGGTGGCTAACCGCCCGCCCTGTAGATTGTCGGCGAAGACTTTGGGGGCGCTGCTGCCGGGAATATCTTCATCCAGCAGCACGATGCGCTGGTGGCGCTGAATTTCACGGCGGAGCAGGCCATCATCGGGGCGGTTGGTGGTGAAGAGCAGACCATCGACCTGGCAGGTATCCAGCCAGCGGATAAACTGGCGCTCCTTTTCTGGATTGTTGCGAGTAATGCACAGCACCAGGCTATAACCCTGTGCGGACGCCGCTTCTTCCGCGGCATCCGCCAGTTCGGCGAAAAAGGGGTTGGTGATATCAGGCAGCACCAGCCCCAGGGTTTCACTACCGCCTTTGCTGAGGCGGCGTGCAAGGCTGTTGCCGCGATAATCCAGCTCACGAATCGCGGCCTCTATCCGTTCTGCGGTGTCTTGAGGTAGCGCCAGGCTGCGGTTGAGATAGCGCGAAACCGTGGCTTTGGAAACGCCTGCTCGCTGGGCGACATCGGAAAGAACGACTCGTTTTTTTATCATGGCGGCATTGCTGATAGTGTCGGAACCTTATAAGTAACATAGAGTGTGGTTAAGTTATACTTTTCTGTTGAACCGTTGTTCAGGTTGTCATGATCGATAAGAGACGCTCGCTGACTCAGAAAATATAGTTTTTTCTTATGTCTTCCTGAAATAACACTTTTGCCACTTGACAAGTCGGCACAAAACGCGAATTTTAATAACCGTTCCCGACGTTGCTTCTGCTTTTATGTTTTCCCTGAGATAAATGGATGGCAGGGAAAGCCTGCTGCTCGATCATTACCATAACGCTATTCTGGCGTCTGTATTTCGTTATTCGTCCCGCCTGAACATTCCCCGTTTTCCGGGGTTAACCATCCTTTATCTTTTGTCGAGGGCGTTATCTATGTTACTCAACACCAGCAAAAAAATGGCATTAATGGTCGCATTCAGTCTGTCTGCCCTGTTTTGGGGAAGAGCGTTTGCCTCCGCACCAACCTATGCGTTAGTACAAATTAACCAGCAGGCGTTGTTCTTTAATGAAATGAATAAAGGCGCACAGGAAGAAGCCAAAAAAAGCGGTAAGGATTTAGTTATCTTTAATGCTAATAATAATCCGGTGGCGCAGAATGATGCGATTGAAAACTATATTCAGCAAGGTGTAAAAGGCATTATGGTTGATGCCATTGATGTTAATGGTATCATGCCTGCGATAAAAGAGGCGGCGGCGAAACATATTCCGGTCATTGCTATTGATGCCGTACTTCCTTCCGGGCCGCAGGCTTCACAGGTCGGCGTGGATAACGTCGAAGGCGGTAAAATCATTGGTCACTACTTCGTGGATTACGTCACTAAAAATAGCGGTGGGAAAGCGCGAATCGGTATTGTTGGCGCGCTAAACTCGGCTATCCAGAATGCGCGCCAGAAGGGGTTTGAAGACACGCTAAAAGGCCATGATGGCATCTCTGTCGCCAGCGTTGTCGACGGGCGCAACGTTCAGGATGACGCGATGACTGCCGCGGAAAACCTGATCACCGGTAACCCGGATCTCACCACCATTTATGCCACTGGCGAACCGGCTTTGCTGGGCGCAATCGCGGCGGTGGAAAACCAGGGTAAACAAAAAGAGATCAAAATATTCGGTTGGGACCTCACCGCTCGCGCCATTACCGGTATTGATGGCGGTTATGTCACGGCGGTATTGCAACAGGATCCGCGCAAAATGGGGGAGGAAGCGGTGAAAGCGCTGAATGCGATTGCCAGCGGTAAGACCGTTGAAAAAAGCATTTACGTACCGGCGACGGTAGTCACGAAAGCGAACGTCGACAGCTACCGTCCGCTTTTTAAATAATCCGCGGGCCTCACGCGTTGTTTTGCAACAGTGAGGCCAGTATGTTGGCATCGGGAAAGGCTTGCAGGGTGCCGCTACGGCTGATGGTTAATGCCGCTGCACGGCTGGCGTGACGCAGGGCCAGTTCATCAGGGCGCGTTTCCCTGCGCAGGGCGGAGGCCAGCATCACCGCCAGGAACGTATCGCCTGCGCCGGTGGTATCGACGACCGTTGTCGGTTCGGCGGCGACGTCGATAATCCCCTGATGGTGATAGAGTCGGGCGCCCAGCGCGCCGCGGGTTTCCACAATCAGCGTGGTGGCGGGGTCAGGATGTAGCAGTCGGGCTTCGTGTTCGTTAAGTACGGCGATATCGACCAGCGGCCAGAGAGCGGCAAACGCCGGGTGTACCGGAGAAGGGTTAAAGACCGTGACCATCTGTTTACGGCGGGCAAGCGCGAAGAGCGAGCCGGTTTTTGCGGCAGAAAAATTTCCCTGTTGCAGCAAGATATCGCCGGGGCACGCATCGGCTAACAGCGGTTCGATTATATCGAGCGTGAGGGCTTCCGCGGCGGCAGTGGTGGTCATAATGGCATTATCATCATCTTCGGTGGTGAAAATAATTGAGGTGTCGCTATGCGTTGATATTGCGTACTGGGGATAAAATAATAATGACTCCTGGCTAAGGGTATTATGTATCCATTGGCCATAATAATCATTGCCGCTACCAGCGATTAATGTCACTGGTAGTCCGCAGCGGGATAAAACAATGGCCTGATTAGCACCCTTTCCGCCAATATCCTGGGCTGTTTTTTCGCCGTGCAAAGATTCTCCTTTTTGTGGTAACGAGGCACAGCGCCAGATTTCATCAACAGTGATATTACCGACAACATAAATATGCATAACCGATTCCTTTAAATATGAGGTTGATTTATGAGTGCTATATCAGCAGGAAAAAGTAGCGCAATTCAAGATGTTTTTTCACGAAGTAAAGCGGTTATTGGTGTTATTCATTGTGCACCTTTTCCTGGTGCGCCAAAATATCATGGGGAAACGGTGGGTTATATTATTGAACGTGCCTTGAAGGATGCGGAAAATTATCTTGAAGGCGGCGTTCACGGTTTAATTGTCGAAAATCATGGCGATATTCCTTTCTCAAAGCCGGAGGATATCGGCCCGGAAACCGCAGCGTTAATGGCGGTAATCACCGACAATATTCGTCGTCGTTTCCCGGTTCCGCTGGGAATTAACGTGCTGGCGAATGCGGCCATTCCCGCGCTGGCGACAGCGCTGGCGGGCGGGGCTGATTTTGTGCGCGTTAACCAATGGGCCAATGCTTATATCGCCAATGAAGGTTTTATCGAAGGCGCTGCGGCAAAGGCGTTGCGTTACCGTAACCAGCTGCAGGCCAATCACATCCGCGTCTTTGCCGATAGTCATGTTAAACATGGCAGCCACGCTATCGTTGCCGATCGTTCGATTCCTGAACTGACCCGCGATGTTGAGTTTTTTGAGGCCGATGCGGTGATTGCCACCGGGCAACGTACCGGCGATAGCGCCACGTTGTCGGAAATTGATGAGATCCGCAGTGCTACCTCGCTCCCTTTACTGGTCGGTTCCGGCGTTACGCCGGATAACGTGGTGGAGATCCTTAGCCGTACTCAGGGGGTTATCGTCGCCAGCACCCTGAAAGAGGAGGGGGTGTGGTGGAACCCGGTTGAACGGGCGCGCGTGAAGCACTTTATGGCCGTGGCTCAGGCGGCGCTGGAGGAGGAGTAATGGAAACGTTCAGCGACCGTTTATTGCGAGAACATCAGGCGCTGTGGCAGGCGATGCAGCGGCATCCATTTGTGGAAGCGATAGTGGAAAATCGGCTGGCCGAAGAGGATTTCCATCGTTATCTGGTCTATGAAGGTGACTTTGTGGCGACGGCGGTAAAAATCGTGGCGCTTGGTGTGAGCCATGCGCCATCTCTCTCCCGGCAACGCTGGCTGATCGGCGGCCTGAATGCGTTGGTGGACACTCAGCTTGGTTGGTTTGACGCGGTGCTGGCACGACGTGGCGTGCAGAAGGAAAAATACCAGCCGATCCCGCCGGGGATCGCGCGTTTTCATCATGGCATGCTGCTGGCTGCGCAGCGCGGCGGCTATGCCGACATCATTACTCTGATGTTCGGTGCCGAGTGGATGTACTATCACTGGTGCGCCCGCGCCGCCGCCTGCCCGCAGGCGGACAGCGACCTGAGCGCCTGGCTGGAGATGCATGTTGACGACGCCTTTTATGGTCAGGCCTGCTGGCTGAAAGAGGAGCTCGATTGCTGCGCTCAGGGGCTGGATGACGCGCAAAAGCAGCATCTGTCGGCCCTGTACGCCGATGTTCTGCGCTGGGAAATTGATTTTCACTCCGCCATGCTGGCGACCTAAATAAATAAGCGGGCGCGCCGTTGCGCCCGCCGGTTCAACGTATTCGCCGTTCAGCAAGCCGCAAGATGCCCGCCGCCAAAATCGATAAAGCGCTGTTGTTCCCCCCGCCAGCCGAGGGGTTTGATGGGATCGGGACGTTCCGGCGCTGGACTGGCGATACGTGCTTCCCGTTTGCGCTGGACGTCAGGCATGGGAACGGCGCTGAGCAGGTGCCGGGTATAAGGATGCTGTGGATGGTGCAGCACCCTATCGCGCGGGCCGATCTCAACGATCTGGCCGCCAAACATCACCGCCACGCGATGGCAGATGCGTTCCACTACCGCCATGTCATGGGAAATAAACAGATAGCTGAGCTGGTAGCGCTGGCGCAAATCCTCCAGCAGCGTCAGCACCTGCGCCTGTACTGACACATCCAGCGCTGAGACCGATTCATCGGCGATAATCACTTTGGGGTTTAGTGCCAGGGCGCGCGCGATACAGATACGCTGGCGCTGGCCGCCGGAAAACTGGTGCGGATACCGCCGCATCGCGTCTGTCGGCAGGCCGACCTGCTGCAACAATTGCGCCACCCGCTCTGCGCGCCGTGCTGTTGGCGTCTGCTCATGAATCAATAGCGGTTCGCCTACCAGATCGAAAATGGTTTTGCGAGGGTTGAGTGCTGCCCAGGGATCCTGGAACACCATCTGCAAATCACGCCGTATGGCTCTTAACGCCTCACCCTGAAGGCCGTGTAGCTCCTGCCCGTTAAGCTGTGCGCTGCCGCTAAACGGCACCATATTCATCAACGCCTTTGCCGTTGTGGATTTCCCGCAACCGCTTTCACCGACGAGGCCCAGCGTTTCGCCGGGGAAAAGATCGAAGCTGACGCCTGCCACGGCATGGACTTCGCGGCGTACGCGCAGGCCGTCGCCGCGCACTGGGAAGCGTACACTGAGGTCGCGGATACTGAGCAGAGGCTGGATTTGTTTAACCGGCGCCAGCGCGGGGACCTGGCCCAGCACCGGTACCGCCTGCAACAGTTGGCGGGTATAGGGCGTCTTTGGTGAGGTAAACAGCGTCTTTACCGGGGCTTGCTCCATGATGTTGCCGTGATTCATGACCAGCACATCATCGGCCATTTCGGCCACAACGCCCATATCGTGAGTGATCAGTAGCAGGCTGGTAGAAAATGTCTGCTGCAGCTCGCGCATCAGGTCGAGGATTTGTGCCTGGATAGTGACATCAAGGGCTGTTGTCGGCTCATCGGCAATAAGTACCTGAGGCTGGCACAGCATCGCCATGGCGCTGACCCAACCGCGTCGTTCACGGCGGTCCAGCGTTAGGTATGGCGAGTGCCACCGCGGACATCAACAGGATGTCGGGAGCGCGCAGGTTCATTTAGCGGGCGCTGACAATGACATGATTTACATTGTACCTTTAACCGTTGTGTCCGCTATTTTTATCCCTTCTTTACTGAAAGGCCGTTGCGTTGGAGCGGCAGGTATCTCTTGCTTAACGATATCAATCGGAATATTCGCCAGTTCAGGAGACGGTAATAACAGGGTAAATGAGTCAACTATAGTCATATACGGGAATACGCTTCTGGGAATTCACGGCGTCGCCGCCTTCCTGCAACTTGAATTATTTAGGGTATATAATTACTTTAAAATGTCGTTAGACTATCAGCGTAAGTGTATCATACCCCCAGAATCACAGTTTCAGGTGGCATATGAGCGAGCATACATCTCGTACCGCTATTCTTGTGGATGACCCCTGGCGCGCATGGCTATTCGTAGTGTACTGGAAAAACAGAACATTGTCATCATCAAAGAGTATGAAGATGGGGCAGCGGCTCTGCAGGCATTAACGAAAACGGCAGTGGATATAGTCGTTGTGGATGTCGAAATTCCAGGTATAAATGGCGTTGAGCTGGTGGAGAAACTCAGAGCGCAGCGTTTTACCGGTGTATTAATCGTTGTGTCAGCAAAAAACGATCGTTATTACAGTAAACGCTGTGCGCAGGCGGGCGCGAATGCGTTTATTAGTAAAAGACAAGATATGGAAAATATTCTTGCCGCGATTAATGCAGCGCAAAATGGTTATAGCTATTTTCCTTTTTTCCTCGAAGAGTCGTCTGCTGCGTTAACGGACAGCCAACGTCTGGAGTCACTTTCAACGCAGGAGATGAAGGTGATGAGCTATGTGCTAAGCGGCCTTGATAATTCTCAGATTGGCGAGGCGATGTATATTAGCGGTAAAACGGTGAGTACCTATAAAACGCGGTTAATGGAGAAGTTAGGCTGTAAATCGTTAGTCGAACTCCTCTCTTTTGCCCATCAAAATAAGCTGACCTGACGATGAATCCGTGGCTTGTGATACTCCTTATCATCTTTGTCGCAAGCGCACGTGCTGTTTATGCGCAAGGTGAGCCTCCGGTTGAACTGGAGCTCTCAGGTTATAGCTACATCACGCCGGTACCCGTCTATTTGAGCGAGGATGACAGGCGTTGGTTGCAGCAGAAACGGGCGTTACGGGTTGGGGTTTATCAACCGGGGCAGACTCCTCTGGTGCAAACAATGCTCACCGGGCGCTACCGTGGAATGAATGCTGATTATCTGACGCTAATCCATTATTCGCTGAATATCCGAATCGTCGTTCTGGCCTATCAAAATCGCACCGATGCGATGCGCGAGCTAAGAGCGGGTGAGATCGATACGGTGTTGACCGGCCTTGACAGTCGCATATTCGCTGAAGAGGGTATTGAGAGCTCAGCCTCACTGGTGCATTCCTGGCCCGGAATGGTGACATCCCTGACGAATGTGATGGCCCCCTTACAAAGTCCGCAAAGTACTCGCGTTGCGGTTGTTGACGGCTATCCCGATGCTGATTTCATTCATCAGGCGTTCCCCAACGCTGAGATAGCGAATTATACCCGCTATCAGGAGGCGCTGAGTTCCGTTGTCAACGGGCAAAATGCGTGGTTTATGGGGGATTCACTGACGACCAGCACCTGGCTTTCTCAGGAGTTCAGTCTGGCGTTGAGTACGGTTAAATATTGGTCTGCGCCGCAGAAAACGAGCCACTTTTTATTTTTATCGGCGCAGAGACGCTTGCTGAGTATTATCAACAGCACCATCAGCGCCATAGATGAAAATCAGCACGGACAAATTGCTCAGTCGATGATCGATAAAGGCAATCTCTCTTTTCTGCTCGAACCGTTAAATCTGACCCCGCGTGAAAAGCAGTGGTTAAAAAATCACAAAACGCTACGCGTGATTATTAATCCATGGTTTGCTCCTTACACCATGACCGACAGTAATCAGGAAATACGGGGAGTTGTGGGCGATCTTCTGAATCTGATTAGCCTGCAAACCGGTCTGCAGTTTGAAACCGTTGTCGTCAAATCGAATGAAGACATGATTTCAGCGATGAAAAAGAACAACTGGCATATTGTGCAGGCTGCCGCCTATGATTTGAGCCGTGAAAACGATCTTTCCTTTACTCACCCTTTTATTACCACCCAGTTTGTTACCGTTGTCAGAAAGGAGGACGCTCAGGCGATAACGCTTCAGGCTGGATCGCGCGTGGCCATCAGCGCCGCGAGTACTTTACTGATGAAACTGAAAGCCCAATATCCGGGTATCCGCTGGCAAGAAGTGGAAAATTCCAGTGTGGCGCTCAACCTTGTCGCCACGGGGGAAGTGGATGCTGCGATTTCGAATCAACTGACTGCCCGCTATTTTAGCGAACATTATTATCCCGACCAGCTTACGTGGCTTCCTCTGGTGGACGCCGATCCAGCGGTAATTAGTTTTGGCGTTCCCCGCTCTGAGCCGGAATTGAGACAGATCCTTGATAAAGCCCTTGACGATATACCACAGAAAGAAGTTTTACAGATTGTCAGCAAATGGATACGTCTGCCGGATGTCAGAATAGATACCTGGGAGTTATATAACCGCCCCTTCTATCTGGTAGCGGCGCTGGCTGCGCTGTTGGTGATAAGCACCTTACTGTGGGTGATTTATCTGGCAAGGGAAGTGAGTATAAGAAAGAACTCACAACGTTTACTGGAGATGGAAAAGAACAAAGCGCAAAAGGCGAATGAAGAGAAGCGGGAATTTCTCTCCCATATGAGTCACGAGATCCGCACTCCAGTAAGCGCCATCGTGGGATTTCTGGAGCTCCTGCAGCTTTCTACGGTAAACCTCAGCCCTGAAGATAAAGCCTCGGTTGATCATGCAGCTATGGCTTCACGCTCATTGTTAAAACTCATTGGCGAGATCCTCGATCTGGAAAAGATCGAATCAGGTTTGCAGGAGGTGGTGCAGAAATGGGTGAATTCGGATGCCCTGATAAGAGAGAAAGTCCTGCTTTTTACGGCGCTTGCTGCGCAGAAAGGGATAGAATTGCACTATGACTCGCATCTGGATCCAAAAGAAGCAATGCAGTTTGATCCACAGTTGTTGGGACAAGTGCTGACTAATCTTATTGGCAACGCGGTAAAATTTACCCGGCATGGCCGCGTTGAGGTATCTGCGAGAAAACATAATCATCTTCTGACGATTTTCGTCACTGATACAGGACCCGGTATTAGCAGTGAAGAGCAGCAGTCGTTATTCATGCCATTCAGCCAGGGGAAAGTGGGTGTGCGTCATCGAGGTTCTGGGCTGGGGCTGGCGATTGCCCGCGCATTGATGAAGCAGATGGGCGGAACCATCGAGCTGCAAAGCGAACTGAATCGGGGAACTCGCGTGATGCTGAATTTACCGGTACAAACTTCTTATGAGGCTACCCCCGACCCTGCGGAAATCGTTTCCTCACCTTCGGTTATTGGGCGATCGCTGCGGGTATTAATCGTCGACGACCATCCCTCCAGCCGTCTGTTGCTAAAACGCCAGCTTGCCACGCTGGGAATTGTTGCGGATGAAGCCGGGAATGGCGAAGAGGCATTGCGCTATCTTCAGCAGGATCGTTATGATTTATTGATTACTGATCTTAACATGCCGGTGATGGATGGCATTGCGCTTACCCGGCAGGTGAGATGTTTTGATAGCGATCTTCCGGTCTGGGGGCTGACTGCCACGGCGCAGCAACATGAACGCGAACGCTGTCTTGCGGCGGGAATGACGGATTGTCTTTTTAAACCGGTTACCCTCGCGCAAATCTCTCATTTGTTAGCCGGAGTGAGTCAGACGAACCGGGCGAGGTTTGATGAGAAGCGGCTCGCCTTGCTGGCGCAAGGTAATCGGGCGCTGATGCTCACCGCACTGCATGATGCACAGCGGGAAAATCGACGGGATTTGGCTGCCGCCCGGGCGACCGCACGGGATGGGGATTACCTGTCAGTGAAGCATCATATTCATCGTCTCAACGGCACAGCCCAACTACTGGGAGTGAGTGAATTGATAAATATCGCTCAGTCGCTGGAAGAGCGGTTGCCCGAGGCTATTTCTGCGGCAGAACTCCTCGATGTTTTTGACCGAATCGAAAGTTCGCTCAATGAGTTGGATCACGACATAGAAAAATTCCATCCATAGCCCCTCTTCCTACATCTGTAGGCGCCCCCTGACAGAATAATAAGCCGCCGCTGATGTTACTCTACTGTTAGCCAGGTAAAATTAACCCTGTTCCGACGCAATATATTCGGTTAACTGTTAATAGAATATTATCTAAGAAAAATCTAAATTCATGGTTATTGCAAGTTCTGACTATCAAATATCAATAGATCATTAAGTTGTGCCTATGTGTTGTGATAGTTTTAAATTCTATATTTTAATTTATTAATGGTGATTTACTTTGGTTTTTCATCATTATTGTGGATCAATGGTCTGTTGATGATAAAAAGATAGTAGAAACGATCGTTTTTAACAGTGTGACTGAAATCCATTACTTTTATGCTGTCATAAAAATTTATTTTCTGTAAATTTTACATCGAAACACGAGAGGGATTACTGACGTTAAATAACAAAGGGGATTACGCCGAAAAGGTAAGTTTTATGGATTTGTCAGACGCCATTTTTTCTGATGATTACTTTTTTATCGTCGGCATCAGTGCGTTGTTAACGCCGGAGTTGATTGATGAAAATTACTATATTATAGATATTGATACGACAAACCTGTCAGAAGTGCGAAAACGAATATTTCCTGGCAGGAAAATTATTGTGTTTATCACCAACGATCTTGACTACTATGCATTAAAGCATATGGCGGATTTTGTTTTTATTGATAAAAAATGTCGATTGAATGAGATTCCCTCTTGTTTGCTGGTCAAGAATTCACAATATAATTACAGAGTTAAATATTCACTTTCTCGTCGGGAGAAAGAAGTCCTTTCTTGTATGCAACAAGGACTGGATGCCAAAGAAATTGGCAGGCAATTAGGGATGACGATGAAGACATTTTATACTCATCGGCGCAGCCTGATTTTTAAACTACGGCAAAGCAATCGCGTTTCGCTGTATCAGAATATTGCGCGCAGCGAACTTTATAAGCAGAACACTTGCGAATATAGCTGAATGTTATGCCGTATTAAACAATTTTTTATGGAGGTACAAGACACAAGAATTTTTTTAGCATGTCTCTTTTTTTACAATTTAATTAACTATCTGGAATTTATATATGAAAAAGATTGCACTGATTTCTGCTCTTATGTCTCTGTCCGTATTTCAGGCGGCAAATGCTGCTGATGGAGTGATTAACTTTACCGGGAATATTACCGGTACAGCATGCGTGGTTGATACTTCTGCTATTGCTCAACCTGTTGATCTCGGCACTATTTCGACCGCGACATTTGCCGGTGGTAATGGCGCGACGGCGGCGGCAAAACGTTTTAACATTGTACTGAAATCCTGCCCGGAGAGCGTTTCCAGCGCCAGCGTTCGCTTTGATGGCACAACGAATACCGCGAATCCGTCTATTCTGGCGCTAAGCAGTGGGCAAAGCGCATCCAACGTCGGTGTGGCTATTTATGAGCAGGATAGTACCACGCTCATTCCAGTCGGTTCTTCCTCAGCAAGCGTGACTCTGCAGGAAGATGTTAATAACACGCTGACTTACTTCGCTAAATATATGGCAACGGGCACCGTTGGCGCAGGAACGGCAAATTCTTCTACGTCATTTACCGTGACTTACCAGTAAAAGCAGGGCCCCTTGTGGCCCTGACTCTCTCAGGATCTCTTCATGTTTCAGAAAGTATTAAAAAAAGTCGTGGTGAGTCTGTTACTTGTCTCAGCAACGGCGATCAGTGGCGTGGAAATAGGCGGTACCCGACTTGTTTATAACGGTAGTGGCCATCAGGCGGCTATCAGTGTGAGTAACCCGGATAATACACCGTATTTAATTCAGTCATGGGTCAGTAACAGTGAAAACAGTGACGATGGTGATAGTATTTTTATTACCACGCCGCCGTTATTTAAATTAAACCCACATGCACAGAATTCGGTTCGCGTAATGTTAACTGACAACACCGTACCTCAGGACAGGGAAAGTGTATATTGGCTGAATATTAAATCAATACCATCATCATCGGCGGATGCGAAAAACGCATTGCTGATTGCAGTAAAAAGTAAAATGAAGATTTTTTATCGCCCGGCGGGATTAAAAGGCGACCCTTCATTAGCTTATCAGCAATTAACTTTTTCAACGGCTGGTGGAAAGCTGAATGTGCATAATCCGTCACCTTATAGCGTGTCGCTCTATGATGTGAAAGTTAATGGCAAAGAATTAGAAAAACCTCCAATGGTTTTACCATTTCAAACAGTATCGCTATCTCAGGCATCGGTAACTGGTGGTGAAGTATCGTGGCGTGCGATCAATGATTTTGGAGGTATTACGGCTGAACATAAATTTAAAATTTAGGTTAATCATTCATGCTCCATGTCAATGCTGTGTCAGGTTATGTGAAATTAACTCAGTTATCTGTGCTTATTTATTTATGCATGCACGCTCCTGTGCTACTGGCTGAGGATTATTTTGCCCCGGATTTTATTGAAACCCGTGGAAATGTTCCACGTGATATCGATATCTCCCGTTTTAGCAAAGCCGACGGGCAGATTCCCGGTGTTTATCATGTCGATGTTTATCTCAACGGGAGCTATGTCGACTCACGCGATATCACTTTCATCGGTAATGAAAGTGATTTGGTGCCGGTTCTGACACGTGCAGATTTTACCCAATGGGGAGTGAAACCGAATGCGCAGCCTGGCTGGATGGATGTGCAGGAGTCGGCATCGGTCGAAAATATCAGCGCTCTCCTGCCCGGCAGCCAGCTTCATTTCCAGTTTAATGGCATGCGGCTTGAGCTCTCCATGCCGCAGGAGTATCTGCGACGGGATCCTCAGGGATCTGTATCGCCAGTGCAGTGGGATGATGGGCTGAATATGCTGTTTTTGAATTACAACTTTTCTGCTGCTAATAACCATAGCAACGGCAACTCACGGAACGACAGCTATTTAAATCTGCGCAGTGGTTTCAATGTGGGATCCTGGCGGCTACGTAATTATTCAACCTATAACAACAGCGATGGAGTGAGTCGCTGGAACACTATCGGTACGTCCCTTGAGCGGGATATCAAAAGGCTGAAAAGCCAATTTAGCGTAGGCGACGGTTATACCCAGGCCGGCGTATTCGACAGCGTTAATTTTCGTGGCGCCCAGCTTTATTCCGATGATTCGATGTTGCCGGAAAGCGTGCGTGGGTTTGCCCCGGTGGTACGCGGTATCGCACAGAGCAATGCTCAGGTCACCATACGTCAGGGCGGGAATATTATCTGGCAGTCTTATGTTCCTCCGGGACCTTTCGTGATTGACGATCTTTATCCTACCGCTGCCAGCGGCGATCTCGACGTCTCAGTACGCGAAGCGGATGGTTCGGTGCATCAGTTTATCCAACCGTTTTCTGCGGTACCGGTGATGCAACGGGAAGGTCAGTTCAAATATGCGCTGGCGGCGGGGAAATATCGGGCGGCAAATGACCAGGATAAGGAACCGACATTTCTGCAGACCACGCTGAGCTATGGTTTGCCGTGGGATACGACGGTTTATGGCGGGACGCTGCTTTCCGGAAATTACCGGGCTGGCGCATTGGGTATGGGTAAGGGGTTTGGCGATTTTGGCTCACTCTCTTTTGACACCACGTTTGCCCGTTCGCAATTACCCGAGAAGACACAGGAAGGGGTTTCGCTACGCGCGCAGTATGCTAAAGATTTTGCGACAACGGGGACGTCCCTGAGTCTGACGGGGTATCGCTATTCCTCATCGGGCTTTCGCGATTTTCAGGAAGCAAACGGCGATGTAAATCCGTTTCGCATCGCGGACGATGAAACTCGTCTTGATGACAACTGGCGCTATCAGCGTAATAAACGCAGTAAGGCGCAAATCACGCTGAATCAACGGCTCGGCGACTGGGGCAACATAAATCTCTCAGCCTGGCAGCAGGATTACTGGGGCGGTGATAGCGAGCGTAGTGTTAACCTGGGATACAACACCAGCGTTAACAACATCAATTATGGCCTGAACTACAGCTACTCGAAAGGCCCATGGCGTCATGACAACGATCATATTGTCGCCTTTACCGTGCAGATCCCACTCTCACGTTTTCTGCCGGACAGCTGGATGACCCTCTCTGCTAACAGCAATAAGAAAGGGGATACCGTTTCACAGATGGGATTATCCGGTGCAGCGCTGGAAGACAAAAACCTGAGCTGGAACGTGCAGCAGGGCTATAACAGCAAAGGTTCCGATACGATGGGGAGCGCCTCGGTTAATTATAAAGGTCGCCATGGTGAGTATCAGCTTGGCTATAGCTACTCTCGTGATAACAGTCAGTTTTCCGTTGGGGCAATGGGCGGGCTGGTGGTTCACCCGTATGGTATTACCGCGACTCAGCCTCTCGGTGAGACCCTGGCACTGGTAAAAGCGGATAACGCCGCCGGGGTGAAGGTGGCAAATAACAGCGGTATCTACACCGACAATAAAGGTTTTGCCGTGGTGCCATACGTCACGCCGTATCGGCAGAACAATCTATCGCTGGATACCGCGACATTGAATAAAAATACCGATGTGCTCAATGACACTCGTACGGTAGTCCCAACTAAAGGCGCTTTGGTCCTGGCTGATTACCCCACCGTAACGGGTTACAGAATCATGTTGCAACTGACCGGGAAAGCGATCCCTTTCGGGGCAACGGCCGAAATTAAAAACCGCGACAACGTGACGGATGGAATTGTTGATGAGCGTATGCGGGTCTGGCTAAACGGCGCGCCGGAAAAGGGCACCGTAGAGGTTCGCTGGGGAGGCGAGAGCTGTCATGCAACATATCAGATAACGCAGATTTCAGACAAAACGCACAACGTTACTGCGCAATGCCATTGAGCAGGAGAGAAAGAAACATGAAACATATTTTAGTCACCCTGATTTTTGCTGTACTGGGGATGTTTTCCCATGCAGTCCGGGCCTGGGATTGCACAACATTAACGTCGTCAACCACCGTATCGCCGCAAAGTATTACAATATCGCGAGATTTGCCTGTTGGCGCAGTTATTGGCACGCAGCTCGTGACCCCGACAATTAATGCGTTTAGTTGCTACGATTCTGCGGAGGGCGTTATCTCTAATCAGGTTTTAGGTGTGAAGGCGAACGGTACCTTCGATTCGATGGTGAACGGTTTGCGCGTTTATAAAACCAACATCGACGGTATTGGCTATGCGATATCGGGTTCAACGACAAAATGTGCGGGCGGTAGCGCGGCGGTCACCGGCAGTAATACGCTCCGGGGAGATGTTAATACCGCCAGACTCTGTGAGAACACCACCGGAATGGTGAGCTCCACCTTGAATGGCACTGTCACGGTGACGTTTTATAAAACTGCAACAGAAACTGGCTCCGGAACGATAACCGCCAAAACGGTAGGTGCGCTGGTCCTGTTGAATAACTCATTGCTTTGGCAATCCCCGGATGCCGCCGTCAATATCAATGCGTTTACGGTTACCACACCAGCCTGTAAGCTGACGACGGCATCAATACCTGTTGATATGCGTGAGGTGGATAAAAATGAATTTAATGGCAAAGGATCCACGCCCGGGGATGCATACACTCAGTCGTTTAATCTGCCGATGACCTGCAATGCCGGAACGAAGGTTAGCGTGAAGATGGAAGGGAATATTTTTGATGCGACTAAAGGGGTGATTAATACCACCGGAGGAACAGACGCTGCCACTGGGGTTGGGATCCAATTGCTTTATAACAATCAGCCGATGGCGTTGGGTTCCGATGTCGTCGTTGGCGCGTCCTCTGCTGGTGGATCATTCAGCGTGCCGCTCAAAGCGCGCTATTATCAGACCGGCGATCGCGTGACTACCGGTAGCGCGAACGGTGTGCTGTCATTCACGATGACGTATCAATAGTGATATTGTCAGCGCCCAATGGTATTTTATTCAGCCGTTTGTCGCGGTGGAATATCTGAGAACGCTGAATTCAGGTGACGCGTGTTGCCAGATTTCCCCGCCGATGGCGGCGGGGCCGATTTATCAGAACACGTTAAACTTATATTCGATAATCACTTCCGAAGAGAGCGAGTTAGCGCGACGGTAATCACCATCGGTAAGCACCGGGGTTTTGCCACTCATCTTATACGACCAGCCCGGTCCAAACATCGCCCAGACGGTGAGATTTTTCAGCCTTGGGTGCGATGGCACCCAGCGGCTGAAAGCGTTGATTTCCCCCGTGCGAACATGATTGCCGCGGTAGTTGAACTGGGCAATATTGCCTGCCAGGCCGATAGCCAGTTCTGGTGTCAGGTTGTAGTCCGACATATTCGAGAGCACCAGTTCGCCATCGCGCATATAGTCATTACCGGCATAGGCCATGGAGGTAAAAGTTCCCCGCGAGTTTTTGCTCATATGACGCGGATAGAAGCCCACCGCGTTGGCCTTGTTGGCATCGGTATAGCCCAGACCCCATTTGGTACTCCATCTATCGTCCTGCCATTTAACATCCATGGCGATATGCCAGGCATCGTCGTCAAAATCACGCTTGTTTGCCGGCATGGCTTTGTACGCATCCAACGCGTGAGTAGCGTACACCTGGGTACCAATGTTCAGCGCTTTTATCGGCTTGAGATTGGCAAACAGAATATGGCGGCGCAGATAGTCATCGCTTTCGCCATAGCTGTATTGCATGTTCAGCCGTTCGCTTTTCCACTGAATATCGCCGCTGGCGATATGGTTAATATAGCCCCCACTGTTGGTCTGGAAGCGCTTCTTATCCGGTGAGTTACGATCCATTGCGCTTTCAATGTAAGCGCCGCGCAGGGTGAATGGGCCGTAGTTCACGGCGCCGGTCCAGCCAAAGTAGGTGGTCGGAGAGAGCCGGGTTGAATTGGATATTACGCCAAAATTTTTCATCGTTTGCCAGCCCCAGCGGCCATTCAGCCCGACGCCTTCCAGTTGGTATCGCAGCTTAACGTTGCGTTGACCGAATTTTGAAAAGCCTTCAGCATTACTTTTTTTATTACCGCTGCCGTTGTTGTAGAGCACGCCGCGGGAGTTAAAGTAATCGCTGGCACCAAGCTTTACCGCGCTATACCAGGTCGCATCAAAGCCAATAATATCGGCAAAATAGCCGGACTGATAATCAATGGCGACCCCCTGACCCCAGGCATTGTGGACTCTTTTCGGCCCGCTTTCTTCTTCCTTCAGATATTTCCAGTAGTTTTTAAAAGATACGTTCATATGTGACTGGCTAAATAATGGATCCTCGAGCACGGTGTCGACCATATCGCATTCTTTAACGTTGCTTTGTTGGGGGGCGGACCAGACACTGGCGGGAATTACCAGCATCATAATGGCGATTGTAATAGTATTGAATTTCATAATAAACCCCAGAGTCGGGAAGTAGTTATTCAGGCGAGGTCATTTCGCCTGAAGCCTGCCGTAATGAATAATTAAATGCGAATATTATTGTTTGTCGAGAGCACGTTTCCCGGCTTCAACATACTTCATCGTGCCGATTTCAGGAATGATATATTTACCGTCGTTATAAATTATTTTTACCACGGCAGCATTGGCGAGCGGTTTATTTTTTGCGTTATCGTCCGTTAAATCTGAAATCATAATTTGCATTGCGGTACCGGATGAAATCGCCAGCACATTTTTTTCCCCACGCGCCTGCGCATTCTCAACGATAGTGCGCAGGGCTGCCTGGGTGCGGGTTTTTACCTGCTGATAATTTTCCGCCATTCCTTTTGGATCGGCAGCAGCCAGCGCATTTTGGTTGGTATCGACGGATAGTTTTCCTGCTTTCATTTGGCTGAAAAGCGCCGCGCCATCTTTAAGACCTAACTGCCTGGCACCTGCCGCAGCCATCTCTTTGTTATAGCCACCTTCGAAACCGCCGAAGAACGCTTCACGCAAACCGCTTAGCTCAGTGAGTTGGTAATTACTTACTCCGGCTTGTTTGAGGATAACATGCATGGTTTCACGCTGACGTCCGGCATCGCTGGAATAAAAACTATCAAATGGAATGCCTTTTAACCCCTCGCCAAGATAGCGGGCAACGCGAATGCCGTCTTCGGTGAGCGGTGAATCGGCCCAGCCTTGAACGCGGTCAAACGTATTCAGCAGTGTTTTTCCATGGCGAGCGAAATAGATATTCACGCCATCGTCATGTTTAACTTCAGTCGCAGAGCAGGTTGCTGCGCCTGCCGCCATCATTAATACGACTATCCATTTCTTCATATTATTCTCCATCTGAATGGTCTTTTTATATGCAAAAAAAAACCTACGTCAGATACCCGATGTGGAACATAAATAACATTATGTTCGCCGGTGCTATCCGATGTAGGTTTCGCCTGCTCTTAACAGTAACAATCCAACACCGGAGACGTTATCACTAAAGATGAGAAAAGGCATCTTCTGCGTATTATGAATATCAATAAATGTGATCATCTTCATGACGGTAATTCTGATGGTAGGGTTTTATTCTGAATTTAATTTTCGGACTAATAGGTGATTTTTGAATTGGGATTATTATCAGGGATTGAGTTTTGTCACAAAATTCAGTGATTGCGACTGGACTCTTCCACGCTCTGACGTTATTTTCCTCTCTCTATCTGGGATTGTTACTGACCGCAGGCAAAACCTAAGATTCTTGTACGTCAATTTGGCTGACGACAGGCGTCTTAGGTTTTTTTTTGTCGAAGAAATAGCTCTGCTACCCAATAAGGAGTGAAGATGAGAACGAAAATCCTGACCGCCGCCATTTTGGCGCTATCTTCCGCCAGCGTACAGGCTGCTGAAAAACCGCTGAAAATACTGCTGGTTAATGATGATGGTTGCCAGTCTGTGGGCACGACCTCGTTGCAGGAAAAACTGGCCGCCAAAGGGTATGACGTCTGGATGGTGGCGCCGACAACCAACCAGAGCGGTATTGGTTCGGCAATTACCTTTAAGACGGGTAAAATTTTTGACGTTAAAAAAGTTGCTGACAAGCGCTACTGCTTTCCGGGAACGCCCGCGGATGCGCTGGATTTTGGCCTGTGGGGCGTTCTGAAAGATACGCCGCCGGATCTGGTTATTTCGGGTGTCAACGATGGCCCCAATACCGGTATGGCGCAGGTTAACTCCGGTACCGTGAGTGCCGCGGCCCGTGCTTTACGCTATGGTTTCCCGGCGATAGCGGCCAGCATTGGTTATCGCTTCACGGAAGAAGAGATGAAAAACAAGTGGCCGAGCACGCATAAATATTGGCCCGATTCAGTGGATTATGTTGTCTCATTGGTGGATAAACTGAATGCCGCTCATAAACCGGGTAACCCAATTTTGCCGCAGGGATCGGGACTGAGCATTAACTATCCGCCGCTGCCGTCGGCTGAAATTAAAGGCATTCATTATGTTGGGAATGAACAATTTCCTGCGCCGCAGATTGGTTATGAACTACTCCCTGATGGCACGGCAAAACAGACGATGAATCCGGAAGCGATAAAACCAGCGGAAGGAGATAATGATTCAGGCTGGTTGAACAAAGGATATGTTACTTACACTCTGTTTGATGGTTCATGGAATGCGCCGCAATACCAGGCGCAATATGAGACTCTGCTCGGAAAATGACGATATAGCGATATGCAATATAAAGAAGACGCGTCAATCCGCGTCTTCTCCATAAACTGATGATGAATATTATTCGTTGAAGAACCAGTATCCCTGATTAATTAAACGAGTCAATTCGGTAATAAAGGCCGGGTTGCGTAGCGCCGTCTCACCCAATTCATGTTTACTCAGGAGCGTATAGCGGCAAAGCGCGTCCAGGGCCTGAGGGTCCGTAGGCTCCAGTTGTTCACTATTCACAAAGAAACAATCGCCGATATGTAGTACGCGCAGGCCGCTCAGGCGAGTCAGCATTTCGCCGCCCAGTAGCGCATCGACAATTTCTTCTTCTTCATAGGGCGGTTCAGCAGGTGCAATATCCAGTTCGTGACGTGAAGTGGTGGCGAAGCTGCCAAACCACTGCGTGAAATCTTGCGGCTGGCTAATCATTTCGATCATCATGCCGCGCAGACGTTCGAGTTCATACTCTTCCACCCTGCCCGGATGTTGGCGGCAGGTTAAATCCGGATCGCTGTAGTGCTCGCTGCCGAGATCATTCTCCAGCACGTAATCAGCAAAACTGCTGATTAAATCGCGACCATTTGGTCCCCGGAAGCCGACAGAGTAGTTCAGCGCCGTTTCGTGGGTAATCCCGTCATGTGGGAATCCCGGTGGGATGTACAGAATATCGCCGGCGCACAGATCCTCATCAATAATCGGCGGGAACGGCTCGACATGTAACAGCGCTGGATGTGGGCAGAACTGACGCATCGGCAGTTTATCGCCCACTCGCCAGCGACGGCTGCCCATACCCTGAATAATAAAGACGTCATACTGGTCGATATGCGGGCCGACTCCGCCTCCAGGCACCGAAAAGGAGATCATTAGATCGTCCAGACGCCAGTCTGGCAACACGCGGAAGGGGCGCACCAGTTCTGCTGCGGGCATATGCCAGTGGTTTACGGCCTGTGCCAGTAATGACCAGCCGGTTTCGCCGAGATCATCAAAATGTTCAAATGGACCGTTGCTGGCCTGCCATTGGCCGTGCTTCAGGCTTACCAGCCGACTGTCGACTTCTGGCTCCATAGCTAACCCTGCCAGCTCATCTGGCGTAATCGGATCGACGAAGTTCGGGAAAGCGTTCTTTAATACTACCGGCTGCTTTTGCCAGTATTTTTCTAAAAACTCGGGCCAGTTAATGTTGAGTTGATAAGCCATAGGTTTACACCAGATAAGAAGAAACGGCCCTGATTATAGAAACATGCAACCACACGCCGCTTTGTCATGGGTCAAGGCTGTTGCTTAAGTCGTCAACCGGGCGTAAAGATGCAGAAAAAAGAAGAGTCGACGAGGACAATGCTAATTTTCACAAAGTGTTATTTTTGACGGAAAGTCGCGACAGGCCATGCAATATCTGGCTTTGTTCTGTTTCGTGTACATAGACAGTTGTGGCTAAAAGATTAAATTATGAGCGGTTGATAAGTTTTTTGTATTTTAAGGGTTGCTATATCCCGGGAGCTCCCTATAATGCGCCTCCACTGACACGGAGCAACGGCACGTAAGCCGCCGGGTCAGCAGGGAAGACTCTGAAAAACAGGGTTGACTCTGCAAGAGGAAAGCGTATTATACGCCACCTCGCGACAGGCGCTGAAGCGCGTCGCAACTGCTCTTTAACAATTTATCAGACAATCTGTGTGGGCACTCAAAGTGACATGGATTCTTAATGTCTTCGGACAATAAATGAATACCAAGTCTCTGAGTGAACACGTAATTCATTACGAAGTTTAATTCACGAGCATCAAACTTAAATTGAAGAGTTTGATCATGGCTCAGATTGAACGCTGGCGGCAGGCCTAACACATGCAAGTCGAACGGTAGCACAGAGAGCTTGCTCTCGGGTGACGAGTGGCGGACGGGTGAGTAATGTCTGGGAAACTGCCCGATGGAGGGGGATAACTACTGGAAACGGTAGCTAATAC
>NZ_VCHQ01000036.1 GCF_005860775.1 Klebsiella indica
TAGTACGAGAGGACCGGAGTGGACGCATCACTGGTGTTCGGGTTGTCATGCCAATGGCACTGCCCGGTAGCTAAATGCGGAAGAGATAAGTGCTGAAAGCATCTAAGCACGAAACTTGCCCCGAGATGAGTTCTCCCTGAGACTTAGAGTCTCCTGAAGGAACGTTAAAGACGATGACGTTGATAGGCCGGGTGTGTAAGCGCAGCGATGCGTTGAGCTAACCGGTACTAATGAACCGTGAGGCTTAACCTTACAACGCCGAAGATGTTTTGGCGGACTGAGAGACGATTTTCAGCTTAGATTCAGAGTCCGAAGGATTTTGCGCTGAGACAAGGCGGCAAACGAAGGAAAGGAAGGAGCATACTGAGGTATGTGACTGACTTTACGAGAGCAGCCAACGCAATATCAGTGCGAAAGACACAGGACAGAGCACAAGAATTTGCCTGGCGGCCGTAGCGCGGTGGTCCCACCTGACCCCATGCCGAACTCAGAAGTGAAACGCCGTAGCGCCGATGGTAGTGTGGGGTCTCCCCATGCGAGAGTAGGGAACTGCCAGGCATCAAATTAAGCAGTCACACCGGGGCATAAAACCGGTGGTTGCAGAAGTATTCGGTGGAGCGGTAGTTCAGTCGGTTAGAATACCTGCCTGTCACGCAGGGGGTCGCGGGTTCGAGTCCCGTCCGTTCCGCCACTTATTAAAAGCCCTGAACGTTTGTTCAGGGCTTTTTTGCTTTTTGCATACCATTTAGCGATCATATTAATACCTGGATTTTGTCACTCGATGATAGCAACTTGAGTGCCGTGCTGGCGGGTAACGATTGCTTGATTAAACCGGAAACTCGCATCATGCGTTCCCTGTACGCTAAAACCCTTTTATAGCGCTTTAGGGAGTTGTTTCGCATGTTCACTGAGAAAATCGATAAATGCCCTTATTCGCGTGCTTACGGCTTTGTCGCTGTAGTAAACAGCATTAAACGGCATTTCAATCGGCAGTCGTTTGTCGGCCAGTAGCTCAACAAACTCACCTCCGGCAATTTCTTTATCTACCATATAATCGGACAGGCAGGCGATACCATTACCGGCCAAACACAACTGCTTGATTGTTTCTCCGCTATTCGACGATATCTCGCTTTTGATCTCCAGTAACTGACCATCGCAACAGGAGATCGGCCAGGTATTTAATGAAACAGGTTCACTAAAACCCAGACACTGGTGATTTTTTAGTTCAGCGACTCTTTGTGGTGTTCCGTAACGTGCAAGATAGTCCGGAGACGCGATAATTTTTCGGTAGCTATTAAACAATAGCCTGGCGCGCAGGCTGGAATCAGTCAGCGTACCGGCGCGAATGGCGACATCAACTTTTCGTTCAATCAAATTGATGAAGGTTTCGGATGAGACGAGCGTAAGGCTGATCTGCGGGTAGCGTTCACGGAAGGGCTTTATCAATGGCATCAGGAAATGCAATATCACTGGCGTAGCCGCATCAACGCGTAACAATCCTCCCGGTGTCGTCCGACTCTCCAGAAGCTCATTTTCGGCGGCGGTCATCTCCTGAAGTACAACCTGCATTCGTCGGAAATAGCGCTCTCCCTCTTCAGTCAGCCTTAGCTGGCGTGTAGTGCGGTTAAGCAAGCTTACGCCGAGTTTTGCTTCCAGCTTTTTCACCGCCCGACTGATTGCGGAATTGGCTTGTCCTAACTGTGCCGCTGCGCGGCTAAAGCTGCCATTCTCTACCACGGCGACAAAGATAGCGATTTCTTCTGAGGTAGCTCTCATTATTGCTCTTGTGGCAAAACGACACGGTTATTTTGACTAGTTTTGTTATTTAAACACCTCTTCATACCTGGTGTCACCTGAATCCTGACAATGTGGAGCACTATCCCTCGGTGGCGACTGTCCATACTTCCGCCCTGAATATAATTTGGCGAAAACGTTAGGGTGTTGTGTGTCGGGAAGGATGAAAGGTGTCGTTTAATAAGCCCTGGTCGGGAGCTATGCGCTTTTACGTGGAAGATTCAAGGTTTCTGGTGAATTGCATTGAAAGTGTATACAAAAATCCCTATAACAGAAGAACCAGTCGCAGTCAGGCTGGTTTCCTGTTATCGAGGTTTGATGCCTAAATTGCGAAAGAATACCTATGCCATGCGCTTTGTTGCCGGACAGCCAGCGGAGAGGATTTTACCTCCGGGGGCGTTTGCAGGCATGATGCCGGTTTTTCCTGCCGGAGAGCCGTTAAGTTCGGATGAAAAAATCCGCGTGCTGGTATGGAACATCTTCAAACAGCAGCGCGCTGAGTGGAAATCGGTGCTTAATAATTTTGGCAAAGATGCGCATCTGGTGCTGTTACAGGAAGCGCAAACCACGCCTGAATTAGTAAAATTCGCCACCTCTAATTATCTGGCCGCTGATCAGGTTCCGGCGCTGGTATTGCCTCAACACCCTTCTGGCGTGATGACGTTAGCCTCTGCGCACCCTGTGTATTGCTGCCCATTACGTGAACGGGAGCCGATACTTCGGCTGGCGAAATCGGCGTTAGTTACCGTTTATCCGTTGCCGGATTCTCGTCTGTTGATGGTAGTGAATATTCATGCGGTTAACTTCAGTATTGGTGTTGATGTTTACAGTAAGCAACTGTTGCCGATTGGCGACCAGATTGCCCATCACAGTGGGCCGGTGATTATGGCGGGCGATTTTAATGCCTGGAGCCGTCCGCGAATGAACGCCTTATATCGCTTTGCGCGTGAAATGTCGCTGCGTGAGGTCCGCTTCTCTGACGATCAGCGCCGCCGCACTTTTGGCCGTCCGCTCGATTTCGTGTTCTACCGGGGATTAAGCGTACACGATGCTTCCGTCCTGGTGACGCGTGCTTCCGATCACAACCCGCTACTCGTCGAATTTAGTCCCGGCAAGCCTGATTAATTAAGGTATGTCAGGCCTGCCACGGGGCAGGCCGGCGTAAGCCTGGTGCTGCCTTTATTACTCAAATAGCCGAAGGAAATGCAATGACAACACGCTCTCATCATGACAACGTCGAAAAACAGTTTGGTTCACAGGCCAGCGCTTATCTGACCAGCGCCGTACACGCATCCGGGCGCGATCTGCAACGCCTGGCCGAAAGGCTGGCTGACTTCCCGCAGGCACAGGTGCTGGATATGGGATGCGGCGCTGGACATGCCAGTTTTGCTGCGGCAGGGAAGGTTGCGCAGGTGACGGCGTATGATTTATCCAGACAGATGCTGGACGTTGTGGTTCAGGCCGCCGGGGATAAAGGTCTGGCTAATATTGTGACTCAGCAGGGGTATGCCGAGTCTTTGCCTTTTGCTGACAGCAGCTTTGATGTGGTGATTAGCCGCTATTCTGCACATCACTGGCATGATGTTGGACAGGCATTACGTGAAGTGAAGCGGGTACTGAAACCAGGCGGTGTGCTGATTATTATGGATGTTATGTCCCCCGGGCATCCGGTTCGCGATGTCTGGTTACAGACCGTCGAGGCGCTGCGCGATACTTCCCATGTCCGTAACTATTCCAGCGGTGAATGGCTGGCAATGGCGAACGAGGCGGGACTGGCGATTAATCATCTGCTGACCGACCGTTTGCCGCTGGCGTTCAGTTCATGGGTGGCACGGATGCGAACGCCTGCGGCGCTGGTGGAAGCCATTCGCTTATATCAGGAGAGCGCATCGGCGGAGGTTAAAGCTTACTTTGCGTTGCAGCAGGATGGTTCGTTTACCAGCGATACGATTATGTTTGAGGCTCACAAGGCTCTCTGAAGCAGAGAAAAACAAAAGGCACCGGGTGGGTGCCTTTTTTGTGTTTACTGAATCATCAGGATTCTGGGCTGTCGCTGTTTTTCACAAATAGCGTCAACTGATCGCCCGGCTTCAGGTTGTCAGTATCGCTATTCCAGCGCATCACATCACGGATGTTTACGCCGTGGCGCCGGGCAATACTCGACAGCGAATCACCTTTACGCACGCGATAGGTAATGCTGCCGTTGTTGTTGCTTGCCAGTCGCTCTGCACTGGTACCTGCGCCAATCACCAGATTCTGACCCACTCTGATGTTTGAACCGCGAATGCCATTCCATTGCTGCAGATCTTTCGTCGATACACCGAGGCGCGATGCGATACCGGAAATCGTGTCGCCAGAACGCACCCGGTAGCTACGGCTGATCAACGCGCTGTTATCCGCAAGCTGAGTCGGCTGCACAGCGGCAATATCGTCGGAGGCCAGAGACTCACGCAACTGTGCTGCATGTTTCTGCGGCACCAGCACGTATTTTGGCCCATTCGCGCCAAGTGTTGGCCCTTTGACGCCCGCATTGAAGCGCTTCAGCTTACTTACTGGCATTCCTGCCATATCGGCTAGCTGTGTAATCTCAACCGGCGTGTCGAGGCGCACGCGCGCCAGTGCACGACTTTCATCTGCCGTGGGCAGCTTCACACCATAACGCTTGCTGTTCTTGAGAATATCGCTCAGTGCCAGCATTTTCGGAACATATATTCTGGTTTCCCGTGGTAATGAGAGCGACCAGAAATCAGTGGGCTTGCCACGAGATTTGTTCGCTTTGATAGCCTTCATTACCCGGCCTTCGCCGCTGTTATAGGCTGCGATGGTTAACAACCAGTCTCCGTCGAACATTTTGTTCAGACGTTGCATCATGTTTAACGCTGCCGTTGTCGAGGCAACGACGTCACGACGGGCATCATAATTGTGAGTCTGTTTCAAACCATAATTGCGCCCGGTACTCGGAATGATCTGCCAGATGCCGGCAGCATTAGCGCCAGATGTCGCATATGGGTTAAAAGCGCTCTCCACTATGGGTAGTAATACCAGCTCCATAGGCATGTTACGTTTCTTAACTTGCCCGGCTATCCAGTACATATACGGCTCTGCCCGTAAAGTTACATCGTGGAGATAGCTCTTGTTTCTTAAGTATTTCTGTTTTTGTTCGCGAATCCGGGCATTTTCCGGAATTCCCATCTTTAGCTCGTCGCCTATGGCCGTCCACAGATCCTGGTCTTGCGCGTAGAAGGTTCCATCATCTAACCAGCGCGCATGACTTGTGAACTTGCCTGCATCCCCTTGACTCGCTGCAGAAAGGCTCTGTGCGCGCTGTTGTACCGTGCCATCATGTTTAGATGCCTGGCACCCCACCAGCAGGACAGAGGCGAGTAAAATCGCTCGTGCCTTCATGTGTGTGTCAATAGTTGCTTAAAAGACGAGCAAGGATAACGGTGAAGTCGACTGAAGACAAGAATTAAATATCAGAAGTCGTCTTTCTTTGACCTTAACCAGGCAAATCTTTTTGCAGAGTGTTGCAAATTTGTTTCTTTGGATATTTCTTGAATCAAATCATGATCATCTGTGCGTAAAAATAAATTTATACGGCGCTCGTTTTTCAGCGTTACGGGGAGCGTTTTTTGTTTTTTTGCGCGTAACTCCTTAACTTTGCGATAGTAATCATTTATATCTCTATCATGGGGCAGGATGCTTAATGCAAACTTCATATTTGCTAAAGTATACTCATGTGCGCAACATATTAGCGTTTCCTCAGGAAGCGCATTAATCTTCTTAAATGATTGATACATCTGCTCTGCTGTCCCTTCAAATAATCTGCCGCAGCCGCCGGAAAACAGGGTATCGCCACAAAATAGATAAGGTTTTGTGAAGAAGCAGATGTGTCCTAAAGTGTGACCTGGAGTGGCAAAAATTGAAAATTCGTGCCCCAAAACGGAAATGCTTTCTCCGTCAGCCACGACATGGGTCGTTCCCTTATTCTGGGTTTCCGCTGGCCCATAAACCGTGATCGCCGGGAACGCTTCACAGAGTTGTTTTACGCCGCCCACATGGTCGTGGTGGTGATGCGTTAAGAAAATAGCTTCCGGTTGCCAGTGATGTTGTTCGATTGCTGCCAGTACGGGAGCGGCTTCACCTGGGTCGACGATCAGACAGCGTCCGCTATCCTCACTAAGAACCCAGATGTAGTTGTCCTGCAATGCGGGAATACTGATAAGATTCATAAATTACCTCTTAAAGCGTAGCGGAAGGTTGCGATGAAGCCGGCAAGGATACCTCATACAGTTACAGCGCCTGAACATTGGTCCAGCATGCCGTGGGGCGAATATTATCGCGAATCGCTGGAACGGCAGATGAAACCGTGGCTGGCTAAATTATATGGCTTTCATTTACTTAAGATTGGCAATCTGAGCGCGGAAATCAATACTGAGTCTTGCGCTATTTCTCATCAGGTCAATGTCTCTTTACAGGGCAATCCGATGCAGGTAATGGCGGATCCTCTCCATCTCCCCTTTGCGGAGAAATCCGTTGATGCCTGCCTGCTGGCGCACACTTTACCATGGTGTAATGATCCGCATCGTCTGCTGAGAGAAGCTGACAGAGTGTTAATTGATGATGGCTGGATAATTTTAACCAGTTTTAACCCTGTGAGTCTGATGGGGTTGCGCAAGCTGGCACCTGTATTACGCAATAAGTGTCCGTATAACAGTCGCATGTTTACGCTAATGCGCCAGATGGACTGGCTGGCGTTACTTAATTTTGAGGTTTTACACTATGGTCGTCATCAGGTTCTGCCGTGGTCTCGTTATGGGGGAAAATTGCTTAGTACGCATCTCCCTGCGTTGGGATGTTTGCAATTGATTATCGCGCGTAAGCGCACGATCCCCTTGACGCTGAATCCCATGAAATCAAGCAAAGCGAAAAACCGGATACGCCAGGTGGTGGGCGCCACACGACAGTGGCGCAAGAGGCAGAATTAACCCTCTGTCTGTGTCTGATATCCGGTATCATCCTGAGTAGGTGCTGCTGCTGCTGCGCGCGCCAGTTCGTCGCAGCGCTCGTTTTCAGGGTGTCCGGCATGGCCTTTGACCCATTCCCATTTTATTTTGTGTTGCCCCAGGGCGGTATCCAGGCGTTGCCAGAGATCGACATTTTTGACTGGCTTTTTGTCCGCAGTTTTCCAGCCACGTTTTTTCCAGTTGTGGATCCATTGAGTAATCCCCTGTCTTACATACTGGCTGTCGGTGCTGAGAATGACTTCACACTGCTCTTTCAGCGCTTCCAGGGCGACGATGGCCGCCATCATCTCCATGCGGTTATTTGTTGTAAGGAAAAAACCTTCGCTGAAGGTTTTTTCCTTCCCCCGATAGCGTAAAATTGCACCGTAGCCGCCGGGGCCTGGATTTCCCAGGCAAGAACCATCGGTGAAAATTTCTACCTGTTTAAGCATCTCTGGTAGACTTCCTGTAATTGAAATCGATACGTAAAACGGTAAGTCTGACATAAATGACCGCTATGAGCACTGCAATTACTCGACAGATTGTTCTCGATACTGAAACCACCGGTATGAATCAGATTGGTGTGCACTATGAGGGGCACAAGATAATCGAGATCGGCGCAGTGGAGGTAATCAACCGTCGCCTGACCGGGAATAACTTCCATGTCTATTTAAAGCCGGATCGACTGGTGGATCCTGAAGCGTTTGGCGTCCACGGTATTGCGGACGAATTTCTTATGGATAAGCCCGTGTTTGCTGATGTTGTCGATGAATTCCTCGATTACATTCGCGGTGCGGAGCTGGTCATCCATAACGCATCGTTCGATATCGGCTTTATGGACTATGAGTTCGCTAAACTGAACCGCGGAATTCCGAAAACGGATACGTTTTGCAAAGTTACCGATAGCCTCGCCCTGGCGCGAAAAATGTTTCCCGGCAAGCGTAACAGTCTTGATGCGCTGTGCTCGCGATATGAAATAGATAACAGTAAACGAACGCTGCACGGCGCATTGCTCGATGCCCAGATCCTGGCCGATGTCTATCTGATGATGACCGGCGGTCAGACCACCATGGCTTTTTCAATGGAAGGAGAAGAGCAGCAGCAGGCCGGAGAAATGGGGATACAGCGTCTTGTTCGTGCTGCCAGTAAACTTCGCGTGATTTATGCCTCCGATGAAGAGCTGGTTAATCATGAATCACGGCTCGATTTGGTACAAAAGAAAGGCGGCAACTGCCTGTGGCGGGCCTGACGCGTTGTTAAATGTATTAAAAATAGTCTGGCGGGCGATTTTTGCAGCAAGCAATTATAAAATGAAGAAAAAGCGTTGACGCCGTAGAGGGGAATCCGTAATATTCGCCTCGTTCCCAAGGGGACAGTATGTGGAGCGGTAGTTCAGTCGGTTAGAATACCTGCCTGTCACGCAGGGGGTCGCGGGTTCGAGTCCCGTCCGTTCCGCCACATTTCATCAGAGTGTTTCAAACATTCTGATTTAAGAACCGCACAATTTATATTGTGCGGTTTTTTTCGTCCTGAATCGTTGTTCGGATTGCTGATTTCCCCTATCTCAAAGCCTGCTGTGATAATCGCAGGCAGCACCAACAGGACGAACGCGGCTTTGTTATAAAAAACCCTGATTCATCAGGTCTGAAATATTAAGCATCCCACATACTTTTCTTTCCCGGTCGACAACAGGTAAGGCGGTGACCGAAGAGGGGCGCTTTTGCTGCATTTTCCGCAAAGCGACTTCAACCAGTTCATTTTCAAATACCCATTCCGGGGAGTGAGTCATCACCTCGCTGATCGGATCGGTCAAATGTAAATTGTTATACATCACATAACGACGAATATCTCCGTCGGTGACGATGCCGATTAATTTCTGCTGTTTGTTGATGACAGAAGCCGCACCAGTTTTGCTGGATGTCATGGCGAATAAAACATCGAGAATAGTGGTCGTCGGCTGAACGGCACAGCAATCTTTCGCGGATTTCATCACGTCCCTGACGTAGGTCAACAGGCGTTTTCCCAGTGAGCCGCCCGGATGATAAAAGGCAAAATCCTCTTTGTTGAATTTTCGGATTTGCATCAGGATAACGGCGAGGGTAGCCTCGCCGTTTGATATGCCGATCGGCACTTTCATGCTCTGGAGCATGCTGGTGGCGATCCCGGTAACTCTCTGTGGTTTTCTGTATACCACATGGTTGGGCAAACGCATTTATATCGTGCCGATGGCTGATGACGAAGGCTTTTTAAGGGAGCGCTTGCTACCGGAAGCGATCGACATGCAGGAAGATGAGAAACTGCCAAGGGTAACGGTTTCATTCGCGCCATTGTTGGTGCCGATAGTGTTAATCCTGGCGGCTACTTTTTGTCGCGAAACCGGAATAGCGGAGAGCCAGGCAGGAGTGTGGCAGGGGGCGCAGTGGCAATGATCACCGCAGCCAGCATTACTGCGCCGATGATCGGTACACTTGGTGTCGATCCCGTGATCGCTGGTCTTGGATGTACAGTAGGATCATTTATGTTTTCTTACTTTAATGATGCTTACTTCTGGGTGGTAAACCGTTCACTTGGCGTAACTGAAGTGCAGGAGCAAATTCGGGTATGGAGCATCACTACCACCATTCTGTGGGCTGTCGGTTCTGTCACGTTATTGATTGTTAACGCTGTATTTTTCTGAGCACTGGCTATTTGCGATAGACAAAAAAACAAAGAGGGGGAAAGGCGTGGTTTTCCCTCTTTATCAGCCATCTCAAAGTGTTCCGCTCTCCCTTTGGCTATTGGGTTATTCCAGCCTGAAAGGATCGGCATCCTGCCAGGCCGGGAACTTTTCACGATACTCATTAAGCGCGGTTAACGATAGCTCCGCATCAAGACGGGTCGCCTGATGCGGTTCTGCGGTAGCAATAATTTCCCCTTGCGGGGTAATGATCCGACTATCGCCACGGTAATGATGGCCGTTGCCGTCGGTACCGACGCGATTGCAGCCCGCAACATAGGCCTGATTTTCGATTGCTCTGGCAAGCAGTAGCGATTGCCAGTGTATCGAGCGTGGGGCAGGCCAGTTAGCCACATAAAGTGCTAAATCGTAGTCATTACGGTTGCGCGACCACACGGGAAAGCGCAGGTCGTAACATACCAGCGGCAGGATTCTCCAGCCGCGCCATTCAAAAATCACCCGCTGGTTACCGGCCTCGTAATGATGATGTTCATCCGCCATGCGGAACAGATGCCGTTTATCATAGAAATAGGTTTTACCATCAGGTTCAACCAACAAAAATCGGTTAACAGCCCCGCGTTCTGTTTGCAGCGCCGCACTGCCGGCAATCAACGCATTAGCCTCCGTGGCTTTTGCTTCCATCCAGGCAACCACTTCCTCTTGCGATAACGAGCGCCCGGCCGCCTCCATGGCGAAACCCGTCGTGAACATTTCAGGTAAAACAATGACATCACGCCCGGTAATCCCCTCCAGTTGACGATCGAAATGGCGCAGATTGGCGGGACCATCCATCCATACCAGTGGTTGTTGTAAAAGAGTGATTTTCAGTCCGGGCACAGTGGTGAACTCCAGTATGATGAGATGAATAATAATGACTTTAACACCATATCAGCCGGTGGATAGCTCGCGGAATATTTTGCAAAAAAAATGATAAGTCTGGAAATGTATTATGGCCGTTCGCCAGCAAAAAAGAGGCGGGGAATGCCCGCCTCGGTCGTGATGTTGTTATGTTCTGCTTTCTAAGCGGCCTCAATTTCGCGTACTTTCTCTGCTGGCTTTACCGGACGTGTCGCCAGCGCATCTGGCGCAAAATCGTCAACGTTAATACTGCGCAGACGACTTCTTTCGGCACGCAGCAGAATATCCGCTTCGTCCTGATTGATGAATCCTTTTGCCAGCGCGTTATGGGCCAGATCATCAAGACGAGTAAACGACAGATTTTTGCCTGACTCTTTGCAGATGCGCTGATGGATCGGCTCCGCTGCGATAACATCGAGCAACGCCTCTTCCAGCAGGCCGACTGGGTTATGCTCGCTCGGCGTCAGATACTGACCACGGCCGATACGCGAACGGGTCGCGCTCGGAACTTGCAGTATTTTCGCCACTTTGTGATCCAGCTTGTCTGATGGCGCCTGATAATGACGGCCTGTAGGGAAGATAGCCACGCGAAGCACACCGGCCACCAGCCGATTTGGGAAATTGACCAGCAGATCGTCAATCGCCTGCTCAGCCTGATACAGCGCATCCTGCACGCCCCAGTGAACCAGTGGCAAATCGGCTTCATTACGCCCTTCATCGTCATAACGTTTCAGGGTCGCAGAGGCCATGTAGAGCTGGCTCAGCACATCGCCGAGACGGGCGGAAATTCGCTCTCGACGCTTCAGGCTACCGCCCAGTACAGCCATTGAGACATCTGACAACAGAGCCAGGTTGGCGCTCAGGCGATTCATATGCTGGTAGTAGCGACGGGTGACATCTCGGGTCGGCGAACTGCTGGTGAGACCGCGGGTCAGGCCCAGCCAGAAACTGCGCACTTTGTTACTGCCCACGTGGCCGATATGTTTAAACAGCAGCTTATCGAAAGCGTTAAGATCGTTATTCTGCGCAGCTGCCATTTCATCCAATACATAAGGATGACAACGGATGGCCCCCTGGCCGAAGATCATCATGCTGCGCGTAAGTATATTCGCCCCTTCTACGGTGATTGCTATCGGTGCGCCCTGGTAGGCGCGCGCCAGGAAATTACTGGTGCCGAGCATAATGCCTTTACCGCCGGTAATATCCATTGCGTCAATAATCGAACGCTGACCGCGGTGAGTGCAGTGATACTTCACAATCGCCGAAAGCACCGCCGGTTTTTCGCCAAGCATAATACCGCTGGTAATCAGCGAAGCCGCGGCATCCATCACGTAGGCGTTACCAGCGATTCTCGCCAGCGGTTCCTCAATCCCTTCCATTTTTCCGATAGAGATTTTGAACTGGCGGCGAATATGCGCGTAGGCGCCGGTAGCCATGGCGACGGATTTCAGGCCGCCCGTGGCGTTTGACGGCAAAGTGATGCCACGGCCCACGGATAAGCATTCCACCAGCATCCGCCACCCCTGGCCGGCCATCGACGGGCCGCCAATAATGTAGTCGATGGGAACGAAAATATCTTTCCCCTGGGTCGGCCCATTCTGGAACGGAACGTTCAGCGGGAAATGGCGGCGTCCGATTTCAACGCCCGGCGTGGTTGTCGGGATCAGGGCGCAGGTGATACCAGGCTCTTCTTCCTCCCCCAGCAGATGATCGGGATCGGAGAGTTTAAACGCCAGCCCCAGTACCGTGGCGATTGGCGCCAGCGTGATGTAGCGTTTGTTCCAGGTCAGGCGCATACCCAGCACCTGTTCGCCGTGCCATTCGCCCATGCAAACCACGCCGGTATCCGGAATGGCCCCTGCATCGGAGCCTGCTTCCGGACTGGTTAGCGCGAAACACGGAATTTCCTGACCGCTTGCCAGACGAGGCAAATAGTGATTCTTCTGTTCTTCAGTACCGTAATGTTGCAGCAGCTCTCCGGGGCCTAATGAATTAGGCACACCAACGGTAATCGCCAGAATCCCTGAGACGCCCGACAGTTTTTGCAGCACGCGAGCCTGGGCATAAGCGGAAAACGCCAGGCCGCCGTACTCTTTTTTTATGATCATCGCGAAGAAACGATGCTTTTTCAGATAAGCCCAAAGTTCCGGCGGCAGATCGGCCATTTCATGGGTAATGGCGAAATCATTCGCCATCCGGCAGGCTTCTTCTACAGGACCATCAATAAAGGCCTGTTCTTCGGCGGTCAGGCGCGGTTGCGGATAATTGTGCAACTTTTGCCAGTCGGGGTTACCACGAAACAGGTCGCCCTCCCACCATGTGGTTCCGGCATCGATGGCTTCTTTCTCTGTACGCGACATGGGTGGCATGACTTTGCGGAAAGCGCGGAAAGCCGGGGCTGAAATCATCGACTTGCGCATTGGTGCCAGGTTGAACGGCAACAGAATGATGGCCAGTGGGATCAACAGCCAGATATTCCATAACCCGGCGACGCTGAGTGCAGCGGTCCAGACAAGCAAAATTGTACTACTGAGCAGCAGAGTGATTCGGTGATAGAAGAGCGCGCCGAGTAAAACAACGGTTGCAACAATACTCAAAATCATCATAGAAAAGGCTCCCTGTCTTGTAGGAGGTCTGACCACTTGTAATGATATGGTTGTAGTGGATGTCATTTGATTTAGCAATGTGTTTACAAAATAATTACAACGGTGCTCACATTGTTGTATGTAAAAGCGGCACATAAAATCAAAGGGACAAGGGATCAGAGTGTCTGCTGCTTCTCGCTGCGACGGCTATCCGGTAAACTGCCTGGGTTATCCCACAAATACTGAAGGATTATCCTCATGTACCAGGATCTTATTCGTAACGAACTGAACGAAGCCGCCGAAACGCTGGCTAATTTTCTGCAGGATGAAGCTAATATTCATGCGATTCAGCGTGCAGCGGTGCTGCTGGCGGATAGCTTTAAGGCTGGCGGTAAAGTGCTTTCCTGCGGGAACGGCGGTTCGCACTGCGATGCGATGCATTTTGCGGAAGAACTGACCGGGCGCTATCGGGAAAATCGCCCGGGCTATCCGGCCATTGCGATTTCAGATGTAAGCCATCTCTCTTGTGTGAGCAATGATTTTGGTTATGAATATGTTTTCTCTCGCTATGTCGAATCGGTTGGCCGTATGGGCGACGTGTTACTGGGGATTTCCACTTCCGGTAACTCCGGTAACGTTATTAAAGCGATTGAAGCTGCCCGTGCTCAGGGGATGAAAGTAATTACTCTGACCGGTAAGGATGGCGGTAAAATGGCGGGAACTGCCGATGTTGAAATACGCGTACCGCATTTTGGCTACGCCGATCGCATTCAGGAAATCCATATTAAAGTGATTCATATCCTGATTATGCTAATCGAAAAAGAGATGGTTAAGGCGTAAAAGGCTATCTTGTTAGCCATTTTGTACGCCAGCGGGCCTCCCAAAGCGTTGCCGCATTTTGGGGGCCGCTTGCGGTGGCCCGGAGAAGGCGAGCGTAGCGAGTCAAATCCTCCGGTATATTAAGTTCGCCCGGTTTTTGCGCGCTGGTCGGTGTTCAGACTGACTGCACCAATAACGCCTTTTCTGTTTCAGTTGTGTTGTATGAGGTGATGTATGTGCGAATTGCTCGGGATGAGCGCGAATGTGCCAACAGATATTTGCTTTAGTTTTACTGGACTGGTTCAGCGTGGTGGCGGAACCGGACCGCATAAAGATGGCTGGGGCATTACCTTCTATGAAGGTAAAGGTTGTCGCACATTTAAAGATCCGCAGCCTAGCTTTCAGTCGCCGATTGCGAAGCTGGTGCAGGAGTATCCTATCAAGTCTTGCTCGGTCATCGCCCATATTCGCCAGGCTAACCGCGGTGTCGTTGCGCTTGAAAATACCCATCCCTTTACCCGCGAACTGTGGGGGCGCAACTGGACTTATGCGCATAACGGTCAACTGACAGGCTATGAGTCCCTGGAGACGGGAAATCTGCATCCGATTGGTGAGACTGACAGCGAAAAAGCCTTTTGCTGGTTGTTGCACAGCATAACCGAGCGTTATCCAAAAATGCCGGATGATAGGGTTGAGGTTTTCAGGTTTATTGCCACCCTGGCGGGCGAGCTGCGTGAGAAAGGCGTATTTAATATGCTGCTATCCGATGGCCGCTACATTATGGCGTTTTGCTCAACTAATTTGTACTGGATTACGCGACGGGCACCATTCGGCGTAGCGACATTGCTGGATCAGGATGTAGAAATTGACTTTCAACGCGAGACCACGCCGAATGATGTGGTCTCCGTTATCGCTACTCAGCCGCTCACCGGCAATGAAACCTGGCATAAAATTATGCCGGGCGAATGGGCGTTATTTCGCCTCGGAGAGCGTGTAGTTTGAGGCAAGTTGCGGCTGAACAACGTCGTGGCTGAGCGGTTTGCTCACCACGTAGCGGCCATTGACGACGGAAACCACAGGCGGCTTATGCGTCTGCTGGAAGTAGTCATACCCGGGTTTCAGCTGTTTCCAGAAATCGGCAAAATAGGAGTACTTGTGACGCGCCATGTTGGCATCGGTCATGCGGAAAGGATATATGCTCACCTGAACGCTGGGCTGGCCGAAGACTAACGCGCCGGTGACGAACTGGAAAATCTCATCAATGCTGGCATCCGTCATGGCATAACAGCCGACGGATACGCAAGCTCCGTGGATCATCAGGTATTTACCTTCATAACCATGTGCGCGGTCGTAAGCGTTTGGGAAGCCGATATTGATAGCTTTATAGAAACGGCTGTCAGGTTTTAGCTGGCTGCGGGTAACGGTATAGAACCCTTCGGGGCTCTTAAAATCGCCCTGACGCTGTTTGGGACCAAGACCGCCGGAGTAGTTACAGATTCGGTAGCTATCAAGAAGCTGCCAGGTTTCGCCCATTTTGACGTAAAGATCGAGCGTGCGCTCTTCTTTAAAGATCTCAATGTAGACCGGTGAGCCCATTAATTGCTGCTTATATTCTTTGCTCATCGGCGTTGTCGAGCTATTACTGCTGAGTAGCCCTGCGAATGACACGCATGGCAACAGGAGCATCGCAATAAAAAATGCGATTTTGCGCATACTACTTGTTCCTTGATAAAACAAACAACCACATTGCCAGGACGGCAAAAGAGACCCGAAATCAGAGTTTTCTGGAGTTAGAACGCTCACATTAGCATCACGGCAGTTTTTCGCAAGCACGATATGCTACGTTTACATTTTAGTTTTTCGTTACAGCCCATTTCACGGTAAAACACAGCCTGAACTTTGCGTAATAGCTCGCATTTTAGAATGACTTAATGGCAGTTTGTCTACAGGCTTCGCTCATAAAATGTTACACTTGACCCGCTAAACCATCAGGGTAAGAAGGGATGCTTCTCTCCCGTCATATGAATCACCTGGACTATGGTGTTCTTTTTTCTCTTATTTTCCATCACTGATGTTGGCTCTGGCACGATGTCGGAGTTTAGGTTACGGGATACCTGCTAACGATATGATTAAAATCACGAAAGGGCTGAATTTGCCCATAGCTGGCATGCCATCACAGCAAATTTTTTCGAAGAGCGCTGCCAGACATGTTGCTCTGTTAGGGGAAGAGTATGTCGGCATGCGTCCCTCTATGGCTGTGCAAGAGGGCGATCGGGTCCAGAAAGGGCAACTCCTGTTTGAAGATAAAAAGGCACCTGGGGTGCGCTTTACTGCCCCCGCCAGCGGTATCGTCAGCGCTATACATCGCGGCGAGCGGCGGGTTCTGCAATCGGTGGTTATCGAAGTAAATGGCGATGATGCCGTCCATTTCCCCCGTTTTGACTTAGCCGAACTTGCTGGATTAACCCGTGAGAGCGTGCAGAGACAACTGCTGGAGTCCGGACAGTGGACGGCGTTCCGTACCCGTCCTTTCAGTAAAACCCCCGTACCGGGCAGCGTGCCGGCGGCTATTTTCGTTAACGCGATGGATACGAACCCACTGGCGGCCGAACCTCAGCCAATCATATTGCTGCAGCGTGAGGCTTTTGATGCCGGTCTGACTCTGCTGACGCGGCTGACTGACGGTAAAGTCCATGTGTGTCAGGCCAGCGGCGGCAAGCTTGGCGGGCATCCCAGCGGGCAAGTGGCATTCAACCAGTTTGCCGGGCCGCATCCGGCCGGACTGGTGGGGACGCATATCCATTTTATCGAGCCTGTCAGCCTGAAAAAACAGGTCTGGCATCTCAACTATCAGGATGTTATCGCCATTGGGAAATTATTCCTCGAAGGGGAATTGTACAGCGAACGCATCATCTCTCTCGGCGGCCCACAGGTCAAAGAACCTCGTCTGGTGCGAACCTGCTTAGGCGCCTGCCTTGATGAACTACTGGCAGATGAATTGCTGAATGATGAAAACCGCGTCATTTCCGGTTCAGTCCTTAGCGGAACTCACGCGTGTGGGCCTCATGCTTTTCTTGGGCGCTTTCATTTACAGGTCAGCGTGGTGAAAGAGGGGCGTGAGAAGGAGCTGTTCGGCTGGGTGATGCCGGGGAAAGATAAATTCTCCATCACCCGCACCACCTTTGGCCATTTCCTCAGGCATAAACTGTTCAACTTCTCGACCAATACTCACGGTGGAGAGCGCGCGATGGTGCCAATTGGCAACTATGAGCGCGTGATGCCGCTGGATATCCTGCCAACAATGTTGCTGCGTGATTTGCTGGCAGGCGATACCGATAGCGCTCAAGCGCTGGGTTGTCTGGAGCTGGATGAAGAAGACCTGGCGCTTTGCACCTATGTCTGCCCCGGCAAGTATGAATATGGCCCGGTATTGCGCAGTGTGTTAACCCGAATTGAGCAGGAAGGATAAGGATGGGCTTAAAGAAACTGTTCGAAAAACTTGAGCCGCACTTTATGCCGGGTGGCAAGCTGGAGAAATACTACCCGCTGTTCGAAGCGACGGCGACGTTGTTTTACACTCCGGGGCAGGTGACGCGCGGTGCGGCGCATGTCAGAGATGCCATCGATTTGAAGCGGATGATGATTCTGGTCTGGTTCGCGGTGTTCCCGGCGATGTTCTGGGGAATGTATAACGTTGGCCAGCAGACCATTCCGGCGCTGTATAAGCTATATGGCGCCGAACAACTACCGCAGGTTATCGCCGGGAACTGGCACTACAGCATTGCGCAGTGGCTGGGGGTTAGCTTCACCGCTGATGCCGGTTGGCTCAGTATGATGGCGCTGGGAGCGATATTCTTCCTGCCTATCTACATCACCGTGTTTGTTGTCGGCGGATTCTGGGAAGTTCTCTTCGCTATCGTGCGTAAACACGAAGTCAATGAAGGCTTTTTTGTTACCTCAATTCTGTTTGCTCTGATTGTTCCGCCATCGTTGCCGCTCTGGCAGGCCGCACTTGGAATTTCATTTGGGGTTGTCATTGCAAAGGAAATCTTTGGGGGAACCGGACGTAATTTCCTTAACCCTGCTCTTGCGGGACGTGCGTTTTTGTTCTTCGCTTATCCGGCACAGATTTCCGGCGATCTGGTGTGGACCGCTGCTGATGGCTTTTCCGGCGCGACACCGCTATCTCAGTGGGCGAGTGGCGGTGGTGAATCGCTGGTTAACGCTGCTACCGGTCAGCCGGTGAGCTGGATGGACGCCTTTCTGGGGAATATACCGGGCTCGATTGGCGAAGTTTCGACGCTGATGATTCTGATTGGCGGTGCAATCATTATCTTTGGTCGCGTGGCCTCCTGGCGCATTGTCGCCGGGGTCCTGATCGGTATGGTTGCTACCGCGACGCTGTTTAATTTCATTGGTTCTGATACCAATCCGCTGTTTGCTATGCCGTGGTACTGGCATCTGGTGCTCGGCGGTTTTGCTTTCGGCATGATGTTTATGGCGACAGATCCGGTATCGGCGTCGTTTACGGATAAAGGTAAATGGAGCTATGGCCTGCTGATTGGCGTGATGTGCGTACTGATTCGGGTGGTCAATCCGGCTTATCCGGAAGGGATGATGCTGGCGATCCTTTTCGCCAACCTCTTTGCGCCGCTATTCGATTACCTGGTGGTGCGGGCCAATATTAAGCGGAGGAAGTTGCGTGGCTGAGCATAAAAGTAACGATAGCATCGGCAAAACGCTGCTGGTGGTGCTGGTGCTTTGCCTGGTCTGCTCCATCGTGGTTGCCGGTTCTGCCGTGGGGTTGAAATCGCGCCAGCAAGAACAGCGCGCTCTGGATAAACAGCGAAATATTCTGTCGGTTGCTGGTCTGATGACGCCGGGGATGGATGAAGATAACATCGCTGACGTCTTTAACGCCCGAATTTCTCCGCGATTAGTCGATTTATCCACCGGTGAATTGCTGGATAAAGATCCGGGCAAGTTCAATCAGTCCCTGGCGCTGAAAGATCCACAGCAGAGCATCCAACTGGCGGCCAGCCAGGATCCTGCCGGCATCAAACGCCGCAGTAATATTGTCGAAATTTATCTGGTGCGCGATGAAAAGCAGCGGATCCAGGAAATAGTGCTGCCGATTTACGGTAACGGTCTGTGGTCGGTAATGTATGCCTTCGTGGCACTGGAAACAGATGGACGTACGCTCAAAGGGGTTACCTGGTACGATCATGGCGAAACCCCAGGTTTGGGGGGAGAAATAGAAAACCCGAACTGGCGTCAGCAGTTTGTTGGTAAGCAGGTACTCAATGATAAAGGTATGCCTGCGCTGAGAATCGTAAAAGGCGGGGCGCGCCCTGGCGATATACACGCGGTTGATGGGTTGTCAGGCGCAACACTCACCTCGAATGGTGTACAGCATAGTTTTGATTTCTGGATGGGGGAACTGGGCTTTGGGCCATTCCTGCATAAAGTGCGCGAGGGGGAGCTGAATAATGGCTGATTTGGTCGATACGAAAGAAATGAAGCGTGTGCTGGTGGGGCCGCTTCTCGCGAATAACCCTATCACGCTGCAGGTTCTTGGCGTTTGTTCTGCGCTGGCGGTGACCACCAAACTGGAAACTGCTTTCGTTATGACTGTCGCGGTGACGCTGGTTACGGCATTTTCCAGCATGTTTATCTCGATGATCCGTCATCACATACCGAATAGTGTGCGCATTATTGTGCAGATGGCGATTATCGCCTCGCTGGTCATTGTGGTTGACCAGTTGCTGCGCGCTTTTGCTTATGAGATCTCCAAACAACTGTCTGTATTTGTCGGGCTTATTATCACTAACTGTATTGTGATGGGGCGAGCGGAAGCCTATGCCATGAAGTCACCGCCGTTAGCGAGCTTTCTGGACGGTATTGGCAATGGCCTGGGGTATGGCGCGATTCTGATGATTGTCGGTTTCCTGCGTGAACTTATTGGTACTGGCAAGCTGTTTGGAATAACGGTTATGGAGACGGTGCAGAACGGCGGCTGGTATCAGCCAAATGGCCTGTTTCTTTTGGCGCCGAGCGCGTTCTTCATTATCGGTTTGTTGATCTGGGCCGTGCGCAGCTGGAAGCCTGAGCAGCAGGAAAAGGAGTAACCGATTATGGCTCATTACATTAGCCTGTTTGTCCGCGCTGTGTTTGTGGAAAACATGGCTCTGGCCTTCTTTCTGGGAATGTGTACGTTTCTTGCGGTATCGAAAAAGGTCTCGACCGCGTTTGGCCTTGGGCTGACGGTTACCGTGGTGCTTGGATTGTCGGTACCGATTAATAATCTGGTGTATAACCTGGTGCTGCGCGACGGCGCACTGGTGGAAGGCGTCGACTTAAGTTTCCTTAACTTTATCACTTTTATTGGTGTTATTGCGGCGCTGGTACAGATCCTGGAGATGATCCTCGATAAGTATTTCCCGGCGCTCTATAACGCGTTGGGGATCTTCTTACCGTTAATTGCCGTTAACTGTGCGATTTTTGGCGGCGTTTCTTTCATGGTCCAGCGTGACTATAACTTCACTGAATCCATCGTTTACGGCTTCGGCTCAGGCATTGGCTGGATGCTGGCGATTGTGGCGATGGCGGGCATCCGTGAAAAAATGAAGTACGCGAACGTGCCTGCTGGTTTGCGTGGGTTAGGGATCACCTTTATTACCACGGGTCTGATGGCGCTGGGCTTTATGTCATTTTCCGGTGTGCAGCTATAAGGGCGGAAAGTATGGAAATTATTCTTGGCGTAGTGATGTTCACGCTGATCGTCCTGGTGCTATCGGGGCTGATACTTGCTGCGCGTGCAAAGCTGGTGAATGCGGGCGATGTGGTCATTGAAATCAACAACGAAGCGGATAAGCAGATTCGTACTCCTGCGGGGGATAAGCTCCTGAATACGCTCTCCAGCAACGGTATTTTCGTCTCATCAGCCTGCGGTGGCGGCGGTTCATGCGGTCAGTGTCGGGTGATGGTGAAAGAAGGCGGCGGCGATATACTGCCAACCGAACTCTCTCATATCTCCAAACGTGAGGCGAGAGAAGGTTGCCGCCTGGCTTGCCAGGTCGCGGTAAAGCAAAATATGAAAATCGAGCTGCCGGAAGAGATTTTTGGGGTTAAAAAGTGGCAGTGCGAGGTAATCTCCAACGATAACAAAGCCACTTTTATCAAAGAGCTGAAGCTGCGTGTACCGGACGGTGATGAGGTGCCATTCCGCGCAGGCGGCTATATTCAGATTGAGTGTCCGTCACATAAGGTGGCGTATGCCGATTTTGATATCCCGAACGAATACCGGGATGACTGGGAAAAGTTTAATCTTTTCCGCTACGTTTCCGAGGTGAAAGAACCCACGTTGCGCGCCTATTCGATGGCCAACTATCCGCAAGAGAAAGGCATCATTATGCTCAACGTGCGTATTGCGACGCCGCCGCCGCAAGTGCCGGACGCACCGCCGGGTATTATGTCTTCCTATATCTGGTCACTGAAAGCTGGCGATAAAGTTACGATTTCCGGGCCGTTTGGCGAATTTTTTGCCAAAGAGACCAATGCAGAGATGGTGTTTATCGGCGGTGGGGCAGGGATGGCACCAATGCGCTCACATATTTTTGATCAGCTCAAACGACTGCGCAGCACGCGTAAAATTAGTTTCTGGTATGGTGCGCGCTCCCTGCGCGAGATGTTCTACGGCGAAGAATTTGAACAGCTGGCGCGGGATAATCCAAATTTTACCTTCCATGTGGCACTCTCCGATCCGCTGGAGGAAGATAACTGGACCGGGTATACCGGTTTTATCCATAACGTCCTGTATGAAAATTACCTTCGCGATCATCCGGCGCCGGAAGACTGTGAATTTTATATGTGTGGCCCACCGGTTATGAACGCCGCGGTGATTAAAATGCTCAAAGATCTGGGCGTTGAGGATGAAAACATCATGCTGGACGATTTTGGAGGCTGATGATGCTGACGATTTTTGTGGCGACCTTTGTTATTTTTGCGCTGGTTATTCTGGGAATGTCGCTGGGATACCTGATCAAGCGCAAGAGCATTCAGGGGAGCTGTGGCGGGATCGCCTCGCTGGGGATGGAAAAAGTCTGCGACTGCCCTGAGCCCTGTGATGCGCGTAAAAAACGCATTGCTCTTGAGTCGCAGCGTCAGCAAAAGCGCATTCTCTAGTCTCTTCCGTTCCCTTAACCCGGTCAGTCATAGCGACGCCGGGTTATTCACCCCATGATATCCCTCGCCTCTTACAATGCCTCCCTTCTCAATGACCTGATTTATGCTGTATACTTATACAGTTGTGAGTGAGGGTTAACTATGCGCAAAATCATCCATGTTGATATGGACTGTTTCTTCGCGGCGGTTGAAATGCGTGACAACCCGACCCTGCGCGATATTCCTGTTGCTATTGGCGGTAGCCGGGTGCAGCGCGGCGTCATCAGTACGGCCAACTATCCGGCGCGTAAATACGGCGTGCGCAGCGCCATGCCGACCGCCACCGCCCTCAAGCTTTGCCCGCATTTGACCTTGCTGCCCGGCCGTTTTGACGCTTACAAAGAGGCATCGAATCATATCCGGGAGATTTTTTCCCGCTATACCTCGTTAATTGAACCGTTATCGCTGGACGAAGCCTATCTTGATGTTAGCGACAGCGTTCATTGCCAGGGATCCGCGACACGGATGGCGCAGGAGATCCGTGAGACAATTCAGCGCGAGTTAAATTTGACCGCTTCCGCCGGGGTTGCACCAGTAAAATTTCTTGCCAAAATCGCCTCGGATCTGAACAAACCCAACGGTCAGTTTGTCATCGCACCACATCAGGTCGCAGAATTTGTCAAAACATTGCCGTTATCGAAGATCCCGGGTGTTGGTAGAGTTTCAGCAGCGAAGCTGGAAAGCATGGGGTTACGAACCTGCGAAGATGTGCAGAAGAGCGATCTGGCGATGTTGCTTAAGCGTTTTGGTAAATTCGGTCGGATATTATGGGAGCGCAGCCATGGGATCGATGAACGAGAAATCAGCAGCGAGCGGCAGCGTAAATCGATTGGTGTGGAACGTACTCTGGCGGAGGATATCCATCAGTGGGATCTGTGCCAGTCGATTATTGAGAGTCTCTATCCGGAACTGGAACGACGTCTGGCGAAGGTAAAACCCGATTTGCTGATCGCTCGTCAAGGGATCAAACTAAAATTTAACGATTTCCAGCTCACCACGCAGGAACATGTCTGGCCCCGGTTAAATAAAGATGATTTGATCGCTACCGCCTATAAAACCTGGCATGAGCGGCGGGGAGGGAGAGGAGTCAGGCTGGTGGGGCTGCACGTGACGTTACTTGATCCGCAGCTTGAGAGACAACTGGTGCTGGGACTGTAATGATGCCAACCATCAGGCTTTACACAGAAGAGGATTTCCCGGTGCTGTGCGCGATATTTTTCCACGCGGTGAATGGATTACCCACTTTCGTATGGAAAAAATGTGGGACGGGAACGGTAGATTCGCGCGGAAGAGATCCGGCGGCGTGTAACCGCCGGATTATCGCTTACTTAGCCGGAATGGCTTTCAGCAGTTCTGTCAGCAGCGTCCAGTACTGACCAACGCTTTCGATATGAACCTGTTCGTCCGGGGAGTGAGGGCCGGTAATGGTTGGGCCGATAGACACCATATCCATCTCCGGATACGGTTTTTTGAACAAGCCGCATTCCAGGCCTGCGTGGATTATCTGGATGTTCGGCGTCTTGTTGAACAGACGCTGATAGGTTTCACGCACCAGATGCATTACCGGAGAGTTGGCATCCGGTTGCCAGCCCGGATAGGCGCCTTTGGCTTCGGTTTTCGCCCCAGCCAGCTTGCCCAGAGAATCCAGCATGCTCACGACATAATCTTTACCGCTATCGATCAACGAACGAATCAGGCAATGAATCTGTACGTTGTCGCTGGTCATCGTGACGACGCCGACGTTCAGAGAGGTTTCTACCACGCCTTTTGCCACGTCAGAGTTACGGATGACGCCGTTCGGCGTCGCATTAAGAAGGCGGACAAAGCTATCGCGGGATTGTGTCGTCAGCGCAGCCTGGTCGTTAGCGACCGGTTCCAGCAGCACCAGCAGATTTTTCTCTTTGGCCGCCAGTTCGTTTTTCAGGACCTGCTGATAATCATTGACCCGTGCTTTCAGGGCCTCTGTTTTATCCGCGGCTACAGCCAGGCTGGCAAAGGCTTCACGTGGGATCGCGTTACGCAGCGTACCACCGTTGAAATCGACCAGACGCAGATCCAGATCCGCAGCATGATCTGCCAGGAAGCGTGCCAGCAGTTTGTTGGCATTACCTAAACCGAGATGAATTTCACCGCCTGAGTGGCCACCCTTCAGGCCTTTTAGCGTCAGCTTAACGCTCTGGAAACCGGCCGGAATGGCCTCGCGGGTCAGCGGCAGATCGGAGGTGAAATCGATCCCTCCCGCACAGCCCATGTAGATTTCACCTTCTTCTTCGGAGTCGGTATTAATCAGAATATCCGCCTGCAACCAGTTAGCCTGCAGACCAAACGCACCATCCATACCGGCTTCTTCCGTCATGGTCAGCAGCACTTCCAGCGGACCGTGAGCCACGTTGTCGTCAGCCAGTACCGCCAGCGCGGACGCCATGCCGATACCGTTATCCGCGCCGAGCGTGGTGCCGCGTGCTTTGACCCATTCACCGTCGATATAGGGTTGAATCGGGTCTTTAGTAAAGTCATGAACAGTATCGTTATTTTTTTGCGGCACCATATCAAGGTGCGCCTGCAGTACGACCGGCTTGCGGTTTTCCATACCGGCAGTGGCGCCTTTACGAAGTAGTATGTTGCCAACCTTGTCGCGTTCCGCGTGTATGCCTTTTTCTTTTGCCCAGCCCATAATGTGCTCAGCAAGCTGTTCTTCGTGGTAGGAAGGGTGGGGAATGGAGCATATTTTGGCAAAAATATCCCATAACGGTTGTGGGGATAATTGAGACAGTTCAGACACGAGTAAGTCTCCTTACAATCATCTGCAAAAGTCATTTGCAGATCGGGGGTTAGCAATTAAATACACTACAAGCTCAGGCTTGCGCGATGCGGTTGAGAATACCACTTTCCGTGTACTCTGGTAGCGTAAACCACGTAAAAAGCGTTGCCGTATCCGCTTAACGCTGGTTTTTAGCGCGTCAGATCTCTATAATCTCGCGCAACCATTTCCCCATCGAACATTATTTAAGCCGTATTACACAGGCTGGGACACTTCACATGAGCGAAAAATACGTCGTCACCTGGGACATGTTGCAGATTCACGCCCGCAAACTGGCAACCCGTCTGCTGCCGGTTGAACAGTGGAAAGGCATTATTGCCGTTAGCCGTGGAGGTCTGGTACCGGGAGCCCTGTTGGCGCGTGAGCTGGGTATTCGTCATGTTGATACCGTTTGCATTTCAAGCTATGACCATGATAACCAGCGTGAACTGAAAGTACTGAAACGTGCAGAAGGCGACGGAGAAGGCTTCATCGTTATTGATGACCTGGTCGATACCGGAGGCACCGCTGTGGCCATCCGTGAAATGTACCCTAAAGCGCATTTTGTTACCATCTTTGCAAAACCGGCGGGTCGTCCTCTGGTTGATGATTATATTGTTGATATTCCACAAGATACCTGGATTGAACAGCCGTGGGATATGGGCGTCGTGTTTGTACCGCCTATTGCAGGCCGTTAATTTTTCAATACATGCTAATGACCACGCCCGGTTTTGCCGGGCGTGGTTTTTTTTACCTTTGTGCAGGTTACAATAGCTTCAGTGGCAACATGATGGAGACTGCGCATGTCCCAGGATAACCTTAGCGAAACGCTGTTTAAACCCCGATTCAAACATCCGGAAACCTCTACGCTGGTACGTCGGTTTAATACAGGGCTGCAGCAGCCTGTCCAGTCCGCGTTGAGCGGTAATAATGTTGATCGCTGGTATCGGTTGATTAACCGCTTGATGTGGATCTGGCGTGGCGTTACGCCACAGGAGATCCTTGATGTGCAGGCGCGTATCGTGATGAGCGATGCGGAACGCACCGATCCGGAGCTTTACGATACGGTGATCGGCTACCGCGGCGGCAACTGGATCTTTGAGTGGTCCAGACAGGCGATGGACTGGCAACAGAAGGCAGGTCAGGAAGAGGATCTCCTGATGAGCGGGCGTCACTGGCTGCATGCGGCAAACCTGTACAGTATTGCCGCCTATCCGCACATTAAAGGCGATGAACTGGCTGAACAGGCGCAGGTGCTGGCATACCGGGCATATGAGGAAGCGGCTCAACGATTGCCGGGCAAGCTGCGCGAGCTGGAATTCTCCATCCCCGGCGGCGCGCCGATCACGGGGTTCTTGCATATGCCTCCTGGCGAGGGGCCTTTCCCGACGGTATTGATGTGCGGTGGGCTTGACGCACTCCAGACGGATTATTACAACCTGTATGAGCACTACTTTGCGCCACTGGGTATTGCCATGCTGACCGTGGATATGCCCTCAATTGGCTTCTCATCAAAATGTAAGCTGACTCAGGATACCAGTATGCTGCATCAGTATGTCCTGCAGCATCTGTCAAATGTCCCCTGGATCGATCATACACGAGTCGCTGCATTTGGTTTCCGCTTTGGGGCGAATATTGCCGTACGGCTGGGCTATCTTGAATCCCGGCGTCTGAAGGCCGTCGCCTGTCTGGGGCCGGTGGTGCATGAGCTGTTGGTTGACCCGCTGCATCAGGGGCGGGTGCCGGAAATGTATCTTGATGTTTTTGCTTCGCGTCTGGGAATGCATGATGCCTCTGACGAGGCGCTGCGTGTGGAACTGAACCGCTATTCGTTAAAGATCCAGGGATTGCTGGGGCGCCGTTGTCCAACCCCGATGCTTTCAGGTTTTTGGAAAGACGATCCGTTTAGTCCGGAAGAAGAGTCGCGTTTAATTACCTCTTCATCGACAGATGGCAAGCTACTGGAGATTCCGTTTAATCCGGTTTATCGTAATTTCGATCACGCTCTGCGGCAGATTGCTCGCTGGATTAGTTATAGATTCAGTTAATATATTGCGAAATTCTATTGATTTGATAACGTCATTGTATCACTAAAGGAGATCGCAATGACGTTACCGAGTGGACACCTGAAGAGTAAGCTGATTAAGAAATTCACGGCTCTTGGCCCTTATATCCGTGAAGAGCAGTGTGAAGATAACCGCTTCTTTTTCGATTGCCTGGCAGTTTGCGTCAATGTTAAACCCGTGCCGGAAAAGCGTGAGTTCTGGGGATGGTGGATGGAAATGGAAGCACAAGCTTCTCGTTTCACTTATAGCTATCAGTTTGGTTTATTTGATAAAGAGGGGAAATGGCGCCCGGTTGCCATCGACGATCCTGAAGTCAGTGAAAAACTCGCAAAGACGCTACGCGATTTTCACGAACGAGCCGAGGCGCTGCTGGCGACATTTAGCCTTAAACTTGAGCCAGCCGACGATTTTAGCGAACCGGTTAAGCTTCGGGCCTAATCTTAATCTGAATTATCAATTTTATCGCCAGTAGATAAATCCACGCCTCAATAGCGTAATGCTGGTCAGTTAAGGGGTGTCAGTTGTGTTTATGGCTGGCAGAGCGGTTCTGTCGATCGGTGGTTTAAACGAAAATCTGATTCGGTTGATTCGCTTACTGAGCTGATACGGGCTGAAATATAAAGGATATAACTTTTTTTATAATTTTCAGCCTCTGAAAAGCCACTGACGAATAACGGACTCACCGCATGGGGGGTGGGCGCATCAAGGAAACCTGGCGAGAACGCAGGCGCGCATCCAGGACTGGCCGCCAGGACGGCGGCCAGAGGGCGGGTCGAGACAGGGACGTCGAGTCCCGCCCGGTCCGCCAGATGAAGCCGGAGTGGAGCGGACCGCGCAGCGGCAGGTTTTCAGCGCCATGCCGGGGGTGCAGGGGGACGGGCGAAACGTCCCCCTGCCCGTTCACACGCTGTGGATATAACGAATATCCGCGTATTTATAGTGAACGGAACAGGCCACTAAGCCAAACCAGGTGAAAACGAAAAATGCCATTTTCGCCAGAACCACCGATAATACGATTGCCACAGGCAAATAAAACAAAAGACAACACCGATGATTTGCTTAAGTGAACGGCATTGCGCCTCAGTAGCGTGGATTTTTTAATTCATACTATAGTTACAACATCCCTATAGTTAAATTATATTATTGCGCATTGAATCTGCTAAATCCCAATACACATGTATTTGATTTCTAAATAATCCTCTATGCCATACTTCGACCCTTCACGGCCCAGTCCGGAGGATTTCACGCCGCCAAAGGGAGCCACTTCGGTAGAAATAATCCCGGTGTTAATACCAATAATGCCGTACTCCAGCGCTTCGCCAACGCGAAAAACGCGGCTCAGATCGCGAGCGTAGAAATAGGCCGCCAGGCCAAACTCGGTGTCGTTCGCCTGATGAATAACGTCGGCCTCATCTTTGAAGCGGAACAGCGGGGCGAGGGGGCCAAAGGTCTCTTCTTTCGCTACTTTCGCGTTGGCGGGAACATTCACCAGAATCGTCGGCTGGAAGAAATTACCGCCCAACGGGTGGGTTTTATCGCCTGTCATTGCCCGTGCGCCTTTGTCAATAGCATCCGCGATATGCTCCTGTACTTTGGCGATCGCTTTCTCGTCAATCAGCGGCCCGATGGTGACGTTCGGCTGCAGGCCATCACCGATTTGCAGTTTACTGACCGCCTGTTGAAGTTTTTCAGCGAAGCGATCGTAGACACCATCCTGGACGTACAGGCGATTGGCGCAGACGCAGGTCTGTCCTGCGTTACGAAACTTGGAGGCCATCGCGCCTTCCACGGCTTTATCTAAATCAGCGTCGTCGAAAACGATAAACGGCGCGTTGCCGCCCAGCTCCAGCGATACTTTCTTGATATCTTTCGCGCACTGTTCCATTAGCTGGCGACCAATTTCCGTTGAGCCGGTAAAGGAGAGTTTGCGTACCAGCGGATTGCTGGTAAGTTCATTGCCGATTGCGCTGGCAGACCCCGTGACCACGTTAAATACGCCCTCCGGGAGCCCGGCGCGATTAGCCAGCTCCGCCAGCGCCAGCGCGGAGAACGGCGTCTGGCTGGCGGGTTTGAGGACCATGGTGCAGCCTGCGGCCAGCGCCGGGCCTGCTTTGCGGGTGATCATCGCCGAGGGAAAATTCCACGGCGTGATGGCGGCAGTCACGCCAATCGGCTGTTTAATCACCAACAGGCGCTTATCTGCCTGATGACCGGGGATCGTGTCGCCATAGACGCGTTTACCCTCTTCGGCAAACCACTCAAGAAAAGAGGCGGCGTAGCTGATTTCGCCTTTTGCTTCCGCCAGCGGTTTCCCCTGTTCCAGGGTCATTAGCCGCGCCAAATCGTCCTGATGCTCCATCATTAAATCGAACCAGCGGCGCAGGAGAGTGGCGCGCGCTTTGGCGGTAAGCGCGCGCCAGGCCGGCAACGCACGACTGGCCGCGTCGATAGCTTCGCGGGTTTCTTCTGCGCCCATTTTGGGTACGTTGCCCAGCAATTGGCCGTTTGCGGGGTTAGTCACCGCGAGTGTTTCGCCATTGCTGGCATCGCGCCAGCGTCCGTTAATCAATGCCTGTTGGCGAAAAAGGGTGGAATCGTTAAGTTGCATGGTTGCGTCCTGTCTCAATGTTGATACCCGTCAGACTTCAGGTTGCGGGTGTATGGGTTACGCGTGTTTGCCCGAATCACTTACTTACGTAAATGATTCAGGATTCTCTCGCTTGCCGCGCGATTCGGCCATGTCTGTAATTTATGGATGTACCCGGCAAACGCTGCGGCATCAAACACCAGTCTCTGTTTAGTGTAGACGAATGCGGTTCAGGGAGGCGGGTGCGGCGCTGGCTGATATGATCATAACGGTTAATTATTTAGGGTTATTTGAGCGGTGAAGCATTAAGGAGAGTACCGGAGTCATGATGAAAGCTGGCCGTGCGCAATTTGACGATAACACCCCGGAAAACCCATAAAGTAGAAGATTAACCCGTTACCCGGAGCAAAAGGCTCCGGGGACTTTTAACAGTATCAGAACCTCCAGGAGACGCTGCCGACGATGCTGCGTTCCGCGCCAAAGTAGCAATAAGAGAGCGAGTTACAGGCGGCAATATAGCGCTTATCGGTCAGATTGTTCACGTTCAACTGGGCGCTGAGACCATTGATTCCCACTTTAGACAGATCATAACCGATGGTCATATCCACTAGCGTATAGGATGGCAGGGTATGCGTATTCAGGCGATCGCTGACAATACCGTTGACGTAACGCACACCGGAACCGAGCGTCAGGCCATCCAGAGGACCGTTTTTCACATCGTAGTTCAGCCAGGCGCTGGCCTGATTACGCGGGGCATAAACGGCCCGTTTGCCCTGTTCTTCCGGGCTGCTTTTTTTATAGCGGATATCGGTGTAGGTATACGCCGCCTGCAGGCGGAAACTGTCCGTAAGCTGGCTGATCGCTTCCAGTTCCACGCCTTTTGACTCAATCTCGCCAATTGAACGGTAAGGGTCGGTCGGCTCTTCTTTGGTGGCGATATTGGTCTGATTGATGCGGAATACTGAGGCGCTGAACTGGCTGTTCAGTCCCTCCGGTTCATACTTTACCCCGGCTTCCCACTGTTTGCCTTTCATCGGGTCCAGCACGTTGCCGTTTTCATCGGCGAAGCTGGTGGGCGTAAAGGCCGTAGAGTAGCTAACATACGGCGCAAAACCGTTATCAAACAGATACAGCAGCGCGACGCGAGAGCTGAAGTTATTCTTATCCAGATCGCTGCGTGAATTATTGAATTTATCGATATTTGAAACACTTACCTGGTCGTAACGTCCGCCCAGGGTGAAGCGCCAGCGGTTCCAGGACATCTGATCCTGCAGATAGTAGCCCGTCTGACGTAGCTTATGTTTTTCGCGGCTGTACAGGGTAATGTTATCCGGCTGCGCGCCGTAGTGTGGATTAAAGGCGTCAATCGCCGGGAATGAACCGTAGTAGCCGGTGATATTGTTGCTACGATTCTGGTAATCAATCCCCACCAATAGTCGATGGTTAACGGCCCCGGTATCAATGCTGCCATCAAGCTGGTTATCAAGCGTAATAGCGTTCATCTTTTCGTCTGAGCCGGAATAACCGCGATTCAGCTCGGTTTCGTTCAACCAGCCAGCGGCGTAGACCTGATTCAGTTTGACGTTGGTATGCAGATAGCGCAGTTTCTGTCGTACTGACCAGCCGTTATCAAACAGGTGTTCGAAATGGTAGCCGACCATATTTTCGCGACGGTCATACTTATCGTAATCATCTTCACCCTCGAAGAAAGTCTTCGCGATTTTCTTGCCATAATGCGGAACCACGGTGCCTTCATAAGGGAGTCCTGAGTGGCTACCGCCCTCCGGATCGCGATGCAGATAAGCCATTAAATCAAGGCGTGTCCTATCGGTGATGCGCCAGGTCAGACTCGGCATAATCGCATAGCGTTGCTCTTTCAACGTATCGAACTGGGAATCCGCGTAGCGGGTCATCCCGCTTAACCGTCCAGCGACCCGGTCGTTATCGTCCAGTGCGCCAGTGACATCAAATGCCGCGCCGCGCTGATTGTTATTACCGGCGAAGAGTTTGATTTCACCACCGGGATCGAATGCGGGTTTACGCGAGGTGAGGGCGACGATGCCGCCCGGTGAAGAACGACCATACAGGACCGAGGCCGGGCCGCGAACGACTTCGATATTTTCCAGAAACCAGGGATCGACCACCAGAGAACTGTGCGAGTTGGTATCGCCCATCATCTTCAGACCGTCGAGATAGACATTATCCAGGCTGCCATCGGAAAATCCACGCAGGACGATGTAGTCGAAACGGTTTGACGCACCAATCTGGTTACTATAAACCCCAGGGGTATAGCTAACCGCCTGGCGGACGTTGACGGCTCCCTGCTCTTCAAACTGCTGGCGAGTGATAATGGACACTGACTGTGGGGTTTCCAGATCCGGCGTGGCAATTTTGGTGGCGCCGCTTTGCATCTGTGGAGTAACCACGATGGTTTCGTTTTGTGTTGTTTCCTGAGCCAGCAGCGGGAAGGCGACGCTGCTGGTCACCCATCCTGTCAGTAGCGCCAGACGCGTTTTCGCAAACATGAGCATCTCCAAAGGTGTTTCTAATTGTTAATAAGAATTATTACCTTTTTGATGTCTTATCTCGCTATGCAGAATGCCAGGATGTGTATGCACGCTGCCAAAGCGTCGATCTATTTTTCGCGAAAATGAAAAAAATGTATTAACGAGGTTGATGACAAACCTGTATTAGGCATGACGCTCGTATTTCTGTCGGGTGGAGGCTACCGTCTGGCCCGGCTTACAACCTCAGCGGTATTATTTTGCACAGGCCCGCGCAAGCGACGCGCCGCCGGGAAATTGCACAACAGCGCCCGTTGTCAGCAATCTGATTAGCCCGATTTTTGCACGTTGCAGGGGGAGATGCCGTAGCGCCGACGAAAGGCGGTGGAGAAGTTGGTCGCGTGCTGGTAGCCGGACATCCAGGCCGCCTGCTGCACGCTATAGCCTTCAAGCAAATAGCGTCTCGCCCGCGCCAGGCGGCAGTCACGCAGATAATCGAAGACCGAACAGCCATAAGCGTCGCGAAACTTGCTGCGCAGGCTACTGGAGCTCATCGCCGCTCTCTGAGCCAGTTCACCGAGGGTATAGTTATTTTCCGGGAATTGCTCCAGCAGGCGGCGAACTCTCTCCAGTCGTTGTTGCTCGCCGCTTGCCCGGACAACCTGCCTGGTGCTTTCATCCTGACACACGCTCAGACCATGACCGAACAATTGCAGGATAAGGCCTTCCAGCATCAATTGCCGGGACACTCGCCCGAGCGCGCGTTGTTGCGCGAACTGTAATCCGTCCAGCAGGAAGTTCGGTACCTGCCAGATAAGCGTTGGCGTCTGGCATCTTTCCCATTCGTGCATTAATGAATCAAGCAGACCATTGCGCCATGTGCCATCCGGGTAGAGGCCCAGGGATAGCGTGCGTAATCTGCTGTCCACATCGTGGCGGGCGTACATCGCCTGCTGTTCGCTAAGCCGGGACGTAAAAGCCATTCCGGCGCATACGAGATACTGCTTGCCGTTCAGGCTCAGGCTGACGCAACCTTCCATCACCACCAGCATATACAGGGGGCTGCTATGACGAGACGTTGTCTCATAAGGTTGTAACACATGAACATCGGAATGCGTCACACACATGCCGCAAGGTAGCCTCATCTCTTCCACTTCGCCCAGCAGTACAGGAATAGCGTGCGGCGACTCCTGCGTTTTCATCAGCCCGGGAAAATGGTAGTCGATACCGTACCGTTCACCAAAATCCATAAACTCACGGACGGAGAATGTTTTTCTCAGCGCCGGGTGGGCGGGTTCATCCTGCGTCGTCGTCTTGTTCATGCGGTTTTCTGCACTGGAGATGGGGTGTCATCGGGTTATGCAACCTTATCATTGCGCGGGCAGTACGACAATAAAGATGAGAATCATTATCATAAGTTGCTTTGCATGACGGCGTGACGGGAGAGCGGTACAAGGACTTTCCACGCGCTTTAAAGGGGCCGCTGTCAGTATTGTTCAGCAATCGCGCGGGTTGTTGTCGATATTAATGCCATTGACGCGGATGCATGCTGGCTAACACGTGGCTATTTTCACCTGCGTTATCGCAAAATAATGCCAGAAGTCGTTAGCCCCTTTTATGACACCGGGAATAGCCAATTGCTGATGTCGCTGATGTCGGAACGGCAAGCTCATGTTGAATCAGTAGTCTACTGAGATTGAAGTATTCGCATTGGGTGCGTGATTAATTCTTTTTGCTAATTTGTTAACTGTATGATCGATAGATAATGAAAATAGTTATTTTAGTTCGTATTTATATTGCCTTTTGCGTAAATGGCACAGCGTTTTGATATTTTTCATGGTTAAAAATTCTAATTTTAATGTTAAATTAAATTATTTAATGCCATTAATAAGTAGTAAAGTGGATAATTATACTGAAATATTTGTTTTTATTGGTTTATATATCTAAATTTTATTATTTTTTACTAAAAAATAAGCATAATGAATCCACTGCGAAGATAATGGCTGAGTAAAATTCTTAATTACCTGATAATTTTCTCATTCATAATCGAATTAAGGACTTAATATTTATTTTTTTATTAGGATTTTTATTCTTTTTTAGTGGAGTGTAAATGGCTAAAAAAAATGTTGTAATAAGCCATTACATCATTATCATATGGGAAATTTCTTAATTTATACGGGAAATGTTTTAGAACTGGGGTTTTAATATGTAATATGATGAGACTTTACTATGCAATATGGAGAAATGCATTGTCTGGGGTGTAATATAAGGTGTGAGATACTCCCCTCAAAAGAATTCAGTTCCACCCAGTGTCTTAATCGGCAAGTTTGTATTTGGCCTGCGGTTAACTTCTTTTTTGAAACAGGACTAAAATCGTTAATCAACTCTGTTGATGTTATTTTTCCTGTTTCCGGGTTTATTTTTGTCGATTTTTCGTGGAGAAGTATCCGTTTCTTTATGGATGAACGATGGATTGACTATCTGGGTTGTGCAGAGATGAAGATCATTTTGCTGTCAGATAGAAAAATGACGCCTCTGGCAGCTTATTACAGCCTGAATGAGCCCAGGGTGTCGGGGGTTATATATCTCTCTGATGATATCAGCAATTTAAAAACAGCATTACGAAAAGTATTCATTGGTCAACCTCTGGTCAGGCAAACTGCAAGGCCCTTAACGAAGAGTGAAAAAGAAATTCTTTATCTGACGCTGAGTAATTATAGCGTGTCGGATATATCGAGAGAATTAGTCGTTGATACGAAAGCTGTATATAACATCAGGCAGAGACTGGAGGGTAAGTTGGGCGTAAAAATAAGGAGATTTTTGTAGCCTTAAAATACAGGCTTGTTTTTTTGCTTCTGTCTGGCCTTTCATTGTTAACTGGTTATGTCGTGGATAAATGTCTGGGGTATAACTTTGGTGTTATTTTATGGCGATTAGGAGAATGGCTGTAGCTTAATATTCTCCGGTGGTGAGCCTGATTGCGGAAAGTGGTCATGGAGGAGCCTGAAAATAATCAGGGTTGACGTTTTCTATCTATCAACGTAACCCTCTTGTTACATGATGGTGACTATTGGGGGATTAATTATGGAATATGCTTCAGGCGAGCCTGAAGTTCAGATAGGCGTGTCGTTGCGCTTATTTTTGTGTAAATCAACAGAGAGTGTCTATTTATGAAAATGAAATTATTGGCTATTGCTGTTCCGGCTCTTTTTATGGCGTCTTCCGTACTGGCTGCTGAAGGTGATGGCAGCACAATTAATTTCACCGGTAATATCGTGGAACAAACCTGCAGCCTGGCTGATATCTCCAAAGACCAGACCGTCATTCTGGGAGACGTGGCGGCCAGCACGTTCACCGGATCTGGTTCCGTCAGCACGGAAGCACCGTTCACGATTACTCTGGAAGATTGTCCTCTGGGCACTAATGACGCGGTCATCTCTTTCACCGGCAATATCGCGGGTTTCGGCAATACGGCGATGTCTACTGACGACATTGATACCACTGGTGTCGGTGTTCAAATCCTGGACGACAGTGTCCCAGTGTCGTTGAGCGGTACAGTCGTTAAAACTCTGACAGAAGGCACCAATGAACTGGAATTCGCCGCCCGTTATGTGGCGATGGGAGAGAAAGTGAAGGCTGGTTCTGCCAACGCCACGGCGAACTTTACTGTGAGCTATCAGTAACAGAAACGTTCCCCTGACTCTGGTCAGGGGAGATCATCAGCCTGCGAGGAGATTTCAATGTCTTTTTTTACCCGAGCCCTGGCTGCGTCAGCTTTACTGGTGGCCTGTTTTCTCTCTGTTACTGTCCACGCCGGGGGGATTGTGCTGGGGGGGACCCGCATTATCTACCCGGCTGGTCAGAAAGAGGCCAGCATTTCCGTGCGTAACACCTCGAGTGCCTCGCGCTTTATGGTGCAGTCCTGGGCTGAAAACCAGCACGGCAACAAAACCTCCGATTTTATTGTCACGCCGCCCCTTTACGTCAGTAATCCCGGCAGCGAGAACACTCTGCGTTTGATGTATGCCGGTCCGACCCTGCCAACCGACCGCGAGTCCCTGTATTACCTGACGTCCAAAGCTATTCCGGCCGTTGATAAAGCGGAAATCAGCGGCAAAAACGTCCTGATGCTGTCTGCATCCACCCGCATCAAGCTGTTTGTCCGCCCGTCTGGCCTGAAGCCCTCTCCGGCAGAAGCGCCGTCGCAACTGAAAGTCAGCCGCAGCGGGGCTCAACTGGTCATCCGCAATCCGACCCCTTACTACATCACCATCACGCAAATAAAAGCCGGGAATAAGGCGGTGAAAAAGACGGTGATGACGCCGCCTTTCGGAACGGCGAGCCTTACCCTGCCTTCAGGCGGCGCCGGAACCCTGAGTTTTCGTACCATTAATGACTTTGGCGGCATCACGGATGAACAAATCCGGCATTTTTAACCGCGCAGCCTTGCGCGTCATGAGGTTGTCATTGCCTGTTTTTCTGTGAATTCAGTGGATAAATAATGTTATTACCAAAAAAAACACCGCTGGCATTTTTATTGTCCGGTCTGTGTACCTCATCTGCCTGCGCTGAACTTTTTTTCCCGCCTGAGATGATTTCTGCAGACGGTGACGGAATTGCTGATTTGTCGCAGTTCCGGGCGGACGGCTCCCAGTTGCCCGGTGTGTATGACGTTGATATTTACCTGAACCAGACCTTTGCCCGACGCCAGTCCGTGCGCTTTGATGCGATAAAACCGGGTGAGACGACCGGTGTCATCCGGGATGACACCGGTCTGGCGCCCTGCCTGAGCCGAAAGTTTCTGGGCAGTGCTGGCGTAAAGGTGGAGATGTTCCCGGCGCTGATGGCGCTCGATGAGGAACAGTGCGTCAACCCGGCTGAATATGTCCCCGGCGCTTTCAGTCAGTTCGATTTTTCCCGACTGCGCCTTGACCTCAGCGTGCCGCAACGGGCAACCCGTAATCGGGCCCGCGGTGATATTGATCCGGAACAGTGGGACGAGGGGATTAACGCCGCGCTGCTCAGTTACCGTTTCAGCGGCACCGACCGTTCCGGCAGTCGCCGCGACAACCGGAGTTATTTTCTTAGTCTGGGCAGCGGGCTGAATCTGGGGGCCTGGCGTCTGCGTGACGACAGGAACTGGAACTACTATGACAGTAATGACGGCAACCGCCATCGCTGGCAGCGTATAAGGACCTACGCGGAGCGGACCGTTGCACCGTTGAGAAGCACCCTGGTACTGGGCGAGAGCACCACCGGGAGTGAGGTATTTGATTCCCTGGGCTTCACGGGCGTGCAGCTTTCCAGCAACGATAATATGTACCCGGAAACCCTCCGTGGGTTTGCACCGATAGTGCGCGGCATGGCGGAAAGCAATGCGGAAGTTAGCATTCGGCAGAATGGATACATCATCTACCGCACCACCATCGCGCCAGGGGCGTTTGAGATAACCGACCTCAGCCCGGTAAACTCCAGCGGTGACCTGGAAGTAAGTATCCGGGAGGCTGGCGGCAGCGTCCGGGTGTTTACGGTGCCGTATACCTCCCTGCCGACGCTGCAGCGTGAAGGACGGATAAAATACAGCCTGACAGCGGGCAACTATCGCGGCAGCAGTGACCATTATGACAAACCGTCATTTGCCCAGGGCACCCTGATATGGGGCCTGCCTCATGATACGACGCTCTACGGCGGCGCGCAGTTCTCATCAGACTATCTGGCGGTACAGTCCGGCGTCGGCGTCAATATGGGGCGAACGGGGGGGGTATCTGTGGATATCACCCACGCAGACAGCACCTTGGCTGACGGCAGCGGGCATCAGGGGCAGTCTCTGCGCTTTCTGTATGCCTTCGGCTTTAACCCGACGGGCACCACCTTCCGTCTGACCGGTTACCGCTACTCCACCCGGGGATTCCACACTCTGGATGAGACGGCGCTGAAGACGATGTCCGGCCGTTTGTATGATCATACGGGACTGGATAATGACGGTAACCCGGTGACAGACACCCGTTCGGACTATTACAACCTGAACAACAGCAAACGTGCGCGTATTGAGGCGGATATCTCGCAGTCTCTGGGGGATTACGGTTCAGTCTGGCTGACCGGGATGCGCCAGACCTACTGGAACACCTCTGCTGGCAACGCGTCACTGCGCATCGGTTACAGTAACAGCCTCGGACCGGTGAACTACTCGCTGAACTACGGCCTCACCCGTTACAAAAACGACAACGCCCCGTCTTATACGGACCGCAGTATCAGCCTTTCTCTGTCGGTGCCGTTTGACAGGCTGCTGGGCAGGCAATCTGCAAACCCGGTGTACGCCACGTTCAGCAGTCGTCGTGACAGCAACAATCAGGTCAGTCAGCAGTCTGGGCTGAGCGGCAAGTTTTTGAGGGACGGTAATCTGGACTGGAACGTCTCGCAGGGATATTCCCGGAGCCAGGGAACCAGCGGCAACGTCAGCCTGAATTACCGGGGGATCTACGGTAACGGGAACCTGGGCTACAGCCACAGCCGTGACTGGCGGCAGATCAGTTATGGTCTGGCCGGGGGCGCCCTGCTGCACCGTAACGGGCTGACCATTGGCCAGCCTTTGGGGGACACCACTGTCCTGATCGCCACGCCGGGCGTCCCGAATGTTGGGGTGAAAAATGAGCCGGGCGTCTTCACCGACTGGCGGGGATACACCATCAAGCCTTATGCGTCGGCGTACCGGGAAAACCGGATACAGGTGGATACCGAATCACTGGATGAGCATACGGATGTGGATAACAGCGTCGCCCGGATTGTGCCGACAAAGGGCGCGGTGGTGCGGGCAGAGTTTAAGGCCCGTCGGGGCTACCGCGTACTGATGACGATGACCCACAACGGAAAACCGTTACCGTTCGGGACGATGGTCACGGCCGGCGAGAGCAGCGGAATCGTGGCAGACGGCGGTCAGGTGTATCTGTCGGGGCTGGAAGAGAAAGGTGAAGTGACGGTTCGCTGGGGCGACGGTGCCGGGCAGCAGTGCCGCGCTGAGTATCAGCTGACTGAAGCGGACAGGGCGAATGCGGTTATCCGGACCAGTGGCGTCTGCCGGTGAGAGAAGGGAGGACAGACAGAATGATGATGAATATCGCTGCACACATGGCGTCAGTGATGACAGCAGGCCTGCTGGTCAGTCTGATATCACAGACTGACGCGGTGGCCGCCGATCCCACTCAGATAGTCGCCTTCACAGGAATGGTGGTCAATAAGACTTGTACGTTTGATGATGTGACATCAACGGTGGTGCTGGATGACATTGGCACGCGTGAGTTCACGGATACGGCGGTGAAGAAACTGAAGGATGTGCCGGTGAGTATTACCTGTGGGGCGGGGGTGACGTCGGTAAAGATAGTGCCATCAGGGACGCCGGACGAGCAGAACGACACCCTGTTCAGCAACACGGGTGACTCCACGGGGGTGGCGCTGCGTCTGCAGGATCTGTCGGGCACAACGATGCTGCCATCCGGCAGCACGAATGTCAGTGTGATCCCGTCTTCGGGCAAGGGCAGTTACACGTTCAGGGTCGGGTATGTGGCGACAGCGCCGGGTACGGTGACCGGGGGGCGTTTTTTGTCCCAGGTGACGTTGAATTTTAACTATAACTGAGTGCCGGACAGTGCAGTCAGTGCCGGGGGGCAGGATGAAGCGCTCTCTGCCTTATGAATAAACAAATGATATAAAGGCTTCCCGTGAACCGTATTTTACTAATGTGTCTAATGAGTACACCGCATTACGCTCTCGCTGATATGGCGTGCAGTAAGCTTGTTCTGAGTGGCGTCTCAGAGGCTTACGCGACATACACTGATACTGATACTCCTTGGCTGAACTTGCGCGATACGGCTTATCTGCGGGCGGTTGTCTATGATAACTCATCATCTGCAGTGCCTGCGGATGCCTGGCGCATCGCAGCTGACTCAAAAATTTGTACAAGTGAAACGACGAACCTGCGATGTGCGCATATTACAGGAAGTGCATTTTTTGACGATCAGCATCATCATTTAACCTATACCCGCAGCAATAACCTGCAGCCAGGAGGATCTGCTGAACAAACGGCTCATCTGCGTCTGCAGTTTGATGAGAGCAGGCAGGTACCGTCTAACCCGCCTTATCGTATATTAATAGAAGACTCCTATTCACATGTTTTCTCGGTCTCCCTTGGTGATATACCTTCGATGGAAATCACAACCGCAACCTGGAACACCGGGGTTAACTACATGTTTCCGGCCATTAGCGCAGGCGAAACAACGGAAGCACAACTGATTCCTCCGCCTTCCGGGGGGAGCGGCACGCTGCGGCGGGTATCTGATGCGGCGACGAGCGGTATGACTGTACGTTTCAACGATGCCGGGGAAGAGCCAGAGCGTCTGACTATCCAGCAGGGGCAATCCACATCGATATCCATGGTGGCGGCGCCGGACGCAGAACCGGGTGCATACAGCCGGGTGTATGATGCCACGCTGAACTGCCCCTGAGTCCTTCTCTGGTGGCCGCTGCAAGCTTACTGTTCGCACTCCGTCAGCTCTGACGGAGGAAGCGCTGAGACGGAATGCAAAACGGTACGCTATCCAGGCGGATGTCAGGGGAATGCTAACAGAGCAACGGCGTGCTGAACGTCAGCGGAAAACGAAACCGCCGCTGAATCCCGGAAAGCTGGCTGCGTGAAAAGATGAAAACCCAGCCCCGTCACTCGGGGTTGATGAAGGCGTTCACGGATGCCTGATATTTCCTGAAACAGTACAGAGAGTGATTGGGATTCGGTATGCCGGAATCGTATGTTTTTTGGCGTTCGCACATTTAATCTGTGGGTTGCAATATAGTAAGCACCTCTAAAACGAGACATAAAATTCTGATTTTTTCCTCTGTAACTCTTTTCTTTTTCTTATATAATTCCCATCAATACAACGTTAGTTCGGAAAATTAAAACGCAATGAATATTATCAATGTAAGGTTTTCCTTGAGTTCAATGCTTGTTAAACGAAATTGAAAAATGCGTGTTTGTTCTGGTGCTTCGTATAACTTTGTGTGATTAATCTATGTGTCTTGCGGTTTCTTGTTGTTTTCAGATTAATAATCTGAAGTTTCAATGCAATCAACAGCAAGGGGCTGGGGAAATGATTATATTTATTGTACGGTTTATTGGGTTCGGTTAATTTGGAAATTATTCTTTTGATCGATAATAACGATCGATCAACATCAAACAATAGAACGCAGCTATTAATATTTTGATTTCGATCGTTTTAAACGATTGTCAATTTTTCTTGCGCATGGTTAATAATCTACGGGTTAAATACAGGGGATGTTTTCAGGAAAATATATTGTGCGGTTATAATAATTAATCGCGAGCAGACCATGAATAAAATACACGTAATATCTGATAATCGTTTTTTCCTTGCTGGTATAACCGCTCAGACGCCTACCGATTACGTGCGTTTATACACATATTCACCAGATGAAATAAGTTCTGATTTTTATCCTGAGAGAGAGGATATTGTTGTTCTGAATATTTTAGATATCCATGAACGCGAGACGATAGCCTGCCAGCCCGGATTGAGCAATACCTGTTGCCGGGTCATCATTCTGTTGAGTATGTATAAACCAAAAAATGAAAGATATTTAAATAGTTATCAAAGACCTTTCCCTTGGTTGATCCCTATCAATATCAGGCCAGATGAGTTCTGGTTATACCTGATGAAGGCGAATGACAGTCCTCTTTTGCAAAAGTCTTTTAAGAGAGTCGAGCAGATTCTTTTCAGCTATCTGGGTAAGGGGATTTCTTTACCGCAACTGGTAAAGACGCCCAGCATTGGCTTTACAGAAAATTTGGTTTATTCATTAAAACGAAAAATAGTTCGCGGGCAGCAACTCGCAGGCCACCATGCTATAACCGTTATGGCATGCAGGGACATCATATCAATGAGTCAAATATATGAATAGACATCCATTCGCTGATTAAAAATCTGAACTGTAGATGTACCGTGTACTTTTTTAATATATACCATGAATAATTCGAGTTGCAGGAAGGCGGCAACTAAATGCATTCCCGGGAGCGTACAAACGGTATGTGACCGAAGTAAGTGCAGGCAGCCAGCAAAGATGCAGCTTGGAGGGGGAGGTTATAAAAGCATGGGGTGCATATCGGATTACATTTCCCACAATAATAAGAACCATTCAGAAGTTATGAGTGGTGGTTTTTATGTTTAATGGGTTTTTTGTTTTTCTATTTTAAGTTAAAAATATTATGAGAAAGTTAATTGATATCTTTTCTGTGAAAAAAAGCTTAACCATTCTCCTGCTTTTTATATGTGCTAAAAGCGTTTTTGCCATTGCTGAAAGCATTTCAATAAAGCCATCTCAGGCTATTCTTTCGGCAAGGGAAACTTCAGAGGCTACTTTCCAGAAAGCCATTAATGATCATTTGTCCGGTCGGCACAGTGACGCCCGGAAAAAATATGATGCTTTGAATGGCGGTATGCTGGCAAGTGTCATCGTTTTACCCTCAGCGGTTAATCTGGCCGCTCTGGAACGCTACGACGAGGCTCGTAGCGCATTTACTTTATTACGCCAAAACGGCAACGGGCGTGAGCGGGATTATGGCCTGCTCTGGGATTTATGGTTAACCGCCAGAACATGGCAGGGAGGAACAACAGCACTGCAAAAAACACTGGCTGATAAGGTCGCTAATTATAAGTGGTTTTCGGCATATGAGTCGGCCATTGCTGATATTTACACCGGGAAAGGTGATGAAAAGTCCGTGTTTCAGCTAATCGATAGTATTGCTTTCAGCCATGCAGAGGAGAAGGCGGATGCCGTCACTCAGGCGGTATTTTTTGTCGGCGGCTATTACCAGTATGTAATACACCAACCGCAGAATGCTCAGAAGTTATATCACGACTATGCATCACATCTGAATAAAAATTCTCTTGAGCGAATTCTGGTTCTGAAAGAGCAGGCGTCTCTACGCGTATCTCAATAAGCAATAAACCCGTCTTTTATTAAAAAGACCAGGAGGGAACAATGAATACAGTATATCGTTTAGTCTGGAACGCGAGCCTGGGTCTATGGGTCGCGGTCAGTGAGCTGGCGAAAGCCAAAGGTAAAGGTAAGTCCGGTTTAAGAAGAGCGAGGGGCATGCTATCCGTAGGTCTGCTGGGCGTTACCCTGGCAGGGATCCCTCAGGCGGCGGATGCATGGCTGGTGACGAACCCTACTAACCCAGGAGTATTGCCAGCCTCGGATGGCGGAATATCAACTAATATTGCACTTGGTGAAGGCGCAAGCGCAACGCATCCCTCCGGGTATGCTACAGCCGTTGGCTATCAAAGCTCTGCTACTGCACCATATGCGATTGCTATTGGGAGAAAGGCTACAGCGAGTCAAACGTATGCTACGGCTATTGGGGACAGAGCTGAAGCGAGTGGCTACACCTCTGTTGCCATCGGGCTTCTCAGCAAGGCAGGTACTACTGTGCGTGGGTATTCGGTAGCTATTGGGCAGAGAGCTGAAGCGATATCCGACTTATCTGCCGCTATTGGTGCATCAGCTGCAGCGAATGCAGACTATGCGACTGCTATTGGATGGCTTGCGGGAGCGAGCGGCAGTAGTGCGACGGCTATTGGTGCGGGGGCTGAAGCGAGCGCCATAAACGCTACTGCAGTCGGACCCAACAGCAGGGCAACTGATAGTAGTGCGATTGCTATTGGGCTGGGATCTTGGGCGAGTGCCGCAAACTCTACTGCCATCGGGGTTTACAGCCATGCAGATAGTAATTCTACAGCAGTCGGGTTTGATAGCCGGGCAGATAATGAGAATGCGACGGCTATTGGGAGGGGAGCTGAAGCAAACGCCATAGACTCTATAGCCGTCGGGGTGAGCAGTAGGGCTAATGATGAGAAGGCTACTGCAATCGGTGGGGGAGCTGAAGCGAGTGCAGCAAACTCCACAGCAGTCGGGGTTTACAGCAAGGCAGAATATGAGAATGCGACTGCCGTCGGGATTTACAGTAAGGCAAGTAATGAGAAGGCTACTGCTATTGGCGCAGCAGCTGAAGCGACCGCCATACACGCTACTGCCGTCGGGTTTAGCAGCAAGGCAGATGATGAGGATGCGACTGCCGTCGGGATGCACAGTAAGGCAAGTAATGAGAAGGCGACGGCTATTGGCGCAGTAGCTGAAGCGACTGGCTTACACGCTACAGCCATCGGGGTTTATAGCAAGGCATATGATGAAGGTACGACAGCTATTGGGGTAACAGCAGAAGCGACAGGCTTAAAATCTACTGCCGTTGGGGGGTATAGTCAGGCAAGTGGTGAGGGGGGAGCTGCTATTGGGGTGGGTGCTCAAGCAACAGGCTTAAAATCTACTGCCATCGGGGTTGAGAGCAGAGCAACCCATGATAATGCTGTTGCCCTGGGAGGCGATTCAGTTACAGAGGCAGCTGTTGCCACGATTAGTACCACAATTAATGGTATCCAGTACACCTTTGCCGGGACGAACCCGACCAGTACGGTCAGCGTGGGGGATGTGGACAAAGAACGCACCATTACCAACGTGGCGGCGGGGCGCCTGTCGGCGACCAGCACCGACGCGGTGAACGGCTCGCAGCTGCATTCCACCAACCAGAGCATTGACGTGCTGGCCGGCACCCCGCTGAGCTTTGCCGGCAACAGCGGTACGGTGAGCAAAAAGCTGGGTGAGACGCTGACCATCAGGGGCGATAAAAGCACGGCGGGAAGCTACTCGGCCGCCAACCTGAACACGGAGGTGGACGCGCACGGCGACCTGGTGGTGCAGATGGCGGACAACCCGGAATTCACTTCGGCGATCATCGGCGGCGGCACCACCCTGGACGGCAGCGGGCTGACGATCAGCGGCGGGCCGGCGATCACCACCGCAGGGGTTAACGCGGGCGACCAGAAAGTCACTCACGTGGCGGCCGGGGAGCTGAGCAGCACCAGCACCGACGCGGTGAACGGCTCCCAGCTGCACGCCACCAACCAGAATGTGACGACCAACACCACGAATATCGCGCAGAACACCACGGACATCGCGAACCTGGCGACCACCCCGCTGAGCTTTGCCGGCAACAGCGGCACGGTGAGCAAAAAGCTGGGTGAGACGCTGACCATCAGGGGCGATAAAAGCACGGCGGGGAGCTACTCGGCCGGCAACCTGAACACGGAGGTGGATCAGAACGGCGACCTGGTGGTGCAGATGGCGGACAGCCCGGAATTCGCCTCGGCGATCATCGGCGGCGGCACCACCCTGGACGGCAGCGGGCTGACGATCAGCGGCGGGCCGGCGATCACCACCGCAGGGGTTAACGCGGGCGACCTCAAAGTCACCCACGTGGCCGCGGGCGAGCTGAGCGGCACCAGCACCGACGCGGTGAACGGCTCCCAGCTGCACGCCACCAACCAGAATGTGGCGACCAACACCACGAATATCGCGCAGAACACCACGGACATCGCGAACCTGGCCGGCACCCCGCTGAACTTTGCCGGCAACAGCGGCACGGTGAGCAAAAATCTGGGTGAGACGCTGACCATCAGGGGCGATAAAAGCACGGCGGGAAGCTACTCGGCCGGCAACCTGAACACGGAGGTGGATCAGAACGGCGACCTGGTGGTGCAGATGGCGGACAGCCCGGAATTCGCCTCGGCGATCATCGGCGGCGGCACCACCCTGGACGGCAGCGGGCTGACGATCAGCGGCGGGCCGGCGATCACCACCGCAGGGGTTAACGCGGGCGACCTCAAAATCACCCACGTGGCGGCGGGGGAGCTGAGCGGCACCAGCACCGACGCGGTGAACGGCTCCCAGCTGCACGCCACCAACCAGAATGTGGCGACCAACACCACGAATATCGCGCAGAACACCACGGACATCGCGAACCTGGCGACCACCCCGCTGAGCTTTGCCGGCAACAGCGGTACGGTGAGCAAAAAGCTGGGTGAGATGCTGACCATCAGGGGCGATAAAAGCACGGCGGGAAGCTACTCGGCCGGCAACCTGAACACGGAGGTGGATCAGAACGGCGACCTGGTGGTGCAGATGGCGGACAGCCCGGAATTCGCCTCGGCGATCATCGGCGGCGGCACCACCCTGGACGGCAGCGGGCTGACGATCAGCGGCGGGCCGGCGATCACCACCGCAGGGGTTAACGCGGGCGACCAGAAAGTCACTCATGTGGCGGCGGGGGAGCTGAGCGGCACCAGCACCGACGCGGTGAACGGCTCCCAGCTGCACGCCACCAACCAGAATGTGACGACCAACACCACGAATATCGCGCAGAACACGCAGAACATCAGCGCACTGGGCGATTCGGTGGAGAACGTCTATACCGGCGGCACGAAGTACTTCCATGCCAATTCAACGGGGACTGACTCGCAGGCGCTGGGGCTGGACTCTGTTGCAATCGGGACGGGCGCGGTGGCGAACAACGCCGGGGATATCGCGCTGGGCGCGGGCTCACTGACGGAAGCGGCGGTGGGCACCTCAGGGGTGACGCTGCGCGGCACCGACTACGCGTTTGCGGGGGCGAACCCGGCGAGCACGCTGAGCGTGGGCAGTGAAGGGGCGGAACGCACCATCACTCACGTCGCAGCAGGTCGTCTGTCAGAGACCAGCACCGACGCGGTGAACGGCTCGCAGCTGTACGCCACCAACACGGCGGTGGAGAACCTGAACGCCGGCGTCGGCGGGCTGCAGAACGATGCCCTGCTGTGGGATGAGACACAGGGAGCCTTCTCGGCCAGTCATGGCGACAGTGCGGTGAACAAAATCACTCACGTGGCGGCGGGGGAGCTGAGCAGCACCAGCACCGACGCGGTGAACGGCTCGCAGTTGTACGCCACCAACCAGAATGTGACGACCAACACCACGAATATCGCGCAGAACACCACAAATATCACGCAGAACACCACGGACATCGCGAACCTGGCCGGCACCCCGCTGAACTTTGCCGGCAACAGCGGCACGGTGAGCAAAAAGCTGGGTGAGACGCTGACCATCAGGGGCGATAAAAGCACGGCGGGAAGCTACTCGGCCGTCAACCTGAACACGGAGGTGGATGCGCACGGCGACCTGGTGGTGCAGATGGCGGACAGCCCGGAATTCGCCTCGGCGATCATCGGCGGCACCACCACCCTGGACGGCAGCGGGCTGACGATCAGCGGCGGGCCGGCGATCACCACCGCAGGGGTTAACGCGGGCGACCAGAAAGTCACCCACGTGGGGGCGGGGGAGCTGAGCAGCACCAGCACCGACGCGGTGAACGGCTCCCAGTTGCATGCCACCAACCAGAATGTGACGACCAACACCACGAATATCGCGCAGAACACCACGGACATCGCGAACCTGGCGACCACCCCGCTGAGCTTTGCCGGCAACAGCGGCACGGTGAGCAAAAAGCTGGGTGAGACGCTGACCATCAGGGGCGATAAAAGCACGGCGGGAAGCTACTCGGCCGGCAACCTGAACACGGAGGTGGATCAGAACGGCGACCTGGTGGTGCAGATGGCGGACAACCCGGAATTCGCCTCGGCGATCATCGGCGGCGGCACCACCCTGGACGGCAGCGGGCTGACGATCAGCGGCGGGCCGGCGATCACCACCGCAGGGGTTAACGCGGGCGACCAGAAAGTCACTCACGTGGCGGCCGGGGAGCTGAACGGCACCAGCACCGACGCGGTGAACGGCTCCCAGCTGCACGCCACCAATACGGCGGTGGAGAACCTGAACGCCGGCGTCGGCGGGCTGCAGAACGATGCCCTGCTGTGGGATGCAGATAAAGGGGCCTTCTCGGCGAGCCACGGCGATACGGCGGTGAACAAAATCACCCACGTGGCGGCGGGGGAGCTGAGCGGCACCAGCACCGACGCGGTGAACGGCTCCCAGCTGCACGCCACCAACCAGAATGTGGCGACCAACACCACGAATATCGCGCAGAACACCACGGACATCGCGAACCTGGCGACCACCCCGCTGAGCTTTGCCGGCAACAGCGGTACGGTGAGCAAAAAGCTGGGTGAGATGCTGACCATCAGGGGCGATAAAAGCACGGCGGGGAGCTACTCGGCCGCCAACCTGAACACAGAGGTGGATCAGAACGGCGACCTGGTGGTGCAGATGGCGGACAACCCGGAATTCGCCTCGGCGATCATCGGCACCACCACCGCCCTGGACGGCAGCGGGCTGACGATCAGCGGCGGGCCGGCGATCACCACCGCAGGGGTTAACGCGGGCGACCTGAAAGTCACCCACGTGGCGGCGGGGGAGCTGAGCGGCACCAGCACCGACGCGGTGAACGGCTCGCAGTTGTACGCCACCAACCAGAATGTGACGACCAACACCACGAATATCGCGCAGAACACCACAAATATCACGCAGAACACCACGGACATCGCGAACCTGGCCGGCACCCCGCTGAACTTTGCCGGCAACAGCGGCACGGTGAGCAAAAAGCTGGGTGAGACGCTGACCATCAGGGGCGATAAAAGCACGGCGGGAAGCTACTCGGCCGTCAACCTGAACACGGAGGTGGATGCGCACGGCGACCTGGTGGTGCAGATGGCGGACAGCCCGGAATTCACTTCGGCGATCATCGGCGGCACCACCACCCTGGACGGCAGCGGGCTGACGATCAGCGGCGGGCCGGCGATCACCACCGCAGGGGTTAACGCGGGCGACCAGAAAGTCACCCACGTGGGGGCGGGGGAGCTGAGCAGCACCAGCACCGACGCGGTGAACGGCTCCCAGCTGCACGCCACCAACCAGAATGTGACGACCAACACCACGAATATCGCGCAGAACACGCAGAACATCAGCGCACTGGGCGATTCGGTGGAGAACGTCTATACCGGCGGCACGAAGTACTTCCATGCCAATTCAACGGGGACTGACTCGCAGGCGCTGGGGCTGGACTCTGTTGCAATCGGGACGGGCGCGGTGGCGAACAACGCCGGGGATATCGCGCTGGGCGCGGGCTCACTGACGGAAGCGGCGGTGGGCACCTCAGGGGTGACGCTGCGCGGCACCGACTACGCGTTTGCGGGGGCGAACCCGGCGAGCACGCTGAGCGTGGGCAGTGAAGGGGCGGAAC
>NZ_VCHQ01000037.1 GCF_005860775.1 Klebsiella indica
GGTCAGTTCCGTTCACTATAAATTCGCGGATATTCGTTATATCCACAGCGTGTGAACGGGCAGGGGGACGTTTCGCCCGTCCCCCTGCACCCCCGGCATTGCGCTGAAAACCTGCCGCTGCGCGGTCCGCTCCACTCCGGCTTCATCTGGCGGACCGGGCGGGACTCGACGTCCCTGTCTCGACCCGCCCTCTGGCCGCCGTCCTGGCGGCCAGTCCTGGATGCGCGCCTGCGTTCCCGCCAGGTTTCCTTGATGCGCCCAACCCCCCCGGCGGTGAGCCCGCAGTAAACCTGCAACTGCCTGACCGCTGAAAGTGATAAAAAACTGTTTCTTTAAGCAGCGACGAATACGCTGCTGAAACCACAAAACCCACAGCGATGCCCTGGTGCCCGCTGAAACCGGCGAACCGGAGACCCGAAGACAAGGGCTGGACGCCAGGGATGGCGGCCAGAGGCGAATCGAGGCATGACGCCGAGTTGAGCCGACCGCAGGCTGAGGGCCGGGAGGTGAGCGCAGTGCGCAGCACCGGTTTCTTTGCGGGACCGCGGGGATTGTAAAGGGGGGGACGGTTTTCTCCCCCTTTACCCGTTCACGGGCGACGGTAGTTCATTTTCTGCGGGATTACGGTGAACGGAACCCGTGGCGCAGGGCCTGTATTTATGGTTTTCCAGGTCAGGTAAGGCGTCAGCCGCCACCTGACAGGAATGCGGGCATGGTAGCGAAACCCGGCCTGTTATCCTCCGGTGGCGCTGCTCTGGGGCCTCATATTCTGGTTCAGTGGGTTGTTCCGTTCACCGTCAGTACGAGGATATTCGTTATCTCCGCAGCGTGTGAACGGGCAGGGGGACGTTTCGCCCGTCCCCCTGCACCCCCGGCATGGCGCTGAAAACCTGCCGCTCCGCGGTCCGCTCCACTCCGGCTTCATCTGGCGGACCGGGCGGGACTCGACGTCCCTGTCTCGACCCGCCCTCTGGTCGCCGTCCTGGCGGCCAGTCCTGGATGCGCGCCTGCGTTCCCGCCAGGTTTCCTTGATGCGCCCAACCCCCATGCGGTGAGTCCGTTATTCGTCAGGGGCTTTTCAGAGGCTGAAAATTATAAAAAGGTTATATCCTTTATATTTCAGCCTGTATCAGCTCAGTAAGCGAATCAACTGAATCAGATTTTCGTTTAAACCACCGATTGACAGAACCGCTCAGCCAGCCATAAACGCAACTGACCAGCATTACGACAGGTGGCGTCGGCAATATGGCTTTCGGTTGGCGCAAATCGGCACGCATCAGGCTGGACGACGCCTGGTCTCTGGATTTACGCTATACGGTTACAGCGAGCGAGTTTCTTCAGGAAGGATAGCAATGAATAATGCATTTTTGTCGATTCACCCGGACCAGGTGACATTCTCGTCGCCAGCCATTTCCCTGCCAGTCGGGTATGCCTCCGTGGCCGGGCGGTTTTTCCGTCACAGGATCCCTTCGCCTTATGATGTCGAGATGGCGATCGCAACCATCGAAGACTGTATTCAGGCTGAGACCGGGTTACACGCCGTTGCCGGGACATTCCGCTGTTCTGACGATTATCTGAAAGCGATTTCGCGGATTGCGGGTGAGCTTAACCCCCTGACCCAGGGCGATATTGAAGATCTGTTCAACAGGGTTGCCGATGTGGTTTCCGGCAGTCCGTGGCGGGAGGAGGCATTCCCGGATGACCCGCATTTTATCAGCTACCTGATCATTCTCCGCGAGCTGTCGCACCATCTGAATATTCAAAATATTTACCTGCCTGAGAGTGAGCGCAGGGCATCCCATTGATGGTATTCCAGCGGGCCTGGTCGCAAAAAAACGTGCCCGTTGTGGTCGTCGCCGAAACGGAGGCAATCTATATTTCCGCCCGGCGTCTATTTCAAACCATCTCCTTCGTATTTACCGCCGGGCGCAGCGTGCCGCGTCTTACCAGACGCGCATCAAACAACTGGCTGCCCGCTGCGTCCGCGCAGGGAGAGAGAAGCCGTTCACATGCGGCTTCCGCCATCTCCGCCAGCGGCTGCGAGAAGGTGGTGAGCTGGTAGCCCAGCCAGCTGGCCTGCTCAATATCATCGAAGCCGATCACACAGAGATCTTGCGGAATGCGAAGGCCAAATTCGTAACGAGCGGCATCAATAAAGCCGCAGGCGATAAGGTCGGTGACGCAGAATATACCGTCGGGAGGCGTATTCTGGTTTAACAGTTCCCGTGCGGCGAGCACGCCGGTCTGGTAGCTGGCGCTGCCGGGGCGGATAAGCGCCACATCGGTATTGGCTGCGGCGGCGGCCGCCAGAAAGCGGGTTTCACGGATCACCATACTTGGTGAACGGGCGGCGGAAGAGACGATGGCCAGATTCCGGCATCCCGCGGCAATCAGATGGTCAAATGCCGCGTTCATTGTCGCGCTGTAATCGATATCGATATTCTCTGCGTTGGGGAACTCCCCCTGGCGGTTGATCAGGATCACCTGCTGTCCGCTTTGCAGGCACTGTTCGATCAGAGACGCAGGCGGTTTACCCGACAGCACGATAGTGGCGGTCGAACGATAGTTCAGCGTCTGCTGCAATGCCGCCCTGACATTCGCTTCACCGTCATCGGTGTTAATCACCATAACCGCCCGTCCGGCTTTGTGCAGGCGGCGGGTCAGGTGCTCAAGCAGGCGGGACTGATAAGGCGATGACAGGTTGCCGCCAAGAATACAGACCGGGCGGCTGGCTTCTTTGGAAAGGCCGCGCGCCAGGTGGTTGACGTGATAATTCAGCGCCTCTGCGGCAGCAAGCACTTTGCGTCGGGTTTCGGCGGAAACGCTTCTCCCCGGGGTAAAGGTGCGCGACACCGCCGAGCGGGAAACGCCCGCCAGGCGCGCCACCTCGCTGGCGCTGGCGAAGCCGGGATTGTTGTTCTGCGCGTTATTGCTCATGGCCTTGCTCCACGGCGGCAATTGCCCGTTCGCGCATAACGGCATGTTCGGCCAGGCGAGTCAGCGACGGTTTCGGCGTTTCAAACCATTCATCGGGATGGAGCTGACGCCGGTCGCGGACCCGGGCGATGGCGTCGTCGAGAGTCGGGAAGCGTTCCGGGCACTCCAGGTGCATAAACAGCGCGACAAGCGCCACGGAACGGCTGCGACCGCCGCGGCAGTTGACGAGGATGTTGCCCCGTTTACGATTGCGGTAGGAGGCTTTGTTCGGGATCTGTTGCAGCAGCGCCGAACGCATCAGGTGATAGCCCGCATGCAGCATCTCCGGCGCGTTGCCCTCACCATCAACAAGCCCCAGCTTATAGTAGCGCACCGGCCCTGCGCCGTGGCAAAGCAGATGCGCCGCAGTGGCCGCTTCCGGCAGGATCACCCAGTCAATATCAAGGTTGACCGCGCAGTTAATGACGATGCCGATATCATGTTCCGCCAGCAACGCTGTATCGCTCACCCCGCAGGAATCGCCGATGTAAATATTCATCCCCCAGCCGGGAAAATCTTCCTCTATCAGACTGATTGCCGGGCGAGGATAGCGCACGCCCGGCGGTTGCGCGGCAGCGGAGGTGGAGGACTGCGCATCGAGCGCCAGCGGAATGCCCGATGCGCGAGCCAGCGCGACGGCGATGCCCGGCGCGACGGCCAGTACCGGCAAGCCATTGAAGATACCTTCGGCGCTATCGGGTATGATGCCGGTCCGCCCGCCCGCTTCACGCACCAGCAACAGTCCGGCCAGGCAATCCCAGGCGTTCATATGCATCTCGATATATCCGTCGGTGCGGCCTTCCGCCACCCAGGCCAGCGCCAGCGCCCCGGAGCCGCCGCGACGTACGCTGGCGCCCAGCGTGAGGAGGGACGCCATGACGTCCAGGTAGCGGCGCTGGCTGTGACGCGCCGACCACCCCAGTTCCACGGCGGCGCGCTGCGGGTCGGTAATCGCGGTACAGCGCAGAGGCTGGCCGTTTTTCAGCGCGTAGCGGCCGCGACGAGCCTGATAAAGTTCCTGGCTTACCGGGTTATAAATTGCCCCCAGTTCGGTGACGCCGCGACACACCCAGGCGATGCAGACGCAAAAATGGGCAATGCCGCGGGCAAAGTTGGCGGTACCGTCAATCGGGTCCACCACCCACAGGCTCTCCGCGCTGGCGGGCTGGCTGGCGCTCTCTTCGCCGAGAATCAGATCGTCCGGAAAAGCCTCGCGAATCGCGCCGACAACCTCGCCTTCAACGAACGTATCGGCCTCGGTCAGAAAATCCTGAGGGCCTTTAAGCGCATATTCGCCCGCTTTGCGGGAGACGAAGAAGCGCAGGGCGGTATCCCCGGCGGCGACAATAATGCGTTTGAGCGCCGTTTCATGCTGTTCAATATCGATAGTGGTCAAGGTATGTGCCGCCTGTTCTGAATGAAAGATATTTTGTTTTGTCGCCGTACCGGAACGTTATTTTTTATCGTTCAGGCTCCAGAAGTCCTGCCAGTTCTGGCGGCTTTGCCAGTCCTTTTGTACCGTAGCGGTGTGGTATTCCATTAATTCGCCGCGATATTGTTCAATGCCGGACTCCTCATCGGCCGGGAGTGAGACCGTCTGGTTGGTGGACATTTTGCCGTCTATGCCCTGCGGCGCGATGCCTTCGGCGGTCAACAGATAGTGAATAAATAACTTCGCGCTATTGGGGCTTTTACTGCCGGTGGCGATTACGCCGAGGCTCGGGTAATTCCAGCCGATAAACGGCTTTAATCCGCTGCACAGTCCAAGCTTCATTCCCAGCTTGTTGTCGCGGAATTTGGCGGTGGAAACCAGGCCGACAAAGTCGGTTTTGCTATCCGGCGCGCCGATGGCGGAGGCGGCATCATTATCCGAATGGGTCAGCAGTACGCCATTGCCCGCCAGCGCTTTCACCCATGCCGCGGTGGCCGATTTCTCATCGGTTTTCAGCGGTTTGCCGAATGCCTGCTGATACGCGTCGCGAACCTGCTGGTCGTAGTGGGTTTCCATCTGGCTGAACCAGTCGGTATAGGCCGGTTTGCCGGTGGGGTCCTGCATGGCCACCCGACCGTGCCACTGGGATTCGGTTAGCTGCCAGATATTGTTAATCGGGCAGGTGGCGTGATGCGCGGTATTATAGGCGAACACGTTCGGGGCCAGAACCACGGTCAGCGGCTTCTGATAGCGGGCGGCGATGCGGCCTTTCAGATCGTCCGGCACCCAGCTCTGCACATAGCCTTTATTCAGTAGCTGAATCATCCCCGCAGGCGCATCCTCAACAATGGCGACATCGGCCCGCACATTCTTCGCCTGGGCTTCCCGGCTCATAATCTCGATAATCTGCGGCGCATCGGCTTTTACGCCGCTGGCCTGTAGCCCATATTTCGCGCTGAAGGCTTTCGCCTGTTGCACGATTTTACCGGTGGAAGCATACACGGTAAGCGGCGGCTCTTTCTTCGCGGCGGCGATCAGTGCCTGAAGGTTAAAGGTTTCAGCCCGGACACAGGGCGCGCTCAGTAGAGCGCTGGCGATCAACACGGCGGTAAAATTACGCTTCATAGTGGTTCCTCAGGAGTCAGTATCCGGTTAATTCGTGCCAACGTCGTGACGTAGCCCGTTGTGATTAAAGAAGTGCAGGGACGCGGTCGGTAGCAGGCAATGCACCTGCTGGCGAGCCTGCCAGCGAGGTCGAATCTGCGTGGAGTGAAACAGCCGGTCCTCGCCGGCAACCAGCTCAATCACCCAACTGCCGCCGGTGGGCATAATGTTATCGATAATCATCGGGATACTGTGGTTGTCTGAAGCGTCGCTGAGGACGATTTCTTCCGGGCGGATGCCGCAGTGTCGGGCCTGCCCGGACAGCGCGAAGCGCCGTTGCAGGTGCTGCGCCAGCCCGCTGTCTGGCTGGTGAAGCGGGATCATATTCAGGCGCGGCGTGCCGATAAACTCGGCAACAAAGCGGTTTGCCGGGGTAGTGTAGATCTCATCCGGCGTTCCCACCTGCTGCATTTGTCCGGCGCTCATCACCGCAATCGTGGTGGCCAGGGTCATGGCTTCCCACTGGTCGTGGCTGACAAATACGATGGTGGTGCCAAAGGTTTCATGCAGGCGGCGCAGCTCGGCGCGCATCTCCAGGCGCAGCGTGGCGTCGAGATTGGAGAGCGGTTCGTCCAGCAGCAGTACGCCGGGATTGACCGCCAGCATCCGGGCGAGGGCAACGCGCTGCTGTTGGCCGCCGGAGAGCTGAGCCGGATAGCGCCTGGCGTAATCGGCAATTCGCAGTTTTTCCATGACATCCTGGCGGCGGGCAATACGCTCTTTCGCGGGGATTTTTTGCAGGCGGAGGCCAAAATCAACGTTTTGCTCCACGGTCATATGCGGCCAGAGAGCATAGCTTTGAAAGACCAGGCCAATTCCGCGTTTTTCCGGCGGTACGTAAATACCGCGATCCACCGAATCGACGATCTTATCGCCGATGGCGATCTCCCCGCCGCTGGTGTGCTCAATTCCGGCAATCATCCGCAGAATGGTGGTTTTGCCGCAACCGGATGGCCCCAGCAGGCACATAAATTCGCCATCTTTCACCGTCAGGTTGAGGGCGTTAACCGCCGGAGCATCGCTGCCCGGATAGGTTTTCGTCAGATTGTTTAAATAAATCGCGGGCATGTTATTTCTCCAGACTATCAGCCAGACCGGTACCCGTGATCTTCTGGATCATCACCGTGCCGGCCCATGAAATCAGCGCAATCATCAGCACCACGGCATTGGCCGCCTGCTGGTAGTTGTAATCAATCAGGCGCAGGGACCAGGTGGTCAGCACGTCCGTTGCCGGAGTGGCAAGGATGACGAACAGGCTGACGCCTTTGATGCCGGAGATAAACGGCAGCAGTATGCCGGCTGCCAGAGGGGCCGCCTGAATAGGGATGACGATACGGCGAATGCGGGCGATCCAGCCTGCTCCGGCGATCCGCGCCGCTTCTTCGGCTTCTTTACCTAACTGAGTCATTGCGGCAATACCCGCGCGGCTGGCATACGGCATTTTTTCCGCAATCAGCGCCAGGATCAGAATCGACGGTGTGCCGTAGAGCGCCGGAACCGGCCCCCGGGCTACGGCAAACAGCGAGAGAAACGCGGCGGCAAAGGCGATACCCGGCACCAGATAAGGCAGGAAGGTGAGCTGGCGCAGGCAGGCGGCCACCCAGCGAAAGTGGCAGCGCATCACCACATAGCCGACCAGCAGACCCAGCACGCCGCAGGCGACGGATGCCGAACCGACAATCAGCAAGGTATTCCAGACCGTGCGCCAGAACTCCGGCGTCAGCAGAATCCCGTTGCGCAGGGCAACGGTATCGAGATTGTGCCCAATCCAGTAAGCAAGAGTGAAGTTATCGGCGGTGAAGCGGCCAGGCAGCATCATTATCGTCGACAGAAACAGCGTCAGCAGAGGAATCACCATCCCCAACAAGACGAATAACAGCGGCAGCGCGGCGGCGGCTGCGCGCCAGCGTCCCAGGCTGCGGCGACGTTCCATCACGCCTTTACCGCCCACGGTCACAAAACGTTTTGCCTCGCGTAGCATCTTCATATCCAGCATCAGGGTCAGCATCCCCATCAGCATAATCACCGTGGCCATCACCGCCGCGACGCCGGACTGACGCGTGCCGATTGCCCGGTACAGTCCGGTGGAGAGGGTATCAAAATGTACCGGCAGGCCAAGAATATAGGGGAGGGCGAATTCGCCGATGCAGTCGGCGAAGATTAACAGCGCGGCGGAGAATAGCGCCGGGCGCACCAGCGGGATAATAACTTTAAAGGCGATAACCATGCGCGAGGCGCCGAGCACCCGCGCGGACTCTTCCATCTGGCTATCCATGCGTTTCAGCGCGTTGCCGACGATCAGAATCACCAGCGGCGCGTAGTGCAGTACCATGATGACGACGATCGGGAAGTAACCATAGGCCACCCAGTCCGGGGTCTGGATCCCCATCGCCTCAAGCCATCCCGGCTGGCCGCCGATCGCGTTATTTTTGAAAATCGTGTTCCACGCCAGCGCAAAGGTCCAGGAAGGCAGCATAAACGGGACGATCAGCAGGGTGGCAAACCCCTTTCTGCCGACGATATCAGTACGGTTGATCAGCCATGCCAGCGAGACGCCGACGATAAGCGCGATCGTCACGGTGCTCAGGGCCACGCTCAGGGTATTGAGCAGCGGCGTCCACAGCAGCAGGTCTGACATCCGCGAAGTCAGCGTGCGCAGCAGGTACCAGGCGGTAAACGCGCCTTCTGCTGTCCCGGTTCGGCTCTCGTCGCCGCTTTGTACCAGGATCGCGTTTAACAGCACGGAAACAACCGGCGCGAGGATGATCCAACTGAACAACAGCAGCAGTAGCGCGCCCAGCAGATTTGCGGGTTCCTGGCTGATGATCGACAGCCGGTGGCGCAATTTAGGCCACAGGGTGTGGAGACGGATTTCGGATTGGTAAGACACGGGGTTCCCCCTGGCGGTGAAAGACAGACGGGAATATATCGGCGCAATGTGACAGTTTTACGAATTCTTTGCACGTACGTGCAAATTTTGACGGATTTATTTTATCCCCCCATATCGCGATGGGGGGGGAATCAGTTCTGGCGTCAGCGAGCAGCCACTGGCGGCGTTCGGCAAGAGAGGGCGCTATTTAACGTTGCTGCAAAATATCCCGTCACTGAAATACTGTTAAATCTTTGCCATCATCGACCAGATTTTTTTCCGCCAGCCGGACAAACGTATTCAGCGGGCACAGCTCGCCCAGCGTGGTTTCACGGCATCCGGGATAGGTAAATTCAGCCACCGGCAGCGGGTTGTGTTCATTCAGCGGCGAAAGTTGACGCCATTGGTCTAATGTTCTGGCGCTGAAAGTGAGGCGAACGAATCTCTCTCCGGTTTTTTTATCCAGGTAGCGCGCCATAATCAGACTGCCTCCGGGCGGAATATCATTGCGGGGATAGACCGGCAGTTGCCAGTTAAAGCCGAGCATCGTCTGGATCTGTGCAATATTACTATCATGGCCAACAAAAATAACCAGCGGGCTTTGCAGATGGGTATTTTGCGATGCATTGTCAGATGCTTTTGTACCGGAAGATAGTGCCGCGATTAATTGACGCATTAATAGCGAGCCGCCGTGGCGGGCATATTCCGGCGTATCGCTGATCAGGTCATATTTTGCCGCATGCAGCGCCATTAAACGGTTCACATCCTGGGCATTTTTCACCTGGCCGAATGCGACCTCGGATAACGGCAAGTTTTCGCTATACTGCAGACGAATGGTTTCGCCAATCGAAGCGCCTTTAGATACCGGGCCGCTTAATTTAACTTTACCTTTTTCATTTATTTTAACGTTCCATTCGTTATCCAGAAACGCACAGCTTTTGCGATCGTCGGCGCACACTGCGTGGCGTAAATCCGCGACGGCCGCGGCGTATTTTTTTTGCGCCAGGGCGGAAGAACCGATTCTTTCTTTCACCTGCTGATACACGGCATCTTCATTCGGTCTGGCGATCCCCATTTCAATCGTATCAAAGAGCGGGTCGTGCTGATTCTTCGTGACGTGAATGGCCAGACCGCAGCCGGGGAACATGCCATCCAGTAACGCCTCTCCGGTTGCTCTGGTCCGCTGATCGGGGGCCGCCCATAGCCATACGCTCCCGGGCTTCGGGCAGGATGTGGGCTTCCCGACAGGCAGCCCCTGAGCGCGCCACGCGGCCAGCTGATACGCTCCCTGCGTCAGCATCCCCGCATAGCCATGACCGGTTAAAAAACCATCCGGCACGCTCCATTCCGGCCATTTTTTCCCGGTAGCGGCTTCCAGCGCAGCGGTATCCGTTTGCGGGCGAACGCCGTGGCGGGAGAGCATCACCACTTTTTCCAGCTCATAGCGTGAGGCTTCGGCCGGAGCCGCATGGGACGCGGGTATCAGGCTGGCGCTCAGGCAGACCAGCAGCAGATTTAACGTCAGTAATTTCTTCATTTCGACTCCCGAGGGCGATTAAAATTCGTAGGTTATGCCGGTGATGAATTCCGTCTGTCGTGCGGAATCGCTTTTTGAGACGGCCTCATTTTTTACGCCGATATAGGGTGAAAAATGTTGCGTGAGCTGATATGCCACTTCAACCTTATGCTCAACATCCTGGCGTTTATTATTATATAAATTCTCATTACCGTGATACCAGATGAGGGTGTAACTGAATTTAAAATTGTTTATTTTTTGAGATATTTTTCCTTCAACTTTATCAACGCGCTTAGTCGGTTTTGCATCCCGGTCACTTATCTCTTTGCGATAACGCAGTGAGAGTTGCGTTTTATCAAACAGGCGATACTTAAATTTAATCGATGGCTTATATTTTTGCTCATTGCTTTTAAGGGCGAAGACCATGCCCGGCTCAATACTGAGCTTATCGGTAAGGTCCCGGGTATAATTAAGCTTAAATTCTTTTTCATTAATCTTCCGCCGATCGAAGGCGTCACCGGCATCGCCATTGGCTTTTTCTTGCGGATGAAATTTCAGTTTTACCCCGAGGCCAACGCCTGATTCGAAATCGTGAGAGATTTCCAGTTCATCAGTGTGTTGTCTGGAGATATCCTCGTATTTGTGCGCGTAATTTAATTCCAGCGCCAACGCGGAGTGTGAGAGTAAAATAAAGCCAGTTCCTGCCATCATTGGAAATACAATTTTCTTAATCATGTTGATTCTTATCTTGGTTAATCAGGAGGAACTGGAATTTACGGATGAAATATTTCATTTAAATTTAAGAAATAATTCAATTTTATGAATGTGCTATTTTGTCTGAATGACGAGTGGCGAGTGAAATAGAGAAAATCAGATGATGATATTTATGCACCTTTTGCGGATGGTGAAATATCTTGCACACCAGGGTTCGGAATCTGACCCGCAAAAGATTATTACGGATGCGAATGGCGCAGGAAAAATGTGTTTCTGGCGCAAAAAGTCAGGCCATTCTCCCGAAGGAGAATGGCGGGTAAAACTAGCGAAACAGCCGTTGTGTTTGCCACAAAGCCGTAACACTTAAGAAAACCGTCAACACCAGATAGAGACCAGGGGCAAAATGGCTGCCTGTGGCGCTGATGAGTAGCGTACAGATAAACGGGGCGAACCCACCGAATACCGTGACCGCAATGTTGTAACTGATGGACATCCCACTGGCGCGCGTGGCGACCGGAAAGATATCCGCCATTACTGACGGAATGGTGGAGAAGTAGATAGATTTCAGCAGGGCCATCCAGCCCACCAGCAGGCAAAGCGACAGCGGCGTGACGTTCAGGCTGGTCAGCCAGAAGGCCGGGAGCAGCGTAAAGGCCAGCATCCCCAGCGCCGTCCACAGTAAACGTTCGCGTCCAACGCGCTCCGCCAGCAGACCACTAACAGGGGTTACCACCGTGAGGATCACCCCGGCCAGCAAGGTGGCGCTGTACGCCGATGAGGCTGGTAGCCCCAGCGTTTTGGTCGCCCAGGTTGGCACATAGTTGAGCATGTAGTTAATTGCTGTTGAGACGACCATCAGACCGATCGCCAGCGCCAGCAGCCGTTTTTGCGAACCAAACAGCAGTTTCACCGGATGGCGAGTTTTCGCTGTTCTGGCATAAGCCGTGGGTTCATGCACATGGCGGCGGATCCACAAACCTACCGGGCCAATCAACAGGCCAAAGGCGAACGGCACGCGCCATCCCCAGTCAAGCAACTGTTCCGGCGTCAACCAGTGCGCCAGACCCAGGCCGAAGGCCGAGGCCATCAGGGTACTCGCCCCCTGTGTCGCGAACTGCCAACTGGCGATAAAGGTTTTACGCTCCGGGAAGTGCTCCACAAGGAATGCCGTCGAGCTGCCGAATTCCCCGCCAGCGGAGAAGCCCTGAATCAGGCGGGCAAGCAGAATAAGCAGCGGCGCCGCGACCCCTAATGTGGCATAGCCCGGCATAAAGGTGATCATCGCGCCGCCCAGCATCATCAGGTTGATAGAGAGTAACAGAGACGCTTTACGGCCATGTTTATCAGCATACGACCCCAGTATCACCGCGCCCAGCGGGCGGATCAGGAAGGCGATACCAAAACTGCCGAATGCCAGTAGCAATGACACCGTTGGGTTGGTGGTCGGGAAAAAGACCTGTGCGATATAGCTGGCAAAGAAACCGTAGACTGCAATATCAAACCACTCCAGCGCATTGCCAATACAGGTGGCGAAGAGCGTTTTCACCAGATTCGGGCGTGGGCTGGCCTGGTCTGATTCTCGAACGAGCGCTGTCATTGTGCACCTCCGTTTTGATGCGCAAGGTGACTGGCAAGCAGTGTTGCGCCTTGCTCGCCCAAATCCCAGAACAGACGAGTCATGATGGCAAGGCCCTCACGGGCAATGGCGATCGGTAAATGTTCATCCGGCGCATGTTGTCCGCAGGCGGGATATGAGTGGGGCACCCACAACGTCGGTAACCCTAAAATCCCGGCAAACACATCGTTTGGCAACGAACCGCCAAGGTTAGGCAACAGTGCCGGTTTGATACCGGTGGTTTCCTCCATCGCCGTCAGCGCCCAGCTGACCAGCGGGTCGGTCGGGTCGAAACGCGTTGCGGGAGTCCCGCGTATATCGCTAATGGCGACCATGGAAAAACCGTGGGCGTCCAGATGGTCGCGAACCGCCCGCTCCAGATGCGCCCAGTCAGTTCCGACCACAAAACGTAGCTGGCAGACTGCGGTCGCCTGACCAGGAATCGCATTCATCGGCTGCGCCGGGTTGCCGGTAAGAAAAGAGAGCACCTCCAGCGTGTTCCAGCCGAACAGTTTTTCCGCCGCCGTCAGACCCGGCTCCCCCCAGTTCGGGTCGGTTGCCGGATCGTGCTTACCGCGCGCTGGCGCGATGTCCGCCAGAATGGTTTTTAATGTGGGCGTCAGGGCTGGGGGCTTCAGGGCCGCAAGCTGAATCTCCCCTTTGCCATCCACCAGGCTGGCAATGGCGTTGGCCAGTTGCGTGCCGGGATTACTCAGCAGTCCCCCCCAGTTACCAGAGTGGTAATCTTTGGCGCGGGCATTGATGGTCAGACGGAAGTTAACGCAGCCACGAGAACCGAGGAACAGCGTCGGGCGCTGTGCATTCAGACGCGGGCCGTCGGAGGCGATCAACAGATCGGCCTTGATGCGTGTTTTCAACTGTTCGCATACGGCTGCCAGCCCCGGCGAGCTGATCTCTTCGCCCATTTCGCACAGCCAGACGCAGTTAAAGCCCAGGCGCCCGCTGCGTGCATGGAACACCTGCTCCAGCGCCGCCAGGTTCACGGTGTGCTGGCCTTTGTTGTCCGCCGCACCGCGCCCGTACCAGTTACCGTCGCGCTCGGTCAGCGTCCACGGCGACAACCCTTCCGCCCAGCGGGCATCGTCGCCAAATACCACATCGCCGTGCCCGTAAGACATGACGGTTGGCAAGCTGTCATCTTCCACTCGGCTGGCGAGTAAAAAGGGGCGAGCGGCGTTAACAGGGTTCGCGATAACCTCAGTGGTAAAGCCCATTTCATGAAAAGCCGGAATAAACGCTTCATCATAATAACGGCGCAGTTGTTCATCCCGGTCGCTGCGCTGGCTTTCGCTGGGAATGGCCACCCTGTCGGCAAGCGTGGTTTTAAAATGGCCGCTGTCGAACCACGCCAGCGCCTGCGCAATGATTTGTTGTGTTGTCATGTTGTTTGCCCTGTCTGTCTGCTCCCGATGGGGCAGATCGCTGTTATTGTCTTTTCGTTCTAAACCAGAACAGAGCCTTGCCACAATAATAATAATTGCAATTTGGCGTTGCCTTTTTGATAAGGGTACACTGCACAATTCCAGGGCGAGAGAGAGGAATCCCCTATGATGAGTCATGAGTTGCGCTACTTTTTTGCCGTAGCCACTACCGGATCGTTAAGCACGGCCAGCGCGCAATTGTATGTCGCTGGCTCGGCAATTAGCCGGCAGATCCAGAAACTGGAGATGCGGCTTGGCGTGACGCTTTTCGAGCGCCATTCGCGGGGAATGATCCTCACTGACGCCGGGCAGATTCTGGCGAATCATGTCCGCAAAAGTATGCGCGACATGGAGTTTGCAATGGCCGAGATTCAGGGGCTAAAAGCAGTGCGCAAAGCGTTGGTGCGTCTCGCCTGTACGGATGGTATGGCGTTTGACTTATTGCCAGGCCTGCTGGCGCAGTTTCGCCTGCAGTATCCTGGCGTCAGCTTTGATCTGCAGGTTGGCACCGCCATGCAAGTCGCCGAGTGGATTCGCTGCAACAATTGTGATGTGGCATTTCAGTTTAGCCTCGCGCCTGAACGGGACGTGGAAATTATTGCCGCCTGGCCCGCCCCGGTTCTGTTGCTGCTGGATAATGCACATCCGCTGGTGAAGCAACCGGGCGTGGCGATGGAAGATTTGCACCACTATCCGCTGGCATTGCCCGAGGCGGGCACCACACTGCGTCAGCTATTCGATCTCTCTTGTCGCATGGCGGGCACCTTCCTTGAACCGGCCTTTAGCAGCAATAACTTCTCGGCGTTATACGGGTTTACCCGCCATACGCAGGGGGCTGCTATTGTTTGCAGCCATTTCAGCGTACTGTGGCGGGCGAAACAGGATGGCATGACGCTTAAGGCCATCAATAACACCGCGCTCAGCCAGCGCACTCTGCAAATCCAGGTTCCGGGTAGCAAACACCGACCGACGGTGGTCAATACCTTTCTGGAGATGGCAGCGCAGTTGCTGGACAACGAACATAAACAATGGATGGCGCAACTATTCTGACATCGCGTTTATCATTTTGCTCCGGTGCTATCAGATCCGCGTCGTTAGTGATCGCCACGCACGCTATGACATCCCGCCAGGATAATGCCACTATCACGCATGTCGTCGGGTAAGCATATCGCGCGCTGTTTTCCAGCAGCTCCTGCTACTCACCAAGGCTGCGGAGCCGGGATAAGGCCAGTTGTGTTTGTCCAGTCAGGTTGGTTAATGGTGTGCGCCGTTCATGGAGTGCATCGGCATTAAAACTTTCCGGTTGCCAGATGACAGCGCTGGCCTTTATTGTCGGCGTATTCTCGCTGGTGCCAATAGTCGCATCGTTATTGAAACCGGCATCATCGGTGGCATACTCACCGACACCGTGCTGGTGCTTCTATTCGTGCTTTTTTAATCTGGTTAAATATTTGTTTACACATCGAAATAAATATAAAAATTGTCGGCAGGCAGCGAAATATGATAATTCATGAATATTATGGATAAAACATGGAATAATGTCGGGCCGTGTAAATTGTCTTGAATCTCAGTGGTAGAGCCAATTAAATGAATATACCCGTCATATTTCAAGTTGCTTGCAGGTTTGCCACGGCACTGGCCCAGGTCAGTGACCTGGGATTAGCTATCTGTCATTCTCATTTTAATAAACCCTGCGTATGCAGATTGCGGAAAGGAGCCCCACGTGAACATCGCCACTAAAACACTGGCATCACTGCTGGTATTCTCCATACCATTTAGCAGTTTTGCCATGCCTCCGGTCGGTCCTGGCCCCTTCGGGCATCACCCCGGCTGGCATGGACCGGTTCTTTTCCACAGAGGGCCGGGACCATTTCCCCATGGTGGGCCATATCCTCACCCTGGATACCGCGTGAATATATTGCCGGGGCTTGCCACAACATTATTACTCGGCGGAATAACCTATTACATTGTCAATGGTATTTATTATCAACGTCAGGCGGATCATTATATTGTTGTTGATGCGCCAGACACTGTCAGCAGCAGCCTTCACCCGCTGGATTATAACGGAAAGCGTTATTACGTTGAGGACGGCCATTATTATGAACGAGATATTAATGGTCATTATACTGAAGTGCCTCGCCCGCCAGGTTTATAACTCCACGATGTATGATGCGCCAGTCTTTATCAGACTGGCGCGGTAAGAGAATCGGGTTGCTTTACGGTCATACGTTGAGCTCAGAATCTTGATTTTATGGATGCGGCATACATGGGAAATTTCGGCAACGGGAGGCTGAGTCTGATCTTACTCGCTATTAGTGGACACGCTATTAAGCGCGAGGATTTATTGAAGAAACAGAATGTCACGGATAGTTGATGATAGTCTTCAATGCGTTCGAGCAACTCAGGCAACTGTTTCAGAGGCAGGGCAGGATAATGCCGTCTGACTGACGAAACCGTCATTCTCTGGCTTTGTTTAAGCCACTTCAAGAGCAGACAGACGTCACAGCGTGATAAATAAGGTTTACGGGGTGAGAGGTATATCACCTGTGGGTGCCAGGTTTGACGCCTTGTAGACATGAGGGTGCGTTACGTTGGTGCAGAAATGAATGTTTCTGCACTTATTGTGTGAAGGTTATTTGTGCAAGTCACCTTCTGTTTTTGTGAAAGCTCTTGAGGACATAACCGTGAGGCTGGCTTGAACGCCAACGCATCAGCTATATTTCTGATTATGCTCAGTTTACGTTACGCAAAGGATCAGGCTTGTAGAGAGTATTCAGTACCATCAGGTCAAGTAACATTCACCGGAGCTCCTCCGGGGTACCATAGCCCACCAGCTTCTAAAAGCCTGCCCAATGCTTTTAATACTTTGCCTGCCTCCTTGTGGAGGCAAATGGCAGATTGGATCAATGCTGCCGCTTAGTAACACCCTAAAGGCTGTATTCCTTATTTAACAGCTTTTAGGCTGTAAAATTGATATAACAGCCTTTAGGGTGTATGTTTAGAAAACAGCCTGCAAGTTGTATCAGAGGAAACTACTGAGGCCAGTTTATGATCAATAATGATTACCCGTTAAACACGCTCAACCAGCTGCGTCCCTTGCTCATTGGTTTTCGCAAGGCGAATGGTCTTACGCAAAAAGACCTGTCCGAAAGGTTAGGTGTCACTCAACAGACATACGCACGTCTGGAAGCCAACCCTGCCAGTGCGAGCATTGAACGGCTGTTTAAGGTGTTTTCCGTCCTGGGTGTAAAAATCAGCTTCTCCTCGGCAACCACCTCTTCAGAAAAGAAGCAGACGGAAGAAATACTTAAATTAAGCTCACCTGCACGACAGGAGAATTGGTAACGATATGAGCCGGAAACAGCAGCGTCTGGCAATCTGGATGAACGGCATCAGGGTTGGGTACTGGGAAAAAAGTAAAGGGGTGGACAGCTTACACTACCTTCCAGAATGGAGGTAAGCGTCGTCTCAATACCGTCTGGCTCTGAAACTACGATCCTGTAACTTAAGTCCCCACTTATTTTGCAGGTGGACACCTAATGCGCGCCAAAGAAAGACTTCCCCGAAAACGATATTCCCCTGAGTTTAAAATGGAACTGGTCAGGCTGGCACTTGAAAAAGAAGGAAGTGTTGCTGCGCTGGCCCGACAACATGATGTCAATGACAACCTGCTCTTTAAATGGATAAGGCTCTGGCAACGTGAAGGACGTGTCTGCCACCCACGGAAAAACGCATCGTCGCTTCCTGCTCTCATACCCGTGCAGCTTCGGGCTGAGCCATCTCTCCCAACGTCCAAACCGCCATCCTGTTCACCTCAGACTGCCTGTCACATAAAATGTCGGGGCGGAGATATAACACTGACTCATCCCTCAACTGAACTCATCACCACAGTCCTGCGCGAACTGATGCGGGGGCCTGTATGATAAATCTTCCTGCAGGCACTAAAATCTGGCTGGTTGCCGGTATCACCGACATGCGCAACGGCTTCAACGGCCTGGCGGCAAAAGTGCAGACGGCACTGAAAGACGATCCGATGTCCGGCCATGTCTTCATCTTCCGGGGCCGCAGCGGCAGTCAGGTTAAACTGCTGTGGTCCACCGGTGACGGGCTGTGTCTGCTGACCAAACGGCTGGAGCGTGGGCGCTTCGCCTGGCCCTCTGCCCGTGATGGCAAAGTGTTCCTGACGCCGGCACAGCTGGCGATGCTGATGGAAGGTATCGACTGGCGACAGCCGAAACGGTTGCTGACCTCCCTGACTATGCTGTAGGCCTCTTTAACCCTGGTTGTCGCAGAATAAGCCTGGTAAAATACGGGCTTATGAACGACACCTCATCTGACAACATCCTTCTGCTGAAACAGCGCCTTGCCGAACAGGAAGCGCTGAACCGTGCCCTGCTGGAAAAGCTGGCCGACCGGGAGCGCGAAATAGACCATCTGCAGGCGCAGCTGGATAAGCTTCGCCGGATGAACTTCGGCAGTCGTTCCGAAAAGGTCTCCCGCCGTATCGCACAGATGGAAGCGGACCTGAACCGGCTACAGACAGAAAGTGATACGCTGACTGGCCGGGTGGATGACCCGGCCGTGCAACGCCCGTTACGCCAGACCCGCACCCGCAAACCGTTCCCTGAATCACTCCCCCGTAACGAAAAACGACTGCTGCCGGTGGAGCCGTGCTGCCCGGACTGCGGCGGTGCGTTGAGCTACCTGGGTGAAGATGCCGCCGAACAGCTGGAGCTGATGCGCAGCGCCTTCCGGGTTATCCGGACCGTGCGGGAAAAACACGCCTGCACAAAATGCGACGCTATCGTGCAGGCCCCCGTGCCTTCACGTCCCATCGAGCGGGGTATCGCCGGACCGGGGCTGCTGGCCCGGGTACTCACATCAAAGTATGCAGAACATACCCCGCTTTACCGCCAGTCAGAAATATACAACCGTCAGGGTGTGGAACTGAGCCGTTCACTGCTGTCGGGCTGGGTGGATGCATGCTGCCGGCTGCTGTCCCCGCTGGAAGAGGCGCTTCAGAACTATGTCCTGACCGACGGCAAACTCCATGCCGATGATACCCCCGTCCAGGTGCTGCTGCCGGGTAATAAGAAGACGAAGACCGGGCGGTTGTGGACGTACGTTCGTGATGACCGCAACGCCGGGTCAGCAGTCGCGCCAGCGGTGTGGTTCGCTTACAGTCCGGACAGAAAAGGCATCCACCCGCAGAGCCATCTTGCCGGCTTCAGCGGCGTGCTACAGGCGGACGCGTACGCCGGGTTCAACGAGCTGTACCGCAATGGAAAAATAACGGAAGCCGCGTGCTGGGCTCACGCCCGCCGCAAGATCCACGACGTACACGTCCGCACCCCGTCAGCGCTGACGGAGGAAGCCCTGAAACGTATCGGCGAGCTGTATACCGTTGAGGCAGAAATAAGGGGAATGCCGGCAGAACAGCGCCTTACTGAACGTCAGCAAAAATCTAAACCACAGCTGAAAGCGCTGGAAAGCTGGCTGCGAGAAAAGATGAAAACGCTGTCGCGCCACTCGGAGCTGGCGAAGGCGTTCACATATGCGCTAAACCAGTGGCCGGCACTGAGGTACTATGCAGATGATGGCTGGGCTGAGGCASACAATAACATCGCTGAAAATGCGCTGCGGATGGTCAGTCTGGGAAGAAAGAACTGGCTGTTCTTCGGCTCAGACCACGGTGGTGAGCGTGGAGCGTTGCTGTACAGTCTGATCGGGACGTGCAAACTGAACGGCGTGGAACCAGAAAGCTACCTTCGCCATGTCCTTGATATTATAGCAGACTGGCCGGTCAATCGGGTGAGTGAACTGCTCCCCTGGCGCGTGGCACTGCCAACTGAATAACACATCCCCGTCAATACGGTTCTCGCTGGACGCTTACGAATGGAGTGCTGACGAACTGGGAAGGCCTCTGTCATCGCCATTACGAAAATATCAGGCTGACGGCGTGTAAGAATCCCGCTAAACCGGACCATACACTTTTAGAGATCTTCCGGCATACTGATTATGTCCTCCTGAGGAGATCGCCATGCGCAAAGCCCGATTCACCGAGCACCATCTCAGGCGACCGTGAGTCACGTTCAGCAGCCCGTTGCTGCGCCGGGTTGATGTTCAGTGCCAGCAGTTTACGGATACCTTCACGCTGCTGGCGGGCATCAGACAGGGAGACGACAGGCCAGGCTCCCAGTGCAATGCGGGATTCTTTACCGTTAATTCGGTACTTGAGATCCCAGAGACGGGAACCGCCAGGCTTGACCAGCAGATACAGACCGTGGGAATCGGAGACTTTAAAGGGTTTTGCGGATGGTTTTAAGTTGCGGATTTTTGAGTCGTTAAGAGACATTTGGGGGTCACTCCGTCATCGAACCAACTTGACCCCAAATCTGACCACCAGGTTTTCCCGATGCGGAGGGTAAAATCAAAATGCACCGGGAAGAGTTTTCACGCTAACCTGTTGAATCAACATCAGATAAGGATTCGCAAAGATGCATGAAAACAGGAAATTGGCTCCTCTGACTGGACTCGAACCAGTGACATACGGATTAACAGTCCGCCGTTCTACCGACTGAACTACAGAGGAATCGTGTGAACGGGGCGCATACTACTGTCCACCGTTTTTTGTGTCAATACTAAATTTAACTTACTGATTCAAATGGTTAAATTTAACACAGTCCGTTGTTTTAGTGTACCGTCGGGTCATTGTCCTCGCTTTGCGAGTTAGTGTCGCCCAATCTCTCCAGGGGATTCTGGCGATAAAAATGACAAAAGCGTTGCCAAAGAGAGGGAAAGCGTGGGGCAAACAGTGCTGGCGCGCTAAAGAAATATTCAGAGAGCACGGCAAAACATTCGGCAGGATCGGTCGCGGCATAGGCGTCAATACTGGCCGCGCTTTCTCCAACCAGATCAATTTCATCCTGGATGTTATTCATTGCGGCATGGAGATCGTGTTCCCAGCCAGCGACGTCACGTAAAGCGATGAAAGGCACGCCACTCGCACGATCGCCATTACGGACATCTAATTTATGCGCTACTTCATGGACTATGAGGTTAAAACCTGATGCGTCAAAGGAATCCTGAATATCCAGCCAATTGAGAACAACGGGACCCTGTTGCCAGCTTTGACCCGATTGTATGACGCGCTGATTATGTACCAGGCCGATGTCGTCTTCCCATTCGTCATCAACGACGAACTCTGCGGGGTAGATAAGCACTTCGTGAAAACCGTCTAACCACTCAAGCCCCAGTTCGAGAACTGGCAGGCAAAACAGGAGTGCAATACGCGCGTTCTGCAGGGGAGTGAGTTCAAGCCCTTGCAACGCAACAAGACGCTTTTGTTGTAAAAAACGGGCTGCCATTTGCTGCAGCTTCTGCTGCTCCTGATCGGAGAGATTGGCTAAAACAGGGATGGCAAGCGCCTTTTCCCAGGGGATTTCTGCGTTGCCGGACTCTTCACCTACTTTCCAGGGCCATTTAAACATCATTTTGCTCGCAAAGTCGTCACTTGAACTGAATTAAAGAGACAGGAACTATTAAAATGCCAAAGAACCTGGCATTATAGCAACTTCAATAACGGAGAGATGCCGGAGCGGCTGAACGGACCGGTCTCGAAAACCGGAGTAGGGGCAACTCTACCGGGGGTTCAAATCCCCCTCTCTCCGCCACTATTCAAACACTTACGTGATTTCCTTTCAACGACTCCCATCACACTTGGTATAGTGTTGGTATATTCAATTGGTATATTTTCTTCAATCATCATCTCCTGGTTTTTCCGGAATCGGAAGATCTCTTGTCGGCGAAACTGTCGACTTAACAAACTGACCATTGACGCGGCGGTGTTTTATTATACTGCTGAGTTATTACTAACAGAGCTAATCTTTAAAAGATCCGCAATCAACGCTGGGCCAGTAGGTTGCCACGCCAGGCGTTCTCGGGTGAGAGTACTTGAGGCTGACATATCATGATCAATCAGCAAACTCATCCAGCCAAAATGTTCTTTTGCATCTTGAGTTGCGATACGTTTAACGGATACGTTCAGAATATAACCGATAACTTCAGCAAGAGTGCACATAGGAATTCCTTCTTCCGTTACCGCGTGATAACGGCTATTGGGGCTATTTTTCTCCAGCGCGCGTAAATAGACATCAGCCACATCGCTGATGTGCGCGGCTGACCATCGGTTTTGACCTTCTTCAACATACCCGGATACGCTTTTCTGGCGGGCAAGTTCGATCAGTAGAGTGACTAATCCTTGTTTATTTGTGTCATGAACTTGCGACAGGCGTACCACAGAAACGTTAACACCGCGTTGTGCAACGGTCAGTCCGGCTAATTCCGCCGCCCGTCGCGGCTTAGGATGTTCGGGATTAGCGTAATGCCTTTAAACGTGTGATGGGTTATTCATTCAGGCAGCATCATTAGATGACTTCTAAATATAGCGCATGTCTTCAATCTATTAATTGTTGATGCGGTCTGGTGTGGGCTTTGATTCCGGTTTTGCCCTTAAGGAGGCGTTGAGTTGGGATCGCTTATTCCACCCTAGAACTCACTTTCAATACGCTGGCATGCGACGACTTACAAGCGACAGATATAAAAAATCCACGCCAGGCATGGATTTTAGAGCACGTGCGGGAGCAGCGGGTTAGTGTTCGCACCGGGCTATCAACAGCGCCAGGTCGACGAGGCGATTAGAGAATCCCCATTCATTGTCGTACCACGCCAGAATTTTAACCATATTGCCGCCAATCACCCGTGTTGACAGACCGTCGATAATGGAAGAACGCGGGTCACCCTGGTAGTCGCTTGAGACGAGCGGTTCATCACTATAGCCGAGGATCCCTTTCAGTGGCCCCGTCGCAGCGGCATCACGAAACGCATTATTGATCTCGTCTACTGTCACATCCCGCGCAAGCGTTACGGTCAGGTCGACAATAGATACCACCGGAACGGGGACGCGCAGCGAGTAACCGGTTAAGCGGCCATCCAGCCCGGGGATGACTTTGCCAAGCGCCTTCGCAGCACCGCTGGAGTAAGGCACAATCGACAGCGCGGCGGCGCGGGCGCCACGAAGGTCTTTTTCCGGCTGGTCGTGCAGCGCCTGGCTGTTGGTGTAGGCGTGGGTGGTGTTCATCAGACCATGCTTAATACCAAAATGTTGGTGCAGAACCTGTGCGGCAGGTGCCAGAGCGTTGGTAGTGCAGCTCCCATTGCTGACCACGTAGTGTTTATCCGGGGAGTAGAGGCCATCATTAACGCCCATCACGATGGTTAAATCATCGTTTTTCCCGGGGGCGGAGATAATCACTCGCTTTGCGCCACCGCGGTGGATATGCACCGCCGCCTTGTCACGCTCAGTAAAGAGCCCCGTTGCTTCAATGACGATATCGACTTCACGCTGACGCCACGGGATATTGGCTGGGTCGCGTTCGCTGAACACGGTGATGGGTTTACCGTCAACCACAAGCTGCCCCTCGCCGGCAGTGACGTCGGCATTGAGTTTACCGAGCAGCGAGTCGTATTTCAGCAGATGCGCCAGCGTTTGACTATCTGTCAGATCGTTGATTGCTACGACCTGAATATCCGGGTTACCCAGCGCAGCACGCAGTACGTTGCGTCCGATACGGCCAAAACCGTTAATACCGACCTTTACCATGATCAACTCCTTGTCTGTTGTCTCTGAAGGTAATGTAGGTCGGTGACGAGTTGGCGTAAATGACAAAAAAGGATCACTTTACGCCATTTTACGGCAGTGAAAGCGCTGGCGATATTCACCAGGTGTGAGCTGAAGTTGTTTTTCAAATAGCCGCCGCAGATTAACGCTGTTGCCAAATCCCGTTTGCTCGGCTATACGATCCAGTGTCTCGTTGGTCTGCTCCAGACGCTGCCGGGCAGCGGCCAGCCGGGCTTCTGCGACGTAGCGCGCTGGGGAAAGGCCGGTTTCACGGGTAAATACGCGGGTGAAATTACGTGGACTCATGGCGACTTTTTCTGCCAGTTTATCCACGCTGAGGTCGGCAGTGAGGTTCTCGAGCAACCAGGCCTGCAGATCGTTAAGAGGGCTCTGGGGGCTGGTCTGCTGAAGGTTGTAGCGGCTAAACTGCAACTGGCCTCCGGGACGGCGCAGGTACATGACGAAGTCCTGGGCGATGTCGCGCGCCAGACTGAAGCCGTAGTCCTCTTCGACCAGCGCCAGCGTCAGGTCAAAGCCGGAACTGACCCCGCCGGATGTCCAGATGTGTTCGTCCTGAATGTAGAGTGGACCACCTTCGACGCGAACCTGAGGAAATTCTGCCTGCATGGTCTCCAGCAGTTTCCAGTGGGTGGTGGCTCGTCTGCCGTCCAGCAACCCGGTTTGCGCCAGCAGCATCGCGCCACCGCAAATGGATGCAATGCGACGGGAATGGGGAGCGGCAAGGCGCAGCCAGTCAACGACTGCAATCCCTTCCTGCGGATTTTGCCCCCTGCCGGTGATAATAATGGTATCGAGAGGTTCACGAGGGTTCATCTCATGCAGGCGATGATCTGCCAGTAGATTTAAACCGGACTGACCATGGATCACCTGATGCGGCTGAGTTGTCGCTAACTGAACCTGGTAACAGATGTCCGTAGCGCCTTTCGCGTGCAGGCGGTTGGCCTGCATCAGAATGTCGGCAATACCGGCGGATTCAAACAGCATGCCGCCATCGGGTACAATGATAAGTATCTTCTTCATGTCCTGAAAAGTAGACTTTTTACAGAATAAGTCAACAGAACCTCTGTGGACGGAAAAATTCTCTCTACCGAAGTGACAGGGCCATCTCTGGATGATGGTTTGATTTTGACTGACCGGAGTTGCCTGCTAATGTGCGATTCTGACACACAGTGGATCGGGCATATGGCCCGGTGTTCCGCTATGCGCTGTGAGTTCAACTGATGGATGCAACACATTGATTGAAGCGCTCTGCGGGTGATTCATAGTCTGGCGTTTTTCTGGGCCTTTCGTTGAGCCGTCTGGCAACATTGTTTAGTCTTTGTTGGCTGTGAACTGATAAGTCAGTTCCTTTTGGAAAATACTGTCTGAGTAATCTGTTTGTATTTTCATTTGAGCCGCGTTGCCAGGGAGATTGAGGATCACAGAAATAAATCTGAATGTTTGCCGCTACAGTAAATCGGGTGTAGCTGGCGCAGAGGCGTCCGGGAATCATCCTGAATCTTCATTATAAAATGCCCCGGTCATCAAGACCAGGGCCGTTTTTCAAGGGTAAAACCTGTTATCCGGTGAATAAACATGCCGCTTCGCTTAAAGGAATGACATGGTTTACGAGGCGGATCTGGATGTGTTGAACAACCTTAGAACTGGTAGGTGATACCGACCGCGAACTGATCGTCAGTCGACGCGCCAGTCACAACGGCATCGTCGTCATCCAACAGGTTGAATTTGTATGCAGTGAAAACGTTGAGGTTCTTGTTGAAGTAGTACCAGGTACCCAGCTCAACATAGTTCATGATATCCGCATCGCGGCGGTTATTCAGATCTTTGCCTTTCGCGTAGACATAGCCCAGGGACGGACGCAGACCAAAGTCAAACTGATATTGAACAACGGCTTCGATGTTCTGGGTTTTATTTGCAAAAGAACCATTTTCCATAGGGCTCAAGTTGCGGGATTCCGCATACATGGCGGCTGTATAGATGTTATTCGCACTATACTTCGCGGCGATGCTCCAGGCTTCCGCCTTTTCGCCTTTGTTGTCTGCTGTTTGTTCGTGCGTACGGTCAGAATTGCTGTATGCGCCAACGAAACCGAAGTCGTTAATGTTGTAGTTTACGGAGAAGCCGAAACCGTCACCGTTCGATTTTTTAGCTGAGCTCTGGTTGTTTTTACCCTGATACTGGAGCGCAAAGTTCAGGCCATTAACCAATCCGAAAAAGTCGGTATTACGGTAGGTTGCAACGCCAGTGGTACGGCCGGTCATGAAGTTGTCGGTGTGAACCAGACCATCGCCTCCCCATTCAACCAACATATCGGTGTAACCGGCTGCGTCGTAAACCACGCCATAGTTACGCCCATAATCGAATGAACCATAGTCACTGAATTTCAGGCCAGCGAAAGCCAGACGCGTGGCATGAGTCTGCTGCCCTTCAGGTTTGTCCGCTTTGATGTTGTACTCAAACCGGCCATAACCGGTCAGCGTGTTGTTAATCTGCGTTTCCCCTTTGATACCAAAGCGGGCATAGGAGGCATCGTTGGCATTATTGTTGCCGCCATCATGGGTCATGATGTGCTTGCCGACCATTTTACCGTAGAAATCCAGTTTGTTACCGTTCTTATTATAGATTTCAGCCGCATTAGCGCTACCCACAGTGAATAACGCTGGAATCAAAATTGCCAGTACTTTTCTTTTCATTATATATTCCCTTTTAATCATAATTAATATGAATTGTGCCACCTCACTCCGAAGTGACGGTGTGATACTAGCGATTAAGTTTATTTTTCTTTAAATTAAATTATGTAAACAAAATATATAAAATATTTCTAATTGTTTCTAGTGCTCTCTTTATGTTTTAATTATATAATTAAGATGCAATATATTCATTGCAATAATATTTAAAGATAACATGTTGTTATGTTTTTTTTGGTGTGATTGATGTCATGAATTTCTTCCGGGTGTACCAGGTATTGCTGTTTTCCGTTTTTAGGTGGATGTTGGGTTCTTTGTGGGGCTCTTTTAAAAAGATAACTGAGGGTTTTGTATAAAATAGGAATTCAGTGATGATGTCAGTGGCGAAGAGGAGAGGGGCTATTGTTTATCGCTGTCAGATTCGATTATTTAAATATAATGAGTATTCTCAATATTACCTATCGGATTGCTGATGCATCGGTGACGGTTACCCGTTTATCTTTGAATACTATCCGCTCCCATTGCCGTGGCTGCATTCAAACTGGCACCGGGGGTCCTGTCGTTCTCGTCAGTCCATCATTACCTCTGATCATGAGGATGGATGCGCGGTCGCCTGCCATGCATTTTTCTCCTGCGTCTGCTCCTGACTGTTCAGGTCTGTCACCTGCCTGGCGCCGCAATGCATATTGAACAATTTTAAGTATATAATGTGATGCTTATCACAATTTTGTGCAACCAGACTGCATATGGCTGTTAAGTAAAGGGAGAAAAATAAATGGCAGAAAAAGCGAAACGGAGCCCGGGAGGTAAACTGGCGTTATGGGCATTTTATGCTTTTTGTTGTTATTTCTGTTGGGCGATGGTGCGCTACTGGTGGGTTGTCGGACAGATTCAAAGTGTGCCTGGTGCGACAATCGCAGGTGAACTTGGCTCAACGGCGGGGAAATGGATCGGTGCATTGTTGGGTTTTTTGGTTCTGGGTGCCGTGGGCGGAATTCTCGGCGCAATTGCCTGGTACACGCGCCCGCTTCCACAGCGTTATGAACACCACGATTAATGTTGCTATGCTGATTGCTGGCGTTATCTTAAAGGAACGAGCATGGAACTGGTTGACTGGCAGCAACGATTTGAAAACTGGTTAAGCGGATGCCATTCGCAAGAGGATTCCGCACACGATATTTCACACTTTCGTCGGGTATGGTCAACGGCACAGAGACTGGCGGAAGGCATCGATGCTGATCGTCTGGTGATCCTGACCGCCTGCTATTTTCATGACATTATTAGTCTGGCGAAAAATCATCCAGAGCGTAGCCGGTCTTCGGTAATGGCGGCAGAGAGGACGCTGGCCATTCTGCAGTCTTCTTTCCCGGACTTCCCCGCAGACCGCTATCCGGCGGTTCTGCACGCCATTGAAGCGCACAGCTTTAGCGCCGCAATTGCCCCGCAAAGTGAAGAAGCGAAAATTGTCCAGGACGCCGATCGTCTGGAAGCTTTAGGCGCGATTGGGCTGGCTCGTGTGTTTGCGGTCTCCGGTTCGTTGAATAATCTCTTGTTTGATGCCGACGATCCTTTCGCCGAACGGCGGGAATTAAATGACAAGAAGTATGCCCTGGACCACTTTCAGTGCAAGCTATTGCGTTTACCGGAAACGATGCAGACAGAAAAGGGCAGGGTAATGGCGATGCATAACGCGCACTTTCTGGTGCAGTTTATGGCTAAACTCAGCGCGGAACTTCGCGGCGATCCTGTGACCTTTGATGAGGCTGTTTTACAGCGCTTTACCCCGTTGACTTAAAACTGCCAGCGCTATTGATGGTAATTTCCGCAGAGATATTACGGCCCTTTATCCGGCAAAACGGCCAACATTCGGTGAGTTACTTGAAGCCGAAGTCGATCCTAAGTTTATTCTCACGAAGGTGCTATGGAAATATCTCTACCGTTATGCGCATAAACATCAGGAACGAGGGATTCATCATGGCGGACGTTCACGATAAAGCCACCCGCAGTAAAAACATGCAGGCGATTGGCACGCGCGATACGGCGATCGAAAAACGGCTGGCGGCATTGCTGACGCGTACAGGATTTTCTTTTACGGTGCAGGACGCCGCCTTGCCGGGACGGCCTGATTTTGTGGTGGCCGACTATCAGTGCGTGATTTTTACTCACGGCTGTTTCTGGCATCATCACCATTGCTATCTGTTTAAAATCCCAGCCACGAGAACCGAATTTTGGTTAGCTAAGATAGCCAAAAACGTGGCGCGTGATGGCCGGGATCTCGGGCGACTGACGGAACTGGGATGGCGGGTGCTGGTGGTCTGGGAGTGTGCGTTGCGCGGGAGAAAGAAACTCAGTGATGAAGCGCTTGGCGAACGCCTGGAAGAGTGGATCTGCGGCGGTGGGGACTGCGCGCAGATCGACACTCAAGGCATAGGTCCGCTGGCGATCACTTCTCAGCCTGACAGGAAGTCACTTTGCTCTGGGGAGGGAGCAGATATTTTCCAAGCGTCACCAGCACCACCGCAAAAATAATCACTCCCAGTGCCAGCCACTCGATCGGCGACAGATTTTCACCCGCCAGTCCGGTACCCAACAGAACGGCGACTACCGGATTAACGTAGGCATAGCTGGTGGCAACAGCAGGAGTTACGTTACGAATCAGATACATGTAGGCATTGATAGCGATAAGTGAGCCGAATATGGCCAGGTAAGCAACGGCAAGTATGCCGGACCATGAAGGCATTCGGGTTAACGTTTCTCCGGTTAACGCCGAGGCAATTATCAGCACGAGGCCCGCAGCCAGCATCTCAATGGCCCCCGCCATCATGCCTGTCGGTAGCGCAATTCGCGACCCGTAGACGGAACCAAAGGCCCAACTCATCGAACCAAGCAGAATCAGCAATGCTCCCCACGGATTACCGTTGAGGTTACCGCCGCTATTGAGCAGGACAATCCCCGCCAGACCGATGACGATACCCAGCCACTCAAGCTTACGGGTAGCAATGCCGAAAAAGCGGCTAAAGCACAGGGTAAACAGAGGCACCGTCGCCACCATTACCGCCGCAATGCCGGAGGGAACATGCTGGTGTTCCGCGAGGGTGACGAAACCGTTACCGACAGCCAGCAGTAAAATACCAATCAGCGCGGCGTTGAGCAGCGGCCTGCGGGCGGGAAGTTTATGTCCGGTTGCCAGTAACCAGGCTGTGAGCACCGCGCCGGCAGAAAGAAAACGAACGCCAGCCATCATGAGCGGCGGCCAGCTGGCGACGCCAATGGCGATGGCAAAATAGGTGGAACCCCAGATGATATATAACGCAAATAATGCCCCGATAAGCGGTAACAACTGACGGGTAGACATATTTCCTCACGACGGTGCAGAGATAGAAAGGAGGCACATAGTAAACGTGAAAACTATCGCGCTGGCGAGTCCTTTCACACATTTGCTACTGTTAAATTTTTGTTGACTATATGCAGACTGTTGTGGGCGAAAAAGGGCTTTTGCTTCATACTTTACGCTGAACAACCATCAATGAAGGAATGTAATTTTGGCAGGAAGTAGTCTTTTAACCTTATTGGATGATATTGCCACTCTGCTTGACGATATTTCGGTCATGGGGAAACTGGCGGCAAAAAAAACAGCGGGCGTATTGGGCGATGATTTATCGCTTAATGCGCAACAGGTGACTGGCGTACGGGCTAACCGCGAGCTGCCGGTGGTTTGGGGCGTGGCTAAAGGTTCGTTTATTAATAAAGTGATTCTGGTGCCGCTGGCGTTGTTGATTAGCGCTTTTATTCCGTGGGCAATTACGCCGTTACTGATGTTGGGTGGGGCGTTTTTGTGCTTTGAAGGGGTGGAGAAAGTTCTGCACAGCCTGCAGGCGCGTAAACATAAAGAGGATCCGCAGGTTCGCCAGCAGCGGCTTGAGGCGCTGGCAAATCAGGATCCTATGGCTTTTGAACGCGATAAGGTGAAAGGGGCGATACGCACCGATTTTATCCTCTCCGCTGAAATTGTCGCCATCACGCTCGGCATAGTCGCCGAAGCGCCGCTGTTAAACCAGATTCTGATCTTGTCTGGCATTGCGCTGCTGGTCACGATAGGCGTGTATGGTCTGGTGGGGATCATCGTCAAGCTTGATGATATGGGGTACTGGCTGGTGGAGAAAACCAGTTCGCTGGCGCAATGGTCAGGTAAGGCCTTATTAGCGATTGCTCCTCGCTTGATGAAAGCGTTATCGGTGGTCGGAACGCTGGCGATGTTTCTGGTCGGCGGAGGAATTGTCGTTCACGGTATTACGCCGTTGCACCATGCTATTGAGGAGATTGCCCATGAGCAGAATGGCATAATTGCGTCATTGCTGCCCATGGCGGCGAATCTGCTGCTGGGCTTTATCATTGGCGCTATTGTGCTGGCAGGGGTGAAAGCGATTGCTGCGCTTCGGTGTTCTGCAGACTAAATGCCCGCCAGACCAGGCAACATCGCCCATCTTCGTCTAAGGTAACGTTGTTTCTTCCTGAAAGCGGAGGCGAAGATGGGCTTGTTGATTAGCGATGAAGTGAGGCGTAAAAACGGAGGACCGCGGATGATTGTCACCGGGTTTGCCAGCGGTATGGTTGAGTGTCGCTGGTATGACGGGCATGGCGTTAAGCGTGAGTCATTTCGTGAGGATGAGCTGATCCGCGGAGGGGAGGAGAAGCTCAATCATTCCTGAGTTTGTATACTGTTGCTCCGGCTTCATTTGTGCGAACGGGGCGGGTTTGTCATTGCGAGGGATAATTATTTATTCGTTTAACCAATGAATAAATCCATAATCTATTTGTTACGATCGCTATAATGGGATTTATCTTAAAAAAAATACGCCTGCGAACAAATGTTCGTAGCAGAACAAACTGGTAAAGTCCTTGTCTGGCGTGCCTTGCCAGCGTTACGCCTTTTATAAGTCACATTTTTTCAATAATTTGCCTCATGAATAGACCTTGTCATGCAAAATAATTGAGGATAATGTCTTTAGTACATCGGATTTCCCGGTGTAACGAATTTTAAGTGCTTCTTGCATTAGCAAGTTTCTTCCCGACTCCTGCGAGTCGGGATTTTTTTGCGTGCGTATCAGCGATTAATCTCCGTTATGCTAACGTCATGAATATCCAGCTCAAAAGCTTCAGCGAGTTCACGCCAGGCATGATAATCGCCATCATCACTACTTACCTCTCGTATGCGGTGCGCCTCAGTTGCGCTGATTTCATTAATTGCCGCCAGCAGGGCGTCAACATCGACTCTTTCTCCGACGTTATTTTCTTTGGCGGTTTTCATCGCAGCGACCTCGCTTAACTCGGGGATGGCGCTTTTAAGTATAGACTGTTTACAAAAACACCTGTTATCAGGGAGAGCGCTGCGCGATCGGCTCTTTTGTTCTACACTGGCTCAAAATAGAGAGGAGATGAGTTATGCAGGTAAACGATCGTGTCACGGTCAAGACCGATGGTGGCCCACGTCGATCGGGGGTTGTGCTGGCCATAGAGTCGTTTAGTGAAGGGGTCATGTATCTGGTTTCGCTGGAAGATTATCCGCTGGGAATTTGGTTTTTCAACGAGAAAGGGCATCCGGACGGCATTTTTGTTGAGAAAGAAGAGTCACCTGTATGAAGCAAACTGGCGGCCGATGCCGCCAGCGTTTTCAACGAGCGTTGACATAAATCCCGGACGTGATGTTTTCCGTCAATCGTACAATGTGATAAATCACTTGTTTATTGTGAGTCTGGATTTTCTTTTTAATATTGCCTTTATGCGATGAGACCGTTTTGGCCTTAATGTTCATCTGGGCGGATATATGCGTGGTGCCGTGCCCGGCCATCCACATCCGGAGCATATTTGATTCAGTCTGGCTTAACGCCAGCGTCGGGATAGTAATGCGCGTAGTGCGATGATTCTCATATTTCAGACGATTGGCCAGAATATCATCAAGGTCTTTTGCCGTCAGTGACTTTGAGCAAATAAGTAAGTTTTTGCGCACCAACAGATAGTGATCAAAATGAATATTGGTTAGCGACATAAAGACAACAAATAGCGTCGCCGGGTGCGCTTTGATGATCTGCCGGACAAGCTGGTTGCTCTCTTTATGGTGAATAAAGCAATCTTCATTGATAAACACCACCGTTGGGCGGTTACTCTCGCAGCCTGATTGCAGGCTGGTGAGGCTGTGTACTTCAGTGATATCGCGCTTCTTTATCCCCCGGCTTGTCAGGTACCCGGTTAATCCCAGCCGGGTGAAGCTGCATAAATCCATGATAATCGTTGACATGACTCATCCTCAATCAACACCTAACGATAATTTATTCCTCGCCGGTAAGTGCGATGAAGTCCATTTTGTTAGTCATAAAAACTGCTACCGCTCAGTAACTATCAGGCAGCATGAACCATTCTGTAATAATCCCATAATTTGCCAGGAATATTCTTAAAGTAAAGGTGACGAATTGCTACGTGGAGGAAATAAAAACCAAAAACTCCCGTGTGATATAAGGTTGTCATTTTTCATCGTATTTTAAAATAGGATTATCCTTATATTGAGCGATTAAAATATCACCTCACAAAAAGATAGGATTATTCAATAGAGAAAAATAATTTATTCGGTACAGGCAATTTTTTGCCGCGCCGGAGGTGGCAGGCACGATGCGGATGTTTTCCCTCAATTCGAGAAGAGTAGCGGGCGTAACGCTTTAATGCCACAATAATTTTTTATCGGTTTGCGGGATGGATGATGATGAAGAACAAGATCGTATTTTTGGGATTGCTGTTGGTTTTATCTGGCTGCGCTCAGGTTGATAACTACAGCGATGTAATTAAAGCGCCAGCCCCGGACGGTCTGGATGGCTACTGGCAATCGGCGGGACCGCAGAAAGAGATGATGAGCCCACAGGCGATTGCCAGCCTGATTGTGACTAAAGATGGCGATACGTTTGACTGTCGACAGTGGCAAAGGGTGATCGTCGTACCGGGGAAATTAATGAAACGTGACGCAGTTATCTATAACGTTACCGCTGCGCTGAATGTTTATCCCGTTGAGCGTGAAGGTGATACGCTGCACTACGATCGCATGACGTTCAAACGGGTGGCGCGTCTTACTCCGGAGTGTGAACAGGCGTGGGAAGCGTCTTCAACGGAGAGCACGAACGCCCACGCGGAATGAGTCATTTTCAGCCCGCGCGGGACCGGTATGTTTTATAGCGTCTCTTCAATCACCCAAACGCTGACGCTACCACCGTTACAGGTAAAAATACCGTTACCTTTAGCATCGGTGGTAATCACTTCTTCACGGTTGCCGAGAAAATCCCGCCAGCGTTTGTTGCCGTAGTTTTCCCCCAGAGGAAGCGATTTTTCTCCGTCATCGCCGTTTGACAGCACCACCACACAACCTGGATCTTCATCGGTGCCGCTACGGCTAAAGGCGATACAGTTAGGATGATCGAACCATAGCGTTTGTACACCGTGGGCAAAACGCTGGCGGGCATCGATCAGCTCATGTAACTGTTCGATAACTGGCATCTCAATTGCATAGCGTTGTCCATCGCTGCCGGCGTCTTCATAGCGGGCGCCGAAAAGATCGGCATAAAAGACCGACGGCACGCCATTTTCACGTAGCAGAATCAGCGCATAGGCCAGCGGCTTAAACCATGCCTCAACCGGTGCTTCCAGCGCCTGCAGCGGCTGCGTATCATGGTTGGTGACCAGCGTCACTGCGTGGAATGGATCGGCTTCAACCAGCGTACCGCTAAAAATCTGACGCATATCGTATTCGCGTCCCTGTCGGGAGGCTTCATGGAATTTCATTTGCAAAGGGGCATCAAATAGCAGTGTCTTTCCATCTACCATGGCGATATATTGCTGAAGTTTGTCGACTTCGTGCGACCAGTATTCCGCGACGATAAACAGTGGTTTTGTCGCGACGTCCTGGACGTGGTTGATCCATTCTTTATAAAACCAGGCGGGGATGTGTTTAACTGCATCAAGACGGAAGCCATCGCAGCCGGTTTGCTCCATTATCCAGCGCGCCCAGTATTTAATCTCCTCGGCAACGGCCCGATTGCGAAAATCAATATTTTCGCCCATCAGGTAGTCGAAATTACCCATTTCATCATCGACCTGATCGTTCCATCCCTCGCCGGTATAGTCGTTGACGATTTTAAACACGCCATCTTCATCAGGGTTTTCAATATGATCGATGCCGCTAAAGCATTTGTAATCCCATATAAACGCTGAATATTGTCCGCGCCTGGCGGGGAAGGTGTAGCGCGTCCAGGCTTCACACTCAATAATCTCATCGTCGATTTGCGTCCGGTCTTGTTCATCAACACGCTGTATACGTACGGCCTCTTTTTCATCAGCACCCATTTTGTGATTGATCACGACATCAAGCAGCACGGCGATATCATGCTGGCGGAGCGCGGAGATGGCGGCGAGTAGTTGGGCTTTATCGCCATATTTGGTGGCGACCGAGCCTTTTTGATCGAACTCACCGAGGTCAAAAAGATCGTAGCTGTCATAACCGACGGAATATCCGCCAGAAGCGCCTTTGTAGGCGGGAGGCAACCAAATCATATTGATACCGATTTCATTCAGGTTTGGTGCCAGGGCTTCGATTTCACGCCATAATTCGCCGCCGGTGGGGTAGTACCAGTGAAAGCACTGCAATAACGTGGGGTTTTTCATCTTCCGTGCTCCAGACGTCATCAAGCTGACCATTGCAGTATGAGAGATATCCACCAAAACGGTGGCATTTTTGTTGTATTTTCACTATGTGATAAAAGGCATCATATATAATTATTTGGTATAAGATGTAGCGTATCGATGTTGGTGACAGGGGCTAAACCCTTTACACTACAAAAATATCTCTCTGCCAGGAGTCTCTATGAAATTAGCATTTCGGGGTCGTCAGGCGCTGATGGGCGTTATGGCTGTTGTTTTGTTGGCGGGCGTCAGCGTAAAAACCTTTGCCGCTGAAAATTTACTTAATCAGATTAAAGAGCGCGGCACCTTACGTGTTGGCCTGGAAGGCACCTACCCGCCATTCAGTTATCAGGGCGATGACGGCAAGCTGACCGGTTTTGAGGTGGATTTCGCCAACGATCTGGCGAAGCACTTAGGCGTAAAAGCTGACCTTAAACCGACGAAATGGGACGGCATGCTTGCGTCACTGGAATCCAAACGTATCGACGTGGTTATCAACCAGGTAACCATCTCCCCTGAGCGTAAGAAGAAGTATGACTTCTCGACGCCATACACCATCTCCGGGATTCAGGCGCTGGTGAAAAAAGGTAATGCAGGAACGATTAAAACCGCCGCTGACCTGAAAGGTAAGAAAGTTGGTGTCGGCCTGGGCACGAATTATGAAGCCTGGCTGCGCCAGAACGTGCAAGGGGTTGATATTCGTACTTACGACGATGATCCGACCAAGTATCAGGATCTGCGCGTTGGCCGTATCGACGCCATCCTGGTTGACCGCCTGGCGGCGCTCGATCTGGTGAAGAAAACGGGCGACACCCTTGCGCTCGCCGGAGAACCCTTCTCCCGGCAGGAATCCGGCGTGGCGCTGCGTAAAGGCAATGAGGACCTGCTGAACGCGATCGATGGCGCCATTGCGGATATGCAAAAAGATGGCAGCCTGAAGGCACTATCGGAAAAATGGTTTGGTGCTGACGTCACGAAGTAACCACAGGTGGTGAAAAAAGGCGCTTTCGATAGCGCCTTTTTTATTTCGCCTGTAACAGCGTGCATAATTAAGGATAATTGAGTCAGGAGGTCTTATGTCACTGCAAAATTTAACGCTTTTCCCGCGTCTGGAACTGATTGGCGCGCCGACGCCGCTTGAATATCTGCCGCGTTTATCCGATCACCTTGGTCGCGAAATTTTCATTAAACGTGATGACGTCACTCCCCTGGCAATGGGGGGAAATAAGCTGCGCAAACTGGAATTTCTGGCGGCCGATGCGCTGCGCGAGGGCGCGGATACGCTCATCACCGCAGGGGCTATCCAGTCTAACCATGTCCGTCAGACGGCGGCAGTCGCGGCGAAACTGGGTCTGCATTGCGTGGCGTTGCTGGAGAATCCGATAGGTACCCGGGCGGAGAACTACCTGACTAACGGTAACCGCCTGCTCCTCGACTTGTTTAATACTCAGGTTGAAATGTGTGATGCGCTGACCGATCCCAATGCGCAACTGGAGGAACTGGCGACACGTATTGAAGCTCAGGGCTACCGTCCGTATGTGATCCCGGTTGGCGGTTCTAATGCCCTGGGCGCCCTGGGTTATGTAGAAAGTGCGCTGGAAATTGCTCAGCAGTGTGAAGGTGCGGTTGGCCTTTCGTCAATTGTGGTGGCATCCGGGAGCGCAGGCACCCATGCAGGTCTCGCCGTGGGTCTTGAACAATTGATGCCAGAGACTGAATTGATTGGTGTAACCGTGTCGCGCACAGTTGCGGACCAGTTGCCAAAGGTGGTTGCGCTGCAACAGGCGGTGGCAAACAGCCTGGCGCTGGAGGCGAAGGCCGATATTCAGCTATGGGATGACTACTTTGCGCCGGGTTATGGTACGCCGAACGATGAGGGGATGGCGGCGGTGAAGCTGCTGGCACAGCTGGAGGGCATCCTGCTGGATCCGGTTTATACCGGAAAAGCGATGGCTGGACTGATTGATGGCATCAACCAGAATCGTTTTAAAGATGAAGGGCCGATATTGTTTGTCCACACTGGCGGTGCACCTGCGCTGTTCGCCTATCATCCTCATATCTAATACAGAGCGAATAGAATGCAAGAGAGTATCCAACTGGTTATCGATTCGGCGCCTTTTCTGCTAAAAGGAGCGATTTTCACGCTACAGCTCAGCATCGGCGGTATGTTATTTGGTCTGGTGCTAGGGTTCATTCTGGCCCTGATGCGTATGTCGTCGGTCTGGCCAGTAAAATGGCTGGCACGGATGTATATTTCCATTTTTCGCGGTACACCGCTGATCGCGCAACTGTTTATGATCTATTACGGTTTGCCGCAGTTTGGTATTGAACTGGATCCTGTTCCCGCGGCAATGATCGGTTTGTCGCTCAATACTGCGGCTTACGCAGCCGAGACGCTGCGCGCAGCCATTGCCTCCATTGACAAAGGGCAGTGGGAAGCGGCGGCAAGTATCGGTATGACGCGCTGGCAGGCGATGCGTCGGGCTATTCTTCCGCAGGCCGCGCGGGTGGCGCTGCCGCCGCTTTCTAACAGTTTTATCAGCCTGGTGAAAGATACCTCGCTGGCCGCGACTATCCAGGTACCGGAACTGTTTCGTCAGGCGCAACTGATCACCTCGCGTACTCTGGAGGTGTTCACCATGTATCTGGCTGCGTCACTGATCTATTGGGTGATGGCGACGGTACTGTCGACGCTGCAAAACTATTTTGAACATCAACTTAACCGCCAGGAGCGTGAGCCGAAATGAGTGCCATTGAAGTCAAAAACCTGGTGAAAAAATTCCATGGGCAAACGGTTCTGCATGGTATCGACCTTGAAGTACAGGAAGGCGAGGTTGTTGCAATCATCGGTCCCAGCGGCTCCGGCAAAACCACATTGTTGCGCAGTATTAATCTGCTGGAACAGCCGGAAAGCGGGACGATTCGGGTTGGTGAGGTCACGATAGATATAGCACGCAGCATCAGTCAGCAAAAAGCGGCCATTCGCCGCCTGCGTCAGCATGTGGGCTTTGTGTTTCAGAACTTCAATCTTTTTCCACATCGGACGGTTTTAGAAAATATCATTGAAGGGCCGGTAATCGTTAAAGGCGAGGATAAAAACGCCGCCATTATTCGGGCCCGTGAACTGTTGGCGAAGGTTGGCCTTGCCGGTAAAGAAAACAGCTATCCGCGGCGCTTGTCCGGCGGGCAGCAGCAGCGCGTGGCGATAGCGCGTGCGCTGGCTATGCGCCCCGATGTGATCCTGTTTGACGAACCCACATCGGCGTTAGATCCTGAACTGGTGGGTGAGGTGCTTAACACCATTCGTCAGCTGGCGCAGGAGAAGCGTACTATGGTGATAGTGACCCACGAGATGAGTTTCGCCCGTGACGTGGCGGATCGTGCGATTTTTATGGATCAGGGGCGTATTGTTGAACAGGGCGAAGCGAAATCACTGTTTGCTAATCCCCGGCAGCCGCGTACTCGCCAGTTCCTTGAAAAATTCCTGATGCAGTAACATTTTCCTCCGGTTGCGTTCCCGGGGTAATGTTCTGGCGAACGCACTCTGAGGGCCCATGTTTGTACTGATTGCGGCTATCAAATGTTGCTTATTCTGCCGCAGGTTATGAGCAATCTGGTTGTGTATTTCATCAATTCAGGCGTGCCGGAGGTATACTTTATTTATTAAATCAGGTGATGTTGCCCGCGGCAGTCTAATAAATGGGGGGCTTTTTAGCCGTCAGACTTCAGGCTGCAGATGTGTTGGCTGCGGTGTGATGCGTTTCATCTATGAGGCACGGCCTTTCGGGAGCCGTGCAAGCGTTGTTCAAAACGGATAGTCGTTTTGTTCTGCAATTCTAATTATTCAGGCTATAGATATTTTATATACCCTAAATTATTCGAGTTGCAGGAAGGCGGCGACGCAGTGAATCCCCGGGAGCGTACTCCAGTACGTGACTGGGGTGAACGAGGAAAGCCAACGCACATGCAACTTGAAGTATGACGGGTATACATATAAAAAAGATTTATGTGTTAGCTTTATATGTTTATAAGAATGATTATTACTTAGGGGTTATTTGGTCAGTTATGAGGGACAATGATTTTTTCAGCTGGCGGCGGGATATGCTGCAACAATTTCAGTCAATCGCTTCGGGGGAAGGGGTTTATAAACTGCTACAGCAGCAGGTGCAGGGACTGGAATATGATTACTTCGCGCTTTGTGTTCGGCATCCTGTACCGTTTACGCGCCCCAGGTTGACCCTGCAATCAACCTATCCGCAGGCCTGGATGTCGCACTATCAAGCCGAAAATTATTTCGCTATTGATCCGGTACTACGCAACGAGAATTTCATTCGCGGGCATCTGCAGTGGAACGACACGTTATTTCGTGATACGCCGGAATTATGGAATGGCGCGCGCGATCATGGTTTACGCAAAGGTGTGACTCAGTGCCGGATATTGCCGAATCATGCCCAGGGATTCCTATCCGTTTCAGGTAACAAGCCGGGTCCGGGCCCTTTTGCGGAAGATGAACTGGAAATGCGTTTAAGTATGCTAACAGAATTAAGTTTATTCACGCTGTTGCGACTGGAAGATGGGATGGTTATGCCGCCGGAAATGAAATTTAGCCGACGCGAACTGGAGATTCTCAAATGGACGGCGGAAGGGAAAACGTCGGCAGAAGTGGCGATGATTCTCTCTATCTCTGAAAATACCGTCAATTTCCATCAGAAGAATATGCAGCGAAAATTCAATGCACCAAACAAAACGCAAATTGCCTGCTATGCGGTGGCGACGGGATTAATTTGAGTTAATTCGTTGTTCTGCGTGTCAGACGCAAAACCGGCTGTCAGTCATACTTTCAGCCGGTGAATGATTACTGACGGTACGCCTGTTTAATTTGCTTGACCGTACTGGAGAATACGGCAGCCTGAGCCTTATCTTCCATCTGCGCGATTTGCTTTTCCATTTTAATAATCACGCGGCCTGCATCTGCCTGGCCCATGGCCTGAAGCATCAACGTCAGCATCGCTTTCAGGCAGCAAACTTCTTGCGCCAGCTCTTGATTATTTTCTGCAGTGGAAAAATCTGGTGTACTCATCGATATCCTCGTTTGCTTTCTGCGCAAATGCGCATGACTAAAAGTAAAGGCGGCGCAGTATACCACAAGCAAGGGAAAAAAGAGTGCCTGATTTCTGTTCTCTCATTTGAATGGTGAATGGTTCTATTTGTTGCGTAATACGTAATTATGGGGCCTGAGCGGGATAATTTTGCGTGATGCTATTTTTTCGTTAATAATTGTTACATATCAGCGCTGTATTTCGCTTCTACATAAAGTGTTGTGTTTTTGCGTAATCTGTATGATCAATGTTAAAAAAATGGTGTTGTATAACGCTATGTTATCTATGGAATTCCATAAGATACGCTGACAAATTTTCACTATGGCGTAAGAAAGTTTTCGTAGCACATTTTTGGGCTTTTAAAGTTACGATAAAACCCGGTAATATGTAAAAGATAAGCTATCAGTAGCGTTATCCCTCAATTCTGGAGATTATTCCTTTGATCAACGTCCTTCTTGTTGATGACCACGAACTAGTGCGCGCAGGGATACGACGCATTCTGGAAGATATAAAAGGGATTAAAGTTGCCGGCGAAGCCTGCTGCGGCGAGGATGCCGTGAAATGGTGCCGCGCACATCCCGTTGATGTCGTCCTGATGGATATGAATATGCCGGGTATCGGCGGACTTGAAGCGACGCGTAAGATTGTCCGCTCTGTTGCCGATGCCAAAGTGATTATGCTGACGGTGCATACTGAAAACCCACTGCCGGCCAGGGTTATGCAAGCCGGCGCGGCGGGGTATCTCAGTAAAGGCGCAGCGCCGAAGGAAGTCGTCAATGCGATTCGTTGCGTGGCGTCCGGCCAGCGTTATATCGCCTCGGATATCGCCCAACAAATGGCCCTCAGCCAGATTGAACCTGAAAAGGCAGAATCGCCGTTTGCCAGTTTGTCCGAGCGAGAATTGCAGATTATGCTGATGATCACCCGAGGTCAGAAGGTCAATGAGATCTCAGAGCAGTTAAATCTGAGTCCTAAGACGGTGAACAGCTATCGTTATCGTATGTTCAGTAAACTTAACATTCATGGCGATGTGGAGCTGACGCACCTGGCAATTCGCCATGGCCTGTGCAATACGGAGTCGTTAGCAAGTCAGTGAGTGATGTTTTTGACGCCAAAGCTTTCCTGAAGACAGTTACCAGCCAACCGGGCGTCTATCGTATGTATGATGCTGGCGGTACTGTCATTTATGTAGGTAAAGCCAAAGATTTAAAAAAGCGCCTCAGCAGCTATTTTCGCAGCAATCTGGCTTCGCGCAAAACGGAGGCGCTGGTGGCGCTCATCGCGCAGATAGACGTGACCGTTACCCACACCGAAACGGAAGCGCTGCTGCTTGAGCACAATTATATCAAGCTGTATCAGCCGCGTTACAACGTGCTGCTGCGCGATGATAAATCCTACCCTTTTATTTTTCTTAGCGGCGATACCCATCCTCGTCTGGCCATGCATCGCGGGGCAAAGCATGCGAAAGGTGAGTATTTTGGCCCGTTTCCGAATGGTTATGCGGTTCGCGAAACTTTAGCTCTGCTGCAAAAAATCTTCCCCATCCGGCAGTGTGAAAACAGTGTGTACCGCAATCGCTCCCGGCCCTGCCTGCAATATCAAATTGGTCGCTGTCTGGGGCCGTGTGTCGCCGGGCTGGTGAGTGAAGAAGAGTATGCACAGCAGGTTGATTATGTCCGCCTGTTCCTTACGGGTAAGGACGATCAGGTGCTCACGCAGTTGATTGCCCGCATGGAGAAGGCCAGCCGGTCGCTGGCGTTTGAAGAGGCGGCGCGGATCCGCGATCAGATTCAGGCCGTGCGTCGGGTCACCGAAAAGCAGTTTGTTTCTAATACCGGGGACGATCTGGATGTGATTGGCGTGGCGTTTGAGGCCGGAATGGCCTGTGTCCACGTGCTATTTATTCGTCAGGGTAAAGTGCTGGGTAGCCGCAGCTATTTCCCCAGAGTCCCCAATGGAACCGAACTGGGGGAAGTTGTGGAAACCTTTGTCGGTCAATTCTATTTACAGGGCAGCCAGATGCGTACTTTACCTGGCGAGATCTTACTGGATTTTAATCTGGGTGATAAAACGCTGCTGTCCGATTCGCTCTCTGAGCTGGCGGGGCGTCGGGTTAATGTACAGACGAAGCCGCGTGGCGATCGTGCACGTTATTTGAAGCTGGCGCGGACCAATGCTGCGACGGCGTTGACGGCTAAACTTTCTCAACACGCGACGATTACGCAACGCCTGCAGGCGCTGGCAACATTGCTTAAGCTGCCGACGGTGAATAGGATGGAGTGTTTCGATATCAGTCACACTATGGGTGAGCAGACGGTCGCCTCGTGCGTGGTTTTTGACAATAACGGGCCGCTGCGCGCGGAATATCGCCGTTATAACATTACCGGCATCACGCCGGGAGATGATTATGCGGCGATGAATCAGGTTCTGCGTCGTCGCTATGGCAAGGCGATAGAAGAGAGTAAAATTCCTGATGTTATCCTGATTGATGGCGGTAAAGGTCAGCTTGGACAGGCGAAAACGGTTTTTGCCGGGCTGGATGTTCCGTGGGATAAAAATCATCCTTTGCTGTTGGGCGTGGCAAAAGGCAGTGACCGTAAAGCGGGTCTGGAGACGCTATTTTTCGACGCGGAAGGTGACGGTTTTAGCTTGCCGCCGGATTCACCGGCGCTGCATGTTATCCAGCATATACGTGATGAATCACACGATCATGCTATTTCCGGTCATCGCAAAAAACGGGCGAAGGTGAAAAGCACCAGCACGTTAGAAACGATTGAAGGAGTGGGGCCAAAACGCCGACAAATGCTGCTGAAATATATGGGGGGTCTGCAAGGGCTGCAGAAAGCCAGCGTCGAAGAGATTGCTAAAGTACCGGGTATATCTCACGGTCTGGCAGAAAAGATCTTCTACTCGTTGAAACATTAGGGGCTCTGTAGCAACATAGGGCTAATTTTTACTTACAACAGATAGTTACCCGTTATTATGCGATTTAATATCCCTACGTTGCTTACTCTGTTTCGCGTCATTCTTATCCCGTTCTTTGTACTGGCGTTTTACCTGCCATTTACCTGGGCGCCATTTGCCTGCGCGCTGATTTTCTTTATTGCCGCAGTGACCGACTGGTTTGATGGCTACCTGGCGCGCCGCTGGAACCAGAGCACCCGTTTCGGTGCTTTCCTTGACCCGGTAGCGGATAAAGTGATGGTGGCGATTGCGATGGTGCTGGTTGCTGAACACTACCACACCTGGTGGGTGACGTTACCGGCCGCAACGATGATCGCCCGTGAAATCATTATTTCCGCGCTACGTGAGTGGATGGCCGAACTGGGCAAGCGCAGCAGCGTGGCGGTATCGTGGATAGGTAAAGTGAAAACCACCGCTCAGATGACGGCGTTGGTGTGGATGCTGTGGCGGCCATATATTTGGGTTGAATGGGCGGGAATCGGTCTGTTTTTTGTCGCGGCAGTACTGACGCTGTGGTCTATGCTGCAATATTTGAACGCGGCACGTGGGGATTTGCTTGAACAGTGATCGTTTCGGCGCAATTTTCAGCAAACAATACGGGGTTTTAAAAAATAACGTTGACTCATTGCGCCAGGTAAGTAGAATGCAACGCATCGAACGGCAGCACAGTCTGACAGACGATAACGAAATCAAGTGATTAGCAATTAGCTTGACACTGCGGGAATAGCTCAGTTGGTAGAGCACGACCTTGCCAAGGTCGGGGTCGCGAGTTCGAGTCTCGTTTCCCGCTCCAGTTAAAAGCATCGGCAAATGCGGGTGTTAATGTATTAAGGCGCGTTAGCAAAGCGGTTATGTAGCGGATTGCAAATCCGTCTAGTCCGGTTCGACTCCGGAACGCGCCTCCAATTTCAATCCCGAGCCCGGATGGTGGAATCGGTAGACACAAGGGATTTAAAATCCCTCGGCGTTCGCGCTGTGCGGGTTCAAGTCCCGCTCCGGGTACCATTGGGATAAAAGCAGAATAATCAAAGCAATAAGCAGTGTCGTAAAACCACCTCCGGGTGGTTTTTTTGTGCCTGCCATTCACCTTTCTGACGATGATTTTGCCTCCCGGCATAAAAATGACTTTTCTATTTCCCCATAATTTCCCCACAATCAGAACAAGGTACATTTGCCGATCGTACCGTGAACTATGTTTTCCCCGGAAAATCCTTCCCCGAAGCCTGAATGTTTTTTGTATTTGAGTCGCGGATAAAAAGAGTTAATTTAATTGATCATGAAAATAAAATAGCAGACATCCCCTGAAGAGAGTGCGCGACGGATATCCGCCGCGCAAAAGGTCACTGCGCAGTTTGTTTATTTTCCGTGGCGACAGGATCGTTGGCTGCAGGCTCGGGGAGGCTGTTAGACACCTTGTCGGGCGCGTCATTCGTTGCCGGGCGCGTAGCCGGAACGGAATCGCACGGTTTCTCCTGCGGACAAATCAGAACCAGCATTTTCAACGTCACGCCATTAGTCCAGCCAAAACCATCCTGCAACGGGTACTCTCCGCCACCACCACCGGTGCCCGTAGAGCTGACATTGTATTTTTCAACCAGCTTCTGCTCCTTATCGTAAGTGTGCTGGACGTTACGCAGGAAGCGCCAGCTTACCTCCATGGCGATTTTCTTTTGACCATATTTTTGCAGACCTTCAGCAGCAACCCACTGTAGCGGCGCCCAGCCGTTTGGCGCATCCCATTGCTGGCCGCTATCCACCGTCGTGGTGGTCAGTCCGCCGGGTTTAAGTAATCGAGATTCGGTGGCGGCGGCGACTTTTGCCGCGCGTTCGCTGGAGGCGGCATTGACGTACAGAGGGAACAACGCCGCGGCGGTCAACTGATTACGTACTTTGTGATTCTTCAGATCGTAATCGGCGTACCAGCCTTCTTTATCATTCCACAGGTATTTCTCCAGCGCTTTCTGTCTGGCGCTGGCTAAGGCCTCATACTGTGCGGCTTTCGCACTGTCTCCCGCCGCTGTACTGGCGCGGGAGAGCGTTTTTTCCATATGAAACATCAGCGCGTTCAAATCAACCGGAATAATTGTGGTCGTACGGATGGTCGCGAGCTGCTGCGGATTATCCATCCAACGGGAGCTGAAATCCCAGCCGGAAGCTGCAGCGGATCGCAGATCGCGGTAGATCTCGGTGGCCGGACGGTTTGGGTTGCTTTTGGCGGTAGTGACATCATCCAGCCAGGATTCTGGTCGCGGCGTGTCTTTGTCATCCCAGTAGCGATTAAGCAGCGATCCATCAGGCATGCGTACAACACGCTGGTTGGCGCTGCCGGGTTCAAGCGCTTCAGCTCCCGCCATCCAGTACTGGTACTCTTTTTCCATCTGCGGCTGCCATTTTTTGAGCGCCTCGTTACCATCGTGCGTGGCCAGCAGTTCGACCATAAATGAAAAGAACGGGGGTTGCGAGCGGCTCAGATAGTAGGTGCGGTTGCCGTTGGGAATATGGCCCCAGGTATCAATTTCAGCAGCGAAATTCGCCACCATATCTTCGATTTTATCCCAGTGCCCACTCTCTGCCAGACCGAGCATGGTGAAGTAGCTGTCCCAGTAATAGACTTCGCGAAAGCGTCCGCCGGGGACCACATAAGGTTTTGGCAGCGGCAACAATGAATCCCATTTTTCCACCTCGACGGTGCTGCGCGTCAGTACCGGCCATAACCCGTCAATATGCTGGCGCAACGTCTGTCCTGCTGGCGGAACGTACCGATCATTCTCTCCCGGAAGCGTAAAATTGAGTTCGACGAAGTGTCGTAAATCGAAACTTCTCTGATTCTTCTGCATGCGGTAATCGGCAAGGATCATCAGCGGATCGCTGTTCGGGATAGCGTCGGCGAAAGTTTTCTGATCGGAGAAAAGTCTGGCGCTTTGCACATCATTAAATAGCGGACCGAGCAGAATATCGGGCGATTGCGGGGTGGTGCGGGGCTCCGCCGCCTGAGCCGTCAGCGTCGCCAGGGCGATGAATGCCCCTCCCAGCGCCAGATGTAGAGCATAGGGAAGGGGGGCGGGGCGACGAGAAGCGGAACGCGTCATAGGTTGTTCTCCTTATCATTGCAGACTCTGTGCCACTGCATTTGGCTATCAGAAAACCTTAGACGAATATTTGCCGCTGCGCGTGCGGGAGGTAACATTTTGCGTGAAAACAGCAGATTTACCGGCTGCTGCTGCCATCACAAAATCAATATATTGGCGGTGAAAATAGCCTTTGTTGGCCTGTATTGCCGATAAGGTAAAATTGCCGGATCAGGTAAAAATAAAGGGAAGGAAAAGCCGTCCAGCGTGAGGCGAGGCCATGTGGTATCCGCTCTCGCATGAATACCACTATCAATGGTCGTAGCTTCAAGGACAGTCGACAAATGCTCTGCTGGCTAACATCGGCGGGTAGATTACGCAATGCTCCGGGGCCGAGAAAATATTGCAACATGCTACGTTAGATGTCTGTAAGAGGGAGAGTCTGGCGATGGAAACCTGGTGTCAGCAGGCCGTTTTTTGGACAATTCAGGTTCGATGTAAGGATAATGCCCGTGTCAGATGGCAATAACGGCAGTTCTGAGTGATGTTTCGTGTGTCTCTGATGACGGCGTCCCGTTTCCTCACGCACCCAATGGTAAATCTCCGCGACGTTAACCCGATACCATGCGCTTCACTGACTCCGTCACCAGGGATTGGTTGTTGGTTGGAAAAATTCCGCGGAGTCAGTCCATTCCCCATCGGTCGACATTTGCCACTGGCTGGCATCCTTTAAAAATTCGCGCCAGTACTTTCACCTGATATACTTTCCGCCAGTTTTGTTAAAACTGGCGAACCGCGTTGTTAAGGGAATTGATTATGCCAGAACGTGAAAAAAACGTTATCATTCAACCGTCCTCCACTGTCTCCCGAATGCATTTTCTTCCCGCGCTATTGGTTGTTGTTTCCGTATCCGCTTTATGTGCATTTTTATCACCGCGACTGGGGTCGTGGCGCGTGATCTTGTTTAATCCAGGAATATATATTGATTTTCTGGTGCTGCTTTTTTTGCTGTTTATGCTCTGGAGTTCAACGAAAGTACGCATGCACCATGTGGCCGTAAACTGGGTGCGCTATGGGCTACTGCTGTGGATTGCCGGCGGCACTTTCGACCTGATGGATGAAATCTATTTCCAGCCACGCTGGATGGGGTACTACTGCGAAGATCTCCTGCGTTTGTCCGGCATACTGTTGGCCACGGTCGGGATCTACAAAATCATTGCGCGTATTAATCGCCTCTACGTCGATGCGCGTTCTCAATCGCTGAAAGATGAATTAACCCGGCTACCAAACCGACGCTTTTTTACCGATACCATCCGTGAGAAAGAGGGCCATGCGATAGCGATAATGATTGTCGATATCGACTACTTTAAGAACATTAACGACACCTATGGTCACATGGTGGGAGATGAAGTGCTGTTTGCTTTCGGTAAACAGCTGGCCAGGCTCACCAGCGATAAGGTGCTGCCTTCCCGAATCGGGGGAGAAGAGTTCGCCATTATTGTTGATGGTCTGACGGCGCAGGAAGTGGATGAACTGGCGCAATCTATTTTGCAAAATGCCCGTGCGATCCTGATTAACCATGATAATCCGCTGTCGGTCAGCATTGGCGTTGGGGTGCGTGGTAAAGGCGAGCCGCAGAACCTGTTTATTAAAAAGATTGATAACGCGCTCTACAAGGCGAAAAAGAAGGGACGAGGGCGCGTGGAGTGGGCCGTTTAGCGCGGCCTGAATTATCCCTGCTGGGCGCTGCGGCAGTGACGGCGATATTCAGATGGGGAGCGCTCGGTATAGCGTTTAAACACCCGGCAGAAATAGTTACTGTCAACAAACCCGCAGTTATGGGCGATCTCTTTCACCTTGAGATCGTAGCCGCGCAGCAGTTTTTTCGCTTTCTCCAGCCGTACGCTGGTCAAAAATTCATTAAAACCGACGGAACCGGATTTCTGGAAGATATGCGAAAGATAATTCGGTGTAATATGGAAGCGCCTGGCTACCGATTCACGGGTCAGGGGCTGGCTGAGATGCTCTTCCAGATAATCCTGCACCGCCATAAACAGATCGCGGCTGCGGCTGACGCGCATCTCCAGCCCGACCAGTTGCTCAAGGCAGTGGCTCAGTAAGGCAGAAACCACCAGCCTGGCGGTGACCGGATCCGGCTGCAGGCAAATTTCATTCAGTGACAGCAACAGATAAGAACCCACCCGCGGCCCCAGACGGGCGACGTTCTGCTTCTCTGTTCGGAGTTGCTTGCCGTCCCAGTGCTGAAGGCAAAAACCGAGCTTCTGACGGCCAAACAGAATACTTAATGTTGCTGCCGGTCCGGTCCATTCCGGCAGCGTCCATTTCCCCGCCTGCACGTAGAGTACCTGTGAAGCGGATAAAACCGTCTCTGACAGCGGCAGACCGCTCTCCTTAAGATCGCCTTCCAGTACAATTTCCAGCCGCGGAAAGGGCACTTTAAACGCCAGCGCGGGCTCGGAAATGTCTGGATCGGGAAACCTGACGTGCAGATTATCTTTCTGATTCACTAAACGATTTAAAATATCCGCCAGCGTGTCAATCATTCCGTAGGCCTTAGAAGAGAATTATTATCCTGTTGATTATAATCTATTTTATGAATATTGATCTGTTCTGTATCAGAGCAATCTCTCCTGGGCCTTCAGCAGAGAAGGGTGAAAACGCTGGATTTTGATATCCTTCACACTTTTCTGTCCCGTGTACGCTTGTCCAGTTTTTTGTAGTTTTAGCCTCATGTATTCCGTCGTGACGCAGCTTAGAGTTGGTATTGTGTTATCGATAAGTTAAGGAATATACATATGGAACAACAATCTGCCGTTTATCTGAACGCGCTGGGGGCCGACATGGCGCTTCCTGCGAAAATGCAGCAGGAGCTGGATACGCTGGGTTATACCGTTGTGCATAACGTGGTGGACCCGGAGTGGCTGGCGGCGATGCGCACGCTTATTGACGCTATCGTTGAGAAAGAGGGGGATAACCTGGCGATTGAGCATCACCAGGAAGCGACGGCGACGCGCATTGCCAATCTGATTAACAAAGGGGCGATTTGGGAGAAAGTCTGGTGTCATCCGCTGATCCTTTCTGCCTGTCACTATATTTTTCAGGGCGACTTTAAAGTCTCCAGCCTCAACGCGCGGGAAGCGTTGTTTAACGGCGGTCACCAGCCGCTGCATGCGGACTGGAAAAAACCGCGACCTGATTTTCCGAAAGTGCATCTGGTGAATACCATTTGGGCAATTGATGATTTAAGTGCGGAAAATGGCGCGCCGCGCATTATTCCCGGTACGCATCTGCGGCCAGAGCTGCCGGAAGAGGTGCTGGATGACCCGGAGCAGACGCATCCTGATGAAGTGGTGTTTGCCGCACCGGCAGGCAGCGTGATGATCTATAACGCTCATGCCTGGCACGGCGGAACGCGTAACCGGATTGGCAGCAGAAGACGGGTGCTGCACGGCTTGTATATCGACCGGCAAGACACGGCGCAGCAGGATCAGCAGCGCTGGCTGACGCAGGAAACCGCCAGTCGTCTGACGCCAGCGCAAAAATGGTTGCTGGATGTGGAATAGCGGAAAGGCTCGCGGGCGAGTGTGGATAGCGACGCCAGCTTCTCGCCAGTTGGCAGAGAATGTCTGACCTGCCCGCAAACCTGACCGTCATCAGAAATGGCAGTCCAGGTCAACGCCGTCGCGTCTCAGGGCACGCCGCCTCAGAGGCGCGATACAACCGGAGCAAGAGCCCAATGCCGTTCACTTAAGCAAATCATCGGTGTTGTCTTTTGTTTTATTTGCCAGCGGCAATCGCATTATCGGTGGTTTAAACGAAAATCTGATTCGGTTGATTCACTAACTGAGCTGATACGGGCTTAAATATAAAGGATATAACTTTTTTATGACTTTCAGCCTCTGAAAAGCCCCTGACGAATAACGGACTCACCGCATGGGGGTTGGGCGCATCAAGGAAACCTGGCGGGAACGCAGGCGCGCATCCAGGACTGGCCGCCAGGACGGCGGCCAGAGGGCGGGTCGAGACAGGGACGTCGAGTCCCGCCCGGTCCGCCAGATGAAGCCGGAGTGGAGCGGACCGCGCAGCGGCAGGTTTTCAGCGCCATGCCGGGGGTGCAGGGGGACGGGCGAAACGTCCCCCTGCCCGTTCACATGCAGTGGATATAACGAATATCCGCGTATTTATCGTGAACGGAACAGACCACGGAATCTGAATGGGCGAAAACGAAAAACGCGCCATGTTCGCCATAACCACCGATCGACAGAACCGCTCAGCCAGCCATAAACACAACTGACACCCCTTAACTTGACCCGCATTAGAGCAAGAATCTCATCGCACTCAGGGGATCTCAATATAGACCACCGGTTTTTTCATAATGCCTCTCACCGCGTCGACAATTTGCTGCGGCTGCAATAAAAAAGTTTTGATACTGGTCTTAATGGTACGGATGCCGCTAAAGCGTCTGGCGTCGTCAATCTCAATATCCGTTACCAGCAGAACGACATCGGCGTGGGCAATATCGTCAGCCGTTATTTTATTCTCTACTCCCAGCGCGCCCTGGGTTTCTATTTTGATATTCCATTTCTCGTGGTGACCGACCTTTTCCAGGCGCTCAGCCGCCATATAGGTGTGAGCGACGCCGCTGACACAGGCCGTTACGGCAACGATATTGAAATCCATAGCATCCTCCAGGCGTTATCCGCCAATGGTCACGCTAAAGCCGGCCTGTTCGGCCAGCGTCTTGAATGGTTGAATCTCAGACTCTGTGGGGGCGTTAATCATCGACATCGACCATGTTTTGCCCAGTAAGCGATATTTTGGCTCGCCGTATTGATGGAATGGCAGAAGATGAATGTCGCTTAGTTTTAAGGGGGCCAGAAACGCCAGAATCTGGCGGAAATTCTCTTCATTAAGTGTAAAACCCGGAATTAACGGTATCCGTGGAATCACGGGAATATTCGCCTCCACCAGGCGAGTAAAGTTATCCAGTACCCGCGGCATATTGATCCGCAGCAGTCTCCGGGCCAGGGCTGCATCCATGATTTTCAAATCAAACAGTACTTCATCACATGCCTTCGCCAGCGGAAAAAAGCGGTTAAACGCGCTATCGCCTGCCGTTTCGATAGCGGTCCTGATCCCCCATTGGCGTAAGCGGCACAGAAAACGCGCGGCGAATTCGGCCTGCATCAATACTTCGCCCCCCGACAGGGTCACGCCGCCGCCGGATGCGCGGAAGAATACGTCATCCTTCAGCACCTCGTTAAGCAACGTATCCAGCGTCACGTCGCGACCAATTTGCTCCCATGCGCCGGAAGGGCACTCGGTAACATCCTGCTGGCAGCGGGCGCAATGCAGGCATTTGCTCTCCCGGCGCACGGTCTGGATTTTCGGCGATATCGATTCCGGATTGGCGCACCATGGGCAGGCGTGCGGGCAGCCTTTAAAAAAAACGACGGTGCGGATCCCCTGACCGTCATTCAAAGAGTAGCGCTGAATGTTAAAAATGCGCGCCCTGTCGGCGCGCGTTTCCATCACCTCACAATTGATGCGCGGTGCGGCGGATAATGTCATCCTGAATCTCCTGCGACAGCTCGACGAAAAAGGCGCTGTATCCCGCCACACGCACCACCAGACCGGCGAAATCCTGTGGCCGCCGCTGGGCTTCGCGCAGCGTGTCGGCGTTGACCACGTTGAACTGAATGTGCTGTAGCTTAAGCCGGGTGAAAGCCTGTAAAAAGTCGGCGAGCTTATTGAGGCCGCTGTCACCGGCAAGCGTCGCCGGCGTGAATTTGACGTTGAGCAGCGTACCGTTAGACAACAGATAGTTATCCAGCTTGCTGACCGACTTGAGCACCGCCGTTGGCCCCTGGGCGTCCTGACCGACCATCGGCGACAGTCCGCCGTCCGCCAGTTGCTCACCGGCCAGGCGTCCGTCAGGGGTTGCGCCAACCACCGAGCCCAGCGGCACGTGGGCGGACACGGTATATGAGCCCGGTGTGAAATGGCCGCCGCGCGGGTTCTGGTACCGCTCCACCTCTTTACAATAGAAGCGCAGCAAATCGGCGCTGATATTGTCCACCTCGTCAATATCGTTACCGTATTTCTCAAAGCGATTGATCAGGCGGGCGCGGATTTGTTCCCCTTCTGGCGTCTGGAAATTGGCTTTCAGCACCGCCATCAGTTCAGCAAAACTCAGGCGTTTCTGCTCAAACACCATCCCTTTGAGCGCATGCAGCGAGTCGCTCAGATTAGCGATGCCGATGCCCTGAACGCCGGAGAAGTTATAGCGCGCGCCGCCTTCGGTAATATCTTTGCCGTGCTGCACGCAGTCTTCAATAAACGATGAAAGCAGGGGAACCGGCGCCCAGTCCCGGTGGCCGATATCGCAAATATTACTGCCTTCGACCATCAGTTTGATGTAGTAGCGAATTTTGTCGCGGATCTGGCTAATCAACCCATCCCAGCTGATGTCGGGATTGTCTTCGTTTTCCAGCATCACGATCTCCATCACCTTCAGCAGATTAAACATCGCGATATCGTGCAGGCCGTAGGTGCGCCCAGGGATCGACAGCTCAACGCAGCCGACCACCGAATAATCCCGCGCATCTTCCAGCGACACGCCGCGATTGAGAAACGCCGGGATCACCACTTCGTCGTTAAAGATTTGCGGTATACCGGTGCCAAGGCGAATGGTTTCTGCGGTTTTGCGCAGGAAAGGACGGTCAATAAGCTCATTGACCCGCACGCCGAGGTTCGGCTGCGGCAGGCGAACGTTCTGATAAGCGTCAAGGGATAAAAACGACAGAACGTTCACCGCGCTGCGCCCGGTCACGGTCAGGCCGCCGAGCAGGGCGGTATAACCCGTGGGAAAGCCGGCAAAGTAGCGTGCGCTGCTGGTCGAGCGCAGCAGGACAATATCGTTACACTTCACCCACAGCGATTCCAGTAGCTCTTGAAGAAACCGCGGATCCTGACCGCGATTTAGCGACGCCTGATAATAAGGCAGCATGTATTGATCAAAGCGCCCCAGCGAAATCGAACTGGCGTTGGATTCATACTGCAAAATAATATTCATATACCAGAACAACTGGCACGCCTGGCAGAAATCCTCCGGACGGTGTCGCGCATTATGGCGGGAAATATCCGCAATGCTCTTTAGCTCCTTGCGCCGCTGCGTATCGTCGCAACTGGCGGCCATTTCATCGGCAAGGGCCGCATAGCGCAGGATATGGCGCTGAGAGGCTTCCAGCAGGATCAGCACCGCCTGATAGAAGTGGTTTTGCGGATGCTGTTTATTCACCGCTTTAAGTTCCGTTACCAGCGCGGCCAGGCCATTTTCCAGCAGGCGAGGGTAGTCAATAATAATATGCCCCTGGCCCTTATCCGTCTGGTTAACGCTAAAAATTTGCGTACTGACGGCACTTTTCACTTCATCCGTCATCTGGCGATTAATAAAGTCCTTCATTGAGCGATTTTCCCAGTAAGGGAAAAGTTCTTCGCGGTAGATGCGTTTGTCTTCCTCGCTGATAGTGAAGCGATCCTGAGGGCGGGTCGGGAACTGATCCAGCTCCCTGAGCAGCCAGTAAGGGTCCATCTCCGGAGAGATAATTCCGGCACGCGGCTTAATCGTCCGGTTACCGGCGATCAGTTCGTCATCACGAATCGAAATCTGCACATGATCGAGGATCCATGCGGTTGCTTTCGCCCGGCGGATCATCATCGGCTCCCCTTCAGTCTGCTTATGGCTGGCGGTATAGAGCAGAGCACGTTCAAGGGAGATCTCGCGCGGCTGGGCGAAGAGGCGATCTTTTAGGCGTTGAGTGCGATTGGTCATGACAAACTCCATGTTAATTTAGCGGGGCGCAGAACCTGCCCCGCGATGCAATTCAGGCCTTCTGTGAAAGGTGGCTATCGATTTTGTTCATAATGGCTTCGGCGCGCTTCACGGCATCGCTGATGTTGACGCGCACAATGGTTTTTCCGGCAAAACGTTCTTCGAACTTGATACCGATATCTTTGGTCAGAATAACCATATCGGCGCTGGCGACGTCATCCGCCGTCAGTTCGTTCTCAATGCCGATAGAGCCCTGGGTCTCGACTTTCACCTGCCAGCCTTTGGCTTTGGCGGCGCTTTCCAGTGACTCGGCGGCCATATAGGTGTGGGCGACGCCAGACGGGCATGCGGTAACGGCGATAATTTTGGTCATATGATATTCCTTCCCGTGTTTCAGTTAATTTCAAAATCAAGATCCATGTCGTCATCGGCTTTCGCATCCGGCGTGTTCTTTTTCGCCAGCGCTTTGAGCAGAATGACGCAGGCTGCGCTGACGATTGCACCTACCACGATACCGGCAATAAAGCCGCCTTTACCCTGTACCACTGGCAGGACAATCAGCCCGCCCCAGCCGGCGTAGCATTGTGCGCCAAGCAGCGCTGCGGTGACGCAACCCGCGGCGGCGCCAACCATAATGGAGGGGATCACGCGCAACGGGTCGGCGGCGGCGAAAGGGATTGCGCCTTCAGTGACACCAACGCAGCCCATGACCAGCGCGGCTTTACCCGTTTCCCGCTCTTCCGCGGAGAAGTATTTCCGACCAATCAATGTTGCCAGCCCCATGCCCAGCGGCGGTACGGCGATGCCGACGGCAGCGATGGCCACCACGGTGTAAACCCCCTGTGAGACACAAATCAGCATAAAGGCATAAGCGACCTTATTGACCGGACCGCCCATATCGAAGGCCAGCATCAGGCCCATAATGATGGCTAACACGACGATGCTGCCCTCGCGCATGCCCTGCAGCCAACTGGTTAAGCTGGCGGTCAGCGCGCCAATCGGCTCGCCGAGGCCCCACATCATGATCGCGGCGGTAATAAAGGTGCCAGCGATCGGGATAACAAAGATCGGCATCACCGAGCGCAGTATCTTGTGCACCGGGATCTTCTTCAGGTAGTAAACCACCAGACCGCCAATCATCCCGGCAATCAGCGCGCCGAAGAAACCGGCGCCGAAGCTGTTGCCGACCCAGGCGCCGATGGCGCAGGGCGCCAGCGCCGCGCGGTCGGCAATGGAGTAACCGATGTAGGCCGCCAGAAACGGCACCATCAGCGTCAGGCCCGCTACGCCAATATCAAACAGTTTTTTCAGATTAGGATCGGTGGCGACATCGGGTACTGCTCCCTTGCCGTACAACATGACGGAGACCGCCAGCAGGATCCCCCCGGACACGACAAAAGGGATCATATGCGAGACCCCGGTCATCAGGTGCTGGCGTGTATTTTTTAGTATTTGCACCAGTTCGTTCATTGTTTTTCTCCTGGGCGCGGCGTGGCCCGTGGCTGGGTTGATGTTTCAACATTAGAAAAAGGGCGGCGCATAAAATAGTAGAGAAAAAGCGCATTTACTGGATATTTGTAAGGCGAGAAGAAAATTGCGATCCACCTCAAATCTTAGCTATGCCGGGTTATTGGGGCGTTGAATCGCGCTATTTGTGATGACGCGCATAAAAAAGAGCTAAGCATACAATTGTCCAGTAATTACCAGTTTTGTCGCGTAGTGGCGGGCGGATAATTTTTTTACCTTTTGGAGAAATAATGCATTGCTCAGGAGGAAGGCGATGGCCCTGGTAATTGAATTCATCTGTGATTTGCCCAATGGCGTACATGCGCGTCCGGCGAGCCTGGTTGAAACACTGTGTAATCGTTTTTCGTCTTCGGTCGAATGGGTCAATATTCGTAGTGCAGGGCGGGGGAACGCAAAAAGCGCGCTGGCGATTATCGGCACCAATACAATTAAAGGTGATTGCTGCCAGTTGATCATCAGCGGCGAGGACGAGCCGCAGGCGTTTGAGGCACTGTCGGCATTTATCGCCGATGAGTTTCCGCATTGCGATGCGCCGTTGCCAGCGGTGGAACAAATGGATATTCAGCCGGTGCCTGAATCACTCTCACGTCTTCACCCTACGCTGTTTCATGCTGTACCGGTCTGCGCCGGGAGCGCGGGCGGCAGGCTCATCCATCTGAAATCATTGGATCTGCGTGATTCAGGCCCGCTGCCGGCGGCGGGCTCGATTGAGCAGGAGCAGGCGTTGCTGGATGAGGGACTGACGCTGCTGGTCAAAAATATTGAGTTTCGTCTGCTGGATAACGACGGCACCGCCAGCGCGATCCTCGACGCGCATCGCTCGCTGGCGACCGACGCCTCGCTGCGCCAGCATCTGCTCGACGGTCTGCTGTCCGGCCTGAGTTGCGCCGAAGCGGTGGTTCGCTCCGGCGAACATTTCTGCGCTCAGTTCAGCGCTTCCGGCAATCGCTATTTACAGGAGCGCGTACTGGATGTCCGCGATGTCTGTTTCCAGTTGCTGCAGCATATCTATGGCGAATCACGCTTTCCGGCGCCGGGAAAACTGACGGAAGCATCTGTCTGTCTGGCCGATGAATTAACCCCCAGCCAGTTTCTCGAACTGGATAAAACGCGTCTTAAAGGCCTGCTGCTGCGTAGCGGCGGTACGACATCGCATACGGTGATCCTCGCACGCTCGTTCAATATCCCGACCCTGGTCGGCGTGGAGATGGACGCGCTGCTGCCGTGGGTCGATCAGCCGGTGCAGATTGACGGCAATGCCGGTCTGGTCGTCGTGAAGCCGGATGACGCGGTGGCGCGATATTATCAGCAGGAAGCCTGGGTACAGGCGCAAATCCATCGCCAGCAGCAGGTCTGGCTGGATAAAGAGGGGCGGACGGAAGATGGCGTTCGCCTGGAAGTTGCGGCGAATATTGCCCATTCGGTGGAAGCGACGGCAGCATTTAGCCAGGGGGCGCAGTCGGTGGGGCTGTACCGCACCGAAATGCTCTATATGGATCGTCCGAACGCGCCATCGGAAGACGAGCTTTACAATCTATTTTGTCAGGCGCTGGAGCCGGCCAACGGGCGCAGCATTATCATTCGCACCATGGATATCGGCGGTGACAAGCCGGTGGCATATCTCAATATTCCGGCGGAAAACAATCCGTTTCTTGGTTACCGCGCGGTGCGTATTTATGAGGAGTACCAGGCGCTGTTCCGCACCCAGCTACGGGCGATTTTGCGCGCGTCGGCGCACGGTGCGCTGAAAATCATGATCCCGATGATTTCAGCAATGGAAGAGATTCTGTGGGTAAAAGAGCAACTGGCGGATGCCAAACAGTCGCTGCGCAGCGAGCATATTCCGTTTGATGAGAAAATCCCGCTCGGTATTATGCTCGAAGTGCCGTCGGTGATGTTTATTATCGACCAGTGCTGCGAAGAGATTGATTTCTTTAGCATCGGCAGCAATGACCTGACCCAGTATCTGCTGGCGGTGGATCGCGATAATGCCAAGGTAACGCGTCACTATAACAGCCTCAATCCGGCATTTTTGCGGGCGCTGGATTATGCGGTTCAGGCGGCGCATCGTCAGGGGAAGTGGATCGGTTTGTGCGGCGAACTGGGGGCGAAAGGGTCGGTGTTGCCGCTGCTGGTGGGGCTGGGGCTGGATGAATTGAGCATGAGCGCGCCATCGATTCCGGCGACAAAAGCGCGTCTGGCGCAGCTTGATAGCCGCGCCTGTCGTCAGTTGCTTAACCAGGCGATGCAGTGCCGTACTTCGCTGGAGGTGGAGCATCTGCTGGCCCAGTTCCGCATGGCGCAGCAGGATGCGCCGCTGATTACCGTCCGCTGCATTACGTTGAACAGCGACTGGCGCAGTAAAGAGGAAGTGATGAAAGGCATGACCGATAACCTGCTGCTGGCAGGCCGCTGCCGCTACCCGCGCAAGCTGGAGGCCGATCTGTGGGCCCGCGAAGCGGTATTTTCCACCGGCCTGGGGTTCAGTTTTGCCATTCCGCACAGCAAATCGGAACATATTGAGCAGTCGACCATCAGCGTCGCCCGTCTGGCGCAGCCGGTGGCCTGGGGCGATGATGAAGCGCAGTTTGTGATTATGCTGACCCTGAACAAGCATTCCGCGGGGGATCAGCATATGCGCATCTTCTCGCGGCTGGCACGGCGCATTATGCATGAAGCGTTCCGTCAATCGCTGGTGGCGGCAGACAGCAGCGAGGCTATTGCCGCGCTGCTGCAGCGGGAGCTGGAGCTTTAGCCCGCGGCCTCTTCCCGGCGCCGCCGCCTCTGGCGGGCCGACAGTTTGGCTTTGCCGCCGGTGCCCGTTACCGCCGGGCAATCGCCTGACAAATCGCCTCGCCCACCTGTTGGGTGGAGGCGCTGCCTTTCATATCCGGCGTTTTCGGCCCGCTGGCAATGGTCTGCTCAATCGCCGCCAGAATGCCGTCATGGGCGGCCTGGAAGCGTTCATCCCCGTTACCGAGGAAATCCAGCATCATCGCGCCGGCCCAAATGGTGGCGATAGGGTTGGCGATATTTTTGCCGTAGATATCCGGCGCAGAACCGTGGACGGCTTCAAACAGCGAGGGGAAGGTACGATCCGGATTAAGATTTGCCGACGGCGCGATACCAATGGTGCCGGTACAGGCCGGGCCGAGGTCGGAGAGGATATCGCCGAACAGGTTGGAGCCGACCACCACGTCAAAACGCTCCGGCTGTAGCACAAAGCGGGCGCACAGAATATCAATATGCTGCTTATCCCATTTCACGTCCGGGTAATGCTGCGCCATCGCTTCAACCCGTTCGTCCCAGTAGGGCATGCTAATGGCGAGGCCGTTGGATTTGGTTGCCGACGTGAGTGTCTTGCGCGGGCGGCTTTGCGCCAGTTCAAAGGCGTAACGCAGGATCCGATCGACGCCGCGCCGGGTAAATACCGACTCCTGAAGCACCACTTCATGTTCGGTTCCCGGATTCACTCGCCCCCCCAGAGCGGAGTATTCTCCTTCGGTATTTTCGCGCACCACATAGAAATCAATATCGCCGGGCTGTTTACCCGCCAGCGGGCAGGGGACGCCGGGGAACAGGCGCACCGGACGCAGGTTGACGTACTGGTCGAATTCACGGCGAAACTTCAGCAGCGACCCCCACAGGGAGATGTGATCCGGCACGATAGCCGGCCAGCCGACCGCGCCGAAATAGATAGCATCAAAATCTTTCAACTGCGCGTGCCAGTCGTCAGGCATCATTTGACCGTGTTGCGCGTAGTAATCGCAACTGGCCCATTCGAAATGTTCGAAGCTTAACGCCAGCCCCCAGCGTTCGGCGGCGGCTTGTAGCACGCGCACGCCCTCAGGCAGCACTTCTTTACCGATGCCATCGCCGGGGATGGCGGCAATACGTAAGGTTTTATTCATCTTTTTTCTCAGTTCAGGGTAAGAGAGGTTGACTTCATGTCTATCCTATAATGGACTCATTCATAATTAATCCCGTCAAACGGTAAAACATAAAACACGAATTATGAATAATCTGCTGCTAAACGATTTACGCGTCTTTATGCTGGTCGCCCGCCGCGCCGGTTTTGCCGCCGCTGCCGAAGAGTTGGGTGTTTCCCCGGCTTTTGTCAGTAAGCGTGTATCGTTACTTGAGCAAACGCTCAATGTCCGGTTACTGCACCGCACGACCCGGCGGGTCGCGATTACCGCAGAAGGCGAACGTATCTATGAGTGGGGGCAGCGTATTTTGCAGGATGTCGACCAGATGATGGATGAGCTTTCCGATGTGCGTCAGGTGCCGCAGGGGACGCTGCGCATTATCAGCAGCTTTGGCTTTGGCCGCCGGATCGTCGCCCCGGCGCTCTCTGAGCTGGCCCGCCTCTATCCGCAACTGGAGATCCGTTTTGATGTTGCCGACCGGCTGGTGGATTTAGCCAATGAAGGGGTCGATCTGGATATCCGCGTCGGTGACGACATCGCCCCCAATCTGATTGCCCGCCAGCTCGCCGCCAATCGCCGTATTCTCTGCGCCTCAGCGGAATTTGTCGCCCGTCATCCGGTACCAAAACAGCTTAGCGACCTTGCCGCGCTGCCCTGCCTGGTTATTAAGGAACGCGATCGGCCCTTTGGCGTCTGGCAACTGCGCGATAAAGAGGGCGAGCATGCGATTAAGGTTACCGGCCCGCTGTCGTCAAATCACGGTGAGATCGTCCATCAATGGTGTCTGGACGGCCAGGGAATCGCGCTGCGTTCATGGTGGGATGTCCGGGAAAATATTGCCAGCGGCCATCTGGTGCATTTACTGCCGGAGTTCTATCAGCCCGCCAATATCTGGGCGGTGTATGTGTCGCGGCTGGCAACCTCGGCAAAAATTCGGACCACCGTGGAGTTCTTGCGTCACTATTTTCAGCAACACTTTCCACAACTGGAGAGTGAAGTCAAAACACCGCGCCAGCAATAACAATGCCGTTCACTTAAGCAAATCATCGGTGTTGTCTTTTGTTTTATTTGCCTGTGGTAATCGCATTATCGGTGGTTCTGGCTAAAATGGCATTTTCGTTTTCGCCCATTCAGATTCCGTGGTCTGTTCCGTTCACGATAAATACGCGGATATTCGTTATATCCACAGCGTGTGAACGGGCAGGGGGACGTTTCGCCCGTCCCCCTGCACCCCCGGCATTGCGCTGAAAACCTGCCGCTGCGCGGTCCGCTCCACTCCGGCTTCATCTGGCGGACCGGGCGGGACTCGACGCTACTCGTCCCATCCCTGGGACTCGCCCTTCCAGGGCCAGCGCAAGCGCTGTTCAAAATTGCTCCCGGCAATTTTGTCCCTGTCTCGACCCGCCCTCTGGCCGCCGTCCTGGCGGCCAGTCCTGGATGCGCGCCTGCGTTCCCGCCAGGTTTCCTTGATGCGCCCAACCCCCATG
>NZ_VCHQ01000038.1 GCF_005860775.1 Klebsiella indica
GCTAGGGATCGTCGCCTTGGTGAGCCGTTACCTCACCAACAAGCTAATCCCATCTGGGCACATCCGATGGCAAGAGGCCCTAAGGTCCCCCTCTTTGGTCTTGCGACGTTATGCGGTATTAGCTACCGTTTCCAGTAGTTATCCCCCTCCATCGGGCAGTTTCCCAGACATTACTCACCCGTCCGCCACTCGTCACCCGAGAGCAAGCTCTCTGTGCTACCGTTCGACTTGCATGTGTTAGGCCTGCCGCCAGCGTTCAATCTGAGCCATGATCAAACTCTTCAATTTAAGTTTGATGCTCGTGAATTAAACTTCGTAATGAATTACGTGTTCACTCAGAGACTTGGTATTCATTTATTGTCCGAAGACGTTAAGAATCCATGTCACTTTGAGTGCCCACACAGATTGTCTGATAAATTGTTAAAGAGCAGTTGCGACGCGCCTTAGCGCCTGTCGCGAGGTGGCGTATAATACGCTTTCCTCATTCAGAGTCAACCCTGTTTTTCAGAGCCTTCCCTGCTGACCCGGCGGCTTGTGCACCGTTGTTCCGTGTCAGTGGAGGCGCATTATAGGGAGTAATTCTGATGTGGCAAGGGGTATTTTAAAAAAAAAGCCCACCCGCTTATTTTTAAGCCAAAACACCCGTCAGAATTAAATTATTGCCTGGTTTTTAAGCAAAAACGAGCCCAATGGGCCCGTTTTTGCTGTTTTGTGATTTACTGCACTGCCACTATCCGATCGTTTTTCACAACTAATTGCACTTCTTTACCCGGGATAAGCTCACCAGAAAGAATTTGTTGCGCCAGCGGGTTTTCAATCTGCTGCTGGATAGCACGTTTCAGCGGACGTGCGCCATAAACCGGATCGTACCCGTTTTCACCTAACAGTTTCAGCGCATCATCAGACATGTGGACTTCATAACCACGCTCTTCCAGACGTTTATACAACCGTTGCAGTTGAATCTGCGCAATAGAAGCAATGTGTTTTTCACCCAATGGATGGAAGACGACAACTTCATCAATACGGTTGATAAACTCCGGACGGAAGTTCTGGCTAACCACACCCAGCACTATTTCTTTCATGTGGCTGTAATCCAACGAGCCAAAACGTTCCTGAATCAGATCGGACCCCAGGTTCGAAGTCATGATAACCACTGTATTACGGAAATCGACCGTTCTCCCCTGCCCGTCAGTCAAACGTCCATCGTCCAGTACCTGTAGCAGAATGTTGAACACATCCGGGTGCGCTTTTTCCACTTCATCCAGCAGGATGACGGAATAAGGACGACGACGAACCGCTTCAGTCAGATAGCCGCCTTCTTCATAGCCAACGTATCCCGGAGGAGCCCCGACAAGACGCGAAACGGAATGTTTCTCCATAAACTCGGACATGTCGATACGCACCATCGCATCGTCGCTGTCGAACATAAAGTTAGCCAGGGCTTTACAGAGCTCCGTTTTCCCCACCCCCGTAGGACCAAGGAACAGGAATGAGCCAATAGGACGATTGGGATCGGATAACCCGGCACGGCTACGGCGGATCGCATTCGATACCGCTTCCACCGCTTCGTTCTGCCCAATGACGCGGCTATGCAGGTCCTGCTCCATACGTAGCAGTTTCTCACGCTCACCTTCAAGCATTCTGGCTACCGGAATGCCGGTCCAGCGCGCCAGCACTTCTGCGATTTCCGCATCGGTGACTTTGTTACGCAACAGACGCATGGTCTTACCTTCAGACTGGGTAGCTGCTGCCAGCTGTTTTTCCAGTTCCGGGATCTTGCCATACTGTAGCTCTGACATCCGCCCCAGATCGCCAACACGACGCGCCTGCTCAATAGCGATTTTGGCCTGCTCCAGCTCAGCTTTAATCGTCTGGGTCCCGGAAAGCGAGGCTTTTTCCGCCTTCCACTCTTCTTCCAATACCGAATATTGACGTTCTTTATCCGCCAGCTCGTCATTGAGCATATCCAGTCGCTTGATACTGGCTTCATCCGACTCTTTCTTCAGCGCCTGCTGTTCCAGCTTGAGCTGGATAATACGGCGGTCAAGCCTGTCAAGTTCTTCCGGTTTAGAGTCAATCTGCATACGGATGCTGGATGCCGCTTCGTCGATCAGATCGATAGCTTTATCCGGCAACTGACGGTCGGCGATATAACGATGAGACAACGTGGCCGCCGCCACAATCGCCGGGTCAGTGATCTGCACATGGTGATGCAGTTCGTAGCGTTCCTTCAGGCCACGCAGGATGGCGATGGTATCTTCAACCGTCGGTTCGGCGACAAATACTTTCTGGAAACGACGTTCCAGCGCGGCATCTTTCTCAATATACTGACGATATTCGTCCAGCGTCGTGGCGCCCACGCAGTGCAGTTCCCCACGCGCCAGAGCCGGTTTCAGCATGTTCCCGGCATCCATCGCGCCGTCCGCTTTACCCGCTCCAACCATGGTGTGCAATTCATCGATAAACAGAATAACGTTACCTTCTTGCTTAGAGAGGTCGTTCAGCACGCCTTTTAAGCGCTCTTCAAATTCACCGCGGTACTTGGCGCCCGCAACCAGCGAGCCCATATCCAGCGCCAGCACCCGACGGCCCTTCAGCCCTTCCGGGACTTCGCCATTGACGATCCGCTGCGCCAGCCCTTCAACGATGGCCGTTTTACCTACCCCTGGCTCACCAATCAGCACCGGGTTATTTTTGGTACGACGCTGCAGAACCTGAATTGTACGCCGTATCTCTTCATCACGGCCAATCACCGGATCAAGCTTGCCCTGCTCGGCACGCTCGGTCAGATCGATGGTAAATTTTTTCAATGCCTGACGTTGGTCTTCGGCCCCCTGATCGTTCACGCTTTCACCTCCGCGCATTTGTTCAATCGCCTGACTCACACTGGCGGTTGTTGCCCCGGCGGATTTTAAAAGGTCGGTCAGCGTACCGCGTGATTCAAGCGCCGCCAGAACAAATAGCTCTGACGAAATAAAGTTGTCTTTTCTCTTTTGCGCCAGCTTGTCGCAAAGGTTCAGGATACGTACTAAATCCTGAGATGGCTGAACATCGCCACCAGTGCCTTCCACCTGTGGCAAACGGCTCAGCGCCTGTTCAATTTTGCTGTGTAATTCCCCGGCATTAATACCTGCCGAAGTTAATAATGGACGTACCGATCCCCCTTCCTGATTCAGCAAGGCGCTCATTAGATGAAGAGGTTCGATAAACTGGTTGTCGTGCCCAAGTGCAAGCGACTGGGCATCGGCAAGAGCAAGCTGGAATTTATTGGTAAGACGATCCAGACGCATAACTCCTCCCATAACAGGTCAAATTTGCTACTGGAGATTAAATGAGGTCATCCCTCAATTATTCAAGGTTAAAGACCTGAACTATGCAAAAATAAGTTTGCCTTCTGGATCGTCTTAGCTCGGCAGGTTATATCAGCCAGATAAAACTTGCCATACGACCTGTCGTTCTGTCGCGACGATAAGAGAAAAATTCATCCTTTTCGCTAAAGGTACAGCGATCGCCACCAAAAATTTGCGCCACGCCAACATTCGCCAGACGCTGACGGGCCAGATGGTAGATATCAGCAAAATACTTTTCACCCGCGGGACGAAATGCGCTTTCCGCCTGTAAATCCTTTGCCATAAAGGCTTCACGCACTTCGGGGCCAACTTCAAACGCATCCGGCCCAATAGCAGGCCCAAGCCAGGCCATAATATTTTCCGGCTTATCGGCAAAGCAGGCGACGGTTTCTTCCAGAACGCCTGCACATAAACCGCGCCAGCCGGCATGAGCCGCCGCGACTTCGGTACCTGCGCGATTACAAAACAGCACCGGCAGGCAATCGGCGGTCATCACCGCACATACTGTGCCTGGCACATTGCAGTATGAAGCATCCGCTCGCTTTGACGCATATGGCCCGCCATCGAGTTTCAACACGGCCGTGCCGTGAACCTGCTCCAGCCACACGGGGTATGACGGCAAGCCGCCAGCGGCAAACATGCGCCGACGATTCTCTTCTACGAGCTGCTGATTGTCTCCGCAATGAGCGCCAAGGTTGAGTGAAGCGTATGGCGACAGACTAACCCCGCCAACGCGCGTGGAACTACAGGCAGCCACGCCTTTCGGCATCGGCCATTGCGGTACAATCAGTTTAGTCATAGCCAGTCGATATCATCTTTGTGAGCGTCAAAATCGGCACGCATGGCGTCAATCAAATCAACCATATCCTGCGGGATGGGCGCATGCCATTCCATCTCAATGCCGCTGATCGGGTGGTATAAGCGCAACATCGTCGCATGCAGCGCCTGACGATCAAATTTACGCAACGCCGTAATAAACGCTTCCGACGCGCCTTTCGGCGGACGCGGACGCCCCCCGTAGACAGGATCGCCCACCAGCGGATGGGTGATATGCGCCATATGCACGCGAATCTGGTGCGTACGGCCAGTTTCCAGACGCAGACGCAAACGCGTATGAATGCGAAAATGCTCCATAATCCGATAATGGGTCACCGCTGGTTTGCCCATTGGGTGCACAGCCATATGCGTACGCTTGGTCGGATGGCGGCTGATCGGCTCTTCAACCGTTCCGCCTGCGGTCATGTGACCAATCGCCACCGCTTCATACTCACGGGTGATTTCACGCAGTTGCAGGGACTCCACCAGCCGGGTTTGCGCCGGGATAGTTTTCGCTACCACCATCAACCCGGTGGTATCTTTATCCAGGCGGTGCACAATCCCCGCTCGCGGCACATCAGCAATAGCCGGATAGTAGTGCAACAGCGCATTCAGCACAGTACCGTCAGGATTGCCCGCGCCGGGATGGACAACCAAATCACGCGGTTTATTAATTACGAGGATGTCATCATCTTCATAAACGATATTGAGCGGAATATCCTGCGGCTGGAAACGAACCTCTTCTTCGATTTCAACATCGACAGAAACGGTCTCTCCCCCCAGTACTTTCTCTTTCGGCTTGTCGCTGACATTGCCGTTAACCAGCACTCTCTGGTCAAGGATCCATTCTTTTATGCGCGAACGCGAATAATCCGGGAACAATTCGGCCAAAGCCTGATCTAAGCGTTGACCGAGTTGGTTTTCGGATACCGTTGCGTTGAGTTGTACTCGTTGTGCCATATACAGCTTCTTCGTTTAACGTTGGGTTTTACGGCTTTGCCGTTTAATATAGTGTGCTATTGTAGCTGGTCTTAATCGGGAGCAGGAACCGAGATTCTCCCGCATAAACATTTTGAGGAAGTCAAAACGTCATGACGCGCATGAAATACCTGGTGGCAGCAGCCACACTGAGCCTGGCTTTGGTGGGTTGCTCTGGCTCAAAGGAAGAGGTGCCCGATAATCCGCCGAATGAGATCTACGCGACCGCTCAGCAAAAGCTGCAGGACGGTAACTGGAAACAGGCAATAACGCAACTGGAAGCGTTGGATAACCGTTATCCCTTCGGCCCTTATTCCCAACAGGTACAGTTGGATCTGATTTATGCATACTACAAAAATGCCGACCTGCCGCTGGCGCAGGCAGCCATCGATCGTTTTATGCGCCTGAACCCTACGCATCCTAACATTGATTACGTCATTTATATGCGTGGTTTGACAAATATGGCGCTGGATGACAGTGCGCTGCAGGGCTTCTTCGGTGTCGATCGCTCTGACCGCGACCCGCAGCACGCGCGCGATGCCTTCAACGACTTCTCCAAACTGGTTCGTGGCTATCCAAACAGCCAGTATGCAACCGATGCCTACAAACGTATGGTCTATCTGAAAGATCGTCTGGCGAAGTACGAGCTGTCCGTCGTGAATTACTACACCGATCGCGGCGCATGGGTCGCGGTTGTCAACCGCGTAGAGGGTATGCTGCGTAACTATCCGGATACCCAGGCCACCCGTGATGCATTGCCGAAGATGGAAAATGCTTATCGCCAGATGCAAATGAATGCGGAGGCCGACAAGGTCGCGAAAATCATTGCGGCAAACAGCAAAAACACCTGATTCCGGTAAATAAGCCAAACGGCAGCCTTTTGGCTGCCGTTGAGGCTGATGACAAACCTGATTTAGATATTGTGCTCGCATTTCTGCCGGGTGGCGGCTATCGCTTTACCTGGCATGTAAAACCAATAATATCATCATGTTATGGGTTTTTCGTAGGCCCGCGCAAGCGAAGCGCCGCCGGGCAATTCCGGAAAAACACACTTTGTCAGCAATCTGAACGGCAGCCTTTTGGCTGCCGTTTTTATGTGCATGTCAGCGTGAGCTGAAGCGGTTTAGTGCTGAGTTAACCCATCAAATATGGCCCTCTTTCCTGCGTTCGACAAGCAAAATCTCCCCCGTTCCTGTCCTGACTCACAAAACAAATTCGTTGACAAAAAGTGACAATAAAATGTGATTTAACTCACGATTTTTGACATTAGGCGCGGTATGCTGAATTCACCAAGACGGGAAAGACAAGAGGTAAAATTTATGACAATGAACATTACCAGTAAACAAATGGAAATTACTCCGGCAATTCGCCAACACGTCGCAGACCGTCTCGCCAAACTTGATAAATGGCAAACTCATTTAATTAACCCGCACATCATCTTGTCTAAGGAACCGCAGGGTTTTATCGCTGATGCAACTATCAATACGCCGAACGGCCATCTGGTTGCCAGCGCGCGGCACGAAGATATGTATGCCGCCATCAATGAATTGATCAACAAGCTGGAACGGCAGCTGAATAAAGTGCAACACAAAGGGGAAGCCCGCCGCGCCGTAACATCGGTGAAAGAGGCAGGCTTTGTGGAAGAAGAAGAGTAATCCTTAACTTAAGTTTGTGTAATGCAACGCGCCTTCGGGCGCGTTTTTTATTGACAGAGAGAAAACAGTGCAGGTACTGTAATCCCACTGACTCAAGGAATTCATCGTGAAATTGATCCCGTTTTTCTTCGCATTCTTTTTTACCTTCCCCTGAATGGGAGGCAATTCGTCGTGTGATAAAGAATGCGAAGACGAACAACAAGGCCTCCCACGCGGGAGGCCTTTTTTATTGATATTCGATAACAAGAAAGGCAACACATATGACCGAGGAAAACCCATTACTGGCCTTACGCGATAAGATAAGCGCTCTGGATGAAAAGCTGCTTGCGCTGCTGGCGGAACGCCGTAGCCTGGCCGTCGAGGTCGGTAAGGCCAAGCTGGCGTCGCATCGTCCGGTGCGCGATATCGACCGGGAGCGCGACCTACTGGAACATCTGATGGCCCTGGGGAAAAACCACCATCTCGATGCGCATTACATTACGCGCCTGTTTCAGTTGATCATTGAAGACTCGGTTCTTACCCAACAAACCCTGCTACAACAGCGCCTGAATAAAATTAATCCACACTCCGCACGCGTGGCGTTTCTTGGCCCCAAAGGTTCATACTCGCATCTTGCGGCCCGCCAGTATGCCGCCCGCCACTTCGAACAGTTTATCGAAAGCGGCTGTGCCAAGTTCGCCGATATCTTTGAGCAAGTGGAAACCGGGCAGGCTGACTATGCCGTCGTGCCGATTGAAAACACCAGCTCCGGCGGCATCAATGATGTTTACGACCTTCTGCAGCACACCAGCCTGTCTATCGTCGGCGAACTGACTCTGCCTATCGATCACTGCGTGCTGGTCTCAACATCAACCAATGCCCAGCAAATTACGACCGTCTACAGCCACCCGCAGCCGTTCCAGCAGTGTAGCCAGTATCTTAGCCGCTATCCGCACTGGAACATTGAGTATACCGACAGCACCTCCTCAGCAATGGAAAAAGTGGCGCAGGCTAACTCGCCGACCGTTGCCGCTCTGGGCAGCGAAGCCGGCGGAGCGCTTCATGGCTTACAGGTGCTGGAACATTGCCTGGCTAACCAGGCACAAAACATCACCCGATTCCTGGTTCTGGCGCGCAAAGCGGTGGAGGTTTCCAGCCAGGTGCCGGCAAAAACCACGCTGCTGATGGCCACTGGCCAACAGGCCGGTGCGCTGGTAGAGGCGCTACTGGTATTGCGCAATCACAATCTGATCATGACCAAGCTGGAATCTCGCCCGATTCACGGCAATCCGTGGGAAGAGATGTTTTATCTGGATATTCAGGCCAATCTGCAATCAATAGCCATGCGCAAGGCGCTGAAAGAGCTGACCGAAATAACCCGCTCCATGAAAGTGCTGGGCTGCTACCCCAGCGAAAACGTGGTGCCGGTTGATCCGGTTTAACGTTCACGAAACGGCAATTTCTTCATTCCTGCCACAGAAACCGGCAGGGTGAAGATTGCCCCGGAAAGCGGATACTTCGCCACTTCATCGGCATCCATATTCTCCCGCGTGGTAGTGATATAAAGCGTTTTCATGTCTGCGCCGCCGAAACAGACCATCGTAGGGCAGCGAACGGGCAAACGATACTCTTCCAGTTGTTCGCCGGTTGCTGAAAAGCGTGCAACGCGCCAGCCATCAAACATCGCGCTCCAGTAGCACCCTTCGCTATCAATAGCAGCGCCATCCGGGATCCCTTCTCCCGCAACGAAGCGATGCATAACCTCGCGTTTACCAGGCTCCCCTTGCCCGTCCAGCGCTGTGCGATAAATAACGGCGTTCGGCGTATCCGAGGTGTACATCCAGCGCTTGTCTTCGCTAAATGCCAGACCGTTAGCGCCATGGATATCACACTGAATCACCCGTGGACTGAGGCTATTATCGATACGCATCAGGAGCGCGCCGTTAAAATCCCCCGGCCCCCAGAACGTCCCCGCGTAAAAGCGGCCATCACGATCGGTTCCACCATCATTAAAGCGCGCCAGTTGCGGATTACTGGGGTTATCGCAGACTTTTCGCTGCAGCAGACCATGCGCATCTGTGAGCCAGATAGCGCTGCGTAAAGCGACAATAAATCCCCCCTTTTCGCGCATCGCAAAACAGCCGACTTCTTCGGGAAATTGCAGTACCTGATGCTCGCCAGTATGCACATCATAGCGGTGAATCTCACACGCCATAATATCGGCCCAGTACAGTGCCTGTTCGCTTTCACTCCAGGTCGGGCATTCCGGCAGATACCCGGCATAATCAAACAGCGGTTGTGGTTCAGCCATGTTTTCATCCCTATAAAAAAAGCCAGCGGGTAACCCCTCTGGCTTTATTGTATACATGTTTTACGGCTTACTGCCGATTATCATTTGCCTGGCGCAGCAGCGTTCGGCTTTCGCTCTGGAAACGTTGGGCGTAATCGCCAAACCAGTGTTCAACCTTACGGAAGCTATCGATAAACGCCTGTTTGTCGCCCTGCTCAAGCAGACCAATCGCCTCCCCAAAACGCCGATAGTAACGCTTTATCAGCGCGAGGTTATTTTCCGAAGACATAATGATATCAGCATAGAGCTGCGGATCCTGGGCGAACAGTCGGCCAACCATCGCCAGCTCCAGACGATAAATAGGTGACGACAGCGCCAAAAGCTGCTCAATGCGCACATTCTCTTCCGCCAGATGCAGGCCATAGGCAAATGTCGCAAAGTGGCGCAGCGCCTGAATAAAGGCCATATTCTGATCGTGTTCGACGGCGCTGATACGATGCAGACGCGCTCCCCAGACCTGAATTTGCTCCAGAAACCACTGGTAAGCCTCCGGCTGACGACCATCGCAATACACGACTACCTGCTTCGCAAGGCTGCCGCTATCCGGACCAAACATCGGATGCAACCCCAGCACCGGCCCTTTATGCGCGGCCAGCATCGCCTGCAGCGGCTCTGCTTTAACAGAGGCCAAATCGACCAGAATACAGTCCGCAGGCAACGGTGGCAGTTGTGCAATCGTCGCCACCGTCTTGTGAATCGGTACGCTGACGATAACCATACCGGCATCCGCAACAATCGCCTCGGCCTGTGACCAGTCGTCTTTTTCCAGGATACGCACCTGGTACCCGGAAAGCGTCAGCATCTTCTCAAACAGACGCCCCATTTGCCCGCCACCGCCGACAATCACTACCGGACGCAGGGTCGGACACAGCGTCTTAAAGCCTTTATCATTTTCGCTGGAATAAGACTCACGCATCACGCGACGCAAAACATCTTCGATCAGGTCCGGCGGGACCCCAAGGGCAACAGCATCCTCACGCCGGGAAGCTAACATTGCGGATTCACGCTCCGGGACGTAAATCGGCAACCCAAACTGGCTTTTAACCTCTCCAACTTCCGCCACCAGTTCCAGCCGCTTTGCCAGCAATGCCAGCAGCGCCTTATCGACTTCATCTATTTGATCGCGTAACGCGGTCAGTTCAGCAACCATATGATCCTCTTACACCAGACGAGCCGCCAGATGGCCTCGCAGATCTTTATCAATTTCACGGAGCAACGCCTCGGTGGTTTCCCAACTGATGCATGCATCCGTTACGGAGACCCCATACTTCATATCGCAACGCGGTTGCTCAGAGGACTGGTTACCTTCATGGATATTGCTCTCAATCATCAGACCAATAATGGAACGATTACCATCTTTAATCTGTGCGACAACGGATTCTGCTACCGCAGGCTGGCGGCGAAAGTCTTTATTTGAATTCCCATGGCTGCAATCTACCATCAGCGAAGGCTTCAGTCCCGCCTGAATCATCTCTTTTTCGCATTCCGCGACATCTTGTGGGCCGTAGTTCGGTGCTTTACCACCGCGCAGAATAACATGACCGTTGGGATTGCCCTGGGTTTGCAGCAGGCAGACCTGCCCCGCCTGATTGATACCAACAAAACGGTGCGGCATGGCTGCGGCACGCATCGCGTTAATCGCCGTTGCAAGGCTGCCATCGGTACCGTTTTTGAAACCGACCGGCATTGACAGGCCAGAGGCCATCTCACGGTGAGTCTGGGATTCCGTGGTACGCGCACCAATTGCGGACCAGCTAAACAGATCGCCGAGATACTGGGGACTGTTCGGATCCAGCGCTTCTGTCGCCAATGGCAGCCCCATATTGACCAGATCAACCAGCAGATGACGGGCAATCTTCAAGCCACCTTCAACATCAAACGAGCCATCCATATGCGGATCGTTAATCAGCCCTTTCCAGCCAACGGTGGTACGGGGTTTCTCAAAATAGACGCGCATGACCAGATAGAGGCTATCGCTGACCTCTGCGGCAAGGGTTTTAAAACGACGAGCATATTCAACCGCGGCTTCAGGATCGTGAATTGAGCAAGGACCACACACCACCAACAGGCGCGGATCGCGACCCGAAATAATGTCTGAGATTGTCTTCCGGGACTGCGCGATCTGCGCTTCCTGCTCAACACTCAAGGGGAATTCGGCCTTCAACTGATCCGGCGTGATCAAAACCTGTTCGTCGGTAATGTGTACATTGTTCAGCGCGTCTTTTTGCATGATTGGATCCTGTATAGCTCGTTTGCGATAGTGATTTCCTCAGCGAGGAGGAGGTAACGATACCATACCAAGTAAAGATTTCAATCCATATTCAGTAAATTTTAATTTACACCAGCAATTTAGTCGCACAAAACACTCTTTTTTAGTAAACATTAATTTACACCAAAGTGAATTCCTCTGGCATTCCCCACCCACCCTATCTTCCTTTACTAAAAATCCTGGCAGAAATTACCGTAAAGCCGCAGGCGTGGCTAATGACGGTTTTCACCGATAATGTTATCCTCCGCTCAGGTATCAGCAACCTGCATTCCCCACGCTATGACAACCTGACGGAACCGTAATGACCGTTCTTCACCGTCTCTTTTTGACTTTAGTATTATCTCTTGTGGGTCTCCCTGCTGTTGCCTCCGGGCCGTCTGAAAATGTTCGTACTATCGTTTCGGGCATTGTGTCTTACACACGCTGGCCACAGTTACCAGGCCCACCCAGACTCTGTATTTTTTCGACATCACGTTATATCCATAGCCTGGCTGAAGAATCTGTGGAAATGTTGCCTTATCACCCCGTGATTGTTCGTAACACTGACGAAGCCTTACAGACGATTTGCGATGGTTTTTATTTTGGCAGTGAATCACCAATACAACAGGCTGAATTTACGGCTAGATATGGAAATCGCCCCCTATTGCTTATTGCGGAACAAAATACCGATTGCTCTATTGGCAGTGCTTTTTGTCTGCGTATAAATAATGAGAGAGTCAGATTTTCCGTAAATCTGGATGTACTGACGCACAGCGGCGTTCGGGTTAATCCCGATGTACTGATGCTTGCCCGGAAAACATCGCATGAATAAGGATTTGTCTCAGGCCCCGCGCCCCACATTTAAACGAGCGCTACGCCGTATCAGCATGATTAGCGTGGTTATCTCTATGACTCTAATCTGGTTACTGCTGAGCACCGCATCGGTATTTACGCTCAAGCAATATGCGCAAAAAAACCTTGAGCTGACGGCTGCAACAATGGGACATAGTCTGGAAGCCGCACTTGTTTTTGGTGATAGTTCCGCGGCCCGGGATACGCTGGCCGAGCTGGGTAAACAGGGGCAATTCTCCAGGGCCGTTTTACTGGATAAGCAGCAAAGAGACTTCGCAGCATGGAATAACGATCATCTGGTCAGCCAGGAAAAAATCAGCGACACGATCAGTAAATGGTTATTCCCGGAACCCACAGTTCAACCGATCTGGCATCAAGGGAAAATTATCGGCGAACTCCGACTGACCGCGCTGGACAAACTGATAAGCCACTTTCTCGGCATCGCAATTGTGGTTTTAACCGGGAGTATTTTTTTCGCGTCCTGTATCGCATTACTCCTTACCCACTCGCTGCATCGCGGCATTGTGAGCGCATTGCAAAATATTACTGAAGTGGTACACGATATTCGCAAAAATCGTCATTTCTCCCGCCGGGTTCCCGAAGAACGCATTGAAGAATTTCACCTGTTTGCCCAGGATTTTAATAGCCTGCTGGGAGAAATGGAGGACTGGCAGCAACAACTACAGGCCAAAAATGCCCAGCTCCTGCGCAGTTCATTACTCGATCCGTTAACCGGACTGGCTAACAGAGCGGATTTTTGTAATGCCATTACTGCGTTGATGAAAGACAAAACCAGACATAATTGCTCTGCATTATTATTTCTTGATGGCGATAACTTCAAACGCATTAACGATAACTGGGGTCATGCGGCAGGGGACAACGTTTTAATCGACGTTGCCAGACGCCTGATGGCCTTTGTCGGCAAACAGCACCAGGCATGGCGTCTGGGGGGCGATGAGTTTGCCATTCTGCTGCGAGGAGTTCGCACTGAAGCCGAAGTTCAGGTGCTCTGCGATGCATTATCCGAGCAGTTTCTCCCGCCGTTTAATCTCCAAAACGGCCACACCGCCAGGCTGTCACTGAGTATTGGTTATGCGTTAACCTGGGAACACGACTGCGCAGAAACACTACAAGAGCTTGCCGATCAAAATATGTATCGGATGAAAAACCAGCGTTTACAGCAAACACAAAAATAAAAGGAGTCACAATGATCGGGAAATATTTTGCTTCCGCGTTACTGGCCATACTGTTTCTCACCAGTTGCCAGGCCCCACAAGGTAAATTCTCTCCGGAGCAGATTGCAGCCATGAAATCATACGGCTTCACTGAGACCAACGGTGGCTGGTTATTAGGATTATCGGATGCCATTTTATTCGATAAAAACGACTACCATTTGCGCGCCGACAGTAAAACAAAAATTCATACGATGGCATCACGTCTGGCCGCCACGGGTATTACCCACAGTCGTCTGGAGGGGCATACTGACAATTACGGTGAGGATAGCTACAACGAAATGTTATCGCTTAAGCGTGCTGACAGCGTAGCGGATGCCTGGGCCGAAGGTGCAAATATCCCGCGAGCAAATTTGACTACGCGCGGACTCGGGAAAAAATACCCTATCGCCAGCAACGATACCGCAAAAGGGCGCGCAGAAAACCGCCGCGTCACGGTGATTATCAGTACACCTTAAACTCTTTAATCGCTTGATCTAACCTGTAAAAGGGTGTGCTGACTATCGTCTCTGCACATGGCGCGATATCGTCAGTAAGCCACACGCCATGAAGGGTTCAGCTAACGGTAAAAAAAGGGCCAGCCTGCAGGCCAGCCCTTTTATTCAGGATGTCGCGAAAGCGAATCTTAGTTAAGACGCTCTTTAATACGAGCAGCCTTACCGGTACGCTCACGCAGGTAGTACAGTTTAGCTTTACGCACAGCACCACGACGTTTAACAGAAATGCTGTCAACAACCGGAGAGTGAGTCTGGAAGACACGCTCAACGCCTTCGCCGTTGGAAATTTTGCGAACAGTGAATGCAGAGTGCAGACCGCGGTTACGAATAGCGATAACCACGCCCTCGAATGCCTGCAGACGTTTTTTGGAACCTTCAACAACCCATACTTTCACTTCCACGGTATCACCCGGACGGAAGGAAGGTACGTCCTGCTTCATCTGCTCTTGTTCAAGTTGCTTAATAATGTTGCTCATAATTTAATCTCTTATCCTGGGTAAACTGATATATCGGGAGCGTATTACGCTTGCCCATCATGTTTATGTTGCTGTTGTGCGTGTTCCGTTTTGAACTCCGCCAGCAACCTTGCTTGCTCTTCAGTCAGAGCCAGGTTTTCCAAAAGTTCAGGTCTTCTAAGCCAGGTCCGGCCCAGCGACTGCTTCAGGCGCCAGCGACGTATCTCAGCATGGTTTCCCGACAACAACACCGACGGAACGTCCATACCTTCCAACACTTCAGGACGCGTATAGTGTGGACAATCCAGCAATCCATCAGCAAAAGAATCTTCAATTGCTGAAGCTTCATGACCCAGAACACCCGGTATAAACCGGGAAACGGAATCAATCAGCGTCATTGCCGGTAACTCTCCACCGCTGAGAACGTAATCGCCGATTGACCATTCTTCGTCAATCTCGGTCTGAATTACGCGCTCATCTACACCTTCGTAGCGACCACATACCAGAATCAGTTTCTGATTGCTTGCCAGCTCGCTGACGCCTGCTTGATCAAGCTTGCGCCCCTGAGGTGAAAGATAAATCACCTTTGCACCTTCACCTGCCGCGTCTTTTGCTGCATGAATGGCGTCCCGCAAGGGTTGCACCATCATTAACATCCCCGGCCCGCCGCCATATGGACGATCGTCCACGGTACGGTGCCGATCATGCGCGAAGTCACGAGGACTCCAGCTCTGGATGTTCAGCAGGCCATTTTTTACTGCCCGGCCAGTTACCCCGTAATCGGTAATTGCGCGAAACATTTCAGGAAACAGGCTAACGATACCTATAAACACAAGCCAATCCCCATAGTGCCGTTTTGTTACCGTTTATCCGGAGAATTTAAAAACCAGGATCCCAGTCTACTTCGATTGTACGAGTAGTGAGATCGACTTTCTTGATAACCTGCCCATCGAGGAACGGAACCAACCGCTCCTTGATACCAAATGCATCTTTCAGGCTTGCCTTGATGACGAGAACGTCATTAGACCCGGTTTCCATCATATCGACGACTTTACCGAGGCTATAGCCTCCAGTGGTTACTACCTGGCAGCCCATCAGGTCTTTCCAGTAATAATCACCCTCTTCCAGCGCAGGCAACTGCGAAGAATCCACGACAATTTCGCAATTGGTCAATAGATTCGCGGCATCGCGATCATCAACGCCTTTCAGCTTGATGATGATATCCTGATTGTGGTGACGCCAGCTTTCCAGCTCAACGACCTGCCACTGACCCGCCTTCTGGATTACCCAGGGCTGATAGTCAAAAATGCTTTCGGCGTCTTCGGTGGAGGAAAACACTCTGAGCCAACCACGGATACCGTAGGAAGAACCCATCTTGCCCAATACAATCGGATCAACAGGTGCTTGTGCGGTGTGTTGCTTGCTCATCATGACCACCGTGACAGATTAAGCTGCTTTGTTAGCGGCTTTGATCAGCGCAGCTACGCGATCGGAAACGGTCGCGCCCTGGCCAACCCAGTGAGCGATACGATCCAGATTCAGACGAGTGCCTTCTTCGTTCGCAGAAGCGATTGGGTTGAAGAAGCCAACGCGCTCAATAAAGCGACCGTTGCGTGCATTACGGCTGTCGGTAACAACAACCTGGTAGAACGGACGCTTTTTCGCGCCGTGACGTGCTAAACGAATAGTAACCATAACATCCTCTTGTGTGAATAAAACACCGGGCCCCATCGAGGAACGGAGCCCGGCGTCATATTAAAAGCCCGAAAATTTTACTGATTTCTGTGCAAAAATCAATTCAAAACTACATACGCTAAATAATTCGAGTTGCAGGAAGGCGGCAAGTGAGTAAATCCCCGGGAGCGTACACAAGTACGTGACCGGGGTGAACGAACGCAGCCAACGCATCTGCGGCTTGAATTATGAAGCGTATTAGCGGCCAGGGAAGCCAGGCGGCATCATACCCTTCATGCCGCGCATCATTTTCATCATGCCGCCTTTCGACTTCATTTTCTTCATCATGCGCTGCATATCGTCAAACTGCTTCAGAAGGCGGTTCACATCCTGCACCTGCATTCCGCAACCCGCGGCAATACGGCGCTTGCGCGAACCTTTAATGATTTCCGGCTTCGCGCGCTCTTTCAGCGTCATCGAATTGATGATCGCTTCCATACGCACCAGAACCTTGTCATCCATCTGCGCTTTAACGTTATCCGGGAGTTGCCCCATGCCCGGCAGTTTGCCCATCAGGCTGGCCATCCCCCCCATGTTTTTCATCTGACGCAACTGTTCAAGGAAATCGGTCAGATCGAAACCGTCACCTTTTTTCAGCTTAGAGGCCAGCTTCTCGGCCTGAGCACGATCGACTTTACTTTCGATATCTTCGATCAGCGACAGAACGTCGCCCATGCCGAGAATACGAGAAGCGATACGGTCCGGATGGAACGGCTCCAGCGCTTCGGTTTTCTCGCCTACGCCGAGGAATTTAATTGGCTTGCCGGTGATATGACGAATCGACAGCGCCGCGCCGCCGCGGGCATCGCCATCAACTTTGGTCAGCACAACGCCGGTCAGCGGCAGCGCTTCGTTAAACGCCTTCGCCGTGTTCGCCGCATCCTGCCCGGTCATCGCATCGACGACAAACAGGGTTTCTACTGGATTCAGAGACGCATGGACTTGTTTTATCTCGTCCATCATCGCTTCATCAACATGCAGACGACCGGCGGTATCCACCAGCAGCACATCGTAGAATTTAAGCTTTGCCTCTTTCAGCGCGGCATTAACAATATCAACCGGTTTCTGACCAACATCCGATGGGAAGAAATCGACGCTAACCTGTTCGGCCAGCGTTTCCAGCTGTTTAATTGCCGCTGGACGATACACGTCGGCAGAAACAACCAGCACTTTCTTTTTATGCTTTTCACGCAGGAATTTACCCAGCTTAGCGACGCTGGTCGTTTTACCCGCCCCCTGCAAGCCGGCCATCAACACCACGGCTGGCGGCTGTGCGGCTAAATCCAGCGCCTGATTCTCTTCGCCCATCGCCGCAACCAGCTCGTTGCGAACGATTTTGACGAACTCCTGGCCTGGCGTCAGGCTTTTGTTAACTTCATGGCCGACCGCGCGCTCTTTCACGCGGTTGATGAAGTCACGAACCACAGGCAGCGCGACGTCCGCCTCCAGCAGCGCCATGCGCACTTCGCGCAGGGTGTCTTTAATATTGTCTTCGGTGAGGCGTCCACGGCCGCTAATGTTGCGCAGCGTACGCGACAAACGATCGGTTAAATTATCAAACATTGTCTCTCGCCTGAGGTGGAAACGGTCGGTCGCCGCAGCGACACAAAAATACGGAATGGCCGCAGTATAACACGACATCAACGCGAATGTGCTGCAACGGTTGGAGCCAGAGTCGCGTGACGCTATACTGCTTTTCTCTACTATTAAGTCAACAGTCGACGCCCATATGCCTGTTTTTGCTCTACTCGCGCTTGTCGCCTACTCCATCAGCCTCGCGCTGATTATCCCTGGCCTGCTGCAAAAAAACAGCAGTTGGAGGAAAATGGCGATCCTTTCCGCAACTGTTGCGTTGATTTGTCACGCCTTCGCGCTGGAATCACGCATTTTTCCTGGCGGCGAAAGCGGGCAAAACCTTAGCCTATTAAATGTAGGATCGCTGGTCAGTCTGATGATTTGCACGGTGATGACCATTGTCGCATCGCGTAATCGCGGCTGGCTATTGCTGCCCATCGTCTACACTTTCGCACTGATCAATCTCGCCTTCGCGACCTTTATGCCGAACGAGTACATCACGCACCTGGAAACCACGCCGGGCATGCTGATACATATCGGTCTGTCGCTCTTCTCATATGCGACGCTGATTATCGCCGCTCTGTACGCGCTACAGCTGGCATGGATTGACTATCAACTGAAGAATAAAAGGCTGATATTCAGCAACGAAATGCCGCCGCTGATGAGCATCGAACGTAAAATGTTCCATATCACCCAGGTCGGCGTGGTTCTGTTGACCCTGACGCTGTGTACCGGGTTGTTCTATATGCATAACCTGTTTAGCGCAGAAAATATTGATAAAGCCGTGATATCTATTGTGGCGTGGTTCGTTTATATCGTCCTGCTTTGGGGGCACTATCATGAAGGCTGGCGCGGGCGCCGGGTCGTCTGGTTCAACGTGGCTGGCGCAGGATTGCTGACGCTGGCCTATTTTGGTAGCCGCGTCTTGCAGCAATTCATGAGCTAAGTCTTTAAGGAATCCCAAGTGGAACATATCTCCACCACTACGCTAATCGTTACTCTGCTCATTATGGTGCTCATCTCCGCCTATTTCTCCGGTTCTGAAACCGGCATGATGACGCTAAACCGCTACCGCCTGCGCCACATGGCCAAGCAAGGCAATCGCCAGGCGAAACGTGTCGAAAAGCTGCTGCGCAAACCCGACCGTTTAATCAGCCTGGTGCTGATCGGCAACAATCTTGTCAATATCCTGGCTTCGGCGTTAGGCACCATTGTCGGGATGCGCCTGTACGGTGATGCCGGCGTCGCCATTGCCACCGGCGTGCTGACCTTCGTGGTGCTGGTTTTCGCCGAGGTGCTGCCGAAAACCATTGCCGCGCTCTACCCGGAGAAAGTCGCCTACCCCAGCAGCCTGCTGCTCGCGCCGCTGCAAATATTAATGATGCCCCTTGTTTGGTTGCTCAACACCATCACCCGCATTCTGATGCGCATGATGGGCATTAAAACCGACATCGTTATCAGCGGAGCATTGAGCAAAGAGGAGCTACGTACCATTGTTAATGAATCTCGCTCACAGATATCCCGCCGCAATCAGGACATGCTGCTATCCGTGCTGGATCTTGAGAAGGTCAGCGTTGACGACATAATGGTTCCCCGCAACGATATTGTCGGCATCAATATTAACGACGACTGGAAATCTATCGTCCGGCAACTGACCCACTCTCCGCACGGACGCATCGTGCTATACCGCGATACGCTGGACGATGCGATCAGCATGCTGCGCGTCCGGGAGGCGTATCGCCTGATGACGGAAAAAAAGGAGTTCACGAAAGAAATCATGCTCCGTGCTGCCGATGAAATTTACTTCGTGCCGGAAGGTACGCCGCTCAGCACGCAACTGGTGAAATTCCAGCGAAATAAGAAAAAAGTGGGCCTGGTAGTGGATGAATATGGCGATATTCAGGGGCTGGTCACGGTGGAAGATATTCTCGAAGAGATCGTCGGGGATTTCACGACGTCAATGTCCCCTACACTTGCAGAAGAGGTCACGCCGCTAAACGATGGCTCAGTGATTATTGACGGCAGCGCCAACGTACGTGAAATCAATAAAGCGTTTAACTGGCATTTGCCGGAAGATGAAGCGCGCACGATTAACGGTATCATTCTGGAAGCCCTTGAGGAGATTCCGGCCCCAGGTACCCGCGTACGCATCGAACAGTATGATATTGATATTCTTGATGTTCAGGAGAATATGATTAAGCAGGTGAAGGTGATGCCGGTAAAACCCATTCGCGAAAGCGTGGCGGAGTCGTAGCAAGCCTTACTTTTTTGCTCGATATGAATAGCAAAACGGCCACCCTGGGGTAGCCGTTTCACTGTTATTTACTTCGCTTTCGCCACGGTCACCATCGCCGCGCGAATCGTACGACCATTCAGGGTATAGCCCTTTTGCATCACGCCCAGAACATTGCCAGCCGCCACATCTTCAGACTCAACCATCGCAATGGCCTGGTGTACGTTCGGGTCCAGCGGCACATTGGTATCAGCAATCACTTCCACGCCGAATTTACGCACCACATCCAGCATTGACTTCAGCGTCAGCTCAATGCCTTCAATCATTGGAACCATATCCGGGTTAGCTTTATCAGCCACTTCCAGCGCGCGATCCAGGCTGTCGATAACCGGCAGCAGTTCGTTGACGAATTTTTCCAGCGCGAACTTATGCGCTTTTTCGATATCCTGCTCCGTACGACGACGCAGGTTATCCTCATCGGCTTTTGCACGCAGCACCACTTCACGTTCGCGCTTCTGCGCTTCAACAAGCTGTGCTTCCAGATTCGCAATTTTTTCATCGCGCGGATCCACCTGCTCAGCCGAAACTTCAGGCTCTACCGCCTCAACGTCATCGTGCTGCTCCGTGATAATTTCTTCCGGGGCTTGCCCCTCAGGCGTTTTCTGTTCTTTACTACTCATGAATTTCTCCGCGTTTTTTCGCATTCATCTCGCTAACTTCGCTTATTATGGGGATCAGTTTCCGGGTTTCAAGGGAACACAGCCAGATTGTCACTATTCATTTAACCTAAGGACATCCAGATCATGAAGAACCATTTCAAGTGTATAGGCATCGTGGGACACCCCCGTCACCCAACCGCCCTGACCACACATGAAATGCTCTGGCGCTGGCTGTCCAGTAAAAATTATGACGTACTGGTTGAACAGCAAATCGCGCATGAACTGCAGCTTAGCGGTGTTAAAACAGGGACGCTGGCGGAAATTGGCCAACAGGCGGACCTGGCCGTTGTCGTTGGCGGCGACGGCAATATGCTCGGAGCCGCACGCACGCTGGCGCGCTACGATATCAACGTCATCGGCATTAACCGCGGCAATCTCGGTTTTCTGACCGATCTCGACCCGGATAACGCGCTACAGCAGCTCGCCGACGTACTCGAAGGCCATTATATCGCCGAAAAACGCTTTCTGCTGGAAGCGCAGGTGTGCCAGCAAGATTGCCAGAAGCGCATTAGCACAGCCATTAACGAAGTCGTTCTGCACCCCGGCAAAGTTGCGCATATGATTGAGTTTGAAGTCTATATTGACGAGGTATTTGCGTTCTCTCAACGCTCCGACGGCCTGATTATCTCTACGCCGACCGGTTCCACGGCCTATTCCCTCTCCGCCGGAGGACCGATCCTGACGCCTTCGCTGGATGCTATCACCCTGGTGCCCATGTTCCCGCATACGCTTTCGGCCCGCCCGCTGGTCATTAACGGCGACAGTACCATTCGTCTGCGTTTCTCCCAGCGCTGCAGCGACCTGGAGATTAGCTGTGACAGCCAGATAGCCCTCCCGATTCAGGATGGTGAAGATGTATTGATCCGCCGCTGCGATTATCACCTCAACCTCATTCACCCTAAAGATTACAGCTATTTCAATACATTAAGCACTAAACTCGGCTGGTCAAAAAAATTGTTCTGATTTTATGCCCCGCCTCTTTACTGTATAAAAAACCAGTTTATACTGTATTTAAACACAGTAATGGTTTTTCATACAGGAAGGCAGCTATGTTGGCACAACTCACTATCAGTAATTTTGCTATCGTTCGTGAGCTGGAAATCGATTTTCACAGTGGTATGACTGCCATCACCGGTGAAACCGGCGCCGGAAAATCAATTGCCATCGACGCGCTGGGGCTTTGTCTCGGTGGTCGGGCGGATGCCGACATGGTTCGCAGAGGCGCCAGCCGGGCTGATTTATGCGCGCGCTTCGCCCTGAAAGACACGCCCGCCGCCCAGCGCTGGCTGGAACAGAACCATCTGGAAAGCGGATGTGAGTGTTTACTGCGTCGGGTCATCAGCGCTGATGGTCGTTCCCGCGGTTTTATTAACGGTACGGCAGTTCCTCTATCGCAACTCCGCGAACTGGGTCAGTTACTTATCCAGATCCACGGTCAGCATGCGCACCAGTTACTGACCAGACCCGAGCATCAAAAAGCTCTGCTTGATGGCTACGCTGGTGAGTATGCGCTTACTCAACGTATGGACGAACACTATCGCCAGTGGCATCAAAGTTGCCGCGATCTGGCGCAACATCAGCAGCAAAGCCAGGAGCGCGCAGCTCGTGCAGATCTGTTGCAATACCAGTTAAAAGAATTAAATGAATTCAATCCGCTGGCGGGTGAATTTGAACAGATCGATGAAGAATACAAACGACTGGCCAACAGTGGTCAGTTGTTGACGACCTGTCAGCATGCGCTAACGGTGCTGGCAGACAGCGAAGAAGCCAACCTGCAAAACCTGCTCTACACCGCGAAACAACTGGTGAGCGAACTAACCGGCATGGACAGTAAACTCTCCGGGGTGTTGGATATGCTGGATGAAGCCTCTATCCAGCTTAGCGAAGCCACTGACGAACTGCGTCATTATCACGATCGCCTCGATCTCGATCCAAATCGTCTGTTCGAGCTGGAACAGCGCATTTCCCGGCAAATCACCCTGGCGCGCAAGCATCAGATTTCCCCTGAAGAACTTCCTGCATTTTACCAGTCCTTGCTGGAAGAGCAGCGCCTGCTGGACGATAACGCCGGTTCTCTTGAATCCCTTAGCCAGAGGGTCGCTGAACATCATCACCAGGCGCTGGAGACAGCAAAGCAGTTGCACAACCTGCGCCAGCGTAGTGCTGATGAACTGGCTCGGCTCATTACTGAAAGTATGCACTCACTTTCGATGCCACACGGCGTGTTCTCCATTACTGTCGCGTTTGATGAACGTCATCTTACTGCCGAAGGCGCGGATCATATCGAATTCCGCGTAACAACTAACCCGGGCCAACCGCAGCAGCCGATTGCCAAAGTCGCCTCCGGAGGTGAGTTATCTCGTATTGCGCTCGCGATTCAGGTTATCACCGCGCGGAAGATGGAAACGCCGGCATTGATTTTTGATGAAGTGGATGTAGGTATCAGCGGCCCGACAGCAGCGATAGTGGGCAAACTGCTACGTCAGTTGGGTGAATCAACCCAGGTGATGTGCGTGACTCATCTACCGCAAGTTGCCGGTTGCGGCCATCACCATTTCTTTGTCTGTAAAGAAACTGACGGGGAAATGACTGAAACGCATATGCGCCCTCTGGATAAACGCGCCCGTTTGCAGGAACTGGCCCGTCTGTTGGGTGGTAGCGAAGTCACCCGTAACACCCTGGCAAACGCGAAAGAGTTGCTTGCCGCGTAAACTTTTTGATTTTCACAGAGTCATAGTGAACAGCAAATTGCCAATAGACCTGCAGCCGAAGGTTCCCAACCGGGCAAAGGTCTATTATCATCGGCATATTACAGACGAGCCACGTACTGTTCGGGCCCAAAAAGGAATCAAATCACTATGCGCTGTAAAACGCTGACTGCTGCCGCAGCGGTTCTTCTCATGTTGACCGCAGGCTGTTCCACTCTGGAACGAGTGGTTTACCGACCTGACATCAACCAGGGTAACTATCTGGCACCAACCGACGTAGCAAAAGTTCATGTCGGCATGACGCAGCAACAGGTTGCCTATGCTCTGGGTACTCCAATGATGTCGGATCCGTTTGGCACCAATACCTGGTTCTACGTTTTCCGTCAGCAACCCGGGCATGAAAAAGTCACCCAGCAAACCCTTACCCTGACCTTTGACAGCAGTGGAGTGTTAACCCACATTGACAACAAACCGGCCCTGACGGCGGAGTAAGACTGCTTAGATACAAAAAGCGCTCACTGAGCGCTTTTTGTGTTTCTGAAGATTTGCGCCTGAAACGATTACTTCCCTGCGTTTTTCTCTGCCCGCTGACGACGTAGTTCTTTCGGGTCAGCAATCAGCGGCCGATAAATTTCTACCCGATCGCCATCATGAACTTCATCCTGAAGCTTAGCCGGGCGGCTATAGATCCCCACTTTGTTTTTCGCCAGATCGATATCATCACGCAGCGCCAGAAGACCGCTGGCAACGATCGCCTGCTCGACCGTCGCCCCTTCATCCAGCTTAACCTGTTGCAGATACTGCTTTTCTGGCAACGCGTAGGCGACTTCGACCATCATTTTAGCCGACACTGTAGACCTCTTTGGCACGGCTCGTAAACGCTTGCACCATGTTCATGGCCAGCTCTTTGAAGATACGACCAAACGCCATTTCAATCAGTTTATTGGTAAATTCAAAATCGAGATGAAACTCAATTTTGCACGCTTCAGGGCTTAGCGGAATAAACGTCCAGCCGCCAATCAGCTTTTTGAATGGGCCATCGACCAGGCTCATCAGGATACTCTGGTTACTGGTCAGCGTATTTCTCGTCGTGAAGGTCTTACTGATACCCGCTTTAGATACATCAACCGCCGCAGTCATTTGCGTTGGTCCTAGTTCCAGAACCCGACTACCGGTACAGCCCGGCAGAAAATCAGGATAAGACTTCACATCATTTACCAGTTGATACATTTGTTCCGCACTGTACGGCACCAGTGCGGTACGGCTAATCTGAGGCATGGCAGGTTCCACATATAAACACGGTACAAATAATACCATTTATCTACTGCTAAAAAAAACGCTGTACCGCAACTCGTGCTAAGATAGCGCATTACGCCTCGCAGGATGGATTGAGGTACGACTGTTTTAAGACGATGACTTCAGGATACTATGACTAAGAAAAAAGCCCACAAACCTGGATCAGCCACCATTGCGCTGAATAAACGCGCTCGTCATGAATACTTTATCGAAGATGAATACGAGGCTGGTCTTGCCCTTCAAGGATGGGAAGTCAAATCCCTCCGAGCAGGCAAAGCCAACATAGGCGATAGCTACGTCATTCTGAAAGATGGCGAAGCCTATCTGTTTGGCGCTAACTTTACGCCAATGGCGGTGGCTTCCACTCACTATGTCTGCGACCCCACGCGTACCCGTAAGCTTTTGCTAAACCAGCGCGAACTGGACACGCTATATGGACGCATCAACCGCGAAGGTTATACCGTGGTTGCCTTATCGCTGTACTGGAAGAACGCCTGGTGCAAAGTAAAAATTGGCGTCGCCAAAGGTAAGAAACAGCACGATAAACGTACCGATCTAAAAGACCGCGAATGGGCGCTGGATAAAGCGCGCATCATGAAAAACGCAGGCCGTTAATTCCCTTCTGCTCTTGAGGGTCAGTTTCACTGGCCCTCGCGTTATATTGTTGTTGATGCTGACTTTTTGCTCTGCCTGCCGGAATAATCCGCGAAACGAGGACTGGTAAGCATATTCATAAATCTGTTATACTGTATTTACACATTGGGGCTGATTCTGGATTCGACGGGATTTGCGAAACCCAAGGTGCATGCCGAGGGGCGGTTGGCCTCGTAAAAAGCCGCAAAAAATAGTCGCAAACGACGAAAACTACGCTTTAGCAGCTTAATAACCTGCTCTGAGCCCTCTCTCCCTAGCTTCCGCTCTTAAGACGGGGATCAAAGAGAGGTCAAACCCAAAAGAGATCGCGTGGATGCCCTGCCTGGGGTTGAAGCGTTAAAACTAATCAGGCTAGTTTGGTAGTGGCGTGTCCGTCCGCAGGTGCCAGGCGAATGTAAAGACTGACTAAGCATGTAGTACCGAGGATGTAGGAATTTCGGACGCGGGTTCAACTCCCGCCAGCTCCACCAATCATGATTGGACAGTGATAGGACATCACTAGCAATAACAGGAAGTTAGCAGTCTCAGCAGGACACCGACCAGACGGTGAGGGGACAAAAAAGGATACGCAAAGGAGCCGCGGCTCCCTAGCGACAAAAAAGCCCGCCTACGCGGGCTTTTTTGTTTTACTCCACCAGCAAGTTAATCGCTTTATCATGGCGGTATGAAGATGAGCTAAGGATAGGATAGGCTTTTGTATCAGCTCAATGTTCATATAAAAACATTTCGAACTTTGGTACACAAAACTACACAGGGATAACTTTATGTCTCTTCGTTTCAGACAAACCTTTACTCTATTTCCTGGCGTGAAACTCAACATTGGAAAGCGTGGAATAAGCGCAAGCATCGGGGTACCTGGTGCAACTGTCAATGTTGGGAAAAAAGGACTCAGGGCGACTGTGGGACTCCCGGGTACGGGTTTATCTTATACTACACCTACCCTGCCCTATGATGATGGCCACTCAGTTACGAATCCATTAATTCCGTCCTCGACAGAACCTGATTTTGGCTTGACGGAATCATTTCCAAGCAACACTCCATCGAACGCTAAAATATATATGCCCATGGCTGGCATGAATGAAATTTCAAGCGCTTCGGTGGAAGTCCTGACAAGCTCGTCCCTTTTACCTTTACGGGATTTGATTGCTAAAGCGCGAGAACAAAGGGCAGAGATAAAATCTGATTTACAAGAGGCTCTTGCTGAAGAGTCAAAACAAAAGAACGAGTTGGTTCGACGCAAATCAAGTCTATTCCGTTGGTTTTACAAACGACGCATCGCAGAACTTGAGACAGAACTTCCCGTAACGCAAGCTGAGATATCTCGCCTAGTATCATGGGAAGATAGCACAAAAATAGCCATAACCTTCGAGAGCAGTGATGCTTCACAGCGCGCATATGCAGCAATGGTCCGTGCATTCGATATGTTAAAATCGAGTGTCAAAAAATGGGATATTACTGCAGATAAAGCTACAGACCAGTTTGCCGAAAGAACATTAGCAACCAGGTCTGTTAATCGTCACCCAGTTACCTTTGATTTCAGTTCAACGGATCTCATTCAATTTACAGGGCGTGCAATGCGATTTGAAAATGTGAATGGCGACGATATTTTGCTTTATCCTGGAGTTGCAGTCATACCACGAGCTGATGGGGCGTTCGCTCTGATTGATTTACGCGAATTACAAATCAGTTCAGAATATCGAAGATTCCATGAGGAAGAAGGTGTTCCCAGTGACTCACGCATAGATGGGCATACATGGGCGAAAACGAATAAAAATGGCTCACCAGACCGTCGATTTAAAGACAACTACCAAATCCCTATCTGCATTTATGGAAATATTACTTTCCATTCTCAAACTGGGGTAACTGAAGAATATATGGTATCAAATGCAGACGCCGCTCAAGCCTTTGCTGAGGCAGTAAAGCGCTATCAGACCTCACTCGCAGAATCCGAAGCGTTGATGAAGGCCTAACCTATCGCAGATATGGGGTGTCGGGGGTCGGAGGTTCAAATCCTCTTGTGCCGACCAAATTTCCCCCAACGTTTTGTCTAGTGAAGTCCAGACAAGACTATAAAAAACTGAATAAACAGTAGGTTGCATAGACCTACTGTTTTTCTGTTGTCTAGCAAAGTCCACACTGATACAGTGAAATCCAACATTTTTAGGCATATCTTTAGGCATACAATCCATTATGTCGTCTGAGTCATATGCCTAACCAGTGATTGGAGAATGATATGGCGCGTCAGACAAAGCCCCTTAACAACACCGAAGTCAAAAATTCCAAAGCGACTGAACGTGCCACTATCCTGTATGACGGGGACGGCTTAGAACTACTGGTTAAGCCCGGTGGCTCAAAACTCTGGCGATTCCGCTATTACAAACCTTTCACTCGCAAACGCGCCATGATTAGCTTTGGTGCTTACCCTGCTGTATCTCTCTCTGAGGCACGTCAACTTCGTGAAGATGCCCGTCTTCTATTGAGCAAAGATATTGATCCGCAGGAACATAAAAAAACTGAACAGTTGCGGCAAAAAAATGCCACTGAGAACACTTTTCAAAAGGTCGCTGCCGAATGGTTCAAAACCAAAGAATCAGCGGGGCTGGCAACTCATACGTTAAACGATATCTGGCGTTCTATGAGTAAATATGTATTCCCACATATTGGCTCTATGCCCATTGCTAACATCACAGCTCAGCAGTTCATCGGAGCGTTAGAGCCAACACACGCAGCCGGAAGACTAGAAACGGTTAAACGTCTAAGCCAGCGTATAAATGAAGTTATGGATTACGCCCTCAATTCTGGGCTGGTATCTGTAAACCCCGCAGCACGAATCGGGCGAACATTTCATAAACCTAAGGTAAAGCACCGCCCTGCCCTACCTCCAGAGCAACTCCCCCTTTTAATGAAAACTCTGGCATTTGCCAGTATCGGACGACAAACCCGCTGTCTTATCGAATGGCAATTACTTACGATGATCCGACCTGCCGAAGCGTCAACGACTCGCTGGGATGAGATCGACTTTGACGCAAGAGAATGGCGTATCCCTGCTGGTCGCATGAAGATGAAACGCGAGCATATCGTTCCACTTTCTGAGCAAGCTTTGGCTATTCTGGAAGTGATGAAGCCCATCAGTAAGCACAGAGATTATGTTTTCCCCGGCTACAGGAATCCACTTGAACCTATGAATAGTCAGACAGCAAACATGGCGCTTAAACGGATGGGCTTCAAAGATCTGTTGGTGGCTCATGGAATGAGAGCGATTGCCTCAACAGTGCTTAACGAGAAAGGTTTTCCACCAGACGTGATTGAAGCTGCTTTAGCTCATATCGATACTAACGAAGTCAGGAGAGCCTATAACAGATCACAGTATCTGGAACAGCGTAGAGAGATGATGATCTGGTGGGGTGAGTATGTAGAAGCAGCATCCTTTGGAAACTCATCAATCAGTGTTATTGGCAAGTTAACCTCAATAGAAGGATAGACCGATTAAAATCTTTAGCTGCTCTCATAATTGAGCTTTCTCACAGTTGTGAGCAAGATAGTGAACATTTTGCATTTCATTCGCACTAAAAATGATTAGTATGTCTATGTAAGAATTCTGATTTATAGCTATGTTCAGTAAAATTTTCATAGGATAAAAAATGTCTAACATAGAGGAAACACTGCCAGGAAGTGCGATCAGTTCTTGGGGGGGCTTTGTTTACCAAGGTAAAGTAGCCCTTTATCACTGCCTGAAACTATTAACTGTAAAATCATTTCAACAGAGAATAATTGATAATTTTGAGTTGCAATTAGATAGCACAGATGACTTTGCTATTTATTGTGATGGCAAGGTGATCTCAACTCATCAAGTGAAAGCAAAGCTATCGCAATATCGTTCTGAATATGTCAAAGCTATTTATAAAGCAGCATGTATAGCTACTGACTGTGATGAAAACACAATCAGATATTTTCATGTAGCTAAAGAACTTGATAATTTTGAAAATTATACAAGTAATGATGGAAAAATAGTTGAGTTTTACGGTTATGGCGATAGTAAATACTGTTTACTATCAAAAATAAATGAATTGATTGATGAGCAAATTGAATTATTTTTAGATACCAATAATTTGATTAAAACAAAAAATTTAATTATTGAAAAATCCACTTTACTCTCAGAGCTTATAACTAATAAAGTAATTGTAATTCATAACTTAGTTCACAATGGACAAAAACAAGACTACGCAGCATATCATAATAGAATAGCAAGTAGCATTTTTTGGGAATTACTAACATCTCCCCCACTTAATCGGACAGACGAAATATATCAAGCATTATTAACCAAAGAAAAAATAACCACTATTATTGAAACTGAATTCTACAATGATTTGGACCATTTTAATGAGAAGCAGATTGAATCAATTTCAAACGTTTTCAGGTTTATTTATAGTTTAAATGATAGCTCTGCTATACGAATGCATACATCATTACAGCCTCACAGAGAAAATAATGTTATAAATAAAGATGACATTAGGGATTATCTTGATGTAATTTCGGCTATATCTCACATACCCAAATTATTCGGCTTACCTCATTATTCAAAAAAAATAAATAAATATCTTCCAACAGCATTGACCATTAGAGATGGAAGACGACGAAATACCTCATTCCAAGAAGACCTGAAAAAACACATACGAGATAATGCTACCCTTGCCTCATTGCTTTATGAATATAATAATATTATAGCCTATGAGATATCAGAGGATACTATAATATCAGCTACATCAGAGAAGATTACAACTGTTCAAAGCACTCAAGAAAAAAATAACCACATTGTAAAAGAGTTTAATTTAAGGGTATTGTCTTCAGACAAGGCCGAGGAAGAACTAAATGCTGAATGAATTTATAAAACAGGCTATTGAAGATCATCATTTTATTGAGATAGAAAGCAAGTCAAATGAAATATCCTTCTTTAAAAAGGAAAAAGGTGAATTACGCAGATATATAATAACTTACAGAACCGATCAACTTGAAGATGCGACTGTTATTAATGAGTTAGTAATTAATAACACCCCAACTGAACTTTTAGAAGCTCCAGCCTTTGCAAAAAATACTGACCTTATAATAGTATTCCAACTCGACAAACTTTCAAATTACAAGCAATATGAAAAAAGTATATTTGATATAGAAGAAAATGCTTATCATTTCAAAAAATATGTTTTGTATTATTCAAATGAAGAGAACCAATTAATTTCCGGGAAGAACTTCAGCAATCTTAAAGCAGTTCTCTCAGATCATGAAGAATTCTCAATATATAAATCAGATCCATCCCGACCTAGCCTGTATAATATGGCAGCTAGAATTTTCATTAAGCTTCCTTTTTTAGAGATGCCTGATATAGAAAAGGATATTGTTCCAATTGATCTCCAAATCAATACGCTGGTAGATTCATTAAATTTATCTGAACCATATAATAAGATCAGCACAGCAAATAAACAAACTGATATTAATTTAGAAATGCTAATTGAGGAATTAATAAATGAAGAACTGGAAGCTATCAAAGCTGAGAATAAATAACTTCAAGGCTTTTGATAAAGTCGAATTCGATTTTGAGAGTTCTTCTTTGTTGACACTTGAAGGCCCTAATGGATATGGCAAAACAAGCGTATATGATGCTTTAGAATTATTGTTTACAGGAAAAATAAAGAGAATTGAACAACTATGTCAAACAATAATGCTAGGTGGCGTTAGAAATTATAGTGATAACCTTTTCTGGAATAAAACAAATGGAGAGGAGGATATCGAAATCAGTGTGGAGATGTCGGATGATAACAATGAAAAACTTTACTTTTCACGTAAAGCACTTGCAGACGATTTAAAAATAATACAGAACAATAAAGCAGATAATTTTAATATATTTAAACTCCATAAATTAGAGTTGTTAGACTCCTACGAAAATAGTACCTTAATTACACAAAATGAACTTGATGAAATATTAGGCGAAAAATTCACTGATAACTACAACTTTCTCAACTATCTTGAACAAGGTCAGAGTTCATTTATTTTCGCTAAAAGTATAAGAGAGCGAAAAAATGCTATCGGTGGTTTAATGAATGTCAGTGAACTAACTGACAATATAAATTTATGTGGTAGAGTTGAAAAGGCATTAACAAGAAAATTCAATGGCCTTAATTTCACTGAAAAGAGAAACTCTCTGATATCACAAATCCAAGCGATAAGTGAGTTGGGAACGAATGAGAATAATCCTGTTCAATATGAAAAAATCTCAACCCATCTTAATACACCATCATGGGATGTTGAGAACCCTTCATTTTTTTCTGACATTGAAACAACAAGAGTAAATGAAAACAAAATTTCCTTGATTAAAAACCTAATTACTAACAAGGAACAGCTTCGCGTAATAATCGATAATATCAGAATAGAAAATTTCATAACAAAAAACGAAGAACTTTTAACAGAGGTTATAAACGTAGGACACCATATTGAATACTACCCAGAACTGACTCAAAAGAATAAGATTAACAATGGGATCAATTTATCTTTAGGCATTTTACGTAAAAAAGAAGACTCTATAACTCAGGGAGATATAGACAAAATTGAATCTCATGTGAAGTTGGATATCATAGATTTCAAAAGGCGTTTACAACTTCGAGATAATTATAGAAACGAAATAGGCAAGAAAAATATTATTCTTGTCGATATTAATCAGGCAAGAAAGAAATTAACCGAAGAACATCAGAAGGCTACATCTTTATCAGAAAAAAATTGTTTACTTTGCGGGCACGACTGGCTCACAAAAGATTTTTTATTAGCCGCGATTGATATTAAAAGCAAAGCATTAGAAGGCTCATTAAATGACATAGGGAAACTACTACAAACAGAACTTGATGAAATAAATAAATATAAGGATGCTGAAATACAGCGTTTAGTCGAAACACAAGCACAACTTAAATTTGACAAAAAGTTGTTTGACAGTTTACAAAAGGCTGAGAGTATTTTCGAAAAAATAATAAAAATAAATGATAGGCTTTCACAAATCGGAATATCTTACCCGCAGACTTTTACAGATATACCAGAAGAAATAGAATCAAGAAAAGAATCATTAATATCGCTGATACGTAAGCAAAAGAAAAATGAGCTGATCACACTTCCCGGAGGTTGGGAATCAGTCTTGAATGAATCATTCGCCACACCAGACGATGTTTTCAACTTAGACTTAGCACAGATCAATCAAAAGGAAAAATACTTCTTATACAAAAAGATTGAAGCAAATAATCTTAGACTTAAAACTTTAAAAAAAGAGCTTAGCGATTTGTTAGATATGGATAAAGCCTTAACAAATGCTAAACAGAAAATTACCACATTAAAGGAACAACTCACTATACTAAACAAAGATTATTCTAAAAAAACCATCGCTGATATAGAGTTAACGTTCCATATTTATAGCGGTAGACTTATCCAAAACTACCAACGTGGCTTAGGACTATTTATAGATGAAGGGAATGGAGATAGACTGAGGTTCTGCACAGCAGAAAAATCAGAACATGACGCAACCATGTCAATGAGTTCTGGACAACTATCGGCATTAAGTTTGGCCTTTTTCCTATCACTTAATAAAGTGTATGCGAAGTCCCCTCTGGTTCTGATAGATGATCCAGCTCAATCTCTCGACGAGATAAATATTGCCTCTTTAAGCGATTTACTACGCTGTGAGTTAAGTAATAGGCAGTTGATACTCTCATCACATGAAGATAATATTTCTTCATATCTCAGGTTTAGATTCATGCGTGCAGGCTTGTCGCAAAAGCCATTTAATATGCAAACACATATTGGCAAGTGAATACCCAGCGGCTGAGATAACAAATATCTCAGCCGTATAAATAAATTTAAATTTAGGAGGATTTATACTCTAAGAATATTCAATTACATCAATGGACTTTGGAGACTCTTCTCAATTTGTAGGTTTGCAGATTGCTGAATTAAAAATATTTTTTATGATAACCGATAATTAAGTACTTAGTCATTTTATATCAAAATGGATTTACTTCTTGATCATTACGGAAATTCCTAAGTTGGAGTATGTCCATATCACATGATACATCTGATATGCAAATGGATTTTTGACTTTATCGTGATTGTGTGCTATAACACACAGTATATTAACAGTTTAAGTTGAGGTGAATGATGAAAGCGCTTATGGGTAAAGATATTAAAACTATCCTTAGAGACCCTAAGGGGAAAGAACAAATGCAAACCTTCATAGGTAGTAATCAGAGTTCAGGAAGTGTAGAATTATCTAATGGTGATACTTATAGAATTATGTCTACTAATTCTAAAGAATTTTATGACTATATAAAAAGTAAAGAACCTGTAGCTAAATAGGGATATTATAGTGAATCTTGCTTTTCAAGCTTTCTTCATTTTATTTCTTATGCTGCCAGGTTTTCTTTATATTAAAAGGTACGACAAAAAGGAAAACACCACTCTTGAATCTAAGGGTTTAGACGCGACATCAGCTCAATCTGTTTTTGCAACTTTAATCCTTCATACTGTTTCATTAACTATCTCTTATTTTTTATTTTGTAAATCGGTTGACTATTCAATAATCATAAAGATATTAACCAACGAAAAATTACAACCAGTTGATATTAATAAAATAATCGATAGTAGAAGATGGATTATAAGTTATTTCTTTTTAGTGTTCACACTTGCATATGCTTCTGGATTGGCCTTACAAAAGCTAATGTTTAAATTGAATCCTTATAAGTCTTCAGCCTTTGCCTTCAATTTACCTTGGTATTATGAGCTTAAAGGTAAAATAGAACCTACCTCTATTGATAAAAATAGTGTAAGTGAGTTCATCCGCATAACATGCATGATTGTTTCAGGTAAAAACACATATCTCTATAGTGGGATTCTTAACGATTTCTATTTAAATATTGATGGTAGTTTAGATAGAATCGCAATCACAGGAATATCCAGATTAGAATTAAAAAACAACTCCCATAGAGGAAAAGAAGAAACAATAAATGTCGATAGAATGATATTAAAATATGATGAAATTCAAAACCTAACCCTAGAATATCTTATTGCCATCAAACAATAACAAGCAAGGGCTAACTCTCAGCATCTCCTTCGGTGATACTTTGAGTTGCTCCTTGTTTTTCCGCCCTTTGGTTGAAAAAATTAAAAGCAAAATCAACTGCATACATTGACATTTTCAGCATCTATCATATAAGTAAAATAAGCATAACGGAGATGCTTATTTTACTTTACTATATGAAAGGAGTTCATATGAATGATAGAAATCATACTTTTAATAACATCAAGCCATTCAGAATCTGTAGCTATGAAAATTTCGCTTCTGCTGAATTACCCTCTCAGCAGACACGTTCTCATTGTATTAGTATCAGATTAAATGATGCCGAGTTATCTTACGTTGATGGCTTACGAGAGGATCTCAACCGTGCTGTTTGGATGCGTATGTCAGCATTGAATTGTCTCCCTCCCAAAATTCCTGAAATAAATCTAACTGTCTGGAAAGACCTTGCCAAAGCATCTCAGGATCTGAACAACCTTGTTCAGCATCTCAACACTAAATCACACGATAGTCCTTTTACTATCACTGAAATTTATACGGTGCAAAAAAGAATAAAAGCACTAAGAGATGCCCTTCTGTCAGCAAATCGATCTGTCAGTGATAAATAATGAAGGGGATGCAAAAAATCCGCAGAGGAAAGAGTTTTGCTGGCGTCGTCCTCTATGCGTTAAAGCCCGGTTCTCATCATAAAAAAGACCCTATCGTGATCGGCGGAAATATAACGATAGTTGGCAATGCCGCTAAAGATCTGATCGCTGAATTTGATAGCACCAAACAGCTTCGCCCTGACGTGCAAAAGGCTGTTTGGCACAACTCGCTTCGCTTACCTAAAGGTGAATCACTAACGGCTAAACAGTGGTTCTGCATCGCAGATGACTACATGACAAGAATGGGGTTCTCTGAAACGCATCTCAGATGCTACATCCTACATGACGACGAAGATGGCCAGCACATCCATATCATCGCCAGCAGAGCGTCTCTTAATGCCGGAAAGCTCTACCTTGGGAAGAATGAGAATCTTATCAGCACACGTATCATCCAGGAACTTGAAAAAGACTACCAGTTAACCAGAACCAAAGGACCTGATGCTCTGAAACCTTCTACCTCGCCAGTAAAACGTAAAAAATCACGTAATGAGGCTATGTTAGAGGAGAAAACTGGTGAACCATGCCCTAAATCCATCATCCAGAGGGCTATAGATTCGATAACGCTAAATCCTATAGCAATTGATGACTTCGTTGAAAAGCTGAATAGCATGGGGATTACGGCGAAAAGCAACATTGCCTCAACTGGCAAGATGAATGGATTTTCGTTTAAATGCAAAGGCGTTGTGTTCAAAGCTTCCCAACTTGGTAAGAAGTATAGTTGGAAGAACTTGGAACCAATGATTTCGATGAATTCCAGTTCACACATTGGAGATGAAAGACCTGTCATCCCTGAACCTGCTGCCCATCGCAGCTACGAAGCTGTCATACCTATAGTGGAAGACTATCCTGATGAAAAGATTTACCCTGAGATGAGGGTACCCTTACCAAGACCTGATACAGCCCCCACAAAACCTACAAGTATGACAATGCGTTGGATCGCAACCATACCTTATATTGTGAGTGTTATTAGCGCACTTAAAACGATGCGTATCCCCTTTCTAAAGGCGTTCAATGGCCCAGAAAAGTTCTTTTCTGTGTCCATGATTCATCTGTCCTCTGTAAGCCTGAGACAGCCCAAAACGGATAATTTCAAACCAAAAAGTTCCCACCCAAAAGCCCATAAGCCCCTACTTCCCTGATTTCTCTACATATTAACGATCGTTTAAATCGATCGATTTTCTTATATTGATAGCCTGCAACAATCAAATGAAAATAATCGATCGGTACAAGCAATTTGCTATGTCCTTAGAAGTGTTCAAAATGTACTTTCATGCATAAATCGGATAATAGGTTGATTTTACTAGCCTATTTTTCTATCCACGTATTGAACATACAGGAACTGAAGTATGAGATATCTCATGATGAAGCGTGTAATGTTAGCAATCCTTCTTCCGTTTCTTATTGGATGTTTATTTGGTGCTAAAGCATTGTCAGAGTATTGGGTTGTGTGGATTTTTGTCTGTGCAATGTTGATGATTACAGCCTGGGGTGCGTGGTTAAAAAATAAAAAAAGAAATACCATCTTTAGCTACCTGAATGATAATGAAGATGGCGTATTTATCTACAAATTTCATAATCAGGAGATGCGATTAGATAAAGCCAAAAAACAGCTTTATTTAAAAGATGGGTTAAACGAAAAAACCTACGCTTTCTCCGATGTTGAAAGCTGGGAATATAACATTAGCGCAGGTGGTCAAATCCTCACTTCAGGTCTTAATCCTACAACCAACTTAATTAACAATAAGATTCTTGGTGAAAACGTTAATGACACAGGATTTTTTATCAAGGTTAAAGACATCAGAAACCCTGAGTGGCATATTCGATTCTTTCCTCAAGAAGGATCTTATAAAGATCAGAAGGGATTAATTAGCTTAAAAAAACAGATGATGCAGTGGATGACCGTTTTTGACTTAACCGTAAACGCTGATGCAAAGTAAGGAAAACAAGAATGAAAAAAATCATAATGCTGGTTTTAACTTCCATGATGCTGACAGGCTGCAACAGTGAACCATCGGATGCAGATATTTCACAAGCCATGCAGAGCTTTATGAGTGAGATGCATGGCACACTGAATTCTTCCAAGAAAATTGCCTGTAAAGATAAAGAGAGTGATGGCAGTTATCTCTGCTCGGTAGAATTCGATGCAAAATTACCAATCGTAGGCGACAGAGCATCAACAATGGAATTAAAGTTTATTAAATCCGATGACTCATGGAAAGCAATGGCACCATCTAAATAACCTTAATTATATTTGACAAACAAAATAAAGTACGTCATAGATAGTAAATTGATAACAACCAGTGGATTGCGCCACTGGCTGTTATCCCAATGGTTAATACACAGATGTGCTAACCACCATTAAAAGGATAAACAACATCACCTTTAATGCACGGGAGCGTTTTTTGTTCATACGCCACTCCTTCTTTTTCATCAGCAACCTTATTGTTGGTGATGTTGCCTCTATGGGCTGATGCAGATTATCATTTTAAAATACCAAAAGCACCTGCAAGGGTGCTTTTTTATGTATTGATTAAATTAGTAGAGTGATAATGTACGAATGGTAATATTAAAATTCAAACTATAAGTTAGCTTAGTTTAATGATGCCATACAAAACTACAGCCCATACTTTTTCCTTTTATCCTTCATGGATAACCCTCTTTTTAAGGTCGAAGCCTCATATTTCCTTTTCTCATTAGCATAGACTTTCTCTGTTCGGCTACTATTACTGACTATAAAATTAATCAATGAAGAACATACATGCTTCATACGCTCTTTGTTGATCAAATCATCATCCAGTTTATTTATATGACTATAATATGAAAGTAGCAGGAAGGTTAAAACAACCTCCCTGTTGGAGAAGGTCATTTTTTCTATACCACTTTGGTATTTGATATAAAATCCTGCACAAAAAAGATACGCGTTCTCTATAATTTCTTTATCTTCAAAACCTGATTGCGTAAGTTTATCCACAAATCTATCAAGCAGAAGAAGATATCTTTCCATAAGATTGACGTTTATTTTTTTCATAATATGCATCCTTGCACGTTAAGTTAGGTCTTCCTGACGATCAATAAATAACATTTTTAAATTAAAAATCAATAGTACAGTAAAAATATATTTACAGAATGTAATATCAAATTTACTTAATTATCGTTTTTTGCACGCAAAGGTTCATTTAGCTGATGTGGCTTAAGTCCATACTTATATGAATTGTACTGCCATAGTGTAAACTGTTCTTTATATCTGGTATTTTGCTTCTTCAGAATTTCATTTTCCGCTTCCAGATTTTTTATCCTCTGTGCAGCAATTCTCAGGTTAGCAGGTTTTTTAAGAGGATTTTCATCGTGTTTTAATTTTTCCTTTTTCAATAGATATGCATTCACTATATCTTTGTGCATACTCAATGACTGTCGAGTGGGTTTCTTTCCAATATGTGGTTTTACAGATTCACATAATGAATCCCATGTTAACTTACCATTCCATGTCTGGATGGTGCTTTTAATTTTATTTATATCTTTTCTTGTTAAATGTTTTGCCATATCACCACCTATTTACTTTATTAATTTTTATAAGTTATTTTTGATTTTTCGGGATCTTTTTGTCTAAAATGGACAACACTTTTTCGTAGTGAGCAACCCATCTATCGGCACCATAATGATCATCATCCACAGCATCTTTAGCCATTTGCCAGAGTGAGCGGATTTTTTTAATGCTTTGTTCTCTTTGCTGTTCACTCATTTTGCTATGCCCTACCCATCCATAATGGGCGGTTTCAGATAATTTCCTGCAAGGGGGGATGACGTAATCGTGAATACAATATCCATGAGGTGTTAAATGAATAGCCCCACTCTCTGAATCATTAAACACTCCAGTCCCGACAGGCAGAATCTCACCAGGCTTGGGCTGGTAGCAATAACGATGATTCCCCAGCTTCAGTGTCTCGACTTTTTCAAGCATCTCTTCCTGCGAAGTATGGTTGTAGTCTCGGTTTTGCATCACACTGACTCTACCCGACCATTTTGCGATATCTAACTCTGATAATTCACCGAGATGAGCAAGTGTGTTTAGCAAATGTCTTGGCTGATGAGAGCGCAGATATAACGCTTTACCTGAATCATCCAGATAGTCGTAACGCGCAAAGATATTTTTCATTACCTGTCTGTTTTTTCTTGCCTTCTCTATATCCTGCGTAAAGAAGTCATAGGTTGGCCTGTATAATACGTAATCAACTGTCATTTTCAGATCATGGCACTGATGCAGATTCAAAAGACACAATGCATTGCTGTATTTCACTGATTTCTCTTCATCAAACCAGGGAAAATCCGCAGGTAATAATCCAGTTATCATTTTCCATAGTTTTCTCAGTGTGTAATGCCCGTCTTTTGGATTCAGGAACGAAGTGCCCCCGTCGAGACTCGTGCGCTTCAGTTTTTCAATACATTGCTTCTTATCATTTAGTGGATAACCAAGCGCGTGGCAAACCTGAATAACATCAAGGGGTTTATCTTCACTTACTTCAGGGCAAAGCGAGTGTCTATAAAATTTATCCGGCGAGGATTCATACCATCCTGCAAGAGTGCGTGCGTTTTCAGACAGTCTGCGCAGTCTGCTAATGGCTTTTCTAGCAACGGGCACGATTACGTCAGGTATCCACTTGATAGTAGCACCATAGCCTTTTACGGAATAAAAACGCAGCCCATATCGCTCTACCCCATTTTTATCATTTCGGGTAATTTCACAGTCAGCACGCAAGGCCAGTATTTCTGAGGCACGACTTGGTGAACACATCAGTAGCGCAAAAGCTGAGGCTGTAAACAGATCTCTCTCACTGAGTTCTTCATCCGGTCGGGAAAAAATTTCGGCTATAGCGAGTAAAGCTCGCTCATCCGGTAATTTATTTTTTCTGTCTTCATTTTCTTTCTCAGGAAGATAATTATTTTTAGTATGGGGTTTGACCGGATTGACCCACCCAAGGAAGCCACACTTCACAAAATGATATTCAGATAAAAACTTAGCCAGTTTTTCAATCTCATAGCCACATTTATACAGAAAATTTTTTCCATAATGCTGACCTGCAATCTGCAAAGCTTCATCAAGAACAATGACCGATGTATTATAAACATAAGCATTTTGATGAACCTGTAAAAGTGCTTTTTCCAGGCACTTCAACACCGTTATTGCTGTACCAGGCTTTTTAACTGGGTTCAGTGCCTGCTGATATCGAATATAGCTTTTTGCAAAATCTACAAAGTTTTTATCTAACAGGTATTCATCTTTAAATGTGCCACAGCCAGAGTCCAATTTTCTAAAAATGGCAATACCTCTCCAGACAGGCGAATCCCATTTCAGATCTGCTCCGAACACGGTTAATTTACCACGGCAAAAGCTGATAAATTCCTGAACATTTCTTTCTGCATCTAAATCGGAGTGAGATTTGAATACAATGACATTATTCATATATCACCTCTTTGTTATCAGCATTATTGTGTAATGGTCTGAAATAAATACAGCTATGACATGGTATTGTTGAAGTATCGACGCAGGGTGAACATGTTTTTTTCGTCAATAAACCATGATTGCCATTGGCTCTATCCCCCTGCACTTTCCCAAGAAAAACATCAGCAAGAAAGGCCAGTTTCTTAGAAACTGCCTGACTAATTTTTTCGGCATTATCGGGAAGGTTTTCAATATAAATTCCTGCACTGGCGATTGAAGAGTGATCTAACAGTTCGGCAATAACCTGTACGCTACATCCTTCACGGGCCAGTCTTGTCCCAATGGTATAACGAAGCCTGCGCGCACTCATTTTCATGGGCTGTGCCGTTTTTTCCGAAATCACATTTTCTTTTTTAATTATTTTTTTCAGAATAATATCAACAGTATGTTTTGATGCATGAAGTCTGTCAGAAACTAGTAAGTCTAAGGTTTTCTCTCTTCCGACCAGCATCTTACAATGGGTTCTGTCAACGAAAACGGGAATCTCATCTTTTTCTGCTGGCTTAAGTGCCCTGCCAATTTGAGATTCAATAAGTGCAACAGAGGCGCTGGCTTGTTGGTTGAGGATATCAAACATAGATTTATTAATATTCAATGACCTGAAAGACTGCCTGAACCCAAGACCTTGCTTAACTCTGGGAATATTTATAAGAAACCTCACTTCGCCATTGCGTGTCCTTTCTTTTACTATATCTTTCAATTTTAATGACATGATTTGCAATGGTCTTCGCCCTGAAAAACTCGCTAACAATGCCGCAGAAAACTCATGCAGTGCTATTTTTTTATTTCTGTAAGCACTGTATATAGCCTGATTCAGAGCCTCATGCTCATTATCAGTCAATGCCCCTTTATCCGGGTTGTCCTGTCTTATGATATTCCCTGCTTCTTTAACTTTTAACCTTGTTGCTTTCAGAAGCGTTATTACTTTTTCATCAATGCCATAGTAGCCCAGAGAATGCCATCTGATGAAAAAACATCTCAAACTCACTAAATTCTGCATTTTCCATTTAGGCAGTGAAGCTCTGTAGTTTAAGATAACCGATTCATCAATATATTCAGGGGATACCTTACTAATAAAATCATTCATGGCATTATTTATTTTCGATACATAGCTGGGGCTATATCGACAGGCATAAAAAGCAAGCGTATTCAGATATCCATCAATTAATTTTGATTCAAGGAGAAGAGATACTGCCTCAACATTAACAAGGCTATTTCTGTTTAATCTCCACTGTCCATCATTGATACAAAATGAATAGTCAGACTGTTTTGCTTTTAAAAGCACTCTATCTTCCTGACATTTTAAATCATTCATTAATGTATCCCTCCATCAGTTGGTTCTGCATGGCAAGAGAAGTTTTGTGAGCCTCTTCAACTAAATGCCTTCTGTTATAAATTTGCGCCGTTCCAGAACCCGTTTTCCATCCCATAAGATACGATCTGATTTGTTCTTCCTTTTCCTCCGAAAAAGTCTCATCCATCCCATCTACCAGTGAGGAAAACTCATAATTCCATGTATGTCTTAATTTATGTCCTGTTAGTTCGGCCAGTTCAGGTGAAGTCTCGCTTATCATATTAATAATTTTATGATATGCAGAAAAAGACAATGGTTTTCCCTGTGAATATCCTTTTTTATATGTAATAAAGAGAAAATCGTTACCTTTTGAATTATTCACATGACGCCTATCCTGCATAATATAATTAAATAACTCAGCCATTAATGTATTGCCCACAGAAAACATTCTCTCACAAGTCTTCACAAGTGGTTGATTAACTCTTGGATCAAACTTATCATTGGGTCGTCTTTTTATTACAATCATTCCTGAAGAAAAATCGATATCCCTGATGCGAAGATTTAACAACTCTCCTGCCCTGATCCCAAAAGAAAAAAGGAGTAATATAATCAATCGGTTTCTTGACTGAACTTCATCAGCAAAAGGATTAAGTTCAGAGCCAGGTCTGACTATCTCAAATAAAATATCAAGCTGTTCTCTGCTTAATGTTTTCTCATGGATTTGATTTTTATATCCGTTTTCATTTGATGGTCTTTTATTTTTTAGCTTATCAATAAAACTGTCCATTATTTTTTGATTATCTTTACTCTTAGTTCCGATTGTGTGAACTTCACACAGCCATTCAAGATAATTAATAATAACGGTCAACCTGAAATATTTTGTCGGTTCTTTAACAACACTATGCTCATGCAAAAATGTTGTTCTTTTGTCTTTGAAGTTTTTCGAAACGAAATCAGCCAAATCATCAATTTCATTAAGATCCAGAAATTGCAACGTAGCTATTCTCTCTCTGATATCTATTCCTCTGAGAGAAAAAAATCGATATAGTAATGCCAAATTTCCGCCAATAGCCTCCATCGTGTTGATCGACTTTGATCTGTTTCTAACTTGTGTAGTTATATAGAGGTTTGGATAATATAAAGGCTCTCCTGATATTTTATCTATCACATGGCAAAACCTTTCTCCACTTTCAAAAACAAAAGAATTAACGCTGTATTTTTTCACATCATCTCCTTTAAATTTTACATTAATACACAGGTGATATATATTAATAAATGACACTATTATTTTTTACAAAAATAATAGTTGTTAATTTGTTTATTTTTGTTTCAATTCAATAATATGAGTGCTAAAATTTTCGCACCTTATATAAGGTGAATCTAGTTTTTATTATGTTTACCTAATACTTATCAGTTTACCTCTGAGCCTTAGAAATACTAAGTTAACTTTAATCTGTAAATTTTTCTGTAAAATATACATACTTTTTATTCATTTATTTTTTACATTATTGGTAAATTGCAGTTTTTTATATTCCAAAGAAAGGCCTTTATTAATTTAATCAGGCAACGTGCTTTCTTGAGTTTTCGATAGTCAATTGAATCCATTCATCTACTTCACTTTCAATGAAAGCAACAGCACGAGATCCAATTTTTACTGGCGCTGGGAAGCATCCTTTGCTGATTAGCTGATAGATCCAGGCTTTACCATAACCGGTTCGATTGAGAACTTCAGGGAGGCGAATAAGACGGGTGTTGTGCTGATTCATAGTCGTTTCCTCTTGTGTCGTTTTGATGGGAATGACTATACGAGTGAATCAGCAAGAAAGAGACAGAAGCTGAGAACGCCAGAGCTAATAGAGGTTAGCCTTAGTCAGAATCTGAGATTTTCATCACCTCTGAAACTCTGATCTTTTTCAAATGGCTGTTCTTGTTGATGAACAGATGAAACTGGCGAATAAAAGGTATACTCGCCGCCTTCAAAGCAAGGGGTTTGTCTGTATCCCTGATTTGGTGGTTCAGGCGAGTGTTGATCTCATCATCGTCATCTGTATACAACAGGCGAGAAAGGCGGTCTTCTGATATACGTACTTTATGTAATTTTGACCATACCAGGATGTCGATCATGGGAATGAGTCTGTAATTAATGATTTTCTTGATGGTGCCATAGCCAAACCTGATCGAATCAGATGTATCGGCTTCGATACCCCGTACTTTACGCCATTGAGGTAGCGCAGCTTTGAGTGATTCAGCGATCTCTTCATCTGTCCCGTTTGCAAGATCGATTTCGACCATGACAGTATCCCTGAACAACTTGGGGAGAGCTTCTGAAACAGGGCTATCGAGGAATTCGCGGTTAACCGAGTACTCATCACCACCCTCCCAGAAGAAAAGTGAATTTCGCAGCCCGACAATACTGAGTTGCGCCAGTCTTTCAGTTGTTGTCAGATAGAAGTGAGGTGGCTGGTACAGGGTATCTTCTCTGGTAAGATAGCCAAGATGTTTTTCGGTAATGAGAAACGGTTTTCCACTGAAAATCCGTTCAATGTAAAGCCTGACCGCTTCTGCTTCGAATTCTTCATGTGTATTAGTCGCGACTTGATCTGACACATGGCCTTGAAAGGTTGAGAGTTACCGGTTTTGATATGGGTGTCGAATCCTTATACAAAACACGAGGTAACTCTCATGCTTCATACTACCAATCCCGTTATCAAACACAAAGCCGGTTTGCTCAATCTGGCTGAAGAACTCAGCAACGTGTCGAAGGCCTGCAAAATCATGGGCGTCTCCCGCGATACGTTTTATCGTTATCGTGAGCTGGCCGATAAAGGTGGCGTGGATGCGTTGATAAATCGTAGCCGTCGCGCTCCTAACCTTAAAAACCGAACCGATGAGGCCACTGAGCGGGCTGTTGTTGATTATGCTGTGG
>NZ_VCHQ01000039.1 GCF_005860775.1 Klebsiella indica
GAGCGGTTCCGTTAATCGGTGGTTCTGGCGAGCATGACGCATTTTTCGTTTTCACCCATTCAGATTCCGTGGTCTGTTCCGTTCACGATAAATACGCGGATATTCGTTATATCCACAGCGTGTGAACGGGCAGGGGGACGTTTCGCCCGTCCCCCTGCACCCCCGGCATTGCGCTGAAAACCTGCCGCTGCGCGGTCCGCTCCACTCCGGCTTCATCTGGCGGACCGGGCGGGACTCGACGCTACTCGTCCCATCCCTGGGACTCGCCCTTCCAGGGCCAGCGCAAGCGCTGTTCAAAATTGCTCCCGGCAATTTTGTCCCTGTCTCGACCCGCCCTCTGGCCGCCGTCCTGGCGGCCAGTCCTGGATGCGCGCCTGCGTTCTCGCCAGGTTTCCTTGATGCGCCCAACCCCCATGCGGTGAGTCCGTTATTCGTCAGTGGCTTTTCAGAGGCTGAAAATCATAAAAAAGTTATATCCTTTATATTTCATTCAGCCCGTATCAGCTCAGTTAGTGAATCAACCGAATCAGATTTTCGTTTAAACCACCGATAATGCGTTTGCCACAGGCAAATAAAACAAAAGACAACACCGATGATTTGCTTAAGTGAACGGCATTGGTCACTTAAGCTGCCGTTTTTTTGTGCAAAATTAGCGTGCCAAAGGTTTTACCTTTTCACTTATTGCTGCACACTTAAGAAGATTTATTGCTAAAAGGAGTCGTTTATGTGGCATCAGCAAACCCTGATATTAGGCCCGAAAGCCAGGGGTTTTCACCTGGTAACTGATGAAATTGTGGGCCAAATTCGCCAACTGTCGCGGGTGAAAACGGGCCTGCTGCATTTGCTGCTCCAGCATACATCCGCTTCCCTGACGCTCAATGAAAACTGCGATCCGACCGTCCGCAACGATATGGAGCAACATTTTCTCCATGCCGTGCCGGATAACGCGCCGTATGAACACGATTATGAAGGTCCCGATGATATGCCCTCGCACATTAAGTCGTCGATGCTCGGCGTATCGCTGATGCTGCCTGTGCAGGATGGGCGCGTCAGTCTGGGAACCTGGCAGGGTATCTGGCTGGGGGAGCATCGTATTCACGGCGGATCGCGCCATATTATTGCGACGCTCATGGGGGAATAAAAATGACAATTTCGGAACTCTTGATGTACTGCATGGCAAAACCGGGCGCGGAGCAAAGCGTGCATAGCGACTGGAAAGCCACACAGATCAAAGTGGGGGATGTCCTGTTTGCAATGGTAAAAGAGGTTGAAGATAACCGGCCTGCGGTATCGTTAAAAGCCAGTCCGAAGCTGGCGGAACTCTTGCGGGAGCAGCATCGTGATGTCCGCCCCAGTAAACATCTGAATAAAGCTCACTGGAGTACGGTGTTTCTTGACGGTTCCCTGCCGGATTCGCAGATTTACTACCTGGTTGACGCTTCATACCAGCAGGCGCTCGATACGCTTCCCGAGAGTAAGCGCAGACTATTATCATAAAATTCCAGTCAGCAGCGCCATCTGGCGTATAGCCCTGATGCCGGATGTTGTCCGAGTGAAAATCACTCAATATCAGCGGCAAAAATAAGGTGAGATAACGCCTCTTCCCGAAGAGAGAAGAGGCTGGTGAAGTTACTTCAACATCGGCTTAAGGAAGCGAGCGGTATAGGAAGCTTCACACTCGGCAACCGTTTCTGGCGTACCGGCAACGAGGATTTCACCACCGCCGCTGCCGCCCTCCGGGCCGAGATCGACAATCCAGTCCGCCGTCTTAATGACATCCAGATTGTGCTCAATCACCACGATAGTGTTGCCCTGATCGCGCAACTGGTGCAGTACCTCCAGCAGTTGCTGAATATCGGCGAAGTGCAGCCCGGTAGTCGGCTCATCAAGAATATACAGCGTTTGCCCGGTACCGCGTTTCGACAATTCTCGCGCCAGCTTGACGCGCTGGGCCTCGCCGCCGGAGAGCGTGGTGGCCGACTGACCGAGACGAATATAGGTCAGCCCTACATCCATCAGCGTTTGCAGCTTACGCGCCAGCGCCGGAACCGCGTCGAAGAACTCACGTGCTTCTTCGATAGTCATATCCAGCACTTCATGGATCGTTTTGCCTTTGTACTTAATCTCCAGCGTTTCGCGGTTATAGCGTTTGCCTTTGCACTGATCGCAGGGCACGTAAATATCCGGCAGGAAGTGCATCTCGACTTTGATTACGCCATCGCCCTGGCAGGCTTCACAACGGCCGCCGCGCACGTTGAAGCTGAAACGGCCCGGCGTGTAGCCGCGTGAACGTGATTCCGGTACGCCTGCAAACAGTTCACGCACTGGCGTAAAGACGCCGGTGTAGGTGGCCGGATTGGAACGCGGCGTACGGCCGATAGGGCTCTGGTCAATGTCGATCACCTTGTCGAAATGTTCCAGCCCCTGAATATCACGATACGGCGCGGGTTCGGCAATGGTCGCGCCGTTAAGCTGGCGCTGGGCGATCGGGAACAGCGTATCGTTAATCAGCGTCGATTTACCTGAGCCGGATACGCCGGTAATGCAGGTAAAGAGGCCCACCGGCAGCGTCAGCGTGACGTCTTTCAGGTTGTTACCGCGTGCGCCGCTCAGCTTCAGCACTTTCTCCGGATTGGCGGGAACGCGCTGTTTTGGCACCTCAATTTTGCGTTTACCGCTCATGAACTGGCCGGTCAGGGATTCCGGCACAGCCATAATCTCTTCCAGTTTACCTTCAGCCACCACCTGACCGCCGTGGACACCTGCCCCAGGGCCGATGTCGATAACGTGGTCGGCGGCGCGAATCGCGTCTTCATCGTGCTCGACGACGATAACGGTGTTGCCGAGGTTACGCAGGTGGATCAACGTGCCGAGCAGTCGTTCGTTATCGCGCTGGTGCAGGCCGATAGAGGGCTCATCCAGCACGTACATCACGCCCACCAGGCCTGCGCCAATCTGGCTGGCGAGGCGGATACGCTGGGCCTCGCCGCCGGAGAGGGTTTCCGCCGAGCGGGAAAGGGTCAGATAGTTCAGGCCGACGTTGACGAGGAATTTCAGGCGATCGCCAATCTCTTTCAGCACTTTCTCGGCGATTTGCGCGCGCTGACCGGAGAGCTTCAGATTGTTGAAAAACGCCATCGCGTGGCCAATGCTCATATCTGAGATGGTCGGCAACGGCGTATTTTCGACGAACACGTGCCGCGCTTCGCGACGCAGGCGAGTGCCGTCGCAGCTGGTGCATGGACGGTTGCTGATGAACTTCGCCAACTCTTCCCGTACCGCGCTGGATTCCGTCTCTTTATAGCGGCGCTCCATGTTGTGCAGCACGCCCTCGAACGGATGGCGGCGCACGGAGGTGTCGCCGCGATCGTTCATGTATTTGAATTCAATGTTTTCCTTACCTGAACCATACAGCACGACCTTCTGCACGCTGGCCTCCAGGGTTCCCCAGGGGGCTTCCACGTCGAACTTATAATGCTCCGCCAGCGATTTCAGCATCTGGAAATAGTAGAAATTCCGCCGATCCCAGCCGCGGATAGCCCCGCCAGCCAGCGAGAGTTCAGGATTTTGAATGACGCGTTCAGGGTCGAAATATTGCTGTACGCCCAGGCCATCGCAGGTCGGGCAAGCGCCAGCCGGGTTGTTGAAGGAGAACAGGCGCGGTTCCAGTTCACGCATGCTGTAGCCACAAATCGGGCAGGCGAAGTTGGCGGAGAACAGCAGCTCTTCCGCTTTTGGATCATCCATATTGGCGACGATCGCGGTGCCGCCGGAGAGCTCCAGCGCGGTTTCAAAAGACTCGGCCAGACGGGTGCTGAGATCTTCACGTACTTTAAAGCGGTCAATAACCACCTCGATCGTGTGTTTCTTCTGCAACTCCAGCTTTGGCGGATCGGAGAGATCGCACACTTCGCCGTCGATCCGCGCGCGGATGTAGCCCTGCCCGGCGAGGTTTTCCAGCGTTTTGCTGTGCTCGCCTTTGCGCTCTTTAATGATCGGCGCCAGCAGCATCAGACGCTGGCCTTCAGGCTGAGAAAGCACATTATCCACCATCTGGCTGACGGTCTGCGCCGCCAGCGGGACGTCGTGATCCGGGCAGCGGGGTTCGCCGACGCGTGCGTACAGCAGACGCAGGTAGTCGTGAATTTCGGTAATGGTACCTACCGTCGAACGCGGGTTGTGGGAGGTCGATTTCTGTTCAATGGAAATCGCCGGCGACAGCCCTTCGATATGGTCGACGTCCGGCTTTTCCATCAGCGACAGGAACTGCCGCGCGTAGGCGGAGAGCGATTCAACGTAACGACGCTGTCCTTCGGCGTACAACGTGTCGAAAGCCAGTGAGGATTTGCCTGAACCCGAAAGCCCGGTAACGACAATCAGTTTGTCGCGTGGGATGACGAGGTTGATATTTTTGAGATTGTGGGTGCGGGCGCCCCGAACTTCGATCTTATCCATTCACCTTTCCCGGTAGATACGCGGATTGCCTGGTTTGCTTGAAGGACAAACGGCGGAAACGGCTAATTATGACACAATTTAACCTGTTTGAATATACAGTGTTCGAATGCATTTTCCGGCAAGCTATGTAACAATGTCAGCCCGCGCGTGATATCCGGAACACACTTCCCAGCTATCAAATGACCCCCTGGAAATGATACACTCGCGCGTTTACACTTAATCAAGAATCGTATTCAGGAGACACAGACATGGCCAGCAGAGGCGTAAACAAGGTGATTCTCGTCGGTAATCTGGGCCAGGACCCGGAAGTTCGCTACATGCCGAGTGGTGGTGCGGTTGCCAACATTACGCTGGCTACTTCCGAATCCTGGCGTGATAAAGTGACCGGTGAGATGAAAGAGCAGACTGAATGGCACCGCGTTGTGCTGTTTGGCAAACTGGCGGAAGTAGCTGGTGAGTATCTGCGTAAAGGTTCTCAGGTTTATATTGAAGGCCAGTTGCGTACCCGCAAGTGGACAGACCAATCCGGGCAGGACAAATATACCACTGAGGTGGTGGTTAACGTTGGCGGCACGATGCAAATGCTCGGCGGTCGTCAGCAGGGCACCGGCGCGCCGGCAGGCGGCGGTCAGCAGCAGGGTGGTTGGGGCCAGCCTCAGCAGCCGCAGGGCGGCAACCAGTTTAGCGGTGGCGCGCAGTCTCGCCCGCAGCAACAGGCTCCGGCAGCACCATCCAACGAACCGCCAATGGACTTTGACGACGATATCCCGTTCTGAATGACATAAAGTAATTACTGTTAAACAATTATTAAGTTAGTCTAATTAACTAATTGGTTTTACAGAATAAAAGTGAAAAATTAAGCCCTTTAAGTGTGTCAACATTTGAAGGGCTTTTTAGTTTTATGTGACTTTGTGTTTTTATAAAATCGTATAACTTTAAAAGTTGTGAAGATAAAAGTTTGTAGCTACTCTTATTTTGTCAATAAGGGTGGTGCAATGAAAATAGAGCTAGTCACACACGAAACGGGCGAACAGATACCAATGATGCTGGATGATTCTGGTATGCCTGTTGTCTTACCTAATGAGTTTATTCTTGCCAGACGCTCCCTCAGCACAAATACATTGGTTCGGAATTTGAGAGAGCTTTCAGTGCTCTATCGCTGGCTGGATAAATCGAATTGTGACCTATCTACGAAATTGCTGGCTCAGAACTCATTCAACGAAGCAGAATTAAAAGGTGGCTTGGTCGAAGCGTTAAGAAATGATCAGGCCAATGGGCGTATAAGAGTAATAGCACCTAATACCTTCAATCAACGGTTAACGACTATCAGACAATTTATTAGTTGGTGCATGGACGTATTGATAAGTCAGTTGCCGTTGTCTTCCCTAGACTATGAACGTTTGAGAGAGCGAAAGTCATTTTTTCTAAAAATGCTGGATGGTAGCTTTATGTCTGCCACACCAATGAAAAAAAGCCTTCGTAAGGGGTTAAATGAGCTAGAGGTTGACTTCCTGCTTGCCGTGTTGCATCCCGATGCTGAGCAGGGATTTGGACGAGATCCTGCTGTAAAATTTAGAAATTATGTATCTGTTGGGCTGATGCTATTTTGTGGCTTAAGGCCAGGTGAGCTGCTTAGCCTCAGGGTAGAGGATGTCCAGGTTGGTGCGATTTCGGCGATAAAGGTTGAGCGTAGACCTGCGGACCCACTAGATGTAAGACGACCGAGACCTCAAATAAAGCGCAATGGTCGAGTCATCCCGATTGAGAATAGGCAGCTTGCATTTGCTTTGAATGAGTACATTGTTACTTGGCGTGAAGTGCTTGAAAGTAAAAGCCAAGACGAATCAGACTATTTAATCTTGAGTGATGAGGGTTCGCCTTTGTCGCAATCCTCAATTACACAGTTCTTTCAATTGTTGCGATCGCAATACGCAGACGATCTTCCTGAGAACTTAACGGCCAAGTCTCTCAGGCATACATTCTCATCCCGGCTTGAACGGGTGTTGCGTGCTTCAGGAATGGATGAGCAGCGCAGAAGGGAAGCCCTAGCCTTGCTTCGTGGCGATAGTAGTTTGGATTCACAAGATACTTACATAGCCCAAGCAGTGGAAGAACAGGCAATCAAGTCACTGAAGCGGTACCAGGCTGAAATAGTGTCAGGGAGGACGCCGGATTGAATACTAGATTATCGAAACCTCAGGCCGTCGAGCAGTCTTGGCCTGAGATAGAGAAGCTAATTACCCGTGAAGGAAAGGAAGTTGATATATCTGGTGATACTTGGAGATTGCCCTATTCTGCGAGGGATAATTCAACTCTGAATTTCACAAAGATAACTAACTCCGAAATCAGAGAAGCGTTCAAAGACCATGTTGCTGACCGACTTAAACGAATATCTACCCATGCTGGTTATGCTGCGTATCAGGATGTTTGGAGAGAAGTTCTGAGAAATTGGGGGAGCCCAGTATCTCAAGTTGATACAGAGTCGCACTTAATTGGTCTGTTTGAAACCGCTATCAATCGCGCCCGCTCACGAAAAAGGTTGTGGGTAATGTACAGGCCCATACAGTGGTACATTTGGAGCGCGGACAACAAGCCAGAATGTGGCTTTTCGGAAATTTATGCGCAAGAACTTGAGGCATTAGAGTTGCCAGGGAATCCGAAAGGTGAGGCTGTTCGGATGGAAGATCCCGAAAGTGGTCCGCTGCACAAGTCTCTTGAGCTACCTCTATTAATCAATGCACTTAAATCGGATGAGGGGCGATCATTAGAGTATTTGCAGCAGAGGGTTGTGGTTGCGCTCTCAATAGCATTTGGACGCAACCCAGCTAACTTAACTTTTCTGCATGAGTCTGATTTTGAATGTCTGGTTCCCGGAGGTGAGGACCCCTGCTACATCATTCGCATGCCGAGAATTAAAAAGCGATTTGTAAATCCAAGAGACGATCTTTTGGATGAATATCTCGATCCGCATTTTGGTGCCATGATTGAGCAGCTGATCGAAATCAGTAAGTTGGTACCGCTGAGCTTTGCAGATAGGGCCTTTGTGAATCCGGAAGAGCGACCATTGCTTATTAACAGGAATGGAAACAAATCGGCCATTTTATCCAAAGACATTGATAACGTATTTAATCTGACAAGCAGCGATATAGCGCGTTTGCTTAGTGCGTTCGTAAAACGTCACAACATTATCTCGCCGCTTACTGACGAGTTAATGCGCGTTACGCCAAGGCGGTTGCGCTATACCTTGGCAACTGGTTTAGCAGCTGAGGGAATCAGTAAGCGTGAGCTGGCCAGAATTCTGGATCATACCGATACCCAGCACGTGAATGTCTATTTTGAGATGGCTGGCAGAATAGTTGAGCACCTAGACAAAGCAACCGCGAAAGGCTTCTCGAAGTACCTTAATTTTTTCAAAGGCAGGCTAATCGATAGTGATGAAGATGCCGTCAATGGTGAGCGAGATGACAAGCACCTAACGTTTGTAGATGATCAAAACCCTGCCGATCAAGCAGATATTGGTGTATGTGGTGAATCCAGTGTCTGCCATCTTGATCCCCCTTACTCATGTTATTTGTGCCCCAAGTTTCAGCCATATCGTCATGCTGCTCATGAGCATGTCTTGGAGTGCCTGCTGGCCGGTCGCAAAGAGCGTTTAAAAAAGTACGAGAATGCGCGATTAGGCATACAGCTTGACGAGGTGATCGCTGCGGTTGCACAAGTGGCCAAACTCTGTGAGGAAGGGGGTCGCAATGTCTGATGGTCGCTCTAATCGCAAGGCCAAGGTCGTCCCTTTCCTCGATCGTCTGGAGCGTGACAGGAATGAAAACCTAAAATCTTTAATCGACAAAGCAAAGCTAATGAAGCTTGAAGGGTTTGAGTCGGTTGTTTGGGATGACCCCGAGTGGCAAGTCAATGCAGGGCGCCTAGTCAAGTTGACTGGTAAAAACACGAAATCAGCTTCTTTTGGTTTTTCGCTGTCACCGAGGCTGGGTTCTGAGCCACTAGTCGGTTGCTGGGAACTGGTTGCCAAAGCGTTGTTTGTTCTCAGGTTCCACAGAAAACATCAATCAGCACCGAATCAGCGCAATTTCATAACCGCGGTTGGATATGTCTCATTTGCAGCTAAACAGTTAGGGCAGGAGTTAGTTGGGCTTACGCCAGAGGCTCTGGATAATGCGTCCGGTTTAATCTCAAAACACTACAGTGAAACCACCGCCTACAACCTTCACAAGCATGTTGCAGAGTTCGCAGCGCATTGTGATTCGAATGGTCTATGTCGGGTTTTATTGCAGTACAAATACGCTAGGATGAGGCGGCCAGCGAGCACGGGAGGGATAAATCACAAAAGGTTGGATGATCCAGAGGTTCTGGAGACGAAGTCGGACAAGCTTGTCGATTCCTCTGTGTTTCGAGTCATTGGTGAACTCTACTTAAAAGTTCCCCAAGATCATAAGTATCGCTTCTATATTCTGATGTTGACACTACTTGCTTGCACAGGAAGACGATTCAGTGAGGTTTCACTATTACCCAATCAGCAGTTGTCTATTGATGAAGAGGGTAATGCCTATATCGAATTCTTTCCGCGAAAGGCAAGTCGTGGTGACGTTTTCACACCTAAGCGTAGACTTTACTTGCCGTCAGAAGTGACCACCATCGTCGGTGACGTGCTCGTTGAGTTAGTGGAAATTACATTTGAAGCGCGTTCAACAGCGGAAGAAATGTACAAAGTTGGTGGGCCTGATATTAGGTTTTTAGACGCCATACAGGAAGATAAAAAGCTATATACGGCTGATTTAACTGAATTTGGGATCAGTCATACCGTTTTGAGCAGCACTGGCTGGCTCAGGAAACAAAACCTCGCGTGGTCAGATCATAGTGCATTGAGTAAGCAGGGGGTAAAGCCTGCAAACCCTATTTATTACACTGACAAAAATGGGTTAGTTAAATACTGTCATCGCAACTTCTCGGATGCTTATCTGACAGTCATCCATACGGACCAATTTGGTAAAGAATACTATCTTAAAGATCTTTTATTTATCAGGCATTTGGGTCTTTCCAGTGGGAGCTACGCACACTGGCTTGCTACAAGTTGTAGCCAGTCTATGTTCACCACATTTCTCCGTTATTTCCCTGCTCTTGCTGCTGAATACGCTTCCAATAGTATCGAGGTAGATTTTACCAGTCACCACTTCCGCCACACGCTCAATACTTTACTTGATGAAGGTGGGTTAAGTGATCTTCTGCAAACCGAATGGTTTGGGCGAACCAATCCCAAGGACACCAAAGCCTATCAGCATACATCCCGCGAAAAACGTGCACTGATGCTCCGCGAAGATATCAAAAAAGGCTTGGTCGGTGGTCTATTGGCTGAGCAACTCAAAGTAGTTCCGGTAGAAGTACAGGATGCCATTCTTAAAGCACGCATTCAGGCTGTGCATGATGTCGGTACAGGTATCTGCGTCCACAACTTTTCTCAAACACCCTGCGAGCGCCATTTACAATGTTCGGCAGATTGTAAAGACTACGTGTGGGTCAAGGATGACAAGGGTAGGCTGGACGAGCAGAAGCGCCAATATGCCCTTACCGCATTGGCCCGAAAAAATGCTGAGAAACAATTAAGTAGTAACAAGCCCAAAAAGAGCGCTGATTGGATAGCTCATAACGATAAAAAACTCAAAACGCTGGCTGTGCAACTGGCTGATAACGGGGTGGAGCACTTTGATCCCGAACAATATTTAAACGAGGTAGAGCATGGTTAAGCGCTTCAGGCGCATGTCCGATAGTGACATCAATACAATCGTAGCTGATTTGGATCGCTGGGCACTTGGCGAGCTTGGAGCAAAACTCACCTGGGCTGTTCTAGAAGAACGTTTTGGCTTTAGTCGTCAGTCACTCCAAGCCAAATCTGAAATTAAAGCCGCTTATGACAATGCCAAACAAGCATTGTCGGGTGGCCTCGTGAAAACCAAAGCGCAGGCAACGAAAGAGGCGGAAGAGCTTCAGGTAGAGGTGGATCGCCTCAAAGCGGAACTAGAAGCCTACAAGAGAAAAGAAGCTCAATGGTTACGTCGCTGGCAACAAATCGCCTTCCACGTGCGGCAGAAAGGTATACAGATGGTCGGCGTTGATAAAGCCCCGTTAGAGGGAGCTGAGCTGCCTTCTAATACTGAAACTGCGAAAATCCTCCGGCCGTTTGACAAAGAAATTCCACCTTCAGGGAGAGTCTAGAACATCATGAATATTGATCGGGATGTTGTGTGGAAAAACATAAAGTTTTTAGTTGTACTGTTTAGACCTTCATTAGCGAAAGCGCTAAGTGTACCGTTGTTGTTGGCTGGTGTCGGTATCCTGAATCCTCCTTTATGGCTGGATATTCTAAATTGGTTTTTGAGCCACCAGAAAGTTCTTCCAGAATATAGTGGACCAATATCAACACCAATGTTTATAACCGGGTGGGTTTTAATTGGGTTAAGCCTATCGATTTATTTGATTGAGGTGTGGCTTCAAATTAAATCAATGCGGCAGGACAGTGAAAAGAAGCTACTGGATACAGTTAAAGATCATCCAAAACAAACAGCAGATTTGATAGTTGATAAAATGAGGGGCGCTGGTTTTGGAGCCCAGCATCTTCAAGATGAAAGGATAGAAGAGCTTACTAGCGAAATTACATTTCTGCGATTCTTCGGTTCTTTTCCTAAGGAAGAAAAAGCGACTGCTTTAGCAGAAAGCATTATTGATGGAGAGCTGTCCGGTGGCACACCACAAGCAAAAGCTAGAGCGTTAGCGCTACTTGCACGATATTTGTGCATAGGGGAAAGAGCCGAGTTAGCTGAAAAATGGTTGTCAAGCTCGAAAAAACTGTGTGAAACGGAAGAGGCGGTAATAGCGCAGGCCTTTATTGATGCTATTAAATCGAACAATGTAGATGCGGCTTCTGGTCTGCTCAAGGTAAGTAGCCCATCAAATTATGCCGCCTTCTTTATGATTAAAAAAACAGTAGACGGAATCAAAGCTGTTTTGGGCTGGTTTGAAAGTGCAGGATTAAGCCTTCACGATGTAGATAATGATGGAAAAGTCGTTTTGCTCTCTGTGTTGTTGACAGAGCATCAATGGGAAAAGGCTTTAGATGTAGTTCAAAAGATAGATGACGAATCCTTATCTATTTCACCAGCACTGGCGCAGCTTTCTGCGTTTACGTTCTTGGTAAATGCAATTAAGGCAGTTGAGCTCCGTGAGAGTGTATTGACTTATATCCCCTTAGCAGCAGATCGCTTTCCTTTGGCTGATGATTCTGAATCTATATTACTTAGAAATCGAGCTGTCGAGCTATTCAAGGTTTGCTCGGTTCGTGCACGACATCTGGGCGCTGAAGATGTAGCGAATATTTCGGATCAGTATGTACTGTGGTTACAACTTAGAAACAGTGAAACTCACGAACAGGCAATTGCTGAACTTCAGAGCTACTTCGTAAGTTACAATCAAAAAACGCTTGAATATTTGCCATTGGCATTTGCTTTTGGAATTGATATTGATTTTGAGTCTATTGAAAATGAGGTAAATAGACAGACAGCACTAGGTCCAGCGAATAACGCAATTATCGGTTTAGCACGGTTTGTATTGGCTCAGACACAAAAACCAATATCGGCAGCAGTGGATTATATCAGCCGCCATAGACATCAAATAGAAAGGAGCGTTAATTCTGTTGCAATCAGTATGCTAGAAATAGAGGCATTAGCGAAGTCAGGGTTGGTTGATGATGCACAACAGCTTTTAGATAAAGCCGGGGATTCAGGGGCGTCCGATGTCGAAGTCAGGAATTTGCAAAATATTATCGATTTAGCCAAGGGCGCAGACCCTGTTGCATTAGCAATAACCCAATATCAACAAAGTGAAGCTACAAGTGATCTTGCTCATTTGGTTAATTTGTTAGAAAGGAACAATCGAGGGGACAGATACTACTTATATTGCAGGGAGCTTTTTGACCGCACTGGTCAGGAATCTGATGCTATCAGAGTCTGTAACGCTGCTTCTTCGCTTGGGAAATTTTCTGAGCTTCATCAATTTCTGTCAGATAGGACGGATCTCGTCAAGAGAAGCGAGGGGCTACAAGCTCACTGGGCTTGGTGTCTATTTAGAAAGGGGGACTTAAGTGGTGCTCATGAACAGATTGCTCGATTAAAGCAGTCAAAATCACAACTACCTGATCTTAAATCGCTAGAAATTAACTTGTCTATATTCAGCGGTGATTGGGAATCGCTCAGCATTTTTGTGGAGGATAGTTGGAATAGCCGGGAGGAGCTAAACGCGAATGACCTCTTACAGGCTGCCCATTTAGCAAAAGCAATTTCTCCAAGGCGAGCAAAGCAAATACTTGAGTTCTGTACAGGAAAATATCGGGATGATCCTCAAGTGTTTGCATCATCATATTTCATTGCTACGACAATGGGCTCAGAGGACAATCAAGAAACATCGGCATGGCTTAATAAGGCAATAGTTCTCTCTAATGAAAATGGCCCATTACACAAGGCCTCTTTCGAAGACCTAAAAGATATGATATCCGAGTCTAGGGAGAAAAATGAAAGGGTCTATAAAGCCTATTTTGATGGTGATGCCCCCATTTTTACAGTAGCGGAACTATTGAACAGAACTATGTCTGATTTTTATCTTCTCCAGCCCTTAGAGAATAAAAATACGAAAGATATAAGGCGGAAAAGTGTAGTCCCGGTATTTCATGGTGCGAGGTCGGATCAGGTTATTGCTGGTGAGACAGTTGCTGTCGATGCTTCCAGTACTTTGGTGATGGAAAATTCAGGGGTACTAAACCTACTGTTTGATTGTTTTAAGAAAATCATTATCCCGCATTCTTTTATGCGATGGCTTTTTGAAGAGAAGCAGAAAGTTGCTTTTCATCAGCCTAGCCAAATTGAAAAGGCAAAGTATTTTGAACGGCTGGTTTCTGATGGCAAAATTTCTGTTTTTCACCCGAAAAAAATTAATAATCCTGAGCTGGCACTAGATGTAGGTGAAGAGCTTGCGTTTATGCTTGAGGAGGTGCGTGAGAATCCTGCGAATGAGTTGCAATCAGTAGTAGTGTGTTCCTACCCTGTGTATAAGGTCGGAGGTACCTTTAGGGAGGTAGAAGCTGATCTTTCTCCATTTCATCACTGTTTGACTTCATGTTCTCAATTAGTCAGAAAACTCAAAGAACTGGCCGTAATCACTGAATCTCAGTGTATTGAGGCCTTAAATTATCTTAACCAACATGAGAAAGAGTGGCCTGTCGAACTTGAAGTGGCCAATGGAGCACGATTATTTCTAGATTCACTGTCAATTACCTATCTGATTACAGTTGATATGCTTGATAGACTTAGCGATGCTGGATTTGAAGTGTATGTATTTAAGGGAGAGCGTGATAGGTATAGAGCGTTGATAAGTCACAGTTCAATTATCGAGTTGGAAGATTCGAAAATAGAGAATATAAGGAAATTATTTTCCAATGGGCTTACATCTGGGAAAGTTATGCTATCTGAAATGCCTTTAAATAGAGACCAAGTGGCAGCTTCTAATAATAATTTTGCCAAGCCAACAGAAGAGCTTTTTGAGGCACTTAAATTATGCGACTCAGCTTTGATAGATGACCGATTTATGAATAAGCATCGAGATATTGCATTTGATGGAAGAACCGCACCTATTTATACATCATTAGACTTTATTGAGACACTACACCATAAGGGACTTATCTCTCAAGAACAGAAGCTTGAAGCAAGGACATTACTCCGGGAGTTTGGATTAGCGTTTGTTGGCATTTCCGACGAAGAGCTTGAATATCACCTAAATCATTCAGTAATGTCAGATGGTGAGTTTAAGTTTAAGCCAACTAAACAGCTAAGAATGATAAGAGAAAATCTATTTTTGATCAGGATTAGTGGTTTGGTTCAACTCCCAAGAGATGCCCAGTGGCTCCATGAAACGATGAAGACGATTGCAAAAGCAATAAGAACTCAGTGGTCCGACGATATTCCTCCCGAAGTAAGTCGCGCTAGATCCTGCTGGTTGTATGAGCTTATGGGGTATAGGGAATGGGCCCAGTCTCATAAAATAAGGGGAAATGAAGGGATGGCCTATTTAGGCGAGGCTTTGGCGGTTCATTCTGTACTGATGCCGCCGGAGCATTTGTCAGACAAGCAAAATAATAACTATAAAGCATGGTTGGATGAGTTTGTTTTGGAGCCCTTGAAGGACAATGATCCATGGAGTTTTAAGTATGTAATTGATTTGATGAAGCAGCAAATTAAAAGTATCGCTAATGATCCACTGGAGATAGATCAGGATGAGTAACTCGGACTCTATGCATGCTTATATTGTTTCTCACACTCTCAATTTATTCCCAAGTTCGGTGAGGTTGGAGCTACTATCAGATACTAAATTGTGCGAAGAGCTAGGGCTACGAACAGATGCGACTATTAGTTTTGGTGATAAAGAGTATGCCTTTGCTAGAAGAGCTCTTTTTCAGGCTATTCGCAGTGTTTTTGATAATATCGAGGAGGAATTTTCATTGGAAGATACTAATCATAATGTGTGGTTGTTACGGAATCTTCCCGGTGAACGTTCAGGCTTTTCTCTAACCAACGGGGATGTGCAGATTGTTAATGATAGTTTTTGGCCACTTTTGGGAGATATCGACAGACGGTTAAGCATATTTGAAACAGTTGCGAAAAATCGTTGGCTCTCGAAAGAGGACATTGAATACTGGAGAGCTGAGCTTTCGGCGGAGGTTGTCAGTGATGATGCTGTATCTGACTTGTTACTTGATTTGGATTTATCTCCAATCCGTATTAAGAAGTTACTAAAGAGTGAGTTTCAAAGACCGTCAAATAGCGCATCGACACTGGTTCCGAATGATATTCGTTATTATGAACGACTTGTCGGCAAGTATCGTGGCAGTAAAAATATTGAGGAGTTTTGTAACAATGAGTTTAAGCAATATTTCGACGGTAGAATAGAAAATGGACTGACTGATAATGAGCTATTGGTTTGTATGCATAAATCAATATCAAGAGTTGTTTCAACAGGGATCGTTGACGAAGCTTTGTATCAATCTCTCGCAAAGAGGGCAATTGAAACCTGTCATCCAATACTTTTGGTTTCTTGCCTTGAAATCGGTGTTTTGAAATTTGCCAATTCATTAGATACTACTCTTAAGGATCTTTTCGAGAGTATTTCATCTGTAAAAACACTGGAAAATCTACGTCTTCTTTGCTCTATGACTGTTTTTGTTGATGGAGAACTGGCGCGACTACAGATATTCAGAGGTAAGCCACCATTCTACAGGCGCCTCGCTTCTCTTGCCCAGTCAGCCTTAATTGTTGAAGCTGCATTGGAAGAAAGTGTTGCCTTTGACAAAGTAGAACAATGGGCTGCTCAACAGAGGGGGCTTTATTTTTACTGTCAAAGTTTTATTGATCTAATAGAAGAACCAAGATGGTTACCAACATACTTAACAGCAGAACAATTCATTAATGAGCTATATGGTCGGGTAAATATTGCATGTCAAGATGCTGCTAAGAGTGAGGCGATTAAGTGTTTACAAGAAGAGCTTATGAGTGGTTCAAAATTCAATATGAATTGGTTTTTACCTGGGCCATTGGAAGGTAACTCTGTTCCAGCTGAAGTGCCCGGTGAAATATCGAATTTACTGGCTGAGCAAGTTAGTTGTGAGGTTTCATTAGCATCGTTTAGAGTTTTGATGAATTCTGCACTTTTCTGGAAAATTGATGAAAAACATTTAGAGCGTACAGTTTCACTATTAGAAAGTGCACAGCACAAATTAGCCGAAGCAAACGACAAGGACTCAGTTTATCAGGTACTTAATGGTTTGGCACAAGTTGCTTGTATGACTCGAAGTGAAAAGATTGCTTCTTCAGTTATGATCTTAAGCCGACTATATCGTGATTATATTGATGTAGATTCTGAGCCAGAAAACTATCTTTCATTAGGTTTAGTTGCAGCTGCTGCATTTGAAGATAAAAATAACTGGGCTGAATTTATAGGGCAATGGTGTACAGAATTGGCTTATCTATCAATTCGTGAAGACGCTATATTTAGAATAGAGGTAATGCTCGAAAGGCTTTGCATCCTGGAGCCTTATTTATATCACACCTGTTCCAAAGCCCTAGACGTATTTAAGATGCTGAGTAGGAAATGATTATTATTTGTATTAGTTGCGACTAGATCTGACACTTTTCGGATTTAGAGCACAACGCACCTTAACTTTCACATGTGAAAGTTCTAGTGTCACAGCTTAAAACCGTGATGTGAACCATCCGGTAAGTCGACATGAAGGCGAAGTCTTCCTCCTGCTGATGTGTATTAGTCGCGACTTGATCTGACACATGGCCTTGAAAGGTTGAGAGTTACCGGTTTTGATATGGGTGTCGAATCCTTATACAAAACACGAGGTAACTCTCATGCTTCATACTACCAATCCCGTTATCAAACACAAAGCCGGTTTGCTCAATCTGGCTGAAGAACTCAGCAACGTGTCGAAGGCCTGCAAAATCATGGGCGTCTCCCGCGATACGTTTTATCGTTATCGTGAGCTGGCCGATAAAGGTGGCGTGGATGCGTTGATAAATCGTAGCCGTCGCGCTCCTAACCTTAAAAACCGAACCGATGAGGCCACTGAGCGGGCTGTTGTTGATTATGCTGTGGCATTCCCGGCTCACGGCCAGCACAGGAGCAGTAACGAGCTGCGTAAACA
>NZ_VCHQ01000004.1 GCF_005860775.1 Klebsiella indica
GTTTCTGACCGTATTTTGGTGATGTCCGGCGGCAAGTTAACCGCCGATATTGCCCGCGAACGGGCAGAAGAATCCGCACTGGTTACAGCTAGCGCTCAGGGGTTTTGAGATGAAAACGACACAAACCGCGGCCTTAGCTCCGCGCCGCGGGGCTTCACTGTCCCGCGAAAACATTTTCCTGCTTTTACTTAAACTGCGTACCTTTATCGCACTGTTTTTAATTGTGGGTTTCTTTACCATGACGGTTCCCGGATTTTTATCCGCGGGTAGTATGGTTATCATGATTAAGCATATCGCCATTAATGCTTTCCTGGCACTAGGGATTACTTTCGTCATCATTACCGCAGGTATCGACCTTTCAATCGGCGCAACGCTGGGTTTATGCGGGATGATCGCCGGATGGTTGATTACTAAAGGGATCGTATTGCCGATGTTCGGTATCGCCATTTTCCCCAGCGTGTGGTTGATTGTTCCTGTCGTGTTACTTATTGGGGCATTCATTGGCGCCGTGAATGGCTGGATTATCACCCGCTATAATGTGGCCCCTTTTATCTGCACTCTCGGCACCATGTATGTTCTGCGCGGCGCGGCGATGTTGACATCAGATGGTCAGACTTTTCCCGGTCTGGCGGGCAATCCCCAGCTCGGAAATACAGGCTTTGATGAAATTGGCTCAGGTTCGCTATTTGGTATTCCGTGGGCGATCTGGATGATGATCGTACTGGCGTTAGTTATTGCCTATATCGCACGCCGGTTACCATTTGGTCGCCATGTTTATGCTATTGGCGATAACGAGAGAGCCGCAGAACTCTCAGGGGTAAAAGTCAAACAGGTTAAAGTGCTGGTTTATACTCTCTCCGGTTTTTGCGCCGCTATCGCCGGGATTGTCGTTTCCGCTCAGCTTCTGGCCAGTCATCCAGCTAATGGTACAGCCTTTGAAATGAACGCCATTGCTGCCGTTGTCCTCGGCGGGACATCTCTGGCAGGAGGACGCGGGACCATTCTGGGTACCCTAATCGGTGCCTTTGTTATCGGCTTTCTCGCCGACGGGCTGGTGATGATGGGCGTCAGCGAATTCTGGCAAATGGTGATTAAAGGCATCGTAATTATCGTCGCAGTGATTATCGATCAGATGCAAAACCGTATGCAGCAGAAGGCAGCAGTAGTCGCGCAAAAAGCCGTTATGGAAGGTCAGTAAAACGGCTGACTCAGTCAACGCCCCACCAGCATAACAAGTGGCTTTAACCCGGCCACTTGTTATGCCCGGAACGCAGGACAGGCATAGATTTTGATGATCTCTTTGATTGTACTAATAAACTAATGAGATCACAGCTATGCCCGCCCGTAAGGTATGCAGGACTTTTTTCATAACGCTCGCCCTGACCAATATGAGTTAATATCGACTTTTCACCATGAGCAATATCACCCTTTGAGCAAAGCGCGTGCAGTAGGGTAATCAGTAATCAGTACATCAATATATTCACCCTGCAACGCTCCACGAATGGCATTGCTTTTTTCCACCCCTCCCGCTAACGCAATCACGTGCTGACAACGGCGAATTTGCTCCAGTTCCATACCAATAACCGGGTCCTCATCATGGCTTAGCACCGGCTTACCCGAGGCATCGTAATAATGTAAACAAATATCCCCTACAGCCCCACGAGAAGCCAAAAGCTGAAGCATTTCTTCGTTATAATAGTTGCCCGAGTTTTTCAATAATTGTGATGGTTCAAGCACACCGATCCCAACGATTGCGACGTCAACTGCAGAAAATTTTTCCACAACTGTTGCTACGTCCGGGCTATTCACCAGACGAGAACGCTCTTCAACAGAATGTTCAATACTCTGTGAAGGGAGTAACCATACCGGACATCCGAGATGCGCCGCCAGTTGCTGGGTGAGAATCGTTGCCTGCACGTTACCGTTTGGACCAACGCCGCCTAAAAGCTGAATCACGCCCGCTGCACGAATATTTTGCGGATGCATTTCATCAACCATGCAACGTATTGTCCCACTCCATGAAGAGATACCCACCAGGTCTTCCGCACGTAAACGCGTTTCGACATAATGAGCAGCTGCGCTACCAATGGCGCGCTTTATCTGTCCGCTATCAGCATTTTCACCTGCATCCACCACTATCGCCTGACGGATACCGAAGCGCTGTTCAATAGCCTTTTCCAGTTCAACAAAGATGTTGGTTGGTTGTACAACGGTGATCTTCACCAGCCCTTCTTTCTGACAACGCGTCAGCGCTCGTGAAACAAACGATTGTGACAGATGCAGCAATGAAGCAATTTCAGACTGTTTTTTGTTTTCGCTATAGTAAAGCGTGGCAATTTTCACCAGTAAACGCTGTTCATCCTGTTTCGACATAGCATTCCCCTTGAATTCCTGTCTGTTATTTTTATTCATAGTTGAATAGATAACAAGCTCGCTCAACTTCAACATCTTTCCCGCAAATGTGATCATTTTCTCTTTTTTTAGAAAATAGCCTGTACAAGTCGTAGACAAACCCTTTAACAGGGCATATCTTACACATATGAATAATAAATCAGTTATGAATATATATTCAGAGCAATAAATAATCGTTTGTTTTGCCTGATGTTTAGCTCAATCAAAACATCCTATGCTCTTTTTCATCCTGATTGAATATTTATTCATTATAGAATTTAAATTCAAGAGGTATCCTATGAATCCGTTTTCGCTCTCCATTAAGGAGTTAGAAAAGAAAGCACGATCTATCCGTCGCCGTATCATTGTGTTAAATGCTGAAAGCCCGGCAGGCGGCCATACCGGAGCAGACCTTTCACAGGTTGAGCTACTTACCGCTTTATATTTCCGTATTCTGAACTGCTCTCCTGAACTCAAAGATAGCGAAGAGCGGGACATATATATCCAGTCCAAAGGGCATGCGGCAGGAGGCTACTACTGCGTACTGGCTGAAGCAGGTTTTATCCCGACAGAGTGGCTCGCCACTTATCAGCACGCTGAATCTCACCTTCCTGGCCACCCCGTGCGTCACAAAACGCCCGGTATTGAACTCAATACCGGTGCTCTGGGGCATGGTTTACCCGTCGCTGTCGGCATCGCGCTGGCGGCAAAACGCAATAACAGCCATCGTCGGGTATTCGTCGTAACCGGCGATGGCGAACTGGCCGAAGGCAGCAACTGGGAAGCCGCACTGGTCGCAGCCCACTATCAACTGGATAATCTTTTTATTATTAACGATAAAAATAACCTTCAGTTGGCAGGAGCAACCAGAGACATTATGAATACCGACCCGCTGGACGAAAAATGGCGGGCTTTTGGTATGGAAGTAACGGAATGTAAAGGTAATGACATGGCCGATGTCGTGAGCACGCTGGAAAGCCTTCATCCTCACGGTAAACCGCACGTTATTATTGCGCATACGACCAAAGGCGCAGGGGTTTCCTTTATACAGGGACGCCCGGAGTGGCACCATCGCGTGCCTAAAGGCGAAGAAATTGAACTGGCGCTGGAGGAACTGAAAGATGAGTAATAGCGAACATCTCGCCACCGTAATGGTGAATGCCTTTATTGATGCAGTAGATCGCGGCGTGGACCTGACGCCTGTTGTCGCTGATTCGACTTCAACAGCAAAAATTTCACCCTTTATGAAAAGGTTTCCGGGCCGTCTTGTTAACGTGGGCATCGCGGAACAAACGCTGGTTGGCGCAGCCGCTGGCCTGGCGCTGGGCGGAAAAGTCGCCGTCACCTGTAATGCTGCGCCGTTCTTAATCTCTCGCGCCAACGAACAGATTAAAGTCGATATTTGTTACAACAATACCAACGTAAAATTATTTGGCCTCAACGCCGGGGCCAGCTACGGTCCATTAGCCAGTACGCACCACAGTATTGATGACATCTCTGTTATGCGTGGTTTCGGCAACATTGAAATTTATGCACCATCCAGCCCAATTGAGTGTCGGCAAATTATTGATTATGCGTTGGCACATGTCGGTCCGGTGTATATCCGTCTGGATGGTAAAGCTCTGCCGGAATTACATGATGGCAACTATCAGTTCGTACCCGGAAAAATTAACGTCCTGCGGCAAGGCAGTGATGTCGCGCTGGTGGCAATGGGTTCAACCGTTCATGAAATCGTCGCTGCTGCAGCTCAGTTGGCAGAAAACGGAATCGATGCCACGGTTATCAATGTCCCGTCTATTCGACCTTGCGATACTGTCCAGCTGCTGGAAATCCTTAAACCGCATCAGGCCGTGGTGAGTGTAGAAGAGCATAACATCAACGGAGGTATTGGCAGTCTGGTCGCGGAAGTCCTCGCCGAAGCCGGTTGCTCAATTCCTCTGCGTCGTCTCGGGATCCCGAATGGCGGGTATGCAATTGCTGCCGACCGTACAGCCACACGCGCATATCATGAAATTGATGCCGCCGGCATCGTAAAGAATGCAACAGATCTGTACCTCACACAGACCGACAAAAAATAACAAGACTGAATATCTTACTGGAGAATGAACAATGTCCCGAATTCCGCAGAAACTGACTATGGGCGTCATTATTGGTAACCGGGGCTTTTTCCCGAGTTATCTGGTTGCAGAGGCGCGCCAACACGCAACGGTTCTTTTTGAACGACTGGGCATTAATACAATTATGCTTAATGACACCCAGACAGAATTAGGCGGCGTCGAGACTCGCCAGGATGCCAAAATTTGTGCGGCGTTATTCCGTGCCCATCGCGATGAGATCCATGGCGTTGTCGTACTGCTTCCCAATTTTGGCGACGAAAAAGCAGTGGCAGAATCCTTGCGCCTTTCCGGACTCAATGTTCCTGTTCTGATTCAGGCGGAAGAGGATAATCTCGACAAAATGGGGCTGGCAACCCGCCGTGACAGTTTCTGTGGAAAAATTTCTCTCTGTAATAACCTACGCCAGTACGGTATCCCATTCACTCTGACAAGCCAGCATGTTTGCGCCCTCAGCGGTGAAGTGTTTGAAAAAGACCTTAAACGCTTTGAACAAATTTGCCGTGTAGTAAATAGCATGCGCACAGTACGTGTCGGTGCAATCGGTGCGCGTCCTGCGGGTTTCAATACCGTTCGCTATAGCGAAAAATTGCTGGAACGCCTGGGTATCGCCGTTGAAACTCTGGATTTATCTGAAGTCTTCACCCGCATCAAACTTTTGCGGGATGACGATATTCGCGTTGATGAGAAACGCCGCCTGCTGCTGGATAACGCTGACGCCAGCACAATCTCAGCCGATAAACTGGTTATGATGGCAAAACTTTTCGTCGTTATCAGTGAATGGGTCGTCACCAACGATATCGACACCACCGCCATCCAGTGCTGGACTTCCCTGCAGGAAAACTTAGGTATTAACGTCTGTTCAATAATGAGCGTCATGTCCGGGCAACTGATGCCAAGCGCCTGTGAGGTTGACGTAATGGGGGCGCTGTCGATGTATGCGCTAGCCAGCAGCAATTTGAGTCCTGCTTCTATTGCCGACTGGAACAATAATTTTGGCGACGATCGCGACAAATGCGTCCTGTTCCACTGCGGTAACTTTGCTGCCGCCAGCCTCGAATCGCCACACATGGGTACCGCCGATATTATTGGCACCACGGTGGGTAAAGAGAACACCTGCGGTGCGGTACATGGCCGAATGAAGAGCGGCGCACTGACTTATTTCCGTATGAGTACAGATGATCTGACGGGCGAGATCAAAGCCTATGTTGGTGAAGGTCAGTCAGTTGACGATCCTCTGGATACCGTTGGCTGCCGTGCGGTAATCCAGGTTCCACAGCTTGAAAAACTACTGTCGTGGATTTGCCGCAACGGTTTTGAGCATCATGTGGCAATGAATCATTCAGCGAGCGCGGAAATTCTGCATGAAGCCTTTACCCGCTACCTTGGGGTTAATACCTATTGGCATCAGTGAGGCGAATATGGCCAGCAAAGAGATCATCATCGCCCTTGATGAGGGTACAACCAATGCTAAAGCCGTTGCACTGGATGCGCATGGCAAAGTACTGGCATCGTTCTCCCGAGGGTTGACAATCAGTACTCCCCAGGAAGGATGGGTGGAACAACCTGCAGAATTGTTGATTGACGCCTCTATTGATGTTATATCGCAGGCGATCGCCGCCGTCGGGGCGGATAATGTCGCGGCGCTGGCTATCAGTAACCAACGCGAGACCGTTGTTGGCTGGTATCGCTGCAACGGACGCCCTCTCGCGGCGGCTCTTACCTGGCAGTGTTCACGTACCGCCGCCTTTTGTCAGTCGCTCCGCCAACAGGGTGCAGAGGCGCAAATCAAAGCAGTAACCGGTCTCCCGATTGCGCCTCTGTTCTCTGCCTCTAAAATGCGCTGGTTACTGGAATCTGTCCCAAACGGTTTCGAATTAGCCGAAAAAGGGGAGATCTGTCTGGGAACGGTCGATAGTTGGCTGTTATGGAATCTGAGCGGAGGGCACGCCTTCAGCTGTGATTTTTCTAACGCCTCGCGAACCCAACTCTTCAATCTCCATACCGCAGACTGGGATAACGGTATGCTTGCCTTGTTCTCAATCCCGGGCTGTGCGCTTCCTACCATTCGCCCCTCCAGCGGGTTATTCGGCCACACATGCGGATGCCCTGGGATCCCGGATGGTATTCCTCTGATGGCGATGATCGGTGATTCCCATGCGGCTTTGTTTGCCCACGGTCTTGGTTCCGAGGGCTGTGTGAAAGCGACCTACGGTACCGGTTCTTCAGTGATGGCTCCCGTCAACTCTGCGCAATGTGACGTTAATGCCCTGGCGACTACGGTGGCCTGGCACGACGGCGATCGTCTGGTATACGGGCTCGAAGGGAATATCCCGCATACCGGGGATGCCGTCGCCTGGATGGTGGAGAGCACAGGCCTGGATCAGCTATCTTCCGACGACCTGACGCAGCAGTTAAACCTGCTCCCCCGTTCAATTGACTCGACGCTGGGGGTCTATTTTGTTCCTGCGTTAACCGGGCTTGGTGCGCCATGGTGGGATGAAAACGCACGCGGTGTAATTCGTGGGCTCAGTCGTGGCGTTAAACGCGCTCATCTTGTCAGAGCTGCGCTGGAATCTATTGCTTATCAGATTGCAGATGTGACTATGGCGATGCGCCAGCATTCCGATTTTACCCTGAGCGCATTAATGGTAGATGGAGGGCCAACAAAAAATGACTGGCTTATGCAGTATCAGGCGGATCTATTGGGCTGTCCGGTAATGCGCAGCGATGTGGCGGAGCTCTCTGCCATGGGAGCGGCTCTGCTGGCGCGCAAAGCCCTGCTAAACATTGCCACACCGGCGCTCCGGCAGTTTCTCCCGGAACATATCAGCTTCCAGCCCGATATGGTTCGCCACAACAGACTGCAAAAACGCTGGCATGAATGGCAATCCGCGGTTGAAATGGCTCGACAGCAAAAAATTAGCGAATAAAAAAGGTCCCTTAAGGTTCCTTACCCAGCCTGCGGATAAGCGGGGATCGCTCCCCGCATACCGGCTACTTCTTCGTTTCGTAAGCGAGAACCGCCTTAAACTCCATACGACGTTCTTTGATACTCAGCTCACACAGCGAGTTGCGCACCATTAACGTCAACCCCAGCGCTGTCAAACACAACACGATGACCGCCGCCAGGGCGTATTTTGTCAGCATCTCGTTGCCTCCATGCGAAGAAGAGGCTACTATCCAGCGTGATGGGTTTGGATTGTCGGCCTCAGGTTGATGGTAACATCTCCTGGGGCTTCGTCTTTCTGAATCCTCACCTAAAGCCTGAACGCAGAAAGCCTCAGGCACCCACCGCCATCATACGCTTCCCTGCGTATCCCACTGTTTATTTAGCCAGTACAGTAGTACTTTCAGAAAAAATTTAGCCTACCTACATTCCAGGGAAGGTCACGCTGTTGCCCGGCGCTTCGCGATGCAGGTGGATAAAGTTAAGATGGCGCTCGTACTGGTCAAGAATATCGGTGATCACCTGCTCTTTGCTGTAATCCATCAGATCATTACCCTGGCTCCCCTCCAGCAGGAAAGTCTCCAGACGATAGTAGGTCGACTTCCCGCTGCGCGCCCGGTAGGTGAAGCCCGGAATGGAATACTGTTGCGGCCAGATCTGATAAACAAAGTTCTGCTCATCGCCCATATGCACCAGCAGATCGAGATGGCCGAGATTATCGCCCTCTTCCGGCGGCAGGCTTTTCAGCTCGACGTAAGCGCCGCGCAGCTTAAGTTCCTGCGCCACCTCTTCCATCGCCGGGAAACAGACCGTCTCCATCATCTGTCGGGTATAGCGAGTGCCGGGATAGTTCATCAGGCGCGACAGGCGTTTCTTCCAGCTCAGACGATCCTGCACGCCCAGCGGACGCGGAGCGGTGTCGCGGTTAGCGCTCTCACGGCGATAATCCTCCACCTTCAGCGACTTATACAAACCCGCCATCACAAAGAAGATCACGAAACTAAACGGCAGCCCCATAATCACGGTCGCGTTCTGCAGGGCAGAAATCCCGTTGGTCATCAACATGCCCAGAGTCAGCAAGCCGATGGCCATCGACCAGAAAATCCGCAGCCAGTTTGGCGCATCGCTGTTGATATCCTTCAGCCTGGAAGTGAAATTGCCCAGCACCAGCGCCCCGGAATCGGCGGAAGTGACATAAAACAGCAGGCCGGTAATAGTCGCCACCGATGCGCTAAAGGTAAACGCCGGATACTGCGCCAGCAGGTTATAGAAGCCACGCTCCGGATGAGCGATTGCCTCTGCGGCAAAATCCACATTGCCGTGGATAATTTCATACAGTGCGCTGTTGCCGAACACCGACAGCCACAGCAGGGTAAAGGTGAACGGAATAATCAACGTGCCCATCACAAACTGGCGAATGGTGCGCCCGCGGGAAATACGCGCCAGGAACAGGCCAACAAACGGCGACCACGCCACCCACCACGCCCAGAAGAACAACGTCCAGTTGTTCATCCACTCCACCGGGCGGTCGAAAGCGAAGCTGTTCAGGGTCATGCCCATAAAACGATTCACATAGTCGCCCACGTTAAGGACCAGCGCATTGAGCAAAAACTCGGTATCGCCCATAAACAGAATGAACAGAATCAGCCCCAGCGCCAGCACCACGTTAAGCTCGGAAAGAATACGAATGCCTCTGTCGACCCCGGAGGTCACTGAAATGGTCGCGATAATGACCGACAGCACGATCAGCGCCGCTTTCGCTCCCAGCGAATCCGGAATATCAAACAGCACGTTCAGGCCGTAGTTAAGTTGTACCACGCCAATCCCGAGAGTGGTGGCGATACCAAAAATTGTGCCGATGACGGCGGCGATATCCACGCTGTGACCGACAGGGCCATTAATCTTTTTGCCGAAGATAGGATAGAGCGCGGAGCGAATGGTGAGCGGCAAATTATAACGATAGCTAAAGTATCCCAGCGCCATCCCCATCAGGGCGTACATCGCCCAGCCGGTTAACCCGTAGTGAAACAGCGTCCACACCATCGCCTGGCGTGCCGCTTCCATGGTCTGCCCCGCCCCTTCCGGCGGCTGCATATACTGGGTCACCGGCTCGGCAACGGAGAAAAACATCAGATCGATACCGATACCGGCGGCGAACAGCATCGCCGCCCAGCTTAATACGCTAAACTCCGGCTTTGAGTGCTCCGGCCCAAGTTTCACCGAACCGAAGCGCGAACAGGCGATGCATACGACAAACACAATATACAGCGTCGCGGCCAGCAAGTAGTACCAGCCAAAGGTCTTCGACACCCAGTTTAGGGTACGACTAATCCAGGCCGCGGAAAAATCACTGAAGAAGAGAGTCATCAGGGAAAACAACAAAATCAGTCCAGCGGAAGTGTAAAAAACCACCGGATTGATTTTGTCCTTTTCTCTGCTCGGCGAAAGGTCTGTCATCCATTCTCCTTACTATTTTTGCAACTATTAGAATCAAAATCCGCAACAATTAAGACACATTTTATATTGAACGTCCAATCAAAAACCGCTTTAATAGATAAACAAATCTGATGAATGGAGTCTGAGAAATGCCCAAACTGGGGATGCAACCGATACGGCAGCGGCAATTAATTGACGCCACCCTGGCCGCAATCAATGAAGTGGGTATGCATGATGCCACCATCGCACAGATTGCCCGGCGGGCTGGCGTATCGACCGGCATCATCAGCCACTATTTCAAGGATAAGAACGGGCTACTGGAAGCAACGATGCGTGATATCACCGGTCAGCTACGTCAGGCGGTACTAAGCCGCCTGCGCGCCCTGCCCGACGCCGCCCCCTCTGAACGACTGCGCGCCATCGTGGCCGGAAATTTCGACGACAGCCAGATAAGCGGCGCGGCGATGAAAACCTGGCTTGCCTTCTGGGCCAGCAGCATGCATCAACCGATGCTCTATCGCCTGCAGCAGGTCAGCAGCAGGCGTCTGCTGTCGAACATCGTTTATGAATTTCAGCGCGTTTTGCCGCGCGAAGCGGCACAAGAAGCAGGTTATGGCCTTGCCGCACTGATCGACGGGCTGTGGCTACGCGCGGCGCTGAGCGGTAAACCGCTGGATAAAGCCCGCGCCGAAACGCTCGCCGGACACTTCATCAGCCAATATTTGCCACTGACTTCTCAATAATGGAGGACCCATGTCCCGAATGGCCGAACAGCAGCTTTATATCCATGGTGGTTATGTCTCCGCCACCAGCGGTAAAACCTTCGAGACCATCAACCCCGCCAGCGGGGAAGTTCTGGCAACCGTCCAGGCCGCTGGGCGCGAAGATGTCGATCGGGCGGTAAAAAGCGCCCAAAAAGGGCAAAAAATCTGGGCAGCAATGAGCGCGATGGAACGCTCGCGCATTCTGCGTAAAGCGGTCGATATCCTGCGCGATCGTAACGATGAACTGGCGCGTCTGGAAACCCTCGATACCGGGAAACCGCTGAGCGAAACCGCCGCCGTGGATATCGCCACCGGCGCTGACGTCCTGGAGTATTACGCGGGCCTTATTCCGGCGCTGGAAGGCAGCCAGATCCCGCTGCGCGACAGCGCATTCGTCTACACCCGTCGCGAACCGCTGGGCGTGGTCGCCGGGATCGGCGCCTGGAACTACCCGATCCAGATAGCCTTATGGAAATCAGCCCCGGCGCTGGCGGCCGGTAACGCGATGATCTTTAAGCCGAGCGAAGTCACCCCGCTCAGCGCCCTGAAGCTGGCGGAAATCTACCGCGAAGCAGGACTTCCGGAGGGCGTGTTTAATGTTCTGCCGGGCCTCGGCGCCGAAACCGGTCAGTATCTCACCGAACATCCGGATATCGCCAAAATCTCCTTCACCGGCGGCGTCGCCAGCGGCAAAAAAGTAATGGCTAACTCCGCCTCGTCATCATTGAAGGAAGTGACTATGGAGCTGGGCGGCAAATCACCGCTGATCGTTTGTGAAGATGCCGACCTCGACCTCGCCGCCGACATCGCGATGATGGCTAATTTCTACAGCTCAGGTCAGGTCTGCACCAACGGCACCCGCGTGTTTATTCCGGCGCGCTTTAAAGCGGCTTTTGAAGAGAAAATCCAGGCCCGCGTGGCGCGTATTCGCCCCGGCGATCTGTTTGATGAAAACACCAACTTCGGCCCGCTGGTAAGCTTCCCGCATCGCGACAACGTGCTGCGCTATATCGAGAGCGGCAAACAAGAAGGCGCGCGCCTGCTGTGCGGCGGAGATGTGCTGAAAGGCGAAGGATTTGACCACGGCGCGTGGGTCGCGCCGACGGTATTTACCGACTGCCATGACCAGATGACCATCGTCCGTGAAGAGATTTTCGGCCCGGTGATGTCAATTCTGACCTACGACGATGAGGCAGAAGTGATCCGCCGCGCCAACGCCACCGAATATGGTCTTGCCGCCGGTGTCGTCACCCCGGACTTAAACCGCGCCCACCGTCTGATTCATCAGCTTGAAGCCGGGATCTGCTGGATCAACAGCTGGGGCGAATCCCCGGCGGAAATGCCGGTCGGCGGCTACAAACACTCCGGCATAGGCCGCGAGAACGGCGTCCAGACGCTCCACAGCTACACCCAGGTAAAATCCATCCAGGTTGAGATGGGTCAGTTTCAATCCATATTTTAACCAGGAGGCCATTTTTGCAATTTGACTACATCATTATCGGTGCCGGTTCCGCCGGCAACGTACTGGCGACACGATTAACAGAAGATCCCCACACCAGCGTTCTGCTGCTGGAAGCGGGCGGGCCGGATTATCGTTTCGACTTCCGCACCCAGATGCCTGCCGCGCTGGCCTTTCCGCTGCAGGGACGACGCTATAACTGGGCCTACGAGACCGAACCCGAGCCGTATATGAACAACCGCCGCATGGAGTGCGGGCGCGGTAAAGGCCTTGGCGGTTCCTCGTTGATTAACGGCATGTGCTATATCCGCGGCAACGCCATGGATCTCGACAACTGGGCCAGCGCGCCTGGACTGGAGCAGTGGAGCTATCTTGACTGCCTGCCCTACTACCGCAAAGCGGAAACTCGCGATATCGGTGCGAACGACTACCACGGCGGCGATGGCCCGGTGAGCGTCGCCACGCCAAAGCAGGGCAATAACCCGCTGTTCCACGCGATGGTGGAAGCCGGCGTGCAGGCCGGTTATCCACGCACCGATGACCTTAACGGCTATCAGCAGGAGGGGTTTGGTCCGATGGATCGAACCGTGACGCCGCAGGGCCGCCGCGCCAGTACCGCTCGCGGCTACCTCGACCAGGCCCGCAAGCGCCCCAATCTGACCATCCGCACCCACGCGCTGACCGATCATATTATTTTCGACGGCAAGCGCGCAGTGGGCGTGGAGTGGCTGGAGGGCGACAGCGCCGCACCGTCCAAAGCCACCGCCAATAAAGAGGTGCTGCTCTGCGCGGGGGCCATTGCATCGCCGCAGATCCTGCAACGCTCCGGCGTCGGCAACCCGGAACTGCTGCGCCAGTTCGATATTCCGCTGGTTCACGCGCTGCCCGGCGTTGGCGAGAATTTGCAGGATCATCTGGAGATGTATCTGCAGTATGAATGCAAAGAGCCGGTGTCACTCTACCCGGCGTTACAGTGGTGGAATCAGCCGAAAATCGGCGCCGAATGGCTGTTCGGCGGCACCGGCATCGGCGCCAGCAACCAGTTCGAAGCGGGCGGTTTTATCCGCAGCCGCGAAGAGTTTGCGTGGCCAAATATTCAGTACCACTTCCTGCCGGTGGCGATTAACTACAACGGTTCCAACGCGGTGAAAGAGCACGGTTTCCAGTGCCATGTAGGCTCCATGCGCTCACCGAGCCGCGGCCACGTACGCCTGAAATCGCGCGATCCGCATGAGCATCCGGCCATCCTGTTTAACTACATGTCCTGCGAACAGGACTGGCAGGAGTTCCGCGATGCGATTCGCATTACCCGCGAAATCATCAATCAACCAGCGCTGGATAACTATCGCGGACGGGAGATCAGTCCCGGTCTGGAATGCCAGAGCGATGCCGAACTGGATGAGTTCGTACGTAATCACGCCGAAACCGCCTTCCACCCCTGCGGCACCTGTAAAATGGGCTACGACGAAATGGCGGTGGTCGACGGCGAAGGCCGGGTACATGGTCTGGAAGGCCTGCGCGTGGTCGATGCTTCGATTATGCCGCAAATTATTACCGGCAATCTGAACGCCACCACCATTATGATTGGCGAAAAAATCGCCGATGCCATTCGCGGCCGTCAGCCGCTGCCGAGAAGCACGGCGGCGTATTATGTGGCGAACGGCGCGCCGGTACGGCGTTAAAAGGCTGCCCCCCTCTCCCGGATGGGGAGAGGGCATTATCCCTCTGCGGGTTTGGTAACCCGGGTCAGGCCTGTCATTGGCCCGCCATCGCCATCAGCCATTTCCTACCACCAGCCAGAGACGCCATCGTTGACCTGCTGATCAAATGCATTAATCTCCGGCACACGTCTATCTCCCGCGCGTGTTTTAATTTGTTATCTCAGGCAGCAAGAGTCGCCGGAAGACAGCTGGCGCAATTCTCCTTAATAACGTATTGGCCTTGTTTATGCCTTTTATGCATAAATTTATCCGTATTTTGACTTTACGCCTTTGATTAAGCGGCCTAACGTAGCGAAACATCAAGAATCGTAATCACTCTTTTCAGGAAGCGTTCATGACTAAAAAACTGCTGCCGCTGCTGGTACTGACCGCATTATCAGCCGCCGTCCACGCCGCCACGCCGCCGAATACCCTTGTGGTCGCCCAGGGACTCGATGATATTGTCAGCCTCGATCCGGCGGAGGCCAACGAGCTTTCCAGCATCCAGACAGTACCGAGCCTCTATCAGCGCCTGGTGCAGCCGGATCGCGATAACCCGGAAAAAATCACCCCAATTCTGGCCGAAAGCTGGCAGGCAGATCCGGCAGCGAAAACGCTGACCTTCAGGCTGAAGCCCGACGCTAAGTTTGCCTCCGGCAACCCGCTGCGCCCGGAAGATGTCATTTTCTCATACACCCGGGCGGTGACCCTTAACAAGTCTCCGGCATTTATTCTTAATGTGCTCGGCTGGCAGCCGGATAATATCGCCAGTCAGTTAAAAAAAGTGGATGACCACACCCTGGAGGTACACTGGACCGCCGACGTCAGCCCGGCGGTGGCGCTGAATATTCTCTCCACGCCAATTGCCTCTATTGTGGATGAGAAACGGGTCGCGCCGAACGCTAAAAACAACGACTTCGGCAACGGCTGGCTGAAAATGCACTCTGCGGGCAGCGGCGCTTATAAAATGCGGGTCTATCAGCCGCACCAGGCCATCGTACTGGAAGCCAATGACAGCACGCCGACCGGCGCACCGAAGCTAAAAAGCATCATTATTAAAAATGTGCCCGATCCGGCTTCCCGTCGCCTGCTGATCCAGCAGGGCGATGCCGACGTGGCGCGTGACCTCGGCGCCGATCAGATTGCCGCTCAGCAAGGTAAAGCGGGCGTCAAGGTTCTCAGCATCCCCTCCGCCGAACAGAACTATCTGGTCTTTAACACCGGCAACAGCGCCAACCCGCTGCTAAAAAACCCGGCTTTCTGGCAAGCGGCACGCTGGCTGGTGGATTACGAGGGCATTACCAAAGATCTGCTGAAGGGCCAGTATTTCATCCACCAGAGCTTCCTGCCGGTCGGTCTGCCGGGCGCGCTGGATAATAACCCGTTTAAATTCGACCCGGCGAAAGCCAAAGCGATCCTCGCCAAAGCGGGGATCAAGGATGCGCATTTCACCCTTGACGTCGAGAACAAACCGCCATTTATCACCATCGCACAGTCGATGCAGGCCAGCTTTGCCCAGGGCGGCGTGAAGGTGGATCTGCTCCCGGCGGCCGGTAGCCAGGTGTATGCCCGCGTGCGTGCCAGACAGCATCAGGCGGCGATTCGTCTGTGGATACCGGACTATTTCGACGCTCACTCTAACGCCAGCGCTTTTGCTTACAACGACGGTAAATCCAGCACCGTGGCCGGACTGAACGGCTGGCAGATCCCGGCGCTGAATAAAGAGACCCTGGCGGCAGTTGCCGAACCCGATCCGACTAAACGCCTGGATCGGTATAAAAAAATGCAAGAAGAGCTACAGCGCAGCTCTCCTTATGTCTTTATTGACCAGGGGAAAACGCAGATTGTGGTCCGGGATAACGTGAAGGGCTATCAGCAAGGCCTTAACGCCGATATGGTCTGGTATGATCGGGTAACCAAGTAGCGACGTACTCTTTTCGTCCTGGCCGAAATACCCCGGATAGCGGCCATCGGTTCGCCGCCATCCGGGGAAACATCCCGGCCACGGAAATTCGGCTTTTTTACCAACGGAATAACCATGTCTGCTGTTTTACCTACCAGAGCAGAGCGGCGCGCAAAACGCTCTCTGCTCGCGTTGTTTCAGGGACTGCTGACGCTGGCGCTGACCCTGCTCGGCCTCCTGCTGGTCACTTTCGCCCTCTCGGCGCTGTCGCCGGTTGACCGGGTGTTGCAAATCGTCGGCGACCACGCCAGCCAGTCCACCTATGACCAGGTGCGCCACCAGCTCGGCCTCGACCAGCCGCTGCCGCTACAGTTCTGGCACTATCTGGTGAATCTCGCCCATGGCGATCTCGGCATCGCCAGTTCCACCGGTCAACCGGTACTCCACGATCTGCTCACCGCCTTCCCTGCCACGCTGGAACTGGCCACCCTGGCGCTAATTATCGGCGCGCTGCTTGGCGTCATCGCGGGCGTCCTGTGCGCCCGCTACGTCGGCTCGCCGTGGGATCTGGCGATGCGGACCTTTACTCTGCTCGGCAATTCGGTGCCAATTTTCTGGCTTGGTCTGCTGATGCTGGCGCTGTTTTACGCCAAATTACAGTGGACGCCAGGACCGGGGCGACTGGACGATATTTATCAGTATACCGTCGAGCCACGCACCGGCTTTGCGCTGATCGATACCTGGCTCTCAGGCGACAAAGCGGCATTCAAAAATGCCGCCGGACACCTGCTGCTACCGGTGCTACTGCTGGCTTATTACTCGCTGGCCAGTATCACTCGCTTAACCCGCTCCGCCTGCCTGAGCGAAATGAACAAAGAATATATCCTGCTGGCGCGCGCCAAAGGGGCCAGCGAGATGACCATCCTGCTGCGCCATGTGCTGCCGAATATACGCGGTACCCTGTTAACGGTGATCGCCCTGGCGTATACCTCGATGCTGGAAGGCGCGGTGCTGACCGAAACCGTCTTCTCCTGGCCGGGAATTGGCCGCTATCTGACCACCGCGCTGTTTGCCGGGGATACTACGGCGATTATGGGCGGCACGCTGCTGATCGGCGCGAGCTTTGTGTTGATTAATAACCTCACCGACCTGCTGGTGCGGTTGACCGACCCGAGGGTGCGCTGATGCCGACTACTCTGTTTTTACACCGTCTGCGCCGCTCGCCTGCCGCCTTTTGCGGCCTGATCATTATTACCTTGCTCCTGCTGGTCGCCCTCTTCGCCCCGTGGCTGGCCCCGCTCGACCCAAACTGGCAGGATGCCGCCGCGCGTCTGCAAGGGCCCGGCGCCCAGCACTGGCTCGGCACCGATAGCTATGGCCGCGACCTGCTTTCAAGGCTGATTTTCGGTGCCCGCCCCGCTCTGGGCCTGGTGGCGCTGGTCACCGTCATTACTCTGCCCGTGGGTCTGCTGGTGGGGATTCTCTCCGGTTATTACGGCGGCTGGCTCGAACGGGTATTGATGCGTTTTACCGATGTTGTCATGTCGATGCCAAGGCTGATTCTGGCTTTCGCCTTTGTCGCCATGCTCGGCCCTGGGCTGGTCAACGGCGCGCTGGCGCTGGCGCTCACCACCTGGCCCGCCTACGCCCGCCAGGCACGCAGCGAAATTCAGCGCCTGCGCCACAGTGATTATCTGGCGGCGGCGGAGATGATGGGCATTCGCGGCTGGCGACTGCTGATCGGCCATATTCTGCCGCTCTGCCTGCCATCGGCTATCGTCCGCCTGGCGCTGGACTTAGCCGGTATTATTCTGGCCGCCGCCGGTCTTGGCTTTCTCGGCCTCGGCGCACGTCCGCCAATGGCGGAATGGGGCGCGATGATTGCCGACGGCATGCAGGTGATTTTCGACCAGTGGTGGATCGCGGCCGCTCCTGGCGCCGTCATTCTGATCGCCAGCCTGGCGTTTAATCTGCTCGGCGATGGCCTGCGCGACGTACTGGAGCCACAACATGACTGATATCCGACTGAACGTTAAGGGACTCGCCATCGACTATCCTGGCGCACGGGTGGTGAACGATTTAAGTTTTACTCTCGGCAACGAGCGGCTGGCGCTGGTCGGCGAATCCGGCTCCGGCAAGTCCATGACCGCCCGGGCGCTGATGGGGCTGGTGCGCAAACCCGGCGTGGTAAGCGCCGATACGCTCAACGTGCTGGGGCGCAACGTCTTAACCCTCAACGATCGCGGCTGGCGCAACCTGCGCGGCAACGATATCGCCATGGTGCTGCAGGACCCGCGCTATGCGCTCAATCCGGTAAAAAGCATTCAGGCCCAACTGGAGGAAGCGCTAACGCTACATCAGCGCCTTAACCGTCGCGGGCGACTGGATGCGGTCAAAGCCGCCGTGGCCGCTGTCGGCCTCGATTTACCGGTACTGAACCGCTATCCGGGAGAGCTCTCCGGCGGCATGGGTCAGCGGGTGATGATCGCCATCGCCTTGCTCAACAATCCGCAAGTGCTGATTGCCGATGAACCCACGTCAGCCCTTGATGCCCGTCTGCGCAATCAGATCCTCGAACTGCTGGTGGAACAATGCGAACAACGGCAGATGGCAATGCTTTTGATTAGCCACGACCTGCCATTGGTGGCGGAACACTGCCATCGGGTGCTGGTGATGTATCAGGGGACAAAGGTCGATGAAATGGCGGCGCGGGATCTGCCTGCGGCAACCCATCCCTATACCCGCACGCTGTGGACCTGCCGCCCGGACGCGCAAACCTATGGCCGGATGCTCCCCACGCTCGACAGAACCCTGGACTTTACGGAGGTGGCGCATGGCAATCGTTAATCTTAACGATCTCCAGGTCGTTTTCGCTGAAAAAACGGCGGTGTCTGCCGCCCGTTTTGCCGTTGATGCGGGAGAAACCTTCAGCCTGATCGGCGCATCCGGCTGCGGAAAGTCAACCATTTTACGAGTGTTAGCGGGGCTACAGCGCGACTGGCGCGGCAGCGTCGAACTGTTTGGTCAAGCCATTACGCCCGGCGCGCGTTTTCAGGGCGAACTACGGCGCAACGTGCAGATGGTATTTCAGGATCCCTACGCCTCGCTGCACCCGAATCACACGCTGTGGCGTACGCTGGCGGAGCCGTTGAAAATTCACGGTCTCGACGAGATTGCGCAGCGGGTTAGCACCGCGCTGGAGCAAGTGGGACTCCCCGCCGACGCCGCGCGCCGTTATCCGCACCAGCTCTCCGGCGGCCAGCGCCAGCGGGTGGCGATCGCCCGCGCCCTGCTACTGCATCCAAAAATCCTGCTGCTGGATGAGCCGACCTCGGCGCTGGATATGTCGGTTCAGGCGGAAATACTTAATCTGCTCAATCGGTTAAAACAGGAGCATGGGATGACCTATCTGCTGGTCAGCCATGATGCCGATGTGATTGCCCATATGTCGGACCGGGCGGCGTTTATGGCAGAGGGCGTAATTCAGCGCTTCTTTGATCGCAACGCGCTGGTAAATGGCGAACACCGGATGGGCTAACCGACTCCCCTCACCCTCTCCACAGAGAGAGGGTGCGCTTCTTCCGGGAATCGGGGAACCTGAACAGGTGCGCAGTATTGCCTCCGGCGAAACACCCCGCGCTGACGCCCTACTTCGCCAGATTCGCGAAACGGGCAAATACCGCGTCAAAAATCGCCAGTCCTTTCGCCACCTGTTCGGCGCTGATAGTGCATGGCGGCACCACGTGAATACGGTTTTCCACCACAAACGCCAGCAGACCGGCTTCAGTTAACGCGCCTTTAATCGCCGCCATATCCGCCGCGGTCAGCGGTGTTTTATCCTGTCGGCTGCTGACCAGTTCCAGCGCCTGGAACAACCCGCGACCGCGCACGTTACCGATAATCGCATGTTTTTCCGCCAGCGCGTCCAGCCCAGGACGTAGCACCTCATTACCGATAGTCGCCGCGTTCTCCACCACTTTCTCGTCTTTCATCGCATCAATGGTGGCGACAATCGCCGCCATCGCCAGCGGATGGCCGGAGTAGGTCAAGCCACCGGCAAAAAAGTGATCATCAAAGTAACGGGCGATCGGCTCACTAATCAGTACCCCGCCAGCCGGAACATAACCGGCGTTAACCCCTTTCGCGAAAGTGACCAGATCCGGCACCACGCCATCCTGCTCAAATGCGAACCAGCTACCGGTACGGCCAAAACCGGCCATCACTTCATCGAGGATCAGTACAATGCCAAACTCATCGGCCAGCGCCCGCACGCCCTGCATATAACCATCAGGCGGCACCAGAATCCCGGCGGTGCCCGGAATGGACTCCAGCAAAATCGCGGCAATCGCGCTCGGACCTTCGCATTCAATCATCCGCCGCAGATGCGCCAGCGCGCGCTGGCACTCCTCCTCTTCCGTCGTGGCGTTAAATTCGCTGCGATAGAGGTAAGGGTTGAAAAAGTGTACATGACCGCGGGAATACTCGTTCGGCACGCGACGCCAGTCGCCGGTGGCGGCAATCGCGCTACCGGTGTTGCCGTGATAGGAACGATAGGCGGAGAGCACTTTATCGCGGCCGGTATACAGCCGCGCCATGCGGATAGCGTTCTCGTTGGCATCCGCGCCGGCGTTGGTGAAAAACACTTTACTAAAGCCTTCCGGCGCCAGTTCGACAATACGCTTCGCCGCTTCGCCACGGGCGAGGTTGGCGGTCGCTGGCGCGATGGTGACCAGTTCTTCCAGCTGCGCCTTCATGGCCGCCAGCACGCGAGGATGCTGATAGCCAATATTGACGTTCACCAGTTGGCTGCTGAAATCAAGATAAGTGTTGCCTTCGTAATCCCACAGCTCACAGCCTTTGGCCCCGGCGATCACCAGCGGATGTAAATTGCCCTGCATCGACCATGAATGAAACACATAGGCGCGATCCAGCTGCCGAACTTCATCATTACTTATCGCGACCTCGTTCTGTATTGCCAGCTTCATACCCTGCCCTCTCTCATGTCGTTGTTGTTGGCTTCATCATTGGCCGCGTCAAAGCAAAACCGATAGAGCCAGTGCGTGGAAAATGATGTGACACGGTGTCACATCTCCACGTCCCGACTGGCCCTGTGCCCCGCAGAGCGGCGTTTTTATAGTGGTCACGACAACCTGCACAGGAGAATGAAATGGCAACAAGTAAAGTAGTATTTATTACCGGGGCGACTTCGGGGTTTGGTGAAGCGGCGGCGCAGGTTTTCGCCGATGCCGGCTGGTCGCTGGTATTAAGCGGGCGCCGTTTCGCGCGGTTAAAAGCGTTACAGGATAAACTCTCGTCTCAGGTGCCGGTGCATATCATCGAACTCGATGTGCGTGACAGCAACGCGGTCGCCGCCGCCGTAGCGGCGCTTCCCGCTGAATTCGCCGATATTACCACCCTGATTAATAACGCCGGGCTGGCGTTGTCGCCGCTGCCAGCGCAAAAAGTAGAGCTGGAAGACTGGAAAACGATGATCGACACCAACGTCACCGGTCTGGTCAACGTGACCCACGCCCTGCTGCCGACGCTGATTAACCACGGTGCGGGCGCAAGTATCATCAATATCGGCTCTATCGCCGGACAATGGCCCTATCCGGGCAGCCACGTCTACGGTGCCAGCAAGGCGTTCGTGAAGCAGTTTAGCTACAATCTGCGCTGCGACCTGCTCGGTACCGGCGTGCGGGTCACTGACCTTGCGCCGGGAATTGCCGAAACGGAATTTACCCTGGTGCGCACCAAAGGCGACCAGGCGGCATCGGATAATCTCTATCGCGGTACCACCCCGCTGAGCGCACGGGATATTGCTGAGCAGATGTTTTACATCGCCACGCTACCGGATCATATGAATATCAACCGCGTGGAAGTGATGCCGGTGCGTCAGGCCTGGCAGCCGTTTGCAATCGATCGGGATTAAGGTTCTGTCCGGACGACAAAACCGCAGACCATGCCAATCCGTAGCCCCGGTGCGCAGCGCCACCGGGGAGATCGGCCGCAGAGGATGGGGCCCGGCGTCTTATTACCGGCTACTCTGCAAAAACTGCCTGACACGTTCGGAATCCGGGTTGGTGAAAAACTTCTCCGGCGGCGCTTTCTCAATCAACAAGCCCTTCTCGAGAAACACCACCTCATCCGACACCTGGCGCGCGAAATCCATCTCATGGGTCACCACTACCATGGTATAACCTTCGGCGGCCAGCGCTTTCATTACCCCCAGCACCTCATTTACCAGCTCGGGATCCAGCGCCGATGTCGGTTCATCAAACAGGATCACCTCCGGCGACATCGCCAGCGAACGGGCTATCGCCACCCGCTGCTTCTGGCCGCCAGAGAGCGTAATGGGGTACACGTCCGCTTTATGCGCCATCCCTACTTTTTCCAGTTGCTGCATGGCGATAGCTTTCGCTTCGTCACGTTTCATCCCCTTCACGTGCAGCAGCGCCTCACTGACGTTCTGCTGCACCGTCAGGTGCGGCCACAGGTTAAAGCTCTGAAACACCATTCCTACCCGCTCGCGGATTTTCGACAGCTGACGATGGGACATCGCCCGGCCATTCTGTTCATCAATACCCAGGCGTTGACCGCTAATGTGGATTTCGCCGCGATCCGGCTGCTCCAGCCAGTTCATACAACGCAATAGCGTCGATTTACCCGACCCCGACGAACCAAGGATGCTCACCACGGTTCCCTTTTCCACCGTCAGGTTGATATCACGAAGAACCTCAACGTTATCGAACTGTTTAGAAACGTTTTTGACGCTTACAGCAGTCGTATCATGCATGACTCATTCCTCTTCTGGCTCCCCAGGCGCTCAGGCGTTTAATCAGCAGCTCCAGCAGGATGCTGATCGCCCAATAGAGCCCAATCGCGACGATAAAAGCGTTAAACGGGATAAAATAAGTGGCCTGGACGCTATTGGCCGCGGCGGTGATCTCCTGAACGGTAATAATGCTCAGGAAAGCGGTATCTTTCAGGCAAATAATCAGTTGATTCCCCATTAGCGGTAACGCGGAAGACAGAATATTAGGCAGAATAATGCGACGGAATATTTTATATCGCGAAAAACCCTGCGCGACCGCCGCTTCAATGTAGCCGCCGGAAAATACCCGCCGCTGGCTGCGTAATATTTCGAAAAAATAGGCGCCATGGTAGATAATTAAAGCCAGTAATCCGGCGGTCCAGGGCTCCATACTGATACCGACTTCCGGCAGACCGTAATAGAGCAAATAGGCCAGAATCAAAAATGGAATCGCCCGCATTAAACTGACAAAACCAATAATGATCCTGTTAAGGGTTTTCTTTTGATATTCGGTGAAATAACACAGCACAATGCCGATAATTAATCCGCTAATCGCTGCAATAATAAATAATTCAAGGGTGGCGAATAAACCGGCAATAAAGCTGTCGCGCACCGACCAGATAACGGCCCACTGATTCATAGCTCCTCCTGTTTTTATCGCGCCAGGCGTTTCGCTTTACGTTCCGCCATCCCCTGCAGTTTTAGCAGCAGGCCAATAATCACCACATACAGCAGCCCTGCCGCCAGAATCGGCGAAAGCGGTTCATAGGTGACCGAGGAAATTCGGTTGGTCACACGGGTCAGATCCACGACGCCAATCACCGCAATCGCCGGACTGCCTTTAATCAGGAATGACATTTCGTTAACCAGTGCAGGCAGGCTTTCAATCCACATTTGCGGCAACATGATATAGCGGAAATAGGCCCAACGACGCATCCCCACCGATTCCGCCGCTTCTCGCTGTTCGCGGGGAAAGGTGCGAAAGGCATTGCGCCAGATTTCCGCATTAAACGCGGAAGTATTCAGCGTCAGCGCCACAATCGCCGCGATGTTTTTATCGAGATGAATTCCCATCGTCGGCAAAGAGAGAAACAAAAACAGCACCAGCGTCACTAGCGGCGTGGCGCGGGCAAGGCTGATATAAACCACCAGCAGTTGGTCGATAACCGGTATGCGTAACATCCGTACCAGTGCGATCAGCAGGCCGATCGCCACCCCAAAAGCGATAGCGATGACCGAAATCCAGAGGGTCGTCCATGCGCCTTCAATCAGTAACTGCCAGGAAATTGCATCCATGAAACCCTCCTTCTGCTTAACAGGCGGCGGTTACCCGCCGCGAAACACATTACAGACCCGCTAATTTATGGAACTGTTCCGGACTGGTGATCGGCTCCGTCGGCAGATCGTCATAGGTTTCGCCAAACCACTTTTTCTGTAGTTCCGCAAGCTTGCCGGTCTCCTTCATGTGGTTCATAAATTTGGTCATATAAGCCAGCAGCTGCGGCGAGCTTTTGGGGATTGGCCATGCCATATAGCCCGGCCCGGACACCGCCAGACCTTTGGCGAACACCTTCGGCTTGCTCTTCACCAGATCGTTGACTGAGATAACCACGTTAATCACGTAATCCAGGCGTTTATTGGCGAGGTCGGCATAGGCTTCAGGGTAGGAGGGATACTCCACCACCGGTCCCAGCTTGCCACCGGTTTTCTCCAGCATCGCTTTCAGTTCCGGCAGACGAGCCAACAGCGCGCTGCCCGCCTGAACGCCCACTTTTTTACCGCTGAGTTCGGCAATCGTATTCAGTGAATTATCGCCGGCGCGTTTAACAAAATAGTGCTGGGCGGACGCCCACGGCGGCGTAAAATTAAAGACTTTCAGGCGATCATCGGTAATTACCGCCCCGGTTAAAGCCATATCGTACTGGCCCGTAGAGACCGCCGCTAATAATCCGGTCCACGGCAGAATGCTCTGGTCGACATGGAATTTCGCGTATTTGCGTAATTCATCGAGCATATCTTTGTTAAAGCCATCTGCCTGGCCGTTATTCATAAAGTTAAAAGGCGCGTAATCATCTTCGGTCGCGACTTTCAGGGTGCCGGATTTTTCGATTTCCGGGAGATCTGCGGCTACCGCATGATAAGAAAAGGCCATCGCCATAATGGCGCCCAGACAAATTGAACCTAATGATTTTTTCATCAATCCACCCCTAATTAATTCGCCAGACGTGTTCATTCCAGAACATGAAAAGGTTTGCAAAATATGTGCCGACGGAAACTCCGGTCCGCGACTGATGGATGCGTTGTCAAAACCCGCCCATCGCTACAGCCGGTTTGGACACGGACGGCGTAATACACCCAGAATGTACATGCAGTACATGAGGATACGGGCACTGTCCGGGGCCAAAATGGCAAATAAAATAGCCAGATGGGACTGGTTCTTACTGTAGGGAGCGTTTTAAATTTCCGGATAGAGCCAGATCCGTTGCGTGGATGTGTCAGTCATTCTCAGGGTGGTATGGAATTTGCTCCGGTTTATACATCGTGCGTTTGCGTAAGGAGCTAAATATGATCCGCCACCTGTTACATGTTGATTTCGACCCGCGCCGCGGTTTGCAGGAGCAGGTGCGCGAGACGCTGATTAACGCCATTCTGGGCGGTATTTTTTCCGCCGATATGCCGCTCCCCTCCTGCCGTCAGTTGGCCAACCAGTTGCGGGTATCGCGCAACACCACCGCCCTGGTTTTTGAAAGCCTGGTGAACGAGGGATACCTGATCAGCCGCCCGCGTAGCGGCTATTATCTGCATCCGCATTATCAGCATCCGCCTTCCGCCACCGTGGAGGCTGCACCGCAGCGCGAATGTTCTGCACCATGCTGGGGCGCCCGGCTGCAAATCACGCCCAGCCAGCAGGAGTCGATTCTTAAACCGGCTGGCTGGATGAACTACCGTTATCCGTTTATCTACGGCCAACCGGATACCCGTCAGTTTCCGCTGGCGACCTGGCGCTCGGCGGCGAACTGGCTGCACGGCGGCGTGCGCGATCCGGCGTGGGTAGTGGACCATATCGATCAGGATGTCCCGATGCTGATTGAGCAAATCCGCACCCGGGTGCTGCCCAAGCGCGGCATCGTCGCCGCACCGGATGAGATTCTGATTACCCTCGGTTCGCAAAACGCGCTCTATCTGCTGACCCGCCTGCTGATGTCATCGACGACACGGGTCGGTGTGGAAAATCCCTGTTTTCGCGAAGCGATTAATACCTTCCTGCTCGCCGATACCGATATTGTGCCGCATCCGGTGGATGAACAGGGGATCGTCCTTAATGACACGCCCTGCGATTATTACTATGTGACGCCCGGCCACCAGGTTCCCACCGGGGTAGCGATGAGCAAGGCGCGACGCAATCAGTTGCTGGAACATGCCGTTCGCCATGATGCGGTCATTATTGAGGACGATTACGACTCAGAAAGTAACTTTATGCTTAATCCGCTTCCGGCCCTCAAAGCCAGCGATCGCAGCGGCAGAGTGGTCTACGTCAGCAGCCTGTCAAAAGCGCTATCGCCGGGTCTGCGGTTGGGCTTTATGGTTGCCGATCCGGACCTGATCGATGAGGCTCGGGCGCTGCGGCGACTGGCGTACCGCCACCCGCCAACCAATATTCAGTATCAAATGGCCCATTTCCTTGCCCAGGGCCACTATGAAACGCATCTGCGGCGCTACCATTACGACTCTGCCCAGCGCTGGGATCGCCTCAATAACGCTCTGCAGCACCATCTCCCTGAGTGCCGGATCATTCCCGGTAGCGAACATGCCAACGCCTTCTGGCTGGCCACGCCGGCGCAAATCAACACCCAGCAACTCACCTGGCGCGCCGCCCATGCCGGGGTACTGATCGAGCCCGGCGCACGGCATTTTCTCAGCGATGCGCCGCCGGATAACTTCTTCCGGATGGGCTTTCATGCCATTAACCCTGACGCCATTGAACAAGGCGTGGAGGTGCTGCGCGGCCAGCTGGCGCAGATGGGTTAAGAGTCGGGTGCGAACACAATGTTATCAGCGGAATCCTATGCGCCTCCCTTGTGGGCTCCGCTGGTCATCTCCCGGCCAGGCAGGGCTATCGGGGCCTGGGGCCTCGCGGTATCAGAGACGCCCGCCGCAGCCGAGTTAATCGTTTTCTCTCTATGGGGTCACCTGCGGAGTAATAAGGCGATCACGGCTCATTTCGCTCTCCCTGCATAAACGCAGCGGCCAGCTCAACCAGCAGACGATCGCTGCCCCGTGGCCCTAAAAATGAAATCCCCAGCGGCAGTCCCCCCGTCCGGGCGACCGGCAGCGTGACTTGCGGACGGCGGGTCATCACGGAAATTAACAGCAAATCGTGAGAAAGACGGCGCACGGCCTCAATCTCTTCCGCCTGCGCCGTCAGCAGCGGCGCGCCGTCGGGAACGGTCGGCATCACCAGTACCGCCTCTCCCAGTTGCACGTCCCACCAGGCAGTGAAACGCTCGCGCTGCTGACAGGCGGCTTCAAACTGCGCGCGAGTGACCCCTTTGCCCCAAAAAAATCGCTCGCGTACATCCGGCCCCAACTGCAGATCGTAGTGCTCAATGGTTTCCCCCTGCGCCTGCCACGCTTCGTAACCCTGAATCTGGCGGAAGGCGAGATAGATATCATCGCCATCCGGCAGCGGCGCACTCAGCGGCGTTATTGCGCCGAAAACGCGCCCAAGCCGTTGACGGACCGGTAACAGAGCCTGCTGACTGCGCAGCGGCAGGCAGGAAAACAGCCCATCGTGGCTGGCCAGCGGCACCTTTGCGATATCCGGCCGCGCATCATTGAATAAACACGCGGCAACGGCAGAAAAGACCTCCGGTGAGCGCGCAAAGAAGCCGCAGGTATCCATGCTGGCGCACAGCGGCTGGCACCCCTCAAGGGAAAGGCGACCGTGGGTCGGGCGCAGGCCGAACAATCCGCAGTAGCTGGCGGGAGTGCGTACCGAGCCACCAGTATCGGTACCAAGAGCGAAATCACACACCTCGTTCGATACCGCCGACGCCGAACCGGACGACGAGCCGCCGGGAATATGATTCGGCGCAGCGCCGTTGCGCGGCGTGCCATAATGTACGTTGTGCCCGCTCATTGAGTACGCCAGCTCGCTGGTATGGGTTTTGCCAATAAAGCGCGCGCCGTTATCTAATAACGTTTGCACTACCGGCGCGGTGCGATTTTTTATCCCGGACAGCGCCAGCAGATGCGGATTGCCACCGCCGGTCGGGTAGCCCGCCACATCGAACAAATCTTTTACCGCAAAGGTCATGCCGCTCAGCGGGCCGTTTAACGCATGCACCACCGGGTGAGCCGGATACGGCATAAAGGCGCGTAGATCATCCTGCATAGTGGTTTTCTCCTGGCTTCAGGCATAAAGCGCCCGGTTTTCAACGGATGTACTCAGCTCCCGCCAGCGGTGGCAGCTCACCACATGACGCGCCTCGACCTGTTCCGTGGCTGGCTGATTTTGCGCGCAGGCGGGTTGTGCGTGCGGACAGCGTTCGGCAAACGCGCAGCCGGGCGGCAGACGAGATAAGTCAGGCGGTGCCCCCGGGATACAGTACAACGCATCGCCCTTTTTCAGCCCCTCTTTCGGACGACTGCCTAACAACACCTTGGTATAGGGATGCCGAGGACGGTATAAAATATCCTCAATCGACGCCTCTTCAACAATGCGTCCGGCGTACATCACCGCCACCCGGTCAGCGATCTCCGCCGCTGCCCCGATATCGTGAGTCACGAAGATAATCGACACATCGCGCTGCTTTTGCAGCTCGCGCAGCAGGATCAGGATCTGGATTTGTACCGTGGCATCGAGGGCGGTGGTTGGTTCATCCGCCAGCAGTAGTTGCGGATTGCAGGAGAGCGCCAGGGCAATCATCGCCCGCTGACGCATACCGCCGGACATCTCGTGCGGATAAGCATCCAGTCGCCGCTCGGGACTCGGAATACGCACCTGGCGCAACGCCTCCAGCGCCCGCTCCCGCGCCGCCTGACGCGACAGACCTTCGTGGCGACGCAGGCCTTCGACAATCTGCTGGCCTATGGTATAAACCGGATCGAAGGCCAGCAGAGGTTCCTGAAAAATCATCGCACAGCGCGCGCCGCGGTAGCGCCGCAGTTGCGAGGCGCTCATGGTCAGCACCTCTTCTTCTCCCACTCGCATCGTACCGGAAAGCACGCTGCTTTTTGGCGGATGCAGGCGCATCAAAGCGCGCAGCGTAACGCTTTTCCCGGACCCTGACTCACCGATCAACGCCATCACTTCACCTTTTTGCACATCAAAGGAAACGCCGTTAACCGCGTTGATCGTCTGACCATCGCGACGAAACGCAACCCGCAGATCACGAATATGGACATAAGCTTCATGCGACATGACCCACCTCCAGTACTGTAATGTTCTGATGCCAGGGTGATGCCGGCTGCGACATCAAACAGGCGCTTTGATGCTCTTCGCCGACGTTTTCCAGTACTGGTTTTATCTGGGAGCAGACAGCTCTGGCGTGCGGACAGCGGGTATGAAACCGGCAACCGGAAGGAGGGGAAATCGGGCTGGGCGGATCGCCGCTCAACGGCGAAGTCAGCGTGCGGTTATGTGGATCCATCGACGGCATCGAGCTTAGCAACGCGCGGGTATAAGGATGTGCCGATGCGGTAAACAGTCGCTCCGCAGGGCCAATCTCCACGACTTCACCGAGATACATCACCAGAATACGATCGGATAACCAACGCACCACGTGCAAATCGTGGCTGATAAACACATAGGTCAACTCCAGTGTGCGTTTCAATTCCTGTAGCAACTGCAGCACCTGCGCTTCAACCGATTTATCCAGCGCCGAGACGGCTTCATCCAGGATCACCAGTCGGGGCTTCATCGCCAGCGCGCGGGCGATATTGACGCGCTGCCGCTGACCGCCGGAGAGCGCATGCGGATAGCGGTGGGCAAATCGCTCCGGTTCCAGGCCAACATGCGCCAGCAGATAGCGGGAATATTCACTGGCTGCTCTGGCGCTGACGCCGTGTACCCGCTGACCGAACGCGATACTCTCTTCCATGGTCATGCGCGGGTTCAGCGAGGCGTAACTATCCTGGAAAACCATCTGTACCTGGCGGCGGTACTCTTTCATTGGCAGACGCGATGAACCGACTTCCAGACCATCAAAGATTAATTCACCGCTATCCTGTTTAAGTAACTGCATCAGCAGTCGTGCGGTGGTTGATTTACCGCAGCCCGACTCCCCCACAACGCCAAGTGTTTCGCCCTTGATCACCGAAAAACTGACGTCGTCCACCGCCTGTACCACTTCTCGCGCTTTACCGCTGACGGGAAAGTGTTTCAGTAGATTATTAACTTTCAGTAGCGGTTGAGCCGGTCCGCCAAGGTCGATATTGATAAAGGGTTGCATCGCTTACTCCTTAATCGCCATTGCCGCGCGCAGGCGGTCCGCGAGGATATTGAACGAAATGGAGGTAATAAAAATCATCAGGCCGGGCAGCGCCGCCACCCACGGCTGGGTATAAATCGCCGTGCGCAAGGTATTAAGCATTAGCCCCCACTCCGGCTCCGGCGGGCGAACGCCGAGCCCGAGGAATGAAAGCCCGGAGGCGAGGATCATGCACACCGAAATCAGCCCGGTGGAGAAGACGAAAATGGGCCCCAGCACATTGCCCAGCACCTGTACGCGAATGATAGTGAACGCACTGGCCCCAGTGGCCCGGGCGGCATCGATATAATCCATATGCCGCACCTGCGCGGTGACGCTTTCTGCAATACGCGCCACCTGTGGGACAAACACCAGCGTCAGCGAGAGCAGCGCATTACCGATCCCGGCACCTAACGCGCCGGAGAGCGCTATCGCCAGCAAAACCGAAGGGAAAGCGTAAAAGACGTCCACGGTACGCATAATAATAGTGTTGGTTTTTCCACCCGCATAGCCGGCGATAATGCCGATCGCCCCGCCAATAAAAAAAGCGAACACCACCGGAACAATCCCCATAAATAATGACAAGCGGGTGCCGAGAATGAGCCTTGATAGCATATCGCGCCCAAGCTCATCGGATCCCAGCGGGAAGCCGTCGGTGCCAATCGGCTTAAGGCGTAAAAACATCGACGTCTGATAGGGATCCTTGACGATCAGCCAGGGGCCAAATAGTGCAAGCGCCAGCAGAATACAAATGATCGCCCCAACGAAGACGCCACCAGGGTCACGCAGCAAACGACCGAACACACCGCGCCAGTAACCTTGTCTGGCGACCGCCGTCGAAGAGACGGGGATCTCTTTGCCCGTTGCGGTATCCACCATCGTCAGTTCCTCTTAATTCGCGGATCGAGGCTGGTTTGCAGAAGATCCACCAGCAGGTTAAGCAGCACAAAGAACAGCGCCAGCACCCAGATAGTGCCCTGCAATAGCGGCAGATCGCGCTGGAAAATAGCGGTATTCAACAACAGACCCGTACCGGGCCAGGAGAAGACCGTCTCCACCAGAATTGAGCCCCCCATCAGATAGCCAACCTGCAGGCCCATCACTGCCAGAGCGGTCGGAGCAGCGTTTTTCACCACATGCAGAAAGATCCGCGACTCATTGAGCCCCCTGGCTCGCAGTCCGACAATAAATTCCTGACTGAGAATGTCCGCCACCTGTGAGCGGACAGTGCGGGCGATAATTCCGGTAGGGATCACCGACAGCGTAATGGCCGGCAGCAGCATAAATTGCAAATGCTCCCGGTCCCACTGCCAGCCCACTTCGCCGATCGGCCCGCCGCCGGTCGCGGGTAGCAGCGCTAATTTGACGCTAAAAACGATGACCAACAACATTCCCAGCCAGTAGTGCGGCACGCTGACGCCAAATACCGACAGTACCGATGCCAGACGATCAATTGCGCTGTTACGAAAGTAACCGGCGACAAAACCAAACAAACTACCCAGCACAAAACCGATAACCGTCGCCAGCAGCGCCAGGCGCAGAGAGTAAACAACTGCTGTCATCACCTCGTCGATAACCGGGCGTCCGGTGGCGACCGACATACCCAAATCGCCGTGCAGCGCGCGCCACAGCCAGTGAACAAACTGCAGCGGCAACGGTTTATCAAAACCGTAGGCTTGCATTAACGTCTGACGCAGCGCCTCCGAGGCGTCCGGCGGCATCACCGACACCAACGGGTCGCCTGGTGCTATCTGCACCAACATAAAACAGATCACCGCGACCCCGAGCATGGTAGGGACGGCCAGCAGGATGCGATATAGCAGCGTATTGATCATCTCTTGCTCCCGTTACGATCACTCTTTTTTGCTCACCAGACTCAAATCGATAAACCAGCTTTGCGGCTGAACCACCCCGGTGACGGCGGGCGATATCGCCCGCGGCCCCACATCGTGGGCGACAAACAGGAACGGCACCTGATCGACCAATGCGGTATGCAACTCGGCGGCGGCTTTATCCATGGCCTCCGGGGTAAAGGCATGTTTCACCGCCGTCGCCAGCTTTTCGGTCTCCGGGGTAGAGAAATAGCCCCAGTTGGTGGCTACCGGCGGGAAGGCTTTGGCGGTAGAGAAACGGATCATGCCGAAATAAGGGTCATTCACTGCAGCGCTGACGTTGATCGCGTCGATGCCTTTCGACGAGGGATCTTTCGCCCCGAGACGCCAGTTGGTAAACAGCGTGTTCCACTCATTGACTTTGATATCGACATTAAAGAAGCAGCTTTTCAGGCTCTGCTGGATGTACTCGTTCATTGGCAGCGGCTGCATCTGCCCGGAGCCAGATGCTGAAGTCGCGACCGTAACATGCAGCGGTTTACTGGCGCTAAACCCGGCCTCGGTCATCAGCTTACGAGCGGTGTCCGGGTCATATTTGATCTGAAAAGTGGGTTTACCATGCCACGGGCTATTCGCCTCGTAGACGCCGGTCGCCTCAGTCATATAGCCACCGAGATAGCTTTTAAGTTCCGCGCGGTTAAGACACAGGTTGGCGGCTTTACGCACACGAATATCCCGCCACGGCGAACCTTTTTCGAAGGAAAACTGCCACGGCCAGAGGTGCGGCTGGCTATTTGCGTAGATTTTGAAGCCCTGGGCTTTAATTTGATCGACCGCGTCCGGGGCCGGGGCTTCAATCCAGTCCACCTGCTTCGAAAGCAGCGCCGCGGTGCGGGCGTTAGCCTCAGGAAGAGGAATCAGCACCACTTTATCCACACGCGGAATGCGATCTTTGTTCCAGTAATCAGGGTTTTTATCGAGGATCAACTGCTGGCGAGGCACCAGTTTTTCCATTTTGAACGGACCGCTGCCCACCGCATGGGCGGCGAACTCAGTCCATGCTTGCTTACTCCGGGCGGCGGTATCGCCAGTGCTGGCCGGTACCGCGTCATACCGTTTTTGCCACGCCGTCGGCGAGACGATAAACAGGTTGGTAATGTTATACGGCAGCAACGCATCCGGTTCGGAAGTGGTAAGCGCCACGGTGTGGTCATCAATCTTTTCCGCGCCGCTCAGGGTCGGCATCCGCGAGAGCGTATTGCCAATCTGGCCAGGAGCATACTGCGGCGCGCTTTTATTCAGCACCTTATCGACGTTCCAGACGATGGCATCGGCATTAACCTCAGTGCCATCATGAAACTTACCCCCCTGGCGCAGCGTGAAAATCCAGCGACTTTGATTTTGCGGATCAACGTGCCATTCGGTCGCCAGTCCCGGTACCAGGCCACTGGGCTTTTCACCTTGCGACAGATCCCACTCAACCAGCGCATCATACAGTGGAATACCGGTGAAACGGTTCCCCTCGAAGCCCTGGTCAGGCTGCCCGAGGGTCAGCGGGATGTCGGCGGCGGTCATGGCGATCCGTAACGTTGAGGCATAGGTCGACAAAGAGGCAAACAACGCCAATGCCCCGCTAACAGCAACGGCGAGATGGCATTTACGCGAAAGTAATTTTTTATTCAGCATCACATTGTCCCTGTTAAATATAAGTCACTATTTAACAGGCAAGATGCATACCAGTTCTGGATTTGTGGGAAATAGAGATAAAACGGCCGATAAAATAAGATAAACTTATTTTATTATCATGATTTAAATGGAAAAATAAATTAAACCTATCTTCTTGCACCACCAGCGGGAATGTTGTTGCACAATTGCACTAACCTATTTCCAACGGTAAAAAAATGATCGTCCGGCGTCATTTTATAAATCAACGTCACCCTGCATGCAACTTATCAGTAATCAATTCATACCTTCTATACTTCAGGGACTGTGCCAAAGAGGGAGTCGCTATGCCTTTACCCGATTTTCGCCGTTCCGAGCCTTTTACCCTCGGTATTGAACTGGAGCTGCAGGTCGTCACCCCGCCGGGCTACGATCTGAGCCAGAACGCCTCCGCGCTGATTAATGATGTGCAAAACACGCTGAAAGCGGGCGAAGCCAAGCATGACATTACCGAAAGCATGCTGGAGATAGCCACGGGGATATGCCGCGATATCCATCAGGCCACGGTACAACTGAGCGCGATTCAACAGGCGGTTCTGCGCGCCGCCGCCCGCCATCATCTGCAAATATGCGGCGGTGGAACGCATCCGTTTCAAACCTGGCAACGCCAGCAAATTAGCGACAACCCACGTTACCAGCAAACCGTCGAGCACTTTGGCTATCTGGCGCAACAGGCGACAATATTTGGCCAGCACGTGCATGTCGGTTGTCAAAACGGGGATGATGCGATTTATCTTCTGCATGGTCTGTCGCGCTTTGTCCCGCATTTTATCGCGTTAAGCGCGGCCTCTCCCTGGCTTGACGGTGCCGATAGCGGTTTTGCCTGCTCGCGGTTAAACCTTTTTGCCGCTTATCCTGATAACGGCCCGATGCCGTGGGTGAATAACTGGCAGGCTTTTCGCGGGCTGTTCCGCCGTCTGAGCTATAGCGGCATGATCGACAGCATGAAGGACCTGCACTGGGATATTCGCCCCAGCCCGCAGTTTGGTACCGTCGAAGTCCGGGTGATGGATACGCCGTTGACGATAAATCAGGCGGTGAATATTGCCGGGTTTATTCAGATTATTGCCTGCTGGCTGCTGACGGAACGTCCGTTTAAACATCAACCCGATGACTATTTACTCTATCCGTTCAATCGTTATCAGGCCTGCCGCTATGGCCTGGACGGTATCAATACCCATGTTCACAGCGGCGAGCAGCGAACATTTCGCGAAGAGATTTTACAACTGACGGAAAAACTGGCGCTCAGCGCCCGTCAACTGAATGCCAGCAATGCGCTGGAAGCGATTGCGCGCCAGGCGAAGCAGTCTCACAGTGAACCACAGCAAATGCGAGAGTTTGTCGCCAACGGCGGTTCATTAATCGGTCTGGTACAAAAGCAGTGTGAGATCTGGGCGACCTAGCGGCGATAAACGGTATACTGCAGGCTCTCGTGGTTTGCCTGGAATCCTGACGTCGTGCGCTTTTGCTCCCTCCTGCCGCTGTTGCTTTTATCTCTGCCCGCGTTTGCCAGCGGAAAATGCTCCCTCACCGATCCATCGTTGACGCTGCAAAGCTATACGGTAAATCCGCAGCGGGAGCGTATCGTTATGTACTGGAAAAAAAGGACGGCAAGGCCTCAATGCCGTTCACTTAAGCAAATTATCGGTGTTGTCTTTTGTTTTATTTGCCTGTGGCAAACGCATTATCGGTGGTTCTGGCGAAAATGACATTTTTCGTTTTCACCTGGTTTGGCTTAGTGGCCTGTTCCGTTCACTATAAATTCGCGGATATTCGTTATATCCACAGCGTGTGAACGGGCAGGGGGACGTTTCGCCTGTCCCCCTGCACCCCCGGCATTGCGCTGAAAACCTGCCGCTGCGCGGTCCGCTCCACTCCGGCTTCATCTGGCGGACCGGGCGGGACTCGACGCTACTCGTCCCATCCCTGGGACTCGCCCTTCCAGGGCCAGCGCAAGCGCTGTTCAAAATTGCTCCCGGCAATTTTGTCCCTGTCTCGACCCGCCCTCTGGCCGCCGTCCTGGCGGCCAGTCCTGGATGCGCGCCTGCGTTCTCGCCAGGTTTCCTTGATGCGCCCAACCCCCATGCGGTGAGTCCGTTATTCGTCAGTGGCTTTTCAGAGGCTGAAAATCATAAAAAAGTTATATCCTTTATATTTCAGCCCGTATCAGCTCAGTTAGTGAATCAACCGAATTAGGTTTTCGTTTAAACCACCGATTAACGGAACCGCTCAGCCAGCCATAAACACAACTGACAGCCCTTAACTGACCCGCATTACGGCAAGGCCTGGGGATCGCTACGCTCGCTGCTGGCGGACATCAACCAACGTGGGCGCGTGCAGATGGCGATGAACGGCGGCATTTACGCAAAAAACGACACGCCGCTGGGACTGTATATCGAAAAAGGACGACAGTTGGCTCCACTTAACCGCGCCTCCGGCAGCGGCAACTTTTTTATTCGTCCTGGCGGGGTATTTTACGTGGCAGGACAAAACGTGGAGATTGTCAGCCTCAATAAATTTAAACCGTCTCCAGCCATAGAGTACGCGGTACAATCCGGACCGATGCTGATTGAAAACGGTAAGATAAACTGGCGGCTGAAGCCATCCGCCAGCTCGCGCAAACTGCGTAACGGAGTGGGTATTACCAGCGATGGCAAAGTCGTGTTTATGCTCAGCACGCACGAAACCAACTTCTATGATTTCGCCTGCTACGCACAGTCAACGCTCAACATACGCCAGATGCTCTATCTCGATGGCACCCTTTTTCCAGGATGTATCAGAAAGGCGGCAGCGTGCCGTGGCAGTACCATCCGTTCGTTACCATGATCGCGGTGGAGAGCAGGTAGTCGGCATAACATCGTCTGCGGTTTTGTAGCCTAGCGCGAGCTGGGGAACAAAACCGCAGTGCACCTACATCCGGCGATGCCCCCACTCACGCAGACGCTGGAACAACACGTACAGCGACGGAATAAACAGAATCCCGATCGCCGTAGCGACCAGCATGCCGCTGAATACGGTGGTGCCAATAATCCGCCGACTCTGCGCCCCGGCGCCGGTCGCAAGCATCATCGGCGCAATCCCAATAATGAAGGAGACCGCCGTCATCATCACCGCACGAAAACGGTGAGTCGCGCCTTCACGAGCCGCATCGACTATCGACATCCCCTCTTCGCGCTTCGCCCGCGCAAACTCAACAATCAAAATCGCGTTTTTTGCCGCCAGCGCAATCAGCAATACCAGACCAATCTGCACATAGACATCGTTGGCATAACCGGCCCACCATAGCCACAGCAATGCTCCGCCAATGGCAAACAGCACCGACAGCATCACGCTCGCCGGGAGCGTCCAGCTTTCGTACTGGGCGACAAGGAACAACCACGCCATCACCACCGCCGCCAGCACGATCCACATCGCCTGATTGCCGGTCTGCTGCTCCTGCCACGAAATTCCGCTCCAGGCATAGTCATACCCCTGCGGTAAATGCGATTGTAAAATCTGCTCCATCACCGCCATCGCCGTGCGACTGCTAACGCCTTCGGCGGCTGAACCACTCACCGATACCGACGGGAACTGATTATATTGCTGAATAAATGGCGCGCCGATCGTCGGCGTAATGGTCACCAGGTTGCTCAAACGGACTCGCTCGCCGTTGTCGCTACGCACATACAGTTCGCTAATCTGCTCCGCCCGCTGACGCCACTGCATCTCATTTTGGATAACGACAGGGTAAACGCGGTTATTTATGCTGAAATCCCCGGCGCGGGTGCCGCCAAACGCGGTTTGCAAGTTACTGAAAATCCTTGAAGTCGGTACATTCAGCCGCGCCGCCTGATCGCGGTCAACGTTGAGCGTCAGTTGTGGCACATTGCTGCTCCAGGTCGTAAAGACCCGGCTCAATTGCGGGTGCTGATTGGCCATCCGCAGCACCTGATGCGTCACCTGCTCCAGCGCCGCCGAAGATTGCCCGGCCTGCGCCAGAATACGTAAATTAAACCCCGAAGCATTGCCCAGCCCCGGCAGCGTCGGCGGCGCAAAGGTCATAATCGTCGCTTCCGGCAGCCCCATCAACTGCCCTTGTAGTTTTTCCATCACCGCCTCCAGCGGCGGTCGCTGATGCCAGTCTTTCAGCATCACCGAAATAAAGCCGCCGTTCGAGGCGCTGGTGCCGTTAAGAATATTAAAACCGGACACCTGAATCACATCCGCCACCGCCGGATTCATCAACAGCAACTCCCGCGCCTGGGCCATCACCGCTTCGGTACGCGCCAGCGAGGCGGCTTCAGGCAGCTGCACGCTGGCGAAGAAATAGCCCTGATCTTCCTGCGGCAGAAACCCCTTCGGCATGCTGGTGAAGCTCAGCGCCACCAGCCCGGCGGCCATAACTGTTGCGGCCAGCGCCAGCCAGGGATGGCGATTCATTCCGCCAACCAGGCGGCCATAGCCGTCTCGCACGCGCTCCAGCCCGCGGTTAAAACCGCGCCAGATGGCGGCTGGCTGCGCCGGCCGCGGGCGCAACAGCAGCGCGCACAGTGCAGGCGTTAAGGTCAACGCCACAACGCTCGACAGGGTCACCGCCGTCGACAACGTGACGGCAAACTGGCGATACAGTTCGCCGACAATCCCGGACAGCATGGCTACCGGAACAAATACCGCCAGCAGCACGAGGGTCGTGGCAATCACCGGTCCGGCAATTTGCCGCAGGGCTTGCGCGGTGGCCTCCCCGCGCTCCAGCCCCTCCGCCATTTTGCTTTCAACATTTTCCACCACCACGATAGCGTCATCCACGACCATGGTCAGCGCAAGAATAATGGCGAACAGGCTCAGGGTATTGGCGCTATAGCCCAGCGAATAGAGTACGGCGAAAGTACCGATAAGCGAAACCGGGATCGCGAGAGCAACAATCAGCGTCGCCCGCCAGCTTTGCAGAAACAGCGACACCACCACCACCACCGCCAGTAGGGTTAGCATCAGCGAAACGCCGATCTCTTTGATCGTCGCCGTCACAAAGCGGGTGGTATCAAACTTCACTTCCCAGGTGAGATCGGCCGGAAATCGCGTGTGCAGCCGGGTCAACTCGGCGCGCACCGCGCTGGCGACCTGCAGCGCGTTGGCGGTCGGCGTCGGATAGATACCAAGATACGCGGAGTCTTTGCCATTAAGCTGCGCGCCGGAACGGTAGCTGCGCGCGCCCAGCTCAATGGTTGCCACGTCAGACAGACGCACCAGTTGCCCACGCTCGCCGCTTCGAATAATAATCCGTCCGAAACTGGCGGCATCGCTCAATCGACCAATACCGTTGATGGTCAGGGTCTGCTGCTGACCGTTAAATACCGGCGGCGTCCCCACCTGCCCCGCCGCGCCCTGCACGTTTTGTTCGTACAGCGCCCGGGAAATATCATCGGAGGTAATATTAAGCGCATTCATACGGTCGGGCCGCAGCCAGATGCGCATACTGTAGTCGCGGGCGCCAAACATCTGTACGTCACCAACGCCCGGCAGACGCGCCAGCGCCTCGCGCACCTGGGTACTGGCGTAGTTGCTGACGAACAACGGCGATAGCGTACCGAGCGGCGAGTAAAGACTCACGCCCATCAGCAGGTTCGTCGCCCGTTTGCGCACCTGCACGCCGTTCTGCTGCACTTCCGCAGGAAGCTGCGCCACCGCCTGCGAAACCCGGTTCTGTACATCAACCGCGGCTAAATCGGCATGGGTACCGGCGGCAAAGGTCAGGCTCAGGCTGTAGGCTCCCTCATCAGAACTGGTGGATTCCATATACAGCATATGGTCAACACCATTGAGTTGGGTCTCCAGCGGTGCGGCAATGGCCTCAGCCACATCCGCCGCGCTGGCCCCCGGCCAACTGGCGCTCACATTAATAACCGGCGGAGTAATCTGCGGATATTGTTCGACCGGGATCAGCTTCAGCGACACCGCGCCGATAAAAGTGATCAACAACGCAATCACCATGGCAAAGCGCGGACGACGGATAAAAAACGTCAGCATCCTTTCTTCCTCATTCATTCAGCCACTGCACAGCGGCGCCGTCACGCAGGCGTTGAGCGCCTTCCGTCACCACACGTTCGCCCGCATGAAGTCCTTCCGTCACTGCCAGTCGCGGCCCCTGCTGGCCGCCAGGAATAATACGCCGCATCGTTACGGTATTGTTTGCCGTCAGTATCCAGCAGTAAAAGCCCTGCGCGTCCTGCTGTACCGCAGAAACAGGGATCATCGGTTTTTCCTGACCCGCCAGCGGCCGGAAGAAAATCATCACGTTGCCGCCGGGCAGCAGACGGTGTTGCGGGTTAGCAAATTCGGCGCGCAGCGCCACGCTGGCGGTACGGCTATCAATACGGTTATCGACGGACGTCAGTACGCCATCTTCACGTTGCCCATCAATATCAACCTGCGCCAGCCACGCCTGTTTCAGCGCGCTAATATCGGGATATTGTCCCGCTTTAGCAAAAAATGCCGTCTCATCGAGTGAGAACGCAATGCGAATCGGGTCAAGCTGCACAACATCGACCAGCACGCCGCTGGCGGGATTGACCAGGCTACCGACATGAAACTGGCTATGGCCGACACGGCCGGTAACCGGGGACGTTATGCGGGTATAGCCGAGGGTAATCTTCCGGGCGGTAATCCGCGCCTGTGCCTGGTCCACGGCAGCCGCGGCGACATCGCGTTGCATTCGCACGGTATCAACATCGTTGCGGCTAATCGAATGGTTATTTTTTAATTGCTGATAACGGTTCAGTAGCTGTTGGGCCTGGCGTAATGACGCCTGCGCGCTTTTCAGTTCCGCCTGCGCCAGCGCCAGTTCGGCTTTTGGTTGCGCATCATCAAGCGTAAACAGTACATCGCCTTTTTTTACATACTGCCCGTCCTGAAAATGGCGCAGCACGATTGTCCCTTCGGTGCGGGCGCGAACAGCAACGGCATGAATGGCCTCAACGCGGCCGGAAATTTGCCGCTCATTGACATGCGGCGCGTGTTCAACGGTGGCGATACGGACCGGAATCGCCGGAGCGGCTGCGACCGTTAGCGCAAAACCCGCCAGGCCGCAGGCCAGTAAGGCGGAGCGGATCATCTTGTTCATGGGAAATTCCTTACGATGGCCCGGCCTCCCTCCCCTGGGAGAAGGGAGGCCGGGCGGAGCGGACGAACTAGGCGGCTTTGCGAAAACGACGGGTCAGGCGTTTCTCCACTTCCACCACCAGGAACATCGCCATACCGCTCGCCAGGGTGATAAACCAGTAGCGCAGCGGCAGCCCTTCGGTGCCAAACATCGCCTGCATTACCGGCACGTAGATGATGACCAGTTGCATCAGCAGCAGCACGCCGCTCACCAGCCAGATCCCTTTGTTACGCAGCAGCCCCATGTTCAGCGAGAAGCTGTCGCTGCTACGGCAGTTGATCATGTAGACCCACTGCGCGGTGACCAGCATCTGCAACAGCACGGTGCGGATAAACTCCGGGCTGTGGCCCCGCGGTGCCAGCCAGGCTTCAAGAATAAAGGCGGCGACGGCGATCATCGTGCCGACAAAAGCAACGCGCCAGATAGCGAAAGCATCCATCACATGCTGACCGGTTTTACGCGGCGGACGGTGCATCACATTACGCTCGGCGGCTTCAAATGCGAGGCCGAAGGAGAGCGTGGCGGAGGTCGCCATGTTCATCCACAAAATCAGTACCGGCGTCAGCGGAATAATGTTCCCCGCCAGCAGGGCGATGATAATCAGCAGCCCCTGCGCGAGGTTGGTCGGCATAATGAACAGAATGGTCTTCTTCAGGTTGTCGTAGACCCGACGCCCCTCTTTTACCGAACTGGCGATAGTGGCAAAGTTATCATCGGTGAGCACCATGTCGGCCGCTTCTTTGGTCACCTCAGTCCCTTTGATCCCCATGGCGATACCGACGTCGGCCTGACGCAGCGCCGGTGCATCGTTAACGCCGTCGCCAGTCATACCAACCACTTCACCGTTATCCTGCAGGGCTTTCACCAGGCGCAGCTTATGCTCCGGGCTGGTACGGGCAAAAATATCGTACTCAACGGCGGCTTTCGCCAGTTCGGCATCATCCATGTGCTCCAGCTGGTAGCCGGTCATCGCCTGGCGACTGTTGGCGATCCCCAACATCCCGCCAATGCTCATGGCCGTCTGCGGATGGTCGCCGGTAATCATCTTCACGCGAATCCCTGCATTCTGACAGGCGTGAATCGCGTCAATGGCTTCCGGACGCGGCGGATCCATCATCCCGGCGATGCCGAGGAACACCAGGCCTTCGCGCAGATCGTCATGGGTCAGCGTGGTGCTGCCGACGTTGGCTGGTTTGTATGCGGCGGCGACCATGCGCAGCCCCTGACGGGCAAAGCGCGCCATCTCCTCTTCCCAGTAGTGAGCGTCGAACGCCACCGGCCCCTGTTTGCTCATCTGCTGACGACACAGGGAGAAAATCACGTCCGGCGCGCCGGTAATCAGCACCCGCTCCTCATTGCCGATTTTCTGCCGGGTCGCCATATATTTATACTGCGAATCAAAGGGGATTTTCGCTACCAGTTGGGCGTCAACCGGTTCCAGTTGCGCTTTTGCCGCCAGCACTTTCAGTGCCCCTTCGGTTGGCCCGCCGGTAATGCCCCACAGACCGCGCTCATCCTGGATAATATGGCTGTCGTTACACAGGTCGATAGTGCGCAGGTACGTTTCCAGCACGCTGCCCGCTTTAATCTGCACCGGCGCATCGCTGCCCTCCAGATAGATACCGCCTTTCGGCTCGTAGCTGTCGCCTTCAACGCGATAGCAACAGTCGGCGGTGATAACCGCTTTAACGGTCATCTCGTTCATCGTCAGGGTGCCGGTTTTATCCGAACATACCACGGTCATTGCGCCCAGGGTTTCTACCGTCGGCAATTTGCGGATAATCGCCCGCTGCCGCGCCATCGCCTGGACGCCAAGAGAGAGAATAATTGAGATAATCGCCGGTAAGCCTTCCGGCACGGCGGCAACCGCCAGGCTAATCAGAGAGAGCAGCAGCTCGCCGAGAGGAATATCGCGCAGCGCAAGGCTGAAGACAAACAGCGCCGCCATCATCGCCAGGATGATGACGAAAATCGCCTTGCCGAGTTTATCCATTTGCACCAACAGCGGTGTGCGATGCTTCTCAATGCCCGCCATCATCTGGTTGATGTGGCCAAGTTCTGTCTCCTGGCCGGTGGCGGTCACCACGCCAACGCCGCTACCGGCGCTGATGGTGGTGCCGGAAAAGAGCATATTGGTGCGGTCGCCCAGCGGCAGTTCCCCGTCCAGCACGTCGGTGGTTTTATCCACTACCGTCGATTCTCCGGTCAAAATCGCTTCTTCAACCCGCAGATTATGGGTTTCAATCAGGCGCATATCGGCCGGCACGCGGTCGCCGGCGCGCAGAATCACGATATCGCCAGGAACCAGGTCGCGCGTCGGGAGGGTTTCATGCTTACCGTTACGCTGTACGCGCGCATCGCTGGAGAGCATATTGCGGATGCTCTCCAGCGATTTTTCAGCGTTGCTCTCCTGGATATGGCCGATCAGGGCGTTGATGACCGTGACGCCAAGAATAACCAGAGTATCAACCCAATGGCCCATCACCGCAGTGAGCGCCGCGGCAACCAGCAGAACATATATCAGAACATCGTTAAAATGGGCGAGAAAACGCCGCCAGGCGGGCTTGCCCTTTTTCTCCGGTAACGCATTCGGGCCGTAAGTCCGCAAACGCTCAGCCGCCTCGGCGGCGCTGAGCCCGCCGGGATGGCTCTGTTTCTGCGCCAGCACCACATCAATCGTCTGCTGATATACCTGCCGTGGCGCAGCATTTCCCGAGGGGGTGGTATTATTTGTATTGAGCATTTTGGTCAAAATATCTCTCCCTTAAAATTCCGTGAGTCGGAAAGCCTGGCGTCATTCCGGGCAGTGAGAAAATTCAAATAAGCGCGAGAAAAATTGAGCAAACGCAATATTTAATCTCTCGCAAAATTCAAAAACTATGCTAAGTTAATTCTATGAAATAACTATTGCAGAATATGAATAAACAGTAATTAAACGAGGTTGACTATGTTTGGAATCTACCGCGGACGCCGTCTGGCGCTGTATATCCTGCTGGCGATTATTATCGCCACGTTAGTGGGATATAGCACCTATACTTTTGTAAAATCGCTGGCTTAATAATGACGCTAATTTACATTTCAGCGCAATTAACTTAATTACAAATAAGCCTCAATTAATTAACAAAGAAATTAACGAAGGGGATCATATATAATATCTTAAGGCGAAATTTAATTTCGTATGAAACAATATTGCATTCATTTCCCTTTTACCGGACAATATGTATTTAACCGATGATTAACAAATAATGAAACATCCGCTAGAAACGCTCCTGAGTGCCGCCGGCATTCTCCTGTTGGCTTTGCTCTCCTGCCTGTTGCTACCGGTGCCGTCCCCGGGACTGACGCTGGCGCAAAAGCTGGTTGAGACGTTCCACCTGATGGATCTCAACCAACTTTATACGCTGATCTTCTGCCTGTGGTTCTTAGCGCTGGGCGTAATTGAATACCTGGTGCTGCGCTGGATCTGGCGCCGCTGGTTTTCCCTTGAGCGCTAAGCCGGTAAAGTCGCGCATGCCGTCCACCAGCGCTTCGCACCAGGCGGCGTAATCGTGGCCGCTGGAAGAGGGATGGAAGCTCACCGCATAGCCTTTATCCTTCAATACCTGCTCAAATTCGCGCGTATTGACATAAATACCGCCATCCGGCCCGTGGGTTTCGAATTTACCCGCCTGTAACCAGAAGCGTACTGGATAGCGTGGCGATTGCTGATACTGTCGCGTCAACCAACTGGCCTCTTCCCCCGTTGGCGCCCACCAGTACGAGCCTGACAGACTCAACACATTGCCAAAATGCCGCGGATAACGCAGTGCCACCCATGATGCGGCCAGGCCGCCATAGCTGGAGCCTGCCACCACCGTTTTATGCCGACTCAGGCGGAGCCCCTGCCGATTCAGCCACGGTAGCAGCTCATGAGCCATAAAATCGGCAAAATGGGGATTCGGCGGCAGCTCTTTCGCCCGACGCGGATGATCGAGGCTATCGATAAACACCACGTTAATCGGCGGCAACTGATGACTGGCAATCAGGCTGTCCAGCACGTTGGCGAAGTGATATTCGTCCTGGTAAGTTTTGCCATCGAACAACATCAGGGTCCAGCGTGCAGGATGGGGCAGACGCGGACGGTAAATCATCACTTCGCGCGTATTCTGCAAAAAGTCGCTGCGCATCTGATGACGGGTTAAGGTTCCGTGGCGCAACGGCCGTGCCATACGCTGCGCCGTGCAGAAACGCACGGGATTAAGCGCCAGCAGCGAGTAGCGATTCCAGCGGTCGTGAGCCGCATTAATGCTATGCGGGTTGAGCGGGTCCGCCTGAGCGCTGACCAGAATCGCTCGCCGCTGCTCATGCCCGCTGCCGGTCACCTGCGGCACATCCGGAGCCAGCTTATACTGCATTAAGGTATCGGCAGGGACAACATAACTACGAAACCAGACATCAGAGTCGCCAAGACGAAACAGCGCATCGTGCTCTCCCGCGGGGGAGCCGAGAATAAACACATTCCGGCTCGCTCCGCGCCACAGGAAAGTAACCCGCTTATGGGTCGCATCAACCGGTTCCACCATCGGCGTGCCTTCCTGCGCGCGTTCCAGCCAGAAACGTGCCGTAGACCCTCCCGACGCCAGCTCGCGCATCAGTTGCTGCAGGCGCGGGCTGGCCGGGTCCTGCATCTGAATTTTCGTCAGCGCGATGGTTTCGCGCATCTGCCACTGAAAGCGCCAGCGCGCCCCCTCTTCGCCATGCAGCACCAGCGAGGAAGCACGGTTCACCGGCAAAGAAAACAGTAAGGTTTGCTCCCCGTCCGGTGGCCCCCCCGCCAATAGTGTGCGCAGACGACGGTTATGTTCATCCAGCAACCGGGCATCGGTGACGCCGGAAATGATCGCCGCGACGTAGTTCTCACCCAGCCTGGGCAGGTCAAAACAGACTTCGCCGCTGGCGTCGAACTTCCCCTGTAGTTCCCCCTGTAACGAAGGAGATTCGCAGTTTATCGCCGCTGCCGGTAAAGCACTCATGCCAATCAGCAGGCCGCTCCACGCCGTCTTCATTGCCCGATAGCTCCCTGTGAGAATTTGCCAATAACGTTAATGCAAATAATAACCATTTACAATGGTGTTACCACTGTAAACAGGCGCCACCGCAGTAATCCCCTCTCAGCGCGCGTTTTTGGCGACAGCCCGGCCAGGAATAGTCATAAGAACATTTCGATAGATGAATCATGGCCATGAATTTCACGGTGTTAACGCTCAACGCAGACTCGTCGCAGCACACCGACGATCCAGACGCCCCGCTAAAAAGAATAGCGGTAACAAAGACGCTATCGGTGACGGAAAACGACGCCCGAGATACCCGCTAAGAGTAAATATCCGCCGACAAAAAGGCCGGCGGAGGGTTTTCAGTGAGTACGACTGTGATTCTCTTTACGATAGGCACCCGGCGGCTGATTAAACGTGCGGGTGAAGATGCGGGTAAAGGTTTGCTGCGAGTCAAAGCCGTATTTCAGGCAAATATCATAGACTCGCTGATCGGTATCGCGCAGATCCCGTGCCGCCAGCAGCAGTTTACGCGCGCGAATGTAGCGCCCCAGACTCTCCCCTTTGTACTGTAAAAACAGTCGTTGCAAATGCCATTTCGAGTAACCGGCATGGCGCGCAATATCGTCAATACGTAGCGGCTGATGCAAATTATCATCAATCCACTCGACGATCGTATCAATAACCTGAGCGGAAATAGTCATATGTCCTCTCTCCTCCAGAACCACTCTCATCGTTACCGCCACCAGGCGTTAAATGATTGCGTTTTATCAGCGACCCAGACCGGCTCACCCAACACTGGTGTCAGCAGCCGCCATGGTCGCCCTGTACTGGCCTCCGCCAGCCTTTTATACGGATCATCCCATGTGTGTTTTGCCAGCACGAAGCGCCCGGCATGGCCCGGCAGCACCGCTCGTGCATGAACATCGTCAGCGGCTTGCGCCGTCTCTTCCGGCGTCATATGGATGTACTTCCAGTCCTCGTCATACTGACCATTTTCCATAATGGCGAGGTCCACTTCGCCAAACTGTTCGCCGATAGCGTTAAAGTGCGGCCCGTAGCCGCTATCGCCGCTGTAGTAAATTTTCTGCTGCGAGGTAACCAGCATAAAGCTGGCCCACAGGGTCTGGTTACGTTTCAGGCCGCGGCCGGAAAAGTGGCGCGCAGGTAACACGTACACCGTGAGCTCATCGCTCACCGGCAAAGACTGATTCCAGTCCGCTTCGCTGATAATCGCGCTATTCATTCCCCAGTAGCGCAGGTGCGACCCGACGCCCAGCGGCGTCACCACCCGCTTGATTTTCGGCATCAGCGCCTTGATGGTGGCGTAGTCGAGATGGTCGTAGTGATCGTGCGAAATAATCAGCAGATCGATATCGGGCATCCCTTCAGCGTGCCACGGGTAATCACCAGGAAACGCCTTATTAATAAAAGAGAATGGTGCAGCATAGTGACTAAACACCGGGTCAATCAGAATGCGCTGGCCCGCCAGTTGCAGATACCAGGAGGAGTGTCCCAGCCAGACCAGAACGTCCTGACCTGGCGGCAGGCGGGCCAGGTCAGTTTTCACCAGCGGCAGCGGACCGGCGGGCCTGGCGTTTTCTCGCCTGGCGACAAGAAATGTCCACCACGCGGCCAGCATACTCTTTTTCCCGGTAAACCCCGGCGTTGGCAGCGCGTTATGAAACTGACCGTCATGATAGTGAGGCGACTGTTCCACCAGGCTGAGCTGCTCGCCATGCGGCGCCTGCCCAAATCCGGCACTGAGCGCAAACGGCAAAGTTGTTGCTGACGCTAATAACATGATGGCGACCACGCTAAAGATGACAGGGTTTATATCCTGCCCCCTGGAAACCGTTTTTCTGACGGTTTTCGCGGCAGGACTTGATTATGAGTGAGTAAGCACTCATTATTAGGGCGAAAGCTGAAAGTCGTCAAGACGATTTTCAAATTTTGACAGACACCGTTGCAGTGCCTGTATCAGACATGCTTAGATCGTCGTTTTATAACCTGTGAGGTAAAGTGTAGTGGCTCGTCCTAAGAGTGAAGATAAAAAACAAGCGTTACTGGAGGCTGCAACTGCCGCTTTTGCCCAATCGGGAATCGCGGCGTCGACCTCGGCCATTGCCCGTAGCGCGGGCGTCGCCGAGGGAACGCTGTTTCGTTATTTCGCCACCAAGGACGATCTGCTCAATGAGCTGTACCTGACAATAAAATCCGACCTGGTGAAGTCAATGATTGCCGGTCTCAATCCTGACGAACGTCGGCCAAAAGAGAACACGCGCAATATCTGGAACAGCTATATCGACTGGGGCGTGCGTAATCCGATGGAGCATAAAGCGATTCGGCGGATGGCGCTCAGCGAAAGGATCACTGACGAAACCCGCAACCGCGTCAAAGAGATGTTCCCGGAGCTAAACGAATTGTGCCAGCGTTCAATCAAGACCGTTTTCCAGTCTGACGAGTACCGTACCTTCGGCGACGCGTTATTCCTTTCGCTCGCTGAAACCACCATTGAATATGCCAGCCACGAGCCGAAACGCGCCGTACGTTTTGTTGAACTGGGTTTTGAGGCGATGTGGCAGGCGCTTGCCGAGGACAATCGCTGATGGATCCCCGCTCGCTCCACCGCCATGCGCACCGTATCGCGCTGGCGCTTCCCTTTGCCGATCACTGCTGGCCATTTGGCCCGGAGTACGATGTGTTTAAGGTCGGCGGGCGGATTTTTATGCTGACCATGACGGTACGGGGCCGGGCGCTGGTCAACCTGAAATGCGATCCGCAAAAATCGCTGCTGTATCAGGAGATTTACCGCAGCATTAAGCCCGGCTATCACATGAATAAAAAACACTGGATCACCGTGGTACCCGGCAGTGATATCAGCGAGGACCTGCTGGCTGAGCTTATTGGCGATTCGTGGCATCTGGTGGTCAATAAACTCAGCAAAAAAGAGCAGTTACGATTGCGCCCGGCCTGATTTTCAGCGTAGCGCGATAAGTGTTATCGCATTTTTACCCCTTATCATTTTCCCGGCATCGCTGTACTCTTCCCTCACCAGACGCACCCGCAAGGGGTTGTAAATAGTGAGGAAGAGTATGGATATCATATCAGTTGCCTTAAAGCGCTACTCCACCAAGGCATTTGACGCCACTAAAAAACTGACTGCCGGGCAGGCAGAAAACCTGAAAACGCTGCTTCAGTACAGCCCATCAAGTACCAACTCCCAACCGTGGCACTTTATCGTTGCCAGCACCGATGAAGGCAAAGCGCGCGTCGCCAAAGCGGCCAGCGGCACCTATGTGTTTAACGAACGTAAAATTCTCGACGCGTCCCATGTGGTGGTTTTTTGTGCCAAAACCGCGATGGATGACGCCTGGCTGAATCGCGTCGTTGACCAGGAAGAGGCCGATGGCCGCTTCGCCAATGCGGAAGCCAAAGCGGCAAACCATAAAGGCCGTACGTTCTTTGCTGATATGCACCGCAAAGATCTGCACGATGACGACCAGTGGATGGCAAAGCAGGTCTATCTGAACGTGGGCAACTTCCTGCTTGGCGTCGCGGCGATGGGCCTGGACGCCGTGCCGATTGAAGGCGTCGATTTCGCCATTCTGGACGCCGAATTTGACCTGAAAGCACAGGGCTACACCAGTGTGGTCGTCGTGCCGGTCGGCCACCATAGTGTTGAAGATTTTAACGCCGCCCTGCCGAAATCTCGCCTGCCGCAGGCGACAACCATCACCGAGATTTAATCCTCTCCTTCTGCCCCCGGGCTGCGGCGTGAATGCGTCCCGCCCGGGTTACCGATCCGCTCTCCGGCATGCCAGATACGCTCCGCATATCGGGGACCGCCAGCGCCTGCCACGCCCCCAGCGCGCGCGGAATAATACGCTGTTGCCGACGGGTAACGTTCATCAGCCCGCTTTGTCATTATTGCTTATTCAGCCACGCCAGCGCCTGCTCCCCCGCCGGGTCCATCGGCAAATAGACCAGCAGACGCGAGCCATTACGCGGGGCGGAATACCAGTACATCTGCTGTAAGCTAAATCGCCCAATCTGCGGATGTTTAAAATTTTTAACCTGATTCTCCACGCCGCGCACCTCATAGCGCTGGTGCCACAACGCCTCAAACTCCGCCGACGCGGCGAAAAAACGCGCCAGCTTATTCTCCCACGCCGGGTCACCACGGTGCTCCGCCATTGCCGCACGAAAATAAGACGCAAATGTCGCCAGTACATCGCGATTTTCGATGCGGCTTCGCCAGGTTTCATTGGTCAGATACAGATAAATGCAGTTGCGATCGTCTTCCGGGATCGTCGCGAAATCGATGCCCATCAGGCGGCAAAAGCTGTCGTTCCAGGCGACAATATCAAAGCCCGGCGTCTGAATGCTGGCGGGCTGCGGCATCAGGCTATCCAGCATTCGTCTGGCGCCGGGGCTAATACCTTCGCATACCGTGGTCTCTGTGGATTCCGGCGGCGTCAGCCCGGCCAGCACAAACAGATGCCGGGTTTCCAGTTGACTGCACTGTAGCGCATTCGCCACCCCCGCCAGCACCGTCTCCGACGGATTCACTTCCCGTCCCTGCTCCAGCCAGGTATACCAGGTGACACCGACATCCGCCAGCATCGCCACCTCTTCCCGCCGTAGCCCCGGCGTGCGCCGCCGCCCGACGCGAGGCAGCCCCAGGCGCTGCGGGTCAAGGCTTTCGCGCCGGGCGCGCAAAAATGCCCCGAGCTGTTTACGACTGTCATCGGTGATGAATCCCCCCGATTCACGTTGCGGTATTGTGGCCATAACATCTCCAGCATGGTAGTGCTGATACCAGTATAGACAGGAACTGGTACCCGTTTAATTTATCGGTGATGCTACGACCATCCGCTGAATGACGCAATGGAGAGTCTCCGATGAATTCGTCTGCTGTTTCACCCGGTCACGCCGGTTTATTCCTCCTGTTAACTGGCCTGATGTTGCCACAAATCGATACATCGATAACGAACGTCGCCCTGGATTCCATCACTCAGTCGCTGGCAGCCAGCGCCACGCAGCTGGAACTGATTGTCGCCCTGTACGGCGTCGCCTTCGCCGTGTGTCTGGCAATGGGGAGTAAACTTGGCGATAACTACGGTCGTCGCCGTCTGTTTATGTGGGGCGTGGCGGTTTTTAGCGTAGCCTCGCTGTTGTGCGGGCTGGCCACATCGATGACCACGCTGCTGATCGCCCGAACGTTACAAGGAGCCAGCGCGGCGCTGATCGTGCCGCAAATCCTTGCCACCCTGCACGTCACGCTAAAAGGTACCGCGCATGCCAGGGCCATCAGCTTATATGGCGGTATCGGCGGTATCTCTTTTATCGTCGGGCAAATGTGCGGCGGCTGGCTGGTGTCGGCGGATATTGCCGGCTTAGGCTGGCGAAACGCCTTTTTTATCAATGTGCCAATTGGCCTGCTGGTGCTGGCCTTTAGCCGCCGCTATATCCCGGAAACCCGGCGTGACGAGCATTCGCCAGTTGACTGGCAGGGCACCTTTAGCCTCGCGCTCATCCTCTGTTGCCTGCTGTTTCCGATGGCGCTGGGGCCAGAGCTGCACTGGCCTTTAACCCTGCGTCTCTCCCTCATCGCGGTATTCCCGCTGCTGGCCTGGATGTGCGTTAGCGCTCAGCGTAAACAACAGCGAGGCGAACAACCGCTGCTACCGCCGCGCCTGCTGAAAACGGGCAGTATGCGTTTTGGTATCGCGATTGCCCTGCTCTTTTTCAGCGCCTGGTCGGCGTTTATGTTTTGCATGGCGCTAACCCTGCAATCCGGGCTGGGAATGGCCCCCTGGCAGTCAGGCAATAGCTTTATCGCTCTCGGCATCGCCTATTTCCTCTCTGCGCTTTACGCCCCCAGGCTGATCGCCCGCTACAGCATCGGGCGCATATTACTGACGGGTCTTGCGGTACAGATTATCGGTCTGTTGCTATTGAGCGTCACGTTTTATCGCTTCGGTATCCACACCACGACGCTGTGCCTGATACCGTCGACAGCGCTTATTGGCTACGGGCAGGCGCTGATTGTGAATACGTTTTACCGCATTGGCATGCGCGACATTAGCGCGAATGATGCCGGGGCCGGGAGCGCAATCCTCAGTACTCTGCAACAGGCAACATTTGGCCTCGGGCCAGCACTGCTGGGATCGCTCTTTTTAAGCTTCGCCCGACGCAGCGGAGGAAGTTATCCCCTCGCCTTTATTGATTTTTTAGCGGTAGAGATGGTGATGATGGTGCTGCTGGGGATTATCGCGTTGCGCTTCCGCCGTCACCTTAACGCATGCCCGACGGCGATAACGTCGTAATTCACCTCTGCGTAACCTGAGATTTGCATAATAGACATCCAGCGGTCATCATAAGCGCTGGATGTAAAGGAGACGTTATGCAGGAATTAATCTCGGAAATCGCCGCGTTAGGCATCGAAATAACCCCAACCACCTCACTTATTATTATCTTCGGCATTATTCTTCTGACGGCGGCTGTCGTTCACCTTATTTTGCATAAAGTGGTGCTGCGCACGTTCGAAAAACGGGCGCAGGCCAGTAGCCATTTGTGGCTGCAAATTATTACGCAGAACAAACTTTTTCACCGTCTGGCCTTTACCCTGCAAGGGATAATCGTCAACGTGCAGGCGGTATTATGGCTACAAAAAGGTAGCGAGGCCGCAGAAATACTCACCACCTGCGCACAGCTGTGGGTGATGATATACGCGTTAATGTCCTTCTTTTCGCTGCTGGATGTCGTGCTTAACTTATCGCAAAAATTCGCCTCCGCCTCTCAGCTTCCGCTTAAAGGGATATTCCAGGGAATTAAGCTGGTCTGTGCGATTATTGTCGGCATTTTGGTTATCTCATTATTAATTGGCCAGTCTCCGGCGATCCTGATTAGCGGCCTTGGCGCGATGGCGGCGGTCCTGATGCTGGTGTTCAAAGACCCGATCCTTGGCCTGGTGGCCGGTATTCAGCTCTCCGCCAACGATATGCTAAAACTCGGTGACTGGCTGGAGATGCCGAAATATGGCGCTGACGGCGCGGTGATTGATATCGGCCTGACCACGGTAAAGGTGCGTAACTGGGATAATACCATCACCACCATTCCGACCTGGTCGCTGGTTTCCGATTCGTTTAAAAACTGGAGCGGGATGTCCGCCTCCGGCGGTCGGCGAATCAAGCGCAGCCTGAATATCGATACCACCAGCATTCATTTTCTTGATGAGCAGGAGCAGCAGCGCTTGATTCAGGCCCGACTGTTAAAGCCGTATATGGATTCGCGTCATCAGGAAATCAGCTTGTGGAACCAGCAAAATGCCGCTGACCAATCGATACTGAACCAGCGCAAAATGACCAATATCGGCACCTTCCGTGCCTATTTACAGGAGTATTTACGCAACCATCCCCGCATTCGACAAGATATGACCCTGATGGTGCGTCAACTGGCACCAGACGCCAACGGCCTGCCGCTTGAGATTTACTGCTTCACGAATACTGTGGTGTGGGCGGAATATGAAGGCATCCAGGCGGATATCTTCGACCATGTCTTTGCCGTGGTTGACGAATTTGGCCTGCGGATTCATCAGTCGCCAACCGGCAACGATATTCGTTCTCTGCGGGAGAGCTAATCAGGTAGACTGAGATACTGGCGCAGAAATTACGCGCCAGTCCATTTCAGCATCGACCCTTTATCTGGTCAGCACGTCATAATGCAAAAATACGAGCAGGATGCTCAAAATACATCTCTGCTCATTTTTAAAATTAATGATTAGGGATGATATCAACAATGAAATTAAACATAGCAATTATCGCACTCAGTTGCGCTCTTGCCGCGCTCGTCGGCTGCAGTTCATCAAAATCCTCACCGGAACGCCACGCGTACTATTTCGTCTCGCACCGTTCTGATTTTGTCGGTGGTAATTTCGCCACTAACCGTCAGGAAAATTACCGCTTAAACCTGCCAAACTTTACCGGGATCTATGCCAGGGGCCAACAGGACAGAAAGTCAGGCGTAAGCGAAAGCGACGCCCGCCGTATCGCCGACGGCATTAAGCAACAAATGGCGCAGGGCACCAGAATACAGCACACGTTCAACGGTAACGCCAGCGATAAGTGGGAAAACGAGATGGAGAATAAAGATGCCGTGTTACTCGGTAACGAACTGGCTGGCGCCTATCTTGACGGCTATCTTGGGGTGAAATAAATGTTAAAAGGTGCCCTTCATAAAACACACAGGGGAGTGACGTGAAAAACGCACTAACGTCGTCGGATGTCGTAGAGGGAAACGGCCCGGCGCTTCATCGTGGTTTACAGAACCGACATATCCAGCTTATCGCTCTCGGCGGCGCCATCGGAACCGGCCTGTTTCTCGGTATTGGACCGGCAATTCAAATGGCGGGACCGGCAGTCCTGCTCGGCTATGCCATCGCCGGGATCGTCGCCTTTCTGATTATGCGTCAACTGGGCGAAATGGTTGTCGAAGAGCCGGTATCTGGCTCTTTTGCCCATTTTGCGTATAAGTACTGGGGGCCGTTTGCCGGCTTTCTGTCCGGCTGGAACTACTGGGTCATGTTCGTGCTGGTGGGAATGGCGGAGCTGACCGCCGCGGGTATCTATATGCAGTACTGGCTACCGGATGTTCCGACATGGATCTGGGCCGCTGCATTCTTCATCATTATCAACGCCGTTAACCTCGTTAATGTTCGCCTGTACGGTGAAGCGGAATTCTGGTTCGCGCTCATTAAAGTGCTGGCAATTATCGGCATGATTGGCTTTGGTCTGTGGATGCTGTTCAACGGCCACGGCGGCAGGAAGGCGGGGCTCGGTAATCTGTGGGAGTACGGCGGCTTTTTCGCCACCGGCTGGCACGGCCTGATGATGTCGCTGGCGGTGATCATGTTCTCCTTTGGCGGTCTGGAGCTTATCGGCATTACCGCTGCGGAAGCCCACAACCCTGAGAAGAGCATTCCCAAAGCGGTTAACCAGGTAGTGTACCGTATCCTGCTGTTTTATATCGGCTCTCTGGTGGTTCTGCTGGCCCTCTACCCGTGGGTGGAAATCAAGTCCGACAGTAGCCCATTCGTGATGATTTTCCATAATCTTGACAGCAACGCGGTGGCTTCAGCGCTGAACTTCGTGATCCTGGTAGCATCGCTATCGGTCTATAACAGCGGCGTTTATTCCAATAGCCGCATGTTGTTCGGCCTGTCGGTGCAGGGTAATGCGCCGAAGTTCCTTGCCAGCGTCAGCAAGCGTGGCGTGCCGGTAAATTCCCTGCTGCTCTCCGGGGTGATTACCTCGCTGGTGGTGCTGCTTAACTACCTGCTGCCGCAGAAAGCCTTTGGTCTGTTAATGGCGCTGGTGGTGGCGACGCTGCTGTTGAACTGGATTATGATTTGCCTGGCGCACCTGAAATTCCGTGCCGCTCAGCGGCGAGAAGGGCGCGAGCCGAAGTTTAAAGCGCTGCTGTCTCCGGCCAGTAACTATTTATGTATCGCCTTTCTGGGGCTGATTCTGGCGCTGATGTGCACGATTGACGGTATGCGTTCATCGGCGATTCTGCTGCCAATATGGATACTGTTTCTGTTTGTCGCCTTTAAAGCTTTACGCCGCCGGGCGTAGCGCGTGACTGACCCGCCTGGCGAATGGCGCTAAACCCATTAGCATTATCCCATCGCCAGGCTGGCTTTTATTTCGCAGTCAGATCAATACGGACAACGCTGTCCGGTCCTTTCGTCGAGTGATCTTTATTAAACGCCTGTTTAACGGTGACATACAGCGTCTGACCATCGGCAGAAATCAGCAAGCTGTTGGGATTCACCGGCAGATCCCACGTCTTTTTCAGCGCATAGCTGGTGCCATCAAGGCTGATAACCTTGCCTGCTTCACGCCGGGAGATATAAATTTCGTTGCGCTCAGGGTTGAATAGCACCGCCAGCGAATCGCCCACATCCAGTTGCTTAATCACCTTGCCGCTGTGGATATCAAGCACCAGCGTGGTTTTAGCTTTTGAATTGTCGGTGACGAACAAACGACCGGTGGCGCTATCTTCAGCGATATTCAGCAGCAAGGCCGGTTTATCGCCCAGCGGCTTCCAGCGGTGTTCGATGCGGTTATTACGCGGGTTAATCACCAGGATCTCTCCGCTGCCGTTTGCCGCATACAGACGTTGGGTTTGCGCGGAATAGTGCAGGCCGGTCACCCATTTACCCGCGTTTTTGATGCGCGCTTTCAGCTTCAGGTTTTTAGCATCGACCACCCAGATGAGCGCCGGATCGGCAACAGCGCCAACATAAAGGGTGTTATCAACCAGCAGGATCTGCCGTGCGCCGTAGGGGCGATCTTTCTCATTACGCTCGCTAAACAGCAGGCGTTTTTTTACTTTGCCACTCGCGGTGTCAATGGCGCTGATACCGCCATCCAGCGAATTGGTGACGAACAAGGTGCTACCGTCCGGGCTAAGCTGTACAGCAAAGTTTTTCAGATCGGTATGGGTCATACCGGTGGTTTTCAACGTGGTCGGATCCAGCTTATATACCGCCCCGCCCTGCACATCTTTAAAGCTATCGGCGCTGGCGACGTATAGCGCATCGCCTTTCGGACTCAGCGCCATCTCATACAGCCCGTCCGCCAGCTCGCGCCTGAGTGGCTGTACGGTGGTTTCCGCGCTTTTGGCGGCAACAGGTTGAGAAACGGGAGTGGTGTGGGTGGCGGCACAGCCGCTTAAGATGGCAGAAATAACCAGCGTCAACGCCGGGAGTGTGTGTTTCATAGATCAATCCTGGACAAAATCAATGATCCGATGGTAACTCCGCGGCCGAGATTCTCTTTTCGGTCCTGCGCGAACGAGTCCCACCCTGTGCCTTCGCCGTTTCCCTGTGATCGCGCCACTGAGGCAGGTAGCTCCCTGAAACCCTGCAAACAAAAAGAAGAATGAGAACTATACGCATTACATTGTTATAAGCAAGCCCGGCGTTGTCCCGGACGAAAACATTTTATTTTTCGGGGATAGCCAGTCAGAAGACGGGGATTTGCGGAAAATAATCGGGAAATATCCAATAAAAAATACGAATAAAAAACGCCGGAACCGTGGTGGCCCCGGCATACAGGGTTACGCGCTGGCAATATCCAGTTGCGTCCGTTGTTTACTGTTCAGGCTCAACGTCGCAGCGTGGGCAAAACTTTCTACCTGAGCAATGCTGGTGGCGCTGGCGACAGGCGCCGTCACGCCTTCACGGCTCATCAGCCAGGCTAATGCCACTTCCGCCGGTTTGGCATCCAGTTGTTCCGCCACGTCAACCAGCGTATCAACAATGCGCAACCCACGCGGATTGAGATATTTAGCGATACCTGCGCCACGCAGGCTTTGCGCCAGATCGGACTGCTGGCGGTATTTTCCGGTCAGAAAGCCCGACGCGAGACTGTAATACGTCACCACGCCAATATCACGGCTGATGCACAGATCGCCCAGCGCCCCTTCGAAGGCTGAACGATGATAAAGATTATATTCCGGTTGCAGCACCTGCCAGGCCGGCAGGCCGCTTTTACGCGACACCTCCAGAGCGGCGGAAAGCTGTTGCGCATCAAGATTAGACGCCCCCATCGCACGAATCTTCCCTGCCTGCTGTAAGGCGTGGAACGCTTCCAGGGTTTCGGCTACCGGCGTTTCCGGGTCTGGCCAATGAGCAAAGTAAAGATCGATATAATCGGTATTCAGGCGACGCAATGAATCCTCTACCGCCTGCTGGATCCACGCCTTTTTCAGCCCTTTATGACCAGGAAGGCCTAAATCGGCCCCCACTTTGGTGAAGATCTTCACCTTCTCACGCATGCCTGGCCGCGCCTGTAACCAGCGGCCGATAATGGTCTCAGACTCGCCGCCCTGATTACCGTCGGCCCAGCGGGCGTAAACATCCGCCGTGTCGATGGCGTCAAAGCCGTGATCTATAAATGCATCAAGAATGGCAAAGCTGGTTTTTTCATCAATGGTCCAGCCAAAAACGTTGCCGCCAAACACCAGCGGAGCGATGGAAAATCCGGTTTTACCTAAGGGACGTGTCATCATGCCGTTCACTCCTTATTTGCCCGCCACATGTCACGTTGCCTGTGCGTCGACGTTGGTGACCCGGCTAATCCCTGAGCCTCGCCCCTGACGGGGCGCCTGCCGGCAACCTGTCACTCCGCTCCCGGCGAATGTGTCACTCTCTTGTCGGCGCCATTCAACGCAAATATGTAGGGAATCGCTTATATTCTGTGTCCTTCTAAATCGATCAAGGGTCAGAAACAATAGTAAGAGAAAAGGAAGCCTGAAGCGGGCTGTCCATGCCCGCCACCTGCATTACAACATTATGTCCCGGAATAGACGTCAAAGCTAAAATATTTCCCTGCTAACTTTTTATAAGTGCCGTCAGCGAGAATTTTGGCAATCGCGCCGTTAATCTCCTGGCGCAGCGCGTCGTCCCCTTTGCGCAGGCCAATCGCCGCCCCCGCGCTGAATAGCGCGTCATCGCGCAATGGCCCGCCAACGAAGGCGAAATCTTTACCCTGCGGCTGCTGCAGGAAGCTGTAGTCGGCCATCATTCCGGAAAGCACCGCGCCATCAATACGCCCGGACTCCAGATCCTGTACCACACGATCGGCGCCCTGATAAGCGACGATATTAATTCCCGCCGGTCGCCAGTGCTGGTTGACGTAAGTTTCCTGCGCCGATCCCTGCTCTACGCCAATGGTTTTGCCCTGCAGTTGCTCAATACTATTGCCGGTGAGGGTATTTTTACGCGCCACGAGGAACACCGGGCCGTTATATAGCTTATCGCTAAAGGCTATCTGCTCTTTTCGCTTCTCGGTCATATACATTCCGGAGAGGATCGCATCGAACTTACGCGCCTTCAGCGCCGGGATAATGCCATCAAAATTACTTTCCACCCACACGCACTTCGCCTGAAGCTGCTGGCAAATCGCATTCCCCAGATCAATATCAAAACCCATCAGCTTGCCCTGCGGATCTTTCCATTCAAACGGCGCGAAAGTCGGATCGACGCCAAAACGAATTTCCTTATTTTCTGCGGCCAGGGCTGAAGTTGAGGCCATCAGCGCGACCCACAGCAGAAGAGATTTTTTCATTATTTACGGACTCCAGAGTTCAACGACAGTGTGTTTCAACTAACCGGGCGAACAACGTCGCACCGGTGGAAATAATGTCATCATTAAAGTCATAGCCGGGGTTGTGCACCATACAGCCGCCCTTCCCGCCTTTTTCACCATTACCCAGCAGGAAATAGCAGCCGGGGCGCTCCCGCAGCATAAAGGCGAAATCTTCGCTGGCGTTCATCGGCGCGACCGACTCCAGCACCCCCTCTTCACCAAACACCTCCAGCGCCAGCGCTTTGGCGAACGCGGTTTCCTCGAGGCTATTAGTGAGAACAGGATAGGAGTCAAAAACCTCGACGTCGCTACTGGCGCCGTAGCTTTTGGCAGTAAAATCAGCCAGTTCCTTGATGCGTTTTATCAACAAATCGCGGATCGCCGGCTTCATCGCCCGCACGCTGAGCTCCATTACCACCTTCTCCGGGATGACATTAGAGGCAATACCCGCCTGGAAAGTGCCGACACTCACCACCGCGGTTTCTCCCGGTGGCACATTACGCGCGACGATACTCTGCAGATTCATCACCAGCGCCGCGCCGGTCACAATCGGGTCAACGGTGCGCTCAGGGTGGGCGCCATGCCCACCGTAACCGGTAAGGGTGATTTTCACCGTATCCGCCGAGGCCATAAAGTTGCCGGCGTAAAAGCCCAGTTTTCCTACCGGCAGACCGGGCATATTGTGCAGGCCGAAGATCCGTTCGCAGGGGAAGCGCTCAAACAGACCGTCTTTAATCATTAAATCCGCACCGCCAATCGCTTCTTCTGCGGGCTGGAATATCAAATGCACCGTGCCGTTAAACTGACAGGCCGGAGAGGCGATATACTTCGCTGCCGCCAGCAGGATAGTGGTGTGACCGTCATGGCCGCAGGCGTGCATCTTTCCGGCAACGGTGCTGGCCCACGGAAGATCGGTGGCTTCGACAATCGGCAATGCGTCCATATCGGCGCGCAGGCCGATAGTGCGCGGTGAATCGCCCTTGCTCAGCGTTCCCACTACCCCGGTTTTTGCCAGCCCTCGGCTCACCGTATAGCCCCACTCAGTCAGTTTCCCGGCAACCAGTTCGCTGGTATTAAATTCCTCAAGGCTTAATTCAGGATTGGCATGTAAATAATGACGGATCGCAATCATTTCATCTTCAGTGGCCTTGATTTCGGGAATTACAAAGTCGGTCATGCCGGTCTCCGGGAATAGAATTAGGTATTAAGCTTTAATAACTTAACCTGCCAGGTCGTTAATGCAAGCAGGATTTGTTATTCCGGAGGGCGTTTTATCTTATTTATTAATATTGGGTTATCGCGGATAAATTGACATAAAACTGCTATGACCATCACACAATGGCGCTTTTTCTTTTTATTTTGTTTCCTGTGTTAACTATATTGCCTCCACTTAATCAATCATTAACTTAGAGCCTATCCCACCAGACGTTATTGGCGCAGCCAGTTTGAACACGGCCAGCGCGGAAGAACCGGAGCGTACAGGTAGTACGTGAGGATTCTGAGCACTGCCCAGGTTCAAAATGACAAGCAAAATAGCCCTAATGGAATAGGCTCTTAATGTCGAGAGCGGAAGATGAAACAACACCACAACAACCTTGCCCTGGGCGTCATGGCGGGTCTGCTAGCGCTGTTCGCACCACTGGCGGTTAACGCGGAGGCAACCATCAGCGGGATGGCCAGTAAAACTCTACCCTATCAGGAAAAGCCGCGGGTCTTCGTGCTGACCGATATCGGCAACGAACCGGACGATCAGATGTCGTTAACCCGTTTTTTGCTCTATGCCAACGAGATGAATATCGAAGGGGTGGTAGCAACAACCTCCACCTGGCAGCGGGAAAAAGTCCATACCGATATGATTGATTTGGTGCTCCGTCATTACGGCGAAGTCCAGCCTAACCTGCTTAAACACGCAGCCGGATTCCCGACGTTCAATCAGCTCAAAGCCGTCGTCGCCCCAGGCCTGGCCAGCTATGGCATGGCGGCAACCGGAGAAGGGAAAAATACCGCCGGGTCCGACCTGCTGCTTAACGCCATTGAAAAAAGCACTGATGCTAACCACCCGCTGTTTATTAATCTGTGGGGCGGCGCCAATACCCTGGCGCAGGCGCTAAAAGACCTGTCGAAAAAACATCCGGCCAGCGTCGTTAAGGCGCTGACGCGCAACCTGGTGGTTTACGCCATCTCCGATCAGGATGATGCCGGGTTCTGGGTACGCGAGCACTATCCGGAAATCACTTATATCGTCGACCCTTCCAGCCAGAACGGCGAAGATTATGCCCGTGCCACATGGACCGGTATCAGCGGCGACCGGTACTATCGCAATGCGCCGGGGGCAGACTTCACCACCGTCTCCCAACATTGGCTGGATCAAAACATCCGCAACGTCGGACCAATGGGCAAAGGTTATCTGCAATATCTGTTTATTATGGAAGGGGACACCCCGGCATTTCTCGGTCTGATCCGCAACGGCCTGGATAGCGAGCAGAACCCGGGCTGGGGCGGTTGGGGCGGGCGCTATATCGTACGCCAGCCGCAGCATGAAACGCGTCCCATCTGGACCAACGGCGGCGATTTTTATCCCGGTAGCCCCAACGCCGCCGATACGGTCACTGGCGTCGACGGCAAGCGCTATACCTCAAATCAGGCCACCATCTGGCGCTGGCGCGAGGCGTTCCAGCACGATTTCGCCGCTCGTATGGCGTGGGGAATCAAAGATTATGCCTCAGCCAACCACAATCCTCAGGTGGTAGTGAACGGCCAACAGGGACAGCAGGTAGTATATCTTGATGCCAAAGTGGGAGAGGTGCTGACATTAAACGCCGCAGGCAGCAAAGATCCTGACGGTAATCAGCTTAGCTATAACTGGTTCCGCTATCCGGAAGCCGGTTCCGCCAGCGCTCAACCGGTGGCGTTCAACGATGTGCAGGGTCGGTTCGGGGAAGATTATTTGCAGGCCCCCGCGATCCTCTCATTAAGCGACAACGGCAAACCAACGGTTAAAGTCAAAACGCTGCGCCACGGCACGGAACATATCATTCTGGCGGTTACCGATAACGGTAAACCATCACTCACCGCTTACCGACGGATTATTGTTTCCGTGAAATAACCGACTTTGATCGGCGCCGGGTGGCTCGCGTTGCCGCCCGACGATGCAACGTGGCGGTATGATGAATGCCTACGTATTCCTGCAGGCAAAGGCGAGACAGCATGGATTACAAACAGCAGATCCTCAATATATTGCATAGCGAAGCGAAATCCCGGACTGAGATAACCAAACGGCTGGGCGTGACTAAAGCGTATATCACTAAGCTGACAGCACGCCTGTTGGATGAACAGCTCATTGAGGAACGGGAAATCAAAGATCCGACTTTTGGCCGCCCGCAGCAGCTACTGGCAGTGAAAACCGGTCAAGCCTGGAGTGCCAACATTATGCTACGTAAAGGCAGTTTCCAGGCCACGCTCAATGATTACAATACCCAGCCGCCGCCGCTGGCGACCCTGAGTTTTCCCCTGCCAGAGGAAATGACCCCAGATCAACTGATGCGCTTTATTACCGCTGGCGTGGCGCAGTTATGCGAACTGGCCAGACTGCCCCGAACTTCGCTCACCGTTGCCAGCGTTGCGCTGCAGGGCGGGATCGAACATTTCACTGGCATCGTGCGTTATTGCCCGCTTTTTCAGGAAAGCAATGTCAATCTCGCCGCCTTACTTGAGAAAAATCTCCGCCTCCCGACCCGCATCTATAACATTGCACACTGTACCAATTATCTGCTGGCTAAACGCTCACCCGGCGACGCCTACGTGGCGTTTATGCCCGGATTCGGCAGCCTCGGTTACGGTTACTGTACCCACGGTGAACCCGGGCTGGGCGAAAACGGCTTCTACCCGGAAATTGTTCATCTCCCCTGGCCCGGGGGGCTGGAACCGGCATTTAATGTTGCGGAGAACAATAAACCCGCCACCGTGCTTACCACTGCACGCGCACTCTATTTTGCGATTTGCTGTACCGCGCCGATTCATAATATTAAGCGGGTGATTGCTACCGGCGAATTATTCGAAGATTACGGCGAGGATATTCTGCCGCTTGCACAGAAAATGCTGGATGAAAGTCCTAATGCGCATATTCGTGAAATACGCATCCACCATTATAAGACCGGACACAATTACGGATGGAAGGGATTAGTACAGCTCAGTTCAGACAATATTACCAGACTGCGGGTATAGTGCGAGTATTGCGCTTCTTCCCCAGAGACGCCCGTTAACAAGGCCGGTCCGCACGATGCTGGCTGGATGGACAAACGCCCAATGCCGCCTCCGGAGAGAGGCAGCATTGCGGCGTGTATGGGAAGCCCGGAAAGCATACGCTCCCGGGGCGATAAAGGGTTAGTGGCTCAGCGCGCCGTTGATCAGGATCGAGGTAATAATCCCGGTCGCGGCGGCAATCAGCACATAGTTGCCGTCAATATATGACCAGTGCTGCCCGCTCGGCGGCGGCGGCAGTCCGCGATCGTTCCAGTCATCGACCCGATAATCCTTGCCGCGGAAACGTTGCGGGGCGGGTTGACCTTTACGGAAATCATGCCCGTTCCACGCAAAGTGATCCTGCTCATGGCGTTCCTGATGGCGGTTATCGTGCGATCCTCTGCCGCCGGGACCACCGCGATCCGATCCTCGATTACCGCTATTCCCTTGATGATTGTTGGCCTGCGCGCCGTTACCCGGCCCCTGCTGGCGGTTACCGTCCGGGCCGCCACGTCCAGCATTTTTTTGCCAGATCTGCTGCTGACCCTGGTCGTTGCCGCCAGGGCCATCAGCCCAGGAGACAGAAGTAAACGCGCAAGATAAAATAATCGCCAGTGAAAGAATTTTTTTCATAGTACACCTCCTGATATATTTCTTTTTTAACGTATAAATGTGGAGGAATAGTGAATAGTAAAACATCCAGGACAATTCCTGGCATATCCGTGATGATACGTTAAGAATATTAGCCTGACGCTAAATAAACGCTCCAGACAAAAAAGGCCGCTTTCGCGACCCGTTTGTAGAGAATTGTCAGTGATTATTCAGTGACTTTATTTTTTAACTCTTCGGCACCTTGTTTGGTTTTATCCCAGCCTTCTTTACTGACCTCTTTGGTTTTATTCCAGCCCTTCTCAGCGCCCTCTTTGGTTGCATTCCAGCCTTTCTCCGAGCCTTCTTTGGTTTTATTCCAGGCCTTTTGTGCGTCTTCGCTGACCTTGCTACCTACGCTGTCGCTTTTCCCTTCCGCAGCGTGTTTGGCTTTCAGCTTCTGCTCTTCACCCTGATGCTGGGCTTGATGCAGTTTTTCCTTCGCCGTATTGGCCGTTTCGTGAGCCGCCGCGACGGTATCGTCGGTTGCGTGTGTCGTGGCAGCAAAAACAGGTGCGGCTACCAGAATCGCAGATAATGCAATCATTGCTTTTTTCATATAATGTCCTCTCTCTAACTTACTTCATGTTATGAGTTGCATTCAGCATGGCACAAAATTCTGTTATCTGGCTTTAGGGATTGTTCTTAAAACTGGTTTTCTCCGATTCAATCGCCCTTTTCCCCGCGATACCCCAGTTCGGGCAGCGCGAATAGATGTCAACAAGTTTGTTACATTTTATGTCATTTCCTGCTGATATACTTACCGTTTATGTTTGCACAAGAATAATTCTCAGAATCATTATATTTATACATCCTGACTAATTCGAATTGTATAAAGGCGGCGCGTAAGCGAGCCCCCCGGTGCTTGATTTCCGTAAGTAACTGGAATGAGTGGCAAATCTGCCGGGAGCAGATTTGAACGCCGCTTGCGACGGCCCGTGGGAGGGCCGAGTAATCCGCAGCCAACACACATGCAACTTGAAGTATCACGGGTATCAATCAGCAAACGGAACGCATATATTATGGCAAGAAAACCCGCAGCAAATTCACTCCGTCTTATTAGCGCAGCACTACTCTTCGCCCCATTTTTCAGCCATGCCACGCAATATCCACTCACCGTAACCGACCTTGCCGGCCGCAGTATTACGCTCAGCCATGAGCCGCAGCGTATCATCCTGCAGGATGGCCGCGATATTATGGCGTTGGCCCTGCTTGATCGCGATAACCCCTTCAGACGGCTGGTCGCATGGAATAACCTGGCGAAAAGACAGGATATCAACACCTGGAAAATGCTGAAAACGAAGTGGCCTCAGTCGGTTAAAATTCTCGATATGGGCTTTAGCGATAAGGGGAACGTCGACCTTGAAAGCGTGATCTCCCGTCATCCGGATCTGATGATTGCCCAGCTTCGCGCCAAACCGGCGCTGGAAGAAAGCGGTATTATCAACAAACTCAGCGCGCTGAATATTCCGGTGCTGTTCGTCGATTATGAAATCAATCCCGGCAAAGACACGGCGCCGAGCATTGACCTGTTAGGCCACGTTCTCAATCGCGAAGAAAACGCCAAAGCCTATACCGACTACTATCGTCAGCAACTGGATACCATCCGCCAGAAAACCGCGACGATCACGCCGAAAGCCAACGTCTTTGTCGAGGCGCTGGCGGGCAATAGCGATGCCTGCTGCTTTACCCACGGCCACAGCGGTTGGGGCGCACTGGTAGAAACCGTCGGCGCAAACAATATCGGCTCGCAACTGCTCCCCGGCGCATCAGGTTTTGTCTCCCTGGAAAAGGTGATCAGCATGAAACCTGACGTCTATATCATGACGGGCTCCAAACGCGGTAATAGCCAGGTACTGCCGCTGGGTTATCAGGTCAATGCGCAGGCGGTCAATCGCCAGGCGCAGGTGCTGCTGTCACGTACCGGGGTGAACGACATTCCGGCGGTTAAAGCGCAACGCGCGTACGGCATTTACCACCACTTCTACAACCATCCGTGGAATATCGTCGGCATGGAGTATCTGGCGAAGGATATCTATCCGCAAACCTTCCGCAACCTGAATCCTGACGATACCTGGCGCTACATCGTCCATCATTTCACCACCCTGCCTGACCTGCCGTTCGTTTTTTCCTGGCAACAAGGTGAGTAACGCCCCATGAGTTCAACGACTGAACCCGGTATCGGCGCGCACCGCGTCGATAGCCATGGCGTGATGGCCAACTACCGCAGCATCGTTCGTCGTCGTGTCACGATGATACTGCTGCTGGTGCTGCTGATTGCCGCCTCGCTGCTGCTTGACTTCGTCATGGGGCCGGCGGGCCTGTCGCTGCGTACCCTGTGGCAAACGCTCATTGACCCGGCCAACGCCAGTGCCGGAACCCGGGCTATCGTCTGGGATATCCGCATGCCTTATGCCCTGATGGCGATTGTCGTCGGCCTGGCCCTCGGTCTCGCCGGGGCAGAGATGCAGACCATCCTCAATAACCCGCTGGCAAGCCCGTTCACCCTTGGCGTCTCCTCCGCGGCGGCATTCGGCGCCGCGCTGGCTATCGTGCTGGGGATCGGTATTCCTGGCATTCCGGGACAGTGGTTTATCCCGGCCAACGCCTTTATCTTCGCTCTGCTGGCGGCGCTGCTGCTGGATGGCATTACGCGCTGGACGCAGGTCGCCACGTCCGGAGTGATTCTGTTTGGTATCGCGCTGGTATTCACCTTCAATGCGCTGGTATCCATGCTGCAGTTTGTCGCCAACGAAGACACCCTACAGGGGCTGGTATTCTGGACCATGGGCAGTATTGACCGCGCGTCCTGGCAAAAGGTCGCGATTCTGTTCGCCGTACTGGTTGTGGTGATGCCGTTGTCGTTGCTTAGCGCCTGGAAACTGACCGCGTTGCGCCTCGGTGAAGATCGGGCAATCAGTTTTGGCATTGATGTGCGTCGTTTGCGTCTGACCACGCTGCTGCGCATCAGCATTTTATCGGCTCTTTCGGTCGCGTTTGTTGGGCCAATCGGCTTTATCGGCCTGGTTGCGCCACATATCGCCCGCTTGCTTTTCGGTGAAGATCACCGTTTTTATCTTCCGGCCAGCGCGCTTACCGGCGCGCTGGTGCTATCGCTGGCCTCGGTCGCCGCAAAAAATCTGATCCCCGGCGCGATTATTCCGGTTGGCATCGTGACCTCGCTGGTAGGCGTGCCTTTCTTCCTGAGCATTATCTTACGCCGTCGGGGGCATGTATGAGTGACCATTTATCCGGGCTGTCGCTGACCCATTTCAGCGCGGGTTATCCCAGACGACCGGTGATTCGCGATCTCACGGTACCGCGACTGCCCCGCGGCAAAATCACCGCCCTGCTCGGTCCCAACGGCAGCGGCAAATCCACGCTTATGCGAGCGATGGCCGGACTGGGGCCATCCAGCGGCGAGCTGTTGCTGGATGGCGAAAACCTGCTGGCGTTGCCCTTTGCGCGGCGCGCGGAAAAAGTGGTTTATCTGCCGCAGACGCTGCCCGCTGGCGTGCATCTGCACGTGCTGGAGTCGATAATTGTCGCCCAGCGCGCCGCCGGCGGTATGCACAATCCGGAAAACCAGACGCAAGTCATGTCGCTGCTGCGCCAGTTAGGCATTGCGCATCTGGCGCTAAGCTACCTTGACCAGTTGTCTGGCGGACAGAAGCAGCTCGTCGGTCTGGCGCAATCGCTTATCCGCCAGCCAGCCCTGTTACTGCTGGATGAACCGCTCAGCGCGCTGGATCTGAACTATCAGTTCCACGTAATGGATCGGGTACGCCAGGAGACGCAAACGCGCAATATCATTACTCTGGTGGTGGTTCACGATATTAATATCGCCCTGCGTCATGCGGATCATGTGTTGATGCTGAAAGAGGGGCAATTGCTGGGGGATGGTACGCCAGCCGAGGTGATTACCCCGCAGACCTTAGCCGCGGTTTACGGCGTGCGCGGACGCATCGAACCCTGTTCTCAAGGGGTGATGCACGCCATTATTGATGGTCTGGACACGGCGGGTGTTTAAACCTTACGGTTTTTATGTTTCAGCATGGTATAAGCCGCTCGCATATTCTCCCGGGCAGCGGCGCATTACGCCTTACCCGGCAACAAAACCCGGAACCGCAGTGCACGTTGCTTCAGCAAGCATAGCCAATTCCCGTTTTTTGCCCTGGCTCGCACTTTTCCGCATGTGACATTCCCCTTCCCCTGCCGCTATGTTTTAATAAGCTAAACCGGTTTAATTAAGTTTAGCTTTGGAGAAATACCCGCATGAATGCAAAAGTTTGGGTTCTGGGCGACGCGGTGGTCGACCTGCTGCCGGAAAGTGAAGGCCGCCTGTTGCAATGCCCCGGCGGCGCGCCGGCTAACGTGGCGGTAGGCGTCGCCCGCCTGGGCGGAGACAGCGGTTTTATCGGCCGCGTCGGCGACGATCCGTTCGGTCGCTTTCTGCGTCATACCCTGCAGCAGGAACAGGTCGACGTCAGCCATATGTTGCTTGATAGCCAGCATCGTACCTCTACCGTGGTGGTTGATCTTGACGACCAGGGCGAGCGAACCTTTACCTTTATGGTGCGCCCCAGCGCGGATCTGTTCCTGACAAAGGACGATCTGCCCGAGTTTACCGCCAGTCAGTGGCTGCACGTTTGTTCCATCGCGCTCAGCGCCGAACCCAGCCGCAGCACGACTTTTGCGGCAATGGAAAAGATCAAACTCGCCGGTGGTCGGGTCAGCTTTGACCCCAATATCCGCCCGGACCTTTGGCAGGATCAGGAACAGTTGCACGCCTGCCTCGATCGCGCCCTGCGCCTGGCAAACGTGGTAAAACTCTCCGAAGAGGAGCTGGTATTGATCAGCGGCAGCGATGATCTCAGCCAGGGCATCGCCAGCGTAAGCGAGCGCTATCAGCCTGAATTACTGCTGGTGACTCAGGGAAAGGCGGGCGTACTGGCCGCGTTTCAGCAACAGTTTATCCATTTCAGCGCCAGGCCCGTTGTCAGCGTAGACACCACCGGCGCGGGCGACGCCTTTGTCGCCGGACTGCTTGCCAGCCTTGCCGCCAACGGGATGCCGACGGATATCCACGCCCTGGAGCCCACGCTAACCCTGGCGCAAACCTGCGGCGCACTGGCCACCACGGCCAAAGGCGCGATGACCGCGCTCCCCCGGCAGCGCGATCTTAATCGCCAGTTTTGATCCTTCCGGCCGCCCTGCGCGGCCCACTTTGTTGCCTCCATCACAATTATTAAATCGGTTTAGCAATTTATATTCCCTGATGTTAAAGATCATGTTTAACATAGTGACTAAACCGGTTTAGCAAAAACATAGTCTTTTCATTTTACCTTTGGGATGCAACCAGTATGTACAAAAAAAGCACACTCGCGGTTCTTATCGCTTTGCTAACCGGCGCCGCCTCAGCCCACGCGCAAACGGATCTCAGTAGTATCGAAGCACGTTTGATAGCGCTGGAAAAACGCCTGCAGGATGCTGAAAACAGAGCGCAAACGGCGGAAAATCGCGCCGAGTCGGCGGAGAAAAAAGTCCAGCAGCTCACCACGCAGCAGCAAAAAACGCAGGCGAATACGCAGGAAGTCGCCCAGCGTACCGCCAGACTTGAGAAGAAAGCCGATGAAAAAAGCGGTTTTGAGTTCCACGGTTATGCCCGTTCCGGCGTGCTAATGAATGATTCCGCCGCCAGTACCAAATCCGGCGCGTATATGACGCCAGCAGGGGAAACCGGCGGGGCTATCGGCCGTCTGGGGAACCAGGCTGACACCTATATCGAAATGAACCTTGAACATAAACAGACGCTGGATAACGGGGCGACCACCCGCTTCAAAGTGATGGTCGCCGACGGGCAAACCACCTACAACGACTGGACGGCAAGCACCAGCGATTTGAACGTTCGTCAGGCCTTCGTGGAACTGGGGAACCTGCCCGCCTTCGAAGGGCCGTTCAAAGGTTCAACCCTGTGGGCCGGGAAACGCTTCGACCGCGACAACTTTGATATTCACTGGGTCGATTCCGATGTGGTATTCCTCGCCGGTACCGGCGGCGGTATTTACGACGTGAAGTGGAACGACAGCCTGCGCAGTAACTTCTCTCTGTACGGACGCAACTTCGGCGATATTGATGATTCGAACAATAGCGTACAGAACTACATCCTCAGCATGAACAACTTCATCGGCCCGGTGCAGGTGATGGTGAGCGGGATGCGGGCGAAAGATAATGACGAGCGAAAAGATACCAACGGCAATCTGGTTAAAGGCAACGCGGCAAATACCGGGGTACATACGCTGCTCGGTTTGCACAACGACAGTTTTTACGGTCTGCGTGAAGGGAGCAGCAAAACCGCCCTGCTTTACGGCCACGGGCTGGGCGCAGAAGTGAAAGGCATCGGTTCCGACGGCGCGCTGCGTTCAGGAGCGAACACCTGGCGCTTCGCCAGCTACGGCACCACGCCGCTCAGTGACAACTGGTTTATCGCCCCGGCGGTACTGGCGCAGAGCAGTAAAAACCGCTACGTGGATGGCGACAGCTACCAGTGGGCGACCCTCAACATGCGTCTGATTCAGGAGATCAACCAGAACTTCGCCCTTGCCTGGGAAGGCAGCTATCAGTATATGGATCTTAAACCCGAAGGCTATAACGACCGCCATGCGGTAAACGGTAGCTTCTATAAACTCACCTTCGCGCCCACCTTTAAGGTCGGCAGCATCGGTGATTTCTTCAGCCGCCCGGAGATCCGCCTCTATACCTCATGGATGGACTGGAGCAAAAAACTGGATAACTACGCCAGCGATGACGCCTTCGGCAGCAGCGGTTTTAAATCGGGCGGCGAATGGTCGTTCGGTATGCAAATGGAAACCTGGTTCTGACGGTAAAACCTGCCGACGGAAACAGCCGGGGCGATGACGCGCGTTTCATCGCCCCGGACACAATCACGACTCAGAGATTGCGCCCCGCCACCGCGGGAGCAAAACACACGAATTATTACGCATTCAGAGGGTACTATGGATTTTGAACAAATTTCCCGCTCGCTGCTTCCCCTTCTGGGAGGCAAGGAAAATATCGCCAGCGCCGCGCACTGCGCCACCCGCCTGCGCCTGGTTTTAGTGGATGATGCCCTGGCCGATCAGCAGGCCATCGGTAAAATCGAGGGGGTTAAAGGCTGTTTCCGTAACGCCGGGCAGATGCAGATTATTTTTGGTACCGGAGTGGTAAATAAGGTCTATGCCGCCTTTATTCAGGCGGCGGGGATTGGCGAATCCAGCAAATCAGAAGCCGCCGACATCGCGGCGAAAAAGCTGAATCCATTCCAGCGAATCGCCCGTCTGCTGTCGAATATCTTCGTGCCGATTATCCCGGCAATCGTCGCCTCCGGCCTGCTAATGGGCCTGCTGGGAATGGTCAAAACCTACGGCTGGGTCGACCCGAATAACGCCATCTACATCATGCTGGATATGTGCAGCTCGGCGGCGTTTATTATTCTGCCGATTCTGATTGGCTTTACCGCCGCCCGCGAATTTGGCGGTAACCCCTATCTTGGCGCGACGCTTGGCGGCATTCTGACCCACCCGGCGCTGACTAACGCCTGGGGCGTGGCAGCCGGTTTCCACACCATGAACTTCTTCGGCCTTGAGATTGCCATGATCGGCTATCAGGGCACGGTGTTCCCGGTATTGCTGGCGGTGTGGTTTATGAGCATCGTTGAGAAACAGCTGCGCCGCGTGATTCCCGATGCGCTGGATTTGATCCTGACGCCGTTCCTGACGGTGATCATTTCCGGTTTCATCGCCCTGCTGATTATCGGCCCGGCCGGTCGCGCCCTCGGCGACGGTATCTCGTTTGTCCTTAGCACCCTGATTAGCCATGCGGGCTGGCTGGCCGGCCTGCTGTTTGGCGGTCTTTATTCGATAATCGTGATTACCGGTATTCACCACAGCTTTCACGCCATCGAAGCCGGACTGCTGGGTAACCCATCCATCGGCGTCAACTTCCTGCTGCCAATTTGGGCCATGGCCAACGTCGCCCAGGGCGGGGCCTGTCTGGCGGTGTGGTTTAAAACCAAAGATGCAAAAATCAAAGCGATTACCCTGCCATCCGCATTTTCTGCCATGCTGGGGATCACTGAAGCGGCGATCTTTGGTATCAACTTACGCTTTGTGAAACCATTTATCGCAGCGCTGATCGGCGGCGCGGCGGGCGGCGCGTGGGTGGTATCAGTACACGTCTACATGACCGCGGTTGGCCTGACGGCTATTCCCGGCATGGCTATCGTGCAGGCCAGCTCGCTGCTGAACTATATTATCGGCATGGCCATCGCTTTTGGCGTCGCCTTTGCGGTCTCCCTGGTGCTGAAATACAAAACGGACGCTGAATAATGTCACTTCCATCACGCCTGCCTGCGATTTTGCAGGCCGTTATGCAGGGCCAGCCGCACGCGCTGGCCGACAGCCACTATCCTCGCTGGCACCATGCGCCAGTGACCGGGTTGATGAACGATCCCAACGGTTTTGTTGAATTTGCCGGGCGCTATCACCTGTTCTATCAATGGAACCCGCTTGCCTGCGATCATAAATTTAAGTGCTGGGGACACTGGAGTTCAGCCGATCTGCTGCACTGGCGACACGAACCCATCGCCCTGATGCCCGACGAAGAGTATGACCGCAGCGGCTGCTACTCCGGCAGCGCGGTGGATAACGACGGTACGCTCACCCTGTGCTATACCGGCAACGTAAAATTCGACGACGGCAGCCGAACCGCGTGGCAGTGTCTGGCAACGGAGAATAGCGACGGCACCTTCAACAAACTGGGCCCGGTCTTGCCCCTGCCGGAGGGGTATACCGGTCATGTGCGCGACCCGAAAGTCTGGCGGTATGAAGGTCGCTGGTACATGGTACTGGGGGCGCAGGATCGGCAAAAACGCGGCAAGGTACTGCTGTTTAGCTCCGCCGATCTCCATCAGTGGCGCAATGAAGGCGAAATCGCTGGCTACGGTATCAATGACCTGCACGACGCGGGCTATATGTGGGAGTGTCCGGACCTGTTTCCGCTCAGCAACCAGCATGTTCTCATTTGCTGCCCGCAGGGGATCGCCCATGAGAAAGAGCGCTACCTGAATACCTACCCGGCGGTGTGGATGGCCGGAACTTTCGATTACGCCAGCGCCGCGTTCAGACACGGTGACCGCCACGAGCTGGACGCCGGGTTCGAGTTTTACGCGCCGCAAACCATGCAGGCCAGCGATGGCCGCCGCATTCTGGTCGGCTGGATGGGCGTGCCGGATGGCGAAGAGATGCGCCAGCCGACGCTGGCCAACGGCTGGATCCATCAGATGACCTGTCTGCGCGAACTGGCATTGATCGACGGTAAACTTTATCAGCGACCGCTGCGTGAACTGAGCGCCCTGCGCGGCGACGCCCACGGCTGGCAGGGAGCCGCCCTGCCGCTGGCACCGATGGAAATCGTGCTGGAAACCGCCGCCAATGATACGTTAAACATCGATTTCGGCGGCGCGTTAACCCTGGAGCGCGATACCCGCGGTATCCGCCTGGCGCGGCGTAGCCTGGCCTGCGACGAAACGCACTATCGCTACTGGCGCGGCGAAGTTCGCTCGCTGCGGATTTTCATCGACCAGTCGAGCGTGGAAATTTTCATCAACGAAGGCGAAGGGGTGATGAGCAGCCGCTGTTTCCCGAACTATCCGGCGCAACTGGTTTTCACCGGCACAACGCCAGGCGCATTCTGCTACTGGCCGCTGCGGACATGCATGGTAGAATAAGCGTTTTGATTTCAGGCTCATGGCGTCGTGATGAAAACCAAACGCGTTACCATTAAAGATATCGCCGAACTGGCGGGGGTTTCCAAAGCCACCGCCAGCCTGGTGCTGAACGGACGTGGCAAAGAGCTGCGCGTAGCGCAGGAAACCCGCGAGCGCGTGCAGGCAATTGCCCGCGAGCAGCACTATCAGCCGAGCATCCATGCCCGCTCGCTGCGCGATAACCGCAGTCATACCATCGGGCTGGTGGTGCCGGAGATCACCAACTACGGCTTTGCGGTATTTTCCCATGAGCTTGAGATGCTGTGCCGCGAGGCGGGCGTTCAGCTGCTTATCTCCTGTACCGACGAAAATCCCGCTCAGGAGAGCGTGGTGGTCAGTAATATGATTGCCCGTCAGGTAGACGGGCTGATCGTCGCCTCCTGTATGCATAACGATGCCGATTACCTGAAACTCAGCGAGCAGTTGCCGGTGGTGCTGTTTGACCGCTGCCCCAATGAAAGCGTGCTGCCGCTGGTGATGACCGATTCGGTGGCGCCCACGGCAGAGCTGATTGCCCGCATCGCGCCTCAGCATAGTGACGAATTCTGGTTTTTAGGCGGCCAGCCGCGACTCTCTCCGTCCCGCGATCGTCTGGCGGGATTTACGCAAGGTCTGGCGCAGGCGGGTATTGAACTGCGCCCGGAATGGGTGATCAACGGCAACTACCATCCCAGTTCCGGTTATGAAATGTTTTCCGCGCTCTGCGCCCGTCTTGGTCGGCCGCCGAAGGCGCTGTTTACCGCCGCCTGCGGGTTGCTGGAAGGCGTGCTGCGCTATATGAGTCAGCACCATTTGCTGGATTCGGACATCCATCTGGCAAGCTTCGACGATCACTATCTGTACGATTCGCTGTCGCTGCGTATCGATACCGTCCAGCAGGACAATCGTCAGCTGGCCTGGCACTGCTACGATCTGATAAACCAGCTGATTGATGGCAACACGCCTGAGCCGCTACAGCGCTATCTGCCCGCGACGCTACAGTTTCGACATCGTTGATTCACAAACAGTTTTTAAAATGCCCCACCAGAATGAGATATTGCGCGCAGCTCTGCCGGGTGGCGGCTGATGCCTTACCCGGCCTACAAAACCCATAATATCCCCCAGGCGATGAGTTTTCCGTAAGCCCGCGCAAGCGCAAGCGCCGCCGGGCAATTCCGGAAAAGCGCACTTTGTCAGCCATCTGCGACGACTTTCGTCATGTCATTATCTCTTCTGGCGCGCCTGCAAAAATGAAAAGGATATTTTCCAGGTCATCTGGACCGTTTCGAGATAATGAGTCAACTCAGTCAACCATGTTCCATAAAAGAATAAAAAAGAGCTATTCCCCCCTATTAATAGAACACGGTCACGCATCCAGGCCTGCTATCCGCACCAGATGCACGGTAAGCCACAGTAGCTCGTTACCGCCGAGGGCGATATCGAGCTGGGTTTTAACATAATCGCGGATCCGTTGTGCGCAGCGGTAGGCTTCCGGATACTCCTTGATCACCTGCGCCAGCAGAAAACTGTCCCGCGCGCGATCCAGTTCCCCTTCCTGCAAACGCTGGAGGAAGAACTGCATATGGACCAGAAAACGCGAGTAGTTAATCGATTCGGTGTCTATCTCCTGCTTAAAGTGGTACTGCACGAGATTAAAAATATCCTTCAGCATTTTCACCGACTGCATAGCCTGCGCCACGTCGTCGCCCTCACTCTGGCCGTTCACCAGATGAAAAGCGATATTACCGGCTTCCTCTTCCGGCAGTTCGATGCCGTACTGCTGACGAATAATCGTCACCGCCTCGCTGGCGACGCGGAACTGCTGCGGATAAAAGCGCCTGACTTCCGGCAGCAGACGGTTTTGAATAGCGATGCCTTTGCGACTGCGCTCAATGGCAAACGTCAGATGATCGGCGAGGGTAAAGAAAATCTGCTCGCGCACCTTACTGGCAAGCTGCATATTGGCGCGGGAAATAATCATGGCGGCCATTTCGATAACTTCATCCGGGATGGCGGAGAGCGCATCAAGATAACCGCTGCGTTTACCGAGCGTCCGGGTTACAAACAGCTTCTCTATCTTCTCCGGGGCAATTTGATCCCCCGGCCTGCTATTGAAGCCAATGCCTTTTCCCATGACGATAACATCCCTGTTATCGTCATCCAGTGAGAGCACCAGACTATTATTAAGCACCTTCTGAACAATCATCTCTAAGACTCATCGTGGTTACCGTTCTGCGCGATGACATCCTTATACCACCAGAAGCTACGTTTGCGGATCCTTTGCAGACTCTTGAGATCATCTTCGCCGCGATCGACATAAATAAAACCGTAGCGCTTGGCGTATCCCTGATGCGTGCTGACAACATCAATCGCCGCCCACGGACAGTAGCCCATCAGCTCGACGCCATCGGCAATCGCCAGGCGCATTTGCTCAATATGCGCCTGCAGGAAGGCAATACGGTAATCATCGTTCACCGTACCGTCTTGCTCCAGCTTATCCGGGGCACCCATGCCGTTTTCACTGATCAGAATCGGCAGGCCGTAGCGCTCGCACACTTTACGCAGCGTCAGGCGCAGGCCAACCGGGTCGACCACCCAGCCGTAGGGCGTTTTGCCGACCCACGGATTTTCCGCGGGCCGATACACGCCCTCCTCGCCCAGCATGATTTGCTGGTCGCCCGCACGGGGGGCAACATCCCCGCCATCACCCCGGCTGGCGGCAATAGTCGCGGTCGAGTAGTAGTTGATGGCAATAAAATCCGGTCGTCCCTGCTGCAAAATCAACGCATCCTCTGACTGGACGTCCGGCGCGAGGCCGCGATCCTGCATATAAGCCCATGCCAGGGCGTTGTAGCGGCCATGCACCGCAACATCAAGAAAACTCCAGCAGCGTAGCGTTTCCCAGTTATGCGCGGCGATAGCGTCTTCCGGTTTGCAGCTTTCGGCATACATTGAAGTGGTATTGATCGCCGGGCCGATGCGCAGCCCGGGAAACTCGCGGTGACAGAGCGCAAAAATCCGCGCCTGAGCCAGCATCATATGGTGATTCTGCTGGTACAGCGCCTTCTTATCCGGCAGTTCGCGATCCGCGGGCACGCCAATTGCCCCCGGATGCAGGATCATGGTGTTCTGTTCGTTGATCGTCAGCCATAGCGGGACTTTATCAGCAAACTCGCTGAACAGCAGCCGGGCATAGCGCACGAATGCGTCTCCCGTCTTACGGTTCAGCCAGCCGCCTTTCAGCTCCAGCGCCCAGGGTAAATCAAAGTGATACAGGGTGACAATCGGCGTGATCCGATGGCGAATCAGGGCGTCGATCAGGCGGTGATAAAATGCCAGCCCGCCAGGATTTACCGGACCGTCACCGTCCGGGATCACCCGCGACCAGGCGACCGAGAAGCGATAGGCCTTCAGCCCCATCTGCGCCATCAGGGCGACATCCTCCTCCACGCGATGATAGTGGTCGCTGGCGATACGAAAGTCCGCCGTTCCCGGCGGATGGCTGAGCATATCCACCACCGACGGCCCTTTACCGTCTTCATTCCACGCCCCTTCAACCTGATAGGCCGACGTCGACGCGCCCCACAGAAAATCGTCCGGGAACCGGGCCTGTTGCTGATAGATCATACTTGCGCCTCCTTAACGGATTGCACCATCAGCCGATCGCCGAAATCGACCTGTGCGGCAGCGGTCACACTCAGGGTGTACTGCTCATCGCCGTTCACCACAACCACCGGCGTAATCAGGTCATAACCCGCCTGCTCAATCGCGGCGATATCAAAGCGAATCAGTTCCTGCCCGCTTTCCACCTTATCGCCCACCTTCAGGGATGAACTAAAGTGCTGACCGTTAAGATTAACGGTGTCGATACCAATATGAATCAACAACTCAAGACCGCTTTCGCTTTGCAGGCCAACGGCGTGGCAGGAAGGCAGGAACATCATCACCGTGCCATTAAAGGGGGCGCGCAAGATCCCTTCCTGCGGACGAATCGCCACGCCCTGTCCAAGCAGACCGCCGGAAAAGACGTCGTCATTCACTTCGCTTAGCGCCACAGTCTCGCCGCGCAGCGGGCTCAGTATTTCAGTGTCACCTTCACTTTTTGGCGTAACGGCGGGCTGCGGAATCTCACTCACCTCTGCTTGATCCTCTGGCGTATCTTTAAAGGCAATAAACCAGGTCAGGATAAAAGTCACCACAATGGAAATCGCGCAGGTCACCAGCGCGTGAACAATGTTCATCGGGTTTTCACCGATAAACGCGGGCAGCGCCGCAAGCCCAGGGGAAACAAACGCGTAGCGCACCAGCCCGCTCACGCCGGCATATACCCCGGCGCAGCCGCCGCCGATCATCGCGGCGATCAGCACGCGACGGTACTTGAGCAGTACCCCGTACAGCGCCGGTTCAGTGATCCCCAGCAGCGCGGTAAAGCCTGATGACGAAGCCAACTGGCGCAGGCTGCTATTTTTAGTCTTCAGCGCCACACAAAGCGTCGCGGCGCCCATCGCCACGTTTGACGCCAGCATGCCCGGCCCGTTAATCATTTCGTAGCCGTTTTTACTCAACTGACCGGTCGCGATGGGCGTCATCGCCCAGGCGGTGCCGGTAATAATCAGGAAGGGTTGCAGGGTGCCCATCAGCATCGGGATTAACCAGCTGGCGTGGCGATCAATAGCGCCTGCGCCCGCCGCCACCAGATCGTTCAGCAAAATACCCGCCGGGCCGACAACCACCAGCGCCAACGGCGCGGTGATCAGCAGAATCAACATCGGCTTAACAAAGAACTTGATAATCGACGGCGAGACCTTTTCGGCAAAGCGCTCAATCCACGACATCAGCCATACGGTCAGAATGATCGGCAGCACCGACCCGGCATAATCGGAAAGCAGAACATGAATACCGACGAAATCGACGGCTTTCCCCGCCGCCAGCATCTGGCCAATTCCCGGATGCAGCAGCACGCCGGCCAGGGTCATCGCCAGAATCGGGTTACATTCAAACTTCAGCGATGCGCCATAGGCCAGCAGAACCGGCAGGAAGAAGAAGGCGGCATCGGCAATAATATTCAGCAGTTGATATGTCGAACTGGTCTCGTTGATCAACCCGGTCAGCTTCAGGATCGCCAGCAGCGCCTTAATCATCCCCGCGCCGGTAATCGCCGGGATAACCGGGGTGAAGGTGGTTGAAATAACGCTGATAATGCGCGCGACGATGCCGTTCGGTTTGGCGTTTTTATCCCCTCCGCCCGGACTTTTTTTCTCCGGCAATGCTTTGTTGAGCAGGCGAAAAACCTGCTGCACCTCATTGCCGATCACAATCTGGAACTGGCCACCTTTCTCCACCACGCTGATCACGCCGGGGATAGTGCCAATCTGCGCATCATTGACCTTCGCGCGATCATTAAACTCCATGCGCAACCGGGTCGCGCAATGGGTGAGCATACGGATATTTTCCGCCCCGCCCACCGAGTGAAGGATTTTGTCTGCTGTTTCGTTATAGTTCATAGTGTTCCCTGGTGTTGGAGCAAAAAAAAGACCAAAACAGAGACGCTCCCCTTAACGGGAGAGCATTTCTATTTTGGTCTTGCCTGCTTTCGCAGTAGCACGCCATCATAAAAATGGGTTATTTCGGCGAATTATCTTAGCGGCCTTTGACTATTTCAACGGCAGCCGCATAAAAATGTGAGCCAGGTTAAGTAAATTGTCAACAACTACATCGCTGGAAAGCGTCGCCAATGCATCTGATCTCGACGCGACGTCAATCGCTAAATAGCCCACGGCAATTCAGCCCGCGGGCTATTTCACCTTAATGTTTTTTGCGATTACGCCGCATATCGATGGTCACCGCCGCGACGATAATAATGCCTTTGATAATGTCCTGCACGTAGGCATCAACGCCAACAAAGGTAAAGCCGCTTTTAATCAGGCCGAGGATCATCGCGCCAATTAAGGTTCCGGTAATTCGCCCTACGCCGCCCATCAGACTGCTGCCGCCGATGACCGCCGCGGCGATAGCGTCCAGCTCGTAGGACACGCCCATGTTCGACTGTCCGCTGCTGACGCGCGCCGCCAGTACCACGCCCGCAAGACCGGAAAGCCCTCCGGCGATGGTATAGACGATCACCAGATATTTATTGACGTTGATGCCGGATACTTTTGCCGAAGTCATATTGCCGCCGATGGCGTAAACGTATTTACCATAGCGGGTGTGTTTGAGGGTGATATGGAAAATCGCGGCGACAACGAAGAAAATAATGACCGGCATCGCGCCCTGGCCGATAGCCGTAAAGCTGTCGGATAAAAAGCTGACCGGGTTACCCTGCGTGTAGTACTGCGCCAGGCCGCGCGCGGAAACCATCATCCCCAGCGTGGCGATAAACGGTGGGATACCGGTGCGGGTGACCAGAAAACCGTTGGTTAATCCACACAGCAGACCAACGCCGATCCCGGCGCAAATGGGGATTACCGCGGGTAGATTAACCAACGACGGAAACATCGGCGACAGGCTGTCGGAGGTTTGCGCGAGGCTCGCCGCAACCACCGCGGCCAGGGCAATTACCGAGCCCGATGAGAGGTCAATGCCCGTCGTAATAATGACCTGCGTGACCCCAACGGCGATAATACCGATAATCGCCACTTGCAGAACAATTAATACCAGACGATTGGTGTTTAATAAAAAGGACTGGTCGCGCACGTACCAACCGGCGATTTCAAAAATCAGGGCAATCACCAGCATAACGATAAATATCCCGGTATCTTTCGGCAGCTTGTGGCGTAATTGCGCAACGAAATTGGTTTTTTCATTGACCGGGGTCGCTGTTAATTTCATATTACTCATTCTTTGTGCCTCAGTGGGATGCCAACGACAAAATGGTTTCCTGGTCGGCATCCTCTTTATCAAGAATGCCAGTAATACGCCCTTCATGCATGACCATCACCCGATCGCTCATGCCAAGTATTTCAGGTAATTCAGACGAAACCATAATCACCGCCACGCCGCGGTTCGCCAGTTCGCTGATCAAATGATAAATTTCCGCCTTCGCGCCGACGTCAATACCGCGCGTCGGCTCATCGAGAATTAATATTTTTGGCTGAGCTAAAAGCCAGCGAGCAATAAGCACTTTTTGCTGATTACCGCCGCTGAGGTTATTAATAATCTGATCCATCGTTGGCGTTTTAATATTCAGGCGGCGGATCTGCTCCATGCAATCTTCAGCCATTTTCAGGTGCTGAACAAAACCCGTTTTACCAATATATTCCGGCATTTTAACGATACTCATATTCTCCAGTACCGATAACACCAGGAACAGACCGGATTTTTTACGATCCTCGGTCAACAGCGCCATGCCTTTTTCAATCGCCGTTGAGGGAGAATCAATCGTGACCGGGATACCGTCAATCAGCACCTCGCCGCTGTCGACTTTTTCCATTCCAAACAGGCTTTCCATCACTTCACTGCGCCCGGCTCCCACCAGACCCGCGACGCCAAGAATTTCTCCGCGTCGCACGTTAAAGTTGATATCGTGAAACACCCCCTTACGTGACAAATTACGAACGGTTAACACCTCTTCGCCGATGGTGTTATTAAATTTGGGAAATAGCTGGGTCAGCTCCCGTCCGACCATCTGGGTAATAAGCGACTGACGGGTAAATTCCGCGGTCTGTTTACTGCCGACCCCGGTCCCATCGCGAAATACGCTAATTTCATCGGTAATCGTGAAAATTTCATCCATCTTATGGCTGATATAGATGATGGCTTTTCCCTGCTGGCGTAAGTCACGAATAATTGTAAACAGGTGCGCCACTTCGCTTTCGGTTAAAGCTGAAGTCGGTTCATCCATAATCACAATATCGGCGTTCCACGAAACCGCTTTGGCAATTTCCACCATCTGCTGAGAGGCGATGCTTAAATCCCCCACCAGCCGCTCGGCAGATAAACGGATATTCAGTTTATTCAGCAGTTCCTGAGTCTGGCGGTTAAGCTGACGATGATCGACAAAACCGTATTTCATCGGCTCACGACCCAGCCAGATATTTTCCGCTACCGTCATGTGCGGCACCAGGTTAAGTTCCTGGTGAATCATTGAGATCCCGGCTCGCAATGCATCCATCGTATCCTGAAACTGGACCGGTTCCCCTTTAATACGGATCGCCCCTTTATCGGGGCGATAGATCCCGATAAGGCATTTCATTAACGTCGATTTCCCGGCACCGTTTTCGCCCATCAACGCATGCACCGTCCCTGGGCGCACGCGTAATGAGACGTTATCGAGCGCTTTCACGCCGGGGAAGAATTTGCTGATACCTTCGGCTTCAAGTGCAAAAGCGTTCATGCATCTACCTCCGTACCATTGAACGATTATTTCTGGTTGCGGTTCACAAACTCAGCCATGTTGTCTTTGGTGATCAGCTGGTAAGGAATATCAATGATTTTTTCCACTTTCTCGCCGTTGGCCAGCTTCACGGCGGCCTCCACTGCGCCTTCGCCCTGCCCTTTCGCATCCTGGAAGATGGTGGCGATCATTTTGCCGTTTTTCAGCATTTGCAGCGCATCGGGGGTACCGTCCACCCCGGCGACAAGGATATGATTCGGGTTCCGGCCTAACGCCTGCAGCGCGCCAATCGCCATTTCATCATTGTTGGAGGCGATGGCCTGAATATCTTCGCCGCTGGTCATCCAGTTGCTGACCACGTCAACGGCATCGTTACGAATAAACTTCGCCGTCTGTTTTTGCACAATTTTGATACCAGGGTATTTAGCCACCACCTCTTCAACCCCTTTGGTCCGGTCGCGGGTCGATTCATTCGCCAGATCGCCGAGCAGGATGGCGACGTTGCCTTTGCCGTGCATCGCTTTCGCTAACGCTTCCATCTGTAAGCGTCCCGCCAGTACGGAATTGGAGCCGACATAGGCCATTTTGTCGGTCAGTTGCGCCTGGGGACGACGGTTAACAAAGACCAGCGGAACGCCCGCTTTAGTGGCCTGGTCCATAATCGGTTTCACCGCATCGGTGTCTACCGGGTTGACGATAATGGCATCAACGCCCTGGCCAATAAAATTCTGCACCTGCTGTAACTGCTGTGAGACATCGCCCTTGGCATCTTCCACCTGCGATTTAACCCCCTCTTTCTGCATCTCTTTTTGCATTGCGGTACGCAGAATAGTCAGGAAATTGTCATCGAATACCGCCATAGACACACCGATCGAAATATCTTTCGCCATCACAACCGCTGGCAACATGCAGGCCATTAAAGAGACAACAACCGTTTTCTTGATATTCATAGTTGATCCTTTATTCACAGGTACATCGGTTAGGTAAGGTAAAATGAAAATTTAATTTCATTAATATCGTTTTAAACGCCTGTTTTTTCAGCACCACGAAAAAGTCCCCTCGCGGTACAGCGCTCTGTTTTTGACGGAAATCACAAAATAAAGTTATTTTTGAGTAGTTTTTAAAACATCAGTCCATTTGTTATGGATGAAAAATTTCAGATTATTTATTTCATTAATGTCAAACATGAAACTTTTATAATTAAATAACTGAAATGAAAATTTTAAAACCGCGCATTAACAAAATTTTGACACACATCTAACATTGACGCATAAATGCGCAAAAAATGAGAGGCAGACGACGGTTTGAAGGGAGGAGTGCCATTATCAACAACGGTCTAAAAGGGGGAAATTTGACGAATGCCGATCGGTTAAGCGAGTCATCGGTGTTGTCTTCTGTATCATTTACCTGCGGGGAGCGCTTCTTTCGGGGAAGTCTGGCGATAGCTCTCCAGGCGCTGTCGCCCATAAAACCCGACGATGTTGTCAGGCCTGCAACCACATCAAGCTTTTGCCAAAACCACCGATTAACCGGACCGCTCAACCAGCCACAAAAATGGGTGACGCCGCGTTAACTAAGCCGCATCAGGGAATTTGACGCGACAAATTTCAGGGTATCCGCAACGTGGCCCCGAAACGTTCAGTCCACGTTTTCCGCACTATAAAGGATGAATTCGACCTTTCCGTCATGAAAGAGATGCGGTTGATAACCGGTTTCCAGGTGGCGCAGGGCCAGATCCACAGCCAGTTGAGCATGCTGGCGGGGGTTTTGATCGATCGTTAGCGCCAGCCCGCCACGTGCCAGTTGTTCGCGGGTGGTACCGTATCGTTCATGGGTAATCCAGCAGCACTCGCCGTAGCGTCGGTGGCGAGCCAGCGCCTGCGCCACCTGCGTATTGCCAAGACCGGTATTGTAGATGCCAGCCACATCGCCGCCACGGTTCAGCGCCGCCTCCAGCAAACGCTCAATTTGCTGCCGGTTGTCCTCCCCCGCCAGTACCTCTCCTGGCTGTAAATGAGGAAAACGCTGGCTGATCACCTCACGAAATCCCTGAATTCGCGAACGATGCGCGCTAAAGTCCTGACGTCCTCTGAGCATTATCACTTCTCCGGGTCGATGCGTCATCAGTCCCATCATCATGCCTGCGGTGCGCCCCGCCTGCCGCTGATCGATCCCTACGTGACAGAGTCTCTGCGCGTCAGGAAGGTCTGTCACCAGGGTAATGACCAGCACATTCGCCTCGCGGCAGTGGCACAATGCCTCGTAGACCAGCGGATGTTCATTGCCAAATACCACGATCGCATGGCGCGTTTTACTGCTGCGGATAATGCTTTTCGCCAGCTTTTCTGGCTGCGATTCCGCCACCAGCGTGCGGTACAACGTTAGCCGACGATAACCAAACGTGTCCGCCACCTCGGCGAAATCCTGCGTCAGACGGGAGAAAAAACGCGAGTCGTTACTACTCAGAAAAACTTCAATTTGCCAGGGAAGACGCCGCTCTTCCGGCAAAATTCGCTTCAGCCCCGCCTCACGCGCAGCCTGCAACACCCTGCGCGTGGTTTCCGGCGACACGCCGCCGCGTTCGTTAAGCACCCGATCAACGGTCGCCACGCCGACGCCAATCCGTTTAGCCAACTGTTCCAGCGAAATGCTTTTCATCGTTCCTCTCAGATGATGGAAATCCATCAAAACGCCTGTGTCGGTCAGTGTAGCAAACGGATTACTTTTGCAACGGCAAATCCCTCATTCCGGAGAAGAAAATGCGCTGTATTCGTTTTGCGTTGTTAGGCAGCGGCTTTATCGGCCAGGTTCACGCCGCTAACCTTGCTCACCATGAACAAACCCGTCTTGCTCTGGTCGCGGACATCGATCCCGAGCGAGCGAAAACGCTGGCCTCCCGTTACGGAGCACAAACGGCAACCGTCGCGGAGGCCATCAATTGCGATACCATTGATGCAATACTGATCGCCAGCTCAACACCTTCACATGCAGAGCTGCTGGAGGCCGCCGCCCGCGCCGGGAAAGCCGTCTACTGCGAGAAGCCGATCGATCTTTCCCTGGCCCGCGCACGCGATGTCGTCAGCAAAGTGCTGCCGCTTAACGTGCCGGTTACCGTTGGTTTTAACCGCCGCTTTGACGCCAGCCACCAGCAGCTACGCCGCCAGCTTGAGGCGGGCATTATCGGTAAAATCGAGCTGGTACAGATGGTGTGCCGGGCATCGGTGATGCCGCCGCTTGAGTATCTGCGAAGCTGTGGCGGACAGATGCGTGACCAGGCGATTCACTTTTTTGATCTGCTGCGTTTTCTTACCGGCGATGAAGTGACAACCGTCGCCGCCATGGGCGACGCGCTGGCGCAGCCGGAGATCGCTGAGTCTGGCGATGTCGACACCTCAATTTTACTGCTACGGATGCGCGGCGGCACGCTGGCGCAACTGGACAATACCCGGCGCACCGGCCACGGCTATGATGAGCGCATAAGCCTGCTTGGCCCGGATGGCGTGATAGAGTCCGGGAGTCAGACATCCCGCAGCGTGACGCTATGGCAAGGAGAGCGCTGCATTCAGCCCGGCCTGTATCCCGACTGGTTCAGCCGCGTCAAAGATTCGTACTATCGGCACCTGGATGCCTTTGTCCGGTCATTACACGGGGAAGCGGTACCCGATCTGCCGGGATTGCTCGACGGTTTGCAGGCGCAGGCTATCGCCGAAGCCGCCGTCATCTCATTGCAAAAGGGGCAATTTGTTAACGTTGAACAACTGGCGTAAAAAATCCCCGTATGCAGTCAGGCATACGGGGATTGCTCTGCGCTGTCAGCGCTCCTCGTTAAATACAACGCCAACCTGCCGTCGCACTTCGTCCATCACGTTAAGATTTTCCAGCACCCTGGATAACGGGCGAATCGGCGAATCCGTCACACCCCTGCCGACGCACCAGGCAAAATGTTCTGCCTGATAAAATAGCTGATCGTAACGGTTCCGCGGCTCCTCCCAACGCAGAACCTGTCCGCCCTGGCTGGCGGCGAGGGTAAAATTCCCCGGCGCATAAAATTGCCCGTCGATGATCAGCGTCGCATCGCGCCCGGCCACCACCGCGCCGCCAGGCGTATTACTGAACAACGTGGTGTTCAGTAAGGCCTGTAAGCCGTTTTCCCAGTTAAATATCATCGAAATCTGTCCGTTAATGCCTCTCTGAGCGGGGCGGCCACGGGCGATAATATCCTGCGGCGTACCACCGACCATCACGCTGAAAGAGGTCAGATAGCTGCCGAGATCCATCATTGGCCCCCCCGCAAGATCGGCATTAAAAATGCGATGATCCGGAGTAAAAAACTCGCCGTGATCGGCGAGCAGCGTATGCAAATCGCCTAACACACCGTCATCCAGCAACTGGCGAATCACGTCATATTTTGGCGCATAATCGCACCACATCGCCTCCATCGCCAGCTTCCTCTGCTTCGCCGCTTCCGCCTTCAGCGCCATCCCTTCCCGCCTGTTCAGCGCGAAAGGTTTTTCAATCAACACATGTTTTCCCGCCTGTAATACCCGCAGCCCATCGGGGAAGTGATGGTTATGCGGCGTGGCAATATAAACCGCATCTATATCCGGGCGCGCCAGCATTTCATCCACCTGAGAATAAGCCTGGGCAATGCCCCACCGTGCGGCAAAACTGTCGGCCTTTTGTTGCGTCCGCGAAGTCACGGCGACGACACGCTGACGACTGTACTCTTTTAGCGACTTCACAAAACGTTCGGCAATCCATCCGGGGCCAATAATCCCCCAACGCAGCGAGGGGATCGCCTGCGCGGAATGATGGCGCGGTTTCGGTAACTGTGACGGGAACATAGCGGATCCTTTTTATTTATCTTTACGCAGATACTATAAGCAGGCGCTAAAGAGGAGGAGTAACGAATTTATGATGGAATTCCATCATTGACTTATTGTTTGTCAAAATATGCATCGTTCGGTCGCGAATAGTTCTGATAGCTTGTATTAGCTCAGATCTGATCTGGCACTCTTCCGGCACAGAGCCGGACCCAACCTGACAGTCCGCTCTGTGCCCAAGTTGTGTAAAAACTCGATTCTTGCCATATCTGAGTACTACTTAGTACCAAAAAGTGATCAGCAGTTTTCACACAGCCTGTGCCAGAAGCCGACCTTGTATTAGTGGAGAAGAGACCTGCTCCCTACTCTTTATTTACGATGCCACACATACCAACGTTTTAATTTTTTCTGTGCCCCCTGCTAAACCAGAGCAAAACACCAACACCTCCCAGACTGAACAGAGAAATGCTGTAAAGAGCAGTAAAAGCACCGAAGTTCTGCGCTATCACGCTGGTTATCCCGGTAGAAATAGCAGCGGTCAGAACCTGTCCACGCCATGTAATTGCACTGGCTTTGGCAACCTGAGTTTCTGCAAAGTTTTTAAGCACCCCGAAAGTACCTATAGCAAACACAATATTCGAAGCCATGTGTGCACTGAAAATCATAATAAGCGCGGCGTATGGAAATGCGGCAGAAAGAGGTAATAAAAAATAACCTCCAATGTATCCGCTAAGGCATACCAGCAACATCCAGTTATTAGCGGAATAGCGCTGCAATTTACTAGCATCAAGCATTAGCGGGCCACAGAGTTGTCCGAGGCTACGCGCAAAAAGGAGTGGAAGTGCCAGCCCTGCTGAATCTTCAGCCCTGATTTCCTGCGCAAGAGCAGGTAAAAGCGCCATTGCGGGTGAGCCCACAGCTGCAAGAGCAGGTAAAAGCACCACGCTTCTTTTTTGCAATGGAGATAAACACCGCCAAAATAACTTCTGTGCGACAGCCACTGTTTTTTCAGGTTGCAGTTCTATCACCTGAAAAACAGAGGCTGATGTCAGAAGTAAAACAGTGGAAGCGGCAAAGCTCAGGGCATCAATGGCGAGGAGATTTAAAGGGGAGATCAGGTCGAACAATAAAACGCCCAATCCGGTACCGAGTAAAACCTGTGAGGCAAAAATTATCGTTTCCATGGCGGTTGCTGCAGGTAGTTCGTCATGCCGTAATCCGCGTTTAAACAACAGAGTCAAAGCCGGATAACTCATTCCGCTGAATAGCGCTTCCGAGCATTGCACCGCAAGCAAAGCCGGAACGTTATGATGCAACAAACCATATAACGGAAAAACAAGTGCAAGCAGGCCGAGTAGCTCTGTAAAAATCAGGATTCGGAGTGGTGAAACTTTATTACACAGAGCTTCGCCGCAGATGCTCCCTATAAAACTGGGCAGCATTGACAGCATATAAATTATGGTCAGAGTCGCGGGAGAAGCCTGCCAGTGTAGAAGTTGTCCAAAAACAATCACCTGAGTAAGTCCATTACCCAATGATGACAGGACATAGGCAAAACCAAGGAAGCGCAGCCAATCGTGGCTGCGTAGTGCGCAAATCAGCGCAAACAGTAAAGTATTCATGCAGAAAGATTCTCATCTTAAATAACAGAGGCCCACACAGCCGACAGGCAATGTGGAAAGTAAAAACTGTTAGAAGACAGAATCGCTACATCGGAAAACTTACTCTCACGGAAACGGATACAACACTGTACCACAAAAAGTAGGCAGTATTATCGAAGCCTTAACGTCTGTTTTTCGCTCGAAGCAAATTGTCAGATTTAATTGTGTGCTACAAGTGAAAATGTCAGGTCAAGTTTGAGCTAATACATTTTTGATGTATACAATTTAAAATTGTCTCTTAGACTTAAGCCCCAAAGTTCTTGCAAACAAAGGGGCCAGATTTTCACCGGGACTTACTTCTGCGGACGCATCGCCGGGAACAGGATCACGTCGCGGATAGTGTGACTGTTGGTGAACAGCATCACCATACGGTCGATGCCAATGCCCAGCCCCGCCGTTGGCGGCAGACCGTGCTCCAGCGCGGTAACATAGTCTTCGTCGTAGAACATCGCTTCGTCGTCTCCGGCGGCTTTCGCCTTCACCTGCTCCTGGAAGCGCTGCGCCTGGTCTTCCGCATCGTTCAGCTCGCTAAAGCCGTTACCGATTTCGCGGCCGCCAATGAAGAATTCAAAGCGGTCGGTAATTTCCGGATTCACGTCATTACGGCGCGCCAGCGGCGACACTTCTGCCGGATATTCGGTGATGAAGGTCGGCTGAATCAGGTGCGCTTCCGCCACTTCTTCAAAAATCTCAGTCACGATACGGCCCAGACCCCAGCTCTTCTCAACGTGAATGCCAATACTTTCCGCAAGCGCTTTTGCGGAATCGAAGTTATCCAGATCGGCCATATCCGTTTCAGGACGGTACTTCTTGATCGCTTCGCGCATGGTCAGTTTTTCAAACGACTTGCCGAAGTCGAAAACGTCATCGCCGTAAGGCACTTCGGTATGGCCGAGAACATCATGCGCCAGGGTGCGGAACAGGGATTCGGTCAGCTCGATCAGGTCTTTATAGTCCGCATAGGCCATATAGAGTTCCATCATGGTGAACTCTGGGTTATGGCGCACGGAGATACCTTCGTTACGGAAGTTACGGTTGATTTCAAACACGCGCTCGAAGCCGCCAACTACCAGACGCTTCAGGTACAGTTCCGGCGCGATGCGCAGGTACATGTCCAGATCCAGCGCGTTGTGATGGGTGATGAACGGACGGGCGGAAGCGCCACCGGGGATCACCTGCATCATCGGAGTTTCCACTTCCATAAAGCCGCGGCCGACCATGAACTGACGAATGCCCGCCAGGATCTGCGAACGCACTTTAAAGGTATGGCGGGATCCATCGTTAGCGATCAGGTCCAGGTAGCGCTGACGATAGCGCGC